>CAZNDO010000007.1:0-170520 GCA_964571855.1 uncultured Gemmatimonadota bacterium
TGCGCTCGCCCGTCACGACCAGCGTGGGGACGCGGATCCTGTGCAGCAGCTCGCACGTGGGCGGGTCGGTGGGGAGCGCGGGATCCGCGTGGACCCAGTGCCACCCGGAGTACTCGGTGAGCCATCGGCGCAGGTCCGGTCCGCACTCCGGGTGCGCGAGCGGCGCGGCCAGCAGCGGCATCGCCAGCCAGGCCGCGCGCGCCGCCTCGACCCCGCCGCGCGCCGCGGCATCTCGCACGCCGGCCAGCGCGCGCTGCAGCTCCTCCGACCACGCGAAGCCCGCCAGCGAGGACTCCACCAGCACGAGCGAGCGCAGCCGGTCGGGGTGGTGCGCCGCGAACGTGCCGGCCACGCCGCCGCCCAGCGAGAGCCCGACGAGCGCGGGGCGCTCCAGGTCCAACCCGTCGAGGAGCGCGAGGAGATCGTCCGCGTGCCGGTAGGGGCCGGCCGGCGGCGGGGACGCGCCGTGCCCGCGCAGGTCGTACCGGACGACGGTGAAGCGGTCGGCCACGGAGGCCGCCTGCCGGCTCCACATCCGGCGATCGAGCGTGAAGCCGTGAAGCAGCACGACCGGCGGGCCTTGCCCCTCGACCTCCCACGCGAGCGCCCCGTCCGGAACCGGAAGGACCCCGCGGCGCCGCGTCGTCACGCCCCGTCCACCCCGGCCGTCGCCGCGAGGGCCGCGTCGCGGCATGCGCGGGCCCGGGCGGGCCGCAATCGCGCACCGCGTGCGCAAGGACCGCGGAGTGCGCACGCCGTGCGCGGGAACGCCCGGGCCCGCCCGGCGCGCTCGTGTCCCCGGCCGGCGACCGTCACCGGCGTGCTCAGCGCGCGATCGCGACGAACGCGTCCGCCGGTGTGAACCACGTCTTCGCCACGCGGGCCACGTCGTCGGGAGTGACCGCGCGCAGGGCGGGGAGGTCGGCGTCGATCGCGGCCGGGTCCTTGCCGCGCAGCTCCGCCATGCAGTACGCGTACGCGCAGCCCATGCGCGAGAGGCGGCGCATGCGGTCGCGTCCCTCGCTCCGGTTGCGCGCGCCTTCCAGTTCCTCGGGCGTGGGCGGGCGCGCGGCGAGCGACATCGCCAGGTCCTTCATGCCCGCCTCCATCCGCTCCAGGTTCGCCGGCCGCGTGCCCGCGCCCATCACGAGGCACGCACCGTCGGACAGGCGCACGTCGGCGCCGATGGAGTACGCCAACCCTTCCTTCTCGCGCAGCGTCTCCGCGAGGCGGTCCGAAAGAACGACGCCCGCGAGCCGCAGCGCATGCCGGTCCGCCTCCTTCACCACGAGCGGCGCGCCCACGAGGATCCAGGACTGGTCCTTGCCCACCGGGACCTCGACGCGCGCGGTGGTGGACGCCGGCGTCCATGCGCGCCGCGGCGGCCGGCCCTCGGGGTTCGCGCGCTTCGAGAACATCCGCCGCACGGCCTCGATCGCCACGTCCGCGGGCAGGCTGGACGACACGGCCACGATCACGTTCGACGGCGCGGTGATCGCGGCGTGCAGGCGGCGCACGTCGTCCAGCGTGAGCGCGCGCAGCGGATCCGCCGCGCCGTACACGCCGCCCGCGAGCGGATGCCCCGCGCCGAGGGCCTCGTAGAACGCGGCGGCGGCGGCGGCGCGCGGCGATGCCGCGTCCGTGGCGGCCCGCGCGGCCGCCGCGGCCTTCGCCTGGGCCAGGTTCTCCTCCGTCCACGCGGGCTCGTACAGCGCCTCCGCCGCCAGCTCCAGCGCGGGGAGCCCGAAGAGATCGAAGCCCTCCAGGCGCACGTACGAGTACTCCGGCGAGAAGTAGTAGTCGTCGTACGGGATCATGTCCGCGTCCGTCACCTTCAGCGATGCGCCGTACGTGGCCAGGAGCCCGCGCATCGTGTCGGCGTCACGCTTCGCGGTGCGCGTTCCCAGAATGCGGTGCACCACGTCCACGGCGCCGCGTGGCAGCTCCAGCGCGGCCTCGTGGCGCGCTCGGTCCTTCAGCAGGATGTGCGCGGCGAAGGTGCGCGCGTCCGGCGACGCGTGCGCGATCACCGTCAGCCCGTCCTCCAGCACGACGCGCCGGACCTCGGTCACCGTGGTGACCGGCGGCGCCGGCGGGAGCGCCGGAACGCCGCCGGGCTTCACGTCCGCGTACCAGGCGGCCGCCGCGGCCGCGGGCGCGCCGCCCAGCGCCGTGCGCCCGTCCGCGAGCGCGGGCCCGGCCGCGGTCACCAGCACCCGCCCGTCCGCGAGGGCCGCGCGCAGCAGTTCCCCCGCCGCCTTCTCCGCGGCCTCGGGGCGCTCCGTGATGCGCAGCGCGGCCTCCGGGTTCGCGCCCAGCACGTCCGCGCGCATGAGGCCGTAGTAGTGCATCTTCTCGCGCAGGGACAGCTCCTCCGAAAGGAACTCGCGCCGCGCCGCCAGCCGGTCCGACGCGTCCACCCCGCGCGCGTCCACCGCGGCCAGGTGCGCGAGCACCGCGTCCACCACGGCGCGCACGTCCGTCGTCTCCGCCGGCAGGTCCAGTGCCACCGTGAGCGCGGACCACGGGCTCCCGCCGTCCACCGACGCGGACGCGGCGAGCGGCGCCGCGCCCGCCGCCTCCGCCGCGCGCGTGACCGCGGCGTGCTCGCCGGATGTCAGCGTGCCGCCGAGGATGCGCGCGCCCGCGAAGGCATCGCCCGAGAGCTCCGGCGCCGGCAGCACCACGCGCACGCGCGTGCTCTGCAGGTTCTCCATCCGCTTCGTGACCAGCGTGCGCCCCGCGGGGAACGGCGGGCGGGGCGGGAGCGGCGCCGCCGGCTCCGGGCGTCCGCCGTAGGTCTTCGCCACCTCGGCGCGCGCCTCGTCCGGATCGAAGTCCCCCATGAGGACGATGGTCATCCCCGCCGGCCGGTAGCGCTCCGCGTAGAACGCGGCCACCGCGTCGCGGTCCATGCCGGCGATGGACTCCTCGGTGCCGAGCACCGGCAGCGCGCGCGGGTCCTCCCCCCAGAGCGCCTGCGCCTCGAACACGCCCGCGGCCCAGTCCGCGTCCGACTTGTCCTTCGCCAGTTCCTCCAGGATGATGCCGCGCTCCTTCACGAACATGTCCTCGGGAATGACCGAGTTCAGCAGCATGTCCGCCTGCAGGGCGAAGCCCTCGCGCCACACCTCGGAGGGGAGCAGCAGCTGGAACACGGTGCGCTCCTGCTGCGTGGACGCGTTGTTGTACGCGCCGAGCAGGTCCGTGCGCGCGTAGATCTCCTCGCGCGTGCGGGTGGTCGTCCCGTTGAACAGCAGGTGCTCCAGGTAGTGCGCCGCGCCGTTCGTGGCCGCGGTCTCCAGGGCGGAGCCGGCCGGCACGAACACCGTGCAGGACACCATGGGCACGGACCGCTGGGGCAGGAGGACCAGCCGCGGTCCGCCGGGGAGCTGCTCCACGCGGGATCCGTCCGCGGCGGGCGGCGCCGCTCCGGCGGCGGTCGGGGCGGGCGATGCGGCGGCCAGCGCGGCCAGGACGACGAGCGGCGCGAGACGGGTTCTCATGGCGCAACCTCCGGGGACGCAAGAGAATAGGTCACGCCTTCCGGAGGCGCCAGGGGAGCATGTGACCGCGGGACGCGGCGACGGGTCCGTACCCGGGGAAGCGCGCCGCTGCCAAGCCGCGGCCGCTGTGCTACCTTGCGTCCGGTTTCGCGCCGCCTGTCTCCGGCGCCCCCTTCCGGAAGCCCGAAACGGAACCGCTGCACGCGGAAAGGAACGAACATGAAGCGAATCGTCTCCATCGCCACCGTCCTGGTCCTGTCCCTGGCGCTCGCCAGCTGCACCGGAACGCAGAAGGGCGCCGTCATCGGCAGCACCAGCGGCGCGATCATCGGCGGCATCATCGGGAAGCAGACGGGCAACACGGCCATCGGCGCCATCACGGGCGCGGCGGTCGGCGGCGCGGCCGGCGCGGCCATCGGCCACTACATGGACAAGCAGGCCGAGGAGCTGGACCAGGAGCTGCAGGGGGCGCGGGTGGAACGCGTGGGCGAGGGCATCAAGATCACGTTCAACTCCGGCATCCTGTTCGACGTGAACAAGGCCGCCCTCAAGCCGGACGCGCAGACGAACCTGCAGGAACTGGCCACCGTGCTGAACAAGTACTCGGACACGAACATCCTGATCGAGGGCCACACGGACTCCGACGGCACCGACGAGCACAACCTCGACCTGTCGAAGCAGCGCGCGCAGTCCGTGGCGAACTACCTGGCCGGGCTGTCCGTCGACGCCACGCGCATGACGCAGATGGGGTACGGCGAGTCGCAGCCCGTGATGTCGAACGACACGGCCGAGGGCAAGGCCGCGAACCGCCGCGTCGAGATCGCCATCATGGCGAACGAGGACCTCAAGAAGAAGGCCGAGAAGGGGCAGCTGGGCTAGTCCCGCCCTTCGCGGAGGCACGCGGGGCCGGTCGGCGCGAGCCGGCCGGCCCCTTCTCGTGCGTGCGCGAACCGCCGGGCGCGCCCCGCGCTACTTGATGGCGCCCGGCTTGCCCACCAGGCGGCGCAGCACGCCGAGCTGGCCCACGTGGTACGACTCGTGGAAGTGGAAGATCGCGAGGTTCTCCCCGAGCGAGTCCACCTGGAAGGGGTTCCCCTCCGGCGGCAGCGCGGAGAGAAGACGCTCGGTGTCGAGGTTCGCGATCACGCCGAGCAGCGCCTCCTGCGACGCGTCCATGTCGGCCGCGATCCGTTCCCACGCGATCGTCCCCGCGGCGCCGGTCACCGGCGCGGAGCCGCGCTTGTAGTAGTCCCGCTCGGCCTGCGTCCACGTGGGCGCGACGCCCAGCGAGGCCAGGAGGCCCTGCCGCGACGACACGAGGTGCCCCCCGACCCAGTTGATGCAGTTCCCGGCGGGTTGCGGCTGGCGCAGGCTCTCCTCCTGCGTGACGCCGGCCGTGTTCTGCCGGAAGACGCCGTGGGTGAAGCGGAACAGCATGCCGAGCGTTTTGGGGCTCACGGGAAGCTGCTGCGTCTGCGTGCTCATGTCCTCTCCCTCTCGGGTCGCACACGGACCCGGGTGACCTCGCCGATGGCGTCGAGGACGCGGTGGAATCCGCGGAGATCCTCGTCCGTGATGGCGCCACGGAGGGCGTGCTCCAACGCGTCGACCGGCCGCTGCACCTCGTTGCCGAGGCGGATCCCCTCCGGGGTGGGGCGAATGAGGATCGAGCGGCGGTCGCCCGGATGCGGTTCCCGGACCAGGAGTCCGCGCCGCTCGAGCCGGTCCAGGAGGCTCGTGAGCGTGGACTTCTTCAGCCCGAAGACCCGGCCGAGTTCGGAGATCGGGACCGGAGCGTAGCTGCGCAGGAACGACAGCAGATGCCCCTCCGTGCCCTGCAGTCCGAGGGGAGCCACCTCGGCCGACAGGTGGATGCCGATCTGCCGCATGGCCCGGTGGAGCGGAGAGAGGAAGAGGAGCGGCACTCCGACCTCCAGGGGCGGGCGGCGGACGTTGGTCCGAAATCCGACAGTACGATAGCGTACTATTGTGCCGACGTCAAGCCCGGATCCGGAGGGCTCGCGGGGACGGCACTCAGAACAGCGTCATGACCTGCCACTGGAAGCTCGTCAGCGCCGCCCGGTGCGCCTCGGCGCCGAGGGCGAGGTGCCAGAACCGGACCTCGACGCCGCCGACCACGTGTCCGACGACGTGATTCTCGCTCCGCAGCGCGACAGCGTCCGTCGTCTCCTTCGCCAGGACCAGATCGCCGCCCACGCCCACGTAGGGCGTGATCCGGCCGCGGAACGTGCGTCCCGCCGCGACGTCGCCGGTGACGACGTGCATGCTCATGTCGTCGACGTAGAGGGTGCGGGTGTACGCCCCCCGGAGCGCGAGGGCGATCGGCATCGTCTCGCTCTGGCGCAGCAGCCCGTACTTGGCCTCCAGCCCGAGCCAGCCGTAGTTCGCCTGCGGGTTCTCGGCGTAGAAGGCGCCGACATCGAGGCGTCCGGCGACCCCGACGCCGAGCCGGAGCTTCGGGAACGACTGGTTCGCGCCGAGCTCGTGGGTGGCGTCGGGATGCGCGAAGGTGTCGTTCCATGCGTCGGACTTGTCCTCGACGGTGAAGGAGATGTTCTCGAGGCCGACCGCGATGCCTCCCCGGCCCAACGTCGTCGGGGGCGACATCATCTTGAACGCCGAGACCGACCCGAACTCGCGCGCGAAGCGGCCGAACGCGTCCTGGGTAAGCTCGGGAGCGAAGCGGACCGAGCAGTCCTCGAGCGAGGGATCCACGTGGAGATCCGGATCCGCCGGATGCCCGTCCGAGCCGTGGGCGAGCGCCGCCGCCGGCACGAGGCACGCGAGGGCGATCAGGATTCGGGGCGTACCGGTCATCATTTCCTTCCTCCAGGGGGTCCGCGGTTGCGATCGACACACCGCAACCGTCGGGAGGAAGCCTAGGCGCGGGGGCCCGGGTTGTCTTGGCCGCCGGCGCCAGACTCTGTGCCGCGGGCGCCAGACCGCACGCCTCGGGTACTATCGCCCCATGTGGACGCGCAGCGGGACGGTACTGACGGTATCCAGCCGCGCCATGGTTGCGGCCTGCGAGCGTCTGGGCCTCGACACCGGTGTCTTGCTGCGCGCGGCCGGCGTCAGCCGCCGCACGCTGGACGATCCGGACGCGCGCCTGTCCGGGAGCCAGGTCAGCGCCCTGTGGGCCAAGGCGTACGAGCTCTCGGGCGACCCGGTGCTGTCATTGCACGCCGCCGAAGCGTGCCCGCTCGGCGCCTACAAGGTCATCGACTACATGGCTGCGAACGCCGCGACGGTCGGCGAGGCGATTCGCTGTGCGGCCCGCTACTTCCCCCTCATCAACACCGCCATCCGCCTGCCCATCGACGAGTCGGCCGATCCCGTCACGTTCGACGTCGTCGACGACAGCCGACCCGAAGGCGTCACCCGTCCGTACGCGGAGTACTGCTTCGCCGCGTTCGTGCTGCATGCGCGGGCGGCGACCGGAGTGGACTTCCCGGTGCGGCGAGTCACCTTCGTGCACCGCGCCCCGCCCGACGTGGCGGAGCACGAACGCGTCTTCGGGAGCCCCGTGCAGTTCGAGGCCGCCCACAATCGCGTCCACATCGACCGCGACGCCTGGGAGACCCCCGCCCGCGGCGCCCATTCCGGGGTGCTCGAGGTGCTCACCGCGCACGCCGACCTCCTGCTGCAGAAGCTCCCGCACGGCCCCGACCTGGTCGAGCGGACGCGGTGCGCGATCGGCGAGCGGCTGCGCGGGGGCGACCCCTCGATCGAGAGCGTGGCGCGCGGGCTCGGCACGAGCGTGCGCAGCCTGCAGCGGCACCTGCGCGACCTCGGCTACTCCTACCAGGCCCTGGCCGACGAGGTCCGCGCGGCCACCGCTCGCCTGTACCTGGAGCAACCCGACATCGCGATCTCGGAGGTCGCCTACCTGCTCGGGTTCGCGGACCAGAGCACGTTCCACCGCGCCTTCAAGCGCTGGACCGGCTCCACGCCGGCCCGATTCCGCGCGCCGCGCCGCGGTCCGCAGCGCGACCGTGCCGCGCCGAGCGGCTCGGTGGGAGGCGAGTCGCCCGGGGCTGACCCTTGTGCCGGCGGGTCATCTCGGCTATTCCTCGGGCCGTCGTGACCGCGGCGTCGGCCCGCGGCAACACCTCCCACCGGGAGCGTCCCATGCCACGCCTGTCGTCGATCGGGGCCGTTGCCCTCCTGATCCTCGCCTCCTGCGCCCGCCCGGGCGGGGAGGCCGGTCCGCCGATCCCCGAGGTGGCCGGCCAGTTCGAGCTTCCCTGGATCGCGGACGACTACCCCAAGGCCCTGGCCGAGGCGCGCGCCCGCCAGCTCCCCATCTTCGTGGATTCCTGGGCGCCCTGGTGACACACGTGCCTCTCCATGAAGGCCTACGTCTTCACGGACGCGGGCCTCGCGGAGAGCGCCGGACGGTTCGTCTGGCTGGACATCGACACGGAGAAGGCGGTCAACGCGGAGTTCCTGCAGCGGTTCCCGCTGCGCGCGTACCCCACGTACCTCGTCATCGACCCGCGCGACGAGAGCGTGATCCTCAAGTGGGTGGGCGGCGCGTCCGCCCCCCAGATGGCCGGCATCCTGCGTGATGCGCGCGCCGCGTTCGACGCGCCGCCGGGCGCCGAGCCGGAGACGCCCGCGCAGCTTCTGGCGGCGGCGGACAAGCTGCACGGCGCCGGTCGCACGGAGGAAGCCGCCGCGCTGTACGAGCGCGCCATCGACGCCGCGCCGCCCGATTGGCCCAGCCGCGCGCGCGCCGCGGAGGCGCTGCTCGTCACGTGGGCCATCGCGGGGGAGTGCGCGAAGGCCGCGCCGTTCGCGGCGCGGATGCTCCCGGAACTGGAGCGCACCACGTCCGTGGCGGTGGTCGCGGGCGTGGGGCTGGACTGCGCGGTCTCCCTGCCCGAGGACGACCCCGATCGCGCGGCGCTCGTCACGCGCTTCGAGGAGGCCACACGGCGCGCGGTGAACGACCTGTCGATCCCCATCGCCGCGGACGATCGCTCCGGGCTCTACATCTCGCTGCTCACCGCGCGCGAGGCCGCCGGCGATTCCGCGGGGGTGAAGGAGATCGCGGCGGACTGGTCCGCGTTCCTGGACGCCGCCGCCGTCGCCGCGCCCACGCCGGCGGCCCGCGCCGTCTTCGACTCGCACCGGCTCTCCGCGTACCTGGAACTGGGACAGCCGGAGAAGGCCATTCCCATGCTGGAGCAGTCCGAGCGGGACTTCCCGGACGACTACAACCCGCCGGCCCGCCTCGTGGCGGCATACAAGGCGCTGGAGCGCTGGGACGACGCGCTCGCCGCCAGCGACCGCGCGGTGCAGCACGGCTACGGCCCGCGACTCCTCGGCATCCTGCGCACGCGCGCGGAGATCCTCGTGGCGAAGGGCGACGTGGCCGGCGCGCGTGCGGTGCTCACGGACGCCATCGCGCGCGCGAACGCCCTGCCCGAGGCGCAGCGCTCGCAGCGCATGCTGACCGCGCTGGAGACGAAGCTGAAGGAGCTGCCGCCGGACGCCGGGTGATCAGTTCCCGCCGGCCGGCGCCAGGCGCACGCGGTGGGCCGAGGGCGCGGCGCCGCGCCACGCGATGGCCAGATCCTCCGGCGACGAGTATGCGCGCCGCGGGATGTCGCGGCACGGGATCTCCAGGTCCAGCACGCGCGCGAACGGGAACGGGTCGAGCAGGAGCGTGCGCGCGTCTTGCCACGTCAGCGTGCAGCGCCTTCCGTCAGGCGCCGTGCCCGCGCGCTCCGCCGTCAGCCAGTCCGGGCACTCCAGGGACTCCGGTGCGGCGAGGCAGACGAACAGCGAGAGATCGTCGAAGTGGCGGAGCAGGTCCGCGAAGCGGTTCCATGCCGCCTCGCCCCGGCCGTCCGTGCGCTTCCCGATCAGCCGCGCGCGCCGCGCCCGCTCGTGCGCCGCGAACGTCTCCGGTTCGCGCGCCTCCAGGAAGCGCGTGTAGTGCAGGCTGGCCAGTATGGTGGCCGCCTCGTCCAGCCGCTCCTGCCGGTCCAGCCCGGCGCGGAACATGCGGGAGCGCTCGTCGTCGTCGATGGACAGGAACGTCACCGGCGTGCCGGTGCGCGGATCCAGCACCGGCTCCCGATCCGTGACGCCCCACGCGAAGTCGTGCAGCCCGATCCCGGCCGCCACGTCGAAAGGGAGGCGTTCGCCGGTCCAGGCCAGGGCCATGCGCCCGCAGGCCAGGGAGTGGTCAAGCTGCCGGATGAGGCGTAGCGTCTCCCGGCGAACCTGCACGACCACGGCGGCCTCCTCCGGACGGGCGGGCGAGCGGGCGGGACGGCGGCGAACCCCGCCGCGTCCCCTTCGCATCTACAGGAATGCAGGCGAGCCTGCACTCCAAAAAGGGGGGAGAGTCGATGAAGCGGAACATGGGCGGCGTCGATCGTGCCATTCGCGCGATCCTCGGCGTCGTCATCCTGGCGCTCGGGTTGTCGCGCGGGGCGTGGTGGGGCTGGATCGGCATCATCCCGCTGGCCACCGCGCTCGTGAGCTGGTGCCCGGCCTACCTGCCGTTCGGGCTGTCCACTTGCCGGGTGAAGACACCGCAGTCCTGATCGCCGGCCCCGAAGCCCCGGGCACCCCCCGCCCGGGGTTCGGTCGCGGCTCCGCCGCTCCGGCTTCCCCGCGGCCGCACCCGCCGCTACGCTGTCCGTTTCCCGAGGAGTCCATGGAAACCACCCCCGCCCCGACGCGAGGCCGGCAGACGTCCGCCCCCGGGCTGCACTGGCGCCTCGACGGCGCCGGCGGCCCCACGGACCCCCTGCTGCTCGCCCTGCACGGGTACGGCATGGACGAGGACTTCTTCGCCGTCCTCCTGCAGAAGCTCTTCCCGAGGCCCATGCGCGTGCTGCTGCCGCGCGGGCCCTTCCCCGCGGACATGGGGCTGCGCGTGGCGCACGGCGCGAGCTGGTACCACTACGACGGCAACCAGGAGCGCTTCCGCGCGGAGCTCGTGCGCGTGGAGCGCGAGCTGCTGGCGCTCCTCGATGAGGTCGAGGCCGGGCAGGGGCTGCGCCCGCGCGCGCGCCACATCCTCGGGTTCTCCCAGGGCGGCTACTGCGGGGCGTGGGTGGCCGTGCGGAACCCGGATCGCTTCCGCGGCCTCATCGTCTCCGGCGCGCGCGTGAAGACGGAATTCCTGGAGGACGCCATGCCCGCCGCCGCCGCCGCCGGCTTCCGCGCGCTCCTGTGCCACGGGGAACGGGACCGTTCCGTCACGATGGACGCCGCCGTGCGCAGCCGCGACGGGCTGGCTGCCGCCGGGATCGACACGGAGCTGCGCACGTTCGACGCCGGCCACTCGCTCGGCCGTGCGCAGGTGCGCGTCATCGCGGAGTGGCTGGACCGCTCCGCGAACGGGACGGGCTGATCGCGGCGGCCTCCTGCAGCACCTGCGCGGTGTTGCGGAGGAACGCGCCCGCGGAGAAGAGGGACTCGAAGCGGCGACGGCCCGCGCTGCCGAGATGCGCCGCGAGATCGGCGTCCTGCGCCAGTCTCGTGACCGCGGCGGCCAGGCTCTCCACGTCGCCCGGACGCACCACGTAGCCGGTCTCGCCGTGCGCCACCGCCTCGCGCGTGCCGCCCACGTCCGTGGCCACCACCGGGCGCGCGCAGGCCATCGCCTCGCGCACGGCGCCCGGCAGGCCCTCCGCGTTCGACGTCTGCACGTACACGTCCAACTTCGCGAGGAAGGCGAGGGGATCGTCCGTCCAGCCGGGCCACTCCACGCACTCGGACAGGCGCCGCGCCGCGGCCAGCTCCAGGAGCTTCGCGCGGAAGGGGGCCTGGTCCTTCGTGGGGACGTCGCCGCCCACGAGGAAGCGCGCGGCGGGCACCGCGCGCCGCACGCGCGCCGCCATCTCCAGGAACGCTTCCGGGTTCTTGCGCGGCGAGAGCGCGCCGAGCGTGCCGATGGTCACGGCGTCGCCGGCCGCGCGTCCCGGCGGCGCCGGCGGCGGCGCGATGTCGTGTCCCGTGTACACGGTGCGCAGCTTGTCCTTCGCGCGCTCGAGCTGCGCGGGCACGAACAGTTCCGCGGCCTGCGCGCGGTACTCCGTGACGATGCGCGAGGCGGCGCGGATGCCCGCCTCGTTCATCGCGCGCACGAGCCCGCGGGAGGGCTGCCCCAGCCAGATGTTCCACACGAGCGGCACGCCGGCGCGCCGGCAGGCCGGCGCCACCGGAAGGAGCGTGCGCAGGTTCGTGCACCACACGACGACCGGGCGCGTGCGCGCGAGGAGCCGGCCGAAGGCGCGGTCATACGCGAGCAGCCCGCCCGCCGCGCGCAGCCCCGCGAGCGCGCCGGGGCGCGTGAGCTCGCCGCCGAAGACGTCCAGGGACCCCGGCAGCGGGAGGATCTCCACGGGCACGCCGTCCGCGCGGGCGGCGCGCGTGAGGTCGCTCTCGCGCTGCGTGACCAGCACCGGTTCCAGCGGCCCGCCGCGCAGTCCGGCCAGCAGCGTGCGCACCATGCGCGGCCCGCCGGTGAGCTTGTCGCCCTGGGTGGTGTGGACGAAGAGGACGCGGCGCGTCACGGCGCGGACTCCGGGGGCGCCGCCGGCGGCAACGCCCAGCGCGCGGCGATCAGGCTGCCCAGGACGATGGGGAGCAGGCGCATCGTGCAGGTGGTGCCCACCTGGAAGAACGACCCGCGCGTGACCATGCCCACGAACACGAGCGCGGCGCCGAGGAACAGCGCCAGGAACGGGTGCTTCGGGATGCGCGCGGCGTACACCCGGATCGCGCGGCACGCCATGCCGAAGAGCGCCATGCCCACGAGCACGCCGGGCCAGGCGAAGTTCATCCACAGCTCGCCGATCGTGCCCGGCGGCGCGCCGCCCATACCCCAGCCGTAGATGCGCTCCGCCAGCACGGAGTCCACGCCCTTCGGCTTCCCCGCCCACACGCGCCGCGGCACCCAGTTCGTCACGTAGTGCGCGTAGGAGCTGCCGAGCAGGAACGGCAACTGGGCCGGCGTGTAGCGCAGGAGGCTCAGGAGGTTGTCCATCATGTCGAAGTTGCGGTGGCCGAGCACGCCCTCGTACACGGCGCTTGCCTCGCCGACCGAGATCTCGCCCAGCTCGCCCGCCTCGAAGCCCTGGTGGGTGAGGTTGCGGTACTGGTCGTACACCGAGAAGGCGAACAGGCCGGCGGCCAGCGTGATGAGGAGCGCCTTGCCACTGGGCGGGCGCAGGAGGAGCGCGCGCAGGACGAGCAGCATGAACAGCACCTCCATGGCCCAGGCGCGGCTGCCGAGCAGGGCCACGGCCACCATCACCAGCAGCGCGTGCACGCCGAGCGACAAGCGGCGCCACCGTCCCACGCCGCGCTGCAGGTGCGACGCGTACCGGAACAGGAGCCCCGCCTCCAGGAAGCGGATGCCGAAGAAGTACACGTGCATGCCCGCGGACAGCTCCGTACGCAGCTCCATGTTCGTGGCGAGGAAGAGCAGGCCGCCGGCGGCGCGCGCGTACAGCAGGTACGAAGCGAGCCCGATCGCCGTGAACAGCACGGACAGGGCGCGCGCCCGACCGTGCGACCACGCGCGCGGCGGCACCGGCGCCCGCGCGGCGACCGCGGCGCCCAGCGGCGCGAGGTAGCCGGCGTACAGCGCGCCCACGCCCGCGATCACCAGCAGCACGCCGCGCGACAGCAGCTCCAGGGCTTCCGTGCGGCTCGCGAGGATGTGGTAGAGGTCCAGCCGCTCGTGCCACAGCAGGTGGAACGAGCGCAGGAAGTACCCGAAGAAGCAGAACCCGCCGAACATCACGAGCGGGTGGAACACCGACCAGCGGCCGCGCAGCGCCGCGAGGACGTGCGGCGTCACGAGCAGCCCGCCCAGCACGAGCAGCAGCGGGACCACGGCGCCGGTGGCCCAGGCGGCGGCGATCAGCGCGCCCGCGGCGCCGGCCACCGCACCGCCGAGCAACGCGGGGGCGAGGCGTGCGCGCGCCGAGGGGGGCAGGGACGCGACCGGGACGGCGGAGGCGCTCAAGGCCGCCTCACTCCGCGTGCGGGAGGGGGGCGCGCCGGCGCGGGAGCAGGCGCTTCAGGTCCGTCGCGAGCGGCGAGAGCGCGGCCGCCAGGTCCGGCGCCTCGCGCAGCGCCGTGCGGAAGAGGACCCAGGACACGGCGAGGAAGGCGCCGAGCAGGAGCCCGGCGGCCACCATGAGCGTCCGCAGCGGGCGGCTGGGCCGGATCGGCACCTGCGCCTCGTCCAGCACCTTCAGGACCGGCGTGTTCTTCACGGACTCGATCGCCGCGATCTCCTGCTGCTTGCGCAGCTCCAGGAACACCTGCTCGGCGATCATGAGGTCCCGCACGAGCCGCGCCTCCACGCGCTGCAGCTCCGGCGATCCGGTGATGCGGCGATTCGACTCGCGGAACTCCGTGAGCCGCTCCTCCGCGGCCTTCAGCGCGCCGGACGCGTCGGCGAGGCGCTCGTCGATGAACTTCCGGTTCTTCGCGCCGTCCTGCTGGCGCATCTCGATGAGGTACGTCTCCAGCAGCGACGTCAGCGTGTTCGCCACGTCCGCGGAGAGCGCGGCCCCGCCCGTGGTGACCTCGAGGGACACGATGCCGGTCTCGGAGTCCTTCGCGGCGGCCACCACGCGCTTGCGCAGCTTCCGGACCGCCTTCATCCGCGCCGCGTGCGGGTCCTCCTCGCGCGGGGCGAGGATCGGCAGCAGCGTGGTCGTCTTCCCGTCCTTCGTGACGAACTCCCGGTCCAGCAGCAGTCCCAGGACGCGGTCGCTCGTGAGGATGGTGGGGTAGAGGTCGGACTGGCTGGCCGGTCCGAAGGGGAACTGCAGCCCGAAGGACGACGCCAGCCCGCTGAGCTGCGCGGGGAACGCGCCCTCCGCATCATCCGTGGGGAGCAGCACCACGCGGGCGGTCCACTCGCGGGGGAGCACGAGCGCGAGGAGGACGCTGGCCACGGTCGCGGCCGCCGTGAACGCCGCGATCCCGGCGCGCGCGTCCACGAGGGCGCGGACGTACCGCCCCAGCTCGGGCGCGGCCGACCCGGCCGCCGGCGGCGGCGAGGCGGGGATCTGGGCGGTCCGTGACGCGGGCGGACCCGCGGGGACGGTGTCCTGCCGGACGAGCGTATCCATGCCGTTCCCGGGCTCGAGGAATCTCCTCCTCATTTCGTGCGCGAAAGGAGGATTCCTTAGCGGTTTCTGGCAGGGGGGCGGGGTCACCCGGCGTCACGGCCACCCGCGGGGGCCCGTGCCGGTGCCTCGCGGGGGGCGGCACCTGCGGGGCCCGGGGGTCGGCGCGCGGCCAACCCCCGGGCGCGACGTGTCAGTCGAAGCGCAGGTTGCCGCGCGCGTTCCCGGACAGCGTGTTGTCCGTGCCGAGCGAGGCCGCGTTCGTCACGTCCGAGTCCTCCACGCGGATGCCGTACTCGTCGTTCCCGGTCACCACGTTGCCCGTGACGGACACCGGTCCGGACTCCCGCACGCGGATGCCGGTGCCGGCGTTGTCCGTGATCTCGCCGCCGGTGATGGTCACTTCGGACGCCGCGTCGCGGACGCGGATGCCGTCGTCGCCGTTGCCGGCGAACCGGCCGCCCTCAACGGACACGCCGGACGAGTTGCGGATGACCAGCCCGTGATCCGCGTTCCCGGTGGAGGTCACGTTCACCAGCGTGATGTCCTGCGCATCCCGCACGAGGATTCCCGTGTCCACGCCGCCTTCCACCGCGAGGTTCTCCAGCGTGAGGCCGCTCGTGTTGCGGATGATGACCGCCGCGGAATCGTCCGACGGCCGCCCCGACGGCGTGCGCGCCAGGATGCGCGTGCCGGGACCGGCGCCGCGGATCGTCACCGGCTTCGTGATCTCCAACCGCTCGGCGAACTCCCCCTCGCCCACGGTGATCACCGCGGAGGGCGCCGCGGCCGCGACCGCCTCGCCGAGCGTGGCGAAGCGCGTGCCGTCCGGAAGCGTGACGTCGCTGCCGGCTCCGGGACCGGCGCCGGAGTCCGAGCAGCCGGCCGCCACGAGCGCGAGAAGAAGGACCAGGTGGTTCCGGGAAGGACGGGTCATGGAAGGTGTTCTCCGCAGGGGGCTTGGTTGGAAACGACGCCCTACGGACGGGAATGTCCGATCCCTGATACCGGTACTCCGGAATCGCCAAAGGCCACGGTCGTTGGGTCCGAAAGAGCCTGTAAGACATGGAAAATGAGCGCGTTAGCCAGGAGCCGAGGCGGTCAACCGTCCGCCCACACCGACAGGGCTTGCCCGGGCAGGCGTCACGGATCAGGATGGTGGGTCGGTTCGCGCACGGCGGGCACGCCTCCGCCCTGCCTGTGCGGCCGGACCGGGCAATCGAGCAGCAGGCCTGCCGGTTCCGCGGAGTTGTGCCGCTCGATCACGATGAAGGGAGCCACAAATGGACCACCAGGGCGTCGCCACCTTCCCACCGGCCGCTCCTCCGGTCACCCTGCGGGCATCCGGGGCGCGAGCCGTCTCCGTGCAGGCCCTCCTGCTCGTGGCGGCGAGCGTGCTTCTCCCCACGGCTGCTCATCTGACCGGCTTGCCCGTGCGGTTGCTGCTTCCCATGCACTGGCCCGTCATTCTCGTGGGTCTGGTCTACGGCGGGCGGTCCGGCGCCCTCGTCGGGCTGGCCGCACCCGGGCTGAGTTATCTCGCGTCGGGGATGCCGTATCCCGCGATGCTTCCCGCAATGACGGTGGAACTGGGCACTTACGGCCTCGTGGCCGGGCTCGTCCGCGAATGCCTGCGGTGGAACCCCTTTCTCGCCGCGTTGCTGGCGGTCGTTGCAGGCCGCCTCGTCTTCCTGTTCGCCGCCATCGCGACCGCGGCGACCGGTCCGTCGGCGCTCGAGTACGCGCGTGCGGCGCTCGTCCCCGGACTCGTGGCGGCACTGATGCAGGTGCTGGTCCTGCCCCTGGTGGCGAACTGGTGGGTCCGGCGGGATGGCCGTGCATGACCCGTCCGTTGCTCGTTCCGATCACCGTGCCGGCGACGGAATATGTGCCGTTGCTCAGCGGCGCGCCGGCCACCGTGAGCATGAAGTCGGGAAGCGTCGTCCTGCGGCCCGGGCGATCGGTCGGCAAGCACACCACGGGGCCCTTCGAGGAGGCCCTGGTCGTCCTGTCGGGGCAGGGCGAGTTCCGCCTGGCTGACGGCTCGTCGCTCCGGCTCGTCGCACCGTGCCTGGCCTATTGCCCGCCGGACACCGAGCACGACGTCGTCAACACCGGGCCGTCCGACCTGCACTACGTGTATCTCGTGGCGCTTGCCGTGCGCGACTGAGGAGGGGACATTCGGGACCGCTGATCCGACAACGTCCGAGTACGCGTCACTCCCTCCAGCGGGCCAGGTCCAGGCCCAGCATGGTCTCCAGGCGTTCGATCTCCGGCCGGAAGACCTCGGCGAGGCGCGCCCGCTCCTCCGCGGTCGGCGGCGGCGGCTTCGTCCCCTTCGGGGAGCCGAACACCGCCCCTTGCAGGCCCACGCGCTTGGCCACGTTGACCACGCCGTGCAGACCGGCGTCGCGGAGCGCGCGGGATCCCTTCCAGGCGAGGCGGGCGATGCCATGCGAGCGGGGCATGGCGCCCTCGTTCACGCGGCGCGTGAGTTCCGGCGGCACCGGGCGCGCCGGCAGCTCCAGGATGCGGCAGACCGCATCCGCGTACTCCTGGTGGCTCGTCCGGAGCTGCTCCATGAAGAGCACGTGCACGCGCGACGCGCCCACCGCCGCCTGCCAGCGCTCCACGATCGTGGCGTAGCGGCTGCTGTCGACCAGCTCCGCATGCGCGTCGAGGGCTTCGGCGAAGGGCAGGTGCGTCATCCCGTAGCGGCGCATGTGCACCCACAGCGAGTGCGTGCGCTCCACGGGATGGCGCAACGTGCACACGACGACCGGCGCGCCGAGCACGTCCCGCACGCGGCCCGGCACGGCCGGATCATGGAAATACGACGGTCCCACCTCCACCACGCGGGCGGCCGCGCTCGCGGGGAAGAAGCGCGCGTACCACGCGGCGCCGCGATCCCACTTCAGGTCGAAGAAGTACGTCTCCTTCACGCCGCGCGGCAGCTGCACGTCGTCGCGCGTGGCGAGGAGCTCGTGGATCCAGGTGGTGCCGGCGCGTTGGGGTCCGACGAACAGCGCATCCGGAAGACGCGCCGCAGCCACCTGGCGCTACTTCCCGCGCAGGAGGGTTTCCGGGATGCGCCGCCGTCCGGCGAACCCGTGGGCGGGCTCGTGGTACCAAGCCACCTCGGGCTCGTCCGAGCGCCAGCAGAGCAGCACGTCCTTCCCTTCGATGCGGGCCGGGAAGTCCACCAGCCCCACCTTGAAGTCCCAGTCCTTGTAGGAGGCGCCCAGGTTCTCGATCTCCTGCATGAGATCCAGGATGTCTTGCCGGACCTGCTCGATCTCCTCGTCGGAGTCCGGGTCCGCGGACAGCGCGGTCATGCCGCGCAGCTCGCGGGCGCCCTCCAGGATGTCCTCCACGATGCTGCGGACGAGCGGCAGCGTGCGGTTGGCCTCCACCGGGGTGAACAGCTTCGTCAACGTGGCTTCGGGGGCTGGCGTCATGACCGTCTCCGGATCCGGTTGAGACTCCATGGTAGGGCGAACGGGCCGATCCGGCGAGGGGGTCACTCCCCGCGATCCGGGGGAACCACGAGAATGTCCTCGGATCCCGCGGTCAGATTCGATCCGCCGCTCCCCGTGACGACGTAGGTGTTCTCCAGCCCGGCGGCGCCGTTCGCGAAGAAGACCTTCGGCTCCACTGCGAGGACCTGGCCGGCCTCCAGCGGGGCATCGAAGCCGGGGGCGAGCACGGGCAGCTCGTCCAGGTCCAGCCCCACGCCATGCCCGAGGAAGCCCACGCGGTTCTCCCCGTAGCCCATGAAGCGATCCGCCCAGGGCGAGGCCGCCACCTCCGCCATCGCCTCGGCGTACAGCGCGGCCGGCACGACGCCCGGGCGCAGTTTCGCCTCGATCCGGGCGAGAAGCTCCCGGCAGAACGCATGCGCGGCGCGGATCTCCGCGGGCGGCTCCCCCACGCACAGGACACGCGCGCGATCGGCGATGTACCCGCCGGCCGCGCCCACGTAGTCCACGAGCACCGGGACGCCGCGCTCGATGCGCCGCTCCCCGCCGCCCTGCTGCACCGCGGGGTAAAGGCCCTCGAGGCCGTCGGGGCCGTCGAAGTAGCAGGGCGCGGCCGCCGACGCGCCGGCGGACACGGTGCCGAAGTGCATCTCCAGGTTCCAGCGCCGCACGCGCACCACGCCCTGGTGCCGGCGCGCGCGCATCTCGCCCTCCAGGAACGCGCACAGCTCGATCTCCGGGACGCCGGCGCGCAGCCGCGGCGGGAGCGCGCGGTCCATCACGTCCGTGACGATCGCGCCGGCGCGGCGGATCCAGTCCAGCTCGTACGCGGACTTCACGGAGCGGACCTCGCGGATGGCGCGGGAGACGTCGCGGAACTCCGTGCCGGGGAACGCGCGCCGCAGCCGCTCGTACGCGGCCACGGGGAGCACGTCCAGCTCCACGCCGATCGTCTTCCCCGCGGGGACGCCGAGCGCGGCGAGCGCGCCGGGGATGTCCGCGGGGCGGCGCACCGGGGCGAAGGGCACGGAGGTCTCCGCGGCGGCGCGGCCCACGCTCATGCGGACGGGCAGCGCCACGCGCGCGTCCGCGTCCACGTAGGGCCATCCGTCCGCGAGCGTGCCGGTCAGCCAGAAGTGGCTGGAGGGATGCAGGAGGAACGCTCCGTCGAGCCCGTCCGCGCGCAGCCGGTGCGCGAAGCGGCGCGCCCGCCCGCCCAGCTCCTCGGCGGGCACGAGCGGGAGCCGCGACGCCGCCGCGGCGGGCTCCGGGCGTGTGGATGCCGGTCCGCTCACGACACGCGGTCCTTCGCGACCGCGCCGCCGAGCGCGCCGACCGCGCGGATGACGCTGCGCGCCACGCGGTCCACGTCCTCCTCGGTGTTGAACCGCACCAGCCCGAACCGCAGGGACGACTGCGCGCGCGCCTGGCCCAGGCCGAGCGCCGTGATCACGTGGCTGGGGTCGGGCGACGCGGACGCGCACGCCGCGCCCGTGGACACGGCCACGTCCGGGATCTCGCGCAGGAGATCCTCCGCCTCGATGCGGCCGAAGCTCACGTTCAGGTTGTTGGGCAGACGGAGCGTCGGGTGGCCGTTGAGCCTCGCCTCCGGGAGCGCATCCGAGAGCGTGCGCCACAGGCGGTCGCGCAGCGCGCCGACGCGCGCGGCCTCGGTCTCGCGCTCGCGCGCGGCGATCTGCAGCGCCTCGCCCATCCCCACGATGCCCGGCACGTTCGGCGTGCCCGGGCGAAGCCCCTTCTCGTGGCCGCCGCCGTGCAGCACGGGGGCCAGGCGCACCGTGGGGTTGCGGCGGCGCACGTACAGGGCGCCCACGCCCTTCGGCCCGTAGACCTTGTGCGCGGAGAGGGAGAGGAGGTCCACGCCGTCCGCCTCCACGTCGATCGGCACGCGGCCCATCGCCTGCACGGCGTCCGTGTGCACGAGCGCGCGGCTCTTGGCGTGCACGAGGCGCGCGATGTCGCGGATGGGGTGGAGCGTGCCCACCTCGTTGTTCGCGGTCATGAGCGATACGAGGATCGTGCGCTCCGTGAGCGCGGACTCCAGCTCCGCGAGATCCACGAGCCCGTGCTCGTCCACGGGGAGGTACGTCACGCGGAAGCCGCGCGTCTCCAGGAAGCGGCAGGGGTCCAGCACGGCGGGGTGCTCGGTCACGCACGTGACCAGGTGATCGCCGCGGTCCCGGTAGGCCTCGGCCGCGCCGAGGATGGCCAGGTTGTCGGCCTCGGTGGCGCTGCCGGTCCAGACGATCTCCTTCGGCGACGCCCCGATGGCCGCCGCCGCCTGCCCGCGCGCCCGGTCCACGGCCCGCTCCGCCTCGTGCCCGTAGGCGTGCGTGCGGCTCGCCGCGTTCCCGAAGGCCGCGCCGAAGTAGGGCAGCATGGCCTCCAGGACCCGCGGGTCCACGGGTGTGGTGGCGTGGGCGTCCATGTAGATGGGACGGGGCTGCACGGGTGCTCCGGGTCGGGGGTGGGGGCCCCCATGATGCCTCGGGGCGCGCTTCCCGACCACCCCCGGGAGGGGGCGGCGCGGGCGACGGGCGGCGACGGCGTGGCCGACGGCGGCGTGGGCGGCGGCGGCGCGATCTGCCCGGCGTGCCCCAGGCTGCACGCCCCCGGGCTGCCGCACCCGGTTCGCCGGCTCACCCGCCGCCCCGCAGGAACCGACAATCCTGGCGGATCCTTGCGTCGCTCCGCGTCGGCTGACCCTGGCACGGGCCATGCTGCAGTGGACCCCCGGCGCGGGTGCCACACGATGCCGTGCACGCAACGAACGGGTGGGACATGACGAACGCCAGGCGCAGATTGCAATCGAAGTTGCAAACGGGTTGTCCGGTCCTGCTGGCGGCGTCCATCCCGTGCGTCGCCGGATTTCCGGTGACGGCGGCGGCCGACGACGTCCTCTTCGATCCGCCTGCCGTCGCCGCGTTGCACGTCCTGCCCGACGCCGCCGCCGCGGGGACGCGCGCCGCGGCGCTGGCGGTGGACGCCGCGGGCCACTCGATCGTGTTCGACTCCGCGAACCAGCGCATCGTGCGGCTCTCCGCCGACGGGGACTCGCTCGGCGACTTCGCGGCAAGCGGCGGCGGGTTCGCGCGGCTGGCCGTGGACGACGCCGGCCGCGTGTTCCTGCACTCGGGCACGCTCCGCGTGTACGCGCCGGGCGGCGTGCTGCTGCACGCATGGTCCCTCGCGCCGCTGCTCGGCGGCGTGACCGGCGACGGCAAGGTGGTGGCATGGGACGGCGACATCCGGGTCTTCGAGGCGAACGGCGACCCGGTCGCGAGCTGGTCGCCGCCCGGGTTCGAAGTGCACTGGGTGGCCGTGGACGGGCAGGACATCTGGATCTCCGGCCACGGCACGGGGGACGGGATCCACAGGGTGCAACGCCGCACGCTCGCGGGCGACCTCGTGTCGCAATTCCCCGTGACCGCGCACTACGGGGAGCGGATCGCCGTCGGTGGCGGTGTCGTGTGGATGATCGATTGGGAAGATCCGGTGGGCTTCAGCGTGGTCCCGATCGCCGCGTTCTCGGCGGACGGCGTGCCGCTCGGGGAGTGGACGCGGCACGTGTCGCGCGATCCGTACGTGGACCTCGGCGCGACGGACTTCGCGGTCGATCCTTCCGGCCGCCTGCGGCTCGCGGAGACCTACGACGACGCATTCGGCCTCCCCGCGTGCAGCGGCGTGCTGCTCTACGACGCGTTCGCGCCCGGTCTCCTCGTGACCGCGGATCCGCCGGCCACGCCGTACTTCGTGGACGGCGTCCCGTACGTGGGCACGCACCGGTTCGACTGGGCGCCGGGCGGCGCGCATGCCCTCGCGGCGGACGCGACGGCGGAGACCTCGCCGGGCACGCGGCAGGCGTTCCTCTCGTGGAGCGACGGCGGCGCTCCGGCGCACGCGGTGACGGCCCCGACCACCGGGCAGGCCGTGCTGCTGCGCGCGCGCACCGAGTACTTCGTGAGCGTCACGGTGGACTCCGGAGGCGCGGCAACCGGACACGGCTGGATCCCGGACGGCACGGAGGCCGCGCTCTCCGCGGAACCGGCGTCCGGCTACCGCTTCGTCCGGTGGAGCGAGGGCGAGGCCGCGGCCGGGTGGGCGCCCACGGACCGGCTGACGCCGTGGTTCGCACACACGGTCACGGGCCCGGAGAGCTGGGAGGCCTGCTTCATCCGCCAGGGTCTCGTGCTCACGATCAGCGCGAGCGCCACGGATCCCTGGCAGAGCACGGCGGCGCCGGCGTTCGGCCCGCGGCAGCTCTGGCTGTGGGCGGCGTGCCTGGACCGCGGCGCGGCGGCGCTGGAGGCGGACGTGGCGGGCTCGCTCACGGCGTTCCCGTTCGTGCCCGAGGCCGGCGTGCTGAACGTGGGCGACGGGGCGAACCTCCTGCTCGCGATCCCGGACTGTCCCATCGGGGCCGAGGCGAACGTGCGCCTCGGCTCCTGGTGGGTCGTGGACGACGGCGGCGGCCTCTGCCTCCAGCCGTCCGCGGCGAACGGGATCCTCGGCCTGGTGGACTGCCCGTCGTCCCTGCCGCATGTCGCGACGCCGAGCGTCGTGGGCTTCTCCTCGGTGGGCGAGCCCTGCCGGACCGGCCCGCCGTGCGGCGAGAGCGTGGACGGCGACGTGACCGCGGTGGCCGAGCCGACGCGGACGGCCCCGGCGCCGTCCGTGTTCGCGCTGTCCGCGAAGGGGAACCCGTTCCGCCGCGCGGTGGAGCTGTCGCTGGATCTTCCGGTCGCCGGCCGCGTGGATGCGCGCATCTACGACGTCGCCGGTCGCCTGGTGCGGACCCTGCGCAACGAAGAGCTGGCCGCCGGCCGCCACGCGCTCGCCTGGAACGGACGCAATGCGGTGGACGGAGTCGTGCCGGCAGGCGTGTACTTCGCGCGCGTGGAGTCGCCGGCCGGGCGGCGGATCCTGAAGCTCGTGCGGTTGCCGTAGGAGGAGTGGCGATGTCGATACGACACGCGATGGTCCCCGCGGCACCGGGCAGGATCCAAGCGCTCACGATACGGGCCGACCGGCGTGCCGTCGCGGCGTTCGTCTTGGTGTCCGTCGGCATTGCGGTTCCGGCGCTCGCGGGCTGGGAGCGGGTCCCCCTTCCCGGAGAGGCCGAAGGCGACCTGCGGGTCGAGAAGTTGACCGGCACCGCCGACGGCGTGCTCTACGCGTATGCACGCTCGGCGGAGATGTGGAGCTATGAAGCGCATCTCTTCCGGAGGGAGGAACCCGGCGGCACCTGGGAGGCCCTCCACCCGAATCTGCCGGACGACGTCTACGAATGTGAAGGGATGGAGGCGAACGGGCGCACTCCCGGACTCCTGTTCCAGTGTGGTGCCGTGGCGAGCGACAGCGTGTACTACACCGTCCGCCGCAGCACGGACGGCGGCCTCACCTGGGGAGCGCACTACCCCCGCCCGCTCGGGCTGCCCGAGCGCGAGTACTCGATGGCTTTGGCATCGGATCACGGGTCAGGGCGGACCGTATACGCGTCGGCGTACATGAACGGCCTGTACCGGAGCGACGATGGCGGGGTCACCTTCGCACTGGTCAATCCCGCGATCCGGTACCCCGTACCTGTCGCGGTCCATCCCGCGAATGACTTGCATCTGTTCCTCACCGGGGCGTGGCCCGAAGTCGTCAGCGTGAGCTTCGACGGGGGCGTGACGACGTCACCCCGGGATGCGGGTCTGCCCCGGAGGGACGGAGTGGTGCCGCAGATCCTCCTCGACAGCGACGATCCGGATCACCTCGAAGTCGTGTGCTGGGACGGGGAGGTGTACGAGACCCGGGACGGCGGCCTGTCCTGGAGCCTGCGCTTCCGTCCGCAGCACCCCGCGACGTCCACCCGCGCAGCCTGGGATCCCGCGACCGGGTACGTCTTCGTGCTGATCGACGGATCGAGGATCGAGTCCGACCATCCGCTCTACGAAGCGGACGGGCTGCCGGGGAACTTCTTGTGGTCCGTCTGGTACTCCCCGTCCGACGCAACGCTGTTCGCGGCCGCGGACGGCCGGTACACGGGCGGGGCGCTGTGGTCGCAGTCCCTCGGCTTGCCGGTGGAGCCGCGGGTCGCGGACCCGGTGGGCGTGGTGGAGGGCCTCCGGGGATCGCCGAACCCGTTCCGCTCCGGCACGGTCCTCGACTTCACGTTGCCGCCGTCGGGCGGGGCCGTGTCCCTGGTGGTGTACGACGTGGCCGGTCGCAGCGTGCGGGCGCTCGAGCCCGGCCGCGGCGTGGGGCTCCACCGCGTCGCGTGGGACGGACGCAGTGATCTCGGACGGCTCGTGCCCGCAGGCGTGTACTTCGCGCATCTCGACTCGCCGTCCGGGACGCGGATCCTGAAGCTCGTTCGGTTGCCGTAGGAGGACCGACGATGTCGATGCGCCTCGGACGATGCACGGCCGGAACGCTGGCCGTCGCGATCATCACGGCCCCTTCGCAAGCCGACGTCCTGTTCGATCGGCCGACACATCTCCAAAACATCCCTGATGTCTGGGGCGTGTCCGCGATGGCTTCAGCCTCGGACGGGTCCGTGTGGATGCTCGGGCGCACGCCCCCGCAACTCCTGCGGTACGAGTCGGGGACGGTGGTCCCCGTGGCATCCGTCCCGACGGAGATCGCGCTCGGCGGGGAGCACCTCCGGGAGCTGGACGACGGGACGTTGTGTCTCGTGCGCAGCGGAACCATCTGGACCTTCGACGTTGCGGGGACGGTCTTGAACCACTGGACCCTGCCTCTGGGGTTCGCTGCGGCTCCGGCTCGGGACGGAGAGATCTTCGCCGTGTTGGACTTCCTCGACTGGCCCGTGGACCCGCCCGACTCCGTGCATGTATTCGGTCCCGCCGGAGACCTGCGTCGATCGTTCGCGCTCCCGCCCCGCTACCCGTGGACCATCTCCGTGGCGCCGGATGGGCTGCTGTGGATCATCGAGCGCACACGTCAGGTGAGAATCTACTCGCCCGAGGGTTCGCTGATACGCGAGTTTCCCTTCGACATGTGGGGAGACGATTGGTTGCCCCGGTTCCAGCCGACCCCGTCCGGCGCGATGATCCTCCTGGTTGCCGCGAACCAGCGCGCTCGCGTGTTCGGTGCCGAGGGGGTCCCCCTGGCCGACTGGATCTATGACGATCCCGACAACAACTGGGACGGGGGAAGCCCGCAATTCGCTGCCGAGGACGGGCAGGGCAGGCTGATCATCCAGCCACGCTACGGGGACTTCGCCCGGATCGCCGTCTTCGGTCCGCTTGGGCCCGGCGCACTCGTCGTCCCGGGCACGGACGATGTGCCCTACGCGGTGGACGGCGTGTCCTACCTGGGACCGCAGCGCTTTCTCTGGCCTGCGGGAACGACGCACACGTTCTCCGCACCGTTGAGCACGCCGGTCTCTCCGGTCACGTACCGGGACTTCGTGAGCTGGGGCGGCGTAACCACGCCGGAGTACGAGTTCACCGTGCCGCCCGCCGGCCGTGGCTTCCGGTTGAACCTCCAGACGTACCACTGGATCGAGACGTCCACCGACGGGGACGCATCCGTCACGCCGTCGCAGTGGGCGCCGCAGGGGCGGCCGTTCACGCTCACGGCGCAGCCGGACAGCGGTCACGCCGTCGTGAAGTGGGGACATCCCGACTCCACCGGATGGCAGCCGTTCGACGTGCTCGAGCCCGAGTGGACGCACGTGATCGAGCATCCGGAGGCGTGGCATGCGTTCGTGGCGCTTGCCGGCATGACCTTCACGATCAGCGCCAGCCCGGACGACCCCTGGGTGAACACCGCTCCGCCGACCGGCGGCCCGCGGCAGCTCTGGCTCTGGGCCGTGAACCTGGACCACGGCCTCTCCGCGCTGGAGGCGGACGCGGCCGGTTCGTTGCCGCAGTTCGCGTTCGCGCCGGAGGGCGGGGTCCTGAACCTGGCGGAAGGGCCGAACCTCTTCTGCGCGATCCCGGGCTGCCCGGTGGGTCCGGACGCGAACCTCCGGCTCGGCTCCTGGTGGGTCATCGATGACGGCGGGGACTTCTGCCTCCGACCGTCCGCGGCGAACGACGTGATGGCCGCGGCCCACTGCCCGTCCGAGGCGCCGGAACCGCTCCCGATCGGCGTCGTCGGGTTCTCCTCCATCGGCGCACCCTGCCTCGCCGGCACGATGGAGCCGCCGAACACGGATCCGAACGACGCACCGGAGATCGCGGGCGGATCGCCCGCCGCGCTCGCGCTCGCGGTCCGCGGCAATCCCTTCCGCGCCGCGACCTCGCTGGACGTGAGTCTCCCGGCAGCGGGCCCTGCACGCCTTCGCCTCTTCGACGTGAGCGGCCGCCTCGTGCGCACGCTCTGGTCCGGCGCCCTCCCGGCCGGCGCCCGCACGTTCGCCTGGGACGGCCGGACCGACGGCGGGTCCGCCGCGCCGGCGGGGATCTACTTCGCCCGCCTGGATGCCCCGGGCGGTCGTCGCGCCGCGAAGCTCGTCCGGATCGCCCCCTAGCCGCGGCGGCCACCCTCTCCTTCGCCCTCGCCCGCCGCCCTGCCGTTGAAGGTCCGGCGGACCGCCGGTATTGTCCCCGCGGAACCCGCACCGGCTCGCGCCGCCCCCGGAGGAAGCATGGCCCCGCACGCCAAGCCCATGACGCTCACCCAGAAGATCCTGTGCCACCACGCGGTGGGGCTCACGCGCCCGTGGGTGGCCGCGGGCGACGTGCTGCGCATCCGCGCGGACTGGACCATCGCGTCGGAGCTGGCGTGGAACGGGATGAACGCCACCTACCAGAAGCTCGGCCGCCCGCCGGTGCACGACCGCGAGCGCTTCTACCTGGCGCTGGACCACACCGTGGATCCCGGCACGCTGGCGAACGACACGCGCACGCAGAAGCTCGTGCAGCTGTCGCGGGACTTCGCGAAGGAGGCCCGCATCCCGAACTTCTTCGACGCGAACGAGACCATCATGCACACGAAGTTCTACCGGGACCTGGTGCAGCCGGGCGAGGTGGTCATCGGCGCGGACTCGCACACGTCCAGCCACGGCGGCATCGGCGCCTTCGCCATCGGGCTCGGCGGCGCGGACGTGTGCATCGCCATGGTGCTTGGCGAGACCTGGATCCAGGTGCCGGACGCCATCCGCGTGGAGTACCGCGGACGGCTCCCCTTCGGGCTCACCGGCAAGGACGTCATCCTGAAGACGCTGGGCGAGCTCGGCCGCAACACCGTGGCCATGGAGCGCTCGGTGGAGTTCGTGGGGGATTCGCTGGAGCACTTCTCCACGGACTTCCGCTTCACGGTGGCGAACATGACCGCGGAGTTCGGCGGCCTGAACGGCATCTTCCCGGCGGACGCGCGCACGGCGGAGCTCCTGGCGAAGCGGCGCTCGCACAAGGACGGCGCGCACTACTTCCGCGCGGACGACGGCGCCGCGTACGTGGCGCGCCACGCGTTCGACCTGCCGCGGCTGGTCCCGCAGGTGGCGAAGCCGTTCTCGCCGGACAACGCGTTCGACGTCACGCAGGTCAAGGACTCCGCCATGGACGGCATGTTCATCGGCGCGTGCACCACCACCGAGGAGGAGATCGTGCTCTCGGCGCTGGTGCTGCGCGAGGCCATGGCCGCCGGCCTGACGCCGAAGCCGGTGGACGGGGACAAGCGCCTCGTGGTTCCCGGCTCGCGCGAGATCACGGAGAACCTGCGCCGGCGCGGGCTGCTCGCCATCTTCGAGCAGGCCGGGTTCCGCGTGGGACCGCCGGGGTGCTCCATGTGCCTCGGGATCGCGTCGGACAAGGCCGGCCCCGGCGAGCACTGGCTCTCCAGCCAGAACCGGAACTTCCCGAACCGCATGGGCGCGGGCTCCATCGCGTGGCTGGCCAGCGGCCCGACGGTGGCGGCGTCCGCGCTGGAGATGAGGGTGGCGGATCCGCGGCCGTGGCTCGCGAAGGTGGGCGAGGCCGAGTTCCGCAAGTACCTCGACGAGCCGCCGGCGCGCCCCGTGCCGGAGATCTCGGAGCCGCTGGCGGACCTGGCGGCGGAGTCGGCGCCCGCGCACGGCGCCGCGGCGGCCGCGAAGGGCGGGGACGACGCCGCCGTCCGCGGCAAGGCGCAGCTCTTCGGCGACCACGTGGACACCGACGCCATGATCCCCGGCGAGTTCTGTCACCTCACGAATGCGGACGAGATCGGCCGCGTGGCGTTCCACTACGTGCGACCGGACTTCGGCACGCGCATCGCGCGCGGGGAGGACATCCTCGTGGCGGGCGAGGGCTGGGGCTCGGGCAGCTCGCGGGAGCACGCCGTGTGGGCGCTGAAGTTCGCGGGAGTGAAGGCGGTCATCGCGAAGTCGTACGCCTTCATCCACAAGCGCAACCTCGTGAACGAGGCGGTGCCGTTCTACGTGCTGGACGATCCCGCGTTCCACGCCGCGGTGAAGGACGGGGATGCGCTGTCCATCGCGCCGGACGGGACGGTGGAGGCGGGCGGGCGCACGTTCCGCGCGCGCGCCGCCGGCGGGATCGCGTCCCGGATACAGGGCGCCGGCGGGCTCGTCCCGGCCGTGCAGCGCCACGGCAAGGAGACGTTCGACATCCTGATGTCCGCGTGACGTGACGCGCGCGCACCGGTTCGAGGAGCTCGACACGCCGGCGATCCTCGTGGATCGCGACGTCCTCGAGACGAACCTGCAGGCCATGGCCGGGCTGGCCGCGAGGCACGGCGTGGCGCTGCGCCCGCACTTCAAGACGCACAAGTGCGTGGAGATCGCGCGCCGGCAGGTGGCGCTGGGCGCGGTCGGCGGCACGGTGGCGAAGCCGTCGGAGGCCGCCGTGTTCGCGGCGGCGGGGATCGGGAGCCTGCTCATCGCCACGCCGATCGTGGATGCGCGCACGATCCGCCGCCTGGTGCATGCCGCGCCGGACACGGAGCTGGTGGGGCTGGTGGAGTCCGGGGCGGGCCTGGACGCCTGGGCCGCGGCCGGGGCGGCCGAGGGGCGGCAGCTGCCGGTGCTGCTGGAGGTGGACTCGGGGCTCGGCCGCACCGGCGTGCCGCCCGGCGAGGGGGCGCTCCCGCTGGCGCGGCGCATCGCCGCGAACCGGAACGTCACGCTGCGCGGCCTGCTCACGCACGGAGGCCACGCGTACGGCGCGGCGCCCGCGGAGATCGCCGCGGTGGGCCGGCGCGAGGCGGAGGATCTGGTGCGCACGGCGGAGACCCTGCGGGCGGACGGCCTCCCGTGCGACACGGTCAGCGTGGGGTCCACGCCCACGGCGCCCCACGCGGTCGCGGTGCCCGGTGTCACGGAATTGCGCCCCGGGAACTACGTGTTCCATGACGGCATCCAGGCGTCGCTGGGAGTGGCGTCCTTCGACCGCTGCGCGCTCACCGTGCTGGCCACGGTGATCGCGCGGCCCGCCCCGGACCGGCTGATCCTGGACTGCGGGTCGAAGACGCTCACGTCGGACGGCGGGTCCGCCGTCAAGGGGTACGGGTGCCTCGTGGGCGCGCCGTCGCTCGTGATCGCGCGGCTGTGGGAGGAGCACGCGCTCCTGCCCGTGGACGATCGCGTGGCGCTGCGCGAGGGCGATCGCGTGCGCGTGGTCCCGAATCACGCCTGCACGGTGGTGAACCTGCACGACGAGCTCGTCGTGGTGCGGGACGGGAACGTGGAGGACCGCTGGCCCGTGGCCGCGCGCGGCCGGGTCCGCTGAGGGGGACGGGAGTGCATCCGCGCATCCGCAAGCCGTGGGATCTCCCGGAGCGCTCGCTCACGGACGAGGCGGCGTACCGGAGCCGCCGCGAGCTGCTGAAGGCCATGGGCTTCGCGGGCCTCGGGACGCTGGCGTACCTCGTCGGCTGCCGCACGGAGTCGGACGCGGCCGGCGAGGCGCGCTGGCGCCCCGTGAACATCCCGCGGGGGAACCCGAACCGTTCGCTGTATCCGGCGGCGCGCAACCCGGAGTACGTGCTGGACCGCGCGCTCACCGCGGAGCAGGCCACGGCCACGTACAACAACTACTACGAGTTCTCCGAGAAGAAGGACCAGGTGTGGCGTCTCGCCGGGGACTTCCCCACGCGCCCCTGGTCGGTGGAGATCGGCGGCCTGGTGGAGCGCCCGGGGCGCTACGCGATCGACGACCTGGTGAAGGAGTTCGGCCTCGAGGAGCGCACGTACCGGCACCGCTGCGTGGAGGCGTGGGCGATGGCGGTGCCGTGGACCGGCTTCCCGTTCGCGAAGCTGGCCGCGAAGGTGGGCGTGAAGAGCGAGGCCACGCACGTGCGCCTGGTCACCTTCTTCGACCCGGAGCGCGCGCCCGGGCAGAAGAGCATGCCGTGGTACACGTGGCCGTACTACGAGGGCATGACCATGCCGGAGGCGATGCACGAGCTGACGTTCCTCGCCACCGGCATCTACGGCCACGAGCTGCCGAAGCAGAACGGGGCGCCCTGGCGGCTGGTGCTGCCGTGGAAGTACGGGTTCAAGAGCGCGAAGGCGATGGTGCGGATCGACTTCACGTCGAAACGCCCGAACACGTTCTGGAACGATGCGGTGCCGGGGGAGTACGGCTTCCTCGCGAACGTGGATCCGGCCACGCCGCATCCGCGCTGGTCGCAGGCGACGGAACGGCTGATCGACTCCGGGGAACGCGTGCCGACGCAGCCGTTCAACGGCTACGGGGATCTCGTGGCGAAGCTCTACGCGTAGCGCGCCGGAGGAGCCACACGGCGAGGACGATCGCCGCGATCACGGCCGCCACGGGCAGCAGGACGGCGAGGACGCTGGTGGCGAGCGCGCCGCCGAGCTCGGCGGTGGCCACCAGGAAGTTCGCGGTGCCGCCGGTGGCCACCGTGGACGCGGCGCGCGCGGCGGACGTGGCGCCGTGCAGGAGCCCCGCCAGCCCGCCGCCCGCGATCACCGCCACCGTCCACTTCAAGAGCGGCGGCATCTCCGTGACCACGGACGCCGTGGCGATCACGCCGGCCATCACCGCGACCGGCGGGCCGGCGGCGTCCAGCAGGTTGTCCAGCCACGGCACGTAGTACGCGGCCACCTCCAGCACGGTGGCCACGGCGAACGCGATGAGCGCGGGGGTGGTGCCGATCCACTCGAAGCCGGGAGCGAGCGGCAGGTGCCCCGTGACGGCGGCCGCGCTCATCACGAGGAACGGCACGAAGATCCGCAGGCCCACGGCCGCGCTGAGCGCGAGGCCCACGACGACGCCGAGCAGCGCGTCCGGGAGCACTACTCGCCCCGGAACCCGGCCGGACGCTTCTCGAGGAACGCGGTCATCCCCTCGCGCATGTCCGACGTGGAGTTGAGCACGGCCTGCGCCACGATCTCGAAGCGGGCGCCCCAGTCCGCGGGGACGTTCACGGAAGCGGCCAGCGCCAGCTTCGCCAGCTTCACGGCCACCGGCGCGCGCTTCGCCGCCCGCTCCGCCAGCTCGCGCGCGGTCGGCATCAGCTCGTCCGGGGCGACGACGCGGTTCACGAGACCGAGGCGCGCCGCCGCCTCCGCGTCGTGGATCGTGCCGAACAGCACCATCTCGCGCGCGTGGCCCTGGCCCACGAGACGCGGGAGGCGCTGGGTCCCGCCGGCGCCGGGCAGGATGCCGAGCCCGGTCTCCGGGAGCCCGAGCTTCGCGGCCGTGGAGGCGATGCGCACGTCGCACGCGAGCGCGAGCTCCAGCCCGCCGCCGAGCGCCCAGCCGTTGACGGCGGCGATGGTGGGGAGCGGGAGCGCCTCGAGCCGCGCGAAGAGGCGGTTGTTCGCGGCGGCGAGGACGTCCGCGGTGGAGCGCGCGAGCAGCGTGCGCACGTCCGCCCCGGCCACGAACACCGACGTGCCGGCGCCGGTGACGATCACGGCGCGCAGCGTTGCGTCCGCCTCCACGCGATCCAGCGCGGCGTGGAAGTCGCGCACGGTGTCGGCGTCGAGCGCGTTGCGCGCCTCGGGCCGGTCCACGGTCAGCGTGGCGACCGCGCCGTCGAGCTCCAGTCGGACTCGGGTCTCGCTCATGGGGTCCTCCTCGAGGTTCGACGGATCGTAGCCCAACCCCCTCGCAGTGCAAACCGGCGGCGACACGCGCGCGCCGCGCGTTGACGCGCGCGCGCGGGAACCGCCCGGATGCGGCCGCGAAGGCGGCCGTGCGCGTGGAACGCGCCTTGCTTGAGTACGTGCGCGGGCGGCTCGGGGATGCATGCCGCGGCCGGAGGAACCTTGGTGCGCCGGGTGCTCGCGGGGCTCGTGCTCGCGGCGGCGGGAATCGCGGGGTGCGTGCTGGCGGGAATCGCGCGGGCTCCGGAGCCGGTTCCGGCGGCGGTGGCGTGGGTGCGCGGGGCGCGGCTGCTGCCGGATGCGGGCGGCGTGCGCCAGCGCGGCGCGGTGGACTGCGGGCCGGCGGCGCTTGCGCACGCCGCGCGCCGGCTGGGCCGGGCCGCGCCGTATCCGGACCCGGACAGCCCGCTCCGTCCGGGCCCCCGCGGGTGCCGGCTGGACGAGGTCGCGCGGGAGGCGGCGCGCCGCGGGCTGGTGCCGCGGCTGGTGCACACGGACGGGGAGCACCCGGAGTCGCTCGCCGTCCCCGCCATCCTGCACCTGAAGGGGGACCACTTCGTGGTGCTGGAGAGCCGGACGGCGGCGGGGGAGTTCCGCGTGCACGACCCCTCGCTGGGAGCGCTGGAACTGCCCGCGCGCGCCCTGCGGGCGCAGTGGTCGGGCTGGGCGCTGGAACTGTCCCTCCCCGGGAGGAACGAGCCATGAGAACCGGAACGGGCGTGTTGGCAGGTTTGACGATCCTCGCGGCCGCCGCGGGGTTCGAGGGGGGAACCAAGGCGGCGGAGGGCGGGATGGCGGCCGGGATGGCCGCGGAAGCCGCCGCCGTCGTGGGCCCGCCCTCGGGCGGGATGGACCTGAAGTGGTGCCTGCGGGGGATCGCCCTGTACCACACGGGCGTCCCCGGGGACGGGGACCTGCTGGACCTGGTGGGGGGCATCCTCATGCACCTCCACTGCCGGTGACCGGCCGGCGGTGAGCGGCCGGCGGGGACCCCACCGCGGGAGACCGTGGTAGGATCGCCGCCGTCCCGCCACCCGCCGGCTCCTCGCGTGGAGGTGCGCATGCGACACGACCCGCACGTCCTGGCCCGCCCGCCCTGCGGCGAGACGCCGGCCGGCGCTCGGAACCTCCCGCGGTTCCTCTGCGCGCACCTCCACGCCGGCCCGGTCGTGGCGCTCGGTGGGTCGCAGGTCGCGCTCGAGGCGGCGAAGCGGCACGACGTGACGGTCGTGGAGTGGTGTCCGGAGCGCCTGGAGGCGCTGGACGCGGCGGCGCGCGCGCAGGGCGTCACGCTGCGCGTGGCCGAGCGGAATCCCTCGAACGAGGATCTCGGCGTGCCGTCCCGCGCGTTCGGCAGCGCGCTGTGCCTGGACGTGCTGGAGCGCTTGCCGAACGACGTGGCGGTCCTGGAGAAGCTGCAGCGCACGCTCCGCCCCGGTGGCCGCCTCGTGGTGCGGGTGCCCGCGCGCCCGTGGGCCCGCGGCGCCGTGTCCGAGGGCGGCGGGGGAGTGCGCCGCTACGACCCGCGCAGCCTTCGCGACGCTCTCGAGGAGGCGGCATTCGAGTCGGTGAAGGTCCGCCACTGGAACCTCGCCGGCGTGCCCGCGGCGCTGGCGAAGACGCAGCCCGCGCACCAGGTTGCCCCGCTCCGGCGGGAGCGCACATGGTGGGACTCGTCCGTGGACTTCTGGTACCGCGCGGTGGAGCAGCGCGTGGGCTTCCCGCTCGGCGTCAGCGTCGTGGCCGTGGCCACCCCGGAGCTGGAGCACGCGCGCATCCGCAAACCGGCGTTCCGCTCGCTCGCCGGACGCGGACATCGAGAGGCGTACGAACCAATGGCCGCTTCGCGCTAGGGTTGCGTGCGGGGCGGGTTCCCCGAGGCTTCCGGGGAGCGGGACGGGCCGGATGGGCCGGGAGCCCCGGTACCCCTCTCGCGGGCCTCTGCGCGTGAGCGCACCGCGCCCTTCGGGCGCGTGGCGCGCATGCTCGAACGCCCGCGAGAGGGGCACCGGGGCTCCCGACCCGTCCGGTCCGTCCCGCTCCCCGGAAGCCTCGGGGAACCCGCGGTCTCACTCGAACACGCGCGAAGCGGCCATTCGTTGCTGGGGGTAGGGGGGAGTGGAGGGGGTCGTTTCCCCTCACAAGTCCCGGAGGGCGGGACAATCGGGCGCGCGGCGGGGATGACCGGAGGGGCGGGCGGCGTGGAGCGGGGGGCGGGGGCGGGCAGGACGGGTCGGGAGCCCCGGTGCCCCTCTCGCGGGCGTTCGAGCATGCGCGCCACGCGCCCGAAGGGCGCGGTGCGCTCACGCGCAGAGGCCCGCGAGAGGGGTACCGGGGCTCCCGGCCCATCCTGCCCGCCCCCGCCCCCCGCTCCACGCCGCCCGCCCCGACCGCTGTCACCCCGGCGCGCGCGCGGTTCTCACGCCCTCCGGAAGCGCTCCTTCACGCGCTTCATCACCAGCGCGCGATGCTTCGCTCCGGAGAACTCCTCGCCGCGCTTGGTGCCGCGCAGCGCGTCCACCTTCGCCTCGGCGGCGGTCACGTCCACGGACTCCGGGGCCACCGCGAAGTCCGTGAGCACGGACACGCGGTTGTCGGCCACCTGGACGAAGCCGCCCTCCACGAACAGCTCGCGGGTCTTGCCGCCGGAGGTCACCCGCAGCACGCCCACGCCCAGCTTCGCCAGGAGCCGGGCGTGCCCGGGGAGGATGCCGATCTCGCCGTCGTGCGCGGGAACCACCACGGACTCCGCCGTCTCGTCGAGGACGGCGCGCTCGGGCGTCACGACCGTGCAGTGCAACGTGGCCACGTTCGCCCCCTCAGCTCGCCTGGAGCTTCTTGGCCTTCTCCACGGCCTCTTCGATCGTCCCGACGTACATGAACGCGGCCTCGGGCAGGTGGTCGTACTCGCCGTCCACCACGGCCTTGAAGGACCGGATCGTGTCCGCCAGCTTCACGTACTTGCCGGGCATGCCGGTGAACTGCTCCGCCACGTTGAACGGCTGCGACAGGAAGCGCTCGATCTTGCGCGCCCGCTGCACCAGGAGCTTGTCGTCCTCGGAGAGCTCGTCCATGCCGAGGATGGCGATGATGTCCTGGAGGTCCTTGTAGCGCTGCAGCGTGGTCTTCACGCGCTGGGCCACGTCGTAGTGCTCCCGGCCCAGCACGTGCGGGTCCATGATGCGGCTGGTGGAGTCCAGCGGATCCACGGCGGGGTAGATGCCCTTCTCCGCGATGGGCCGCGACAGGTTCGTGGTGGCGTCCAGGTGCGTGAACGCGGTGGCCGGCGCGGGGTCCGTGTAGTCGTCCGCGGGCACGTAGATGGCCTGGATGGACGTGACCGAGCCGTGCTGCGTGGAGGTGATGCGCTCCTGCAGGTCGCCCATCTCCGTGCCGAGCGTGGGCTGGTAGCCCACCGCGGACGGCATGCGGCCCAGCAGCGCCGACACCTCGGAGCCGGCCTGCGTGAAGCGGAAGATGTTGTCGATGAAGAGGAGCACGTCCGCGCCGGCGGAGTCCCGGAAGTGCTCCGCCATCGTGAGCGCGGTGAGCGCCACGCGGAGGCGCGCGCCCGGCGGCTCGTTCATCTGCCCGAAGACCAGCGTGGTCTTGTCGATCACGCCCGACTCCTGCATCTCCAGCCAGAGGTCGTTGCCCTCGCGGGTGCGCTCGCCCACGCCGGCGAACACGGAGAAGCCGCCGTGCACCTGCGCGATGTTGTGGATGAGCTCCTGGATGATCACCGTCTTGCCCACGCCGGCGCCGCCGAACAGGCCGGTCTTGCCGCCCTTCACGTACGGCGCCAGCAGGTCCACCACCTTGATGCCGGTCTCGAAGATCTGCGTCTTCGGCTCCAGGTTCTTGAACTCCGGCGCGGGCTGGTGGATGGCGCGCTTCTCGTTCACCTGCACCGGGCCCTTCTTGTCGATGGGCTCGCCCAGCAGGTTGAACACGCGGCCGAGCGTGGTCTCGCCCACGGGCACGGACACGGGGCCGCCCGTGTTCCAGATGGGCATGCCGCGCATGAGGCCGTCGGTGGAGCCCAGCGCCACGGCGCGGACGCGGTTCCCGCCGAGGTGCTGCTGCACCTCGCAGGTGAGGCGCTGCTTCGTGCCGCCCAGGTCGATGTCCGCGACGAGGGCGTCGTAGATCTCGGGGAGCTGGCTCTTCGGGTACTCCGCGTCGAGCGTGGAGCCGATGACCTGGACGATCTTTCCTTCCGTCATTGCGTGCGCCTCTCCGTGTGGGCTGGGCCTACTTCAGGGCTTCCACACCGCCCATGAGCTCGGCGATCTCGTTCGTGATCTGCGTCTGGCGCGCCCGGTTGTAGGCCCGGGTCAGCGCGCGGATCAGCTTGTCCGCGGCATCCGTGGCGTTCTTCATGGCCACCATGCGCGCGAGGTGCTCCCCCACCGCCGCCTGCAGGAAGTCCGTCCACAGGGAGGACTTCACGTACGCGGGCAGCAGCTCCCGCAGCAGGGACGCGGGGTCCGGCGAGTAGATGTAGTTCTTGTCGGCGCGCGGCCCGGCCGCGCCCGCCTTGTCCTCGCCGCCGGTGGCCGCCGCCGCGTCCAGCGGCAGCAGCACCTCGGCCACCGGGCGCTGCCGGCCGGCCGAGAGGAACTTCTGGTACACCACCACGACCTTGTCGATCTCGCGCGCGGAGTACCGGCGGATGAAGTCCTCCGCCAGGGCGTTCACCTCGGCGAACCCCACCTTGTCCCCGAACTTGTCGTGCGCGCCGGCCATGGTCTCGCCGCGGTGCCGGAAGTACTGGATCCCCTTCTTGCCCACGGCGTGCAGCTCGATCGTGGCGCCGCCCGCGCGCTCGTCCTTCAGGAGGTTCCGCGCGGTGAGGGCGAGGTTCGTGTTGTAGCCGCCGCACAGCCCGCGGTTCGACGTGATCAGCAGCACGAGCGTGCGCTTGACCGGGCGGGACTCCAGCAGCGGGTGGGACACCTCGCCGCCGGCCCCCGCCAGGTCCTGCATGACCTCGCGCAGCTTCTCCTGGTACGGCGCCGAAGCCTGGATCCGGCCGAACGACTGCTTGTACTTCGCCGTCGACACCATCTCCATGGTCTTCGTGATCTTCTTCGTGTTGCGGACGGACTTCCGCCGCTTCAGAAGAACTTTCGCCTTCGCCATCCCGTCGTCCTTTCGCCCGCGCTAGCGCGGGTCGTGCGCGTGGCCGGCCAGGAACGCGTTCACGACGTCCTCGAGCACCTTGCGCAGCTTCTGCTCCGTGTCGCCGTCGATGACCTTCGCCTTGCCCACGGCCTGGAACAGCTCCTTGTGCGTGCCGTGGATGGCGTCGAGCACGGCCTTCTCGGCCTCGCGCACCCGGTGCACGGGCACCTTGTCGAAGAAGCCCTGCGTGCCGGCGTAGATGGAGATCACCTCGTCCACCACGTTCAGCGGGCTGTACTGGTCCTGCTTGAGCAGCTCCACCATGCGGGCGCCGCGGTCCAGCTGCCGCTGCGTGCCGGGGTCCAGCTCCGTGCCGAGCTGCGCGAACGCCTCCAGCTCGCGGTACGCCGCCAGGTCCAGGCGCAGCGTGCCGGCCACCTTCTTCATGCCCTTGATCTGCGCGTTGCCGCCCACGCGGGACACCGAGATGCCCACGTCCATGGCGGGCCGGATGCCGGCGTTGAACAGGTCCGGGATGAGGTAGATCTGGCCGTCCGTGATGGAGATCACGTTCGTGGGGATGTACGCGGAGACCTCGCCTTCCTGCGTCTCGATGATGGGCAGCGCGGTGAGGGAGCCGCCGCCGAGGTCGTCCGAGAGCTTCACCGCGCGCTCCAGGAGGCGCGAGTGCAGGTAGAACACGTCGCCCGGGTACGCCTCGCGGCCCGGCGGGCGGCGGAGCAGCAGCGAGAGCTGCCGGTACGCCTGCGCCTGCTTCGTGAGGTCGTCGTACACCACCAGCGTGTCCCGCCCGGCGTGCATGAAGTGCTCCGCCATGGCGCAGCCGGCGTAGGCCGCGATGTACTGCAAGGGCGCCGGGTCCGAGCTGGAGGCGTTGATCACCACCGTGTAGTCCATGGCGCCGTGCTGCTTCAGGATGTCCACCACGCCGGCCACGGTGGATTCCTTCTGCCCGATCGCCACGTAGAAGCACAGCACGTTCTCGTGCTTCTGGTTGATGATCGTGTCGATGGCGATCGTGGTCTTGCCGGTCTTGCGGTCGCCGATGATGAGCTCGCGCTGGCCGCGGCCGATCGGCGTCATGGCGTCGATGGCCTTCAGCCCGGTCTGCAGCGGCACCTTCACCGGCTGGCGGTCCGCGATGCCCGGCGCGATCACCTCGAGCGGGCGCCGGTCGCTGGTCTGGATGGGGCCGAGCCCGTCCAGCGGCTGGCCGAGCGGGTTCACCACGCGCCCGATCAGCGCGTCGCCCACGGGCACCGACAGGAGGCGCCCGGTGGACTTCACGGACATGCCCTCGGTGATCTTCAGGTAGTCCCCGAGGATCACCGCGCCGATGGAATCCTCCTCCAGGTTCATCACCTGGCCGAACACGCCGTTCTCGAACTCCAGCATCTCCCCGGCCAGCGCCCTCGAAAGGCCGTGGATCCGGGCGATGCCGTCGCCGACCTCGAGCACCGTGCCGACGTCCGCGACGTCCAGCTCGGTGCGGTAGTTCTCGATCTGCGCCCGGATGACGGACGCGATCTCCTCCGCCCTGATCTTCATGGCCTTCCACTCCTGGTGAGCTGCTTCCGGAAGCGGCGCAACCGCGTGCGCAGGCTCCCGTCGTAGGTCCGATCATCCACGGTGACCACGGCCCCGCCGAGCAGGGACGGGTCCACTTCCGCCTCCAGCTCGATCCGCGAGTCCAGCGCCCCCGCGAGGACCGAGGCGATCTCGTCCCGGAGGGCCGGGGGCAGCGGCGTGGCGGTGCGCACCGAGGCGCGCATCCGGCCCGCCCGCTCGTCCGCGAGCGCGCGGTAGGCGTCCACGATCCGCTCGAACGCGGCGAAGCGGCGCTTCTCCACGATCAGGCACACGAAGTCCGCCACCACGGGGGAGACCCGGCCGTCCAGCGCCTGCCGCAGCGCCTTCACTTTCGCCGACGGCTCCACCACCGGCGTGGTCAGGAACTGCGACACCACGGGGTTCTCCCGGGCGAGGCGCAGGAGGTCCGCCAGCTCGGCGGCCACGTCGTCCACGACGCCGCGGTCCACCGCCAGCGAGAACATGGCTTCCGCGTACACGCGGCCCAGCGGATCCGCCAGTCTCACGACCTCGTCCCCGCTCCCTTCATCTCGGACCGCATCTGGTCCACGAGCTCCTTCACCAGACGCTCCTGGTCCGCGCCGTCCAGGCGCCTCCCCACGATGCGTCCGGCGAGATCGGTGGAGAGATCCGCGGCCAGCGTCCAGATCTCCTGGAGCGCCGCGTCCTTCTGCAGCTCGATCTCCCGGGCCGCGCGCTCCTTGAACTCGACGGCCTCGCGCTGCGCCGCCGCGCGGATCTCCTCCTGCACGCGACGGCCGTCGGCGCGGGACTCCTCCACGATCGCGCGGGCCTCGTCCTTCGCCGAGCGCAGCAGCTCCTGGTACTTCGCCAGCAGGCCCTCGGCCTCGGTCTTGATCTTCCGGGCCTCCTCGATGGCGCCCTCGATGTTCCGCTGCCGCTCCGCCAGGGAGCCCACGAGCGGCTTCCAGGCGGTGGCGCGGAGCACGAGGAGGACGACCACGAACGTGACGATCGTCCAGATGAGGAGCCCGGGATCCACGCTGAACAGGCTGGGCGCCGCCGCATGGGCCGCCTCGGCCGCGTGGTCCGCGGCCGCCGGGGTCCCGTGGGCGTCCCCGCCGTGGGTCTGCGCGGCCGCGACGACCGGCCAGACGAGCAGGCCGATCGCCCCGAACCGGGGGTCGATCCGTGTCAAGACGTGCCCTCCCTTCCGAAGCGTGCGGTCGGGCGCGACTAGAACTTGCTCTGGATCATGAAGCAGATGGCGCACGCGAACAGCGCGACGCCCTCGATGAGCGCGGCGGTGAGGATCATGCTGCCGCGGATGTCGCCCGCCGCCTCCGGCTGCCGGGCGATGCTCTCCACCGCGCCCGCGGCGATCCGGCCGATGCCCAGACCGGCACCGAGCGTGGCGATGCCGGCTCCGATGCCGGCGCCCATCATGGCGAGACCCTGTCCTTCCATGGAATTGCCTCCGTGAGGAGTGTGGGGTGGTGGATCAGTGGTGGGGATTGGCTGCCATCCCCATGAACACTGCGGTGAGGAACGTGAACACGTACGCCTGGAGCAGCGCGACGAAGATCTCGAGCATGTAGATCGCGGTGGCCGCGGCCACGGAGATCCCCGCGGCCACGAAGCCCTTGAACAGGAAGATGAAGCCCATGATCACGAGGATCACGATGTGCCCGCCGTTCATGTTCGCCCAGAGACGGACGGCGAGCGCGAAGGGCTTCGCGAAGATGCCCACGATCTCCACGACCAGCAGCAGGGGCCACAGCCACCACGGCACGGGCGGCACGATGGATGCCAGGTAGTGGCCCACGCCGTTCTCGCGGACGCCCGCCACGTGGATGGCCACGAAGCTCATGAGGGCGAGGCCCGCGGTGACCGACAGGTTCCCGGTGGGCGTGGCGCTGCCCGGGATCAGGCCGATGAGGTTGCACATCAGGATGAAGAAGAACGTGGTCCACAGGAACGGGACGTAGCGGTCGGCCTTGTCGTGGAAGTTCGGGACCGCCAGCTCGTCGCGGATGAACAGCAGCACCGGCTCCAGCAGGTTGCGCAGGCCGCGCGGTACGAGACCGCGCTGCCGGCACGCCGCCGTGAGGAGCAGCACGGTGAGCCCCGCCGCGACCCACATGAGGACGACGTGCTTCGTGATGTCCAGGCTGATCCCCCACGGGAGATCCGCCACGTGCAGGTACGGCTCGCTGTCGTGCAGGTGGTGGAGGATGTCGATGCGATCCGGGTCGTGCGCCGCGCCGGCGAGGATCATTCGGCGTTCTCCAGGGGTTGCCGCGCCAGGACCCACGCCTCGACGAGGATCAGCGCGAAGTAGAACGACACAAGCCACAGGACGAAGGCCGACGGGTCGGTGCCGGTGGCGGTCACGACCACGGCGGCGAAGCCGAAGAGGAGCACCATGCGGGTCACGAACCCGCCCACGACCAGCTTCGTGGCGAAGCGGTCCGGGCCGCGGAACGCGAGCTTCGCGAGCCACCAGCCGCCGAGCACGGAGGCCAGGGCCACCACGTTGCCCAGCGCCATGCGGGCGAGCTGGTCAGTCCCGCCCAGGATCCCGGCCGGAACGGCCGCCACGGCGCCCAGGCTGCCCGCCGTCAGCAGGAGGATGCGGGGGATCCGCGCCGGGCGGATCGCCTTCGCGGCGCCGGTAGAGCTCGCGGTAGAGATGGTAGAAGCCAATTCCCGCTCCGAGGAACGTGCCGAGGAGGGTGAAGACCCCTCGCGTGGCCAGGCGACGGTCGAGCCAGCTACCGACCCAGATCCCGGCGATCACCACGACCGCGAACTGGATTCCGAGGTGCGAGTACCGGAGGAGGTCAGGAGGGCCCGGTCGGCGCGCCATGGGACCTCCGGCTTCCCGCGCACGGCCCGAGGGGCCATCCGGCGGGGGTTCCGACGGGTCCGGAGCGCGACACTCCGCGGTTGTTCCTGCCCCACGTCCCCGAAACCCGTCCCAGCGTCGCGGCAGAGTAGGGGGTCCATGGCGGCCCGGCAAGTGTTTTTGTTCACAAGCGTCTGCCTCGACGGCGTCGCCGCCCGGAGGACCTCCCGCGAGTTCGGTTCCGTCCGACCGTTCGGCCGCCCTCTCCAAGAGCTACACATGCTAGCCGAGGCGCGGTTCCGGGTGCCTGTCCGGGCGCGCGACCAGGCGCACTCCCCCCTTGCCGCCAGGGCTTGCCCTGGGGTAGAGTGTCCGTGTCTCGGGGGCTTCCCACCCGCCTCGGGGACGCGGTCTTCGAGTGCGGGGAGCCGGCCCAGAGTCTGAAATTTGGGCTTGAATCCGGACCCTGGGATTGCTAGAGTCTTGAACGTGAACCGGGCGTCGCGACGCACGGTTTCGCGCTCACAGAATCGATTCGGAGGAGCAGAACATGAAGCGTGTCCTTACGATTGCTGCGGCCCTTCTGGTGTTCGCGGCCCCGTCGTTCGCTCAGCAGAAGTACGGCTGGACGATCAGCAGCAGCGCGTCCGATCCGTTGGTGAACGCGGGCCCGACGTCCCCGGCGCCTGTCACGCTGTTCCTGTGGCTGTACTGCGCCGGCCCGGACGGCATGTCCGCGGCTGAGTTCAACCTGTCGGTGCCTGCTGGCGTGCTGAACTTCGGCTTCAACGTCCAGAACGGCTTCCTCAACGCCGGTGGCGCGGGCAACCTGCTCCTCGCCGTCGGTGGCTGCCCGACGGGTCCGGTCGTGGCCGGCAGCTGGACGCTGTTCGGCTCCACGCCTGGCGACATCTGCATCGTTCCGTCCGGCGGCGGCGTGCGCGCCACCGTGGACTGCAACACGTCGGTCCCCGGCGTGTGGCCCCTCGAGGCCATCGGCTACGGCTACGGCACGACCGGCCTGAGCTGCCGCGAGGACCTGTGCGTGGTCTCCGTCGAGCCGTCCAGCTGGGGCTCGGTCAAGAGCCTGTACCGGTAACACCGGCACGCGCTCGGGTTTTCGGGCGGGGCTCCTTCGGGAGCCCCGCTCTTTTTTTCAGCACGCCCAGGCCGCTCCCCCCGGACCGTGCCATGTGAGTGGCAATCCGCCTGTCCCCCGGCTGAACAGAGGGGACGACCCCGCCCGCTGCCGTCGAATCAAGTGCTCCGCCTGCCGATACGCAGGGTGACGCGCATGAGGCGCACGACATCCCCCGCGGACGGAGGCGGCACATGAGTCGGATGGCGACGATGCTGGTGTTTCTCCTGGCGACCGGGGTCTCCACGACCGGTGCGCAGAGCCAGACCTACGGCTGGGCGATCAGCAGCAGCGGCACGGATCCGCTGGCCAACAGCGGGGCGGTCACCGGCGGCCCGCAGACCCTCTATCTGTGGTTGTACTGCGCGACGCCGGACGGCATGTCGGCGGCGGAGTTCGACGTCCAGCTTCCGCCCGGCGTCCTGAACTTCGGGTTCAGCACCCAGAACGGCTTCCTGAACGCCGGCACCTCCGGAAGCCTCCTGCTGGCCGTCGGCGCCTGCCCCGCTGGCCCGGTCGTCGCGGGTGCGTGGACCGTCTTCAACACCACGGCGGGGGACTACTGCCTAGTGCCTTCGGGCGGAGGCACGATGGCCACGGTGGACTGCGACATCGTGACCCCGACCCTGTCGCCGATCGGCCAGCGCGGGTACAGCACCGCCGGAACGGCGGCATGCACGGACGACCTGTGCGTCGTTGCCGTCGAGTCGGTCACCTGGGGCGGCATCAAGAGCCTGTACCGGTAGCCGGCACGAATCCTCGGGACGCCCTACGGGAACGTCCCCGGCATGATCTCCTGGAGCGCGCGCAGCAGGAGGCGCCGCGCGCGCTCCAGTTGCCGCCGGTGCACCGGCTCCTCGGACGAGTTCCAGAGGAACACGAACGAGGCGGGCACGGCGTCCACGCTCTTCGAGCGCTGCGCACGGCTCGCCAGCACTTCCAGCAGCTCCTCCGCGGCCCAGGTGTCCGGGCGCGTTCGGTCCAGCTCCGCCCAGATGTCCTGCAGCGAGAACAGCAGTTCCTGGATGTCGTGCAGCGCGGCCCCGTGGCGCAGGAGATGCCGGACCACGCGCTCCATCTCCGGGAGTTCGGCGAACGTCTCCAGCGGCGGGCGCTTGAGGGCGCGCCCGCGGGAGCGGAGGGACTTCGGGAGGAAAGCCAGGGACTCGTCCGCGCCATGCTGGCCGAGCCACCGGAACGCGCCGCGGATGGGCCCACCGTCGTAGCCGATCACCCACGCGTCGGCGTACCCGGCCGGCCCCGCCCCGTGGGGAGGCGGCCCCCAGGGGGCCGTGACGCGGTCGAACCGCGACAGGCGATAAATGTCCTTGGGGAGCGGCTGCTCCAGAAAGGCCGCGACGAGCTCGGCTCCCGTCCGGTACGCACTGCGGGTGTCCTGCACGCTTCACCCTCCTGCGGACGCGGGTGGCTTCCCGGGCGAGGGCGCCCGGAAACCCACCGGCGGCGGGCGGGGAGGGGGCGCGGCCCGGTCGCCGCGCACGACCGCAGCATCCCACGGACGGCACCGCAGGACAAGGCCGCACCCGGCCGTCGGCTGGACCCACCCCGTCTCATCCCCTAGATTCCGGGCGGAAGCGCCGGGGAGGAACCCTGGGGGAGGGTGAACATGGCCACGACGGAACAGGGAATCCCGGCCGGCATCGCCGCGATCGGGCGTGATGCAGGCCCCGGGTACGGCGATCTCGCCGACATGACCCCCGAGGCGCCCCTGCGCGCGGCGTGGGTGGCCGCGCGGGCGGACGACCCGGTGCGGACCCAGATGCACTACGCGCGCCGGGGCCGCGTGACCGAGGAGATGTGGGTGGTGGCGCAGCGCGAGGGGCTGGAGCCGACCTTCGTGCGCGACGAGGTGGCCCGCGGGCGGATGATCATCCCCGCGAACCGGAACCACCCGAACCTGATCCCCATGGGGATCGGGATCCACGCCCGGTGCAAGATCAACGCGAACATCGGGAACAGCGCGGTGACCTCGGACGTGGAGGGGGAGCTCGAGAAGCTCCGCCGCTGCATCAAGTACAAGGCCGACACGGTGATGGACCTGTCCACCGGCGGCGGGATCGACGAGATCCGGCGTGCGGTGATCGCGCACAGCCCCGTGCCGGTCGGAACGGTGCCGGTGTACCAGGCGGTGCAGGAGGTGCGCCGCGCGCAGGACCTCACCGCGGATGGCCTGGTGGACACAATCCGCCGGCAGGCCGAACAGGGCGTGGACTACATGACCGTGCACGCGGGCGTCCTGCGAAAGCACCTCCCCCTCGTGGACCGGCGCATCACGGGGATCGTGAGTCGCGGCGGGTCGATCATGGCCATGTGGATGCTGACGCACCGCCGCGAGAACCCGCTGTACGAGCGCTACGACGACATCCTGGAGATCTGCCGCGCGCACGACGTGTCGCTGTCCCTGGGCGACAGCCTTCGCCCCGGCTGCCTGCACGACGCCTCGGACGCGGCCCAGTTCGCGGAGTTGGATGTGCTCGGCGAGCTGACGCAACGCGCCTGGGAGAAGGACGTGCAGGTGATGGTGGAGGGCCCCGGGCACGTGCCGCTGGACCAGATCCCCATGAACATCGAGCGGCAGATCGAGGTGTGCAAGGAGGCGCCGTTCTACGTGCTGGGTCCGCTCGTGACGGATGTGGCGCCGGGGTACGACCACATCACCTCCGCCATCGGGGCGGCCGTGGCCGGGCAGTGCGGCGCGGCGATGCTCTGCTACGTGACGCCCAAGGAGCACCTGGGCCTGCCGAAGGCGCACGACGTGCACCAGGGCATCATCGCCTACCGGATCGCCGCCCACGCCGCGGACGTTGCCCGGCAGCGGCCCGGCGCCCGGGACTGGGACGACGCCATCTCCCGCGCGCGCTACACGTTCGACTGGCGGGAGCAGTTCGCCCAGTCCATGGACCCGGAGGTGGCCCAGTCCATGCATGACGAGGACCTCCCGCACGAGGCCTTCAAGACGGCCGAGTTCTGCTCCATGTGCGGCCCGAAATTCTGTTCGATGAAGATCTCGCAGGCCGTGGACGAGTACAATCGGTCGTTGCAAGTTGGAGGAGCCGCTCGCCCGGCTGCCCGGTGACTTCGGAGTCCCCGGGGAAGGGGACGACGAACATGCGGATCCCGAGCGCACTCCGCGGCCCCGGAGCCGCCGCCCTGGTTGCGGCGGCGGCCGGGGCCGGCTGCCTGATGGCCCCGGACGCGGACCGGGAGACGGCCGCGTCGCCGGACGGCTACACCGAACCCGCGGCGCTTGCCCAGGCCTGGGCGACGTCGCTGGAGGCGAAGGACTTCCCGGCCCACGCGAAGCTGCTCGCGAGCGGGTTCCGGTTCACCGGGCCCGACGCCGACATCGAGGACTATCCCTGGCTCGACAACCACGAGTGGAGCCTGGTCGACGAGCTGGCCATGGTGCAGCGGCTCCTGTCCCCGGACACCATCCTCCCGGGGTTCGGCACGGTGCGACGCATCGGCGTGTCGTTGCACGTGCTGGCACAGCGCGAAACACAGGACGGCACCGAGGTGGATCTCGCCGCCACCATTCTCGTATCCTGGGGCGAGGATGGCGCGCTCGCGGACACGCGCATGCAGATGCTCCTGGTTCCGGGGCAGGACGGCTATCTCCGCATCGCCCGGATGATCGAGTACGGCTCGCCGACGCGTGGCATCGACCCCATGACGTGGACGAGGATCAAGCTGCTCTTCCACGAAGAGGTGTGACGATGTCCCGGCTCCCGGTCCGCATCCTGCTGCTGCTCGCGTTCCTCGCCGCCGCGCCGCTCGCCGGCTGCGGCTCGGACGACAACCCCGCGGACCCGGAGCCCGATCCGCCCGGTCCGCCGCCCGGCTACACGAACGCGGCCGAGGCCGTCCAGGCGTGGGGCGCCGCGCTGACCGCGAGGGACCTGGCGGCGGTGGAGAAGCTGTTCGAGCCGGACCCGGCGGGGCGGGCGGAGGCGGGGTTCCGGTACTACCCGCAGTCGCAGGACCTCGACGACTTCCCGTGGATGACGGGGGACGCCTGGTCCCGGGCGGACGAGCTGGGCATGCTCGGCAACATGATGAATCCCGCGTTCGTGAGCCAGGAGAACGGGAACTCCGTGGATTCCATCGAGGCGACCCTGGAGATCCTCACGTCCGAGGAGACCGGCGAGGGGACCTTGGTGCTCGCCCACGCCACCTTCATGGTGCTCTGGGCGGAGAACTCCGGCGCGATCTCGGATGTCCGGCTGCAGATCCTCCTGGTGTCGAACACGGAGGGGTACTTCGTGATGCGCTCGATGCGGGAGCTGCCGCTGCAGGGGGATCCCGGGCCCTCGGTGTCCGTCGAACCCACCACCTGGGGCCAGATCAAGAACCTCTACCGGTAGCGAGGCCCGATTCGTCTGAGGTCGCCGGCCCGAGCCTCCGGGCGGGCAGCGCTCCCGTGCCCAGGGGTGGCAACTCCCGCGACCGTTGCTATATTCGGTCGGGCGCTCTCGCCGGTCTTTCCCGCCACGCCCCCGGTGCCGGAAGCGCCCCGAGGAGAAGCACTTGAGCCGATCGCTCCGCATGGGCGTCCTGGGCGCCGCCGCACTCCTGGCCGGCTGCGGGGACGACTCCTCCGGCCCGAACCAGCCGCCCCCGCCGGATCTCTCCACGCCCCGGGCGGCCATCCGGTCGCTCGCGGACCAGTACAGCCGGCGGGAGTACGAGGTCGTCGTGGCCATGCACACGCCGGACTTCCGGTTCTATCCGGCGCAGCCGGAGTCGATCCCGTTCCTGGAGCCGGGGGAGGACCACTGGGATTTCGCCCGGGAGACGATGATCCTGGAGCGGATGCTGGTGCCGGAGCGGATCAGCTGGCTGGACCAGGTCCTGCTCGAGCCCACCCTGGACGAGGTGGTGGATTCCACCGCCACGCTGACCCGCATCACCGCGAAGACCGACCTCACGTTCCTCGTGGGCCAGGTGCAGCTCGTGCACTCGCGCTCCTGGGTGGACTACTTCTACGAGCGGGCCGCGGACGGCAGCTGGCTCCTCGCGGAGCAGCGCGAGCGGCCGTACCCGGGGTCGGACCTCACGTACGGCCAGCTCAAGGTCCAGGTGGAGGACCCGCCGGCCGCGACCACGCTTCCCGTGGATGCGGGCGGGATCACGAACACGACGGCCACGCTTGCCGGACGCGTGGTGGCGAACGGGCTGGCCTCGACCTACTGGTTCGAGTGGGGCACCACCCCGGCCTTCGGCGCTTCCAGCGCGCCGCAGGATGCCGGCAGCGGTCTCGGTCCCGTGGACTACACGCTGGGCGTCACGGGGCTGACGCCGGACACGCTGTACTACTACCGCATCGTGGCGCGGAGCCTGTGGGGAACGAGCCGCGGAATGGAGCGGAACTTCACCACGGCTCCCTGACCGCGCCGCTTCGCTCTGCTAGGCTGTGCGCATGAGCCTGCCGTCCCGCCGCCCCGGGATCCCGTCGGTCATGGGCGCCATGGTCATCCGCGCCCACGGCGGTCCCGACGTCCTCGAGTGGGCGGAGATCCCGCGCCCGGTGCCCGGTCCCCGCGACGTGCTCGTGCGCGTGGAGGCCTGTGGCCTCAATCATCTCGATCTCTGGACCCGGCGCGGCCTGCCCGGACGGTCGGTGGAGTTCCCGCACGTGCTGGGGAACGAGCCGGTCGGCATCGTGGAGGAGCGGGGCACCGACGTGGACGTGCCCACGGTGGGGCAGCGGGTCCTCGTGGCGCCCGGACAGCTCGAGCGGTTCCACGCGGACCGCTCCGGATGGGACGCCCGCTTCCCGGACTACCGAGTGATCGGCAGCCGCGGCCCCGGCGGCTACGCGCACTACGTGCGGGCGCACGCGGAGAACGTGCTGCCCGTGTCCGACCGCTGGAGCCCCGAGGAGTGGGCGGCCACGCCGCTCGTGTTCCTCACCGCGTGGCACATGCTCGTGGCGCGCGCGCGGCTGGTTCCCGGCGAGACCGTCCTCGTGATCGGCGCCGGCTCCGGCGTGGGCAGCTCGGCGATCCAGGTGGCGGCGCACTTCGGCGCGCGGATCATCGCCACCGCGGGGTCCCCGGCGAAGCTGGAGCGCGCGCGCGAGCTCGGCGCCCAGGACGCGGTCAGCCACGCGGACGAGGACTGGCCGAAGCGCGTGCGCGCGGCCACCGGCGGGCGCGGGGTGGACGTGGTCGTGGAGCACGTGGGCGAGGCGGTGTTCGCGAAGGCCCTGTCCACGCTGGCCTACGGCGGGCGGATCGTCACGTGCGGCGCCACGACCGGCGTGCGTTCCGAGGTGCTGCTGAACCACCTCTTCGCGAAGCAGCTCTCGCTCCTGGGCAGCTACATGGGCGACTTCGCCGAGCTGAAGCAGGTGGTCGCGCTGCTGGAGGCCGGCAAGCTGCATCCCGTGGTGGACCGCGTCTTCCCGATCCGCGAGGCGGCGGACGCGCACCGGCGCATGGAGGCGCGCGAGCACTTCGGCAAGATCGTCCTTCGTCACGGGGCAGCCTGACGCCGCGCTCGCCTCGCCCGCCCGGAGGACGCGGCGCTACGCCGGGGGTTCCTCGGCGGGGGTGGAGAGGAACCGGCGGACCACTTCCAGGAAGGTCTCGCCGTAGCGGTCCAGCTTGCGCTCGCCCACGCCGTGGACGTCGGACAGCTCGCGCAGCGACGTGGGACAGCGGGCGGCGATCTCCAGGAGCGTGCGGTCCGCGAACACCACGTAGGGCGGGACCTGCTGCTCGCGCGCGATCTCCAGGCGCTTCGCGCGCAGGGCCTGGAACAGGGACTGCGCGGAGGCCTCGTCCAGCGTGGACGCGTCCGCGGGAATGGGGATAGGGGCCGTGCGGCGGGAGCGGGAACCGCGCTTCGGGGGCGCCGGGTCCTTGCGGAGTTGCACGGGCCGCTCGCCGCGCAGGACCGCCCGCGCCTCGCCGGCCAGCCGCAGGCCGCCGTGGCCGTCCACGTCCACGGCCAGGAGACCCGCGGCCACCATCTGCCGGATGATGGACTGCCACGCGTGCCGATCCCGGTCCTTGCCCACGCCGAACGTGGGGAGGCGGTCGTGGCCGAAGCGGCGGATGCGCTCCGTGTCCTGGCCGAGCAGCACGTCGATGAGGTAGGCCTGCCCGAAGATCTGGTCCGTGCGCACGACGGCGGACAGGACCATCTGCGCGGCCTCCGTGCCGTCGAAGACCTCCGGCGGCGCGAGGCAGTTGTCGCAGTTCCCGCAGGAGAACGGCTCCTCGTCCGCGAAGTACTCCAGGAGCACCCGCCGGCGGCAGCGCGGCGTCTCGCAGTAGCCCAGGAGCGCGCTCAGCTTGTGGTGCTCCACGCGACGGCGCGTCTCGTCCCCGCCCTCGTCGATGAGGCGGCGCAGGAGCGCCACGTCGCCCACGCCCCAGGTCATGCTGGCCGTGGCGGGCAGCCCGTCCCGACCCGCGCGCCCCGTCTCCTGGTAGTACGCCTCCATGCTCTTCGGCGGGTCCATGTGGTGCACGAAGCGCACGTCCGGCTTGTCGATGCCCATGCCGAACGCCACGGTGGCGCAGACCACGCGGACCTCGTCATTCACGAAGCGGTCCTGGTTCCGCCGGCGGGTGTCCGCGTCCAGGCCCGCGTGGTACGGCAGGGCCTCGATCCCCTCCGAGACGAGGAACGCGCACGTCTCCTCGGTGCGCTTGCGCGAGAGGCAGTACACGATGCCCGAGTCCCCCGCGTGCTCCTCCCGGATCAGGCGCAGCAGCTGGCGGCGCGGCTCCGCCTTCGGCGTGACCACGTAGCGGATGTTCGGGCGATCGAAGCCGGAGACGAAGCGCCGCGCGTCCGCCAGGGCCAGCTTGTCCGCGATCTCCCGGCGCGTGGGCGGATCCGCCGTGGCGGTGAGCGCGATGCGCGGCACGTCCGGCCACCGCTCGTGCAGCACGGAGAGCTGCAGGTACTCCGGGCGGAAGTCGTGGCCCCACTGGGAGACGCAGTGTGCCTCGTCGATGGCGAACAGCGCCAGCTCCAGCTCACCGAGGCGGCCGAGGAAACGGTCCGTGAGCAGCCGCTCCGGCGCGACGTACAGCAGGTCCAGCTCCCCCGCGTGCATCCGCGCGAGCACGCGGCGGCTCTCCGCCTCGTCCAGCCCGCTGTGCAGGCACGCGGCGCGCACGCCCAGCTCGCGCAGTGCCGTGACCTGATCGTGCATGAGCGCGATGAGCGGGCTGACCACGAGCCCCAGCCCCGGGCGCACGATGGCGGGGATCTGGTAGCAGAGCGACTTCCCCGAACCGGTGGGCATGAGGACGAGCGCATCGCCGCCGGCCACCACGTGGCCGACGATCTCCTCCTGCAGCCCGCGGAACTCCGCGAAGCCGAAGACGGAGTGCAGCACCGCACGCGGCTCCGATCCCGTGCCGGCGCGCACCGGCGCCGCCCGCCCGACCTCCACCCGCCGTCCTCCCGGTTCCGGGTTCGCCGCCGCGTCAGCCGCGGCGCCGCGCCATCCTCACCACGGTGTCGAAGTGCGCCTTCTCCACCGGTTGCACGGACAGCCGCATCCCCCGCTTGAGCAGCGGCATCCCGTCCAGCGCGTCGTTCGCCTTGAGCTCCGCCAGCGTGACGATGCGGGGCAGCTTCTCCACGAACTCCACGTCCACCGCGAACCAGGCCGGCTTCGCGGGGTCCGAGTCCGGGTCGTGGTACTTCGAGCGGCGGTCGAAGGCGGACTTGTCCGGGTATCCCTCCGAGGCCACGCGCGCGAGCCCGACCACGCCGGCCGGTTCCGTGCTGGAGTGGTAGAAGAGGACCCCGTCCCCGGGCTTCATCCCGTCCCGCAGGAAGTTCCGGGCCTGGTAGTTCCGGACGCCGTCCCAGCGCGTGACGCCGTCCCGGGCCAGATCGTCGATGGAGTAGCTGCCGGGCTCGCTCTTCACCAGCCAGTATCGCTTCGGCACGCTGCGGCCCCCGGGGCGTCGGAGTGGGACGGGCGGGAGTGTACTCCCCGGCCGGGATCCGTCCACCCCCCGGGGCCGGCGGCGGGGCCCGGGGGCCTCGAGGCCTCCGCGGCGACGCGGCCGCACGCGGGTCCGGGCCGGCATCGCCGGCAGGAGCGCCCCGCCGCGGAGGTCGGACATGCAACACGCGCCGGGCGCCCGTTGCACCGACGCGACCGCGGCTGACGGGAAACGCGTCCACAGGTGCAAAAGAACTTGAACTGTGCCGCTTCGCGATCCAGTATGCAGCGGCTGTCGGATCGCGGTGCACGTCACTCCTGCGCGATCCCCACGACCCGAGAGGTCCTCGCCGTCCGGCGCGGGGAACGCGGTCGCTGCAACCGCGGATCCGCCGCAGGTGGAGGGGTGCGTCGAGCGCCCCGTCCCGGAAGTCCCGGTCTGCCCGCGCACCGCACCGGATGCGGACCCGAGCGAGCACGAGGCATGCAACGCGTGCTGCCGTACGCGTCTCGGACGCGCGGCCGCGCGACGGTTCCCCATCCTCCAGGAGTTCCCCCATGCAACGACTCATCGCGGCGACGCTTCCGGCGGTCGTGCTGCTGGCCGTGTCCACGGCGCCGGCGGCCACCGTCACGGTTCCCGGCGACGAGACCACGATCTCGGACGCCGTGACGACGGCCGCCCCGGGCGACACGATTCTCGTGGACCCCGGGACGTACGCGGAGAACGTCCTCCTGAACAAGAACCTGACGCTGCTGTCCACCGGCGGTCGCGCGGCGACCACGATCCAGGGCATCTCCAGCGTCGGCGCGCTGGGCACCGTCCAGGTCACCACCGGCAGCAACGGCGTGCGCATCGGCGCCGCCGGGCAGGGCTTCACGATCCTCGGGATCGACAACGGCAATCCCGGCATCGAGAACGCGGCGATCTACTTCCAGGGCGCGCACTCGAACGCGGTGATCGAGGACAACGAGATCGTGGCCCAGGGGGACCACGGGCTGCTCACCGAGTACGGCGCGGCCATCACGGGCTTCGTGATCACGGGCAACGAGTTCTCTGGGTCCACGTTCTTCGACCCGCCCTCGGGGGACGGCTTCGGTGACCAGTTCACCCAGCCGAACCGCCCGCGCCAGCTCGTGACGATGGGCTGCGGCGGCGGCTGCGTCAGCACCACGAACATCACGTTCACGAACAACGTGATCTCCGGCACGGCGGGCGGCATCAACGTCTCGCTGAACGAGCAGGGGAACACGCTGGTCACGATCGACGCCACGAACGCGGTCATCACCGGGAACCAGTTCCTGGGGACCACGACGCGCTTCGCCACGAGCCTGCGCGCGCGCGGACCGGCGTGCACGATCTCCGGGAACACGTTCTCGTCGGCGGGGCTGACGCCCACGACCGGGCACGTGTACGTCCAGAACTCCGGCCAGATGACCGGCGCGGTGGCCCTGGCGAACACGTTCGACAAGGGCGTGTACGTGGACGCGGCGGTCGGGACGATCGGCTTCGTCATCCAGAACGCCGTCCTCGCGGTGCCGGGCGGCACCACGATCGACGTGCTCCCCGGGACCTACACCGAGCAGGTGGTCATCGACGGGAAGAACCTCACGCTCCGGGGCAGCGGCAAGGCCGTCACCACGATCGCCGCTCCCGCGATCCTGGCCACCACCTTCACCACCCCGGCGAACAACAGGCCGGTGGTGACGGCGGCGAACGCGTCGGATGTCGTGATCCGGGACTTCACGATCGACGGCATGGGCGTGGGCAACGCGAACAACCGGTTCGAGGGCGTGGCCTTCTGGGAGGCGGGCGGCGCGCTGCTGGACTGCGACGTCGTGCGCATCCGGGACAACCCGGCGTCCGGCGTGCAGCATGGCGTCGGCGTCTACGCCTTCAACCTGAGCGGCGGCCCGTTCTCGCTGGAGGTCGGCGGCTGCACGGTGACGGACTACCAGAAGAACGCCATGGCGCTCTCCGGCGTCGGGCTCACCGTGGACGTGCACGACTGCACCACGATCGGCGCGGGGGACATCGCCTACACGGCGCAGAACGGCATCCAGGTCAGCTTCGGGGCGGGCGGCTCCGTGGCCGATTGCTCCGTGTCGAACATGCGCTACACGCCCGCGTCCACGGTGGCCAGCGGGCTGCTCATGTACCAGGGCACCAGCGTGGACGTGTCGAACGTGGCGCTCGTGGATGCGCAGGAGGCGGTGTACTACACCGACACCTCCGGCAGCATCGACGGCGTCTCGGTGTCCTTCGCCGTGAGCCAGCCGGACTACGACGGCGTGGCGGTGAACAACGCCACCGCGCTCGCGCGGGCGGACGACGGCCGTCCGGTGCCGGCGCCGCTCGAGGAGCAGTACACGCCGGCGCGCGGCCTGCGGGCGCCGATCACCGTGAACCTGTCCAACGGCTGCCTCACCGGCACGGGCGGCGTCGGCACCACCGGGATCTGGGCCGGATCGGCGTCGTCGCCGCTCGACGTCAACGTGTCGAACATGAAGGTGACGAACTGGGGGTACGGCGTCGTGGCCGCCGGCGCTTCGGTGTCGCTGGACGTCACGCACTCCAGCATCGCCGGGAACGTCGTGAGGGGCTATGACAACACCGGCTCGGGCGCGGCGCAGGACGCCGCCTTCAACTGGTGGGGCGCGGCGAACGGGCCCTCCGGTGACGGCGGCGGGAGCGGGGACGCGGTGGCGAGCGTGGGCGGCGAGGTGACCTTCACGCCGTACCTCACGAGCGGCGCGTCGTCCACGCTGTGCGCCTTCACGCCGACGGGGAACCTCGTGGAGCCGAACCCGGGCGTCGTGTGCGTTTCCACGGCCACGCCGTGCGTCACGGTTCCCGTGGACATCACGCGCACGGACACGGCCGGGATGCGCGGGTTCAGCGTGACGTTCACGCTCAGCCCGGAGCTGAAGCTGTGCTCGGGGCTGGGGTCCGTGATGCAGGGGACGTACCTGAGCAGCCTGCCGGCCCTCACGGTGTTCCAGGTCGTGCCGAACGGCGGGAACTCGTACACCGCGGACGGGTCGATCCTCGGTCTGCCGTGCGGCCAGATGGCGCCGGCGGGCACGCTGTTCACGATCGGCGTGGCGGACTCCCTCGGGGTGCCCGGCACGGGCACGATCACGATCAACAGCGTCATCCTGCGTGACTGCGCCAACGCGCCGATCCCGGCCACGCCGGGCGCGGCGGCACTGATCACGGTGGACGGCGCGCCGCCCGCCGCGATGGCGAACGTTGCGGCCGCGCAGGACAAGAGCGGCAACACCGCCGGCAATGACACCACGGGCGTCACCCTGACCTTCACAGCGCCGGGCGACGCGGCGGTGGTGGAGGTGTGGGCGGCGCCGTACGGGAACTACCCCGAGTACGACGACGCGCCGGGCGCGGGCTCCGTGCCCACGTCGCCGGGGAGCTACCCGCCGGGCAGTCCGTGGCAGCTCACCGGCGTGACGGCCAGCGGGCAGAACGCCTACCTGGCCGATCGGGACTTCTGGTACTTCGTGGCCTACTCGAAGGACGCCTGCGGCAACGTCTCGGCCGTGTCGAACATGACCGGCGGGACGCTCAACTACCATCTCGGCGACGTGAGCGACGGGGTGACCCCCGGCCACGGCGACAATCTCGTCGACATCGCCGACATGAGCCACCTCGGCGCGAGCTACGGGATCACGCTGGGCGTGTCGGACTCGCTGGCGTATCTGGACGTCGGTCGAACGGATGACTTCTCGGTCGATACCCGTCCGTTGACCGACAACAAGGTGGACTTCGAGGATCTGATGATGTTCGCCATCAACTACGGGCAGGTCAGCCGCACGACGCCGATCGCCTCGGGCGAGGCCGTGCTGGAGGATCCGCGCCTCGTGATGGCGATCGAGAGCGCCGGGGACCGGGTCCTCGCGCGGCTCTCGCTGGATGACCACGGCGATCTGGTCCAGGGCATCCACGCGCAGGTCACGTGGGACGCGGCGGCGCTGGAGCTCGCCGGCGTGACGCGCGGCGGCCTCGCCGACGGCGGGGCGTTCCTCGGAACGATTCCTTCGGACGGTTCCGTGGCGGTGGACCTGGCGCGGCTCGGGCAGGGCGCCACGTTCCACGGGAACGGCGAGGTGGCGGTGCTCGAGTTCCGGCGCATCGCCGGGAGCGCCACGCCGGTGCTCGCGGAGGCGGCGCTGCGGGACGCGCACAACCGGCCGGCCACGCGCCGTCCGGCGGCCGGCAGCACCGAGCCCACCGTGGTGACGGCGGCGCCGGAGGTCACGCACGTGCAGCTCCTGGGCGCGCGTCCGAACCCGTTCGCGCAGTCCACGGACATCCGGTTCGCGCTGCCCGCGGCGTCCGCGGTGACGGTGCGGATCCACGACGTGGGCGGCCGGCTCGTCCGGACGCTCGTGGACGGTCCGCTCGCCGCCGGGCAGCACACCGCGCGCTGGGACGGCCGCACGGACTCCGGGGACCGGGCCGGCAGCGGCATCTACTTCTACTCGTTCCGGGCCGGCGATGTGCGCGAGACCCGGAAGCTCGTGTACACGCGGTAGGCATCGTGCGGAGGGGCGGGGGCCTCGGCCCCCGCCCCGGCGCCGCAATCCGAGGAGGTGGCCATGAACCTTCGGCGACAGGCATTCCTTCCACTCGCGACCTGCGGCCTGCTCCTCTCCGCCTCCGCGGCGCGGAGCACGCCGGACGCGGTGCACCTCGCGTTCGACCCGCCGGAGGCACTCATCGAGTGCATCGGGCCGGTGCACATCACCGTGGACTCCGCCGCGACCGATCTCCGGGGCTTCTCCCTCGTCGTGGAGTTCGATCCCCTGATCGTGGAAGTCGACGACGTGGAGGAGGGGCCCCTGCTCGCGGGGGCCGACTGCCCGTCGTTCCTGCAGGCGTTCTACACCCCCGGCGCGGATTCCCTGGTCATCGACGCGGCGGCCCTGGGGTGTTCCATGAGCGGTGCCGGCGCGATCGTCACGATCCAGTTCCGTCGCTCGCCCCCGAGTTCCCACGTCGTCACCCCGGTGTCCCTGCGCCGCGCGGTCCTGCGCACCGGAAGCAACGAGACGATCCCGTACACGACGACGCCCGGGGAGATCACCGCGTACTGCCCCATCGCGGTGGAACCCACGACCTGGGCGCGGACGAAGGCGGAGTATCGTGACGAGGAGTCCCCGTGAACGCGGTGCGGGGACTCGCCGCCGGAGCGGTTCTGGTCGCGGGGCCCGCCGCGGCCACCGAGCCCGTCCCGTTCCACGCCTTCCTCGCGCCGGACACGTCCGTGGCGGCGGTGGGATCCACGTTCGTCGTGGCGTTCCGGGCCGGCGATCCCGCGGAGCACTTCAACGCGTACCGCGTGCGGGTGCGGTTCGATCCCGCGCTCGTGGAGTTCGTCTCCGTGGCGGAAGGCTCCCTCATGATCGGCGGGGCGCCGTTCCGCTGGACGGTCCCCACGTCCACGGACTCCACGGTGACCTACGACCACGTGCTGATGGGCGCCGGACTGTACGTGAGCGGTCCGGGCGAACTCAGCCGCTTCACGTTCCGGGCGCTCGCGGACGGGGTGTCCGCGCTCGCTATCACGTCGGACCCGCACTGCACGTTCTACGACAACGGGCTGTGCGTGAACGACGATCCCGGACAGGCCTTCCCGCGCACGGTGACGCTGGAAGGGGCAGTGGCCGTGACCGGGAGCCCCCCGCTGTCGGCGCCTCCGACCGGCGATGCGGCGGGGCTCTCGTTCCGGCCCAACCCCACGCGCGCGGGCGGGGAGCTGCGGTTCGACCGCGCCACGCCCGGCGGGGCGGCGCGCGTGGTGATCGTGGACGTGGCCGGGCGCCGGGTCCGGGAGCGGGCCTGGCCGGCGGGCCCTCCGGGGTCCGCCGCATGGGTCTGGGACGGGCGCGACGCGTCCGGCGCCCCCGTGCCGGCGGGCGTCTACTTCGCCCGCGTCCAGGACGGCTCGCGGACCCGGCTCGCTCGCATCGTGCGGCTGCCGTAGCCGCATAAGCGGAGCGACGGGTCCGCTGTCCCGCCGCGACCGGACCGCGCTCGCGGCGCGCCCGGCCCGCCTTGACCGGGCCGCGCTCGCTGGCTAACGTCATCCATCCCCCAGCCGAGAATCCGGCGCGCCCCACCTGCGGCCGTGCCCTCCGGAGGCGCCGTGACCCTCGAGAGCATCCTGCTCGACGAAATCCTCCCGCGCGTGGAGAAGCCGAGCCGCTACCTCGGCAACGAGTTGAACGCCGTCCGCAAGGAGCGCCGTCCCGGCGATCTGCGCGTGGCGCTCGCGTTCCCGGACCTCTACGACGTGGGCCTCTCGAACCTCGGCATCCTCATCCTGTACCGCATCCTGAACGGGATGGACGGCGTGGTGGCGGAGCGCGCGTACGCGCCGGGCATGGACCTGGAGGCGGCGCTGCGCGCGCGCGGGCTGCCCAGCTTCAGCTGGGAGACGAAGACGCCGCTCGCGGAGTTCGACGCCATCGGCTTCTCCATCCAGTACGAGCTGGCGGCCACGAACATCCTGACCATGCTGGACCTCGCGGGGATCCCCTTGCGCGCCGAGGATCGCGGGGACGACGACCCCATCATCCTGGCCGGCGGCCCGTGCGTGTACCACCCGGAGCCGTACGCGCGCTTCATCGACGCGTTCGTGATCGGCGACGGGGAGGAGGCCGTGGTCGGGTTCGCGAAGGTGCTGCAGGAGACGCGCGGGATGCGCCGGCACGAGCGGCTGGCGGCGCTCACGGAGGTGCGCGGCGTGTACGTGCCGCTGCTGTACCCCACGGTGACGGGCGCGGACGGCACGATCCTCCCGGACCCCGCGGGCCCGCGCATCCGCAAGGCCCTGATCCGCGACATGAACACGGCGCCGTTCCCCACGGACTACATCGTTCCGTACACGCAGCAGGTGCACGACCGCGTGTCCATGGAGGTGCTGCGCGGCTGCACGCAGGGCTGCCGCTTCTGCCAGGCCGGGATGACGTACCGGCCGGTGCGCGAGCGCTCGCTGGAGACCGTGGAGAAGCTGCTGGAGGAGACGCTGCGCAAGACCGGCTACGACGAGATCTCCCTGTCCAGCCTGTCCACGTGCGACTACTCGCAGGTGAAGCTGCTCGTGGAGAACGCGGTGCAGCAGCTCACGCCCATGGGCGTGGCGGTCACGCTGCCGTCCATCCGCACGGACTCCTTCTCGGTGGACCTCTCGGACATGGTGGCCACCGCGAAGAAGTCCGGCATCACGTTCGCGCCGGAGGCGGCCACGCCGCGGCTGCGCGCGCTCATCGACAAGTGGATCCCGGACGAGGAGCTGCTGCGCACCACCGGGTCCGTGTTCTCGCGCGGCTGGCACAAGGTGAAGCTGTACTTCATGATCGGGCACCCCACCGAGACGGACGAGGACGTGGAGGCCATCGCGCGCCTCGCGAAGCGCGTGATCGACCAGGGCCGGAAGCTCTGCCCCGGCGCCGCGGTGAACCTGGGCGTGTCCACGTTCGTGCCGAAGCCGTTCACCCCGTTCCAGTGGGAGCGGCAGATCGACATCGCCGAGACGCGGCACAAGCAGGACGTGCTGCGCCGCACCATCCGGGACCGCGGCATCAAGCTGCGCATGCACGAGGCGGAGAACAGCTGGCTGGAGGGCATCGTGTCCCGCGGCGACCGCCGGGTGGGCGAGCTGTTCGAGCTGGCGTGGCGCGAGGGCTGCCGCCTGGACGGCTGGAGCGAGTACTTCGACTTCGCGAAGTGGGAGCGCGCCGTGGAGAAGTGGGGGCAGGACCCCTCGCATCTCCTGCGCGAGCGGGGCACGGACGAGCCGCTCCCGTGGGACCACGTCGACATCCTGATCACGAAGGAGTTCCTCCGGCGGGACCTCGTGAAGGCGAAGGAGCGCGCGCTGGAGCAGGCGCTCACGTCGGACTGCCGGAACGGCTGCCACGTGTGCGGCGTGATCCACGACGAGAAGCAGCTCTGCAACACGATGATCCGCACGTACAAGGGCGGGAAGAAGCAGGAGGCGTCGTGGACGCGGCGCCCGGCGCCGACATCCATCTGGGCGGAGCCGGAGGCGGCGCGGCTGCGCTTCCGCTTCGCGAAGGGCGAGGACGTGCGGCTGCTCGCACACCTGGAGCTGCAGAGCGCCATGCAACGCACGCTGCGGCGCGCGGAGGTCCCGGCCGCGTATTCGCAGGGCTTCTCGCCGCACATGAAGCTGGCCTTCGCGGACGCGCTGCCGGTGGGAGTGTCCAGCGAGGGCGAGTATGCGGACGTGCGGCTGCGCGCGGACGTGGAGCCGGCGGACTTCGTGCGGCGCATGAACGCCGCGTGCCCGGAGGGGCTGCTCGTGCTCGCGGCCACGCGGATCGCGCCGGACGCGGGGTCGCTCACGTCCCGCGTGGAGGCGGCGCGGTACCGCGTGGGCCTGGGCCGGCTGGGGCTCGCAGAGGAAGAGGTGCGCGCGAAGGTGCGCGCGTTCCTCGCCGCGGAGTCCTGGGTGGTCACGAAGACGCGGAAGATCCGCCGGGGGGAGAAGTCCACCGAGGTGGACGTGCGCGCGATGGTGGACTCCCTGGAGGTCGCGGGCGGCGCGGACGGGCCGCGGCTGGATCTCGTGATCGGGAAGCGCTCCGGGAACCTGGGGCGTCCGAAGGAGGTCCTGGTGGCGCTCTTCGACCTGGACGCGGATCAGGTGCTGGACGCCCGCGTGCACAAGCTGGACTCCTTCGTGCTCTTCGACGGCCGGCTCGCCTCGGTGGGCGCCGGCTGGGCCGTGGCCGAACGCTTCGATCCGTGGGCCCCGCGCCGGATCACCGCGGCGGCGGCGGGAGCCTGAGTCGCTCCGGGCCTCGCCGATCCGGGGCGGGTCTGGCATGATCCGCCGATGCCCGACCTCGTACCCCACCCGTTCGGCGCCCTCGTCACCCGCGCGTTCCGCGAGTTGGACAGCCGCCGCTCGATCTTCGATCTCCCGGAGCGCTTCTTCTTCGGCGGGGACGACGGCCACGACTTCTCCGTCGCGTTCCACGGCCACCGGCCCTCGGCGCCCGTCGGCCCGGCGGCCGGCCCGCACACGCAGATGGCCCAGAACCTGGTGCTCGCGTGGCTCGGTGGCGCGCGCGTCCTGGAGCTGAAGACGGTCCAGATCCGGGACGAGCTGACGATCCCGCGCCCGTGCATCGACATGCGCACGGTGGGCTACAACGCGGAGTGGTCCCAGGAACTGAGGCTCGAGGAGTCGCTGGCGGAGTACGTGAAGGGTGCGATGCTCATCGAGATGCTCCGCGCCACCGGCGCCGTGCCGCAGCGCGAGGGCTTCGACCACGTCGTCCACGACATGAGCGTGGGCTACGACCTCGCGGGCATCCGGAGCGAGCGCGTGCAGGCGTTCGTGCACGGGATGCGGAACGCCGCGCCGCTGGTGGACCGCCTCCGGCGGGAGATCCCGGCGGAGCTGGCCCGCTTCCGGGACCTGGCGTTCCCGGCCGCGCTCTCGGACAGCGTCACGCTCAGCACGTTCCACGGCTGCCCGCCGGACGAGATCGAGCGGATCATGACCTTCCTGCTCCGCGATCTCGGGTTGAACGCCATCGTGAAGCTGAACCCCATGCTGCTCGGCCCGAAGGACGCGCGGCATCTCCTGCACGACGTGCTCGGCTACGCGGATCTGCGCATCCCGGACACGGCGTTCGCGCGGGACACGACGTGGGCGCAGGCGGTGGACTTCATCGGGCGGCTCACCGACGTGGCGGCGGCGGCGGGCGTGGGCTTCGGCGTGAAGCTCTCGAACACGCTGATCGTGGAGAACACCGCCGGGTTCCTGCCCGCGTCCGAGAAGGAAGTGTACCTGTCCGGGCCGCCGCTGCACGTGCTCGCGATCGAGCTGGTGCACCGGCTGCGGCGGACGTTCGGCGGGGAGCTGCCCATCTCCTTCTCCGCGGGCATCGACCGCGTCAACTACCCGGACGCGGTGGCGCTGGGGCTCGTGCCGGTCACCGTGTGCACGGACCTGCTGAAGAAGGGCGGCTACCGCCGGCTCGCCCCGTACCACGCGGAGCTCGCGAAGCGGATGGACGGGGTCGGGGCGCGGGACGTGGAGACCTTCATCCGGCGCGCCTATGGGACGGGACCGCCGGGCGAGACCCTCGCGGCGGCCCGCGTCCGCAACGCGGAGCGGTACGCGTCGGCCGTGCAGGAGGATCCGCGGTACGCGGACCCGCAGAACCGGAAGCCGCCGCGGAAGATCGGCAGCCGGCTACGCGGCGGCCAGCGCGCACACCGCCTCCAGCTCCTCCTTCGACCAGTCCTGCGTGAGCAGCATGCTGCGGTCGTACAGTCCGCGCAGCGCCGCCTCGTCCAGGCGGCCCAGCCGCGCGCGGAGATCAGCCTTCGCGCCCATCCTCGTCCTCACGTCCTTTCGCGGCCACGAGGCGCTGGACCGCGCCGGCGTGGCGGTGCCGCTCTTCGAGCACCAGCTCTTCTGCGCGCTGTTCCTGGACGCATCCACGCGCACGAAGTCCAGCTGGGCGGGCGCCGCGGCGCGCCTCGGCGGGTCGCCGGTGGTGTTCGACGGATCGAGCACGCAGATCTCCCACGGCGAGACCGCCGAGGAGACCGGCACGCGCATGCGCTCGGCGTCCGGCACGACCTGATCCTGGGCGAAGGGAACTCGTTCATGCGCGCGGCGCGCCGCGGGATCGAGCACTACCTGCGCACGAACGGCGAGGACCGCGCGCTGCCGGTCGTCAACCTGCAATGCGACATCGACCATCCCACCCAGACGCTGGCGGACCTGTGCTGGCTGAAGGAGCGGTTCCCGGACGGGCTCACCGGGCGCACGATCGCCGTGTCCTGGGCGTACTCGCCCAGCTACGCGAAGCCGCTGTCCGTGCCTCAGGGACTGATCATGCTGCTCACGCGCTTCGGCGCGCACGTGCGCCTCGCCCACCCGCCGGGCTACGACCTGATGGCCGAGTGCACGGAGGCCGCGGCGAAGAACGCCGCCCAGCACGGGGGCAGCTTCCGGACCACGGACTCCATGGACGACGCGTTCGAGGGCGCCGACGTGGTCTACCCCAAGAGCTGGGGCCCGTACGACCTGATGCTGGAGCGCGTGGCCGCGAACCGCGACCGGGATGCCGCGCGCATGAAGGACATCGAGCAGCGCGCGCTCGCCCGCAACCGGAAGCACACGGACTGGATCTGCGACGAGCGCCGCATGCAGCTCACGCGCGACGGCAAGGCGCTGTACATGCACTGCCTGCCCGCGGACATCGGGGCCGAGGTGGCGGAGACGGTGATGGAGCGGCACCGCGTCGACGTGGCGCGCGAGGCGAACAAGAAGGTGTACGTGGTCATGGCCCTGCTCGCCGCCGCGAAGGAGCGGAACCTGCGCGCGCGGCTCGAGCGCTTCGTGGACGTGTCCGCGTGAGCGCCGCGGCGGAAGGGCTGGACGGCGCGATCGTGCGGGAGGCCGCGGCGCGCGCGGCGGACGCCGTGCGGATCCTGCGGGAGGCCGTGCGGCTGCCCGCGGACTTCGTGGACCGGCCGGTGGAGGCGGGCGGTGATCCCGCGTGCGGGATGTCGAACCACGAGGGGCCGCGGCTGCGGTACGTGGAGCACACGCTGCTGGAGTGCGGGGCCGTGGACGGGCCGGCGGACGTGCGCACGGACGCGTTCGGCAACCTGCACTGGACCGTGCAGGATCCCGGCGACGGCGTCGCGCCCGCGGACAAGACCGTGGTGTGGTTCGACGGGCACGTGGACACGGTGAAGGCGCTGCGGCACCGCTGGCACGAGACGACCCGCGGCGGGGTGGACCCGTACCTGGGTCTCGTGGACGCGGCGCGCGTGGACGCGGCGGCGCTGGCGAACGAGCTCGGCTACCTGCCGCCCGCGGCGGAGTGGAAGCACCTCGTGTGGGGGCGCGGCTCGGCGGACCAGCTCGGCGGCGTGGTGGCGCAGATCCTGGCCACGGCCGTCCTGCGGGCCACGCGGCCGCTCGGCTCGCTCCGGGGGGTGATCGTGCGCGGCATCGCCACGGTGGCCGAGGAGGACAATGACGGCGGCGGCCCGATGTGGATCATGCGGAACGAGATCCCGGGCGCGGACGCGGCCGGCATCCCGGACGTCGTGATCCTCACCGACTCCACCGGCTGCGCGCGCCAGGGCGCGCTCGGCATCTACCGCGGGCAGCGCGGGCGTATGCAGATCGAGGTGCGCGTGACCGGCAAGAGCTGCCACGGCTCGATGCCGCACGAGGGGCGCAACCCGCTGGAGTTCGGCGCGGTGATCCTGGCCGAGGCCGCGCAGGCGCACGCGGCCGGCGCCGGCATGGGCGAGGACGCGTTCCTCGGCCGCGGCACGCGCACCGCCAGCTTCGCCACGCTCGAGACCCCGAGCGACTGCGCCGTCCCGGAGCGCTTCACGTTCCGCTTCGACCGCCGCCTCACGGCGGGCGAGGACCCGCGCGAGGCGCTGCAGCAGATCGAGGCGCTGCCGGGCGTGACCCGCGCCCGCGCGGCGGGGCTGACCGTGGAGGTTTCCGTGCCGCACTACGGCGAGCCCTCCTGGCGCGGCGTGCCCGCGGACAACCCGCAGATCTACCCCGGCTGGCTCACTCCCGAGAACCATCCCGCCGTGGCCGCGGCCGTGGACGCCTGGCGCCGGGTGGCCACCCCGCAGATCGCTGCCGGCGGCGCCGGTGGCGCGCTGCGGCAGGAGCCCCGCGTGGGCCGCTGGGTCTTCTCGACCGACGGCGTGGGCTACCCGACGACCGCGGACCTCCGCATCCCCGATCGCAAGCGCTGGGTTACGACCGGCCCCTTCCGCCACCCGGCGATGCTCGGCCTGGGCCCGGGCATCGAGCAGAACACGCACAAGATCGGCGAGTGCGTGGATGCGCGCGAACTCCCGGTGGCGGCCGCTGTCCTGGCGCGCTTCCCGACGGCGTACCGGGCACTGGTGGCGTAGGGGGCGGCGCCGAAGCGCTCCACCGACTCGCAGCGATGCGCCCCTCGCGTCACCTTGCCTCGCGGCCGTCAGGAACGAGCGGAGGTTCGTTCCACACCGGTGAACAGCACGACCGAGCGCTCCTCCGGACCGAGGCCCTTGGCTTCGTGCAGGTCCAGCCAGCCGGCGAGGCCGGCGGTTCCGGTGGGGTCGGCGGGGATGGACGTGTGCGTGCGGGCCAGCGCGTGGGCGCGGAGGATCGTCGCTTCGTCCACCACGATCGGGCCGCCGCCGGTTGTTGCCATCGCGGACAGGACCGCGAGCCAGTCGTAGGTCTCGTCGTCCAGGATGCCGGTCGCGGCGCTGGAGGGCGTGGTCTCCCAGGGCCACATGAACTCGTGCCGGTGCGCGGCGGCGTACTCGAGCGCGTTCGGGAGCGCGGCGGCGGCGCGGCGCGGGAAGCGGTCCACGAAGCGCTCCCACGCGCGGGCGAGCGGGAACGCGCCGCGGGTCTGCACGGCGTGGAGCTTCGGCGCGTGGGGGATCACGCCGGCCTGCGTGGCGAGTGCGAAGCCGGCCGCGACGGCGGAGGCGAGGGCGCCGCCGCCGACCTGCACGAACACGCGGTCCGGCGCGCGGCCCGGCGGCCACGCCGTCGCGATCTCGTACGCGATCGTCTCGGCGCCCTCGATCACGAGCGCGTTCTCGGGCCCCTGGCACGTGAACGGCAGCACGCGGCCCTCGGCCACCGCCGCGCGGAACGCGTGCAGGCAGGGGTCGCCGCGGCCGTCGGCGTCGCGCGGGCACGTGGTGAGGCGCGCGCCCAGTCGCGCCAGGGATTCCAGCACGTGCGGATCCGCGTGCACCGGCACGAAGACCTCCAGCCGCCGGCCGAACGCATGGGCCAGCTCCGCCGCCGCGAGCGCCGCGTTGCCGCAGCTCGCGATGCCGAGGACGGTCGCGTCGTCCGCGTCGATCCATCCCGTGCGCCGCGCCATCGCGCGCCACAGGAGCACCCCGAAGAGGTGGCGCGCCTTGTGCGAGCCGCCGACGTTGCCCGTCTCGTCCTTGATCCACAGCGTCCCGGGCGCCGCGCCCGCGGCCGCAGCGAGAGGGTCCGCCGCCGCGAGCGGGGTCTCGCGGAACCCGCTGCCGGCGGCCGTCGCCAGCCGCGCGTCCAGCTCGCGCACCATCGCGACCCAGGCGTCGTCCGTCATCCCGCGCGCGCGCCCCACGTGGTACGCGTGCGAGAGCTCCCGGAACTTCACGAAGGGACTCGGCTCGTCCCGCGCGAAGACCTCGCGCCAGAATCCGGGGGAACCCGCCGCGCGCGGATCCAGTCGCTTGACGAGCACGTGCTCCGCGCCCTCCGCGGCGCGCGGGCAGCGCAGCGGCCACGGGTCGTCCGGGGCGGCCGCCGCGCCGCAGCCCGCACAGACCAGACGCGAGACGGGCTCGCTCAACGCGGCGCGGCCCCCGCGGCGCCCGCGCGCGACACGCCGGTCTCCGCGTTGAACGCCTCGATCATCGGGTCCCACGCATCCCGCGCGAGGGCCGGCAGCGCGTCCCAGAACGCCGCGTCGCGGCGCGCTTCGAACTCCGCGAGGCTCACGCCCTGCTGCTCCACCCAGGTGAAGTAGCCGAGGTTGAACACGCGCTTGCGCTCCTCGTACGTGAGCTCCCGGAAGTGGTCGGTGGCCGCGCCGAGCAGGTGGCGCCCGAAGACCTCGCCCGCGCGCACGGCATCGAACCCTGTCCGGAAACGGCGACGGAGCGTCTTCGCGCGCTCGCTGGAGTACATGCCGGCGCCGTCCGTGGCCACCGTGACCACCGCATCGCGCGGGCCGAGGTCGAAGTGCTTCGCCGTCTTGATGGCGGCCAGCACGTTGCAGATGCCGGAGAGGCCCACGCGGGAGAGCGCGTCCACCAGGCCGGAAGGCACGCCGCGCCGCCCGGCCAGGTACGCCGCGCCCACGGGCGTGCCGAACAGCACGTCCAGTTCGTCCGTGGCCACCTCGGACACGGCGGTCACCACGTCCGTGTTCATCACGTTGTGGATGAGGGGGACGTGCTTGTCCCCGATGCCCTGGATGTTGTGCGCGCCGAAGCCGTTCAGGAGCAGGGTGGGGCACTCGAGCGCCTCCACGGCCACGATGCGGCAGCCGTGCGCGGCCTTCAGGTGGTCGCCCGCGGCCAGCGTGCCGCCCGACCCGGACGCGGACACGAACGCCGCGAGCCGCAGTCCCTCGCCGCCGCCGGCGTGCCGCCACACGGCCTCCAGCGCCGGTCCCGTGCACACGCGGTGCACGATGTAGTTCCCGAACTCGCAGAACTGGTTGAAGATGACGTTCGCGGGATCCTGCTCGAGCTCGTTGCAGCGGTCGTAGATCTCCTTCACGTTGCTCTCGGTGCCGGGCGTGCGGATGATGTCCGACGGATCGGTCACCCAGCGCGACAGCCACGCGAAGCGCTCCTCGCTCATCCCCTCGGGGAGCACGGCCACGCCGCGGCACTTCAGGATGCGCGAGATGGCCACGCCGCCGCGGCAGTAGTTCCCCGTGGAGGGCCACACCGCGCGATGGGCCGTGGGATCGAACTGCCCGGTGATGATCCGCGGCGCGAGGCACCCGTACGCGGCGAGCACCTTGTGCGCGCCGATCATGGGGAAGCGGTCGCCGAGCGCCACGAGGATGCGCGCCTTCACGCCCGTGAGGGATTCCGGCAGGTCCAGGTGCTCCGGCACGGTCACCGCGCCGCCGTTCGCTCCGTTGTACCAGTGCACGCGGAACAGGTTCGCGGGATCCGCGGCGTCCGGATCCGCGCCCGCCGCCGCCGCGCGCGCCGCGGCGGGGATGCGCGCGGGGTCGGCCAGCTCCGCGAACGTGGGCAGGCGGATGCCCGCCTCGCGGAAGCGGCGCACGCTCGCCGCCCGCACCGCCCCGTCCACGACGTGCGTCTCGAGTCCCAGCTTCGGCACGCTACTCCTCCGGGATGGCCCGCATCCTCGCCCACAGCCGCGGCGCCGCGTCCGCGGCCTCCGCGCGGATCGCCTCCGCGTCCGCTCCGACCAGCTGTCCGTCCCGCACCGCCACGCGCCCGCCCACCACCGCGTGCACGCAGCGCCCGCCGGGGTCGCGCGCCACCACGTCCGCCGCCGCGCCCGGGGCGAGCGGCGCGAAGGGGACGCCGAACCGCTCGGCCAGCAGGACGTGCCCCGCGCCGGGTCGCCGGCGCACCGCCGCCGGGTCGTCCGCGTACGTGGCGGCTTCCTCTTCCAGCGTCCGCGCCTCGTCCGCCATGCGCGCGGGATAGCCGTCCGTGCCCAGCGCCACGCGCCGCGCCGCCGCCAGCCCGCGCGGGTAGCCCACGCGGTTGCCGCGGTTCGAGCGCGGGTTCTGCACGAACCAGCACCCATGGTGCTCCGCGGCGCGGATGTCGTCGAGGGGCAGGTGGATGCCGTGGGCCAGGATGGACCCGGGGGGCAGGGCGTCCAGGGCGAGGAGGCGGGGCAGGGGGCCGGGCCAGCCGCGGCGCACGGCGTCCTCGGCGTCCGCGCCGTCCTCGGCCACGTGCACGTGGGTGACCGTACGGAGTCCCGCGGCCAACGCGCCGGCCTCGCGCGCGGTGTCGTCCGAGACCGTGAACGACGCGTGCAGTCCCACGACGCCCCGTACCAGGGGACGGCGGTTCGCCGCGTGGAAGCGCCGGCATTCCGCCAGCCCGCGCCGCCCTTCCTCCCGGCCGCCGTTGCGCTCGGTCGCGCCGTACGTGAGCACGGCGCGGATGCCGAGCGCCTCGCACGCGTCCGCGAGGATGTCGAGCGAGCCCTCGATCGACTCCGGCGATTCGTGGTGGTCGATGAGCGCCGTCGTCCCGTCCAGCAGGGCTTCCGCGGCGTAGTACCGGGCCGAGGCGCGCAGCGTGTCCGGGTCCAGCGCGCGATCCAGCCGCCACCAGACCTTGCGCAGGATCTCGAGGAAGTTCCGCGGCGGCGCGGAGGGCGCGGGCATGCCGAGCGGCGCGAGCGCGCTGTAGATGTGCGTGTGCGCGTTCACGCGCCCGGGCTCCAGCACCGCGCCGTCGCACTCCAGGCGCGGCACGCCCGGCGGCGGCGCGTCCGTGCCGGCGGCCGCGATGCGATCCCCGGCCACGACCACGACCGTGCCGCGCGCATCCGGTCCGAGCGCGAGCGCGGGCGACTCGCCCTCGGTCACCGCGCGGCGCCCCGGATGCGACCGACCCGCAGGGCCTGCGCGGCGGGCGAGTCCTTCATGGGGAGCGTCATCCGGCGGATGCCGTCGAAGGCGTGCAGCGCGGACGCCACCGCGGCCGCGGTGGGCACGAGCCCGATCTCGCCCACGCCCTTCGCGCCGAACGGGCCCTCCGGCTCCGGCTCCTCCACGAGGATCACCTCCACCTCGGGCATGTCGCCGGCGCGGAGCACGCCGATCTCCCGCAGCTTGAACGTGACCGGCATGCCGTTCTCGCAGGGGAGATCCTCCGTGAGCGCGTAGCCGAGTCCCATGTGGATGGATCCCTCGATCTGCCCCTCGCACAGCGTGGGGTTCACCGCGCGGCCCACGTCGTGCGCGGCGATGAAGCGCTCCAGCCGGCCCTCGGCGTCCAGGATGCACACCTGCGTGGCGTAGCCGAAGGACGTGTGGGTCTTGATCCGCGCCGCCGCCTGCCCGGGGGCGGTGGTGTCGTCGACGAGGACGTCCGCCGCATAGATGTTGCCGCACAGGTCCGCGAGCGGGCGCCCCGCGTCCAGGTCCGCGCGCAGCTTCGCCGCCGCGGCCGCCACCGCGCGCCCGCCGAACAGTGTGGCGCGCGAGCCCGTCGTCTGCCCGCAGCCCAGAGCGAACGTGGAGTCCACCTTCGGGCGGAACACGGATGCGGGCAGCCCCGTCACCTCCACCGCGCACTGGACGAGCACGGTGAGGAGTCCCTGTCCCATCTCCGTGTAGCCGTTGTAGAGCGACACCGTGCCGTCCCGCTCGGGGACGAGGCGCGCCATGCCCCACTCCTTCGCGCCGTTGCCGATGCCGCTGTTCTTCAGGCCGCACGCGATGCCCACGGCCTTCCCCGCGCGCCGCGCGTCGTGGTAGCGATCCCGCACGGCCTCCAGCGTCTTCTTGATGCCCACGGACTTCTCCAGCACCTGTCCCGTGGAGAAGACGCTGCCCACTTCCAGCGCGTTGCGCCAGCGGATCTCGAACGGGTCCAGCCCCGCCTTCTCCGCGAGGAGGTCCATGCAGCCCTCCATCGCGAAGTGCGCCTGGTTCGCGCCGAACCCGCGCATCGCGCCGCACGGCGGGTGGTTCGTGTACGCGGCGCGCGACTCCACGTCCACCGCCGGGACCCGGTACGGGCCGCACGCGTGGCCGGCCGCGCGCTCCAGCACCTTGCCGCCGACGGACGCGTACGCGCCGGAGTCGCTCAGCATCCGCGCGTGCACGAACGTGAGACGGCCGTCCGCGTCGCAGCCGACCTCGTAGTCCATCGTGATCGGGTGGCGCTTCGGGTGGATCCGGATGGACTCCTCCCGGTTCAGCACGAGCCGCACCGGCCGGCCGGTCATGGCGCAGAGCAGGGCCGTCTGGGCCTGGATGGACATGTCCTCCTTGCCGCCGAACGCGCCGCCGTTCGGGACGAGCTCCACGTGGATGTGCTCCTCCGGGATCCCGAGGAAGGACGCCACCTGCCGCCGGTCGTCGAAGATGCCCTGGCCCTGCGTGTACATCGCGAAGCGGTCGCCGCCGCCCTCGCGCGGCTCCACGAGGCACGCCTCCGGCTCCAGGTACAGGTGCTCGATGCGCTGCGTGCGCCATGTGCCCCGCACCACGTGGGCGCTGGCCGCGCGCGCGGCCGCCGCGTCCCCGCGGCGGATCACGGTGCGCGAGAGCAGGTTCTCGTGGTGCGGGTTCACGCGCGGCGCGCCGTCCGCGAGCGACGTCTCCGCGTCCAGCACCGGCGTGCGCACCTCGTACTCCACGTCCACCAGCTTCGCGGCCTCGCGCGCCGTGTGCTCGTCCACCGCGGCCACCGCGCAGAGCACGTCGCCCACGCAGCGGGCCTCCTCGCCCTCCGCCACGAAGCCCGGCCAGTCCGCGTACAAGAGCCCCACGAATCGGTTCCCGGGAACGTCCGCGGCCGTGGCCACCGCGGCCACGCCGGGCAGGGCGCGGGCGCGCGACGTGTCGATGCGCTTCACGAGCGCGCGCGCGTGTGGCGACAGCAGCACGGCGCCGTGCAGCATGCCGGGACGGGTCATGTCCGCCACGTAGGGGCGGTCCCCCAGCGTGAGCGCCGGCGCGCCCACCCGCGCGAGGCGCGCGCCCACCCCGCCGTCCGCGAGCGGCGCGGGCACGGGCTCGCCGCGGCGCGCCTTCGCGTACAGGTCGATGGCGTCCACGATCTTCACGTAGCCGGTGCAGCGGCAGAGGTGCCCCTCGATGGCCTTCGCGATCTCCGCGCGCGTGGGGCGGGGGTTCTTGTCCACCAGCGCCTTCGCGCGGACCGCGATGCCGGGGATGCAGAAGCCGCACTGCAGGCCGCCCGCGGCGGTGAACGCGAGCGCGAGCCGCTCCCGCTCGAGCGCCTCGAAGCCCTCCAGCGTGAGGATCTCCTTGCCGTCCGCGGACGCGGCCGGCATGGCGCACGAGACCTTCGGGTTCCCGTTCACGAGGACGCGGCAGCAGCCGCACTGCCCCTGCGGGCGGCACCCGTCCTTCGGGGACAGCAGGCCGCAGCGCTCGCGGAGGGTCTCGAGGAGGCTCTCGCCGTCGCGGACGAGGACCTCCACCGGGCGGCCGTTCAGGACGAATCGGACAGGGGTCATGCGGGCTCCCGTCGTGCGAATCCCCGACGATAGCCCCGGCGCGGAGGCATCGCAAGGTTGGACGCGGGGATCGCGCGCGGCCGCGCGCTCAGATCCAGGGCGAGAGGAGAAGGCGCAGCGCGAGGACCACGAGCAGCGCGCGCAGGGCGCGCCGGAACGCCTTCTCCGGCAGCCGGCCGAGGAGGCGCGTGCCGGCCCACGTCCCGGCGGCCACGCAGGCCACGAGCGGGAGCACGAGCGGAAGCTGGTCGCGCCAGGCGAAGCCGATCGCGGCGAATGCCGGGAGCTTGAGGAAGTGCCCGAACGTCTGGATCGCCGCCTGCGTCGCCACGAGCTGGCGGCGCTCCAGGTTCCCGGAGACCAGCACGGCGGCGAGGTACGGACCCGTGGCGCCGACGACGACGGTGAGGAATCCGCCGACGAGTCCCGCCGGCACGAGCGCCCAGAGCGGGAGCCGGGCGGCGCGCATGCCCTCGAGCAGCACGGACGCCAGCACCACGCCGCCCACGGCCGGGCGGAACCACGGCAACTCGCCGCCGCGGTACAGGCCCACGCCGAGCCAGGCGCCCGCGACCATCGGCGGCGCGTACAGCGCGACGAGCCGCCAGCGCACGTTGCCGAGCAGCGCGAGCGTGCGCGCGGAGTTGGACGCGAGCTGCACGGCGCCGTGCACCGGGACCACCACGGCGGGCGGGAGCACCGCGGCCATGACCGCGATCAGCAGCAGCCCGCCGCCCAGCCCCAGCGTGCCCGAGATCGCCGAGGAGACGAAGGCGACGCCGAGCAGCAGCGCGGACGGCAACGGATCAGGCGGCGCTGCGCGCGCTCTCGGCGCGGGCCTTCAGGATCTCGACGGCCGCCGGCACGACGGAGAGCAGGATGATGCCCAGGATGACGAGCTCGAAGTGCTCCTGCACGACCGGGATGCTGCCGAAGAAGTAGCCCGCGAAGAGGCAGATCGCCACCCAGGCGATGCCGCCGGCCACGTTGTACAGGACGAAGCGGCCGTACGTCATGGAGCCGAGCCCGGCGACGAACGGCGCGAACGTGCGGACGATCGGGACGAAGCGTGCGAGCACGATGGTCTTGCCGCCGTACTTCTCGAAGAACGCGTGCGTCTTCTCGACGTGGTGCGGGTTGATGAGGCGCGAGCGGCGCTCCAGGAGCTTCCGGCCGAACAGGTTGCCGATGGCGTAGTTCACCGTGTCGCCGAGGATCGCGGCGATCGTGAGGATCAGGAACAGCCACCCGACGGAGAGCCCGTCCACGCGGGCGGAAAGCGCGCCGGCGGCGAACAGGAGCGAGTCGCCGGGGAGGAACGGGGTCACGACCAGCCCGGTCTCGGCGAAGATGATGAGGAAGAGCAGCAGGTACGTGCCGTTGCCGTAGCGGCCGAGGAGCTCGGCGAGGTGCTCGTCGAGGTGGACGAACAGGTCCACGACCTGGTGCAGGAAGTCCATGGAACTCCTTTCGGCCGGAGGGGCGGCGCGGGTGAGATCCCGAATCGGGCCGACGATCGTATCATCTTCGCGCCCGGTCGGTTAGAGTGCCGGGGCCGGACCCATGAACCGCGCCCGCGCCCCGGGGTTCCCGATTCCGGGCCGGGTCCGTCCCCGTACGGCTTCGCCCGCGGCCGCCGGCGCGGGCCCCACGCGAGGAGTGCCACCCATGCGAGTCGCCAACGTGCCGGTCGTCCTCCCGGTCGCCGTCGCCGTGCTCGCCGCCGCCGTGCTCGTTGCCGCCGGGTGCGGCGGCCGCGAGGGGGCGCCCGCGGGCGACGCGCCGCCGGAGACGGCACCTGCCCCGGCGTCCGCGGACCCCGCGTCGGACGCCGAGGTCATCGCGGCGCAGGCCCCGTACTACACCGCACCGTCCTGCGTGGAGTGCGGCCGCGAGCTGGACGAGTACGCGGTGGACATCGTGGAGCAGGGGAAGCTGGTGCGCCTCTGCGACGTGGCCTGCGTGCCGAAGTTCCGCTCCGACGTGGCCGCCGGCCTTGAGGCGCGCGACGAGGCACTGATCGCCACGCAGCTCGCGGACTATCCCACGGACCAGTGCGTCGTGATGGAGGCGGACCTGGACGTGATGGGCACGCCGAGGGACATCGTGTGGGGGTCGCGCCTCGTGCGGCTCTGCTGCGACGCGTGCATCGAGACGTTCCACGAGGACCCGGCCACGTACCTCGCGATGATCGACGCGGCGAAGCAGCCGCCCGCCTCGCTGGGCGGGGCGAAGCCGGCGGAGCCCGCCGCGTCCGCGGGCGGCTGAGCCGCGCGCGTCCGTCGCGGTCCGGGCGCCTGCTCAATCCGCCGGCAACAGGCTCAGCTGCTGCGCCGCGCGCCCGGCGAGCGGCGCGCCCTCGTGCCGCAGGAGCCACAGCTTGCGCGGCAGACCGCCGCCGAATCCCGTGAGACTCCCGTTCGCGCCCACGACGCGGTGGCACGGCACGATGATCGGTACCGGGTTCGCGCCCACCGCGCCGCCGGTGGCCCGAGCGGAGTCGCTGCCGGCCGCGGCCGCCACCTCCCCGTAGGTCCGCGTCTCCCCCGCGGGGATGCGACGCAGCTCCTCCCACACGCGCGCGTGGAACGACGTGCCGCCCGGATCCACGCCCAGCGCGTCGATCGCGCGCACGTCGCCCGCGAAGTAGCGCGCGAGCGCCGCCGGCGCCTTCGCGCGGGGCGACCCCTCGCCGATCTCCGCGTCCGGGAAGCGCGCGCGCAGCCGCCGGGCGAGCCGCTTCCCCGGATCGCCCGGGATATCCTTCGAGTCCCATGCGGTGCGATCCTTCGCGTAGCCCATCTCGAGTGCCAGCACCACGTCGTCCCGCCAGGCCAGCGCCATCCGGCCGAGCGGCGTGTCCATCGTCAGCGTGTCGATGCGCATCGCTTCGTCTCCTTCTCCCGCTTCGCGGGGCGCGGGCCGTCCGCATCGCCCGCCCACAGGTGCATCACCGCGTACGCGCGCCAGGGTCGCCAGGGCTCCGCGCGGGCCAGGACCTCGCGGGGCTTGGGGCGCAGGCCGCGTCCGTCCGCCAGCGCGCGCCGCACGCCGAGGTCGTCCGGGAGGAACGCGTCCGGGAGGGCGAGCGCGCGCATGGCCACGTAGCCCGCCGTCCACGGCCCAACGCCGGGCACTTCCGCGAGCGCGTCGCGCGTGCGCTCCGGATCGGCGCCCCACGCGAGCGGCAGCGCGCCGGACGCGACGCGCCGCGCCACCTCGCGGATCGCCGCCGCCCGCGCCGAGGGCATCCCGATCGACGCCACGTCGGCGCGCGCGAGCGCGGCCGGCTCCGGGAAGAGCAACGCGGGGCCCGCGGTGGGGTCGGCTCCCGGGAGCGGCCGGCCGAACGCGCGCACGAGCCGCCCGGCGAGCGTCGTGGCGCCGGCCACCGAGACCTGCTGCCCGAGGATCGCGCGGATCGTCAGCTCGAACGGGTCCCAGGCGCCGGGCACGCGCAGGCCGGGCCGGCGCCGGACGGACGCGCGCAGCGCGGGGTCCCGCCCGAGGCGCGCGGCGATCGCCGCCGGGTCCGCGTTCGCGTCGAAGATGCGCCGCACCCGTTCCGCGGCATCCAGCAGGCAGCGCCGCGCGGCGAGCGGCATCTCCACGACGAGCACGGAGCGCGACGTGTCCGCGCGCACGCACAGCACGCCGGCCGCGTCGCCGAGCGCGAACGTGCGCCGGTACGCGCCGTCACGGACCTCCTCCACGCCGGGGATCGCGCGGCGACCGAGGTAGTCCAGGAGCGCGGCCGCGTCGAACGGCTCGCGGTACGCGAGCCGCAGCGCCACGCACCCGGGCGCCGCGCCGCCCCGCGGCCCGCGCGCGGCCGCGCGCAACTCCGTGGGGGAGACGCCGAACACCGTGCGGACCGCGGCGCGGAACCGCCGCTCGCTCGCGAATCCCGCGGCCGCGGCGACATCCCCCATCGGCAGGTCCGTCCCGTCCAGGAGCGAGCGCGCGAAGTGGAGCCGGCGCGTCTGCGCGACCGCGATCGGCGTGGCGCCGACATGCTGCAGGAAGAGGCGCCGGAGGTGCCGGCTGCCCACGCCGAGCCGGTCCGCGAGCGTCTCGACGCCGCCGCCGTCCATCATGCCGTCCGCGATCAGCCGGAGCCCCCGCGACACCGTGGCCGAGGTCCCGAGCCAGGCCGGGGTTCCGGGCGCCGTCTCCGGACGGCACCGGCGGCACGGGCGGAACCCCTCCGCTTCCGCCGCCGCCGCGTGCGCGAAGAAGCGCACGTTCCTCCGGTGCGGCGCGCGCGCGGGGCACACCGGCCGGCAGTAGATGCCGGTGGTCAGCACTCCCGTGAAGAACCGGCCGTCGAAGCGCGGGTCGCGGGCGAGCACGGCCCGGTACCGCTGCGCGTCGGTCATCTCCGTCCGGGCATCCTGCACGTCGTCCATGGCGGCCAGTATGCCACGGACCGCGGACCGGACCGGCCGTTTTCGGACCTGGACCCGCGGCGGTCAGACGAAGAAGGAGTCCAGATACGCCTCGGTGTCGCGGACCATGCGGTCCATGGAGAAGCGCTCCTGCACGATGTCGCGCGAGCGGCGTCCCATCTCCCGCGCGCGCCCGCGGTCCGACACGACGTCGAGCAGCGCGTTCGCGAGCGCGTCCGGATCGCGCGGCGCCACGACGTGGCCGTTCACACCCTCGTCGATCATCTCCGCGACGCCGCCCACGCGCGTGGCCACGAGCGGGCGCGCCATCGCCATCGCCTCGAGGAACGCCATCGGGAACGTCTCCACCGTCGTGCTGGACAGCACGGACACGTCGAACACGGACAGGACGCGCGCCACGTCCGTCCGCCGTCCCGCGAAGATCGCGCGGCCGCCCAGCCCCAGCTCCTCCACGAGCGACTCGAGGCGCGCGCGCTCCACGCCCTCCCCGACCAGGAGGAAGCGCGCCTCCGGCAGCTTGCGGCGGACGAGGCGCGCGGCGCGCAGGAATGTGGCGTGGTCCTTCTCCGGCCGCAGCATCGCGAGGATCCCGATCACGGGCGCGTTGTCCGGGATGCCGAGCTCCGCGAGCAACGCGGCGTCCCGTCCGGTCGGCGTCCACTGCGAGAGGTCGATCCCGTTGTACACCACGCGGATCTTCCCCGGGTCGAAGCCCTTGTCCTCCACGAGGAAGGGAATCTGCCCCTTCGCGACGGCGATCGCGCCGTCCACCTTCGGAGCGAGCCACCGCTCGATCGGCCGCTTCTTCGGATCGCGGTCGATGCGGCCGGTCGCGTGCTCCGCCATGAGGATCGGGCGGATCCCGAGCATGCGTCCCACCGCGATCCCGACCACCATCGTGGAGAAGCCGCGGATCACCATGGCCCGGATCCCCGCCTTGCGGCACACGCCGGCGAGTCGCAGCACGAAGCGGGGATCGCCGCGGTGCGGCGTGTGCAGCGTGTGCGCCTCGACGCCCGCCGCCGCGATCTGATCGAAGAACGGCCCGCCGCCCTTCTGGCAGACGACGACGGGGCGGAAGCGGCCGCGATCCATGCGCGTGACGAGCTCGGCAAGCTGCCGCTCGGCCCCCCCCGTCTCCAGGTGGGTCACCAGGAACAGAACCGGCAGGGGTCGCGGCGGGGCGCTCATCCTGGGTGATCCTACCACGGTGGTTCACAGATTGTGGCCGGCGCGCGCCCGCCCGCCGGGGGACATGGCAACGTCTTGGCGGGCAAGCGCTTGGCGGTGTCGGCCACCCGAGGCCCGCGGAGGGCAATTCACCCCTCGGGCATAGAAATCCGGGCCCTCCCACAATCTGTGAACCACAAGGGGTCGACACACGGGGGTGGGGCGATTCATGGTGGCGGGGAAACGCACCCCACGGCTCCGGGAGGGACCCATGAAGCGGATCCGGCACGCCCAGTACGTCGTCGTCGCCCTCATGCTCGCGGCCTGCGGCAAGGACGGGAAGGTGCCCGATCCCGGGCCGCCGGTGGAGACGGCGGAGCGGGCGAATCCGGGCGCGGTGCCGCCGGAGACGGTGGTTCGCGCGGTGGCCACGCCCGTGGCGGACTCCGGGCTCTCGGCCACGGATCTCGCGGCGCTGCGGGCCGAGTACCCGATGACCACCTGCCCGATCTGCGGGAACGAGCTCGGCGCGAAAGGCGATCCTGTGGAGGTGCTCGTGCAGGGGCGGCTCGTGCGGCTGTGCTCGGACGCGTGCGTCGCCAGGGTCGAGGAGGATCCCGAGGCCGCGTTCGGCCGCATCGATGCGGCCGTCGAGGCGGCGCGCGGCTCCTGACCGGCGTGCTCCGCGCCCGCGCGGCGATCCTCGGGGTCACGGTGCGGACCTGGGCGCTCACGGGTGTCGCGCTCGGGACCGCGCTGGGCGTGGTCACGGCCGCGGACAACGGGCTCCGCGATCCCCGGGACGTGCTGCGCGTGCACGCGGCGCTCGCGGCCACGTTCGGCGCGGTGCTCGCCGCCGCCGGCGGCGCGGCCGGGCTCGTGGCAGCATTGCTCGGGCGCCCGCGGGGTGCGGCGGCGCCGATCGCGTTCGCCCATGCGGTCGCGTGCACCGCGTTCCTGTGGGGTCTTCGGGCGTTCGAGTTCGAGTGGGCGTACCCGGCGCGGTGGCCGCTCGTGCGAGATGCTGCCGGTATGCTCCTGCTGGCGACGGCGGCCGTGGTCGTCGCGGCCGCGGGGGCAGCGGCCGCGGGTGCTGCGGTCCTCGCAGTGGCACGGCGCGCGCCGGGCGTGACCTGGCTTCGCGCGGCCGGCGGCATGGCGGCGGTGGCGCTGGCGTCATCGGCGCTCGCGGCCATCCGGCCCGCACCCGAGCGGGCCGCCGCGGAGCAGGACCGGGCGGAGCGGGCCGGCGCCGGGCCGGCGGCGGGGGCCCCGTCGGGAGGCGTTGCGCCGGCGCCCGCGGCGCCGTCCGTCCGGCCCCGGCTTCTCGTCGTGGGATGCGACGGCGCGGACCCGGACGTGCTGGACGCGCTGCTCGCGGAGGGTGTGCTGCCGAACCTCGGCGACCTCGTGGCGCGCGGCGCCTACCTGCGGCTGCGCACGATCGCGAACCACCCGTCCCCCGCGCTGTGGACCAGCATCGCGTCGTCGCGCACGCCGGAGGACACCGGCATCCGCGACTTCTACGTGCAGCGCGTGCTCGGCGCGCGCACGCCGGTCGCGTCGTTCCCCATGCACTTCGGCCTGAACGACGGGCTGCTGCTTCGCGACGTGCTCGGCCCGCGCGCGATCCGCGTGACGCCGGTGAACGGCGACATGGTGGGCGTGCGTCGCCTCTGGTCCGTGCTGGCGGAGCGCGGCGTGTCCGCCGGCGTCGTGAACTGGCTCGTGACATGGCCGGCCCGCACGGAGGGCGCGGAGTTCGTCGTATCGGATCGCGCGTGGGCCGAGGCGCGGCTCGCGCGGGATGCCGGCACGCCGGAGGGCGACGTGGCGGCCCGGGGATTGTGGGATCCGCCCGAGGCCGGCGTGCGGCTGCCGGCCACCGAAGCGGCGTGGGCCAGCGAGGACGCGTTCGCGGCGGCCGCGGCCTGCTCCCTGGTTGCCGCGTACGCGCCGGCCGTGCTCTTCGCGTACTTCCGCGACGTGGATGCGGCGGAGCACCTGCACTGGGACGCGTGGGAGCCGCGGTTCACGATCGGGGCGGACGGGCCGCCGCGCGCGGGTCCCGTCCGGGACGCGTACACGGCATTCGACCGGCACCTGGGCGCCCTGCGCGGCGCGATGGGGGAGGACGCGAACGTGATCGTCCTGTCGGACCACGGACATCGGGCGTGGTTCACGTGGCTCGGTCGCGGCACGCCCGGCGGGCACACGGACGCGCCGGACGGGGTGCTGCTCGCCGCGGGACCGGACATCCGACCGTCTCCGTCGCCGTCGCCGCCGGGTGCTCGCGGGAACGCCGGCGCCGGGGAGCAGGCGCACGTCTACGACCTCGCGCCCACGGTGCTGCACCTCGCGGGGTTGCCGGCGGCGGCCGACATGGAGGGCCGCGTGCTCACGGAGATCCTGGCCGGTCCGCCGCCGCTGCCTCGCGTGGCCACCTACGAGACCGGCGCGCGCGAGGAGGGGGATCCCGTGGCCACCGAGGCCGACGCGGCGATGATCGAGCGGCTGCGCGCGCTCGGCTACATCCGCTGACGCGCGTCCGGGCCGCCGCTCACAGGAGGCGGAGCGCGCGGATCGCGACGAGGCTGGTCGCGCCCACGGCCAGCGCGCTGGCCAGACCCACGAGGAACGGACCGAACGACAGACGACGCATGGCGCGCAGGTCGGTGCCGAGACCGACGGCGGTGAGCGCGCCGAGCATGCATGCGCCCGAGGCGGATGTGATCGCCCCCGTCCAGGCGGACCACGAGGCGCCGTCCCAGGGCCAGGGGCCGCCCGCGGCGAGCGCCGCGTCCCCGACCGACCGGAACGCCGCCATGGCCACGAAGCCGAGCACGAAGCGCGGGAACAGTCCGAGCCACCGCGCGGCGCCCGTCCCCGCGCGCGTCATCTCCCCGGCGTGGCGGGCCGCGAGCAGCGGGATCACGGCGATCATGAACAGGTTGCGGACGAGCTTCGTCACGACGGCCGCGTCCACGGCGTCCGGCGCGTCGTGCATCTGCGCGTAGATGAGCGCGGCCCCGTTCACCTGCGACGTGTCGTGCACCGCGGTCCCGAGGAAGAGCCCGACCGCCGCGGGATCGCCGCCGACGAGGGTCGCGGCCAGGAACGGGTACGCGAGCATCGCGAGCAGCCCGAACACGGTCACGACCGCGATCGCGTACGAGACCTCCTCGTCCTTCGCGCCGATCGCGGGTCCCGTGGCGGCGATCGCGGACACGCCGCAGATGGACGTTCCCACGCCGATGAGCGTCCCGAGACGCGGGGGGAGCGCCGCGCGCCGCGCGATCGCCGCGGACAGCGCCACCCCCGCCGCGATGCACGTCAGCACCACGGGAAGCCCCGAGGCGCCGAGGCGCGCCACGTCGCCCACGCTGAGCCGGATCCCGAGGAGGACGATCCCCGTGCGCAGCAGCGTCGTGGCGCAGAAGCGGAGTCCGGGGCGGACGGCGGCGGGCAGCCGGACCGCGTTCGCGAGGGCCATCCCGAGCAGGATGCCCGCGAGGACCGGCGACACCGGCGTCTTCTGCGCGTGCAGGACGCGCGCGCCCAGCGCGTCCGCGGCGACCGTGGCGAGCGCGGCGAGGCCGCCCGCGAGCAGGAGGCCGGGCGCGATCCGGAGCGCGGCGCCCATCCCGCTCAGCGCGGCGCGCCGAACACGCGCCGCAGCAGCGCGGTCGTGCGGGCCGCGGGATCCTCGCGGATCCGCTTCTCCTCGTCGGCCAGGACCGTGAAGAGTCCGTCCAGCGCCTTGCCGGTCACGTAGTCCTCGGGTCGGAACGCCGGCTTCGTGGTCAGGGGGAGCGCGGTGTACATGCGCACGAGCTCGTCGTATTTCCGCACGTAGCCCAGCTCGCTCATCTTCGCGGTCACGATGGGGTGGAAGCGCGCGCGCAGCTCCTCGCCCGCGGTGCGGCGGAAGAACGCGGTGGCGGCGTCGTCCCCGCCGCGCAGGATGCCGCGCGCGTCCTCGAACGTCATGCGCTTCAGCGCGCCCCAGAACACGTCCACCGCCTCGCCGGAGGCCTGCTCCGCCGCGCGGTTCATGGCCACCTCGAACGCGTCCACGTGGCTCCCGAACCCGGCGGTCCGCAGCGTGCTCGCCACCTTCGTGAGCTCCGGCGGCATCGGGATCCGGATGCGCGGGTTCGCGAGGAACCCGTCCGGCCGGGACGCGGTGGCCACCGCGCGCTGCGTTCCCACGTGCAGCGCCTCGCGCAGGCCGTCCACGATCGTGGCGTCGTCCAGGGCGGCGCCGCCGAGCACGTCGCCCAGGGTCGCGGCGTTGAATCCGGAGCACCCGGCCGCGGCCAGGACCAGGCACACGGCGGCGGCCGCCGCGGCCCGGGACGTTCTCGCGAGTCCGTTCATCGGGCGCCTCCCTGCGGCGGGTGCGGGGTCCGCCGGATGATGTGCACCATGACCGCCACCGCGATCAGCCCGCCGAACACGCGGGTGATGATGGTGGCCCACGCGGCGCCCGGGGCGCCGTACGCCGGGATCAGCAGCAGGTTCCCGCCCGCGTTCAGCACGACCTTCAGGATGGCGAGCTTCACGAGGACGTCCGGCCGGTTCAGACTGTACAGCGTGTAGCCGAGCGGGCCGATCACGAGATCGAAGGCCACGCCCACGTACATGATCCAGAAGATGCCCACCGCGTCCGCGTAGCGCGGCTCGTACCACGGGATCCACCAGGACACCGCGGGCAGCGCGGGCAGCGTGGCCGCGGCGAGCGCCGCGGTCAACTTCAGCGCCTTGCGGATGAAGATCTTCAGTTCGCCCACGTCGGAGAACGACGTGATCTTCGGGAACAGCACGTTGCTCACGGACATGCTCAGGAAGTTCAGCACCATGGCGTAGGTCCACGCGGCGCGGTACAGGCCGGTGGTGGCCTCGTCGGCGAGCATGCCGAGCATGAGCACGTCGAGCTCGTTGAACACCGTGTCCGCCACGATGAGGACCCCGGTGAAGCGCAGGTACGGCAGGATCTCGCGGTACGCGGCGCGCAGTTCCTCCGGCGGCGGGCGCAGGATGCCGCGCGGGGAGAAGCGCATGGCCACGAGGAAGGACGCGAAGTTCACGCCCGCGTCCAGCAGCACCATGGCCGACGGCGTCACCATGCCGGCCGCGGCCAGCGCGAGATACGCGCCGAGCCGCGCCACGGAGGTTCCCACCGTGACCAGGCTGCGCAGGCCGAAGCGCTGGAACGTCTGGATGAAGAACATCCAGTAGCCGAACAGCGTGTGCGCGAACAGCGTGACGAAGATCCAGCGCAGCGGGCCCTCGAGCCCCGGAGTGCCCGCGTAGAACGTGCGGAGGATCCACCCCGCGGCGAGATATCCGGCCACGGACACGGCGACCGCCAGCGCCAGCCGAACCCGCAGCGCGGCGGCACAGCGCGCCATGCCTTTCGGCGTCCCCGGGGCGTCCGCCAGCCACTTCGACCCGAACCGGATCATCGCGTGGGAGAGCCCCACGTCCGTGAGGACCCCGGCGAACGTGCCCACGGAGACCGCGATGGACAGGATGCCGTACTCCGCCGGCCCCAGCTCCTTCTGCAGCAGGAGCTGGATCACGAAGCCGATCCCCGAGCCGAGGACCTGCCCCGAGTACGTCATGAGGACCTCGCGCGCGAGGCGCGACTCGATCGCGCTGCGGACGAGCGCGCGGATCCTCGACACGGCGGCCTCCCGGGAGCGGGCGAGCGAGCGCGGCATTGTGCGGCCCTCGCCGCCCTCCGTCGAGCCGTTCGCCTCCCGGGTCCGGTATCGGCGGCCCGCGGCCCCCGGCGCAGTTGACAGAAATCCCTATCAAGCATACCGTGGGGCGGTGCAATCCACGGTCCTGACGCCGGTTCCGGAATCGGGCGCGCGGCTCCCCATCGGGGAGGCGGCGCGCCGGCTGCGCCTGCACCCGCGTACGCTGATGGCGTGGGAGCGGATGGGGCTGGTCCGTCCCGCGCGCGACGGCGGGCGGCGGGTCTATTCGGAGGAAGAGCTCCGCTGGCTGGGCTGCCTGCGGGAGTTCAACCGCGCCGGCGGGATCAGCCTGCAGGGCGTGTCGGCGCTGCTCCGGGTCGTGCCCTGCTGGGGCATCCGGGCGCAGCTGGCGGACGGCCCGGCGCCCTGCGCGGCGCCGTCCGAGTGGCGCGCCGGGTCCGCCTTGGCACGCCTGGAGCGGGCGTACACCGGCCCGGCGCCCTCGGCGTGCCGGGACTGCGGGATCTGGAACGCGCGCGGCGCGCCGGGAGCGGACGCGTGGCGCGGGAGGATGGACGGAACACCCGTCGCGGACGCGACAAGGGAGGACGCATGACCGAACCGGCCGTGAGCATGCCGATGGTGGACGTGACCGAGATCGCGTCGACGAAGATGTTCGAGATCCTGCAACAGGAGAAGATGGAAGGGAAGGGCGTGCGGATCTACGTGGAGGGCGGCGGCTGCTCCGGCTTCCAGTACGGCTTCGCGTTCGACGACGCGCGCGACACGGACTTCCGCCTCCCCATGCGCGAGGGATTCGACGTCCTCGTGGACACGTTCAGCATGAACTACCTCCGGGGCGCCACGGTGGACTTCGTGGACACGATCGAGGGCTCGGGCTTCAAGATCTCGAACCCGAACGCCACCGGGACGTGCGGCTGCGGGAGCTCGTTCTCGGCGTAACCGGGAGGCCGCCGCGATGGCGCTGTCGCACGAGGAGATCCTCCGCTACTCGCGCCATCTGCTGTTGCCGGAGGTGGGAACGGCGGGGCAGGAGCGGCTGAAGGCCGCCCGCGTGCTGTGCGTGGGCACGGGCGGCCTCGGGTCGCCGCTGGCGCTGTACCTGGCGGCCGCGGGCGTGGGCACGCTGGGGCTCGTGGACTTCGACGTCGTGGACGCGTCGAACCTGCAGCGCCAGATCCTGCACGGCACGTCGGACGTGGGCCGGCCGAAGGTGCACTCGGCGCGGGACGCCATCCGGGACGTGAACCCGAACGTGCGCGTGGTCCTGCACGAGACGCGCCTGGACGCGTCCAACGCGCTGGGCATCCTCGCCGGCTACGACGTGATCGCGGACGGCACGGACAACTTCCCCACGCGCTACCTCGTCAACGACGCGTGCGTGCTGCTGGGCAAGCCGAACGCGTATGGCTCCATCTTCCGCTTCGAGGGGCAGGCGTCCGTGTTCGCCGCGCCCGGCGGCCCGTGCTACCGCTGCCTGTACCCGGAGCCGCCGCCGCCCGGGCTCGTGCCGAGCTGCGCCGAGGGCGGCGTGCTCGGCGTGCTGCCCGGGCTCGTGGGGACCATCCAGGCCACCGAGGCGCTGAAGCTCTTGCTCGGCGCGGGGGAGACGCTGGCCGGCCGCCTCCTGCTCGTGGACGCGCTCTCCATGCGATTCCGCGAGATGCGCGTGCGCCGCGATCCGGACTGCCCGGTGTGCGGGGACCACCCGGTCATCACAGAGCTGGCGGACTACGACGCCCTGTGCGGCGCGGACGCGCCCGGGGCGGCGGAGGGGGACGACGGCGCGTTCGACGTCTCGCCGCGCGGGCTGAAGCGGATGCTGGACGCGCGGGAGGATGTCCTCGTCCTGGACGTGCGCAACCCCGACGAGTTCGAGCTGGCGCGCATCGAGGGGTCGCGGCTCCTGCCGCTGCCGACGCTGCCCGACCGGCTGCCGGAGCTGGACCCGGCGAAGCGCACGGTCGTCCTCTGCCACACGGGGATCCGCTCCGCGCACGCGGTGCACTTCCTGAAGCGCCAGGGGTTCGCGCACGTGCGCAACCTGTCCGGCGGGATCGACGCGTGGTCCGCCGAGGTGGATCCCTCCGTGCCGCGCTACTGATCCACGGCCTCCGGCGCGCGGCCCTGCGCGGCCAGGCTGGCCGCGAGATCGGCCCGGAAGGTCGCGAGGGAGGGGTCGTCCGGGATGCCCTGCGCGGCCTGGATGGCGATGGCGCGGCGGAGGTGGCGCTCCGCCGCGACGGGATCACCGGCGCCGTTCACGGCGCGGCCGAGGTTGCCGAGGAACTTCGCGACCGACGGGCTGTCCGGTCCCATCGTCGCCTCGCCGATCGCCACGGCCTTCGCCAGCACCTCCGCCGCCTCCGCCGGCCGGCCCTGCCCGCGCAGGAAGACCCCGTAGTTGTTGTAGGCCACGGCGGTCCGTGCGCTCCGGTCCCCGTACAGCTCCTCGAACAGCACGATGGACTCCCGGTACAGCGGCTCCGCCTCGTCCGGCCGGCCGAGTTCGCGCAGCAGGCCGGCCAGGTTCGTCAGGCTCGTCGCGATCTCGCTGTGCCGCTCGCCGAGCACGCGCTTCTGGATCTCGTGCGCCTCGCGCACGAGGGCGAGGCTCTCGTCGAGCCGTCCCTGCGTGCGGAGCACGTGCCCGAGCGAGCTGATCGTGGACGCGTAGTCCACGTGGTCGGCGCCGTGCGTGGCCCGCTGCACGTCCGCGGCCTCGCGGAGCAGGATCTCGGCCTCGTCGAGCCTCCGCCGTGTGCGCAGCAGCTCCGCGAGCCAGCGCTTGGCCGTGGCCACGTCGGAGTGGGGTTCGGCGTGCGCCCGCACCGCCAGGTCGACGGCGCGTCGCAGGTGCGCCTCCGCGTCCTCGTACCGGCCGAGCTCCGTCTCCGCGCGCCCGAGGTTCACGAGGTTGCCCTGCGCGATGTGGTCGACCGCGTCCGGCCGGGCCTCGACCGCGCGTCGCAGCACGTCGTACGCGTCGTCCGGCAGCCCGCGGTTCAACAGCACGAGGCCGATCCCGCCGAGCAGCTGCGCCTGCGCCTCGGGTTGTCCCGCCAGGGCGTCCGCGCGTTCCAGGCCGCGCAACAGCATCCGGCGCGCCACCTCGGCCTCCTCCTCGTCGTAGTCCTCCGCCGTGGGGTCCGAAGCCTCGAACAGCTCCAGGACGTAGCCCGACACGGCTTCCGCGCGCTCCGCCTCCGCCCGGGCGCGATCGCGCTCGCGGGCCACGCGCGCGGCCTGCACCGCCATCGCCACGCCGAACGCGAGCAGGAACGACGCCACCAGCCCGGTGGCGCCCGCGGCCGCGCGGTGCCGGCGGAGGAACTTCGACAGGCGGTACGCCGTGCTCGGCGGCCGCGCGAGGACCGGCTCGTGCGCGAGGTGCCGCCGCAGATCGTCCGCGAGCTGCGATGCGGACTCGTACCGCCGTCCGGGCTCCTTCTCCATGGCCTTCATCACGATCCAGTCGAGATCGACCCGCACGTCCGCCACGAGGCCCGCGGGCTCCGCGTGCCGGCGCGCCGCGATGATCGCCGCATCGGACGCGTCCAGGGACTCGAGGCGCGCGCTCGGCGGCGGCGGCTCCTCGTCCCGCAGGATCCGGCGCACGCCGTCGTAGCCGGCCGCCCGCAGGCGCGCGGGGTCGTGCGGCAGCGTCCCCGTGAGGAGCTCGTACAGCAGCACGCCGAGCGCGTAGACGTCCGTGCGCGTGTCCACCTCGACCGCGGACAGGTCCGCCTGCTCGGGGCTCATGTACTCGGGCGTGCCGAGCAGCGCGCCGCGGTGCGTGACCATGGTGCGGTCGGTCAGCCGCGCGCCCACCGCCTTCGCCACGCCGAAGTCGATGATCTTCGGCACGGCGTCCACGCCCTCGCCCGTCACGAGGATGTTGGACGGCTTGAGGTCGCGATGGATCACGGCCTTCTGGTGCGCGTGCTGCACGCCCGCGCAGACGCGGAGGAGGAGTTCCAGGCGCCGCGCCACGGTGAGGCGGTGGCGGTCGCAGTACGCGGTGAGCGGACTCCCGTGGACGTACTCCATCGCGAAGTAGGGGTGCCCGTCCGGCGTCGCCCCGGCGTCGTAGACCTTCGCGATGCAGTGGTGGTCCATCAGCGCCAGGGCCTGCCGCTCCGCCTCGAACCGGGCCAACGCCTCCGGAGAGTCCAGGCCCGCCCGGAGCAGCTTGAGGGCCACCTCGCGGCGCACGGGCCGGGACTGGCGGGCGCGCCAGACCGACCCCATGCCGCCCTCGCCGATCCGCTCCACGAGCTCGTAGGGGCCGATGACCCGGCCCGGGGCGGCCGGCCCCGGCACGGCGGCGGCCACCCGAGGGGACGCCCCGGCCGTGTGCAGCAGGTCCTCCACCTCCGTCCGCAGGGCGTCGTCCCCGGCGCACTCCGCGTCCAGGAACGCCTCCCGTTCGGCCCCGGCGAGGGCCCCGGCCTCGGTAAAGAGCCGTTTCAGGCGGCGGTAGCGGTCCTGGTCCACGGGGCCTCCGGCGGCGGGAACGGGGGCGAATCCTACCGTCTGGGCGGGCCGGGCGTCCTCACCCCCTTGACGGGAGCTTTCAAAGTGATATCATATCGATGCCACCCTGGACCGGAGGAGTCCCGTGACCCGCGAGACCGTGAGCAAGCCCGCATCGGGCGGCGTGATGCTGCTTCTCGTGATCGTTCTGTTCTTCTTCTCGTTGTTCGTGCTGATCAGCGGGGCGCGGCAGGACGCGGCGGCGACCGCGATCGCGGGGGCGGTGGGGATGCTGGTCGCGCTTTTCCTGTCGGCCGGCCTGTTCATCGTGCAGCCGAACCAGGCGGCGGTGCTCGTCTTCTTCGGCAGGTACGTGGGGTCGGCGAAGACGAACGGGTTCTTCTGGGTGAATCCGTTCACCGTCCGCAAGCCCATCTCGCTGCGCGCGCGCAACCTGAACGGCCAGAAACTCAAGGTGAACGACCGCGCGGGCAACCCCATCGAGATCGCCGCGGTGGTGGTGTGGCAGGTGGAGAACACGGCGCAGGCGCAGTTCGACGTGGACGACTACGAGGGCTACGTCACCACGCAGAGCGAGTCCGCGGTGCGCCACCTCGCCACGTCCTACCGCTACGACGTGCCGGACGACTCGAACGAGCCGTCCCTGCGCGGCGCGATCGACGTCGTGTCGGCCCAGCTCGAGCGCGAGCTCGGCGAGCGGCTCTCCAGGGCCGGTGTCAAGGTGGTCGAGGCGCGCCTGTCGCACCTGGCCTACGCGCCGGAGATCGCGGGCGCCATGCTGCAGCGCCAGCAGGCGGACGCCATCATCGCGGCCCGCGCGAAGATCGTGGAAGGCGCCGTCTCCATGGTGGACGACGCGCTGAAGCGCCTGTCGGACGCGAAGGTCGTGGAGCTGGACGACGAGCGGAAGGCGCACATGGTATCGAACCTGCTCGTGGTGCTCTGCGGACACGCGGACGCGCAGCCCGTGGTCAACGCCGGAACGCTCTACTAGCTGGCCGGCGGGGCGGGGCGCCATCCCGCCCCGCTGTTCCCTTCAGGATCCCCGGGAGGCGGCGCCGTGGCCGCGCGCAAGTCGTTCCTGCTCCGCATCCGTCCCGAGCTGTGGGAGGACCTCAGCCGCTGGGCGGCCGACGACCTGCGGAGCGTGAACGCGCACATCGAGTACCTGCTCCGCGACGCGGTGCGGCGCCGCCGCGGGAAGCTGCCCGCGGAGGAGCGGCGCGACATCGACCGGGGCGCGGACGGGGAGGACGGCGACTGAGAGCCCGGACGGGACCGTCGCCTCGCCCCGCCGGCCCGGCCTTGCGGCGGAGAGGCTAGAGGTCCTCACAGGGATTCTCGCCGGTGGCGAGGTTTCCGACGCACGTCCGCTCCCCGACCGGGAACGCCACGCCGCCGCTGCCATCGAAGAACACGTCCACCGGGAAGCTCGGCGACGAGCCGCCGAACCCGAACCCGCCGGCGCCGCCCAGGAACGCCCCGATCTCGTACGAGCCCGACGGCCAGTCCGCGAACTTGGGAATCACGTCGTCGTCGAACGCGTAGCGCAGCTGGATGTCCTCGATGAGCACGAGGGGCTGCGCGCGATCCTCGATGCGCAGCGTGCCATCCACGTGCACCTGGCCACCGGCGGCGCGCGTGCCGTCGAGCTGGTAGAGCAACGGGCCCACCGGCGTGGTCGTGGCGAGGATGAACCCGCCCTCGTCCGAGGGGAGCTGGACCGAAACGCCGCGCGGCGAATTTCCCACCATCGGCAGCAGCACTTCGAACACGAGGCCCGGCGAGGTCTCCAGGAACGTGATCACGATGCGGCCGTCCACGGTGGGATCCGTGTTCCAAGTGAGCGGGAACGCCGAGCAGTCCGAGACGTAGTTGTCGAAGGTGATGCCGAAGGTGGCCGGATCCCCGTCGTTCATGTTGTCGTTGATGGCCGCCCGGCCGCTTCCCAGGCATCCCGGCACCAGCACCGGGAGGTTCGCCCCGCTCTCGTACAGGTCCAGCGCCTGCTCCGCGAACGTGTTGAGGACCCGGTACATCTCGGCGGACACGACGGCCGAGTTGAACAGCAAGCCGCCATCCAGCACGCCCGTGTCCGGGCCCAGGGGGTCGCCGCGCTGGTCCTCGCAGCCGGCGGTAGCGAGCGCCAAGGCCGGGGCGAGGAAGGCGGCGAGGCGGAAGACGCGACGGCGGGGCGGGCGGTTTCGGGGCGGCACGGGCGGTACCTCGGGGGTCGCGGGATCTCCGGGAGGATCGAAGCCCCACACACTTAGCAAAAGTGCCCCGGTGTGTCCAGGGGTGCCGGGCCCGGCCGGGGGGGGGTAGACTGCGGGGCGGACCATCTCGGGAAGGGAGGCGGCGCCATGGCGATCCTCAAGGTGGCGCGAATGGGCCATCCGGTCCTCCTGCGCAGGGCCGACCCGGTGCATCCCGAGGCCCTCGGGCACCCGGGACTGCAGCAGCTCATCGAGGACATGCTCGAGACGATGCGCGACGAGCGGGGCGTCGGTCTCGCCGCGCCGCAGATCCACCGCTCGCTGCGCCTGTTCGTGATGGACCCCGGGGACGATCCGGGACCGGACGACGAGGGGGCGGGGCCCCGCGTGCTCGTGAACCCCGAGCTGTCGTTCCCGGAGGACGACCGCATCGCGTTGTGGGAAGGATGCCTCTCCATTCCGGGGATCCGTGGCGAGACCGAGCGCTACGCGCGGGTGGACGCCCGGTACCTGGACCGGGACGGGCGCCGGGTGGAGGCCACGTTCCGCGGACTCCCGGCCGCGATCGTGCAGCACGAGAATGACCATCTGGACGGGATCCTCTTCCTGCGGCGGATGCCGGATCTGGGACGGCTGGCGTTCGAGGATCAGCTGTCGCGGCTGCGGGCCGCTGTCGACCGGGACGACGAGGACGTCGCGGGCGCGCCGCTCACCTGATGTAGCCGAGCGCGCGCAACTCCTCGCGGATCCGCTCGTCCGCGTCGGTCGCGATGGCGGCGCCCGCGGACTCCTCGCGCGTCCCCCACGTGTCCACGTAGCGGATCGGGTGCGCCTCGCGCCACGCCGCGTCCAGCAGGTCGACCAGCACCACGCCCTCCTGGTCCCGCGCCGCCGGCACGCCGAGCAGGTGGGCGATCGTGGGCGCGAGGTCCACGGCGCGCGCCCCGTCGACCCGTCCCCGCGCGAACGGCGGCCCCGCCGCGAGCAGGAACCCGTCCATCCGGTGGTCGCCGGAGTGCCCCTCCGGCTCCACGAACTCGGAGACGGGGAGGTCGCCGCGCGGCACGGGCACCCGGGCGCCGTCGAGCCCCGCCGCGAACACGACCGCCAGCCAGGGCCCCTCGTCGTCCGCGCCGAGGGCCGTGCTCCGGAACACGGGATCGCCGGCGTCCGTGCGCAGCGCATCCAGCCGCGCGCGCGCCTCGGCGAGCGCGGCGACGGGATCCGCCGCGGCGCCGCCGGCGCGCAGCACGCGCCGCGGGTCCACCGTCGGCGGCGCGGGATCGTGGACCAGGCTCGCCGCGGAATCCGCGCGCCCCGCGCCGGATGCCGCCGGCACGGCGAGATCCAGCGCGGCGAGCAGCCGGTTCGCGCCGAACCAGCGCCCGCGCTCGTTGTTCGTGAGGAACCCGTGGTCGGAGACCACGAGCACCGCGGACTCCGGATCCACGCGTGCGAGGACGCGGCCGAGGAGTTCGTCGGCGAAGTCGTAGTAGCGGTCGATCACCGGGGCGAGCAGCGCGAGCTCCGTGGAGTCGATGCCCCCGTACAGCCACGCGGCGCGATCCGCGCCGAGACGCGCCGCCACCCGGTGCTTCCAGAACAGGTGCTGCGTGTTGTCCGTGCCGCGGAAGTACGCGGCGAGCAGGTCCGGCTGTCCGCGGGCCAGCACGACCTCGGCGCCCGCGAGCGTGACCAGGTCGTGGCGCACCACGTCGTCCAGGATGGCCAGCGAGCGGCGCGACTGTCCCCACTGCTCCGTGCGCCAGCCGGAGAGCGCCGCGGGATCGCCGGTCAGGCGCGCCGGATCGCGCAGGGAGTCGCCGGCCACCGCCGCGCGGGCCGAGTCGAACGCGGCGGTCAACTCCGGCGGCGAGACGCGGTCCGGAAGGCCGTCGAAGTCCGCGCGATCCGAGATGATCGCGCCGGCCACCGCCTCCGCGGGCCACGTGACGTACCAGTTCACGAACGCGGTCGTGAAGTCCAGGGAGGTGGTGAGGTTCCACAGCGCGGGAACGCGCCTCAGGTTCGACGTGACCGGGATCCGCTCGCCGTCCCGACGCACCACGAAGTCCCGGATCCCGTGGCGCTTCGGCAGCACGCCCGTGGCCACGGAGGTCCAGACGACGGGCGACTTCGGCGGCCGGATCGAGCGGAGATCACCGCGGATGCCGCGCTGCAGCAGCGACGCGACGTTCGGCAGGCGGCCGGCGGCGATCGCCTCGTCCACGAGGCGCCCATCGAGGCCGTCCAGGGCGACCACCACGACCTTCACGCCCGTGGGGACACGCCCCGCATCCTCGATCGACGGCCCCGCCGCCTCGCCGGGCGGTCTCGCCGGCGCCCGGGCCGCGGCGATCAGCATCGCCCCCGCCGCGAGCACGACGACGCCGGGGAACGCGAGCGCGGCGACGGCCCGCGGACGCGCCGGCAGCCGCTCGGCGGCGCGGCCGGCGAGGGCGGCAACGATCGTGGCGATGGCCACGCCGGCGCCGAGGAGTCCCATGCCGACACCCACCGGGAGCATGCGATGGCGCCATACGGCGCCGAGGAGGGCCGCGTCGAAGGCCAGGAGAGCGGCGCCGAGCGCGAGGATGCGGAGGAGCGTGCGCCCGGGGGCGCCGAGCGGCGTGCGCCCGAGCACGCCGCCCGCGATCGCGCCGGCCGCGCCGTGCACGGCCACGTAGATCGCCCAGCCGGTGGACGCCACATCGGCGCGCGCGAGCATGGCCTCGGGCAACCGGCTCCCCAGGATGCGCGCGATCGCCGAGAGCAGGTCGGCGAACACGTGGAACGTGGGCGACTGCTCCAGCACGGCGAGGTACGCCCCGAGCGCGACGCCGGCGGCCAGCCCCTCCAGCGAGGCCACGGACGGACGGCGATTGCGGGGTGGGGACGGCAGGATCAGCTCCGGGGCGCGCCGCCGGCCGGCGTGCGCGCCGGTGCGGGGCGGGACGGCTTCCCGGGCGCGGGACCGAGGAGGATCGCGCGCAGGACCTCCTCGGAGAATCGGGGGAAGCCGGGGCGCGCCGAGAGCTCCGCGGCCAGCGCCGGCAGGATCTGCTCCACGGCTTCCCGTCCGCGTCCGGCGGTCATCACGGACACGGGCAGGCGGCCGCCCAGGTCCGGTCGAGGGAGGAAGGGCCACGCCATGCGCAACCAGACCTCCACCACGGCATGCGCGTCCGGCACCTCGCCGCGCTTCTCCTCCAGCGGCCGGGCCAGCGCGCCCGGGTTCGCGAGCGCGTGCCCCAACGGGAACACGCGCGTCTCGTCCGGGGTGAAGGCGCCCGCGCCCAGTTCCCGCACGCGGGAACAGAGCGCCGCCATCCGCTCCTCCGAGAACGCGTCCAGCAGGATGCCGTCGTCGTGGACGGTGACGAGGCCCAGCGGGAAGGCGAGCGCGTCCGACTCGTCGTCGAAGCGGATCCACTCCGCGCGGCCGCGGTGGCGGCGGAACGCACCGCGGAACAGCGGACTGGCCTCCAGCCGCTCCGCGAACCCGCCCGGCTCCGCCACGAACGACTGCGACTGGTGCCAGGCCACGACATCCGGATCGAGACGGAGGGCATCGCCCGGGGCGCGCCGCCGCATCCTTCCCTCCCTGTGGGTTGCCGCGGCGCGGGGCCGCGGCAACCGCAAGCCTAGGCGGGTGGTGCGAGGGCGGTCAATGATCGATCGCCACGCGATGCGCGTCCGCGAGGAACGCCGCCAGCAGATCCACCGCCGCCTGCACGTCCTTCACGTGGCACATCTCCGTGACCGAGTGGACGTACCGCGTGGGGATGGAGATGCACCCCGACGGCGCGCCGCCGCCGGCGCGCTGGATGGCCGCGGTGTCCGTGCCGCCCTTCGTGAGCACCTCCATCTGGAACGGGATCTTCCGCTTCACGGCGCATGCGCGCAGCGCGTCCACGACGCGCGGGTCGCAGATCACGCTGGAGTCCATCACCTTGATGGCGGCGCCCTTGCCGAGGGACGTGACCACGTCCGCGCCCTCGCCGCCGGGCACGTCGTTCGCGAGCGTGACGTCCAGCGCGATGCCCAGGTCCGGGCGCAGGTGCTCGGCCGCCACCTCGGCGCCGCGGATGCCCACCTCCTCCTGCACGGTGGCCACCGCCAGCACCTCGACGTCGTGCGCGCGCAGCTTGCGCACCGCCTCGATCATGACGAACACGCCGACGCGGTCGTCCAGCGCCTTCGTGCAGAAGACGTCCCCCATGCGGAGGAAGTCCCGCTCGCGCGTGATCAGGTCCCCCACGGAGACGAGCTTCTCCACCTTCGCCTTCGGCAGCCCGAGGTCGATGAAGAAGGACTCCAGCTTCGGCATCTTCGCGCGCTCCTCGTCCGACATGATGTGGAACGGCTTCGTGCCGACCACGCCCGGGACGTCCTCCTTGCCGTGGACCACGACGCGCTGCGTGGACAGCGTCTTTGGATCGAAGCCGCCGAGGCTGGAGAATCGCAGGAAGCCGCGCTCGTCGATGTGCGTGACGATCAGCCCGATCTCGTCCATGTGCGCGGACAGCATCACGCGGCGGGGCTTCCCGCCGCGACGGGACCGCGCCCCGCGCGGGGAACGCGTGGCGATCACGCTGCCCATGCGGTCCGTTTCCACGTGGTCGCACAGCGGAGCCAGCTCGCGCAGGACGATGCGGCGGACGCGGTCCTCGCGGCTCGGCGGGCCCGACGTCCCGCAGAGCTCGGTCAAGAGCTTCACGTTCATGGCTTCCCCCGGGGAGGCGGGCCGGGACGGTCCGGACCCGCGTGTCGCCAGGGTATCCGGAGGTCGCGGGGCCGCCCAGGGGCGGTGGGCCGGAAGCCCGCGCGCCCGGGGCGGGCGCGGGCGGGGCGGGTCAGTTCGGGACCGGGAACTCGGCGGCGGGACGCTCGTAGGTGGCCACCATGCCGGGCACGCGTCGCGCGATCGAGGGGTCCAGGGCCTCCGCGATCACGTCCCCGTGGAGATCCGCGGCCAGATCCAGCCCGTTCAGCAGCAGCAGGGTCGGTACCACGTCCAGCAGGGACGCGCCGTCGATGACGCCGCCGCGCGCCACCCCGCCGCCCGCGAGGACGAGCGCGCCCACGTCGCGCGTCTGCGCGCTCTCCTGCAGCTCCGCGGCCCGCACGATCTCGTCCACCTTGCAGCGGCCGCCCTGGAACAGGAGCGTGTCCTCCAGGTGCTCGCCCGCGGAGGGATCGATGGTCACCACCACGTTGCCCCAGTCGTCCAGCCGCGCGTCGAAGGGGCGCTGCTCGTTCTCGGACAGCCGGGCGGTCTCGAAGAGGCGGCGCACGCGCTCGCGGATGTTCTCGTGCCCCGGACGCGGGCGGAGGTACGTGCGCGCGCCGAGGTTCGTGGCCTCCAGCGCGCTCGTGAGCCGCATGGCCTGGAGCATGGGATCCAGCCGGAGCGTCAACCGCGTGGGCGCGGAGTCCGTGAGCGCCTCGGCGCCGTGATCGGAGACGACCACCACCAGCCCGTTGGGCCCGGTGTCGCGGAGAATGCGGCCGAGGCAGTCGTCCACGATCCGGTACGCATCGTGGACGCTCTCGCCGTAGCGCGAGATCTCCTCGGACGTCACGCCGCGGAAGGCGCCCGGCTCGTGGTACTTCCAGAAGTACGACTGCGCCACGTGCACGACGTTCGTGTAGAACGCCGCGAAGTCCACGGGCCGCCGGCGCCGCATCTCGATGAAGTAGTCCGCGTGCAGCTTCGCCTGCAGCTTGCGCCGCGTGAACAGTTCCGCGGCGCCCAGCGATCGCCCGCGCATCGAGTCGGCCGCCAGCTCCCGTCCGGCCTCGATGAGCGTGGACATCCGGACGCCCCAGCGGATGCTGAGGAACGCGTAGCGGCAGTAGCGGCCCCAGTTCCGGGGCCGGCGCGTCTTCTCGCTCTCCGCGAGCTCGCGGATGAAGTTCACCTCGCGCGGGAAGGTCTCGGTGCCGTCGTCCGAGACGGCGGGCACCACGAACCCGTCCACCCGGGGCGGCGGCCAGGTGACCGGCCACCCGAAGAGCCCCACCTGCCAGCCGCGCTCCTGCAGGATGTCCCAGATCCGGCGCGTGCGCAGGTCCTCCACCGTGGCGGAGTAGCCGGTCACGCCGTGCTCGTCGGGCGGACGCCCGGTGGCGAGCGAGGTCCACACCACCTCCGGGATCGTGGGGCGCATGCCTTGCAGGTCGCCCCAGGAGCCCGAACGGCGGAGCTCCGCGAGGTGCGGCATCCGGCCCCGCTCGATGAGGTCCTCCGCGACCGTCCAGGAGAAGCCCGGCACCGCGACGACCAGGACGCGGGCCGGCTCCCCGAGACCGCGGCCGCGCTCCGTGCCGCCCCACACGGCGGCGGTGACCGGGAGGGCGAAGAGGAGGGGCCAGGCGACGAGGCGGAACCGCTGCGCCGCGTCGCGCACGACCACGATCGCCAGCGCGGACAGCCCCACCGACAACAGCATGGCGCCGCCGTAGCGGACGGCCTCCGCGTCGGAGAAGATGCCGAGGTACGGCGGCAGCAGGGCCAGCGTGGTCAGGAACACGACGAACCCCGTGAGGGACGCCCAAAGCAACTCCTGGGCGCGCACGGGATCCTCGGACGAGCCGGCCCGGGACAGCCGCGCGATCGGGGGTCCGAGCAGGATGGCGGCCACGAGACCGGCGAGCACGGGCGCGGCCACGAGCAGGACCAGCCCCAGGGACAGGTCGTCCACGAAGCGCGGGTTGAGGCATAGCGCAGCGGCGGACGTCACGGAGGTGACGAACAGCGCGGCGGCGATCCCGGTGCGGGCGGTCTTCAGCATGTCGGGACGGCGAGCCTTCCGAAGGCGGGGCCAGAAAGGCGTCGCCGGCGGACTCCGTCGCCGGCGGTGACCCAGGGTAGCGAATCGCCTTCGGCAGCGTCAAGCCGGCCGCCCGGGCGCCGGCGCCCGGCGCGTCAAGTGCTTCTACCGCATGCGGATGGGCTGCCACAGGAGCGAGCCGGAGCCCACCCGGGACTCCAGCACGGTCCGCCGCGCCCAGGTGACCGCCTCGGCCCGCGCCACCCGTCCCAGGTCCCCGGACAGCAGGATGTCCACGAGGGTCTGCTCCTTCGGCCAGTGCTCGAACGCGAGCTTCTCCCCCGGGTCCACGGCGGCGGCCTCCCGGAGCGCGGCCACCGCCTCCTGGAAGCCGCCCAGGTCGTCCACGAGCCCCCGCGCCTGCGCCTGCCGGCCCGTCCAGACCCGGCCGCGCGCGCTCTCGTCCACGTACGCGGGGGAGACGGAGCGCGCTTCCGCGATGTCCTCGATCCAGGACCGGTAGAACGCCCAGTGCTCCTCCGCGACCAGTTCGCGCTCCTCCATGCTCCAGTCATGCAGCTCGGAGAAGAGGAACGCGTGCGGCGCGAACTGCACGTCGTCGAACGACACGCCGAGCTTCTCCCAGAAGCCGCGCATGTTGAGCTTGCCGGTGATGGACCCGATCGACCCCGTGATCCCGCTCCCCGGGCAGACGATCCGGTTCGCCGGATGGCTGATCATGTAGCCGCCGGACGCGGCGACATCCGCCACGGAGACGACGACGGGCTTCTCCTGCCGCGCCCGCGCCACCGCGCGCGCGATGCGTTGCGATCCGTCCGTCGCGCCGCCGGACGAGTCCCAGCGCAGGAGGATGGCGTCCACGCCGCGATCCTCGCGCGCCCGGTCCAGGTCCTCGATCACGCGATCGGGCCCCATCACGATGCCCCAGGCGGGGTCGTAGCGGTCCTCCCCGTCCGAGGCGATGAACCCCTGGCCGTGCACCACGGCCACGCGCGTGCGGCCCGCCAGACCGAGCGCCGCGCGGTCCACGTCCGCATAGTCCTGCGAGGAGATCGTGAGCAGGGTCGCCTGCGGTCCGCGGAGCCGGTCCTCCACCTCGTCCCAGTACGCCAGCGCGTCCACCAGCCCCTCGTCCACGGCCGCCTCCGCGCCGAGGATCGCGCGCGCGCGGAGCGAGTCCAGCCGCGCGGCGTCCAGGCCGCGGCTCGCCGCGAACGTGGAGTCCCACGCCGCGGCGACGTCGTCGACGAGCCACTGCAGGTTCTCCAGCGCCTCGGCGGACGACTCCCGCTCGGTGAAGAACTCCGCCGCGGTCTTGTACTCGTCGATCGCGTGGAAGTTGTCGTGCACGTCCAGCTTCTCGAGCGTCCCCTTCACGTGCTCGATCGTGGCGCCGCGCCCGAGCACGTACACGCGGCCGTCCGGGAAGAGGAACGTGGTGTCGCACGCGCTCGCCAGGTACAGGCCCGTGTCGTCCAGCTCCTGCGCCCACGCGTACGTGGGCTTGCCGGCTTCGCGCACGCCGGCCAGCCCCGCGCGGATCTCGTCCAGCTTGCCGGTGCCGGCGGCGAAGGGCTCGATGCGGAGGATCACGCCCTCGATGCGCTCGTCGACCGCGGCCTTCTCCAGGTTCTCCGTGATCTCCATGAGGCACGGGGGCGGCTGGTCCAGCAGGTCCCGGACGGTGGTGGGGCCGTAGTACTCCAGCAGCTCGCCGGACAGCCGCACGACGAGCCACGAGTCCGGTCGCGGCCCCTGGTGCTGCAGCAGCGCCATCGCCACCAGCGCCACGACCGGCAGCATCGTCAGGAACAGGATCGCGGCGATGACCGCGAAGAACGTCCGCAGGAAGTCCAGCATGCCCGTCCTTTCCCGGAGCGCGGCCGGGTCCGCTCAGGCCACGTCCGGCACGTCCGTGGTCCCGAAGTGCAGCAGGTGGACCGCGGCGCCCTCGCCGCGGAAGCGCAGATCCAGGTGGTGGATCCCGAAGTCCGGCCCGGAGAGTAATTCGTACAGGCCGCCGCGGTCGATGAGCAGGGAGGCGCTCGTCCCGTCCGCGGACCGCTCCACGTCCGCCCCCGCCGTCCGCTCGTCCGGCGGCTCGCCGTCCAGGGTGATCTCCACGTCGACGGGCTCGCCGTCGGGGTCGGCCCGCGAGAACACGGCGCGGGCCGAGGCCCCCTCGAACACCACGGAGAGCCCGCAGTCCGCCCCGATCGTGACGATCCGCTCGCGCCCCAGCGTCCACCGGCCGCGCGGATAGGCCACGCCTTCGCCCCGCAGCTCCGGCGGCTCGGGGTACTCGCGCTCGGTACCCTCCGGGTCGCCCTCGCCCGGCGGCCCGAAGCCCGCGCCGCGCGTGCCGAACCGGATCTCCGGCGTCGGCCGCCAGCGGAGCCGCCGCCGGCCGACCGGCGGGGAGGGCGCGCCCAGCGGCGCGGGCAGCGCGGGCGCGGGCTGCCGCTCGGAGAGCAGCGAGCGCAGCGCGCGCTCCAGCAGCTCCGGGTCCCCCGGCCCCTGGTCCCAGGCGCGGACGAAGCCCGCGCCGTCCACGACCACGCGCGCGGGGAGATCCGCCAGCCCGTAGGCGCGGAACACCTCGAAGCCGTGGTCCAGGGCCACCGGGTAGGGGATGCCGAGCCGCCACATCTCGCGGCGGGCCGTCTCCACCGGGCGCTCGAAGTCGTACGCGGGGACGTGCACTCCGATCACGGAGAGGCCGGCGTCGCGGTAGTGCTCCGCCAGCTCCCGCAGCCGCGGCAGCTCCGCGAGGCCCGCGGGATCGCCGAGCGAGAAGAAGTCCAGGAGCAGCGTGCGGCCGCGCTCCGGCATCTCCTCCACGGCGCCGGCCCAGTCCACGGGCTCGATCCCCGGCGCGCGCGTGCGGCCCCGTCTCACCAGGTACAACGCGGTCCCCTCGGGCGCGTCACTTCGCCCACGCCCAGCGCCACACCTCCGGCAGCGACGGGCGCTTCCCCGTGATCAGGATCCCCACGCGGAAGACGCGGGCGGCGCCCGCGAACATGAGCGCGGTGGCGACCACGAGCGTGATCCACGTGGCGGCGATCTCCCACGCGGGCGGCTCCTTGATCACGAAGCGGAAGAGCATGAGGCTGGGCGTGAGCGGCGGGAAGAAGGACAGCGCGCGCGCCAGCCAGTGGTCCGGGTTCTGCGCGATGGCGATGCCCAGCATGACGGGGAGGAGCAGCGTGAGGCTGATGGGCGTGAGGAAGGGCTGCGCCTCGCGCTCGGAGCTCACGAGCGAGCCGATCGTGCCCAGCAGCGCCGCGAAGAAGAAGTACCCCGGCACGAAGTACAGCGCGAACAGGCCGAACTCCGCCGGGGAGACGGGCAGGGGGCGTCCGAACTGCACGGACAGCAGGACCGCGGCCGCCGCCCACGTGCCGAGCAGCGTGAGGCCCACGGCGCCGAGCCCCAGGATCTTGCCCACCATCAGCTCCAGCGGCGTGACGCTGGACACGAGCACCTCGATCACGCGATTCGCCTTCTCCTCGATCACGGAGCGCAGGAGGATCTGCCCCGTGGGCAGCAGCGCGAAGAACAGCATCATCACCAGGGCGACCGCGCGCAGGTACACGGACTCGAACTCCGCCTCCTGCCCGCCGTCCCGGCCGATCTTCACCGTCTGCACGTGCGCGCGGGTCAGCAGGGCCTCCACCTGCTCCGGCGCGAGGCCGAGCGCGGCCGCCTTGCGCTCCGCGAGGATGCGCCCGGCCCGCGCCTCGAGGTCCGAGAGCACCGCGAGGTTCGTGACCGACTCCGCGCGGTACCGCACCTCGCCCGTGGACTCGAAGTCCGTGTCCAGGAGGATCCAGGCCGTGATCTCGCCGTCGAAGACCTGCCGGTCCAGCTCCGCGGCGCTCGTGCCGGCCGGCACGACCAGGATCTCCGGCGCGCGCTGCGACTCCGCCTCCCGGGCGCTCTCCGCGAGCCGCGCCCCGTAGGCGCCGGTCCGATCCAGCACGGCCACCACGATGCGCTCGTCCGCGACGAGCCGCTGCGAGACGAGCGGGAGCGCGATCATCACGCCGAAGAAGAGCGGCGTGACCACGAGCCCGAAGAGGAACGACCGTTTGCGCACGCTCTCCACGTACTCGCGGCGGAGCACCGCCAGCACCTTGGCGCCGTTCACGACGCGCCCCCCGCGGATGCGGCGCGCGTCGCGGCGTCCGGCGCCGCGGCATCGGCCGCCGCCGGTTCGTCGCCGTCCCCCGACACCAGCCGCACGAAGATGGAGTGCAGGCTGGGCGCGCGGATCTCGAATCGCTGCACGCGCGCGGCCAGGGCCACCTCCGCGAGGAACGCCGAGGGATCCTGCCCGGGGGCGAGCCGGACCTCCACGGTGCGGCCCATGTCCCGCGCCTCGACGACCGCGGGATGGCGCGCCACCGCGGCGGCGTCGCCGGCCGCGTCGATGCGGATCGTGTCCGTGCCCCAGCGGCGCTTCACGTCCTCCAGGCGCCCGTCCACCAGCGCGCGCCCGCGGTGCACGAGCGTGATGTGGGAGCACAGGCGCTCCACCTCGTCCATCGCGTGCGTGGAGAGGATGATCGTGGTGCCCGCCCCCGCGAGGTCCAGGATGGTCCGCCGCAGCTGGTCCTGGTTCACCGGGTCCAGCCCGGAGAACGGCTCGTCCAGGACCAGCAGCTCGGGCCCGTGCAGCACGGTGGCCGCGAACCCGATCTTCTGCTGGTTGCCCTTGGACAGCTCGGACAGCTTCCGGTCCGCCTTGTCCGCCATGCCCAGCCGCTCGAGCCAGGCCAGGCCGCGGCGGCGGGCCTCCGCGCGCGCCAGCCCGCGCAGGGAGCCGAAGTACACGAGGTTGTCCAGCACGCGCATCCCCACGTACAGGCCGCGCTCCTCGGGCAGGTAGCCGATGCGATCCTTCACGTCCGCCGGCGCCGCGCCGAGCACCTCCACCGCGCCCTCGTCCGGGGCCAGGATGCCCATGAGCATGCGGATGGACGTGGTCTTGCCGGCGCCGTTGGGCCCGAGGAGGCCGTACACCGCGCCCCGCGGCACGGAGAGGTCCAGGTCGTGGACCGCCCGCAGCGCGCCGAACGCCTTGCCGACGGCGCGGAAGCGCACCGCGTCGGCGCGGGCGTCGCGCACGGGGGCGAGCGGCGGGGCGTGGGGGGGTTCCGGAAGCGACGCCATGGTCGAAGGATAGCAGGTCGCCCCGGGGCGGGCGAGGCGCGGCGGGCGCCGGCGCGCTTGCGGCCCCCGACGCGGCGCGGCATCCTCCGCCGGATGCGCACCCTCCTGTCGTTCGTGAAGTTCGAGCACACGCTGTTCTCCCTGCCGCTGCTCGTGGCCGGCGCGGTGCTCGCCGCGCGGGGCCTGCCCGGCGCCGCGCCGCTCGCGTGGATCCTCGTGGCGGGCACGGGCGCGCGCACCGTCGCCATGGCGCTGAATCGCATCCTGGACCGGGCCATCGACGCGCGGAACCCGCGCACGGCGGCGCGCGAGTTGCCCGCGGGGCGCATGTCCACCGGCGCGGCGTGGGGCGTGGCGGCGGGCGGGCTGGCCCTGTTCTACGTGGCGGTGCTGAACCTGCCGCCGCTGTGCCTGAAGCTCTCGCCCGTCCCGCTCGCCATCTTCATCGTGTACCCGCTGCTGAAGCGCTTCACGCCGCTCGCGCATTTCGGGGTGGGGGCGGCGCTCGCGTTCGGGCCGATCGGGGCGTGGGTGGCGGTCACCGACCGCGCTCTGCCGGTGGGCGCCGTGCACTGGCTCGCGCTGTTCACGTGGCTGTGGGTGGCGGGCTTCGACGTGATCTACGCCACGCTCGACGAGGAGTTCGACCGCCGCGAGGGGCTGCATTCGTTGCCGGCGGCGCTCGGCCGCGCGCGCGCGCTGGCGGTCGCCGCGTGGATCCACGCGGGCGCGTTCGCGGCGCTCGCCGTGATGACCGCGCGGCACCTCCACGGGACCGCCGCGTGGGTACTGCTCGCCGCGGTCGGCGCGCTCCTGGCGTGGGAGCACCGCTCCGCGCACGCGGTGGACTTCGCGTTCTTCCGGATAAACCTCGTGGTGGGGTTCGTCGTGCTCGCGCTGGTGTGGACCGGCGTGCGCTGAGGCGCGAAGGAACGGGGGAGCGGCGCACGGCCGCTCCCCCGCCACGTTCGAACCGGCGATGCGCGCGATCTACCGGTAGCCGGCCTTCGTGCGCCCCCAGCTCGTGGGCTCCACCGCGATCTGCGGGAACTCCGGCGCGCCCAGCAGCACCCACTCGCGGATCACCGCGATCACCGCGGGATCCAGGGGACCGCCGATGAGCGGCATCTGCTGGCCCACGATCGACGGGCACGCTTCGATCTTGCAGACCAGGTAGCTGGCGTCGGGATTGAAGGGCTCGATCCGGTCCCAGCCGGCCAGCTCCAGGCTGGGCACGTTGACGATGCTGTCGTAGGCGTGGCCCTCGCGCAGGTCCATGCCCGCCTGCATGGCGTCGCCGTGGCAGAAGCTCAGCGCGCAGCTCGGCGTGAACACGTTGGCCTGGATGGCCTCGAAGGTCGCCGGGAAGGGCCCCCCGTCTCCCGCGATCGCGGCGCCGTCCCAGGCGCGGCCGGACGCGAAGCCGGATGCAGGCACGAGGAGCAGGGCGACCAGGGCGGAAAGACGAGTAACGGCAGGGCTCATGAACCGCTCCCGGGAGCGAAGGGTGGACGGGGAGCCGGACTCTCCGGCGTGCGCTCCGGTCCGCAGGGACCGCAAGGCGTCCCCATGATAGCCGAGTCCGGCCCGGGATTTCCACGCTCCCGGCGTGCGGGCCGCGGGGGCGCCGCCGGTCCGGGGGCCCCCGGTCGGTCCGCGTTGACGCTCGCCGCGCCCCGCTGCTAGCGTCCTGCGCCCCTTCGGGAGTGCCCGCGTGCGAACCGTCGTCGTGATCACCGGAGCCTCCGGTTCGGTGTTCGGCCTGGAGCTGCTTCGCCGCCTGCCGGGCGAAAAGCTGTCGATCCTGACCAAATGGGGAAAGGTCGTCCTCAAGGACGAGACCGGGGCCGGCCCGGCGGACGTGGCCGCGCTGTGCACCGCGGTGTACCCGGACGAGGACCTGTCCGCCCCGCTGTCGTCCGGTTCGAATCCCTTCGACGCCGTGGTCGTCCTGCCGGCCTCCGCCGGCTTCCTGGCCAAGGTGGCGGCCGGCATGGCGGACACGCTGGCCACGCGGGTGTGCCACATCGCCCTGAAGGAGCGGCGGCGGCTGGTGCTGTGCCTGCGGGAGAGCCCGCTCACCGGGATCGCGCTGGAGAACGCGCTGCGCGTGTCGCGCGAGGGCGGGATCATCATGCCAGTGTCGCCGTTCTTCTACCTCAAGCCGGATTCGATGGAGCGTCTCGTGGGGGACTTCGTGGACCGCGTGGTCCAGGCGGCCACCGGGCAGCCGCTCTCCGAGGGGTGGCGGCGCGGGGACCTGCCCTCGTGACGCCGACGGACCTTCGCGGCTTCCTCCGCGCGTGCGACGCGCTCGGCGAGCTGAGGCGCGTGCGCGTCCCGGTGAGTCCGCGCCTCGAGATCACGGAGATCGCGACGCGCGTCGTGCGCGAGGGCGGGCCGGCGATCCTCTTCGAGAACGTGGAGGGCGCGGACTTCCCGGTGGCGATCAACCTCTTCGGCACGCGGCGCCGCGTGGAGGCGGCCCTGGGCCGGCCCGCCGCCGAGATCGGCGAGGGCCTGTACCGGTTCGCCGAGGAGATGAAGGAGGCGCGGCTGTCCACGCTGTGGGCGCGCCGCGGCGACCTCCTCCGCCTGCGCGGCATGAAGCCGGCCGTGCGGCGCGGCGGCCCGGTGCGCGAGGTGGCCGAGACGCCGCGGCTGGACCGCATGCCGGTGCTCACGTGCTGGCCGGACGACGGCGGGCCCTTCGTCACGTTCCCGCTCGTGCACACGCGCAGTCCCGTGGACGGCGCGCTGAACGTCGGGATCTACCGGATGCACGTGTTCTCGGCGAGCGAGACCGGCATGCACTGGCAGATCGCGAAGGGCGGCGGGTACCACTACGTGCAGGCGGAGGAGCGCGAGCGGGCGCTGCCGGTGGCGGTGGCGCTGGGCGGCGACCCCGTGCTGATGCTCGCCGCGATGATGCCGCTGCCCGAGGGGCTGTCGGAGTCCGCGTTCGCGGGGCTCCTGCGCGGGCGTCCGGTGGAGCTGTCGCAGGGCGCGACCGTGGACCTGCCGGTGCCGGCCGGTTGCGAGTTCGTGCTCGAGGGCACGGTGGCGCCGCACGAACGGCGCACCGAGGGTCCGTTCGGCGACCACTTCGGCCACTACTCCGCGGCGGCGCCGTTCCCCGTGTTCCGCGTGGGCAAGGTGTTCCGCCGCCGGGACGCCATCTACCCCGCCACCGTGGTGGGGAAGCCGCCGCAGGAGGACGGCGTGATGGGCAACACGGTGCAGGAGCTGCTGGGGCCGCTGATCCGCCTGCCGCATCCGGAGGTGCGCGACCTCTGGAGCTTCGAGGAAACGGGGTTCCATCACCTGCTCGTGGCGTCGGTGGAGGAGCGGTTCGCGAAGGAGGCGAAGCGCGCGGCGTTCGGGCTGCTGGGACAGGGACAGCTCGGGCTCACGAAGGTGCTGGTGACGGTGGCGCGGGACGTGGATTGCCGCGACCTCGACGCCGTGCTCGACGCGATCGCGCGGCACTTCGACCCGGCCGAGGACTTCACCCTGCTGCCGCGCGTCCCCTTCGACACCCTGGACTTCACGAGCTACACGCTGAACGTGGGCAGCAAGATGATCCTGGACTGCACGCCGGCGCGGAAGGGCGCGGCGGACCGCGCGGGCGGGAACGACGGCCCCGTCTCGCGCGACGCGGACGGTCCCGGCGCGATGGGCTCGCTGCCGGATCTCACCACGGTGGACCGGCGCATCGCGGCGCAGGCCCGGCTGGGGAACGCGATCCTCGCGATCACCGTGCGGGACGCCGCGGACGCGCGCGGCGCCCTCGAGGCGGCGCTGCGCGCGTTGCCGCACGCGGGCGGCGAGGGCACGGCGCCGCCGCCGAAGATCGTGGCCGCGGTGTCCCCGGACGTGCCGCTGCACGACCGGCGCCTGTTGATGTGGGGACTGTTCACGCGCTTCGATCCCGCGCGGGACGCCTTCTTCGAGCGCTCCGAACTGCGCGGCGCGTGGGCCGTGCACCGCGGGCGCATGGCCATCGACGCCACGTTCAAGCCCGGGTATCCCGCGGCGCTGGAGATGGATCCGGAGATCGTGCGGCGCGTGGACCGGCGCTGGACGGAGTACGGTCTGGGGTAGGTGCGGCGCGGCGTCGCGCCGCTACTTGCCGCCGCCGAGCAGGTTGCCTATCGCGTCCGCGGCCTTGTCGCCCAGGGACTCCCCGGCGGCGTGCTTCAGCCGGCCGGTCAGCTCCTCGGTGGCCGCCTTCTTCGTGACCTCGCGCACGAGGGTCTCCAGCGCCACCTTCGCGAGCCTTTCCGCGGGGATGCCGCCCGGGTCGCCGAGGCCGGCGAGCTCCACCGGCGGGAGCGTCCACTCGGACTGCTTGCCGCCGAGCGCGGTGGCATCCACCTGAACGGTCGCGTCCTCGAAGACGAGCCGCCGCACGACGAGGTCCGGTCCCGATGCGCCGGCGCTGGCCGGGGCGTAGGCCTGCAGGTGGTCGCGGATGCGCTGCAGGTTCGACACGCCGCGCGAGTCCAGCTGCAGGCGCACGGCGGGCGCGCGAACGCGGATCTCCTCCACGACGAGCGGCCCCTTGCCGAGGGCGGCGGTGTCGATGTCGAGGACGATCTCGCCCATGCGCAGCGCATCGCCGGAGAAGCCGCCGGGATTCCCGATCACGAGGTCGCGGAACTCGCCCCGGCCCTCGCGGAGCTGCAGGCGCACGCGGCCCACGTCCACGGAAGTGCCCGTGACCTTCGGTCCCTCGCGCTCGATCGCCGCGCGGACCGCGGAGTCCAGGGACCGGAAGAGGACCAGCGCCGCGCCGCACGCGATCACGAAGAGGATCGCGAGGACGACGGCGACCTTGGGAACGGGGCGACCGGCCATGGGCGGAGACTATCGCCCGCGGGGTGGCCGCGTCGAGGAAGTCCCGCGGCCCGGCGGGCTCGCGTCCCGGGCCCGCGGGCCGTTTGACCCGGCGGCCGCCTTCGTGTTTCCTCCCGCCATGCATCGAACGCTTGCGGGCGCCGCCGCCCTCCCGATCCTGCTCGGCCTCGCCGTCGCGCCCGCCATGGCGGACCCGGACCCGCGCGCCGTGACCGTCGCCGAGCGCGTGCTGGAGGCCATGGGCGGTCGCGAGGCCTGGGACGCCACGCGCTTCCTGCAGTGGAACTTCTTCGGGCGCCGGACCCACGCGTGGGACCGCGCCACCGGGGATGTCCGCATCGAGGCGGGGGAGCGCGTGACGTTGCTGAACGTGCACACGCGCGAGGGGCGCGTGTTCGAGGCGGGCGCGGAGGTCACGGATCCCGCGGCGAGGGCGGAGGCGCTGGAGGCCGGCTACGCGCAGTGGATCAACGACTCGTACTGGCTCCTCATGCCGTACAAGATGCTGGATCCCGGAGTCCGCCTGGAGTACCGGGGCGAGGCCGCCCTTCCGGACGGGCGCCCGGCGGAGTTGCTCGGCATGACGTTCGACGCGGGCGTGGGTCTGACACCGCAGAACCGGTACGACGTGTGGGTGGCGAAGGACACCGGCCTCGTGGAGCAGTGGGCGTACTACGCGGACGCCACGGACGCGGAACCGCGCTTCACGCTGCCGTGGGCCGGCTGGAAGCCCTTCGGCGGGATCCTGCTGGCCACGGACCACGGCCGCGACGCGCCCTGGGACGTGGCGGTCCCGGACACCCTGCCGCGCGAGCTGTTCGAGCGGCCCTGACCGCCGGCCCGCCCGGGGGTCGCGGATACCGCGCGGGCCTTGAAAAAAGCGCCGCCCCCCCCGATGATGGCGGGCCCCGTCCGCTCCGGAGGATGCATGTCCGCCCTTCCCGACCTCGTCCGCGACCCCGCGCTGCGCGCCCTGGCCGGGCGCGTGGAGGCCGGCGAGCGGCTCGGATTCGAGGACGGGATGGCCTGCCTGCGGACCCGGGACCTCTTCGGGCTGGGGCGGCTCGCGGACGCGGTGAAGACCCGGAAGTCCGGGGATCGCGTCTTCTACGTGCTGAACCGGCAGCTCAACCCCACGAACCTCTGCGTGCTGACCTGCAAGTTCTGCGACTTCGCCGCGAACAAGGGCGACGCGCACGCCTACGAGATGTCCATGGACGAGATCCTCGCGCACGGCAGCGAGGACATCGACGAGATCCACATCGTGGGCGGGCTGCACCCGAAGTGGAAGTTCGACGACTACGTGGAGATCGTGCGGAAGCTGCACGAGCGCTGGCCGCGGCTGCCCATCAAGGCGTGGACCGCGGTGGAGATCGACTGGTTCACGCGCATCGCGAAGCTGGGCGTGGAGGAGGTGCTGGCCACGCTCAAGGACGCCGGCATGGTGGCCATGCCCGGCGGCGGGGCCGAGGTCTTCTCGGAGCGCGTGCGCCAGGAGCTGTACAGGTCCAAGATGGGGCACGAGCGGTGGTTCGAGATCCACCGCATCGCGCACGGCATGGGGATCCGCTCGAACTGCACGCTCCTGTACGGCCACATCGAGACGCTCGAGGAGCGCGTGGACCACATGCTGCAGGTGCGCGAGTTGCAGGACGAGACCGGCGGCTTCTTCTCGTTCATCCCGCTGGAGTACCAGCTCGGGACCACGAAGCTGGTGGACCGGCCGCCGTCGGCGGACGACGGGCTGCGCACCATCGCCACGGCGCGGCTGCTCCTGGACAACTTCGACCACATCAAGGCGTACTGGGTGATGCTGGGCGAGGAGACGGCGTCGGTGGCGCTGAACTTCGGCGCGGACGACCTCGACGGCACGATCGTCGAGGAGAAGATCGCGCACCTGGCGCTGGCGCCGAGCCCCGCGGGACTCACGCAGCACCGCATCCTCAAGCTGATCCGCGAGGCGGGGAAGGTCCCCGTCCGGAGGGACGCGCTCTACCATGTCCTCGAAGTCCACGACGAAGACCACGCTGGCGCTCATCCCGTACCTCAACTGTGAGCCGTTCTACGGGGGGCTGGACGCGCTCGACCTCGACGTCGTGCGCGAGGTCCCGCGGGAGCTCGGGCGGCTGGCGGAGCGCGGCGTCCCCACTTGCGGGCCGATGGCCGTGGCGGACTGGTTCCGGCTGAAGGACCGATACGAGCCGCTCGCGGATTTCGGCATCTCCGCGGAGGGGGCGGTGCACTCGGTGCTCTTCTTCGCGAAGCACGAGATCCACCGGCTCGGCGGCGCGCGCGTGGGGCTGACCGCGGAGAGCAGCACGTCCGCGGCCATGATCCGGCTGCTGCTCTCGCGGAAGTACGGCCTGGACGGCGTGCGCTACGAGCGCGGCGAGCACGAGGACGACGCGGGGCGCCTCCTGATCGGGGACAAGGCGCTGGTGGCCGCATCGGAGGGGCTGGACGACTTCCCCTTCGTGTACGACCTGGGCGAGGAGTGGTACGGCTGGCAGGGCCTGCCGTTCGTCTTCGCGCGGTGGACGGTGTCGAAGGACGTGCCGGCGGAGGATCGCGCGCGGATCGCGGCCGCGGTCGGCGCGTCGCTGGACGCGTGGGAGGACCGCGTGCCGGAGATCGCCGCGCGCCGCGGCGACGCGCTGGGATTGGACGAGGACGGGATCCGGGAGTACCTGTCCACCTTCCGCTACCGCCTGGGCCCGCTGGAGGTCCTGGGGGAGCAGACGTTCGAGAGCATGCTGACCGAGAGGGAGCCGTGAGCACCGTCTTCGCGTGGCAGAACGTGCACAAGCCCTCCGGGGATCCGGTCCGCTTCGGCGAGATCGCGGGTCGCGTGCTGGCGGCGGAGCGGATCGACGACGAGGACGCGCTGTTCCTGCTGAGGGACGCGCGGCTGGCGGACCTGTGCGCGCTGGGCGACGAAATGCGCCGCCGGCGCGTGCCCGGGGACGCGGTGACGTTCGTCATCGACACGAACCCGAACTACACGAACGTGTGCACCACGGACTGCCTCTTCTGCGCGTTCTACCGCAAGCCGGGCGACGCCGAGGGCTACTGGCACACGGTGGACGAGATCGTGGAGATGGTGGGGCGCGCCGTGGCCCAGGGCGCCACGACCACCCTGCTGCAGGGCGGCCACAACCCGGCCATCCCGTTCTCGTACTACGTGGACGTGGTGCGCGCGCTCACGAAGGCCTTCCCGGGGCTGTGCGTGCACCTGTGGAGCCCGTCGGAGATCCGCACCATGGCGGAGATCTCCGGGCTGTCCCTGCACGAGGTGCTGCAGGAGCTGTGGAACGCCGGGCAGCGCACGATTCCCGGCGGCGGCGCCGAGATCCTGGTGGAGCGGGTGCGCAAGCGCATCAGCCCGAAGAAGGCCAGCGCCGAGGGGTGGCTGGAGGTCATGCGGATCGCGCACGGGATCGGGTTCCGCACGACGGCCACCATGATGTACGGCCACGCGGAGACGGACCCGGAGATCGTGGAGCACTTCCGGCGGATCCGGGAGCTGCAGGACGACACGGAGGGGTTCACCGCGTTCATCCCGTGGAGCTTCAAGCCGGGCAACACGCTGCTCGAGAAGAAGATCCCGGAGAGCCCGGGGCCGGTGAAGTACCTGCGGCTCATCGCGCTGGCGCGCATCTACCTGGACAACTTCGACCACATCCAGGCCAGCTGGTTCTCCGAGGGGAAGAAGACCGGGCAGATCGCGCTGCACGCGGGCGGCGACGACTTCGGCGGCACGCTCATCGAGGAGAACGTGCTGCGCGAGGCGAACCACCACAACCGGACGACGACGGGGGAGTGCGTGGCGCTCATCAAGGACGCGGGGTTCCGCGCCGTGCAGCGCACCACCCTCTACGAACACGTCCGGGAGTGGTAGCGCCGTGTACCGCGACGAGCGCCACGTCTCGGAGCGCCGCAAGGGTTTCCTGATGTGGGGCGCGGTGTCCGGCGGGGTCGCGGTGGCCGCCGGCGCGTTCGGCGCGCACGCCCTCGCGGAGAAGCTGCCCGCGGACCGGCTGGCGGTGTTCGAGACCGCGGCCCGCTACCAGATGTACCACGCGCTCGCCCTGCTCGCGATCTCGTGCCGGCCGGCGTCGGTGCAGTCGCGGCGGCTCGCCGTGGCCGGCGTCCTCTTCGTGGCCGGCACCGTGCTCTTCTCCGGCTCCCTGTACGCGCTGGCGCTCACCGGCATCCGCTGGCTCGGGGCGGTCACTCCCGTCGGCGGCGTGAGCTGGCTGGCCGCGTGGGCGCTCCTGGTCGTGGCCGCGGCGCGCGGGGAGAGCTGACGGCGGTGCCGGACGTCCCGGCCGCCGCGGTCCCGCCGGGCGACCCGTTCGCGCCGCGCCCGCTGCCGCCGGGCGAGATCCACGTGTGGCGCGCGGACCTGGACGCCCGGACCCCCGACGAGGCGGTCCTGTCCCCCGAGGAGTGGACGCGCGCGGCGCGCATGCGCGGGAAGGCGCGGCCGCGCTTCGTCCGCTCGCGCGAGCTCCTGCGGCGGCTCCTGTCGGCGTACGGGGCCGGGCCGCCGCGCGCGCTGCGGATCGGGCTCGGGGCGGAGGGGAAGCCGCATCTCGAGGCGGGCGGCGTGCGCTTCAGCCTGGCGCACACGGCCGGGCTGTGGCTCGCGGCGTTCGCGTCGGACCGCGACGTGGGCGTGGACGTGGAACGCACCGCGCGCGACGTGGACCCGGACCGCGTGGCGTCGCGCATCTTCGCGCCGGGCGAGGTGGAGGCGCTGCGCCGGCTGCCGCGGGAGGCGAAGATCGCGGGCTTCTTCCGCGCGTGGACCGTGCGCGAGGCGCTCGTGAAGGTCCAGGGCACGGGCATGTTCACGTTCGCGGCGAAGGTGGAGGTGGACGTGGATCCGTCGCGGCCGGCGTCCGTGCGCGCGCTCGACGGCGGCGCCGGGTTCTGGGTGGCGGAGGTTCCGGTGCCGCCGGGGCACGCCGCGGCGGTGGCGGCCGCCGCCGCGCCGGACGCGGTGGCGGCCTTCGCGGTCGGCTGACCGGGGCGGCGGTTGCCGCCCCCGCCCGCGCCTACGGCTGCTTGCAGTAGATGATGCCCTTGATGACGCCGTTGCCGCCGATGCCCGCGGCGTCGGCCTTCGTCTTCCCCCACACGTTGATGCCGGCCGCCGCCTTCGGCGTGTACGTGAACGGCTTGCCGGGCTCCAGCTTCTCGAAGTGCACGTTGGCGTCCCACGGATCGCAGATCGTGGCGTAGGTGCCCATGGCCGGGATGCGGGTCACCGTGTCGACCACGATCGCGTGGCCGCCCTTGGGCTGCCAGTAGCAGGCGAGGATGACCGGGTACTTCCGCTTCGCCGCGTTGATGCCGGTCACGCCGAGACCGAACTGATCCACCCCCACGTACTTCGCCACGCGGTCGCCCACCTCGTGCACCGGCGGCCAGTCGATGGTCCACAGGCCCGTTCCCATGGAGTTGAGCACATCCACCATGACCTGCGGGTTGGAGCCTTTCTGGTCGAAGTCGTGGGAGCTCTCCTTCGCCTTCTGCTTGTACAGCGTCTCCAGCTGCCGCTCCGTCGTGAGCAGCGAGGAGCCGGGGCGAAGCTTGTTCACCTTGAAGTGCACCATCTTGATGGATGCGAGCGCGCAGGACTGGTCCTTGCCCTGCGCGGCCACGATGTGCACGTCCGCGAAGCGGTCGATCCGCAGGAACCAGCTGCCGTAGTACGGCTGGTCGTCGGCCATGGTCAGGACTCCTCCCCCGGGATCCCGGGTCGCGCCCGGATCCGGCACGGGACGGAACGATTCTGCGCCGGAGCTGCGCCGGAATCCAGCCCTCGCGGGGGCGGCCCGGACCCCGGCGGACCTTCGTCGTCGGTCGGCGACGGGCGTGCTACCTTCGCCCCCCGATGCGCATCTTCCTCACCGGCGCCACGGGATTCCTGGGACGGCACGTGCTGGCGCGGCTCGGCGGCGCGGGCGTGTCGGAGGTCCGCTGCCTCGTGCGGCGCGGGCGCACGCCGGCGGTGGCGGCGCGGGGGCCGCTCGTGGTGTCCGTGGAAGGGGACCTGCGGCGCGACCTGCCGGCCGGCGCGCTCGAGGGATGCGACGCGGTCGTGCACCTCGCCGCGCTCACCGGGAAGGCCGCGCCCCGCGACCTGGACGAGACGAACGTGGAGGGCACGCGCCGGCTGCTCGCCGCGGCGCGCGCCGCGCGCGTCCCGCGCTTCCTGCACATCAGCACGATCGCCGCCGCGTACCCGGAGATGCAGCACTACCCGTACGCGCGGTCGAAGGCGCGCGCGGAGCTGCTCGTGCGCGACTCGGGGCTGGACTGGCTCGTCCTGCGGCCCACGGTGGTCTTCGGCCCGGGCTCCCCGGTGGGGGAGAGCCTCGCGAAGCTGGCGTGCGCGCCGTTCCTGCCGCTCTTCGGGGGCGGGACGTCGCGCGTGCAGCCCGTGCACGTGACGGACGTGGCCGCGCTCGTGGCCGCGCGGCTCGCGGCGGGCGCGCTGGGCGAGCGGACCGAGGACGCGGGCGGCCGGGACGTGGTGCTCTTCGGCGAGCTGCTGCGCGGGTTGCGGGTGGCGCTGCGTGGCACGGACGGGCCGGCGGTGGCGGTGCCGCTGGGCGCCTTGATCCCGTTCCTCGCGGCACTGGAGCCGGCCCTGCGCCCGGTGATGCCGGTGACCGCCGGCCAGCTGTACGCGTTCCGGCACGACGCCGTGGCGAAGGAGGGCGCCGACCCCGCGGAGACCGCGGCGCGCAAGGGCGTGCGCGAGATCACCGCGGAGATCGCGGCGGCGGCGGGGCGACCGGCGGACGCGGTCGGCGTGCGGACCGCCGTTGCCGCGGGCGGCGCGCCGGATGCCGCCGACCGGGAGACGCTGGAGGCGGAGTGCGCGCTCCTCGTGCGCCACCTCGCGGGACTGCCGGCGTCGCCCGCGGTGACCGCCGCGTACGTCCGCGCCCACGAGGCGGGGAGCTTCGGGCCGCTCCGGTCCACGGACGACGAGGACGACGTCCTGGTGCAGATCGCGCGCGGCGGGCCGTGGCCCTTGCGCTTCGCCGACGCGTGGGCCGCCGCGTTCGACCGGCACGGCGTGCTCCGCCGCAAGCTCGTCCTGGCGCTGGCGATCCTGGAGAGCGGCCCGGACAGCGAACGGATCGACGTCCCCGCGCCGGGCGGCTACGCGGCGTTCGCACGCGCGCTCGTCGTGCGCGGCGCGGCGTTCGCGGCGCTGCTGCTCGCCGCCGCGTTCGTGATCGGACCGCGCTGGATGCTGGGCGGACGGGGTTCGCGCGAGGCGGATCCGTCGTGAGGATCGCGGTCGTGGGCTCGGGGGCGAGCGCGGTGCACTTCGCGCAGACCGCGCTGGAGCGCGGCCACCAGGTGGTCATGGTGGACGTGGGGAACGAGCGGCCGCCCGCGGTCCGCCCCGAGGACTCCTTCGAGGATCTCAAGCGGAACCTCGAGGATCCCGTGGCGCACCTCCTCGGGGCACGGTTCGAGTCGCTGACGTATCCCGGAGGCGAAGGGGAGTACTACGGCTTCCCGCCCGACAAGCGCTACGTGTTCGAGAACGCGGCGGAGGCGGGACTGAAGGCCGAGGGCTTCGCGCCGCTGCTCTCGCACGCGCAGGGCGGGCTGGCCGAGACCTGGACCGCCGGCGCGTACCCGTTCCGCGCGGAGGAGATCGCGGACTTCCCGTTCCCGTGGGACGACCTCGCGCGCGCGTACGACGCGGTGGCGGAGCGCATCGGGATCTCCGGCGCGGAGGACGACATGGCGCGCCACTTCCCCGTGCACCGGCACCTGAGGCCGGCGCTGCCGCTGGACGAGCACTCCGCGCTGCTGCTGGAGCGTTACGCGGAACGCCGGGACGCGTTGCGGGCGCAGGGCGTGACGTTCGGGCGCTCGCGCGTGGCCGTGCTGCCCGCGGACGACCTGGGACGCAGGGGATGCGGGCTGCTGGGACGATGCCTCACCGGATGCCCGACGGAGTCGTTGTACACGCCGTCCGTCACGCTGCGCGCGCTGCTGCGGAGACCGGGACTCGAGTACCTCGGCGGGCGGCGCGCGGTGCGCCTGCGCACGGACGACGCGCGCCACGTGCGCGCCGTGGTCTGCGAGCGCGTGGACGGGAGCGGCGCCGAGGAGGTCGTGGCCGATCACGTGGCCCTGGGCGCGGGCACGCTGGCCAGCTCGCGCATCTTCCTGGAGACGTGGCGCGCGGCCACCGGCGAGTCGCGGCGGCTGGCCGGCCTCATGGACAACCGCCAGGTGCTGGTGCCGTTCCTCACGTGGCGCATGATCCGCCGCCGGCACGATCCGCGCACGTACCAGTACCACCAGCTCGCGTTCGGCTTCGACGGCCATGACCCGCGGGACCACGTGCACGCGCTCGTGACCACGCTGAAGACCGCGTCCATCCATCCCATCGTGGGCAGCCTGCCGGTGGACCTGCGCACGGGCCTCGCGATCTTCCGCGACGTGCACGCGGCGCTCGGGCTCGTGAACGTGAATTTCCCGGACCGGCGGCGGGGCAACTGCTGGGTGGAGCCGGCGGCCGCGGCGCCCGGGCAGGAGGCGCCCCTGGTGATCCACTACGAGCCGCCGCTGGGCGAGCGGGCCCGCATCGGCCGGACGCTCGCGCGCGTGCGGAAGGCCCTGGCCGCGCTGGGCGCGTTCGTCCCGCCGCCCATGGTGCACGTGCGCCCGATGGGCGCGAGCGTGCACTACGCGGGCACGCTGCCGATGACACGCGCCGACGAGCCGTTCACCACCACGCCGGACGGGGCCAGCCGGGACTTCCGCGGGCTGACCTTCGTGGACGGGACCACGTTCCCGTTCCTCCCCGCGAAGAACCTCACGTTCACTCTGATGGCGAACGCGACGCGGATCGCCGGGCGCCTCGACCGCGGCTGACCCGAAAACAGGACTTGCAGGTCTTGTTTCCCGGAGGTCGCCCGACTACGCTGGATGCGGCTCGATCCCGCACCCAGGAGGGCGTATGTCCCGCCGCATGCTCGCGTTCCCGGCCCGTGCCGCCGCCCGGATGGGCGCCATCCTTCTCCTGGCGGCCGGCAACACCCCGGCCGCCGATCTTCCCGAGGGTGTCGCCCCCCTGGATGCCCCGAGGAGGCCCTCGCCCGCGCCGCTCGTCCTCCGGGGCGCCGCCGACTCCACGATCGCGGCCCTGACGGCGGCGGTGGACGCGGACTCCATCGCCGCGTTCCTGGACCGGCTCACCGGCGAGGTGCCGGTGGAGCTGGCGGGCGTCCCGACCCTGCTGTCCACGCGCCTGTCGGGCAGTGCCGGGGGGGAGCACGCGGCCGAGTTCCTCCGCGGGGTCTTCGCCGGCTTCGGGTACGAGGTGTCGCCGCACTACTTCCGGTTCATGTGGGGGCTGTCGGCCATCCAGCTCGCCCCGGAGGGTGGCGGCGTCCTCGCCGGGGGGAACGGGCGGGTGCTGCACTCGGTGGACGGGGTGTGGTGGGAGGAGGCCCGCGGCGGCGTGAGCGACTACGACGGGACGTACTACGACATCGACGCGGTGTCCGGGGACGAGCGGCTGATGGTGGGCACGCTGGGGATGATCGCCGCGTCGTCGGACGGCGGGCGGACGTGGACCCGGCGCACCAGCAGCGCCACCCTGCGTCTCAGCGCCGTGGACGTCCTTCCGACCGGCGAGGGCTGGATCGTGGGGCGCGACGGCGTGATCCTGCGCACGACCGACGGCGGCGTCACGTGGGCGGACCAGGCGAGCGGCGTCACCGCGCTCCTGTACGACGTCGCGGCGTTCGACGCGAACGTCGCGGTGGCGGTGGGCGCGGCCGGGACCGTGCTTCGCACGACGGACGGCGGCGCCACTTGGGGCGTGCGCGACGGCGGGACCACGCGCGATCTGTACCGTGTGTCGTTCGCCGGCGCCTCCGGCTGGGCCGCCGGCGCGGGCGGAGCGATCGTGGCCACTGCCGACGGGGGCGCGACGTGGCAGCCGCAGTCCTCCGGCACGACGTCCACGCTGAACGCCGTCTCCTTCGTCGACGGGGCCGACGGCTGGGCGGTGGGAACGCTGGGCACGATCGTCCGTACCACGGACGGCGGCGCCACGTGGGTGCCGCGGACGTCGCCGCTCGGCACGGTCTCGCTGCTCGCGGTGCAGGCGGTCGGGCCGGGCGCGGCGTGGGTCACCGGCAACTCCGGAGCGATCCTGACGACGACGGACGGCGGCGCGTCCTGGCTGAACCGGAGCTCCGGCATCCTCGACGGCTGGGAGAACGTGGTGGCCACGCTGCCCGGAACGACGGATCCGGACGAGGCCGTGCTGCTCGTGGGCCACTTCGACTCGGTCTCGCAGACGTCGGAGACCTACGCGCCCGGCGCCGACGACAACGGCTCCGGCACCGCGGCGATCGTGGAGGCCGCGCGTCGCCTGGCGGCGGCGCGGTACCGCCGAAGCATCACCTTCATCTGCTTCTCGGGGGAGGAGCAGGGGCTCGTGGGCTCCCACGCGTACGCGGCGCGCGCGCTGGAGCGCGGCGAGAACATCGCCGGCGTGGTCAACCTGGACTGCGTGGGCTGGAACGACGACTACTTCCGCATCTTCTCGAACGGGAACTCCGCCTGGCTGGGCGACGTGGCGGCCCAGATGGCGGCCACGTACGCGCCGTCGCTGCCCACGTACCACTGGTTCTGCGACACGTGCAACTGGAGCGACCACTACCCCTTCCAGACCCGCGGCTTCGACGCGATCTGCGGCATCGAGACCTGGGAGCCCGCGCCCCCGCAGCACCACCGCACGGCGGACACGGTGGCGCTCCTGGACATGGCGCTGATCGCGGACGTGACGCGGATCGCGGTGGCCACGATGGCGACGGTGGCCGGCGTGGACACGACCGCGGTCGTCGGCGCGCCGGTGGTGGCGACCGCGGGTACCCCGGAACTGCGCGCGGTTCCGAGCCCGTTCGCCGGGCGCACGAGCATCACGTACGCCGTCCCGCAGGCGGGGCCGGTGCGCCTCTCGGTGCACGACGCCGCAGGGCGCCTCGTGGCCCGGCTCGTGGATGCGCACGGGGAGCGCGGGACGCACGCGGTCGTGTGGGACGGACGGGACGATCGCGGACGGATCGTGGCCGGCGGCGTCTACTTCCTGCGTCTCGAGCGGGACGGGCGCACCGTCGCGCGGAAGCTGGTGCGGATGCATTAGCCGCCGCGCCGGGGCGCCGGCTCGCGGTCCGGCGGGGCGACGGACAACTTGTTGCGGAACAAGACGTTGCCTCGGGATTCGGGCCGCCGTGGCGCCGTGTGGCCGGGCCGGCCCGGTCTGTTTCGGACACGGAGGTCTTCTTTTCCCGTCCCGTGCGCGGTACCCTGGCCGCGTCGACACGGCGGACGCGTGTCCGCCCGGTTCCGGACCCGGACGAAAGGCGGACCCCATGCGGTGTTCCCGGTGCGGTTACGAGGCATCGGATTCGGCGAAGTACTGCGCCGAGTGCGGCGCGTTCCTTCGCGACGCGTACGTCGACCAGCGGATCATCCTCGCCTACGCCACGGAGCGCGACGGCGACCCTCGCGACGCGCGGCGGCAACTCGAGCGGCTCGTCGAGGCCGAGCCGGCGAACGTGATCGCGAACCACATGCTGGGCTCGATGTACTTCCACCAGGGAACGCTGGATCTCGCGATCGCGCGCTACGAGGCGGCGCTGGCGTTCGCGCCGCGCTTCATCCAGTGCGCGTACGACCTCGGGGTCGCTTGGTACCACCGCGGCAACATGACCGAGGCGCAGCGGGCATTCCGCCGTTGCCTGGAGCTCGACCCGCGGTACAACGCCGCGCACTACCGCCTGGCGCTGTCCTGCTTCCACGCGGGGCAGCTGGACGAGGCCCTGGACCACTTCGAGCAGTGCAGCACGCTGACCCCCGAGTACCTGATGGCGCGGTACCACATCGGCGTGATCCACGAACGCCGCGGGGATCATGCGGCGGCGGCGCGCGAGTTCCAGCGCAGTCTGGATGAGGGCGTCGACGAGGTCTCGAGCGCGTACCACCTGGCCCGGATCCGCGAGGCGCAGGGCGACGCCGCCGGGGCGCGGGCGCTGTACGAGCGGGCCCGGTGCTCCGGCCCGTCGGGCGTGTCTTGACGGGGCCTGTCCGCGACGCCCGCGTCGGGTCCTCCGCGGGCGCCCCGGCCGACGAGGACCTGGTCCACGACTGGGCCGTGGCCGGCCCGCACCGCTTCGACCATCCCCCGGTCGTGATGCTCGACGACGAGACGTTGCGCGACGGCCTGCAGAGCCCGTCCGTCGTCGATCCTCCCATCGACGCGAAGATCGGGATCCTGCGGCTCATGGACCGCCTGGGGATCGAGACGGCGGATGTGGGACTGCCGGGCGCCGGCCCGCGGCAGTTCGAGGCGGTCGACTCCCTCTGCAAGGAGATCGCGCGCGAGCGGCTTCGCATCCGTCCGAACTGCGCCGGGCGCACGGTGCTGGCAGACATCCAGCCCATGGCGGAGATCTCGCAGCGTACGGGCGTGCCGATCGAGGCGTGCCTCTTCATCGGCAGCAGCCCGATCCGGCAGTACGCGGAGGAGTGGGACCTGGAGCACGTCCTGCGCTGCACGCGGGAGGCCGTCCGCTTCGGCGTGTCGGAGGGGCTCCCGGTGATGTACGTCACCGAGGACACGATCCGATCGTCCCCCGATCATCTGCGGGTCCTGCTCACCGAGGCGGTGGCGTCCGGAGCGAAGCGGCTCTGCCTGTGCGACACGGTGGGTGCCGCGGTGCCGGAGGGCGTGCGGAACCTGGTCGGCTGGGTGCGCGCGTTGCTGGACGAGCTGGGCGTGGGGGACTCGGTGGGGATCGACTGGCACGGCCACCGGGACCGCGGGCTCGACGTCGCGAACACGCTGGCCGCGATCCACGCCGGGGCGACGCGCGTGCACGGCACCGCGCTCGGCGTCGGGGAGCGCGTGGGCAACACGCCCATGGAGCAACTCCTCGTCAATCTGAAGCTGCTGGGAATCCGCGACGACGACCTTTCGGTGCTCCCGGAGTACGTGGACGCGGTATCCCGCGCGACGGGCGTGAGCGTGCCGATGAACGCGCCGATCGTGGGGCGCGACGCGTTCCGCACCGCGACCGGAGTCCACGCAGCGGCGGTGATCAAGGCCCAGCGGCGCGGGAAGGACTGGCTCGCGGATCGCGTCTATTCGGGCGTACCCGCGAGCTGGATCGGCCGGACCCAGGAGATCGAGGTGGGGCCGATGTCCGGCGCCTCGAACGTGATCCACTACCTCTCGTCGCGCGGGCTGCCGCACGGGCCGGAAGTGGTGCGGGAGGTGCTTGCCGCGGCGAAGTCCTCGCAGCGCGTGCTGGAGGCCGAGGACATCGTGGCCGCCATACGGCGCGCCGCGCAAGCGCCCGGGGCGAGGGAGGCCGTATGAACGTGCGCGGCTGGACGGTGCGCGAGCCCGGGCGGCCGATGGCCCTCGAGGAGCGCGACGAGATCCCCGGTCCCGGCGAGGCGCTCATCCGCGTGGCCGGGTGCGGGGTTTGCCACACCGATCTCGGGTTCTTCTACGATGGCGTTCCGACCCGCAAGCCGTTCCCGCTCACGCTCGGGCACGAGGTGAGCGGCACGGTGGTGGAGGCGGGGCCCGGGGCCGAGACGTGGATCGGCCGGGACGTGGTGGTTCCGGCGGTGATCCCGTGCGGCACGTGCGATGCCTGCGCCGCCGGGCAGGGCTCCATCTGCCCGCGCCAGATCTTCCCCGGCAACGACGTCCACGGCGGCTTCGCGTCGCACGTGCGCGTCCCCGCCGTCGGGCTCTGTCCCGTCCCCGATCTGCGCGACCGGAAGCGGAACCCGGCGGGGCTGGAGCTCCTGCATCTCTCCGTGATCGCCGATGCCGTCTCCACGCCGTACCAGGCCATCCGCCGCAGCGGGCTGGATGAGGGGGACCTGGCGGTGTTCGTCGGCGCCGGCGGCGTGGGCGGGTTCGGCATCCAGGTGGCGGCGGCGCTCGGTGCGAAGGTCGTGGCGATCGACGTGGACGCCGCGCGGCTGGAGCTCGTCGCGGAGCACGGGGCCCACGTGACCCTGCGGTCGGACACGATGCAGTTCAAGGAGCTCAAGGACGCCGTGAAGTCGTTCGCGAAGGAGCACCGCGTTCCCACGTGGCGGACGAGGATCTTCGAGTGCTCCGGCACGCCGGGCGGGCAGTCCACCGCGTTCGGTCTGCTCGGCCACGGCGGCCACCTCTCCGTGATCGGGTTCACGGGCGCGAAGGTGGAGCTCCGGCTGTCGAACCTGATGGCGCTGGACGCAACGGCCCGCGGGAACTGGGGCTGCCTTCCCGAGTACTACCCGGCCATCGTGGACCTCGTGCTGGCCGGCAAGGTCCGGCTGGAGCCGTTCGTCGAGGTCCGGGGACTTTCCGCGATCAACGACACCTTCGAGGACATCCACGCGCGGCGCGCGCGCCGCCGCGTGATCCTCGTTCCCGAGCCCTGAGGAGGCACGATGCCCTTCGCGTTCAAGGACCACGACCTTTCGCCTCCCGGGGACGTGGAAGGCGTCCGGTACGAGCAGCGGCCTCTGCGCACGCCCGGCGGGATCCCGGCCGACGGGCTCCACAACGTGTGGATCACCCTCGACAACCCGCGGCAGCTCAACTCCTACACGACCGGGATGATCAAGGGCGTGATCGCGGGCATGCGCCGCGCGTCCAACGACCGCGCCTGCGTGGCCGTGGTGTTCACGGGTTCGGGGGACAAGGCGTTCTGCACCGGCGGCAACACGAAGGAGTACGCGGAGTACTACGCGGGTCGTCCCGAGGAGTACCGCCAGTACATGCGGCTGTTCAACGACATGGTCACCGCCATCCTGCACTGCGACCGGCCGGTCCTGTGCCGCGTGAACGGCATGCGGATCGCGGGCGGCCAGGAGATCGGGATGGCGTGCGACTTCTCCATCGCGTCGGATCTCGCGCTCTTCGGCCAGGCCGGACCGCGGCACGGCTCGGCGCCGGACGGCGGCAGCACGGACTTCCTGCCGCTGTTCGTCGGCATCGAGGCCGCCATGGAGAGCTGCACGCTGTGCAAGCCGTGGACGGCATACGAGGCGTTGCGCCTGGGGCTGATCACCCGGGCGGTCCCGGTGTTGCGCGTGGACGGCGGGTTCGTGCCGAACCCGCTGGTCGTGATCGACCGCTGGATCGACGACCGCGGCCGCATCGTCTACGGGACGCGCAAGGAGGGCGACGCGCTGGCCGCCGGCAAGGCGAGGCTCCAGGCCGGGACGGTGGACCTGACCGCGCTCGACGCGGTGATCGACGAGTTGACGTACTCCCTCGCGATGACGATGCCGGGCTGCCTCGCGAAGACGATCGAGAGCCTGCGCAAGCACAAGCTGGAGCACTGGGACCGCAACCGCGAGTCGAACCGCGCGTGGCTGGGTCTCAACATGATGACCGAGGCCCGGGCCGGGTTCCGCGCGTTCAACGAGGGCGGGAGGGACTGCCGCGAGGCGGACTTCCTGCTGCTGCGCCGCCGCCTGGCCGAGGGGCGCACCTGGGACGACGAGCTCGTGGAGGAGGTCCTGGCCGGCGCGCACCGCGCCGCCGGGGCGGAAAGGGTGCGCAAGTGAGCGCCGGCGTCGCGGCGGAAGGCGGTGTCCGGGTCGAAGCCCTCGAAGGGGGCGCCGTCCGGCGCCTCGTGCTGGCGACCCCGAAGGCGAACGTCCTGGACGCGGCCAAGATCGCCGCCCTCACCGCGGCGTTCGCGCAGGTGCGCGACGACCGTTCGGTCAAGGTCGTCGTCCTGGATGCGGACGGCGACCACTTCAGCTTCGGCGCGAGCGTGGAGGAGCACCTGCCGGGTGCGTTCGAGCGGATGATCCCGTCCTTCCACGCGATGTTCCGCGCCATGCTCGACTCCTCCGTGGTCATCCTCGCGGCGGTCCGCGGTCGGTGCCTCGGCGGCGCGCTGGAGCTGGTCTCGTTCGCGCATCGCGTGTTCGCCGCGCCGGACGCCCTGCTGGGCCAGCCGGAGATCGTTCTCGGCGTGTTCGCGCCGGTGGCCTCGGTGGTCCTTCCGGAGCGGCTCGGCCGCGCCCGGGCGGAGGATCTGTGCGTCTCCGGCCGGATCGTCGGCGCGGAGGAGGCGGAGCGGCTCGGGCTCGTCGACGCGGTCGTGCCGGATCCGACCGCCGCGGCGCTGGAGTACGCGCGGGCGAACCACCTGCCGCGCTCCGCCGCGAGCCTGCGCCTGGCGGTGCGGGCGGCGCGGGTCGGCTGGACCGCGCGGTTCGGCGAGGCGCTGGACGCGGCCGAGCGGTTGTACGTGGACGAGCTGATGGCCACGCGGGACGCGGAAGAGGGCCTGCGAGCCTTCGTCGAGAAGCGCGCACCTTCCTGGAGGAACGAATGAGCGCGGATGCGATCGACGTCCTGGTCGCCGAGGCGGAGGAGCTGGTGCGCGACCTGCGCTTCGGCGCGGTGCGGCGCTGGAAGGGACGCACCGGCGGGCTCGCGGTCGGCTACATGCCGATCTACGTGCCGCGGGAGCTGCTGCACGCGCAGGGCGTCCTGCCCGTGGGGATCATGGGCGGCGGCGAGGACCTGGAGATCATCCGCGGGGACGCGTTCTACCAGTCGTACATCTGCCACATCCCGCGCAGCACGATCGAGCTGGGGCTGAACGGCGCGCTGGAATGCCTGGACGGCATGCTCTTCCCCGCGATCTGCGACGTGATCCGCAACCTCTCCGGCATCTGGAGGATGAAGTTCCCGGACAAGGTCATCCGGTACCTGGACGTGCCGCAGACGTTCGAGGCGTCCATCGGGGGACGCTTCTACCGGACCGAGCTGGAGGAGCTCTCGGCGGAGCTGGCCGCGCGCGGCGCGCGGCCGTACGACGCCGCGGCGCTGCGCGACTCGATCGCCGCGTACAACCGCAACCGCCGCCTGGTGCGCGACGTCTACGCGCTCCGGCGTGAGCAGCCCTGGAAGGTGCCCACCTCCGAGCTCTACGTCGTGCTCCGCGCCGGGATCGTGCTCCCGGTGGAGGAGTTCACGGAGCTGCTGGAGCGGTACCTCCGCCTCGTGCGCGCGGACGGGACGCGGCAGCCCAAGGACCAGGCCCGCGTGGTGGTGACCGGGTCCTTCTGCGAGCAGCCGCCGCTCGGGCTCATCAAGACGCTGGAGCGGTCCGGCTGCTACATCGTGGACGACGACTTCGTGCAGGTGCACCGCTGGATCGAGGGGGACATCGACGCCGCGGGCGACCCCCTGGACGCCCTCGTGACCGCGTTCCTGCGGCAGTCGATCGACAGCCCGACGCGGTACATCGACGAGGACGAGAAGGGCGCGAGCCTCGTCGCCCGGGTCCGGGACAGCCGCGCCGAGGGGGTCCTCTTCTGCGCGGCGAGCTTCTGCGACCCGGCGCTGCTGGACCAGCCCATGGCGGTGGCCGCGGTGGAGAGGGCCGGCATCCCCTGGACCGCGTTCAAGTTCGCCGAGAACAGCGGGCAGTTCCAGGTGATCCGGGAGCAGGCCGGCACGTTCGCCGATTCCATCAAGCTCTGGAGCGGGGAGGTCGCATGACGGAGCTTCCGCAGGCGGCGGGACGGAGGGAAGCCGCGCCGGCCCACAAGGACGACAGCCAGCTGCGGCAGAAGACCATGCTGGCGGAGCACTACACGCGGCTGGAGAACGCGCCGGAGACCGGCGAGAAGAACGTCTACACGTTCGTTCCCGGCAACCTCACGGAGCTGGTCCGCAGCTTCGACCTGCTGCCGGTGCTGCCGGAGATCAACGCGCTGCAGAGCGCGATGCGCGGCAAGTCGCGCGACTACATCGCGCTCGCGGAGAAGGCCGGGCACTCGGAGGACGTCTGCACGTACGTGAAGTGCGACCTGGGCATGAAGCGCTCCGGGAACGTCGGCCCCACCGGCCAGCGGCTGCCGGATCCGGACCTCCTGCTGCTCTCCTACACGGGCTGCTTCACGTTCATGAAGTGGTTCGAGATCCTCCGGCAGGAGTACGGCTGCCCGGTGGCGATGCTGCACGTGCCGTACCAGGCGAACGGGCACGTCACGGAATCCATGCGCCGCTACGTCGTGGACCAGCTGCGGGAGAAGGTGATCCCCGCGCTGGAGCGGGTGTCCGGGCGGCCCTACGACGAGGACCGGCTGAGGGAGATGCTGGCCCGGTCCGCGCGCGCGGAGGACGACCTGGTCTGGGTGCTGCAGTCCGCGAGGAACCGTCCTTCGCCGATCGACGCCTACTTCGGCGGCGTGTACTACATCGGCCCGATCTTCACGGCGTTCCGCGGCACGGAGGAGGCGGTGGGCTACTACCGCGCGCTGCGGGCGGAGGTCGCCGAGCGCATCGAGCAGCGGCTCGGTCCGGTGACCCCGGAAGGCGTGATGAAGGAGGAGCGCTTCCGGCTCGTGGTGGAGGGTCCGCCGAACTGGACCGACTTCCGCGCCTTCTGGAGGATGTTCGCCGACGAGGGGGCGGTGGTGGTGGCGTCCACCTACACGAAGGTGGGCGGCGTGTACGACTTCGGCTTCCGGCACGATCCGGACCGGCCGCTGGAGACGCTGGCCGACTACTGCATGGGCTGCTACACGAACCTGAACCTCCCGTCGCGCGTGGACATGCTCGTGCGCTACCTGGAGGAGTACGACGCGGACGGGCTGCTCGTGAACTCCATCAAGAGCTGCAACTCGTTCAGCGCGGGCCAGCTCATGATGCTGCGCGAGGTGGAGTCCCGCACGGGCCGGCCCGCCGGATTCGTGGAGAGCGACCTGGTGGATCCCCGCTACTTCTCCGCGTCCAACATCAAGAACCGGCTGGAATCCTACTTCCAGATGATCGAGCAGAAGCGCTCGGGGGTGCGCGCATGAAGTGCTGCGTGGGGATCGACCTCGGCTCCACCACGACGAAGGCGGTCGTGCTGGACGAGGGCGGGGGCGTCCTGGGGCGCGGCATCACGAACAGCCGGAGCAACTACACCGTGGCCTGCGACGTGGCGGTGAGCGAGGCCATGATCGACACGAGGTTCGGCCTGGTCGAGTCCGGCCTGCGCGCGGCCGGCCTGGCCGCGGACCGCACCGAGGCGGTGCTGGAGGAGCTGGGACGCCGGTTCCGCGAGCAGCAGTACCGGAGCCAGCTGGACGTCTTCGAGGAGAAGGTGCGCGCGCTCCCCGAGGTCCGCGGCTCGGCCAACGGGCTGGCCGGGCACGTGACCACCATCCTGGAGACGCTGCGGGCCGAGACCGCGGAGCTGTTCGGCGCGGGCACGGTCCGGCGCAGCGACTTCTTCCGCGACCTGCTGGCCAGCCGCTACCATCCGCTGGCCGAGGCGCTGGCCCGCGACGCCGGCGCGGACTTCAACCGGCTGCTCGGGCTGTTCGACAAGGCGATCCTGCAGGTGGAGAACGTGCCGCCCGCATCGGCGGACTTCCCGGCCCACGTGCGCAACGCGGTCGCCACGGTACCGGGTATCGGGCCCGAAGTGGTGGAGGTCGCGCGCGAGGCGGCCGGGCGCGAGCTGGCGGTCGTGCGGCACGTCGGCACCGGCTACGGTCGCGCCACGCTGCCCTTCCCGAAGGAACAGATCCGCTCGGAGATCCTGTGCCACGGGCTCGGGGCGCACCGCATGTTCCCCGCCACGCGCACCGTGCTGGACATCGGCGGACAGGACACGAAGGCGATCCAGGTGGACGCCGACGGGATCGTCACGTCGTTCCAGATGAATGACCGGTGCGCGGCCGGCTGCGGCAGGTACCTCGGCTACATCGCGGACGAGATGAACCTCGGCGTGCAGGAGCTGGGTCCCCTGGCGCGGCAGTCCACGCGGACGGTCCGGATCAACTCCACGTGCACGGTCTTCGCCGGAGCGGAGCTTCGCGAGCGCCTCTCCCTGGGCGAGAAGCGGGAGGACATCCTCGCCGGGCTGCACCGGGCCATCATCCTGCGGGCCATGTCGCTCCTCGCGCGCTCGGGCGGCGTGACGGAGGAGTTCACCTTCACCGGCGGCGTGGCGCGCAACCCGGCGGCCGTCGAGTCGCTGCGCGGGCTCGTGGACGAGAACTACGGCGCGATGCGGATCAACATCTCCCCCGACAGCATCTACACCGGCGCCCTGGGGGCCGCGCTGTTCGCGCGGCGCGAGTGGACGAGGGAGCCCGGGGCGGCCGCGGGGGTTGCGTCATGACCGGCACCGGCATCCCCGCGGTCCTGCGCGCGGCCGGGATCGACGTGGGCTCCTCCGCGGTCAAGGTGGTCCTGGTGGAGAGCGGCGAGGACGGGGACGCCCGCGTCCTCGCATCGGCCACGGAGAGGATCCGCCGGCGCGACCCCCGGGCCGTGGCCGAGGAGCTGTTCGACGCGTGCCGGGGGCGGGCCGCCTGGCCCGCGGAGAGCCTCCACTACGTGGCCACCACGGGAGAGGGCGACGTCCTGGAACTGCGTACCGGCCACTTCTACGGGATGACCACGCACTCCCGCGGCGGACTGTTCCTGGACCCGGAGGCGCGGGCGGTCCTGGACATCGGCGCGCTGCACGCGCGGGCGGTCCTGATGGACGAGCGGGCCAAGGTGCTCGGCTACCGCATGACCAGCCAGTGCGCGTCCGGTTCCGGGCAGTTCCTGGAGAACATCTGCCGCTACCTGGGCATCACGATCGACGAGATCGGTCCGCTCTCGCTGCGGGCGGACGACCCCGAGCGTTGCTCGTCGATCTGCGCGGTCCTTGCGGAGACCGACGTGATCAACATGGTCTCCCGCGGCATCTCCACCGCGAACATCATCCGCGGCATCCACGAGTCCATGGCGGGCCGCTACCTGCGCCTGCTCACGTCGGTCAAGGCGCGCGGCGTCGTCCTGGTCACGGGCGGGCTGTCGCGGGATGCGGGACTCGTGGACGCGCTGGGCAAGCTCGCCCTCGAGCAGAACGCCCCCTTCACGATCCGGACGCACGAGGACTCGGTGCTCGCGGGGGCGCTGGGGGCCGCCATCTGGGGAGCGTTCCGCGCGAGGCGTCTGGCCGCCCAGGGCATCTCCTTCGCCGCGAAGGCCGTTCCATGACGGAGACACCGCTCGACCGGCTGCTGTCGCTGGAGGGGCGGGTGGCGGTCGTGGCCGGCGGGGGCGGAGGGATCGGCGCCGCGACGGTCGGCCGCTTCCGCGAGGCCGGGGCGCAGGTGGCCTGCGTGGACCGTCCCGGCGTGGCGGCGCCGGAGGGCGCGATCCCGTTCGCGTGCGACATCGGCGATGCCGCGTCCGTCGACGGGCTGTTCGGGGCGCTGCGATCCCGCTTCGAGCGGCTGGACGTGGTGGCCCACTGCGCCGGGATCACGCGGGACCGCATGCTGTGGAAGCTCGCGCCGGCGGACTGGAGCGAGGTGCTGCGGGTGAACCTGGATTCGGCGTTCCACCTGCTGCGCCACGCCGTCCCCTGGATGCGGGAGTTCGGCGGCGGATCCGTGGTGCTCGTCTCCTCGATCAACGGGGAGCGCGGCAAGGCGGGCCAGGCGAACTACGCGGCGAGCAAGGCCGGGCTCCACGGGCTGGCGCGGACTGCGGCGCGCGAGGCGGGTGCGTTCGGGATCCGCGTGAACGTGGTGGCCCCCGGCTGGATCGAGACCCCCATGACCGCCGGCCTCCCCGACGAAGCCCGGCGGCGCGGCGAGGAGGAGTCCGCGCTGCGCCGCCTCGGAGCACCGGACGACGTGGCGCGGGCCATCCTGTTCCTCGCCGCCGACGCCAGCCGCCACGTCACGGGGCAGGTGCTCCGCGTGGACGGCGGCCAGCTGATCGGTTGAACGTTCCCCTCGGCCGGCCCGCGGGCCGGCCCTTTCCGGAGGACGACATGACGCTGGGATCGGAAACCGGAAGCAGGGCCGTGCTCGTGCGCGGTCTGAAGCCCGAGGATCTCGCCCGGGTGATCCAGCTCGACGCGAAGGTCACCGGACGCCGGCGCGAGGAATTCTTCCGCGTGAAGCTGCAGCAGAACCTCCAGGAGACCGGCATCAAGGTGTCCCTGGCCGCGGAGGTGGACGGGTATTTCTGCGGCTTCCTGCTGGCCCGCGTCTTCTACGGGGAATTCGGGACGTTGGAGCCCGCGGCGGTCCTGGACACGCTGGACGTGGATCCGGACTTCCAGGGCCGGGGGGTGGGCCGCGCGCTCCTGGATCAGCTCTGCACGAATCTCGCCGGGATCGGCGTGGGACAACTCCGGACCGAGGTGAGCTGGAACTCGCCCCATCTCCTGACGTTCTTCCAGCGCGAGGGATTCCGGCCGGCGCCGCGGTTCTGCCTGGACCTGGACATCGGCCGGCGTCCGCGCTGGGACGAGGAGCCGGGCTGACCGGCGGCCGCGCACGGGCAGGCCGGCCGGTCCGTCCGGTCAGGCGGAGGCGTGCGGCTCGCGGGACGTGCGGAAGATCGGCAGCAGCTTCTCGAACAGGGCCAGGAGCAGGAACGGCAGCACGAAGATCGCCACGGCCGCCAGGACGCCCTCCTTCTCGAACAGCCCGGGGTGGTAGGCCTCGCGGAACCCGCGCATGCTCTTGGAGAAGAGCTGCCCGCCGATCACCACGTTCCAGCGCATGGCCAGCACCTGCAGCAGCAGGAGCAGCGACGCCACCATCGCCAGCGTGTTCCTCACCTGGTCGTGCAGCCGGCGGTCCATGAGCACGAGCAGCATGAGCAGGATGAACGGGATCAGCCCCCCCAGCACCATCTGGATGGAGATGAACGAGATGGAGAGCTGGTGCGTGAGGAGGTAGCCGATCACCTCCCACTCCTCCGCCTTCTCGTACGACAGCGTGATGATCTCCAGGATCTCCAGGGTCAGCGTCATGATGAGGAAGAGCCACAGCCATCGTGCCATCGCGGAGATCGCGACGCCGTCGATCGGGATCCCCTTCACCTTCGCGACCGTCTGGTACAGGACGATCAGCAACGCGATGCCCGAGACCATGGCCGAGAACAGGAAGATCACCGGCATGAGCGGCGTGGACCACCAGGGGTTCGCCTTGAGGGCGCCGAACAGGAAGCCCACGTAGCCGTGGAGCAGGCAGGCCGCCGGGATGCCGATGGCCGCCAGCACCCGGATCACCTTCCCGTCGTTCCGGAGCGACTCCGGGGAGACGTCATACACCCCGAGCGCGAGCATGGAGTAGAGCCGGCGCCGCAACCCGCGCGACTCCGCCGCGTACCGGACGATCTCCGGACGGAACACGAACCACACCTCCAGGATCACGATCAGCAGGTAGCCGGTGTAGAGCAGCCCGAAGCCGGCCATGGCCGACGTGAAGTTCGGCGTGATCACGATGTTCAACGCCCGCTCGGGGTGGCCCAGGTGGTTCAGCAGGGGGAGCGTGGCCACCGCCAGGAAGCACACCGACGTGGCCAGGGCCAGCCGGGCGAGGGGCTTGAACTCCTCGCGCCCGAAGACGTGGTAGAACGACGAGACCAGGAACGATCCCGCCACGAGCCCCGTGAGGTACGGGTACATCACGATCATGAGGCTCCAATGGATGTGCACGTCGTTCGGGAACAGGAACCCCGTGATCTCCGGCAGCATCAGCGCACCTCCGCGTCGAGGCCGACGTAGTAGCAGCGGGGTTTGGTCAAGAGCTCCTTCTGCAGGACCTGCACGCGCTTCGTGGCCAGGATCCCGTGGATCGGGTCGTCCGGGTCCTGCATGTCGCCGAAGACGCGCGCGCCCACGGGGCAGACGGTGACGCACGCCGGGCGCAGGCCCTTCCGGAGGCGGTGGTAACACCACGTGCACTTGTCCGCGGTCCGCGTGCGCGGGTCGAGATACCGGCTTCCGTAGGGGCAGGCCTGCACGCAGTAGCCGCAGCCGATGCAGCGGTCCCGGTCCACGAGGACGGCGCCGTCCTTCGTCTTGTACGAGGCGCCCACGGGGCACACCTGCGTGCAGGGCGTCGCGTCGCAGTGGTTGCAGATCTTCGGCACGAAGAAGGACTTCTCCAGACGCCGTCCCGTGTCCGCGCGGGAGAATCCGCGCTCGCCGCCGTCGGGCGAGTCCACGAAGGCCTCGCCGCCCGTGGAGATCTCGTACCGCTCGATCCAGGTGCGGTAATACCCCTCGGCCACGTCGTTCTCGGCGCGGCACGCGCGGACGCAGGCGCCGCACCCTATGCACTTGTACGTGTCGATGAGGTACACCCAGCGGTGCTTCGTCCAGTCGTACTCGGGGACGGTGGCGTCCACGTCCTCGGGGAGGATCAGTCCCACCACTCCGAACGAGACGGCGGTGCCGCCGATCCTCCGGAGGAAATCGCGCCGCGACCCGGACACGGGCGCGGTCCGCTCACGATCCGCTGCGGGCTCGGTTCCCATGTGCGCTCCGTTCATCCGGTCAGAGAGGGGAGTGGGCCTCATGACAATCGAAGCAGGACTCCGGTCCGATCTCGCCGCCCTCGTCCCGCACGTGCTGCTTCGGGTTGATCTGCGGATGCGCGGCGGGACGCGCGTCCAGCCTCTCATGGCAGTCCAGGCAGAGCTGCGCGTCGCGGCGGATCGGCATCCCGGCAAGGAGCTCGTCCCCCGCCACGTGCACGGCGAGCGGGGCGTGGCAGCCCTCGCACGCGAGCGCCGCGTGCCCGCCGGCTGCCAGCTCCGCGGCGCGGTCGTCGTGGCAGGACGCACAGGACGCGTTCCCGCCGTGGCGAGGTGCCCGCTCGTCGTGCTGCCCGATCGCCGCGGCCCGGTAGGCGCCGTACTGCCCCCAGGTCTCCGGCACGAAGAACGAGCGCCCGAGGACGAGCACGATCACGCCGGCGACGAGCGCCAGGAACACCCGGAAGATGTGCTTCGCGTGGGCGAGCGGGCTGTCGGGTCTCACGTCCCCTCCTCGCGACCGGGCGATGCGGGCGGCAGCTTGTCGGGGCGGCACAGCCAGCGGAGCCACGTCTCCTCGCGCCGGGTCGGCGGCTCGGGCGGGGGCGGGAGCGTCTCGGAGGCGGCCAGCCAGGTGAAGAACGGGACACCGGGGTCCCGCCCGGCGGGGGGCGCGGGCGGCAGGGCCTCGCCGCCGGCCAGCCAGGCCGCGAAGTCCAGGGAGCGACGCCACGCGGGGGGACGGGGCGTCATCGGGGTCCGCGGGGGTCGGACACTCGGCTCATGACTTCCCTCAGGAGTGCCGCCAATATATGACAGAAAAGTCCAGATCTCAAGGACGTTTGGGGGGGCGGGCCGCACCCGGGCCACCGGCTGGCGCGGTCAGTCCCCCGCGTAGCCGAGTGCCTCGAGGCGTGCGGGCGACTCCCATCCCGCCGCTCCGGCCTGTCCGGGCGGGTCGTCCTAGGCCAGCAGCTTCCGCTCCTTCGCCGCCCGCACGAGCTCGTCCCGGAAGTCCGGGTGCGCGATCCCGATGAGCGCCTCCGCCCGCTCCCGCAGGTTCTTCCCGAACAGGTTCACCGCGCCGAACTCCGTGACCACCCAGTGCACGTCCGCGCGGCTGGTCACCACGCCCGCGCCCTGCTTCAGGAACGGCACGATGCGCGAGGTCTTCCCGCCCTGCGCGGCCGACGGCAGCGCGATCACGGGACGCCCGCCCTTCGAGTGCGCCGCGCCGCGGATGAAGTCCACCTGGCCGCCGAAGCCGGAGTAGATCATCGGCCCGATGGAGTCCGAGCAGACCTGGCCCGTGAGATCCACCTCGATGGCGGAGTTGATCGCGAGCAGGTCGTCGTTGCGCGCGATCACGATGGGATCGTTCACGTACTCCACGGGGTGGCTCTCGATGAACGGGTTGTTGTCGAGGAAGTCGTACAGCGCGGCCGATCCCAGGGCGAACGTGATGACGATCTTGCCCGTGTGGAAGTTCTTGCGGCTGCCGGTGACCACGCCGCGCTCCACGGCGCGCATGGCGCCGTCCGACATCATCTCGGTGTGGATCCCGAGGTCCAGCGCGCCCTCCAGGGCCCCGTACACGGAGTCCGGGATGCCGCCGATGCCCATCTGCAGCGTGTCGCCGGGCTTGATGAGCGGGAGGATGTTCGCCGCGATGGCCTTCTCCACGTCGGACGCGGGGCCGATCTCCAGGGTGGGCAGCGGCTCCTCGTGCTCCACCACCGCGTGCACGCGCCCCACGTGCAGGAAGGTGTCCCCGAGAATGCGCGGCATCTTCGGGTTCACCTGCACGATGACCGTCTTCGCGGCCTCGCACGCCGCCTTGGAGGCCAGGTTCTCCACGCCGAGGCTCATGAAGCCGTGCTCGTCCGGCGGGGACACCTGCACCATGGCCACGTCCAGCGGGACCACCTTGCCGCGGAAGAGCCGCGGGATGTGGTGCAGGAAGATGGGCACGTAGTCCGCGCGGCCGTCGTTCACCGCCTTGCGGTCCGCGGGGCCCACGAAGAGCGAGTTGTGCCGGAAGGCCTTCTCCATGCCGGGCGCGGAGAGCGGATCCTGGCCCAGCAGGAGCACGTGGGTGAGCTGCACGTTCTCCAGCTCCCCGGCGCGCGCCGCGAGCGCGCGGATCAACTCCTGCGGGATGGCCGCGTTGCCGCCGTAGTAGACGCGGTTGCCGCTCCGGATGCGCGCCACGGCGTCCGCGGAGCTGCAGAGCTTCGCCTTGTAATCGCTGAGCCAGTTCATGATCTTCCGCCCGCCGTCAGGAGCTTCTCCAGATCCGAGGCCGGGAGGCCGTGAACCTCCCCGACGGACCGGTTGACCACCTGTCCCTTGTACATGTACACGCCCGCCGCGAGCCCCGCGTCGTCCTGCAGCGCGCCGTACACGGTCCTGTCCGCCAGCGCGGTGAGGTACGGCACCGCGGCGGACGCCAGCGCGCGGGACGCCGTGCGCGCGATGTTCGCGGTCATGTTCGGCACGCAGTAGTGCACCACGTCCTTCACGGTGAACGTGGGATCGTCCAGCGTGGTCGGCCGGCTGGTCTCGATGCACCCGCCCTGGTCGATGGACACGTCCACGATCACGCTGCCGGGCTTCATGGAGTGGACCATGTCCTTCGTCACCACGAAGGGGGCACGGTCGCCGGGGATGAGGACGGCGCCGATGACCACGTCGGCGATGGCGGTGTAGCGCTCCAGGCGGTCCATGGCGGCGACCACCGTCACCACCTCGCCGCGGAAGTCCCGGATGACGCGGCGCAGCTTCTTCAGGTCCGTGTCCGCCACGATCACGTGCGCGCCGTTCGACAGGGCGCGCCACGCGGCCGTGCGGCCCACGGTGCCGGCGCCGAGCACGAGCACGGTGGGGGGCGGCACGCCGGGGACGCTGCCGATGAGGATGCCCCGGCCGCCCTCGTCGTTCTGCAGGAGGTGCGCGGCCACGTGGACGGCCATCTGGCCGGCCATTTCGCTCATCGGCGTGAGCACGGGAAGGTCCCCGGCCGGGTCGCGGATGATCTCGTAGCCGATCAGCGTCGTGCCCAGCTGCATGAGGCGTTCCACGTGCGCCTTCGGCGCCACCGCGAGGTGGTGGAACCCGCACACGACGGAGCCGGGCTTCAGCAGCTCGACGTCCTCGGCCGCGAGCTTCCCGACGCGGCAGACCACGTCGGATCGCTTGTAGATCTCCTCGGCGTCGTAGACGATCTGCGCGCCGGACTTCTGGTAGTCGTGGTCGGAGAACCGGGCCGCCCGCCCGGCGTCCTTCTGGACCAGGACGGTGTGCCCGGCCTTCGCCAGCTGCGCGACCCCGAAGGGGGTGAGCCCCACCCGGTGCTCGTGCTGGCGGGTTTCCAGCGGCGTTCCGATGACCATTTCGCTCCCTCCGGGCACCGCCCAGGGGGGGCGGACGCGCGGGTGACCGGCTCCAAAGTGCGCCGCGGAGGGTCTTTCATCCAGCCCCGGGAAGGCGGCTTTCTTTGGCCACCGGGCGGTCCTCGGGGCCGACAAGTCGTTGGAATCGAGGGACTACGGCGAGCAGCCGCGGGATCCCCCTCCTGGCCGGGGCGCCTCGCCCGGGACGGCGGGCGACGGTGGCTCAGGGCCGGCTGTTGAACGGCCGGCAGGTGAAGTGGTGGGTGGCCGGCGTCGTGCCGCAGTCGGCGTACCCGCCGCCGCCCGCGCCGGGGGTCATGGTCACCCACACGCCGCTGCCGTCGTCGATCACCCAGAGGGAGCCGAGGAGCTTCGTGCCGGAGCTGCAGCCGGGGGAGGCCAGCAGCACGTCCGGGCCGCCCGGCGTGTTGATGCTGAGGTAGGGCGGCTGGGCCGCGAACACCGGGTCCAACTCGCCGGTGCCGCCGGTCACCTCGATGTTCGCCTGCAGCGCGCTGAAGGACGCGCCCAGCGACCACACGAACAGCTGCACGGGCCCGTCCACCGGGGGCGCGCTCTGCTGGTTCGCCACCACCGCGCTGGCGCTGATCGCGAAGAGGGGACCGGACGAGCTCACGGACGGCGCGCAGCCGTCGCCGGAGAGCGTCTGCGGCGGCATCGAGCCGTCGCTGGCGTACCCGACGCAGGAGAACCCGTGCACGTCCTGGTCGGCGCCGCACCCGAGGGCGCCCAGCTCGATCGCCGGCCGCTCCATCGACAGGCGCACGCCCTCGCCGAAGCCGTTGAGGTGCAACCGCCCGAGCATCGTCTCGCCCTCGATGCAATCGGAGACGGCCAGGTTCAGCTCCCCGTACTCCTGCCACACGATGGAGATGGCGGAGCCCTCGGGGCTGAAGAAGTGATCCGGTACGAGCGCGTCGCCCTCGACCGTGAAGTCCGCCTGCACCTGCGACAGCCCCGACGGTGCGCACACGAGCCACAGGTACAGGTCGTACGCGCCGTCCTGCGGCGGGCCGTAGCTCAGGTACGGGTCGACGGGCGATCCGCTGATCGTGAAGGTGAAGGAGGTCTCGGGCGGGGACCCCTCGCCGTCGCCGTCGGAGTCGTCCTTGCCGCCGGTTCCGCCCGTGCCACCCGTTCCCCCCGTCCCGCGGTCCGACGAGCCGATCACGTCCTGCGGCGTGCAGCCGTTCCCGAGCATCAGGAGGGCCGCGAGGACGAGCGCGAGGAACCGGGTGTGCGGGGACATGAGGACGCTCCGGACCGGGGACAGACCGGAGCGTCCTCAGTGCAATCGGCGTGCCGGTCAGCGAACGCCAGGCGTGCCGCGCCGGCGCAACGACCTCCCAGGAAACCCCGGGCGGCGCCGCCGCAAAGGCCGAGTCGGCGTTCGCACGACGTCAGTTCGCCCGGACCTTGCGCACCGTGGGCATCGCGGATCCGGGGACGATCCCCGCGTCCAGGTCCGCGATGGTCTGCTCCAGTCCCCGGCGCTGGTCCGGGTCCGTGGCGCCGGCCAGGAGCTCCTCGGCCGCGAGCCGGTGCGCCTTCTTCAGCGCGTCCGCTGCCGGGACCGGAACGTCCGGCTGCACGCCCGTGCCCTCCCAGTTCGTCCCCGTCTCGGGGTTCTCGGAGCGCGCGAACGGCAGGGACAGCTCGAAGTGCTCGGCCAGCTTCACCGGCTGAACCGGGTGCGCGCCGCCGCCGGACGCCTCGCCGACCGTGCGCGCGATCCCCATGGACTGCAGGTTGTACGCGAACTCCTCCGCCGCCGAGAACGTGCCGGGCCCGGTCAGGACGAACACCGGCTTGTCCACGTAGCGATCGCCCTCGAGATACGGCGCGGTCCAGGACTGCATGCGCAGGTTCTCGCGCGGGATGATCACCGTGTTGAGGAGCATCTGGCCGTGCGGCCGCACGAAGTAGGAGCACAGCATGGCCACGGTCGTGCCCTCGCCGCCGCCGTTGCGGCGGAGGTCCACGATGAGCGCATCCGTGTTCGCGAGGAGGCGCATGGCGGACTCCACGAGCGGTCCCGCCAGGGACGTCGGCGCGAACTGGCGCAGCTCCAGGTAGCCGATGTTGCCGGCCAGCCGCTCCACCCGCTCGAAGCCGAAGTTCCGGCGGCGCATGTGCGCGTCCATCGCGGCCAGGCGCGCGGGATCGGGGCGATCGTCCGCCGGCGGATCGGGGATGGCCTCCTCGGAGAAGAACACGCTCAGGTGTCTGTCGTGCGTGACCGCCTGCAGGTGCGCGGTCAGCGACTCCGCGAAGGCCGCGCACGACGTGATCCCGTCGTACTGCTTCGCGGCGCGCCGCTTCTTCACGGCCTTCTCCATCTCGGCCGCCTTCTCCGGGAAGACGTAGCCCGCCTTCAGCTCCCGGAGCGTCGCGTCGAGCACGTGGGTGCGGGTGGCGGCGTCGAGCGGGAGGTCGGCCTGGTCCGGGCCGTGGTGGAACCACTGGGCGGCCGCCAGGGCGGGGACGAGCGTGGCGAGGGTGGCGGGAACGAGCGAGGCGAACAGGCGGCGTGCGGCGAACGGCATCGGATCCTCCCGGAAAGCGGTTGCCCCGGAGACGCGGTGGCGAGCCCCGAGCGTCGCAGTCCCCGGCCCTTGCGGCCCCGGTCCGGGGACGAGGCCCCGGGCGCCGGGGACGGGCGGCCGCGGGAGCGCCGGGCACGGAGGGGTTGAGAAAGTGGATCCGCGGATCCACAATGGCTCGACACCGAAGGAGGGGACGCCATGCCCGCGAATCGTGCCTCGTGCCCGCGCCACCGGTCCGCGATCCGGGCCCCCCGGCCGTGGATCCTCGCGATCGGCCTCGCCCTGGTCTCGCTCGCGTGGCTTCTCCTGCGGTCCGCCCGGAATCCCGCGCGGCTGCGGTATCCGTGCCAGCGCGCCGCCCTGTCGCATGTCGTCGCCCTGCTGCTCGCGCTGCCGCTGGCGCATCGCATCGCGCGGCGGACGGGCGCGCGGCGCGGTCTCGTCACGGCCGGGCTCGGCGCGGCGCTCGTGGGCGTCCTCCTCCTGGGGGACCTGGCCGGCCCCGTGGAGGCGCTCTCCCGGCGGCCCGGGATCGCGCCGCCGCCGCACGCCGACTACACGGCCACGCTGTACCTCGTGGAGGGCGCGGGCGGTCCGTCGGGCACGCATCACCTCGGCGTCGACGAGCTGCTCGCGTGCATGGGCGCCGATGGCGCCGCGTTCTACCGATCCCCATCGCCCGCCGCGGAGTCCGGGCCCGACGGCATCGTGGGCGCGGCCGATCTCGTGCTGGTGAAGATCAACGCGCAGTGGGCGCAGCGCGGCGGCACGAACACGGACGTGCTGAAGGGCGTGATCGCGCGCGTGCTCGAGCACCCCGACGGGTTCACCGGCGAGGTGGTCGTGGTGGAGAACACGCAGGGCGTGGGGATGCTGGACTGGTCCGAGGCGAACGCGGAGGACCACGGACAGTCCGCGGCGGACGTGGTGCGGGGGTTCGCGGAGGCCGGGCATCCCGTTTCGTCCACCCTCTGGGACGCCGTGCGCGCCATCCCCGTGGCCGAGTACGACCAGGGCGACGACCGCGACGGCTACGTCATCGGCCCGCTGGATCCGGAGACGCACGGCAGCGTGTCCTATCCGAAGTTCCGCACCGCCCGCGGCCGCCGGGTCAGTCTGGCGCGCGGCATCTGGAACCCCGCCACGTCCACGTACGACGACGCCGCGCTGACGTTCCTGAACATCCCCGTGCTGAAGTGCCACGGCGCGGTGTACGGCGTCACCGGCGCGGTGAAGAACCACATGGGCTCGATGACCACGGCGCTCTCCACCGGTGCGCACTCCTCGGTGCGCTACGGGATGCTGGGGAAGTTCCTCGCCGAGGTGCGCCGTCCGGATCTGAACATCCTGGACTGCATCTGGGTCCTGGCGCGCCCGCCGTACGGGCCGTCGTGCACGTACGCGCAGGCCACGCGGCTGGACGTGCTCATGGCCGCGGAGGACCCGGTGGCGCTGGACATCTGGGCCACGAAGAACCTGCTGGTGCCCGCCATCCTCGCGAACGGGTACGCGACCTACCCGATGCAGGATCCGGACAACCCGGCGAGCATCTTCCGCACGTACCTGGACGCGTCGATGAACGAGATGCTGCTGGCCGGGATCGACGTCACGAACGATCCCGCGCGGATGCGCGTGGTGTCGTCCGACGCGCTCGGCGTGGAGCCGGCGCCGCCGGCGGCGGCGACGGCGAGCGTGACGGCGGTGCCGAACCCGTTCACCGCGGCCACGACGCTGCGCTTCTCGCTGCCGGGAGCGGCACCGTTCCGCGCGGACGTCTTCGACGTGTCCGGGCGCCGCGTCCGCACCCTGCACACACCTCGCGCGGCGGCCGCGGGAGGCGAGATCCGATGGGACGGCCGTGACGGCGCCGGGCGGCGTGTGGCGCCCGGGACCTACCTCCTGCGCGTCACGTCGGGGGGCCGGGCCGTCGAAGGCAAGGTGTCCCGCTTGGAGTGACGCACGAGCGGGAACCCGTCCGGCAAGAGCGACCGGAACGCCGAATCTCCACGCGGTCGCTGCCCCGGCGCGCCCGGACCCCTGCGTCGTCCCGGGTCGAGGGACGCGCTCCGGCACCAACCCCGGCGTGCGCGGGCCCCCGTCGGGGGGGTGTCGGGATTCCTGATCCCGTGTCGTGTACTCCTTGGGGATGACGACCTTCGCGGTCCCGTCCCGTCCGACCCACACCGGGATCCACCGGGACGGCTTCCCGGGACCCCCTATGCACGTCGGCCCCCGCCGGTCGAGGAGGAAGGGACACGATGAAGAGGTCTGCTCGAGGAGCCCGCCCCGCCTGCGCCGTGATCGCGGCCGTGTGCCTGGTCGCGCCCGCACCGGCAATCGCACAGGCGACCACGAACTTCGGGGACCTCGCGTGCGCCGTGTTCCTCGACCTGCCACCGCCCGCCGGATCCGCGACGCCGTTCCTCCCGTTCCCGGTCCTGCTCTGCGACGGCACGGTGCTGGGAGTCACCACCCGGAACCACCCGTTGCCGCCTCCGCCGAACACGGACGACCCCTTCTACACGGGGACCTTCTCCTACTCCCTGAGCGGCGCGATGAAGGAGCCGATCGATCCCGCCGTGAATCCTGGCGATTTCGACGGGCGATACCAGAACCGGACCACTGGCGGCACCGATCTCCTCCTGGACTTCGACCAGCCCGTCGCCTCGTTCGGGATGAGCACGGTGCAAACGCGCTCCGTCGTCACGGTCTCCGACCGGATGCGGCTGTACGACGGCCCGCTGGGAACCGGGAACCTCGTTGCCGAGGTCCACAGCCAGGGGCCGCCCACGAGCCCCTTCTGGCATGCCGTGCGGTTCACGGGGCACGACGCGGGGACGCCGGTGATCCGCTCGGTCGTGATCGACGTGTACTCGGACGTGGACGGGCACCTGTTCCTCGACGGTCTGGCGTTCGGTCCGGCGGTCGCCACGCAGACCGCCGCTCCGGAGATCGCGGCGGCGCCGCGGCTCCGGCTGGGGCGGCCCTATCCCAACCCGACCGCGGGGAGCACGAGCTTCGTGCTCGAGTTGGACGCGGCCGGCGCCGTGCGGGTGGACCTGCTCGACGTGAGCGGGCGCCGGCTGCGCACGCTCCTGCGCGGGTCGCAGCCGGCGGGGCGGCACTCCCTGGCCTGGGACGGCCGAGGGGCAGGCGGCGAGCGGCTGCCGAGCGGGGTCTACTTCGTCCGGCTCACCGGCGCGGGCGCGGACGAGACGCGCCGCGTCCAGCTCGTCCGATGACGCGGACCGGCGTCCGTCAGCCGATCCGCGTGATCCGGGTCGTCGCCACGCGCCCGCCGGCTTCCAGGCGCACGAAGTAGACGCCGGACGCCAGCTGCGGCGGCGGCAGACCCCGCGTATCAGCCCACGCGGATCCGCACGTCCACGATCCGGCAATCCTCCGGATCCGCGGACAGCAGGAACGGGTTCAGGTCGATCTCCTCGATCCCCGGGAAGTCCGTGACCAGCGCGGAGAGGCGCAGTAGCGCATCGTGGACGGGCGCGAGCGCCACGCCCTTCTCGCCGCGCACGCCATTCAGGAGCTCGAAGCCGCGGATGGACGAGACCATCTCCCTCGCGTCCACGTCCGTGATGGGGTGGACGCGGAGACACACGTCCTTCATGACCTCCACGTACTTGCCGCCCAGCCCGAAGAGCAGGATGGGACCGATGCCCGGGTCCTTGTTCATGCCCAGGATGACCTCGCGACCGGCCGCGGCCATGGGCTGCACGAGGAAGCCCTCCACGCGCGGGTCGTGGCCGAGCTTCTTCACGGCGCGGCCCATCTTCGCGAAGGCGCCCTCCAGTTCGAGCGCGCTCTTGAGCCCGAGCTCCACGCCGCCCACGTCGGACTTGTGCACGATGCGCCGGCCGGCCACCTTCAGCGCCACGGGATAGCCCAGCTCCTCCGCGGCCGTCACCGCCTCGTCCGCCGTGCGTACGCGCCGCCACGGCACGAGCGGGAAGCCGTACAGCGAGAGCAGCCGGAACGCCGCATCCGGGTCCATGTACCCGCTGCCCTCGGCCGCCATGAGCTTGCGCGCGGCGTCGCGGTCCGCGGCGATCTCCGGGACCTTCCCCGGATCGCGCGTGCGCCACTCCGCCCAGTTCGCCAGCTCCGCCGCCGCGTACGCCGCGGCCTCCGGGTACCGGTAGATCGGCGGCGCGTCCGGGATCTCGGTCGCGATCCGCCCGTAGTACTGCTCCTCCGCCATCACCACCATGAGCACCGGCTTGTCCGTGCCGCGCATGGTCTCGGTGACCGCGCGCACGACGTCCATCGGATCGACCATGATGGGCGGCACGAACGCCACGATCACGAGGTCGATGGCGTCCGACTCCAGCAGCACGCGCAGGCAGGCCTGGAAGTTGCGCGTGTCCGCGGACGCGATCATGTCGATCGGGTTCGTAACGCTGGCCTCCGCCGGCAGGAACTTCGCCAGCTTCCGCTTCGTGGCCGCGTCCATCTCCGCCACGTCCATGCCGTGGCCCACCAGGGCGTCCGTGGCCATGATCCCCGGCCCGCCGGCGTTCGTGAGCACGGCCACGCGCCGCCCCTTCGGCAGCGGGCAGCGCGAGAACGCGAGCAGGAGGCGCATGAGGTCGTCGATGGACGTGGCCCGGATCACGCCGGTCTGCCGGATCAGCGCGTCGATGGCGCGGTCCTTCCCGGCCAGGGCGCCGGTGTGGGACGACGCCGCGCGCGCCCCCGCCGCCGTGCGCCCGGACTTCACCATCAGGATGGGCTTGGTCGGCGTGATGCGCCGCGCCAGCTCCACGAAGCGGTGCGGGTTCCCGAAGCTCTCGATGTACAGCGCGATGATCCGCGTGGAGGGATCGTTCTCCCAGTATTCGATCAGCGCGTTGCCCGACACGTCCGCCTTGTTGCCGATGGACGCGAACTGCGAGAAGCCCACGTTGCGACGCTGCATCTCCGTCCAGATCGCGATGCCGAGCGCCCCGCTCTGCGACACGAAGCCCACGGGGCCCTCCTGCGGCATGCCGGGGGCGAAGGTGGCGTTCAACGACACCGACGGGTCCGCGTTGAACACGCCCAGGCAGTTCGGGCCGACCATGCGCATCCCGTACTTCGCGCAGAGGTCCAGCAGCTCCTTTTCGCGCACCGCGCCGGACTCGCCCACCTCGCGGAAGCCGGCGGAGATGACGACCAGCCCCTTCACGCCCTTGCGGCCGCACTCGTCCACGACGCCCGGCACGTGCACCGCCGGCACCACGATGACCGCCATGTCCACGGGATCCGGCACGTCCAGGATGGACGGATACGCCTTGATCGAGTGGATGTAGTCCGCCTTCGGGTTCACGGGGAAGAGCTTCCCCTTGAAGTCCCCCTGGATGAGGTTGTGCACGATCTCGCGCCCGATGGAGCCGCGCTTCGTGGACGCGCCGATCACGGCCACCGAGGACGGGCGGAAGATGGCGTCCAGCGTGGACGCAGGCGGGTAGACGCGGGCGGGCCCGCTGGCCGCGGGCGGCGCGGGCGCCGGGGAGGGCGCGGCCGACGGCTTCGCCGCCTTCGGGGCCTTGACCGCCGGCTTGCGCTTCGTTCCGGACGGGGTCACGCGGCACCGTCCGCGTGGCGGCGGGCGTGGTAGCTGCTGCGCACCAGCGGTCCGGACTCGACGAACTTGAATCCCATGGCCAGGCCCTCGCGCTTCAGGTCCTCGAACTCGTCCGGGCGGTAGTACTTCTCCACGCCCAGGTGCTTCTTCGTGGGGCTCAGGTACTGGCCCATCGTGATGATGTCCACGTCCACGCCGCGAAGGTCCCGCAAGGTGGCCAGGATCTCCGCGCGGGTCTCGCCCAGGCCCAGCATGATGCCGGACTTGGTGAGCAGGGCGGGCCGGCGCTGCTTGTCACGGGCGGCGCGCCGGAGCAGCTCCAGCGAGCGCGCGTACCGCGCGTCCGGGCGTACCCGCGGGTACAGCCGCTCCACGGTCTCCGTGTTGTGGTTCAGCACGTCCGGCTCCGCCGCCATCACGGCGTCGAGCGCGTCCCAGTTCCCGCAGAAGTCCGGGATCAGCACCTCGATGCGGCACTCCGGGTTCATCCGGCGGGACTCGCGAATGGTCTCGGCGAAGTGCGCCGATCCGCCGTCCGCCAACTCGTCCCGGTTCACGGACGTGATCACGGCGTGCGCGAGGCCCAGCCGACCGATGGCCTCGGCCACGTGCCGCGGCTCCTCCGGATCCAGGGGCGTGCCCGCCTTCGCGCGCGCGATGGCGCAGAAGGTGCAGTGCCGCGTGCAGGTGTCGCCGAGGATCATGAACGTGGCGGTGCGGTCCGACCAGCACTCGTAGATGTTCGGGCAGCGCGCCTCCTGGCACACCGTGTTGAGGTGCAGCTCGCCCATCATGCGGCGGACCTTCTGGTAAGAGTCGCCCGTGGTGAGCTGCACCTTCAGCCAGTCCGGGCGGCGCGGTTCGTCCTCGCGGTGCCGGCGGCTGCGCGGCGTGGTGCCGATCTCCCCGTTGTTCAGCACGGGGAAGGGGCCGGGGATCCCGGACGGCGCGGTCGGGGCGCGGCGCTCGGCCGGCAGCCCCTTCACGACGAGAGGGGTGTCCGCTCCGCCACGCGCGCGATCAGCCGTTCCAGGGACCGACGGTTCCCGTTCCATCGCAGCAGCTCCTTCGCTCGCCCGGGATTCGTCCACAGGTACTCCTCGTGCTCCTCCGCGGAAAGGGCGACCCGCGCCCCGTCCGCCTCCGCCGCGAACGCATGCTCGCGGTTCAACCAGGGCCCGGCCCGCACGGGGGAGGGGGCCCAACCGGCGGGGACCACCCGGAAGTCCCGGACGAAGTCCAGGGACTCCGGCAGGGCGCGCACGCCCGTCTCCTCCGCCACCTCGCGGGCGGCCGCGGCGGCGGGCGTCTCGCCCGCGTCCAGGAGCCCCGTGACCGGCTGCCAGAAGCCGCCGTCCTTCGCGGTGCGCTTCAGCAGCAGGACCTCCGGCCCGTCCGGGCTGCGTCGCCACAGCCACACCTGCACGGACTCGGTGTCCGGGCCGCGCACGGCCACGTCCCGGTCGAACACCTCGGCGAAGTGCCGGATCAGCTTCTCCCGCACCTCGGACAACGGCACGTTCCGGCCCAGGAGCCGCGACACGCTCGTGACCCCGCGATCCCGGATGCCGCACGGCACGATCACGTCGAAGTACGAGAGATCCGTGCCCACGTTGAACGCGAAGCCGTGCGTGGTGATCCAGCGCGAGATCCGCACGCCGATGGCCGCCACCTTGAGATCGCCCACCCAGACGCCGGTCAGGCCGGGGATGCGCCCCGAGTCCACGCCGTAGTCCGCGAGCGTGCGGATGAGCACCTCCTCCAGGTCCCGCACGTACCGGCGCACGTCGCGCCGGTCCGGGTCCAGGTTCAGCACCGGGTAGCCCACGATCTGCCCCGGACCGTGGAACGTGACGTCGCCGCCGCGACCGGTGCGATGGAACGCGATCCCCCGCCGCGCGAGTGCATCCGGCGCCAGCACGAGGTTCGCGTCCCCCGCGTTGCGGCCCAGCGTCACCACCGGCGGATGCTCCAGGAGCAGGAACTGCTCCGGCACGTGGCCGGCGAGCAGCTGCCCCCGCAGCTCGTCCATCAGCTCCACGCCGTCCTCGTACTCGACGACGCCGAGCGTGGAGACCCGAACCTTCCGCATGGCGCTCCTTTGCGTCCCGGCCCCTCCGCGACGCCGCCGAAGCAAGGGCCGGGCGACTCGGGAGGTCCGCACGACCTCCGGGACGCGGTGCTAGAGCGTCGCCTCGCTCATGGCCATGAGGCTCCGCTTCACCTCGCCCATGAACTCCTCGGCCACCGAGCCGTCGATCAGGCGGTGGTCGAAGCTCAGCGACAGGTACGCCATCTGCCGGATCGCGATCGCGTCGTCGATCACCACCGGCCGCTTCTCCACCGCGCCGATGCCCAGGATGGCGGACTGCGGCTGGTTGATGATGGGCGCGCCGAACAGGCCGCCGAACACGCCCGGGTTCGTGATCGTGAACGTGCCGCCGGTGACCTCGTCCGGCGACAGCTTCTTGGAGCGCGCGCGCCCCGCGAGGTCCGCGATGGACTTCGCCAGGCCGCCGAGGTTCATGTCCCCCGCGCCCTTCACGACCGGCACGATGAGGCCCCAGTCCAGGGCCACCGCGATGCCGAGGTTCACGGCGCCGTGGTAGTGGACGTTCGATCCCTCGATGGACGCGTTCACGACCGGCACGGCCTTGAGCGCGTCGCAGGTGGCCTTGGCGAAGAACGCGGTGAAGGCCAGCTTGACGCCGTTGCGGCGGAGGAACTCCTCGCCGTGGGTCTCGCGCAGCTTCGCGAGGTGCGTGACGTCCACCTCCCAGAAGGTCTGCACGTGCGCGCTCGTGCGCCGCGAGTCCACCATGTGCTCGGCGATCTTCATGCGCATGACGGACATCGGCTCCACGCGGTCGCCCATGGCCGGCGCGGGCCGCGGGGCGGCGGGCGCGGCGTGAGCCGGCGCGGCGGCCTGCGCGCGCGCCGGGGCGGGAGCGGCCGGGGCCGGAGCGGCGCCGCCCTTCTCCAGGCGGTCCAGGTACTGCTCCAGGTCCTGCTTCGTCACGCGGCCCTGGATGCCGGTGCCCTCGACCTGCGTGATGTCCACGCCGTGCTCGGCCGCCATCTTGCGCACGAGCGGCGAGGAGCGGACCCTGAGCCGCTCCTCCATGGTGGCCACGGCCGCCTCGGAGCGCGCGGGCGCCGGCGAAGGCGCCGGGCGCGCGGGGGCGGGCGCCGGCGCGGCGGAGGCCTGCGCGGGCTTCGGCTCCGGCTTCGGCTCCGGCGTCGCCTCCGCCTTCGGTTCCGCCGGCTTCGCCGGCGCGGCGGGCGCGGCCCCCGCACCGGCGCTTCCGATCTTCGCCACCACCGTGTTCACCGCCACGGTGGTCCCCTCCGGCACCACGATCTCCTGCAGCACGCCGTCCGCCGGCGAGGGGATCTCGGCGTCCACCTTGTCCGTGGAGATCTCGAAGAGGGGCTCGTCCTTGGCGACCTTGTCGCCCGGCTGCTTCAGCCACTTGACGATCGTTCCTTCGGCGATGCTCTCGCCCATCTGCGGCATCACGACGTCCATCGGGTCCCTCCTCGAGTCGCGGGTTCGATCCTGGTCAAGACAGACATCAGAAGGCGGCGATCCGTCGGGCCGCCGTGAGCAGCGCGTCCTTCCCCGGGAGGAACGCGGCCTCCAGGGGCGGGGCGTAGGGAACGGGCGAATCCGGCGCGGTCACGCGCATCACCGGGGCGTCCAGCCACGCGAAGCACTCCTCGGCCAGGATGGCCGCGATCTCCGCGCCGATGCCGCCGGTCCGCTGCGCCTCGTGGTACACGATCACCCGGTTCGTCTTCTTCGCGGTGGCATGGATGGCGTCCCGGTCCATCGGGAGCAGCGTGCGGAGGTCCACCACCTCCATGGTCACGCCCTCCTTCTCCAGCTCGCCGGCGGCCTCCAGCGCGTGGTGCACGCACGCGCCGAACGTGATCACGCTGAGGTCCTCCCCTTCGCGCGCGATCCGCGCCTTGCCGATGGGGACCGTCCAGTCCCCCTCCGGGAGCTCCTCCTTGATCCGCCGGTACAGGAACTTGTGCTCGAAGTACAACACCGGATCCGGGTCCCGGATCGCGGCCTTGATGAGCCCCTTCGCGTCGTACGCGGTGGCCGGCTCCACGATCTTCAGCCCCGGCGTGGACAGGTAGTGGCTCTCCACGTTCTGGGAGTGGTACGGGCCGCCGCTCACGCCGCCGCCGCACGGGCCGCGCACCACCAGCGGCACGCCCGCGTTCCAGCGGTACCGCGCCTTCGCCGCCATGTTCACGACCTGGTTGAACGCGTTCGACAGGAAGTCGATGAACTGCATCTCCGCGATCGGCTTCATGCCGTTCATGGCCGCGCCGACCGCGACGCCCACGATCCCGGACTCCGAGATGGGCGTGTCCACGATGCGATCCGGGCCGAACTCCTCCAGGAAGCCGGCGGAGGCGCGGAAGGCGCCGCCGTAGATGCCCACGTCCTCGCCGAGCAGGAACACGGAGGGATCCCGGCGCATCTCCTCGGCCATGCCCTCGCGGATGGCGTCGATGTAGGTGACCAGCGCCATCACGCACCTCCCGCACGGCCGGGGCGGCTGGCGCCATCCGGGCCCCAGGGCTCGGCCGGGCGCACGCCCGCGCCGGCGTCGTCCGCGTACACGCGGCCGAACGCGAAGTCCGGGTCCGGCGCGGGGGAGGCCACCGCGAAGTCGGCGTCCGCGTCGATCTCCGCCTTGATCCCCGCCACGCGCCGGTCGCGCTCCTCGCGCGTGAGGATGCCCTCGGCCTCCAGCACGCGGTCGTAGCGCAGCAGCGGGTCCTTCTCGCGCCACTCCGCGAACAGCTCCGGCGGGACGTACTTCGCGTCGTCGTGCTCGGCGTGGCCCTTCATCCGGAACGTCTTCATCTCCAGCATCACGGGGCCGCCGCCGAGCCGCGCGCGATCCGCGGCGCGCTTCGTGGCGTCGTACACCGCGAGCACGTCGTTGCCGTCCACGACCTCCGCGGGGACGCCGTAGCCGTCGGCCTTCGTGACGAGGTCCGTCACGCGGGTCTGCGCGGCGGTGGGCGTGGAGTAAGCGTAGCCGTTGTTCTCCACGATCAGCACGAGCGGCACGTTCAGCACCGCCGCCATGTTGAGCCCCTCGTGGAAGTCGCCGGTGGAGGTGCCGCCGTCCCCGATCCAGGTCATGGCCACGATCCTCTCGCCGCGGCGCTTCGCCGCGAGCGCGATGCCGGTCATCACCGGGATCACGGCGCCCAGGTGCGAGATGGGCGCCACGACGCGGCGGGAGAGGTCGCCGAAGTGCGTGTTGCCGTCCCGGCCGCCGGTGGGGCTGGTGGCGCGCGCGAGGTACTGCGTGAACGCCTCGCGCGGGCGCACGCCGCGCGCCAGCATCACGCCGAGGTTGCGGATGAGCGGCCCCACCCAGTCCTGCGGCTCCAGCGCGTACGCGGTGCCGATGGAGATCCCCTCCTGCCCGAGCGAGGTGTACAGCCCGCCCACGACCTTGCCGGTCCGGTACAGGAGGCCGAGGCGCTCCTCCACCATCCGGTTCTTCTGCAGCAGCTGCCAGATCTCCAGCTTCCGCCCGGGCGTGAGCTTCGCCGCCTCCGCGCCGATCTCGCCGTACACGCACCGCTGCGGGCGCAGGCTGCCCGAGGCGAACGCGCGCTTGCCCTTGGGATCCGCCGGGACGTTCGCTTCCACGCGTCCTCCCTAGATGTGGATCGGGCTGCCGTGGACGCCGTGCGCGGCTTCCATCACCGACTCGGACAGCGTGGGGTGCGGGTGCATGAGGCGGTACACTTCCTCCGCCGTGCACTCGGTCTGCAGCATGAGCCCCGCCTCCGCGATCAGCTCGGTGGCGCGCGGGCCGATGATGTGCACGCCCAGCACCTGCTGGTACCGCTTCTCGGAGACGATCTTCACGAAGCCCTCGGTGGCCTCCAGGATGCGGGCCTTGCCGCTCGCCGAGAACGGGAAGCGGCCCACCGCCACGTCGTGCCCGGCCTCGCGCGCCGCGGCCTCGGTGAGGCCGACGGACGCCACCTCGGGATCCGAGTACGTGCAGCCCGGCGTGGTGAGGTAGTTCAAGGGCCGAGTGGGCGCGCCGGCCATGTGCTCGGCCGCGATGATGGCTTCCGCCGACGCCACGTGCGCGAGCTGCGGGCCGGGGATCACGTCGCCGATGGCGTACACGCCGGCGAGGTTCGTCTGGTAGTACTTGTCCACGGGGACGAAGCCCTTGTCGTCCACCTTGATCCCCGCGTCGCGCGCGCCGAGCTTCTCCAGGTACGGCGCGCGGCCCACCGCCACCAGCAGCATCCGGGCCTCCAGCACGGAGTCCTCGCCCTTCCGGTTCTGCACCGTGCAGCGCACGCCGGTCTCCGTGGTCTCCACGCGGCCCATGCGCGTCTCCGGCAGGCACGTGATGCCGCGCTTGCGGAACGCCTTCTCGAACTCCCTGGAGACCTCCTCGTCCTCCAGCGGGAGGAAGCGGGGGAGGAGCTCCACCACCGTCGTCTTCGAGCCCATGCGCGAGAACACGGACGCGAACTCCACGCCCACCGCGCCCGCGCCCAGCACGATCAGGCTCTCGGGGATCTCCTTCAGCTCCAGGATCTCGTCGGACGTGACCACCTTCGCGCCGTCGACCTTGACGCCGGGGATGAGGCGCGGCACGGAGCCCGTGGCGATGAGGATGAACTTCGTGGCCACCCGCGTGACCTTCCCGTCCTGCGCCGCGACGAGCACGCGCCCCGGCGCCTCCACGCGGCCGAGGCCGTGCAGCACCTCGATCTTGTTCTTCTTCATGAGGTACGTGACGCCGGCGGCGGACTTGTCCACGATCTTCGCCTTCCTGTCCATCACGGCGGGGAAGTCCACGCGCACGTTGTCCGCCAGGATCCCGTGCTTCGCCGAGTGGCGCATCTCCTCCACGAGGTCCGCGGAGTGCAGCAGCGCCTTCGTGGGGATGCACCCGCGCAGGAGGCACGTGCCGCCGAGCCGCGCGTCCTTCTCCACGATCGCCACGTCCATGCCCAGCTGCGCCGCGCGCACCGCGCCGACGTACCCGCCGGGACCGCTGCCGATGACCACCAGGTCCTTCGTGATCTCGTTCACCCTATGCGTCTCCTTCCGTGCCTTCGGGACCACCCTCGCCGGGCCGCGTGGGGTCGAGCGCCAGCGCCTCCGCGAAGCGGTTCAGGTAGTTGAACAGGCCCACCACGGTGAGCAGCTCCACGACCTGGTCGTCCCGCCAGTGCCCGCGCAGCAGTGCCACGTCCGCGTCGCCGATCCGGGCGTGGGCCGTGGTCATCTTCTCCGCGAAGCGGATGGCCTCCTTCTCGGGCTCCCGCAGGGGGCTCGCCGCGAGATCGTCCAGCGTGTCCAGCTCCGCGTCCGAGGCTCCGTACCGCCTTGCCAAGGCGGTGTGGGACGCCAGTCAGTATCGACACCCGTTGAGCTGCGAGACCCGGACGGCCAGCAGCTCCTTGAACTTCACGTCCACCGCGCCCTCGCCCATCACCGCGTTGAAGTGGCTGGTGAAGGTGCGGAAAAGCACCGGTCGGTGGGCCAGGACCCGGAACAGGTTCGGGACGTTCCCCCGCGCCTTCCAGAACGCCTCGAAAGCGCGCTGGACGTCGGGCTCCACCTGGCCCCAGACGGTCTTGGGAAGGCGCGACACGGTTTTCCCCGCAGGACAAAGACGGGGCGCAGTCTACCGGAGGGGACGGGGAGGGGAAAGGCCGGGGAACGAACGACCGTTCGGACGGCATGGACGGGCAGAGGGCCCGCGCGGGCCCGAACGAGTGTTCTCGCCGGGTTCCGGGCGGCGTCAGAAGCGCAGGCGCACGTCCAGCTGGGCGATGGGATCCGCCACGGACAGGGTCCGCGAGACGGTGCCGGCGAGGTCGAAGCTCCCCACGGAACGGGATACCCCCCAGGAGAACGACTGGGACACGCCTTCCGTGTGGTTGGCCTCCCGCGAAACGGTCTCGTTGTACCAGCGGAGAGCGTCAGCCCACGCCCGGATGCGGCGCACCGAGGCCCCCGCGTAGAGCGTCGTCTCCCACCACCCGGGAAACTCCACGGCGACACCGCCCTGCAGCCGGTCCTCCCGTGCGGTCGTCCCGCCGAGTTCGTAGCGCGCCGACGGGCGTCCGGGGTCGCGCACGTCCTGGTAGGCGCAGTGAACGTGGACACGCCCGGTGGAGGTGAGGGGGCGCGAAAGCCCTGCCGCCGCCGACCACTCGTGGCCGTAGACGTCCTGCCCGCCGGTGACGGGGAGCAGGTACTGGTTCAGTTCCCGGAAGCCCATGCGACTTCGCAAGTCCTGGAAGGATGCGGCGAGGGTGAGTGTGCCGGCGGCGGCAGGGAGCGGGGTCCGCACGCGGAGCGAGCCGCCCCATCGCTCGTCCGAGTCGAGACGGGATTGCCGGTCCTGGGGTGGGTTGCTCGTCTCCTCGATCTGGCCCACGCCTTCGCGTTCGACGTCCACGAGCGTGGCCGTGATGTCGGCGGACACCCCGCCGGCGGACAGGCCGGCCCCGACGGCGAACTCGCGGACGAGATCGAAGGAGCGCTGGTACTCCCACCGCCTGCGGGGCGGCGTATAGGAGTAGTCCAGGCGCTCGTACTCGTTGGAGCCCTTGTCCTTGCCCCGCCGGTACGCCGCGCCGAGCCGGACGGGTCCGAGGCGTCCGGCGAGCTGCCCGGCTGCCATCGTGAGGTTCTCGTAGAGACCGCGGTAGCCTTGCCGCTGGGCCTGGGCCTCGATCGCGAAACGTCCGGCCGCCCAGGATGCGGCGACCGCACTGTTCGAGTCGTACGAGAGGAGGGAGTAGTCCGCGGTGTTGAACGCGGACAGCGAACTGACGGCGAGAGCGCTCCGCTGCGGGTGCTCGAACGCGAGCGCCCCCGTCTCCACGAGCGCGGGGACGGTCTGCAAGGCCGCCGACAGCGCGGACGGCGGAACCCGGCCGGCCCGGGCCGCCGGGACCGCGAGCGCCAAGGCGAGCAACGGCAACGCGATCCGCGTGGCGATGCCGACCTGCGCTCGGTGCATGCGCGGCTCCCGATTGCGATGGTCGTTCAATATCCCACGATCGGGGCGCTCCGGCCAGTCTCCGGGCTCTCGTTCAGGACGAGGCCACCCGCACGGGCGTGGTCCAGAACCGGTCCCCGTCCGCGGACGCTCCCCGCATCCACAATGCAACATCGCCCTCGAAGGGGCCGAGAGTCTCGTCCAGCGCCCACGTCGGCTGTCCGGGCTCGCGCCGCGCGAGGACGCGCTCGTCCGCCAGGATCTCCACCCACGCGACCGCACGCATCGCGGCGGCCAGCGCCTGCACGCGGACCGGCTCGTTCGGCGCCGCCACCAGGGTCTCGCCGAAGGTGCGGTCCCCCGCGCGGAATTCCAGGTAGAAGCGCTCCCCGGAGCTCGCGTACGCGCGGCCCGCGCGCAGCGCCTCCACCACCGCGGCCTCGCCCGTGCCTTCGGCCCACACCGCGGTCATGCCGCCGGGGTAGGGGGCGTCGCGGATCGGCGGCGGCCAGGGGTTGCCCGGCGTGCTGAGGTGCGTGTCGCTGAACGCGACGAACGCGAGGTCGAAGCCGCGGCGCAGCGCGTCCACCGCGGAGTACCCGGGCCGCGGATCCGACGTGGGCCGGTAGCCCGACTCGTCCATCGCGCCGTGCCCGGAGTAGATCTCCACCGCCACGTCGAAGCCGGGGACCACCGAGTCCCAGTTCACGAACGGCGTCAGCTCCGATCCGGTGGGATGCGCGAGCACGGAGATCGCGCCGGATCCGCGCATGGACTCCGCGAGATCCGCCGGCGTGGGCGCCACCCGGTACGACACGTACCGCGTGGAGTCCCCGGGGAACAGGATCACGCGGTGGCCGTGCTCGCGCGAGGACCACTCCCACCCCAGCAGCACCGCGAAGTCCGGCCGCCGCCACTTGCGCGCGAGATCCGCCACCGTCTCCCAGGACCCCTCCTCCATGTCGAACCCGACATCGAGGAACTGCTGGAAGTCGTGCTCGGAGACGCACAGGTAGTCCAGCCGCGCGATGTTGCGCCCGTAGAAGAGGAAGTGCTCGGGCGGATGCGATCCGTCGCCCACGTCCGTGTGCCCGTGCGCGTCCCCCCACAGCAACCGCCGCGCGGGCTCCCCCGCGCGCACGCGCAGCTCCTCCTCGGACGTCACCACGCGCACGGGTCCCGCGATCGCCGTGTCCCCGTCCGCCGTCACGGTCACCCGGTGCAATCCCGGCGTGCGGAACATGATCGCGCGCGTGACGTGCCCTTCGCCGGGAACGAACGCGCCGAGCGTCGTCATCGCAGGATCCGACGAAGCGATCTCCGGCCTCCCGGTCCACGCGCCCACCGGCAACCCGAGGCTGTCCAGCGGCGCGACATGCAATGTGACCGGCTCCCCGACCTGCGCGACGGACGGCAACACCGCGTACATCCCCCCCCGCCGCACCTCGCGCTCCTGACCCCCCTTCCCGCACCCGGTCGCAAGGAGCAGCAACGACCCCAGAACGAGCCCGCCCGCGCTGCGGAAGGGCATCGAAGGAGCGATGAGGGATCGCGCGAGACGGGCGAGACGGGAACGAGATCGATGCAAGGCGACTCCCAAGAGGCAGCGAAGGACCTTCGACAGTATTCCGCCCCAAGCCATCCCGCCACCTCCCCGTTCCACGTTCGCTGCGGTCGGTGGGTGGCCGGAGGTGCTCGCGCGCGGACCGGCGGCCGGACGGGTCAGTCGCCCCGGTGCCCCTCTCGCGGGCGTTCGAGCACGCACGCACGCGGCCGCAGGCCGCGGCGCGTACGCGCGCAGAGGCCCGCGAGAGGGGCACCGGGGCGACTGACCCCATCCGGCCGCCGGTCCGCGCGCGAGCGCCTCCGGCCACCCACCGACCGCAGCAAACACGGAACGGGGAGCCCTCCCTCTCGCCGACCCCTCCGCGACTCGACTCGAGTTCAGGCTCCCCGACACCGGGAGCGAATCTGTTGCGGGGGAGGCCCGGGCGACGTCCGGCGGGAAGTGGACCGCCCGGGGTGACTCCCCCTCTCCGGTTCCTCCCCGTGAGGGAGGAGCCGGAGCGTGCTCCTAGAACGCCAGCCGCACCCCCGCTCTCATGAACTCGCCGTCCGCGTCCACGCGCGCCCGCACCGGCACGCCATCGATCTCCAGGTCCTGGTGCGGCTCGGACTGGTGGAGGCCCAGCTCGAACAGCACACCCACGCCCGGACCGAGCGCCGCCTCCACGCCCGTGGAGATCCCCGCGCTCATGCCGTGGAACCACTCCGTGTCCTCGTACAGCACCGCGGAGCTGCCGTCGGTCTCCACGCTGCGGAAGCTGAGCCGCAGCAGGTCCCAGCCCAGGTGGCCGGCGAGGAACGGCGCGAACTGCCCGTTGCCCACCGGGAACTTCGCGCGGACCACCGCGCCGAGCGGGAGCAGGTCCGTGGTCGTGCCGTCCGCGGCCACGATCTCCACCGGCAACGCGTACGGATCGTCCACGAACAGCACTGCGCCGCGCTCGTCCTCGCGATGGAACCAGTCCATCGTCAGCCCGAGGTCCAGGTTCGGCACCGGCGTGATGCCCCACTCCGCGCCGAGGAAGATGCCCCAGTCGCCATGGTCATCCAGCGGCGTCGCGCTGGCGGCATCCATGCCGAGCCCGCCCAGCTTGAACGCGGTGTACGTCTCCACCGGCGGACCGCCGTACGAGCGGCGCGGCGGCCGGTGGCGTCCGTGCGCGTGCGCGTCCGCGGCGACAAGGACAAGAAGCGTTCCGGCGATCACTACGAGCGTGGGCTTCATGGCCGCCTCCTTCACGACGCCCGGAACCAAAGCAATGCCCGGGCCAAGTCGCGAGCGCAGCCACAAGTGATGCTAAAACAACGACTTGCGGAACGGACCGCCGGCGGCGCCCACCGCGGCGGCGTGTCGTCCTGACCGCGCGCGTGGCGTCGACACGACAACGCGCCCGGGACCGGAGCCCCGGGCGCGTTCGAATGCGTCCGCGCGGATCGGCTACTTCGCGAGGCTGCCCGCCATCGCCGCCTCGGCGATGTGGTAGGGGAACTCCCGCCCGCGCGACGCCTGCACCGCGTCGCGGTAGTGCGCGCGCGCCGTCTCGGTGTCGGTGCGCGTCGCCCAGCCGAGGAAGAAGTGCATGTCGTTCTCGAACTCCGCGGAGGACGACAGCGCCGTGCGGTAGTCCTTCTCCGCGATCGCGCCGGAGAGGAAGTCCGCCGAGCGCAGCGCCGCCTTGCCGCTTGCGCCCACGCGCCCGCCCACGTCGTCGCGAATGCGCGCCCACGTGCGCGAGGCGAGGTCCTGCATCCCGAGCGCCGACATCGCCACGCCCTGCCAGAGCTGCGCGGCCGCGTACTCGTTCGGATCCTCGGCGGGGACCTGGTCGAAGGCGCCGATCGCGGCGCGCGCCTGCCCGCGCGCGAGCAGCACGCGCCCCAGCCAGTTGTTCACGGCGCCCTTGCCGAAGCCGAGGTAGGACGCATCCGCGTCGAGCGACTCGAACCCGGTCTGCGCCTCGGCCAGACGACCCTCCTCGAAGTCGATGATCGCGTTCCACAGGTCGAGGTTGCGCGTCACGTCGCCGCCGCTCAGCTCCGCGCGGCCCGCCTCGGACGTGCGGCGCGCGCCGGCGAAGTCGGCGCGGGTCAGCGCGCGCCGGATGTCGTCCACGCGGTCGTTCAGCGTCACCACCGGCGCCGCCTTCGGCGCGGGCGCCGGATCCGGGATCGCGGGCGCCGGCGTGGCGGACGCGGTGACGGGGCTCGGCGTGCTCGCCGCGGGCTTCGCGCTCGCCACCGCGGGCTCGCGGGCCGGGGCGGCGTTCCACTTGTCCGCCAGCCGCTTCTCGGTCGTCGTGGCGGGCGCGAGCGCGAACGCGCGCTGCATCGAGCCGGCCGCGTCCTTCGTGCGGCCGATCGCCGCCTGCGCGTTCGCCAGGCGGACCCACGCATCGCGGTGCTTCGGGTCCAGCTCGGTCGCGCGACGCAGGCACGCCACGCCCTCCTCGGTGCCGGTGCGCGCGGCGCCGGCGAGGTACTGCGCGAACGCGTCGTCCTTCGCGGCGTCCGGGTAGAGCTGGGCCGCGGCCACGCCGCGACCGATCGCGAGCATCCAGTCCAGGCGCGCCAGCTGCATGTCGCGATCCTCGGGATGGGCCTCGAGGTACGTGCCGATCTCGTCGACCGCGGGCGCCACGCGACCCGCCGCCGCCAGCGCCTCGGCCAGGTCCTTGCGCGCCTCCACGTTCTTCGGCGACGCCTCGACGAAGGCCGCCAGCGCCTTCACCGCGTCGTCGGGCCGCTTCGCCGCGGCATGCGCGCGCCCGAGCAGCAGCAGCGCGCCGTTCTCGGCGGCGTCCAGCGCCCGGGCCCGCTCGGCTTCCTGCACGGCGAGCTCGGCGCGACCCTGGGCGAGGCGCACGCGCCCCAGGTCCAGGTGGATCCGCGCGTCCCCGTCCGCCAGCTCGGCCGCCTTCTCCAGGTGCACGGCCGCGAGATCCAGCTTGCGCGTCTCGAGCGCCGCGACGCCCAGGCCGTGGTGCGCGCGGGCATCGTCCGGCTGCGCCTCGACGAGGGCTTCGAACAGGGGGACGGCCTTCGCCGCGCGTCCGGCCGACAGCTCGTTCCATGCCGCCTGCGCGGGGTCACCCGGCGCGGAGGCCACGACGGCCGAGTCCGGCGCCGCGCCCGGCGCGGACGCCGTCTGCTTCTTGAACATGCCGGAACCCACGACGTACGCGCCGCCGAGGATCACCAGACCGATGGCCACGAGCGCGGGGACCGGGATCGGGATCCGTCGCGTTTCGCGCTCGGGCGCCGCGTCCCGCTCGACTTCCGCCTGCTCCATGCGCAGCGCGAACTCCGGCGAAGCCTCCGACTCGTGCGCCGTGCGCGATTCGTGCGCCGCGGGCGCCTCGTGCACCACCACGGTCTCCTCGGACGCCTCGAACGCCTCCTCGGCGAGGGCGCCGATCGGAGCCGGGTCCTCGTGCGCAGGCTCGAGTTCGGGCGGAGGCGGGGCGGAGTAGGCGGGCGGCGCGGGCGCGGGGGCGTGTCCCGTGGCGGCCCACGTGTCCGGGAGCTCCGTCATCTCCGGCTCGGGGAAGTCGGTCCGATCGATCGACTCCGGCATCTCCGCCGGCGCGCCGTGGCCGAGCGCCTCCGACTCCAGCGCGGCCAGCGCCCCCTCGATCTCCGCGGCCCACACCGGATCGCCCTCCGAACCGGAGTCGTCCACGACCAGCTCGCGCATCGAAGGATCCGGAAGTTCCTGGGGCGGAGGCGGCGCGTCGGCCGGCCGGTTGCCGCGCACGACGGCGTCGTCCAGTCGCGGCGCCTCGAGCGCCGCGTTCGGCCGCTCGATCTCGCGCGAGTACGCGATGTCCGCGAGCTCGATCCAATCCGACTGGCCCACCTCGCAGATCCGGGCGTCCTCGAGAACGGCGCCGGCGGCGACGCCCTCGAGGATGTGCATCATCGACATCGGGCCGAGAACCTGGCCGTCCGGGCTCTCGACGTAATAGAGGGTCTCGTCCATGGGGCCTCGATCCGGCTGGAGGAGGACGGGCGTCCCCCCGAGGGGGCGCAGGAATCCGTGGGGAAGATCGGGAGGAAGCGGGCGGAACTTGACCCGGGAGGGGGCTACGGGGCGACCGGGAGGGCTTCCAGGGCGGTCAGGTCGGCCGGCCGGAAGGGGGCGGTCCGGGTCTCCAGGATCCGGTCCCCGAAGCCGGCCATTCCCAGCAGGAAGTCCAGGACGGCGCCGGGGAGGCCCTCGCCGGCCGCGTCGACGGGGGCATCGGGTGGCGCGTCGGCCCCGCCGAGCTTGCCCTCGATCCACCCGTCCAGCTCCCGGAACTCGTCCAGCGTGAGCGGGCGGATGGCGACCTCGACCACCGCGAAGTAGCGCGAGGTCTCCCCCAGGGCGCCGCGCGGGTGGATGGGGATGTCCCGGACGGCGAGCTCCCCGAGGAGTTCGTCGAGGGTGACGAACGTGTCGAGGCGGTTTCCCCGGCCGGGGTACTCCAGGGTGTAGAAGCGCTCGCGCGGATCCCAGCGGATGCGGAAGCTCTCCACGCGTGCGTCCACGTGCTGGTCGAACCAGTGGCGGCGGTGGCGCCAGAGGTCCACCGCGTAGCGGACCGTGATGGGGAGCCCGCTGGCGACCGCGTTCCGCGTGGCCACGTCCAGGGGCTCGGTCAGGACCACGCGCGCCACCACGTCCCCGCGGGCCACGCCGACCTCCCGGACGGCAAGCTCCGCGGCCGGCGCCGGCCCGGCGATCGCGGGCAGCACGAGGCCCAGGAGCGGGAGCAGCTCCCTCCGGAGGCGACGCAGCGGTTCCATGGTCCTCACGCGCGGAAGGGAGGTCCGGGGCGGAGGATACACGGCACCGCGGCATTTGCCGATGGGCCGCCGGTCCGCACGCGGACACCCGGCGCGCCGGTGGACGGACGGCCGCGCGGGGGCCCATACTGGCCGGGCATCGGGCCCGCCGCGCTTCTCGGTTTCTTCATCATCGCTTCACGGGTTCCGCCGGGGGTTGGCCGGACTCTCCCTCCTCGAACCCTGGAGAAGGCCGAACCACCCGGGCCGAGGAGAAGATCCCATGAGCCGGCGCAGCATCCTGGTCGTCGAGGACGAGCCGGATATCGCCGAGGTCATCCAGTACAACCTGTCGCGCGAGGGATACCGGGTCGACATCGTCGGCGACGGGGAGCGCGCGCTGGAGCGCATCGTCCGCGACGCGCCGGATCTCGTGCTGCTCGACCTGATGCTCCCGGGGCTGGACGGCCTGGAGCTGTGCCGCCGCATGAAGGAGGACCCGGTCACCCGGCCCATCCCCGTGATCATGGTCACGGCGAAGGGGGAGGAGTCGGAGGTCGTCCTGGGGCTGGGCGTGGGCGCGGACGACTACGTGGCGAAGCCGTTCAGCCCGCGCGAGCTGACCGCCCGCGTGCGCGCCGTGCTTCGGCGCGGGCCGCTGAACCGCGAGGTCGGGAAGCGGGACCGCGTCACACGGGACGGGCTCGTGGTGGACTCCGTGCGGCACGAGGTCCGCGTGGACGGCGAGCGCGTGAAGTTCACCGCCACGGAGTTCCGGCTCCTCCACTTCCTGGCCACCCACCCGGGCCGGGCGTTCACGCGGGACGAGTTGCTGAGCCGCGTGATCGGGGAGCACGCCACCGTGACGGACCGCAACATCGACGTCCACGTCCGCATGATCCGGCACAAGCTGGGGACGCAACGGGAGCTGATCGAGACCGTGCGCGGGGTCGGCTACCGCTTCCGGGAAGAGGAGTGATACCCTCTCCCGGATGCGAGGCTCCCGACTCTTCTGGAAGGTCTACGCCGCCTGTCTCGCGCTGATCCTCGTCGCCACCGGCACAATGGCGCTGACGCTCGGCCGCTGGGTCGAGCGCGAGTCGCTCGCCCACTTCGAGGAGCGGCTGGAGATCGCCGCGATCCTCGCCCGCGAGCTCGTGGCCGCTCCCGGCGCCGCGGAACGGCTGTCCGGCGTCGTCGCGCGGATCCGCGAGGAGACCGGCGTGCCGGTGATGGTCCTGCGGGCGGACGGCTCGGTCCTGGCCGATTCCGGGAACCACCCTCCCGACGAAGGCGGCTACGCGGAGCGCCCCGAGGTGCGCGCGGCCCGGCGCACGGGGCGCGGGACGGACACCCGTATCGGCCAGGGCTTCGGCGTGGAGACCATGTACGTGGCGCTCGCCGTGCCCGGCGGCAGCGAGGCCGCGTTCGTGCGCACCGCCCTCCCGCTGGCGGAGCTGAACCGGAACCGCGCCGAGCTGCGGCGCGCCGTGGCGATCGGCGTGGCGCTCGCGTCCCTCCTGGGGCTCGTGCTCAGCGTGTTCCTCTCCCGCGGATTCACGCGGCCGCTCGTGGAGATGGCGCAGACGGCGCGGCGCGTGGCCGCCGGCGAGTTCGGCGTGCGGCTGGAGGTGGAGCGGGAAGACGAGGTGGGCGCGCTCGCGCGCTCGTTCAACCTGATGGCGTCGCAGCTGAGCGAACGCATCGACCGCCTCACCGAGGACCGCAACAAGCTGCAGACCATCCTGGCCGCGATGGCGGAAGGCGTGGTGGCGGTGGACGACGAGGAGCGCGTGCTCCACCTGAACGCGGTGGCCGCGCGCATCCTGGCCACGGACGACGAGACGGCAACGGGCAAGCCGTTCCGCTCGGTGTGCCGGGTGGGCGAGGTGGCGGATGCGCTCACGGAGGCCATCCGGACCGGCGTGGGCCGCAACCGCGAGCTCCTCCTCTCGGCGTTCCCCAAGGACCGCGTGCTGGAGATCCAGACCGGGCCGATCCCGGGCGACCCCCCGGACTCGCCGGCCGGCGCCGTGGTCGTGATGCACGACGTGACCGAGCTGCGCCGCCTCGAGGCGGTGCGGCGGGACTTCGTGGCGAACGTGTCGCACGAGCTCAAGACGCCGCTCACCACCGTGCGCGCGGTGGTGGAGACCCTCCTGGATGACGAGGCGATGCCCGAGGAGACGCGCAACCGCTTCCTGCACAAGTTGGACGACCAGTCCCGCCGGCTCGTGCGCATCGTCACGGACCTGCTGACGCTCTCCCGCGTGGAGTCGCGCCGGGACGAGATCGAGCGCGACCCCATGGATTTGCGCGTCCCGGTGAGCGAATCCGTGCGCGCGCTGTCCGGGCTGGCGGACGAGCGGAAGGTCCGGCTGACCGCGCGGCTGCCGGAACGCGAGGTCGTCGTGCGCGGCGACCGGGCCTCGCTCCGCCTCGTCGTGGACAACCTCGTGGACAACGCGCTGAAGTACACGCCGGCCGGCGGGTCCGTGAACGTGGAACTCCGGGCGGATGCCGCGTGGGCCACCCTGGAGGTGCGGGACACCGGGATCGGGATCGACCCCCGGCACCGCAACCGCCTGTTCGAGCGGTTCTACCGCGTGGACAAGGCCCGGTCCCGGGAGCTGGGCGGCACGGGGCTGGGGCTCGCGATCGTGAAGCACGCCGCCTCCGCCCACGACGGCGACGTGGGCTTCGACAGCGTGCCCGGCGAGGGCTCCACCTTCCGGGTCCGGATCCCCCTGGCCGGGGCTCCGGTCCCCGCGCCGGCCCCCCGGGCGGTCACCGCCTGACCCCCTGGCCCCGGGACTTCACGCCCCCTTCACGGGATCTTCACGGACAGGCGGTATCCAGGTGAGCTACATCGCGTGATTGCGCCCCTGGCCGCGTTTTCTCCCGAGTGCCGGTCCCGTGAAGGGGCCGTGCGGAGGTCTTCATGAAGAAGCTGATGCCCATCGCCCAGGCTGTCCTCGTCACGGGCGTCGTCTGCGGGTGCGCGCTCGCGGCCGGGAAGCTGGCCGGCGCCGTCCGGATCGACGGGTCGAGCACCGTGTTCCCGATCACCGAGGCCGTGGCGGAGGAGTTCCGCGCCGTGGCCCCCAAGGTCCAGGTGACCGTGGGCGTCTCCGGCACCGGTGGCGGCTTCAAGAAGTTCGTGCTGGGCGAGACGGACATGAACGACGCGTCGCGCCCGATCCAGGAGAAGGAGCGCACGCAGGCCAAGGAGAAGGGCATCGAGTTCATCGAACTGCCCGTGGCCTTCGACGGCCTCACGGTCGTCGTGAACACGGAGAACTCCTTCGTCGACAAGCTCACGGTGGCGGAGCTCAACACGATCTGGAAGCCGGAGAGCACCGTGAAGCTCTGGTCCGACGTCCGTCCCGGCTGGCCGGCGGAGAAGATCTCCCTGTACGGCCCCGGCCACGACTCCGGCACGTTCGACTACTTCACCGAGGTGGTGAACGGCAAGTCGAAGGCGTGCCGCGCCGACTTCACCGCCAGCGAGGACGACAACGTGCTCGTGCAGGGCGTGGCGGGCGACCCGCACTCCCTCGGGTTCTTCGGGTTCGCCTACTTCCTCGAGAACAAGGACAAGCTCCGCGCCGTGCCGATCGACAACGGGAGCGGCCCGGTGTCCCCCACGATGACGACGATCGCGGACGGCTCGTATGCGCCGCTGTCCCGGCCCGTCTTCATCTACGTCACCCGGAAGGCCGCGGACCGGCCCGAGGTGGACGCCTTCGTGGACTTCTACCTGGAGAACGCGCCGGCGCTCGTGAAGGAAGTGGGCTACGTGCCGCTCCCGGCGGACCTGTACGCGCAGATCACCGGGCGGTGGGACAAGCGGACCACCGGCACGGTCTTCCACGGCGTCCACGAGGGCCTGCCCCTCGCGGAGCTGATGAAGCGCCCGGCCCAGACGTGAGCGGCAGCACCCTGACCGCGGCCAGGATCCACCCGGGCGCGCGCCGGCTCACGCGCCGGCAATGGGATTGGCGGGAGACCGGCGTTCGCTGGGCGCTGGTCTTCTGCACCCTGGTCTCCGTGGTGACCACGGCCGGGATCATCCTCGTCCTCGCGAAGGAGACGTCCTCCTTCGTGCAGGACGTTCTCCCGTGGGACTTCCTGTTCGGCACCCGCTGGACGCCGCTGCTCGAGCCGCGGTCGTTCGGCGTGCTGCCGCTGGTCGCGGGAACCGCGCTCGTCGTGGTGGGCGCGGGTCTCGTGGCGCTGCCCATCGGGCTGGCCACCGGCATCTACCTCTCGGAGTATGCGACCGCGCGCTTCCGCGCGATCGCGAAGCCGGTCCTCGAGATCCTGGCCGGCATCCCCACGGTCGTGTACGGGTACTTCGCGCTGACCTCCGTCACCCCGATGCTCGCGGCCATCTTCCCGCAGGTGGAGGTGTTCAACGCGGCCTCGGGCGCCATCGTCGTGGGCATCATGATCCTGCCCATGGTGGCCACGCTCTGCGAGGACGCCCTCTCGGCCGTCCCGGAGTCCATGCGGCAGGCGGGGTTCGCGCTCGGCGCAACGCGCGGCGAGGTGGCGCGGCAGATCGTCGTGCCGGGCGCGGCGTCGGGGATCGCCGCGTCGTTCGTGCTGGCGCTGTCCCGCGCGCTCGGCGAGACGATGGCCGTCACGCTGGCGTCCGGCGCCACGCCGAAGATGACGCTGAACCCGTTCGAGAGCATCCAGACCATGACCGCCTACATCGTGCAGGTGAGCCTGGGCGACACGCCCGCCGGCACGGTGGAGTACCGCACGATCTTCGCCGTGGGGTCGCTCCTCTTCGCGATGACGCTGGCCATGAACGCGTTCGCGCACCTCGTGCTGCGGCGCTGGCGGAGGGTGGCGGAATGAGCGCGCTGCGCCGCGCCGACCCGAACCGGCTCCGGCGCCGCCGGGACGCGGCCACGTTCCGCCTGCTGTGCGGCGCGATGACCGGTCTCAGCCTCGTCCTGCTGGCCGTCCTGCTCGCGCGCATCGGCCGCGAGGGACTGCCATGGCTGGACCTGCAGTTCCTCCTCAGCGTGCCGAGCCGGTTCGCCGCGAAGGCCGGGATCCTGCCCGCGCTCGCGGGCAGCGCGTGGATCGTGGCGCTCACGGCGCTCATCTCCATCCCGCTGGGCGTGGCCACCGCGATCTACCTGGAGGAGTACGCGCCCCGGAACCGCGCCACGGAGATCCTGGAGATCAACCTCGCGAACCTCGCCGGCGTGCCTTCCGTCATCTACGGGATCCTGGGGCTCGCCCTGTTCGTGCGCGGGCTCATGCTGGGGCAGTCCGTGCTGTCGGGTGCGCTCACCATGAGCCTGCTCGTGCTGCCGGTGATCGTGGTGGCGTCGCGGGAGGCCATCCGGTCCGTGCCGCTCGCGTTCCGGCACGCGGCCTTCGCGCTCGGCGCGTCGCGGTGGGAGACGGTGCGGCACCACGTGCTGCCCGCGGCGCTCCCCGGCATCCTCACCGGGATCATCCTGTCGCTGTCCCGGGCGATCGGGGAGTCCGCCCCCCTCATCCTGGTGGGCGCGGTGGGGTACATCGCGTTCACGCCGGAGACCCCGATGGACCAGTTCACGGTGCTGCCCATCCAGATCTTCAACTGGACATCCCGGCCCCAGCCCGAGTTTCATGGCATCGCCGCGGCCGGGATCCTCGTCCTGCTCGCCACCCTTCTCGTGATGAACGCGGCGGCCGTGCTGATCCGCCAGCGGGCGCGGAGGAACCGGCCATGGTAGCGATCCCGAAGTCCGCGCAGCCCGCCGTCCTCGTGGGGCGGGGGGCGCTCGAAACCGGCGGGGAGAGTCGGATGTCGGAACTGGAGGAGCGGCCCACGGTCCTCGAGGCCAAGGCCGTCTCCATCGCGTACGGGGCGAAGGTGGCCATCCGCGAGGTCTCCGTGTCCTTCCCGGAGAACCGGATCACGGCCATCATCGGCCCGTCCGGGTGCGGCAAGAGCACGCTCCTGCGCGCGTTCAACCGCATGAACGAGCTGCTGCCGGACGTGCGCACGGACGGCGCCTTCCTGTACCGCGGGGAGGACCTGTACGCGGCGGACGTGGACCCCGCCGAGGTGCGGCGCCGCATCGGCATGGTGTTCCAGAAGCCGAACCCGTTCCCGCGCTCCATCTGGGACAACGTGGCCTGGGGTCCGCGGATCAACGGCCTCGTGTCGCGCGCGGGCATGCCGGAGCGCGTGGAACGTTCGCTGCGGCAGGCGGGTTTGTGGGACGAGGTGAAGGACCGGCTGGAGGACAACGGGTTCTCGCTCTCCGGCGGCCAGCAGCAGCGGCTGTGCATCGCGCGGACGCTGGCCATGGAGCCGGACGTGGTGCTCCTGGACGAGCCGTGCTCGGCGCTGGACCCGGTGTCCACGGCCCGGATCGAGGACCTGCTGTTCGAGCTGAAGGAGAAGTACACCATCGTCATCGTCACCCACAACATGCAGCAGGCCGCGCGCGTGTCGGACTACACGGCGTTCCTGGACGCGGGGAAACTCGTGGAGTACGGTGAGACCCAGCAGGTCTTCACGCGGCCGGCGCACCAGCGGACGGAAGACTACGTGACGGGGCGGTTCGGGTAGAGGCGGAGGAGAGCACCTTGAAGCACCTGCAGCGGGACCTCGAGAAGCTCACGCGGGAAGTGCTGGCCATGGGCGGGCTGGTGGAGGATGCCACCGCGCGCGCCATGGAAGCGCTGCTGGACCGGAACGCCAGCCTCGCGCAGCGCGTCATCGAGGGGGACCGCGCCATCGATCTCAAGGAGATCGAGGTGGAGGAGGAGTGCCTGAAGCTCCTTGCGCTGCACCAGCCCGTGGCCGCGGACCTCCGCTACATCGTGGCCGTGCTCAAGGTGAACAACGACCTCGAGCGCATGGGGGACCTGGCCCAGAACATCGCGGAGCGCGCGCGGATGCTGTCCACCTCCGGAAGCGCGGTGCAGCCGCCGGCGGAGCTGCACGGCATGATGGAGCGCGTGCAGTCCATGGTCACCCGCTGCCTGGACGCGCTCGTGCGCTCGGATCCGGACGTGGCGCGCAGCGTGCTGCAGGATGACGAGGGCGTCGACGAGACGCACCGTCGCATGTACCGCGCCCTGCAGGACCGCATGGCGGAGCGCCCGGATCGCATCCCGGACTACATCCAGTACCTCTCCGTCTCCCGCTACCTCGAGCGCATGGCGGACCAGACCACGAACATCGCCGAGGACGTGATCTTCACGGTCGAGGGCGAGGTGGTCCGCCACCGCCGCTTCCACTCGGACGGCACGCCCCGGCGGGACGACGACGAGGAGCGGCCGCGGCCGAAGATCGTCCCGGGCCCCGGACGCTAGATCCGGGGGCCTTGTCCGCGGCCCCGCGCCGGACCATCATCGAAGCAGCGCTCGCCCGCGCCTGATCGCGAACCGGGACTTCCCGGCAGCGCCGCCGTGCGCCCCGGGGAGCACCGACCCGCCCGAGGTGCGACATGACGCGTTCTCTCCGGCTCGCCGTCCCCGCCGCGCTCCTGCTCCTGCCCGGGCTCGCGGGCGCCGCCCAGCTCTGCTTCGCGCCGCCGTCGGGCGGCACCGCCCCGGGGAACGTCCCCTGCACGCCGCCCGGCCCCGCGTACGACGAGGGCTGGCAGGGCTACGGCACGACCGCCCCGGAGGCGTGCCTCCTCGGCACGGACTGCCTCCCGTGGGTGGGGCCGACCGTGTGGTACCTCAGCCGCAGCGACGAGGCGCCGCACTTCGTCACGGGCCCGCTGCCGGACGGCCCGGGGGCGCTGTACCTGTGGCTGATCTGCTCGGAGGCGGGCGTGGCCGAGGCGGAGTTCTCGCTGGCCGGGGTCGGGATGGCGGTCACCGGCTACACGCCGCTCAACGGGACCTCGGCGGAGGCGGCGCTCCCGGACCTGCGCGTGGCGGCGGCGGACTGCCCCACCGGGCCGCGGCTCTTCGGGCGCATCGACGTGGTCGTGGGCGGGGCGACCGCGGCGGGGGAGCCGGCGCGGGAGCCATGGGGGCGCGTGAAGGCGTCGTACCGGGAGCGTTGATCCGGAGCGGCCTCAGAACATCCGATGGATGCGCGCGGACACGAACAGGTCGTCCGCCGCATCGCGCCGGTCCATCTTGCGCGCGATGTTGATGCGGAAGTTCGAGTCCGCGTCCTGGAAGCCGATGCCGGCGTCCACCTTCAGGTCGAACTCGGCGTCCTTCTCCACCCAGGCGTCGCCCACGTCCGTGAACACCGCGGCCTGGAAGTCCTTGAAGAGGTCCATGCGCAGCTCCGCGTTGCCGAGCGCCATGCGGTCCCCGGCGAGGGACTTGAACTGCGTGGCGCGCAGCGTGCCCACGCCGCCGAGGTAGAAGCGTTCCTGCACCGGAACCGCCTCGAAGCCTTCGACCGGGACGCCGTCCAGGACGCGGCGGCCGTCGTGGATCAGCCCGGCGAGCACGCGGATGTCGAACTCGTGCCGCGGGGAGAGCTTCGCGTAGCGGCGCACGTCCACCGTGCCGCGCTGGAAGCGGAAGTCCCCGCCCAGGCGCCCGCCCGCCCACTCCCACGTGGTGCGCGCGAGCCAGCCGAACGCGGGGTCGTCCGGGTCGTCGCGCGTGTCCAGCGTCCAGGACGTGCCGATCGTGCGCAGCACGCCGTCGTCCACCGGCGCGTTGATCCGCATGCGCTTGTCGCCGTTGAAGATGCCCCAGTCCGTGGTCTTGGCGACGGAGCGATGGTCCTCGTCGCGCCAGCGGGTCTCGATCTCCACGGACTCGCCGCTGCGGATGCGGAGCAGCGCGTCGTAGCCTTCGGCCTCGTGGTAGTCGCGCCAGTCCTCGCGGAAGAAGAGCGCCACGAGGGAGTTCTCCAGGTCGCCCATGCGGAAGGCGTCGGGCGTGGCGTTGCGGCGGTAGGCGCCCGCGCCGATCTCCAGCGCGCCCTCCGCGAACAGCGGTTGCGTGACGCCCGCGTCGTACAGCCAGCGGTCCCGGCCGAAGGAGCGGCCGCCCTGCACGCGCATCGTGGGGAGGAGCTCCGCGCGGTTCTCGTACGCGACGCCGGCGGCGAGCAGGACCTGGTTCACGCGGTCGTAGGTCACGTCCAGGAGGAAATCCGCGTCGTGCACGTGGTGCGGCTCCGGGAGGACCACGTCGCCGCGGCGCACGTGGACCAGGGAGGTCTCGCCGAGATCCAGGTCGCCGGGGGAGTCCGGAACGTCCAGCACGGGGTTGTCCGGATCGCGGATCCACGCGCCGTCCACCACGAAGAGGTACGGCCAGCGCCCGGAGTCCAGATCCACGGTGGCGCTCCACACGCCGCGGCGGCCGCGACGCAGGCGGTCCGCGTGCGGGTCCCAGCCGTTGAACGCGCCCACCACCGAGACCTCGCGGGCATCCGGGGCGGCGAGGCGGAAGAGCACGCCGCCCCAGCCCATGACCGGGGCGTTGCGGCCGCCGCGCACGTCGCTCAGCGGGGCCGGCGGGTCCGGCGTGTCCCGCAGCGCGGCCGGCGCCGGGGCGGCGACGGACAGCGCGAGGGCCGCGAGGGCCAGGGCTCGGCGGGCCGGCATGATCGGACCTCCGCGGGGGCGGCGGGGAGCTTGCCGTGGAAAGAGCAAGGGGCAGGCCAGCCGGGTGTGGCCGGGAGACCGCACTCCCGGGGCCTTCCGGGCCGGTTCCGGGGCCGGGGCGTGTCGCTTCGTCCCGGTCCCCCGCGTCACTCCGACACGTCCGGGTCGTCGCCGGCGTCGTCGTCGGCGCCGCCGTCCCCGGGCTTCGCCAGGCCGAGCCGGCGCATCTTCCGGTGCAGGTTCGCGCGGTCCAGGCCGAGCCGGCGGGCCGCCTCGCTGACCACGCCGTGGGAGGCGTCCAGCGCGCGGGCGATGGCGCGCTTCTCGGTCTCCTCGAGCAGCTCGCGCAGGGGGAGCCCTTCGTCCATGGCCGCGCCGGCGAGGGCCGTGACGCCGGACGGCGCGCGCGCCCCGCGCAGCACGCGGTCCACGTCCGCCGCGCGGATGCGGTCCCCCTCCGCCATGATCTGCAGCCGCTCCACCGCGTTGCGCAGCTCGCGCACGTTGCCGGGCCAGGACCACGCGGCGAGCGCGTCCAGCGCCGCGGGCTCGAAGGCGCGGGCCGGGCGGCCGGACTCCTCCTGGAAGCGCGCGCGGAAGTGCTCCGCCAGCTCCTTCGCGTCGCCCTTGCGGTCGCGCAGCGCCGGCATCGGGATGGGAATCACCGCGAGGCGGTAGTACAGGTCCTCGCGGAACTCGCCCTTCGCGATGGCCTGCGAGAGGTCCTTGTTCGTGGCCGCGATCACGCGCACGTCGATGCGGATGGTGTCCGTGCCGCCCACGCGCTCGATCTCCTGCTCCTCGAGCGCGCGCAGGAGCTTCGCCTGCGCCTCGAGCGCCATGTCGCCGACCTCGTCCAAGAGCAGGCTGCCGCCGTCGGCCTGCTCCAGCTTGCCGATGCGGCGCGCCGCCGCGCCGGTGAACGCGCCCTTCTCGTGACCGAACAGCTCGGACTCGATGAGGTCCTTCGGGATCGCCGCGCAGTTCACCTTCACGAACGGCTGCGACGCGCGCCGGCTGCCCTCGTGCAGCGCGCGCGCGGCCAGCTCCTTGCCGGTGCCGTTCTCGCCGGTGATGAGCACGCGCGCGTCGGACGCCGCGGCCTTCGCGATGTCCGCGCGCAGCGTCTGCATGGCCGCGCTGGACCCGATGAGGCCGGCCTCCGCGCGCGGCCCGGCCAGCTCCTTGTTGCGGCGGCGCAGGCGCGCGGTCTCCAGCGCGTTGCGCACCGTGACCAGGAGGCGCTCCGGATCGAGCGGCTTCTCCAGGTAGTCGAAGGCGCCGAGCTTCGTGGCCTTCACGGCGGTCTCCACGGTGGCCTGCCCGGACATGAGGATCACGGGGAGGTCGTCGCCGGCGGCGCGGATCTTCTCCAGCGCTTCCAGGCCGGTCATGCCGGGGAGCATCATGTCCAGCAGCACGAGGTCGGGCGAATCCTCGCGCAGCTTCTCCAGACCGGCCTCGGCGTCGGCGGCGGAGACGGTCCTGTAGCCCTCGTCGCCGAGCAGGCCGGCGAGCTGCAGGCGGATGTTCTTCTCGTCGTCGACGATCAGGATGCGACGCACGGGGCGGCTCCTTGGGATGCGTGCCCTTCTCGTACACCGGATCGGGCCGACGCGCGAGGGGGATGACGCGGCGGGGTCATGCGGGCGGCGCGTCCGGGCCGGCGGAAAGCTCCAAGGTGAACGCGGTGCCGGAGGCGTCCGACCGCCAGAGCAGCCGCCCGCGGTGGTCCGCGGCGATGCGCTGCACCATGGCGAGCCCGAGCCCCGAGCCGGACGCCTTCGTGGTCACGCCGGGGCGGCCGAGAGTCTCGCGCAGTGCCGCGGGGATGCCGGGGCCGTCATCGGTCACGGTGAGGTGCGCGGTGGCGGCGCCCGTGCGCGCGACGGCCACGGTGACGTGCCCGCCGCGCGCGCCCACCGCCTCGATCGCGTTCTTCACGAGGTTCGTGGCCGCGCGCCGCAGGAGATCCTTGTCGCCGGTGAGGGGGAGGGCGTCCGGACCGTCGTAGGTGACGGACACGCCGGCCGCGGCGTCCCGGTGCAGTTCCGCCACGCCCTTCGCGATGTGTGCGAGATCGATCGGTGCCGGTGCCGCCTCCGGGAGCTTCGCGAAATCCGAGAACGCCGTGCTGAGGCGCTCCAGGTTGTCGATCTCCTCGGCGATCGAGCCGAGGCACTCGCGCGTGGCGGGGTCCTCGGGGAGGCGCGGCTTCAACCGGTGCAGGGCAAGGCGGATGGGCGTGAGCGGGTTGCGGATCTCGTGGGCCACGCGGCGGGCCACGTCGCGCCAGGCGGCCACGCGCTCCATGCGCACGAGGTCGTCGCGCGAGCGCTCGAGCTGCGCGCTCATGCGGTTGAAGGCGCGCACCAGGTCGGCGATCTCCCCGTCGGCGGCCACGTCCGCGCGGTGCGCCAGGTCGCCGGCGGCGAGGCGGTCCGCGGACGCGGCAAGCTGCACCACCGGCCGGCTGATGCGACGCGCGGTGAGGCGCGCGGCGAGGAACGCCACCGCCACGGTGACGACGAACGACGCGCCCAGCGCGAGGAACAGCGCACGCCGCCACACCGCTTCCCAGAGGAAGAGCTGGCGGTAGCGCGTGTAGTCCTCGCCGGCCTTGTCCAGCGCGCTCGCGGTGGCGGCGTCCAGGCGGAAGCCGACGGCGCGCGCGGCCGTGTCCCCGGACGCCGGGAAGAAGATGCGGATCACGCCGGCGCGGTGCTCCGGGAGCATGCCGCCCTCGGCCAGCGCCTTCCAGTCCGCGGCGTCGGGGACGCCGGTGACGCCGTTGCCCTCCGCGTCGCCCTCGACAACCGCGGTGCCGCCGTCCGCCGTCTCCCACGCCACGAACGACGCGCTGCGCGTGGTGATCCGGCGGCGCACGTCCTCCATCTCCTCGCCCTTGGCCGGCGGCGCGGGGGGGAGGCGCGCGATCACGGACTCCGCGTCCTGCTGCAGCCGGTCGTGCAGCTCCCGGGACAGCGCGGCCGCGCTCCAGAAGGACTCCTCCACGGACGGGCTCTGGATCTTGTCCACGGCCCAGCGGACCGCCCCGGTGGCGATGAGCGTGAGGAGGAGCGACGGGACGGCGGCCAGCAGGAGGAAGCCGGCGAGGAGGCGCGACTCGAGACGACGGAACCGGATGGCGCTTCCTCCTCACGGCTGCGGGCGAGCGAAGGTCCGCGGGACGCCGGCCGGATCAGCGGCGCGGCCGGC
>CAZNDO010000008.1:0-159289 GCA_964571855.1 uncultured Gemmatimonadota bacterium
CCTGACCGAGCGACGCCGCGTGCGGGATGAAGGCCTTCGGGTTGTAAACCGCTGTCAGAAGGGAAGAATCCCCCCGGAATAACACTCCGGGGGTTGACGGTACCTTCAAAGGAAGCTCCGGCTAACCCCGTGCCAGCAGCCGCGGTAATACGGGGGGAGCGAACGTTGTTCGGATTCACTGGGCGTAAAGGGCGTGTAGGCGGTCTGGCAAGTCAGGGGTGAAATGCCGCGGCTCAACCGTGGAATTGCCTTTGAAACTGCCGGACTTGAGGCCGTGAGAGGAGACTGGAATTCCCAGTGTAGCGGTGAAATGCATAGATATTGGGAAGAACACCAGTGGCGAAGGCGAGTCTCTGGCACGGTTCTGACGCTGAGGCGCGAAAGCTAGGGGAGCAAACGGGATTAGATACCCCGGTAGTCCTAGCCGTAAACGATGGACACTAAGTGTCGGCCGATCGACCCGGTCGGTGCTGAAGCTAACGCGTTAAGTGTCCCGCCTGGGGAGTACGGCCGCAAGGTTGAAACTCAAAGGAATTGACGGGGGCCCGCACAAGCGGTGGAGCATGTGGTTTAATTCGACGCAACGCGAAGAACCTTACCCAGGCTTGACATCTTCGGGACAGCCCCAGAGATGGGGTCTTCCTTCGGGACCCGAGGACAGGTGCTGCATGGCTGTCGTCAGCTCGTGTCGTGAGATGTTGGGTTAAGTCCCGCAACGAGCGCAACCCTTACCCTTAGTTGCCAGCGGTTCGGCCGGGCACTCTAAGGGGACTGCCCCGGAAAACGGGGAGGAAGGTGGGGATGACGTCAAGTCCTCATGGCCCTTACGCCTGGGGCTACACACGTGCTACAATGGTCGGTACAAAGGGTTGCAATGCCGTGAGGTGGAGCTAATCCCAAAAAGCCGGCCTCAGTTCGGATTGGAGTCTGCAACTCGACTCCATGAAGTCGGAATCGCTAGTAATCGCGGATCAGCACGCCGCGGTGAATACGTTCCCGGGCCTTGTACACACCGCCCGTCAAGTCAGCCGAGTTGAGTGCTCCTTAAGAGCTTGCTCTGACCCGCAAGGGAGGAAGGGCTCCAAGGAGTGCTTGGTGAGGGGGACTAAGTCGTAACAAGGTAGCCGTATCGGAAGGTGCGGCTGGATCACCTCCTTTCTAAGGAGCAGGAGGGTTCCCTCTCGCAGGGAGCTTCTCCAGGTCGACGCCCGGAGACCTCTCCAGGCGGTGTACACTCTCGAGTCTTCCGCGTGGTTCCTTCCCGGCCGGCGCGTCCCCTCCGCGAATCGCGGACCGGACCGCTGATCCGACCGGGCCGAGCCGACCGGGCTGACCCCGACCGGGCTGCAGGTGCCCCGAACACGGGCGCCGGCGGGCGTTCCTCGCCCCGGCGCGCCCTCTCGAGGGCTGGCCCGCACTTCAGGGGCCTATAGCTCAGTTTGGTTAGAGCGCACGCCTGATAAGCGTGAGGTCGGTAGTTCAAATCTACCTAGGCCCACCATCTCTCGTGCGACACGGTTCGTGCACAGGCAGGGTCACGCCGCGACTGCGCGGCGTCCCGGCGGGGAAGGGAATCCAGGAGCGCGTCCGACCGCGGATCCGCCGCGGGGCCAAACGGCCCCCCGCGAGGTCCCGGGGACGGCGCGGCCACCCGTTCGGGGGCTGTAGCTCAGCTGGGAGAGCACCGGCTTTGCAAGCCGGGGGTCACCGGTTCGATCCCGGTCAGCTCCACCATCGCTCCGCAGAACCGCGCGCATGGGGAAAACGCTGGCATCTCCCGACGTCCACGTCGGCGAGTCGCAAATGCCGACCGCGCGAGGCGCGGTTCGTTCTTCGACAATCAAGGCTGACGAATCGGGATGAACGCCGAGTCTGTCCGTCCATCGGGTGGTTCGCCGCCCGGGGGACGGCTGTATCGAGCACTGAGTAACGGATCAAGCTACTAAGGGCAGACGGTGGATGCCTTGGCGTCAGAAGGCGATGAAGGACGTGGTAAGCTGCGATAAGCCTCGGGGAGCTGCAAACAAGCTTTGAGCCGGGGATTTCCGAATGGGGAAACCCGCCCGGAGTCATGTCCGGGCGCCTGCGGGATGAATCCATAGTCCCGCGGGAGCCAACGGGGGGAACTGAAACATCTAAGTACCCCCAGGAAGAGAAAGAAACCTCGATTCCCCCAGTAGCGGCGAGCGAACGGGGAACAGCCTAAACCGGGGGCGTGCTCAAGCCTGCACGCGTTGCGCCGCCGGTGTCGTGGGACGACGTCTGACCTCCGTGCGGGGAGGTCGGGGAGTCACAAAGTCCGGATCTAGCCGAACGGCCCTGGAAAGGCCGGCCAGAGCGGGTGATAGCCCCGTAGGCGAAAGATCACGGACCTCCCTGGACGACGCTCCCGAGTACCGCGGGACACGTGAAATCCTGTGGGAAGTCGCGGGGACCACCCCGCAAGGCTAAATACTCTCTGACGACCGATAGTGAAGCAGTACCGTGAGGGAAAGGTGAAAAGCACCCCTGGCGGGGAGTGAAATAGTACCTGAAACCGTCTGCTTACAAGCTGTGGAAGGTGAACCGGGATCCTTCGGGAATCCGGGGAACTGACCGCGTGCCTTTTGCATAATGATCCAGTGAGTTACTCGGGCGTGGCGAGGTTAAGCGGGGAAACCGCGGAGCCGTAGCGAAAGCGAGTCCGAAACGGGCGACCAGTCACGTCCGGTAGACGCGAAACCAGGTGATCTACCCATGGCCAGGTTAAAGCGCGCGTAGTGGCGCGTGGAGGACCGAACCCATTAGCGTTGAAAAGCTATGGGATGAGCTGTGGGTAGGGGTGAAAGGCCAATCAAACCTGGAGATAGCTCGTTCTCCCCGAAATATTTTTAGGAATAGCCTCGTGCGTTCCGTGTCGGTGGTAGAGCACTGACTGGGCTAGGGGTCTCACCAGATTACCGAACCCATTCAAACTCCGAATGCCGACACGCCAAAGCACGGGAGTCAGGACGTGTGGGATAAGCTGCACGGCCGAGAGGGAGAGAACCCAGATCGCCAGCTAAGGCCCCAAAATCAAGGCTAAGTGGAAAAGGATGTGAGTTCGCTGTGACAACTGGGATGTTGGCTTAGAAGCAGCCACCATTTAAAGAAAGCGTAATAGCTCACCAGTCAAGTAAACTTGCGCCGATAATTCGCGGGACTCAAGCCTTGTGCCGAAGCTGCGGGACCCTTCGGGGTCGGTAGGGGAGCATTCCCTAGCTGCGAATGTGCGCTGCGAGGCGTGCTGGAGCGATGGGAAGAGACGATGCTGGAACGAGTAGCGAGAAAGCAGGTGAAAACCCTGCTCACCGTAAACCCGAGGTTTCCTGAGCAAGGTCAGTCCGCTCAGGGTCAGTCGGCCCCTAAGCCGAGGCCGAAAGGCGTAGGTGATGGGAAACGGGTTAATATTCCCGTACCGCCGGTGAGACGTTTGACCGAAGGGGGAACGCAGAAGGGAAAGTCAGCCTCCGACCGGTTGTGGAGGTCCAAGCGGGTAGGGAGATCCCATAGGCAAATCCGTGGGGTCAATTCCGAGACGCGACGGGGAGGGGCTCAGCCCCGCAAACTGACTGTCACCAGGCTGCCGAGAAAATCCTCTAAGGGAGTCGATCAGGCGACCGTACCGCAAACCGACACAGGTGGGTGAGGAGAGTATCCTCAGGTGCTCGAGAGAACCGTGGTTAAGGAACTAGGCAAAATGACCCCGTAACTTCGGGAGAAGGGGTGCCCTTTTAAGGTGATGCTCTTCGCGAGCGGAGCCGGAAGGGGCCGCAGTGAAGTGGCTTGCGCGACTGTTTACCAAAAACACAGGTCTCTGCGAAGTCGACGAGACGACGTATAGGGACTGACACCTGCCCGGTGCCGGAAGGTTAAATGGCGGGGTTAGCCGCAAGGCGAAGCTCCAAAATGAAGCCCCGGTAAACGGCGGCCGTAACTCTAACGGTCCTAAGGTTGGTAACGCAGCCTTAGTCAAACCGAGCCATATGCGGGAAACTCCTCCAAAGCCGACCGGTACTCGCCGGCCCTCCGGGGCGCGGCAGTAAGAATCCGGCGGACATGGGGACGATCCGCAGGGAAGGCCCGCGACATGCCGCGGGAACCCTCAGAGACTTGATGCTCGGGTGGTGTCGATGAAGCTCGAGGCGCAATGGATCACAGGTTTCGTGGACGGCGAGGGCTGTTTCCACGTCGGGATCAGCTCGCACTCCGGGATGAGGACCGGCTTCCAGGTCCTGCCGGAGTTCACCGTCGTGCAGCACGAACGCGATGTGCAGGTCCTGCACGCGCTCAAGGCCCATTTCGGGTGCGGCGTGGTTCGAAGGAACCACGGCGACCGGATGGCCTGGCGGGTGCGGGATCGCCGGCATCTGCTGGAGCACATCGTTCCGTTCTTCCTCAAGCATCCGCTGAAGTCGAAGAAGCACGTGGACTTCCTAAAGTTCCGCCGCGTGCTGCTGCTGATGGAGGCGGAGGTTCATCTGAGGCCGGAAGGTCTGGCGGAGATCCGCCGGATCGCGAAGGCGATGAACCGAGGCACCACAAGGTAAAGTCCGGCCCGGCCGGAAACTGTCGGGAGCAACCGAGCGAAATTCCTTGTCGGGTAAGTTCCGACCCGCACGAATGGTGTAACGACGTAAGCTCTGTCTCAACCACGGACTCGGCGAAACTGCAGTATCGGTGAAGATACCGATTACCCGCGGCAGGACAGAGAGACCCCGTGCACCTTTACTGTACCCTGGTATTGGAATTTGGCATTGCCTGTGTAGGATAGGTGGGAGGCGTTGAGCCGGGAGCGCCAGCTCTCGGGGAGCCATCCTTGAAATACCACCCTTGCAACGTCGAGTTTCTAACCGTTCGCCCTGAAGCGGGCAGCGGAACAGTGCCAGGCGGGCAGTTTGACTGGGGCGGTCGCCTCCAAAACAATAACGGAGGCGCACAAAGGTTCCCTCAGCGCGTTTGGCAATCGCGCGTAGAGTGCAAAGGCATAAGGGAGCTTGACTGCGAGACCCACAAGTCGAGCAGGTGGGAAACCAGGTCTTAGTGATCCGGTGGTTCCGAGTGGAAGGGCCATCGCTTAACGGATAAAAGGTACGCCGGGGATAACAGGCTGATCTCCCCCGAGAGTTCATATCGACGGGGAGGTTTGGCACCTCGATGTCGGCTCATCACATCCTGGGGCTGGAGCAGGTCCCAAGGGTTTGGCTGTTCGCCAATTAAAGTGGTACGCGAGCTGGGTTCAGAACGTCGTGAGACAGTTCGGTCCTTATCCGCCGTGGGCGTCAGGAAGTTTGAGGGGATCTGTCCCTAGTACGAGAGGACCGGGATGGACGAACCTCTAGTGTACCAGTTGTGTCGCCAGATGCATCGCTGGGTAGCTATGTTCGGCAGGGATAACCGCTGAAAGCATCTAAGCGGGAAGCCCACCCCGAGATGAGACTTCCCTCCACGCAAGTGGCTGAAGGGTCCTCGGAGACGACGAGGTCGATAGGCGGGAGGTGTAAGCGCAGTAATGCGTTCAGCCGACCCGTACTAATCACCCGTGAGGCTTGATCATATCTTGCTCGATCAGGACTCACGTTCAGTCCCGTATTCGTCACCTTGATTGTCGAGTCTTACGGCCGGCGTCCGCTCGCGCGGACGGCGGTCGCGGAGTCTCTCGGCGGCCATGGCGGAGGGGTCACACCCGTTCCCATTCCGAACACGGAAGTTAAGCCCTCCAGCGCCGATGGTACTGCTCGGGAAACCGGGTGGGAGAGTAGGACGCCGCCGGGGTCCTATCGAAGGGGACGCGCACACGCGCGTCCCCTTCTCCTTTTCCCCTCCGTTCCCCGGTTCCCCCGGCGTCCCCCGCGGCCGGGGGGCGGACTTTCCCGCGCGCTCGGGTGCGCTGTCCGTTCCCGCGCGGCGAGGTAGCTTGCGCGAAGGGGCGTCGCGTTGACGCGCGTTCGACGCGGGACGTATCCTCGCGAGCCCTGCCGAGTGGCACCGGCCGCCGCACCGCGGCCCAACCCGCGCTCTTCGAGGAGGCTCCCGTGAAACCCTTCGCGCCCAACGATCACCGCAACGTCGCCCTCGTCGGTCACGGTGGGGCGGGGAAGACGTCGCTGGCGGAGGCGCTCCTCTTCCGCGCGAAGGCGGTGCCGCGCCTCGGCTCGGTGCAGGACGGCTCGTCCACCCTGGACTACCTGCCGGAGGAGCAGCGGCGGAAGGGCACGGTCTCGCTGGCGATCGCCACGTTCGAGCACGCCGGCAAGCGCATCACGCTGATCGACACGCCCGGGTTCCCGGACTTCGAGGCGGAGCTCGTGGCCGGCCTGCACGCGGCCAGCTCCGCGCTGCTCGTGGTGTCGGCGGAGTCCGGGGTGGGCGTGGGCGCGGAGCTCGCGTGGAAGCGCATCCGGGCCATGGGGATGCCGGCCGCCATCGTGATCAACGGGATGGACAAGGAGCACGCCGACGCGGAGAAGGCGTTCGCGTCCGTCCGCGCGAAGATCGGCAAGGCCGCCGTGGCCATGCAGATCCCGATGGGCTCCGGCGCCAGCTTCACCGGCGAGATCGACGTGCTGCGGAACCAGGCGCTCACGTTCAAGGCCGAGGGCGCGGACAAGGGGCCGGTGCCGCCCCAGTACCAGGACGCCGTGGCGGAGGCGCGCGCCAGCCTCATGGAGAACGCCGCGGAGACGTCCGAGGAGCTCATGAGCAAGTACTTCGACGCCGGTGAGCTTTCCCAGGAGGAGATGGTCCGCGGGTTCCACGAGGGCGTGGCGCACGCGGAGATCTTCCCGGTGTTCTACACCTCCGCGGTCGCGGGGCGCGGGCTCGGGCAGATCCTCGACGGGATCGCCGACCTGATGCCGGGACCGGCGGACCGGCCCGACGCGCACGGCGTGCACCCGGACACCGGCGAGAGCCTGACCCGCCCGCCGCGGGAGGACGCGCCGCTCGCCGCCCACGTGTTCAAGACCGCGTCCGAGCCGCACGTGGGCGAGCTCTTCTACGTGAAGGTGGTCTCCGGCGTCCTGCGCGCCGGCGCCGAGGTCTGGAACGCGGGCAAGGGGGACAGCGAGAAGGTGTCGCAGCTGTTCTTCGCGGTCGGCAAGACCCGCAAGGACACGGACGCGCTCGTGGCCGGGGACATCGGCGTGGCGGTCAAGCTCCGCGTCTCCCGGACGAACGACACGCTGTGCGACAAGGCGTCGCCCATCAGGCTGGATCCCATCCCGTTCCCGCCGGCCGTCATCGACTTCTCCATCCGCACCACCAAGGCGGGCGAGGAGGACAAGATGGGCACGGGCCTGGGGCGGCTGCAGCACGAGGATCCGTCGTTCCATTACCGGCACGACGACGAGACGCACGAGTCCATCGTCTCCGGGATGGGGGAGACGCACCTGGAGCTGATGGTCCAGCGCCTCAAGGAGCGGTTCAACGTGGAGGTGGAGCTCTCGCCGCCGCGCATCCCGTTCCGCGAGACCATCCGCGGCAAGGCCGAGGTGCACGCCCGCCACAAGAAGCAGACCGGCGGCCGCGGGCAGTTCGCCGACGTGCACGTGCGCCTGGAGCCCCTGCCGGAGGGCCAGGGCTTCGAGTTCGTGGACGAGATCGTGGGCGGCGTGGTGCCGGGGCGCTTCGTGCCCGCCGTGGAGAAGGGCATCCGCGAGGCCATGGTGAAGGGCGCCATCGCGGGGTACCCCATGGTGGACTTCCGGGCCGCCCTGTTCGACGGGAGCTACCACACCGTGGACTCGTCCGAGGCGGCGTTCAAGATCGCCGGCGGGATGGCGTTCCGGCAGGCCGCGCAGCAGGCGCGCCCCACCATCCTCGAGCCGTACCTGATCGTGAAGGTGACCGCCCCGAAGGACTACCTCGGCGACATCATGGGGGACCTCAGCTCGCGGCGCGGTCGCATCCAGGGCACCGAGGCCGTGGACGACGACCAGGTCGTCACCGCGCAGGTCCCGATGTCGGAGATGCGCCGCTACGCCATGGACCTGCGGCAGATGACGCAGGGGCGCGGCACGTTCGAGCGGCAGTACTCGCACTACGAGGAGGTGCCGCGCGACGTGCTCGACAAGCTGATCGCCGAGGGCCGCGTGGCGCAGGAGGAGGTCGCGTAGGGTCGTGTCCGGCCACTCCAAGTGGAGCACGATCAAGCGCAAGAAGGCGGCCACGGACGCGGCGCGCGGGAAGGTGTTCACGCGCCTCACGCGGGAGATCATCGCGGCGGCGCGCGCCGGCGGCGGTGACCCCGCGGGCAACGCCCGGCTCCGCACCGCGATCCAGGCGGCGAAGGCCGGCAACATGCCGAACGCGAACATCGATCGCGCGATCAAGCGGGGCACGGGCGAGCTGGAAGGCGCGACCTACGAGGAGATCGCGCTGGAGGGATACGGTCCGGGCGGGGTGGCGCTCTACATCGAGGTGCTGACCGACAACCGGAACCGCACGGTGGCCGACGTGCGGCACCTGCTGACCCGCCACGGCGGGTCCATGGGCGAGGCCGGCTCGGTGGCGTGGATGTTCACGCCGAAGGGGAGCCTCGCGGTGGCCGCGGCGGGGCGGACCGAGGAGCAGCTGATGGAGCTCGCCGCGAACGCGGGCGCGGAGGACCTGACCCTGGAGGAGGAAGGGGCCTCCGTGGTCACGCCGCCGGCCGAGCTCTTCGCCGTGAAGGAGTCGCTGGAGGCGGCCGGGCTCGCGGTGGAGTCGGCGCAACTCGTGCGGATCCCGCAGAGCACCGTGCACCTGGAGGGGCGGGACGCCGAGCAGCTGCTGAAGCTGCTGGACGCCCTGGAGGAGCACGACGACGTGCAGCACGTGTCCGCGAACTTCGACATTCCCGAGGCGATCCTGCAGGCCCACGGGAGCTGAGGAGCATCGTGCGCGTTCTCGGGCTGGACCCGTCCTCGGTGGCGACGGGCTGGGGGATCGTGGACGGGGACGCCCGCGCGGCGCGCGCCGTGGACTGGGGCGTGTTCCGCGCGTCGCCGCGCGCGCCCGTGCCGGAGCGCCTCGCCGCCATCCACGAGGGGCTGACCGGCGTGCTGTCCCGCTTCGCGGTGGATGCCGTGGTCCTGGAGTCGGCGTTCGTGCACCGCAACGCGCGGACGGCCATGGCGCTGGGCGAGGTCCGCGGCGTGGTCCTGCTCGCCGCGGCCGCGGCGGGGCCGCCGATCGTGGAGTACTCCGCCTCCGAGATCAAGCGCGCGGCCGTGGGCTACGGCGCGGCGGACAAGGAGCAGGTGGCGCGCATGATGGAGCGCGTGCTCGGCGCCGCCGCGCTGCCGCCGGACGCGGCGGACGCGCTGGCCGCCGCGTGGTGCCACCTGTCGCGCGCGGCGCGGCCGGTGAGCCGGATCCCCGCGCGATGATCCACCACATCGACGGCGTCCTGGAGGGGAAGTTCCCCGGCCGGCTCGTGCTCGACGTCGGCGGCGTGGGCTTCGAGGTGCACGTCACCGAGGCCACGTGGCGCGAGGCCGGCATCGTCGGTTCGCGCGTGCGGCTGCTCACGCACGCCGTGATCCGCGAGGATGCGTGGAGCCTGTACGGCTTCCGGCGCGAGGACGACCGAGGCCTGTTCCGGCTCCTGCTGGAGGTCCAGGGCGTGGGCCCGAAGGTAGCGCTGGCGGTGATGTCCGGGCTGCCCGCGGACCGGCTGCGCGGCGCGATCGCGGACGCGGACGTGGCCACGCTGACGCGCGTGCCCGGCGTGGGGAAGAAGACCGCGCAGCGCATGGTCGTGGATCTGAAGGACAAGCTGGCGGCGTTCGCGGGCGCCGGCACGAGCGAGGCGGTCCCCGCCGACGGCGAGGGGGACGACGCCGTGGACGCGCTCGTCGCGCTCGGATACCCTCGCGCCGTCGCGCGCGACGCGGTGCGCGGGGCGCGGGCGGAGCACGCCGGCGCCGCCGTGGAGATCGTCCTGCGCGACGCGCTCCGCCGCCTCTAGGCTCCGCACGAAGGGGAACCCGTGGACCACCGGCGCGAAACGGATCCCGCCTCGGCCCCCGCCGAGCGGGAGTGGGACAGGAGCCTCCGCCCGGAGCGGCTCGCGGAGTTCGTGGGCCAGCCGCACCTGCGCGAGTCGCTGCAGATCTTCCTGGAGGCGGCGCGCGGGCGCGGGGAGCCGCTGGACCACGTGCTGCTCGTCGGACCGCCGGGGCTGGGCAAGACCACGCTGGCGTGCATCCTCGCGCGCGAGATGGGCGTGGAGGCGCGCATCACGTCCGGCCCCGTGCTGGAGCGGCCCGGGGATCTCGCCGGCGTGCTCACGAACCTCGAGGAGCGCGAGGTCCTCTTCATCGACGAGATCCACCGGCTCAGCCGCGTGGTGGAGGAGTACATCTACCCGGCCATGGAGGACTTCCGGCTGGACATCGTCCTGGACAAGGGACCAGCGGCGCGCTCGCTCCGGCTCTCGCTCGCGCGCTTCACGCTGATCGGCGCCACCACGCGCGCCGGGATGATGACGAGCCCCCTGCGCTCGCGCTTCGGGTTCGTGGCCCGGCTGGACTTCTATCCCGCGGAGGACCTGGTGGCCATCCTGAACCGGTCGGCCGCGGTCATCGGCGCGCGGCTCACGGAGGAGGGCGCCATGGAGATCGCGCGGCGCGCCCGCGGCACGCCGCGCATCGCGAACCGGCTGTTGCGGCGCGTGCGGGACTACGCGGAGGTGCGCGCGCGCGGGCTCGTGGACAAGGACGTGGCGTCGGACGCGCTGGACCTCCTCGCGGTGGACGGGTGCGGCCTGGACGAGATGGACCTCCGCATCCTCGGCACCATCCTCGGCAAGTTCGACGGCGGGCCCGTGGGGTTGAACACCGTGGCCGCCGCGGTCGGCGAGGAGGCGGAGACGCTGGAGGAGATCTACGAGCCGTACCTCGTGAAGGAGGGCTTCCTCGCGCGCACGCCGCGCGGGCGCGTGGTCACGGACCGCGCGGCGGATCACCTCGGCGTGCCCCGCCCGCGCCGCCAGGCCCCGGCCGCCGCGGGGGACCTGTTCGCGTCGTGACCGGCCGCCGCGCCGCCGCCCTCCCGTGAGCCCCGCCCCGTCGCCCGCCGTGCGCGCCGCCGACTTCGACTACGACCTCCCCGACGCGCTGATCGCGCAGGAGCCGGCGCCGCGCCGCGCGGACGCGCGCCTGCTGCACCTGCCCGCGTCCGGACCGCCGGTGCATCGCGCGTTCCGCGACCTGCCGTCGCTGCTGCGCGCGGGCGACCTGCTCGTGCTGAACGAGACGCGCGTGATCGCCGCGCGCGTGGCGGCGCGTCGCGAGACCGGCGGCGCGGTGGAGGTGTTCCTCGTGCGGCGCGAAGGGGACGGGTGGCGCGCGCTCCTGCGTCCCGCGCGTCGCATCCGGCCCGGCGAGCGGCTGCGCGGCGGGGACGGGGCGTTCGGGCTCGTCGTGGAGTCGATGGACGCGGAGGGCGCGGCCGTCCGCGTGGAGGGGATCCCCGCGGACGAGCTCCCCGAGCGCTTCGGCCACGTGCCGCTGCCGCCCTACATCCGTCGCGCGGATCGCCCGGCGGATCGCGAGCGCTACCAGACCGTGTTCGCGCGCGTGCCGGGCGCCGTGGCGGCGCCGACCGCGGGACTGCACTTCGACGAGGCGACGCTGGCGGAGGTGGCCGCCGCGGGCGCGCGGGTCGCGCGGATCGTGCTGCACGTGGGCCCGGGCACGTTCCGGCCGCTGCCGGACGGCGACCTGGACGCGCACGCGCTGGATGCGGAGCGGTACGAGGTGCCGGCGGCGGCGGCCGCGGCGGTCCTCGCCACGCGCGCGGCCGGCGGCCGCGTGGTCGCGGTGGGAACCACGGTGGTCCGGTCGCTGGAGTCCTGGGCCGCGGCGGGAGCGTCGCCGGACGGTGGGGCCGGGGACACGCGTCTCTTCATCCGCCCGCCGTTCGACTTCCGCGCCGTCGACGCGCTGCTCACGAACTTCCACCTGCCGCGGTCGTCCCTGCTGTGCCTCGTGGCCGCGTTCTCCGGAACGGAGCGGATCCTCGCGGCCTACCGCGAGGCCGTGGCCGCGCGGTACCGCTTCTACTCGTACGGCGACGCCACGTTCCTCGAGCGGGGGACGCCGTGAGCTTCGCCTTCCGGGTGGTGGCCACGGACGGGCCGGCACGCGCCGGCGTGCTGGAGACGCCGCACGGCGAGATCCCCACGCCCATCTTCATGCCGGTGGGCACGCGCGGCTCGGTGAAGGCGCTGTCCGTGGCGGATCTGCAGGCGTGCGGCGCGCGCATCATCCTCGGCAACACGTACCACCTGTACCTGCGTCCGGGCGAGGAGGTGGTGCGGGACGCGGGCGGCCTCGCGACGTTCAACGGCTGGCGCGGGCCCACGCTCACGGACTCCGGCGGGTTCCAGGTCGTGAGCCTGGCGAAGCTCGCGTCCATCGACGACGACGGCGTCACGTTCCGCTCGCACCTCGACGGCTCCGCGCACCGGTTCACGCCCGAGTCCGTCGTGCGGGTGCAGCGCGCGCTCGCCGCGGACGTCATGATGCCGCTGGACTGCCCGCCCGCCCCGGGCCTGGGCGGGGACGAGGCGCGCCGCGCGGACGAGCGCACGCTCGGCTGGCTGGACCGGACGCGCGCGGAGTTCGCGCGCACGGAGGGATCCTCCGCGTCGGGGCGGGCCCAGGCGCTCTTCGGGATCGCCCAGGGAGGCTTCTCCGCGGCGGCCCGGCGGGAGTTCGCGGCCGCCCTTGTGGACCGGGAACTGCCCGGATATGCTGTCGGCGGTCTGTCCATCGGGGAGTCGCGGGAAACCACGCGGGAGATGCTGCAGGCGTCTCTCGACGTGCTGCCGGCGGCGAAGCCCCGGTACCTCATGGGGATGGGGACGCCGGAGGATCTCGTGGACGGGATCGCGCGCGGCGTGGACATGTTCGACTGCGTGCTCCCCACGCGCAACGCGCGCAACGGGCAGGCGCTGACGTGGCGCGGGCCCGTGAACCTGCGGCTGGCGCGACGCGAACGGGACTTCGGGCCCATCGACCCGGACTGCCGCTGCGAGGCCTGCACCGGGTACACGCGCGCGTACGTCCGGCATCTCCAGAAGTGCGGGGAGATCCTGGGCGCGCGGCTCGTGAGCCTGCACAACGTGCACTTCTTCCTGGAGCTCGTGCGGACGCTCCGGGAGGCCATCCTGCGGGGCGGGTTCGCGCGCGCGCGCGCGGACATCCTCGCGAAGCTGACGGAAGGGGAAGACGATCGATGATGCTCATCCTCGCGGTCGGGACCACGCCCGCGTCCGGCGCGGCGCAGCCCTCCGCGTTCTCGTACCTCGTCCCGCTGCTGGCCATCCTGTTCATCTACTACTTCATCCTGCTGCGCCCGCAGCAGAAGGAGAGCCAGCGGCACAAGAAGCTGCTGGAGTCGCTGAAGAAGGGCGACGAGGTCATCACGGACTCGGGGCTGGTGGGGACCGTGGTGGCGGTGCAGGACGAGTTCGTCGTGCTGAAGGCGGGCGAGACCACGAAGCTGAAGTTCCTCAAGTCCAAGGTCTGGAGCCGGCTGAGCAGCCTCGACGCGGCGAAGGACCCCGGGGACAAGGCGAAGAGCGCGTCGTGATCCGGAAGATCCGCGTGTTCGGGGATCCCGTGCTGCGCGAGAAGGCGGCCCCGACCGGCGGCGTGGACGAGGGCGTGCGCGCGCTCGCGGCGGACCTGCTGGACACCCTCGCGGCCGCGGAAGGCGTGGGGCTCGCGGCGCCGCAGATCGGGGTGGGCCGGCGCGTGATCGCCGTGCACCCGCCGCCGCCGGACGACGGGGGCGAGCGACCCGGGCCGTCGGTGTACGTGGACCCGGAGATCGTGGAGCGCGGCGGCGGGCACGAGACGGCGGAGGAGGGCTGCCTCTCCATCCCCGGCGTGTACGAGGACGTGAAGCGGGACCGGCGCATCCGCATCCGCGCGCTGTCCCTGGACGGCCGGCCGCTGGACCTCGGCGCGGAAGGGATCGTGGCCCGCATCTTCCAGCACGAGATCGACCACCTGGACGGCGTGCTGTTCGTGGACCGGGTGGGGCCGATGCGGCGCGCGCTCCTGAAGAAGAAGCTGCGCTCGCTGCAGGAGTAGGCCGCGCCGTGCGCGTCGTGTTCTGCGGCACGCCGGAAATCGCGGTCCCGTCGCTGCGCGCGGCGGCCGGGGCGGCGGACGTGCTGGCCGTGCTGACGCAGCCGGACCGGCCCGCCGGCCGCGGGCTGAGGACGCGCCCGAGTCCCGTGAAGGAGGCGGCTCAGGCGCTCTCCCTGCGCGTGCTGGATCCCCCGAAGCCGAAGCACGTGCGGGCGGAGCTCGAGGCGATGCGACCGGACGCGATCGTCGTGGTGGCGTACGGCCACATCTTCCGGCCGTGGCTGCTCGCGCTGCCGCCGCGCGGGTGCGTGAACGTGCACTTCTCCCTGCTCCCGCGGCATCGCGGCGCGGCGCCGGTGGCGTGGGCGATCCTGGACGGCGACGCGGAGAGCGGCGTGAGCACGATGCGTCTCGACGAGGGCGTGGACACGGGGCCCGTGTACCTGCAGGAGCGCGTCGCGCTGGCGCCGGACGAGACGCAGGCCACGCTGTCCGCACGGCTCGCGGACGCGGGGGCGGCGCTCCTCGCGCGCACGCTGCGCGGGATCGCGGACGGGACGCTGGAGGCTTCGCCGCAACCGGCGGAGGGAGCCACGCACGCGCGCATGCTGACCGCGGAGGACGGCCGGCTGGACTGGTCGCGACCGGCCGCGGAGCTGGAGCGCCGCGTGCGGGGTCTGGCGCCGTGGCCCGGCACGTTCACGACGTTCCGCGGGCGCACGCTGAAGGTGCGCGCCGCGCGCCTGGCCGGCGGCGAGGATGCTCCCGGGAGCCTGCGCGCGGACGGCGATGCGCTGCGGGTCGGCACGGGGCAAGGGCGGCTGGAACTCGTGACCGTGCAGCCGGAAGGGAAACCGGCCATGGAGGCGGCGGCGTGGGCGCGCGGCGCGCGGATCGTTCCCGGGGAGATGCTGGGCCGGTGAGCGCGGGGAACGCGCCGCGCGAGGCCGCGCTGTCCGTGTTCCTCGCCTGGGACGCGGGGCGCGAGACCGCGGACGCGCTTCTCGGGCCGCGGCTGGCGAAGCTGGCCGGCCGGGACCGGGACCTCGCCGCGGAGCTGGTGCGCGGCGTGTTCCGCTGGCGCGGGCGGCTGGACTGGCAGCTCGGGCACTTCCTCTCGCGGCCGCTGGAGGCGCTGGATCCGCCCCTGCTGTGGATCCTCCGGCTCGGGCTGTACCAGCTGGACCGGCTGGACCGGGTGCCCGCGCACGCCGCGGTGAACACCACGGTGGAGCTGGCGAAGCGGCGGCTCGGCGGGGGGGCGGCGGGCTTCGCGAACGCCGTGATGCGGCGCGCGGGGCGCGAGCTGGCGGATCTCGTGGAGCCCGACGCCGCGGAGGATCCGCTGGGGCATCTGGAAGCGCGCACCAGCCATCCGCGCTGGCTGCTGGAGCGGTGGCTCGCGCGCCGCGGGTTCGCGGGGACGTTGAAGCTGGCCGCGGCAGGGAACCGGAAGCCCTCCTTGACGCTCCGGGTGGTGTCCGACAGAGTCGACGCCGCCGACCTGCTGGGCGACCTGCGCGGGCGCGGCGTCGCGGCGCGTCCCGGGGCGATCCTGCCGGACACGGTCGTGCTGGAGGACGGCTGGCACCCCGCGGTGCGCGACGCGCTGGACGCGGGGCTGTGCGTCGTCCAGGACGAGGCGGCCGGGCTCGTCGCGCACGTGGCGCGGCCCACGCGCGGCGCGCGGGTGCTGGACGTGTGCGCCGGGGTCGGCGGGAAGGCGCTGCACTTCGCCGAGCTGTGCGGCGAGGCGACGGTCGTGGCGTGCGACGTGTCGGTCCGGCGGCTGCAGGCGCTCGCGGGCGCGGCGGAGCGCACCGGGCGGGGCCGGGTCCTCTGCGTGGCGGCGGACGGCCGCCGGCCCGCGGTGCGCGGAGGCTTCGCCCGGGTGCTGGTGGACGCGCCGTGCACGAACACCGGTGTGCTCGCGCGGCGCGCGGATGCGCGCTGGCGGCGGACGGCGGAGGATCTGCCGCGGCTCGCGGCGCTGCAGGGCGAGTTGCTGGACGCGTCGCGCGGCATGGTGGGGCCGGGGGGAGTGCTCGTGTATTCCACGTGTTCGCTGGAGCCCGAGGAGAACGAGGACGTCGTGCGGGGCTACCTCGCGCGGCATCGCGCGGACGCGCTCGTGCCCGCGGACGACCTGCTGCCCCCGGAGCTGCTCTCGGACGGATGCCTGCGCACGGACCCCGCCGCGCACGGGGTGGACGGGGCGTTCGCCGCGGCGATCCGCGTGGGCGGCGGGGCGTTGAGGGTGCTGGCGTGAAGCGCGCGCTGGAGCTGGTCGCGGTGGCCGCGCTCGCGTTCGTGTCCGGCGTGGCGCTCGTGCATCTGGGGATGCTCCTGTTCGTCCGGACCGGCGGCCAGACGCAGGTGCCGGACGTCGTGGGCCAGGAGCTCGGCGCGGCGCGGGCCGCGTTGGAGCGGGCCGGGTTCACCGGCGTCGAGGAGCACGAGGCGAACTCGTCGGACTTCGCGGCCGGTCGCGTGTCGGAGCAGCGCCCGGACGGCGGGACCCTGCTGCGGCGCGGCCGGAAGGTGTGGTTGACCGTGTCCCTCGGTCCGCGCCGCGCCACCGCGCCGCGCGTGGCGGGGCTGTCCATCCGCCAGGCCGGCATCGCGCTGCAGGACGAGCAGCTGGAGAGCGGCGACATCGCGCGCGCGCACCATCCGGAGGTGCCGCGGGGACACGTGATCGCGCAGGATCCGCCCGCGGGGCAGTCCCTGTCCGAGGGACAGCGCGTGGATCTCCTGCTGAGCCTCGGACCGCCCCCGAAGGAGTGGGTGCTCCCGGACCTCACCGGCCGTCCCGCGATGGAGGCCGAGATCCGTCTCGAGCGCGCGGGACTCCGGGTGGGCGACCGGACCGTGGTGCTCGATCCGGGCGCGCCCGCGGGGACCGTGGTGGAACAGGACCCGCCGGCCGGCAGCCGCGTGGCGGCGGGCCAGCGCGTGGACCTCGTGGTGGCGTCCCGCCGCTGAACGGGTGGCCGGCCCGTGCGGCGCATGTTACATTGCCCGGCGGAAGGGAGGTGCGGGGATGCAACGGATCCGGGTGGCCCCGTCGCTGCTGTCCGCGGACTTCGGGGCGCTGGAGCGCGACGTGCGCCGGGTGGAGGAGGCGGGCGCGGACCTCCTGCACCTGGACGTGATGGACGGGCGCTTCGTGCCGAACATCTCGTTCGGCCCGGTCGTGGTGCAGGCCGTGCGCCGGGTGACCCGCCTGCCGCTGGATGTGCACCTCATGATCGAGGAGCCGGCCCGCTACGTGGACGCGTTCGCCGACGCCGGCGCGGACGGGTTGACCGTGCACGTGGAGGCCTGCGAGGACGTCTCCGCCACGCTGGACGCCATCCGGGACCGTGATCTGAAGGTGGGGCTCACGCTCCGTCCGCGCACCCCGTTCTCGGACGTGGAGCCGTTCCTCGAGTCCCTGGACCTCCTGCTCGTGATGACCGTGGAACCCGGCTTCGGGGGCCAGGACTACCTGCGGGACCAGGAGGCGAAGCTGACGCGGGCCCGTGAACTGCGCCGCGCCGCCGGCCACGGGTACGCGATCGAGGTGGACGGCGGGATCGGCGCCGCCACGGCGCGGCGGGCGGTGGATGCGGGGGCGGAGATCCTGGTCACGGGCTCGGCGCTGTTCGGGGCCCCGGACCTCCCCGCCTACGTCCGCGAACTCCAGTCCCTGGAGCCCGCCCGCATCCGGTAGGTTGTGGTGCGGAGATTGTGGATGGCACCCGGGAACCCGCGCCGCGCCAAGGACTTCGTCCACCTCGCTTCGGATTCCGGAAGGAAGGCGGGTCAAGCCGTTGGAACAGAACGGTTTGCGCGGGTTCTTCCACAATCCCTGAACCACTGCCCACGCGGCGGACGGGGGGCGCGGGGCGTCCTTGCGGGGCCGGGGCGGGAGCCAGGGCGGCCGCCTCTCCGCTTGAAGGCCGTCCCGTCCTGTTTTAGGATCCTCCGTTCGCGCGCCCGATTCCGAGGAAACCCGTGTTCGAAGACCTGACATCCCGTCTGGACGGGATCCTGCGCAAGTTGCGCGGCCCCGGGGTCGTCCGCGAGGCGGACGTCCGCGAGGCGCTGGGCGAGGTGCGCCGGGCCCTGCTCGAGGCGGACGTCCACTTCCGCGTTGCCAAGGAGCTGGTGCAGCGCATCGAGGCGCGCGCGGTCGGGCAGGAGGTGCTCTCCGGGCTCCGGCCGGGACAGCAGGTCGTCAAGATCGTGCACGACGAGCTCGCGCAGCTGCTCGGCGGCACGTCGTCCCTGCCCACGCTGACCGGGACGCCGCCGGTGCCGTTGATGCTCGTGGGATTGCAGGGGTCGGGGAAGACCACCACGGCCGCGAAGCTGGCCGGGTGGGCGCGCAAGCAGGGGAAGAAGCCGTTCCTCGTGCCGGTGGATCCGTACCGGCCGGCGGCGCGCGACCAGCTGATCCGCCTCGCGAAGAAGCACGGGCACGGCGTGTACGAGGGCACGGAGACGGATCCGCTGGCGATGGCGAAGCACGGCCTGGACGCCGCGCTGCGGGCCGCCGCGGACGTGGCCATCCTGGACACGGCCGGCCGGTTGCACATCGACGAGGAGCTCATGGCGGAGCTCAAGGCGCTGCGCGCGGCGGTGAAGCCGCGCGAGGTGCTCCTCGTCGTGGACGCCATGATCGGGCAGGATGCCGTGAACGTGGCCGAGCGCTTCTCGAGGGAGCTGGGCTTCGACGGCGTGGTGCTCACGAAGATGGACGGCGACGCGCGCGGCGGCGCGGCGCTCTCCATCCGCCAGGTGACCGGCGCGCCCATCAAGTTCGTGGGCGTCGGGGAGTCGGCGGACGCGCTCGAGGCGTTCCACCCGGACCGCATGGCCTCGCGCATCCTGAACATGGGCGACGTGATGACGCTCGTGGAGAAGGCGCAGGAGGCGGTGGAGGTCGAGGAGGCCGAGGATCTCGCGCGGAAGATGCGGCGCGCGGAGTTCGACCTGGAGGACTTCCGGGACCAGCTCCGCCGTGTGAAGAAGCTCGGCCCCATGAGCCAGATCCTGTCCCTGATGCCGGGCGTCCCGAAGGACGCGCTGGCGGCGGTGGAGCAGGACGGCGGGAAGTCGGTGAAGCGCGTGGAGGCCATCCTGGACTCCATGACGCCGGCGGAGCGGGCGAAGCCCGGGATCCTGAACGGGAGCCGGCGCAAGCGCATCGCGCGCGGCAGCGGCACGAGCGTGCAGGAAGTGAACCGCCTCCTCGCGCAGTTCGAGGACATGCGGAAGATGATGAAGCAGATGTCGAAGCTCACGAAGGGGAAGAAGGGGAAGCTGGCGGGGATCGGTCGCGGTCCCCGGGGCTTGTTCTAGCGCGCCGCCGCGAGGCGGCATGAGGAGGTCCGTTCTTGGTCAAGCTGCGTCTGGCGAGGATGGGAAACCGGAATCGCCCGTACTACCGGATGGTCGCCGCGGAGGATTCGTCCCGCCGCGACGGCCGCTTCATCGAGATCCTCGGCACCTACGATCCGCTCAAGAAGCCGGCGGCCGTCGAGGTGGAGTCCGATGCCGTGCTCAAGTGGCTCTCGCAGGGCGCGCAGCCCTCGGACACGGTCCGCCGCATCCTGGCGAAGACCGGCGTGTGGGCGCACTGGCGCGCGGTGCAGGCAGGCAAGGCCGAGCTCGCCGGCATGACGGACAGGAAGTCCGGCACGCTGGAGCGGAAGCGGAGCCCGCGGATGTCGAAGAAGGCGGCCGCGAAGATCAAGACCGAAGGCGGGGGCGGCGAGTAGGCTCGCCGCGGAGCGTGACGCGGGAGGCGCCGCCGGAGCGGCTGATCGTGGCCGAGGTCACGAAGCCGCACGGCATCCGCGGGGAGGTGTCGGCGCGGCTGGCCGACGTGTCCGGCGAGGCGCTCGTCGGGCTGGACCTGGCGCTCCGGATCGGGGACGAGCCGGAGGCGCCGGTGCGGATCGAGCGGGCGCGGCCCGCGGGCGGCGCGTGGATCCTGGCGCTCTCGGGCGTCGCGGACCGGAACCGCGCCGAGGAGCTGCGCGGCGCGGTGCTGCTGGCGGCGCGCGCGGACCTGCCGGAGCCGGACGCCGGCGAGTGGTGGGTCGCCGATCTCGTGGGGCTCGCCGTCGAGGACGCGGAGCTCGGCGGGCTCGGGAGGATCGAGGAGGTGCTGAAGCTCCCCGCGAACGACGTCCTCGTCGTGCGCGGGCGGCTCGGCGAGGTGCTCGTGCCGGTGCTCGAGGACGTGGTCCTGGACACGGATCCGGACGCGGACGTGCTGCGCGTGCGCCTGCCGAAGGGACTGCTGGACCCGGTGGCGGACGCGCCCGGGGAGGACGGATGAGGATCACGGTCTTCACCATCTTCCCGGAGCTGATCGAGGCGGCGTGCCGCCCGTCCATCCTGGGGGACGCCATCGAGCGCGGCCTCTTGTCCGTGACCGCGGTGGACCCGCGGGACTGGACGGAGGATCGCCACCGGAAGGTGGACGACGTCCCCTTCGGCGGCGGCGCCGGCATGGTGATGATGGCCGAGCCGCTGGCGCGCGCGCTGGATGCGCGGCTCGCGGCGGAGGCCGAGGCGGGGGAGCGGAAGCCGAGGATCGTCTTCCTCTCCCCCGCGGGACGTCCGTTCCACCAGGACGTCGCGCGGGAGCTCGCGGCCGAGGAGAGCGTGTTCCTCGTGTCCGGGCGGTACAAGGGGATCGACGAGCGCGTCGTGGAGCGGTACGCCACCGACGAGCTCTCGATCGGCGACTACGTCCTCTCCGGCGGCGAGCTGCCGGCGCTGGTCGTGATCGACGCGGTGATGCGGCTCCTGCCCGGGGTCCTCGGGGACTTCGGCAGCGCCGAGGACGACTCGATCCACTCGGGGCTCCTGGAGGGGCCCCAGTACACGCGCCCCCGCGTGTTCCGGGGGGCGGAGGTGCCGGAGGTGCTGGTCTCCGGGCACCACGAGAGGATCCGGCGGTGGAAGCGACGCGAGGCGCTCTCGCGCACGCTGCGCCGGCGGCCCGACCTGCTCGAGCGGGCGGGTCTCACGGACGAGGACCGCGAGGTCCTGGCGGAGCTGCGCGCGGAGCTCGGCGAACGGCAGGCAGGCGAAGCCGGGGCGCGCGCCCCGCGAGGATGAAGGAAGGAGACGGAACGTGGCCGATCTGACGCGAGTTGCCGAGGCCGGGGGGCTCCGCACGGACCTTCCCGAATTCGGGCCGGGCGATACCGTGGACGTGCACGTGCGCGTCCGCGAAGGGAACAAGGAGCGCATCCAGGTCTTCAAGGGCGAGGTGATCCAGCGCCGCGGCTCCGGCCTTCGGGAGACCGTCACCGTCCGCAAGATCTCGAACGGCGTGGGCGTGGAGCGCATCTTCCCGCTGCACGCGCCGTCCCTGGCGAAGCTGGAGGTCGTGCGCCAGGGTCGCGTGCGGCGCGCCAAGCTGTTCTACCTGCGCGGCCTGACCGGCCGGGCGGCCAGGATCCGGGAAAAGCGGCAGGGCTAGCGCGGCGGGCCGGCCGGAGGGCCGGGCCGGCGGGAAGGGAGCGGGGGTGCCGAGGGATCCGTATCGGCGGGAGCGGGTCGTCTCGAAGCGTCTGGGCGGCCCGGTGGCCGGGATCGACGAGGTGGGCCGCGGCCCCTGGGCGGGCCCGGTGGTGGCCTGCGCGGTGATCCTGCCGGAGGAGCCGCGGATCCACGGGCTCGCGGACTCCAAGGCCCTGGACGAGGCGGAGCGCGAGCGCCTGTTCGCGGAGATCGTGGCGGTGGCGGACGTGGGCATCGGCTGGTCCACCACGCGCGTGGTGGACCGCATGAACATCCTGCAGGCCACGCACCGCGCCATGCGGCAGGCGGTGGCCCGGCTGCGGACGGCGCCGGTGCACCTCCTCGTGGACGGCCGGGAGGTGCCGCTCCTGCCCGTGCCGCACACCGCCATCGTGAAGGGCGACGCGAAGTGCGCGTGCATCGGCGCGGCGTCGATCGTGGCGAAGGTGGTGCGGGACCGCTTCATGACGCGGACCTCGCCGCGGTTCCCGGGATACGGCTTCGACCGGAACAAGGGCTACGGCACCCCGGAGCACCGCGAGGCGCTGGCGCGCGTGGGGCCGTGCCGGTTGCACCGCGAGAGCTTCCTGCCCGTGGCCATGACGCGGCAGGGGGCGCTGTTCTGAGGACGGCGCCGTACCGCGGACGCTGGGCCGAGGACGAGGCGGCGCGCTTCCTGGAGCGGGAGCTCCGGTGCGAGATCGTCGCGCGGAACGTGCGCCTCGCCGGCGGGGAAATCGATCTCGTCGTGCGCCACGGGGACACGGAGGTGTTCGTGGAGGTCAAGGCGCGGCGGGCGGCGGACGGGAGCGCCGCGGCGGCGGTGTCGCCGGACAAGCGGCGGCGGCTGTCGCGGGCGGCGGCGTCCTGGCTGGTCCGGCGCGGCATGCCGCCCGGCGGCTGCCGGTTCGACGTGGTGACGGTCGAGGGGCGCGGGAAGGACGCGATCGTGCGACACTTCCCGAACGCGTTCGAGAGCGTCCAGCGCTGGGGGATCTGATCGCCGTGAAGTTCGTGTTCCTCGCCTTCCTCGCCATCCTCGCGTTGAACGCGCTGGTCATTCTCGCGATCACGGGTATGCTGCTGCTCGATCACCTGAAGGCCCGCCGCCGGCGGGTCGAGGGAGGAGCCTCCTCGGATGATGCGCAAGCCGACGCTTCCTGATCGCCTGCTCGTGCTCCTCGCGGTCGTGGGGCTTTCCCTATCCGCGTGCGGGCGCAAGGTGGACCCGCGCCTGCAGGAGGGCTACGACCTGGTCGTGGCGAACCGGATCGACGAGGCGGTGGCCATCGCGAATCGCGTGCTCACGGAGAACCCGAAGAGCGCCGGGGCGCGGAACCTCCTGGGGCTCGCGCTCTACAAGTCCGGGGACGCGGAGGGCGCGGTGGAGCAGTACCGCCGGGCCATCGAGCAGGATCCGAAGTACGCGGAGGCGTACTTCAACCTGGGCACCGCGTACGAGCGGTTGGAGCGGTTGCAGGACGCGGAGACGGCGTACGCGTCGGCCGTGCGCCACCAGGAGGACTTCGTTCTCGCCCACTACAACCTGGGACACATCTACGCGGTCACGGGCCGGCCGGACCAGGCCATGGTGGAGCTGCGCCGCGCCGCGGAAGGGGATCCGCAGTTCCCCCTCGCGTTCATCCTGCTGGGCAAGTTGGCGTACGAGGCGGGGGACTTCGAGGCGGCCACCTCGAACCTCACGCGCGCGCTGGAGCTGGTGCCCACGGCGAAGGAGATGCACGTGCTGCTCGGGAACGCGCGGCTGCAGTCCGGCGCGCCGGACGCGCTCGCGCAGGCGGAGGGCGCGTTCCGCGCGGCCGTGGACGTGGACTCCACGTACGTGGACGGGCTGTACAGCCTGGGCATGTGCCTGGCCGCGCAGGGCCGGAACGAGGAGGCGGCGGCGTTCCTGCGGCGCGCGCGCCCGTTCGTGGAGGGCCGCCCGGACCAGGCCGCCATGATGGAGCAGCTGGACAGCTTCTTCGCGCGCACGGGGTTACCCGCCGCGTCGCCGGACAGCGCCGCCGCCGCGCAGGGCTAGCCCGCGCCGCGGGAGCGCCCGCCCATCGCCCATCGCGCCGCCACCGCCCGCTCCCCGGGCCACGCTCGGGGAGAGGACTTGCTCGCCACCGTCCGCACCGTCGCGCTTTCGGGCCTGAAGGCGCACGCGGTCCGCATCGAGGCGGACGTCGTGCCCGGGCTGCCGTCCACGCAGATCGTGGGTCTGCCGGATGCGTCCGTGCGCGAGGCGAAGGAGCGCGTGCACGCCGCGCTGCGGAACTCGGGGTTCGCATGGCCGGCGGCGCGCATCACGCTGAACCTGGCGCCGGCGGAGCTGCCGAAGGAGGGCTCGGGCTTCGACCTGCCCATCGCGCTCGCGCTGCTCGCGGCGTCCGGGCAGGCGCGGGGCGCGGATCTCGCCGGGCTCGTCTTCCTCGGGGAGCTGTCGCTGGACGGCACGCTGCATCCCGTGCGCGGCGCGCTCGTGGCGGCGCTCGCCGCGCGGGAGGAGCGCGCGCGGGGGATCGTGGTGCCGGCGGGGAACGCCGCGGAGGCCGCGTCCGCGGAGGGCCTTCCGCTCGGCAGCGCCCGCACGCTGCGGGAGGTCGTCGAGCGCGCGGGAGAGTCCGGGTTCCTCCGGCCCGCTCCCGGCCCGCCGGCGGCGGACGGCGCGCCCGACGGGCCGGACCTGGCGGAGGTGAAGGGACAGCCCGAGGCGCGGCGCGCGCTCGAGATCGCCGCGGCCGGCGGCCACAACCTGCTGCTCATCGGGCCGCCCGGCACCGGGAAGACCATGCTCGCGCGCCGGCTCGTGACCATCCTCCCGCCGCTCGACCCGGGCGCGGTCCTGGAGGCCACCATGATCCACTCCATCGCCGGGCTGCTGCCGGGCGGGCGCCCGATCGCCCGGCCGCCGTTCCGCGCGCCGCACCACACCGTGTCGGACGTGGGGCTCGTGGGCGGGGGGAACCCGCCGCGGCCGGGCGAGGTGAGCCTGGCCCATCGCGGCGTGCTGTTCCTGGACGAGCTGCCGGAGTTCCGCCGCTCGGCGCTGGAGGCGCTGCGGCAGCCGCTGGAGGACCGGCGCGTGACGGTCGTGCGCGCGGGGCGGTCGGCCGAGTTCCCCGCGTCATTCCAGCTCGTGGCCTCCATGAACCCCTGCCCGTGCGGCCACTCGGGGACGGAGCGGGCGTGCCAGTGCACGTCGGTGGACCTGCGGAGGTACCGCGCGCGCGTGTCGGGGCCGCTGCTGGATCGCGTCGACCTGCACGTGGACGTGCCGTCGATGGACGTGGTGCGGTTGGCGGACGCGGACTCCGCGGAGTCGTCGGCCGCCGTGTACGCCCGCGTGCGCGACGCCCGTGCGCGACAGCTCGCGCGGGACGGCCGTGGCCATCTCCTCCTGAACGCCGCGCTCGAAGGCCGCCACCTGCGCGATGCGTGTCCGCTTCCGCCCGGCGGCCGGGACCTGCTCTCCACGGCGCTGCGTCGGCGCGGGCTCTCGGCGCGCGCCCTGCACCGGGTGATGCGCGTCGCACGGACGATCGCGGACCTGGAGGCGTGCGAGACGGTCGGGCTGACCCACCTGGCGGAAGCCGTGCGCTACCGGCGGGCGGGCACGGACGCGTCCGCTTGACCCGCCCTCGCCGCGGGAGCAGGCTCGGGGTGGCCCGCGGCGCCCCGCGTTCGGGCGCGCCCCCCGGGCCCGCAACAAGGCACGCGGAGGTCCCGTCATGTCGCGCGTTCCGCGCTCCCGCCGGTGGTTCGCACTGCTTCCCCTGTCGGCGCTCGCCGTCGCCCTCGCGCTCGTCCTCGTGCCGGGGTGCGGCGACGATGACGAAGGGACCGGGCCGTCCGGGCCGGTGGTCCTGCCGGCCGCGTGGGCCGGCATCTGGGAGATCGAGACCATCGAGCACGATTGCGGCAGCGACGTCATCGACCACCAGGCGACCGTCGTGGACACGCTGTGCGCCGGGGAGGAGATCTCGTTCGCGCCCGATGACGAGGACTCGCTGGCCGTGTCCTGCGAGGGGAGTGTCACCGACACCGCGGTGCAGGTGACCTGCACTTCCTCGCTGGAGCTGGAGGGCGAGACCTACTCCATCACCATCGAGGTCACGATCAACCGCAGCGGGGACACGATGACGGGCACCGTCCGGTTCACGGTGCGGCAGGGGGACACCACGGTCGAGTGCTTCGAGGAGGAGATGACCGGGACGCGGCTCGGGCCCGCGCCCGTTCCCTGCGTGGACTCGTCGAAGGCGCTCGCCGGACGCCGCATCCGCGCGGGGGCGCTCCTCCGGGATCTTCCGTAGCGTCGCCCCGCTCGCGCAGGGCAACGGACACGGGGCGGCCGCTCGCGCGACCGCCCCCGTTCCGTGCCCGCGCTGCGGCCGGCCTTGCCGGCGTGGCGGGTCCTTCGTTGCCGGCCCTTCCCTAGCGGCGCAGCGTGATCTTGCGGGTCAGCACCTGCCCGTCGGACACGAGGCGCGTGAAGTAGACGCCGTCCGCCACGCGGCGGCCCGCCGAGTCCCGGCCGTCCCACGACACGGCGTAGCGGCCGGAGTCGCGCACGCCGTTCGTGAGCGAGCGGACGGTGCGGCCGGACACGTCGTGCACGGTCAGCTTCACGTTCCCGCGGGACGGCAGCGCGAACTCGATGCGCGTGGCGTCGCCGAAGGGGTTCGGCTGCGCGTTGGACAGGGCGAAGGCGAGCGGCGCCGCGGCCGCCGCGGGCACCGGCGCGTCCACCGCCCCGAAGTCCGCCAGAATGCGGAGCTCGTCCACGGCGGCCTCCACGAGCGAACCCGGCAGGGCGTCCGATGCGCGGAAGCGGAGCCGCACCTGCCCCGGCGTCCCGAAGACCGCGTCGATGTCCACGGAGACGGTGGTCCACGTGGCGGCGGAGGCGTTCGTGTTCTCCACGTTCGTCCAGGAGGTGCCGCCGTCGTTGGACACGTCCACCACCCAGAAGTCCGTGTCCGGCTCCGCGCCGGTGTTGTTGGAGTACCACCGGTCGTACTTCACCTTCGCCTGCCCCGCGCCGGTCAGGTCGTACACCGGGGAGAGCAGGGTCGTGGTGCCGTTGTCCACGTCGTTGCAGCCCAAGGAGCAGGTGCTGCACAGCGGGCCCGAGCACTGCCCGGTGACCCAGCAGTTCACGCCGGGCGCGGGGGAGGAGTCGTCCTCGGGCTGGGCCTGCGTGCCGATGGGATTCACCAGCTCCCAGAGGCCGGAGGTGGCGCCGTCGCCGGCCGCGCCCACGGTCCAGCCCGCGCTGCCGCTCTCCAGGTCCGCGTGCACGTGCGCCACGTCGAACGCGTGCAGCGCGGACGGGGCCTGCAGCGGGTTGGTGCGGGAGTTGCCCAGCACGTCGCCGGCGGAGATGTAGTACTCCACCTCGGTGTTGCCGCCCGCGATCGCGGGGATCGTGCCGGAGAACTCGTCCGGGTTCCCGGTGGGCGACATCGCCGCGGCGACGAACGCGCCGCCGTTCAGCCGGTAGTGCAGCTGCACCGTGGGGTTGCTGATGGCGCCCGCGGTGGACGTGATCGTGGCCGTCACCGCGAAGCCGCCCGAGCCGTCGTCCGTGGTGCCGAGCGGCGCGTGGTCGATCAGCACGCCGAACAGCGGATAGGCGAAGCCGTGGTTGCTGGCGCCCAGCGCGAGGTGGTCGTAGTGCGGGGTGCCGTTCAGCAGGTTCGCGTCGTCGTCGTCCGCGAGGAACGACCAGTCCACCTGCTCCTGCTGGCCGGTGCCGTTCGAACCGTCCGGCGTGCCGAGCACGCGGGAGAGGTGCCACATCTGCCGGATCGCATCATCGGCGTCCTGCTGCGGCAGCGACAACAGCATGGACTGCCAGGTGTCCCACACGAACCCGGCGATCACCTGCCCGGCCGCGTGTCCCTCGCCCTGCGCGTCCGCCGGGTACTGCAGCGTGTTCTCCGAGTTGCGGATGCCGCCGGTGCAGTTCCCGGTGAAGAAGCCGAGCCCGATGATGGGCTGGCGGTCGATCAGGTTCGCGAGCACGTCGGAGTTGCCCTCGTGCAGGTCGCCCGAGGGCTCGATCGCCCCGTTGTTCGTGTAGACCTCCTGGGTCACGCCGTGGCCGAACTCGTGGTAGATCACGTTGCCGAGCTGGCCGGTGTTGCCGTAGGTGGCGGTGCCGTTGCAGTAGTTCATGCCCGTGCCGTCCCACCACGCGTTGCCGGGACAGAAGCCGTCGGTGCGGCCCACGATGGACGGCATGGCGTAGTCCAGGTACGTGAAGGACGGATCGATCGCCTTCATGAAGTCGTGCACGCGGTTCGCGTGGAAGAACGTGTCGCGCTCGTCCGCGCGGGAGTTCGCGTTCGTCCAGTTCATCGTGAACGGCGTGCCGGGCGTGGCGGTGCCGGAGAAGGACGCGTCCGCGCCCAGGCCGGTGTAGCGGTTGACGTTCGAGTACGGTCCGAGGAACTGCGCCGTGACCGTGACGTTCGCCGTGCCGCCGTGCGTGATGTCGAACCCGCCCGCGGCGTCGGTGACGTCGCTGTTCCCGCCGGTCACGTTCACGGTCATGTTCGCGAACGGGTGCGTGGCCACGCCGTCGCAGATGCCGAAGTCCTCCACGTCGCCCTGCGACGTGCCGGTCACGTTCACCGTGTGGAACAGGTTCCGCCGCGCGAGGATCGCGCCGGTGGACGCGTCCACGAAGCTCTCCCAGCGGCCGAACGGCGCGTCCGTCTCGAACACGGTCCGGTACGCGAGGCGGAGCTCGTAGGTCTCGTCCGCGGGGGCCGGCACCCACACGAGTTGCGCGTCGGCCGGGCGGTCCGCCCGCGGGGTGGCGGAGAGGGCGCGGGCGGCGGCGTCGATCGCGGCCGCGGAGCCGAGCGCTGCCGCGCGCGGCGCGCGCACGTCGTGGTCGTGCGGGAAGAACTTCGACCCGAACGCGGCCACCTGCCCGCCGTCGTACAGCAGGACGAACGCGGTGCTGCGGTGCACGGGGATCCCGTCCACCACCTGCCGGAAGTGCACGGCCCACTTGCCGCCGCCGACCGCGACGTTGCGGAGCGCCACGTTGTCCTCGCGCGTGCCGAGGAGATCGCCGGCGAGGTCCAGGATCCCGCGCGCGGCCGCCTCGGCGGCGGTCTCGCTCGCGATCGTCCGGCCGGCGGAGAGACCCTCGCCGTACGCCATGCGCACGAGCCCGGTGCGCGAGGAGACCCGCGCGGTCCAGCGGGAGCCGAAACCGAGCGCGCGCGGCCCCGCGGCGTCGGCGAGAGAGACGGTGCGCTCCGGGGCGAAGGCCCGCTCGTACTCCAGCGGGAACTCGAGCGGGGCGTCTGCCGTGGGAGCGAACGCGGCGGCCGGCTGGGCCAGCGCGAGCGCGAGGAGGGCGAGCAGGGGAGCGGATCGTGGCGACAGGGACATCATCGACTCCGGGGAAGGGGCCACGAGGCCGTGGGACGGAACGCGGGAACGCAGGATGACGCGATTATAGGACATCGCCCGTTCCGGGGGGACGCTTCCGGTGCGGTTCCGGGCCGATCCGGGCGGGCCGATCCGGCGGGCGGGTCCGGATCAAGGCGGGTCCGCGGGCAGCCGATGATTCCCGGAGGAACCCGCCCCGCCGGAGCGCTCCGTGCCCATCACGTCCTTCGTGCGCCGACCGGCCGTTGCCGGACTCCGCCTCGCCGTGCTCGTCCTGCTCGTTGCCGCGACGGCGGCCGCGGAGGACACCGTCTGGGTGCTCCGCGACGGACGCATCGAGACCTGGCGCGGGGTCCTCGTGGAGGAGCGCGCCGACGGCACCGTCCGCCTGCGAACGGCCGACGGCAAGGTCCGCGAGTTCCAGGGCAGGGAGATCGCGAACATCGTGCGCGATCCGTCGGCAGCGGACGCGCCGCCCGCGGCCGCGCCGGACGCCGCGCCGCCGCCCGAGGCCGCGCCCGACGTTCCCGCGCCGCCGCGCGAGGCCGCGCCCGAAGTTCCCGCGCCGCCCCCCGCGGCCGCCGCCACGCCTGCGCCCGCGCGCCCTCCGGAGGTGTCCGGCGGCGAGCCGGCGCGCGGTGCGGCGCGCGGCGCGCGGATCATGCTGCGCGCGTGGGGCGGCCTCGCGGAGCCGGCGCTCGATGACGTGAACCGCACGCTCGCCGAGGACGAGGCCGCGTTCGCCGCCGCCGGGGCCGACGTGCGCTTCGACCGCTTCGGCCGCGCGCCGGAGTTCGGCGCCGGACTCGCGGTGCGCGCGGCGCGCGGGATGTCGCTCGGACTGGAGGCCGGCTACCAGTCGAGTCGCGCGGATGCGGCGCACGAGGACGCGGCGTCCGCGGTGTCGACGACCATCACCCTGCACGTCGTCGACGTGCTGGCGACCGCCGAGATGCGGCTCGGCGCGGGCCTGCACCTCGGCGCGGCCGCGGGCGTGGGGTTGGGGCGCGCCGTGCAGGACGCGCGCCTGCGCGACCTCGCGGACCCGGCGAACGACGAGGCGTCGCACAGCGAGTGGGAGGGCGCGGGGTTCTCCGGTGCGGCGTACGCGCGGCTGGAGGTGCCGGTGGGGGGCGCCGTCGCCGCGTTCGCGCAAGGCGGCTACCGCCGGCGCAATCTCGGCACGCTCGCCGGGGAGACGAGCGCCGCGGGCGGCGAGACCGCGACCGAGCCGGCGGACAACGCCGGCAACCCGGTGGAGTTCGACTTCAGCGGGCCCTACGCGCGGGCGGGACTCGCGATCGCCCTCGGTCGCTGAGCGCGCCCGCGCGCGACGTCAACGGTATCCCGCCTTCGTGCGGCCCCAGCTCGACGCGCCGACCGGGATCGGCGAGCAGAGCGTCATCGTCCGCCGCTCCTCGTCCCCCGGGACGTACGCGCACTCCCCGCAGTCCAGCTCGAAGCGGACGGCGTCGTACCCGGCGTCGCGCGAGAAGTCCAGGATCGCGAACCGGTACGTGCCGGGATCACGCGGCTCGCCGACGGGCGACTCGAACAGGCGGGACGCGACGCACCCGCAACCGAGCCCGGTGCATGCGATCTGCACCGGCTCGGTGAAGGGCGGCGAGGGCACGGGCGCGGGCGGCCACTCGATGTCGCCGTGCGGCACGCCGAAGAACCCGTCCTGGTGGCAATCCCAGGAGATGGCGAACGTGACGAAGTCGAGGTCCGCGTCCCCCGGGTCGAGGACCACGGCGAGCGTGATCGGCGCCGTGTCGAGACCCTCGACGACGTTGTCGAAGGTGGCGGGGTCGTTGTCCGTGTCGTGGTCCAGGTACACGCGATAGCCGCGGGCGGGCGGGACGAGGGCGGCGACCGCGAGGACGACCGCGACGCACGGTCGCGCGGAGCGTCCCATGGGTCCTCCGTTCCGCCGGTGCGCTCCGGGGGCCCGAACGTCCGACGGCGCGAGCATACGCCCGCCGTCCGTGCCGGGGCAACTTGACATGCCGTTCCGCCGCGGGGCACCCTGCGCGCCCGCCCGCACGGCGTCGCGAGGGCGCCGCCGGGCCTTCCCCGACCCCCGTGGAGGCTCCGATGTCGTCGTTCCGCCGCGCCGCTTCGCTCGTCCTTCTGCTGCCCGCGTTCCTGCTGCCCGCGTGCGGCGACGACTCGTCGGGCCCCGGCGACGACGGGTCGGCCCAGCTCCCGGCGGAGTGGGCGGGCGCGTGGACGTTCCACACGGTCTCGCGCGAGTGCGGCTCCGACACCGTGGTGGACGACACGACGCACGACGAGGTGCTCTGCGAGAACGGCGAGTTCCTCGACGACGAGGGGCTCGGCGTGGACGTGAACTGCACGGGGACGATCACGGAGACGTCGCTGGACATCTCGTGCTCCGGCACCGCCACGTTCGAGGGCGTCACCTTCACGTACCTGTTCACCGCGCAGGCCACGCGGACCGGCGAATCGATCTCCGGCACGTCGCACTTCGAGCTGAGCTCCGGCGGGGAGCTGATCGAGTGCTACGACGAGGTGTTCACCGCGAACCGCACGGGGCCCGCGCCCTCGCCGTGCGCGCCGACGTCCGCGCTCCTGCGCCCGCGCTCGGCCGTGCTCGAGGGGCTGCGCGGCCGGTAGACCGGAGACCGGCGGCGCGTCGTCAGGGCGAGACGATCCGGAAGGACACGAGGTCGGACGGGATCCCCTCGGTGGCGCCCACCACGGGGATCACGCGCCACGTGGCGCCGGCCACGATGTTCCAGTCGACGATGCCGAACGGCACGTCGAGCGTCGTGTCCGGCGTCGTGGCGCGGTGCAGCACCTGCTCGTGCCGGCCCATGAGCTCGAAGCGGTAGGACGTGGCCGCGGGATCGCGCGACCACGTGAAGCGCGTGGGGCTGCGGGGGATGTCGCCGCGCGGGACGAGGGCCCGCACGGTCGGCGCCTCCCCCGGGCCGCGCGCGGGAGCCTCCGCGGGCGGCGCCACCATCGGCTGCAGCACGAACGCCAGCGCGGCCAGCGCCGCGAGCGCGCCGAGCGCGACGAGGGGACCGCGCCGCATCACGCGAACTCGATGCCGGCCGCCGCGGGCGCGCCGGTGTCCTGCGCCACGGCCTCCAGGTAGGCCCGCAGGAGCTCGCGCGTGACCGGCCCCGGCCGGCCGTCGCCGATCGCGGTCTCCCCGATGCGCGTGACCGGCGCCACCTGGATGGTGGTCCCGGTGAGGAAGACCTCGTCCGCGGACTCCAGCCGCTTGCGCGGGAGCCGTTCCTCCTGGACGCGCCGGCCGGCCGCGGCCGCCAGCTCGAGCACGACGTCGCGCGTGACGCCGCCGAGGATGCCCGCGGACAGGGGCGGGGTGACGAGCCGGTCCTTCTCCACCGCGAACACGTTCGAGGCGGCCGCCTCCACGATGGCGCCCGTCTCGTCCGCGAGCAGGACCTCCATCGCGCCGGCCTCGCGCGCCTCGTTCCGCGCGAGCAGCGAGATCTGGTAGTTGGTGGACTTCACGCCGGCGAGCGCCGAGCCCGACCACCGCGCGTAGCGCGAGTACGCCACGCGGATGCCGCGGCGGCGCCGCGCGTCCCCTTCGGGATCCAGCGCGTCCGCCGTGACGAGGAGCGTGGGCGTCCCGGCCGACGAGAGGTCCAGCCGGCGGCCGAGCCGACCGCGGGTGATCGTGACGCGGACGAGCGCGTCGCTCGCCCCGTTCGCGGCGATCGTCTCGTCGATGGCGCGGGCCACCGCGTCCCCCGGCGGCAGCGCGAGCGACAGCCGCGCCGCGCTGCGCGCGAGGCGCGCGAGATGCCGCGGGCGCGCGAACACGCGGCCGCCGTACGCGCGCATCGTCTCGTAGATCCCGTCGCCGTACAGGAAGCCGGCGTCGAGCGCGGACACGCGCGCCTCGTCCGCCGGGACGATCCTCCCGCCGCAGTGCACGAAGGGTCCGCTCATCCCGTCCTCCGCGGCCGCGCCGCCTCGAGGTCCGCACCGAGCGCGAGCGCGAAGGCCCGCGCCTTGAGCTGCAGCTCCCGCCACTCCGCGCCGGGATCCGAGTCCGCGACGATCCCGCCCCCCGACCCGAAGGAGAATACGCCTCCTTCGAGGACTCCGGTACGGATCGCGACCGCGAAGTCCGCCGACCGGTCGAAGCCCAGCCAGCCCACGGTTCCCGTGTAGATGCCGCGCGGCGCGGGCTCCAGCCCGCGCAGGATCTCCATCGCGCGGCGCTTCGGCGCGCCGGTGATCGAGCCGCAGGGGAACACGGCGGCGAGCGCGTCCAGCACGTCCAGGCCGGGGCGCAGCCGGCCTTCGATCGTGGAGGCCAGGTGGTGCAGGTGCGGGAAGGACTCCACGCCGGCGAGGCGCGGCACGCGGATCGTGCCCGGCTCGCACACCTTGCCGAGGTCGTTGCGCAGCAGGTCCGTGATCATGAGCAGTTCCGCGCGGTCCTTCGGGGACGCGAGCAGGGCGGCCGCGAGCGCGGCGTCCTCCGCGGGATCCGCGGCGCGGCGCGAGGTGCCCTTGATCGGGCGCGTCTCCACGTCGCGGCCGCGCGCGGCGAGGAGACGCTCCGGGGAGCACGAGACGACCGTGCCGTGATCCGTCTCCAGCAGCGCGGCGAAGGGCGCGGGGTTGTCGCGGAGCAGGCGGTCGAAGAGGTCCGCGCCGCCGGCGGGCGCGGCCGCTTCGAAGCGGACGGTGAGGTTCGCCTGGTAGATGTCGCCGCGGCGGATCGCCTCCAGGATCTCGGCGCACGCGCGGGCGTGTCCGGCGGCGTCGAGGCTGGCGTGCGGCGCGGGGGGGACTCCGCCGGGGGGCGGCGGTGGCACGGCCCCGGCGGCCCCGTCCGCGGCGGACGCGGCGCGAAGGCGATCCTCCAGCGCCTCCGCCCTCTGCAGCGCGAGGCGCGCGTCGAACCCGCCCTCCCCGGTGAGCCCCCATGACACCACCTCGACCTCGTGCGCGGCGGGATGGACCACCGCGAACGTGTCGTACACGCCGAACCACGCGTCGCGTCGCGGCGCTCCGGCCGCGGGATGCGGGGCGAGTCCCTCGAGCGCGTAGCCCCTCTCGTACGCGATGCAGCCGATCGCGCCGCCGGGGAATCCCGTGCGGCGCGCGTCGGGGACGCGGGGCAACGCGTCGCGCAGCGCGGCGGAAGGGATGGCGGCGTCGTCGCCTCCCGTGATCACGCGCGCGGGGGAGGCGCCGATCCACTGCGGCGCGTCCGGGCCGGAGGCGAGCCGGAAGCGCCGGTCGATCGGGAGCCGGCGGAACAGGGTGCCGGCATCCTCGCGCGCGCGGAAGCGGTGCCGGCGCGGGAAGCGCCCCGTCACGGCGCGCCCGGCGGCGGGGCGGCGGAGCGCAACGAGGCGAGGCGCCGGCGCCACTCGGCGTTCGACGGATCCAGCGCGGTCGCGCGCTCGAGGTCCCGGGCGGCGCCCGCCGCGTCGCCCTGCCGGTGCCGCAGCGCGGCGCGCATCGCCACGAGCGCCGCGCTGCCCGGGCGTTGCGCGACCGCCGCGTCGAGGGCCGCGCGGGCCTCGGCCAGCCGCCCGGAGCCCGCCAGGTACGAGGCGATCGCGCCCCACGCATCGTCCGCCACCGCGTCCTGTCCGGTGGCGCGGTGCAGCCACTCCAGGCCGCGCGCCTCCTCGCCCAGGACCAGCGCGGTCTGTCCCGCGTTCATCAGGAAGTACGGGTCGTCCGCCATCGACGGCGCCAGCTCCGCGAACAGCGCGTGCGCCTCGGCGTACCGCCCCGCCATGCCGAGCGTGGTGGCGAGCGCCAGCTTCTCCTCCGGCGCGCCGGCGGCGAGCGCGAACGCCTCGCGCCGCACCGCGACCGCCTCGTCCGCGCGGCCCGCGGCCTCCAGGGCCTCGGCCAGGGAGCGGCGAACGCGGAAACTGAACGGCATCCCCGCCGTGGCGGCCCGCAGGTCCGCGAGCGCCTCGTCCGGGCGTCCCGCGCGCAGCTGCAGCGCGCCGCGGTGGAACCTGGCCTCCGCGAGCGACGGGGTGGCGCGGAGCGCCGCGTCGTACTCGGCGGCGGCATCGGCGTCGCGGCCGGCGCGCGCGTACGCGTTGCCCCACTGCAGGTGGGTCTGGCCCCAGTCGATGTGCCGGATGCCGAGGAAGTCCGCGTGCACGGCCGCGAGCGCGGCGGCGAGGAGCGCGGCGCGCGCGAGCCGCGTGCCGCGCGGGACACCCGGGCCGACGAGCGCGGCCACCCCGGCGCCGGCCAGCACGAGCAGCCCCGGCCAGGCCGCCATCCGGTAGCGCGCGCAGACGAAGACCAGGATCACGCCGGCGGCGGCCGCGAGCACGTGCGCCCACAGGAACGCGAGCTCGCGCAGCCGCCGGCGCGCGGACAGGATCCCGACGAGCGCGAGCGGCAGGATCCAGCCGAAGTCGGGCAGGGGGGCGGCGAGGAGGCGGTCGCGCGTGCGCGCGGCGTACAGGTCCCGGTTGTTGCGGATCTCCCATCCCTGCGCGAAGAGGTACGCCTTGCGCGCGAGGCCGCGGAGGAACGACGCGGGGTCGTCCCGCACCTGCGCGAGGAACCGCGCGCGGAAGTACGCGTCCTCCTCCGCCGCCGTGAAGGGGCGGCCCTCGGTTCGCGCCAGCCAGGCGGACACGTCCTCGTTGCGCCAGGAGGAGAATCCCGGAAGGGTCGCGGTCATCCCGTCCGAATCCGGATGGTTCCCGATCCAGAGGTTCAGCCCTCCCTGCGTGGCCAGCAGCACCCACTCGCCGGAGACGATGCGGTTGCGGATCGTGATCGGGGAGATCACGAGCGCCGCGCCCGCCACGAGCGCGAGCGCGCGGCGCGCGCCGCCGCGGCCGTGGGCGAGGGCGGCCACGAGGGCGGCGGCGGGAACGACCGACAGGAGGTTGGGGCGCGCGAGCGCGGCGGCGCCCGCCAGCGCGCCGATCGCCGCCCAGCGGCCGGGGCCGGACGCGGGGCCCGCGCGGTCCCACACGCGCAGCAGCGCCGCGACGAGGAACAGCTCCAGCGGCGTGATGAGCAGCTCGCGCGCGTAGAAGAGAAGGGGCCAGGCGAGGGCGGCGAGCGCTCCGGTGGCCCAGCCGGCCGTGCGGCCGAAGCGGTGCCGCGCGATGCCGGCAAGCAGGACCGCGGTGAGGGCGCCGAGCATCGCCTGGGCCGCCGCCGCCGCGACGAGATCGGGGCCGGGCAGTGCGAACGTCGCGGCCAGGAACCACGGGTAGAGCGGCGGCCGAAAGTAGGCCCCGTCCTCCGGACTGCCCCAGAAGTCCCCGGCGGCGATCCGGTGCGCCCAGTCCGCGGCATACTCCGCATCCAGCATCGGGATCGACACGACGGGATCGTCCCGGCCCGAGACGAGCAGCGCCACGCGGGGCAGGAGCGCCAGCGCGAACACGGCGACGGTGTCCGCGCGTGGGGTTCGTGAGGGGAGCGAGACGCGCACGGGTCCCCCGGTGGACGGAGCGAGCGGCGAGAATAGGCGGCGGCGCATCCTGCGACAAGACGGTCGGTTGCCGGCCCGGAGGCCCCTTGCTATAGTGCCCCGGCTCGACGCCGGGGCACCCGCCGGTCGTCCGCCTGGGAGGCTCACCCGATGAACGTCCGAACCCGCATCGCGCTCGCCGCCGGTCTCCTGCCGCTCCTCGGATCGCCGGTGCAGGCCGGCAGCTGGCGCGTGGGGTGCCTGCAGACGGACTGCGATCCTCCCTGCAACTTCTTCGGACCTTCGGGCATCGCGGACTGCATGGTCAGCCTGGACGTGCTTCCCGGGGACACGGTGACGGTGTGGCCGTCGCTGAGCTGCGACTACAACAGCGCGGTCACCATCAAGACGGGCATCCTGCTCCGCTCCTTCGCCGGGCCGGAGCAGACGGTCCTGCGCGGCTCGGCCGCGGGCACGCCCGCCATCTTCTTCGTGGGCACGAACCCCGGGACGCGCGTGGAGGGCTTCACGTTCACCTGGGACGCCGGGGAGAACAGCCTCGGCGGCGGCGTCGGCGCGTACGTGGCGTCCGGGGTGCTGCGGAACAACTGGTTCGTCTCGAGCGCCGCCAGCGTGGGCTCGGCGATCTACCTGCAGAGCTCGGACCTTCTCGTGGAGAACAACCTGTTCCTCACGAACAACACCACCGCGGGCGGCGGGGCGGTGGCCATCTCCGGGGGCGACCCCGTGCTGAGGAACAACACGTTCACGGGGAACTTCTCGCCCTTCGGCTACGAGGGCGCGGCGCTGTACGCGGCCGGGTCGGACTTCACGTTCGACCGGAACATCGTGCACGGCTCGATGGGTGCCCCCGCCGTGTTCTGCGGCGGCGGGAACCTGCCCTCGCTGTCCTGCAACATCTTCTGGGCGAACCAGCTCGGCGCCTTCGCCGGCCAGTGCGCGGACTCGGTCGGCACGTCCGGCAACATCGCGGCGGACCCCCTGTTCTGCAACGCCGCCGGTCTGGACTTCGGGTTCTGCGCGGACTCGCCGGCGCTGACCGGGGCATGCGGGGCCATCGGCTATGCATCGCCCACGGGGAACTGCGGCCCGTGCATGCCGACGCATGTCGCCGTCACTCTCGAGAGCATGCCCTGGGGCCGCGTGAAGAGCCTCTACCGCTAGCACCGGGCCGACGGAACGGCGCTTCGCGCCACGGTCCTCGGCTTGACTCCGGGGCCGGGCCTGCTAGGCTTGAGCACCAATCCCCACCGCCCCTGCGCGATCCCCGGAGGTTCCCCATGAAGTCGTGCGTCGGTCTCGCCCGGTCCCTCGGGGCCCTCGGGGCGCTCGTCCTGCTCGTGTCCTGCGCCGGCTCGGGATCCGGGGCGAGGCCCGAGGGGCCCGCGGGGTCCGCTGCGGCGGACGCGGCGGGCGCGGATCCGCTGGTGGAGCTGGAAGCGGCGCGCAAGGCGCTGGACAAGACACCCGAGAGCCCCGAGGCCATGTTCCGGCTCGGGCTGGCCTGGCAGCGCCGGGCGGAGACGTCGGGCGACGTCATGTCCTCCGCGTATCTCGACTCGGCCAAGGCCCAGTACGACGTGGTCCTCCTGCGGCAGCCGGAGAACGTGAAGGCGCTCGTGCACTCCGGCCTCGTGCTGGAGGACCTCGGCCGCAAGGACGACGCGCTCGCCCGGTACCGCAAGGCCACCGAGGTCGCGCCGGAGGATCCCCGCCCGTTCGTGAACCTCGGATCGCTCCTGTACTTCGGTTTCAGCAAGACCTACGACGCCAAGGAGGCCCTGCAGCGGGCGCTGGAGCTGGATCCGGACAACGCGGACGCCCGCTTCAACCTGGGCGTGATGTTCGCGGACGCCACGCTGTACCGGGAGGCGCGGACGGAGTGGGAGCGCGTGGCCGCCGGTCCGGACGGCCCCGCGAAGGCGCTGGCCCTGCAGAACCTCGAGAAGATCCGGCCGCTCCTCGCGGCCCAGGATTCCGCCGCGGCGGCGGCCGGCACGGCGCCCCCCGCCGGCACCACGCCCCCGGGCGGCCCCTGAGCGTCGGGTCGCGGGGTCGCCCCGGGATCTTCCGCGCCGGTCGCGCGGTTGACATGAGGCGAGGGGTCGCGCAAGGTTCCAGTCCCTTCCGACCCTGAAACCCCGACCCCTGCCGGGCACCCGAGTCCGGCGTGGAGCGCGAAGCGATGAACCGACCGAAGTGCCGTGTTTGGGCTCCCGTGCTGGCCGCATTGGCGGTCGCGGGTCCCGTGGCCGACGACGCACGGGCGAAGGACGGGGACATGCCCGCCGTCCGGTCGGCCTCCCCGGAGCAGGACGCCCTGCGGCAGTACCTGTTCCAGGGGGACCAGTACCGGGACAGCGGTCTGCCCGAGAAGGCCGTCGAGCAGTACGAGAAGGCCCTGGCGATCGACGAGAAGAACCCGGAGGTCTACCCGCGCCTGGGCTACGTCCTGGTCAAGCTGGGCAACTACGAGCGCGCCGTGAAGGTCTATTCGCGCTACGCCGAGCTGGAGCCCGACAACTGCACCGCGCGCGCCAGCGTGGGCTTCGCGTACCTGGGCCAGGGCCTCACGGACCAGGCCGTGCGCGCCTACGAGGAGGCGCTGAAGCTGTGCCCGGACGACGCGTCGGCGTACTCGAACCTGGGGGTCGCGTACGAGCAGGCGAGCTACCCGATCGAGGCGATCGAGGCGTTCCGGCACGCGGCGGAGCTGAACCCGCAGGACCTCACGAACCACGAGAAGCTGGGCAAGCTGTACTACGAGCGGAAGCAGTACCCCGAGGCCGCGCGCATGTACGAGGCCATCCTCGCGCGCGAGGACCACGGCAAGGACGACAACTGGGTGGCCTGGGCGCACGGCCGGCTCGCGTTCATCCACCGCTGGGCGGACGACTGCGACGGGGCCATCCCGCACTGGGAGGCGCAGGCGGCCTCGCCCGCCGTGGACAAGGACTCGAAGGTGCGCGCCCTGCGCGGGCTCGCGGGCTGCTACGAGGAGACGCAGCAGTCGGCGAAGGCCGCGGAGCTCTACCGGCAGCTGATCGCGGAGTCGCCCGACGAGCCGGCCTACTACTACCGCCTCGGGGATATCCTGAACGATGCCGGTCGCCACCAGGACGCCATCGACGTGGCGAAGCGCGGCACCGAGTTGGACACGGGCTGTTCCGCGCACGCGTACTGCGTGATCGGCCGCGCCTACGAGAAGCTCGGGGGCGTCGCGAATTACAAGCGCGCGGAGCGCGAGTTCCGCAAGGCGCTGACCTGCGGCGATGCGCGCTTCACCGACTACGCGCGGAAGCAGGTCGAGCGGCAGCAGCAGCTCGTGAAATCCGCCGAGGCCCAGCAGAAGCGGAGCGACGCCGGGTACTGATCGGCGTCGGCGCGGCGGATGGGCCGGGCGCCCCGGCACCCCTCCCGCGGGCCTCTGCGCGCGAACGCACCGCGCCCCGCGCGCGCGTGGCGTGCGTGCTCGAACGCCCGCGAGAGGGGCGCCGGGGCGCCCGACCCGTCCGCGGCGCCGACGCTGATCAGTACCCGCCGGAGAGGGAGAGGGAGACGCAATCTTGCGGGTTCTCGTCGCGCTTTCCGGAGGGGTGGACAGTGCGGTCGCCGCGGCGCTGCTGGCGGACGAGGGGCACGAGCTCGTCGGGGTCACGCTGAAGAACTGGTGCTACGGGGACGCGGACGGCGACGGGCGGTCGTGCTGCTCGCTGCAGTCCATCGAGGCGGCGCGCGCGGTGGCGGAGCGGCTCGGCTTCCCGCACTACGTCCTGGACTTCGAAGCGCCGTTCGCGGAGCACGTGATCCGCCCCTTCGTCCGCGACTACCTCGAGGGGCGCACCCCCAATCCGTGCGTGTCGTGCAACGCGCGCGTGCGATTCCCCGGGCTCGCCGCGCGGGCGCGGGCCTTCGGGTGCGACGCGCTCGCCACCGGACACTACGCGCGCGTGGACCGCGACGCGAACCCGCCCGTGCTGCGCCGCCCCGCGGATCGGGGGCGCGACCAGAGCTACGTGCTCTGGGGCGTCGAGGCGGACACCGTGCGCATGCTCCTCCTGCCGCTGGGCGACCTGACCAAGGACCGGGTCCGGGCGATCGCGCGGGAGCAGGGGCTGGCCAGCGCGGAGCGTCCGGACAGCCAGGAGATCTGCTTCGTTCCGCACGGGGACGTGGGGGCGTACCTGGAGCGCCACCCGGACGCGCGGGGCGCCGCGGCCCTCGCCGCGGGCGAGGCCGTGGACCGCAGCGGCCGCCCGGTGGGAACCCACGACGGGGTGGCGCGGTACACCATCGGCCAGCGTCGAGGGCTCGGGCTTGCCCTCGGGCGGCGGATGTTCGTCGTGGCGCTCGACGCGCGCACGAACCGCGTGGTCGTGGGGGAGGAGGACGACCTCCACGGCCGGCGCGCGGAGTTGCGCGCGGTGCGCTGGCCGTCCCGGTACGGCGATCGGGACGAGATCGACGTGGCGGTCCAGCTGCGTTCGCGGCACGAGGCCGCGCCGGCCCGCGTGCGACGGTGCGCGGAGGACCGGGCGGTCCTGGAGTTCGTTCGGCCGCAGCGGGCGCTCACGCCGGGGCAGTCGGCCGTCTTCTACGAGGCGGATGCGGTGCTCGGGGGCGGGATCGTGTGCGATGCGGTCCGGCGCGAGGGTTGACACCCGCGCGCCCCCCGGTACACTCTCTCGCGCCGGTGGAGGGATGGCCGAGTGGTCTAAGGCGGCGGTCTTGAAAACCGCTGAGCCTCCGGGCTCCGTGGGTTCGAATCCTACTCCCTCCGCCACCCGGTTCGCTGGGTCGTCGGTTCCCGGAAACGGGGCCGCCGGATCCCGGGTGGCGATGGAGCGGGAACCTCCTCCGGCTGATGGAGAGGTGCGAGAGTGGCCGAATCGGACCGCCTGCTAAGCGGTTGGGGAGCCAAAAGCTTCCTCGAGGGTTCGAATCCCTCCCTCTCCGCCACGCGATGATCCGACGCGTGTCGGATGTTCTGAGCGCCCATAGCTCAATCGGATAGAGCGTTTGGCTACGGACCAAAAGGTTGGGGGTTCGAGTCCTCCTGGGCGCGCCCATTCCAGCGGTTCCCCGCGGACCCCGCGGGGAAGGGCTTTAGGAGCCGCAATGACACCTCGGCAACTCGTGCTGCTGCTCGTCGTGACCGGTGCCGTGGCCGCCCCGGCCGCGGCGGCCACGTGGCCCGTCTCCGAGAAGGGGAAGCTGCAGGAGGCCCTGGACTCCGCGGCGTACGGGGACACGGTGCTCGTGGCGCCGGGGCAGTACCCGCGCGTCGTGCTGCGCAGCGGCGTGACCCTGCGGTCCGAGAAAGGCCCGGAGCACACGCTGCTCAAGGAGAACACGTTCTGGGTCGTGCAGGGCGAGGCAGTGGACAGCCTGGCCGCCATCGAGGGATTCACGATCGACGGCATGAAGGGCGCGGAGGGCGTGGTGTACGCGGAGGAGTCCGCGTACCGCGTGCGGAACTGCGTGATCCGCGGCGGCTGGGCCGGGGTGCGCGCGCTGTACAGCGACCTGCGGGTCGAGGACTGCACGATCCGCGACTGCACGAACGGCATCTACGTGTTCGAGTCCGGCGGGTTCATCGCGGAGAACGACATCCAGCTTTGTCACCAGGCCATGACCATCGTCAGCTCGAACCCGCGCGTGGTCCGCAACCGCATCACGCGGAACGGCTCCGGGATCATCATCGAGAAGCACTCGGACGCGGAGATCGGCGGCTCCGTGGCAACGGCGAACCGGATCTGGAACAACGCCGCGTTGGCCGTGCGCAACGACTCCTACCAGAAGCAGCAGGGGGTCCGCACGTGGGCGCCGATGACCGTGAAGGTCCCCTACAACTTCTGGGGCTCCGACTGCCCGGACAGCTCCCTCTTCCTCGGCATGGTGGAGTGGACGCCCTGGGTCGACGAGTCCGGGACGCGCTCGATTGACAAGTGCTCCGGCAAAAAGACGGGGAAGTAGCGGCGCGCTGGCCCGCTTCCTCGCCGTGACCGTCCTCCTCGCGCTCCTGGCCTCGGCCGGGTGCGGCGGGCGGCCGAAGCCCCGCGTCCTCGTGATCGGGCTGGACGGCGCCACGTTCGCGGTCATGGACTCCCTGCTGGCCGAGGGCGCGCTGCCGAACCTGGCCGCGCTGCGGGACCGCGGCGCCGCAGCCACGCTCGAGACCGTGCTGCCGGCCGTCTCGCCGCCGGCGTGGACCTCCGCCATCACCGGCGTGAATCCCGGCAAGCACAACATCTTCGACTTCTTCCACCTCTCGAAGACCGGGCCGCAGGCGCTGCTCACGTCCGCGCTGGACCGGCGCGCACACCCGGTGTGGAAGTTCCTGAACGACGCCGGCTACCGCACGGGCATCATGAACATCCCGCTCACGTTCCCGCCGGACCGCGTGGACGGCTTCTTCGTCAGCGGGTTCCCGTACGGATCGGCCACCTCCGGGTTCACCTACCCGCCGGAGCTGGAGGCCTCGCTCGGGGAGTACCCGCTGGACCTCTTCGGCGAGAGCCTGCCGCGCGGGCGCGAGGGGCTGCTCCTGCAGCACTTCCGGCACACGCAGGAGCGGCACGCCGAGGTGGCGGAGCGGCTGATCGCCGAGGAGGAGTGGGACCTCTTCTGGGTCGTGTTCACCGGCACCGACAAGGTCCAGCACTTCTACTGGAAGTTCACGGACCCGGAGCATCCGGAGTACGACCCGGTCGGCGCGATGCAGTTCGGCGACGCGATCCGCGACATGTTCATCCGCGTGGACGCGGCGGTCGGCAAGCTGGTGGCGAAGGCCGGGGAGCGCGTGGACGTGATCGTCCTCTCGGATCACGGCTTCGGACCGATCCGGCGGGAGCTGCGGCTGATGAACTGGCTGCGGGACGAGGGCTTCATCGCCATCGACTCCACCGGGGCGATCTCGCAGGTGGAGGCGTTCCCGCCGGGGCCGTTCGGCGGGCTGTTGCGCGTCAGCCAGAAGGGGCGGGACTTCGGCGGGCAGGTGGCCCCCGGGGAGAGCGCCGAGGCGGTGCGGAGGCGCCTGCTCGAGCGCATCGCGGACGTCACCGATCCGGCGAGCGGGGTCCCGTTCGTGGAGCGCGCGTACACGCGCGAGGAGCTGTACTCGGGTCCGTACGTGGAGAACGCCCCGGACATCGTGTTCATCGAGTCGCCCACGTTCTTCGTGGGCCGCGGCACGCCGCAGGACACGGCCGCGTTCGGCACGCCGGGGTTCACGTTCTCGGGTTACCACCGTCCCGAGGGCATCCTCATCGCCGCCGGTCCGCACTTCCCGCCGCGCGAGGGGCGCACCACGGAGTCCATCCTGGACATCGCGCCCACGCTGTACTGGCTCTTCGACGTCGACGTGCCGCCGGACCTGGACGGCGAGGTGCTCGCGGGGATCGTGCATCCGGACTCGCTGCGCGCGCGGCCGCCGCGCACCGGCAGCGAGCCGGCCGTGATCCCGCCCGGCGACGCGCCCGGCGGGGAGGGGGACCGCGAGGTCCTCGAGAGCCTCGGCTATGTCCAGTGAGCGGCGCGATGCCGCGGCGGAGGCGCGCTCCCGCGTCACGCTCGGCGTCGCGCTGGTGCTCGCCGTGCTGCTGCGCGCGGAGTACCTCCGCGAGCTGATGCTGTCGCCGTTCTCGCGGCACCTGCTGCTCGATTCCCTCTGGTACGACCGCGCCGCGCACGCGCTGCTGGAGGGTCGCGCGCTGCCGGATGCGCTCTTCCGCCCGCCGCTGTACCCGTGGTTCCTCGCCGGCCTCTACTCCCTCGAGCCGTCGCCGTGGATCGCCCGCCTCGCGCAGTCCTTGCTCGGCGTGCTGCAGGTGGCGCTCGTGTGGCGGATCGCGCGGCTCACGCACGGCCCGCGGGCGGCCGGCGTGGCCGCGCTGCTGGCTGCCGCGTACGGCATGTTCGCCTACTACGAGGGGGAGATCCTCACCACGGCGATGGGGACCTTCCTGGGAACGGCCGCGGCGCTCCTGCTGCTGGAGGGGGAACGGCAGGGGCGGTTGCCGCTGTTCCTCGGGGGCGGCACCCTGTTCGGACTGGCCGCGCTCGCGCACGCGAGCGCGTTGCCCCTCGGTCTGGCGGCGGTGGCGTGGGCGTTCGGGCGGGAGCGGCGGTTCGGTCCCGCGTTCGCCGCGCTCACGGGACTCGTGCTCGTGGTCGGTCCGGTGGTCGTGCACCGCTCGGCCTCGCAGGGCGAGCTCGTGCTCGCCACGCAGGGCGGGATCAATTTCTACATCGGCAACAACCCGGCCTCCGACGGCAAGTCCGCGCTCGCGCCGGGCTTCGCCGAGGCCGGGCAGACCGTGCGCCCCGGCGAGGCATACCGGGACAACGTGGAGATCGCGGCGCGCACGCTCGCGGAGCGCGCGGTGGGGCGCTCCCTGACCGACGCGGAGGTGAGCCGGTACTGGTTCGGGCAGGGCCTGGCCTGGATGCGCGACCGGCCGAAGGACGCGCTCACGCTGCTCGCGCGCAAGACGGTCTTCTTCTGGAACGGGTTCGAGATCTCCAACGAGCGCGATCTCCGCGACCAGGCCCGGCGCTTCACGCCCATCCTCGCCGGGTTCCTCGTGCTCTGGACGCTGTATCTGCCGTTCGCGCTGCTCGGCGTCGCGCGCGGCGGACCGGCCACGCGCCCGCGCGCGCTGCTCGGCGTGCTCGTGCTCGTGCAGTGCCTCGTGGTCGTCTCGTTCTTCGTGTGCGCACGCTTCCGCCAGCCGGTGGTGCCGTGGCTCCTGCCGTTCGCGGCGGCCGGGATCCTCGCCGCCGCCGCGGCGGTGCGGGAGGCGATGACACGGCCGCGCGCGGCCGCGGGCACGCTGCTGCTGCTGGCGGGGCTCTTCCTGGCGACGAACGCGCGCGTGGTGGCCGCGCTGGGGATCGCGAATCCGGCGGACGACCGCGACGCGCCGTTCCACCGCTTCAACCTGGCCGTCCTGTTCGACCAGGAGGGCAACGTGGATCGCGCGATCGTGGAGTACCGCGCGGCGCTGGAGACCGGCGTGCGCGACCCGCGCGTGCACCTGAACCTGGGCAACGCCCTGGCGCGGACCGGGCGCATCGACGAGGCGCGGGACCAGTACCAGGAGGTGCTGCGCATCGCGCCGGACTACGAGGCCACGGTGCGGACGAACCTCGGCGTCATCGCGGCCCAGCAGGAGAACTGGACGGAGGCCATCCGGCAGTTCAAGGAGGCGCTGACCCTGGACCCGGCGCAGCCGAACGCGCTGGTCGGACTGGGGCCCGCGTGCCTGGCGGCGGGGCGGATCGACGAGGCGATCGTGGCGTTCCGGCGGGCGCTCTCGTTCGGCGCGGGGCCCGAGCCGGCGCTTCGCCGGAGCCTCGCGATGGCGTACCTCGAGGCGGGCCTGCACGAGGATGCGCGACGGGAGGCGCAGGCCGCGCTGCGGCTCGCGCCCGCGGAGGTGGCGAACGTGCTCGCGCTCGCGCACGTGGCGGCGGCGGAGGGAAGGCGGGCGGAGACCGAGGAGCTGATCGCGCGGGCGCGCGGCATGGCTCCGGGCGCGCCGCCGGTGCGGGCGGACATCGACCGCATCCTCCGGCAGCTCGCGGAGACCGCGCCGTGACGCGCCGGCCGCGGCCCGGAACGCACGGATTCTTGACAGGTTCGGACGCCCTCCCGTACCTTCCCGGGGTCTTTCGGGGATGCGGCTCGTGAAGCCCCCTGACGGGACGGGCGACGAGGCCTTCATGCAGGAGGCCCTGGCGCTGGCCCGCGAGGCGGCGGCGGCGGGCGAGGTTCCCGTCGGGGCGGTCATCGTCCGGGCGGGACGGATCGTCGGTCGCGGCCGGAACCGGATGCGCGAGACGGGGGATCCCCGCGCGCACGCCGAGATCGAGGCCATCACGAGCGTGCGCGAGAGCGCGGGCAGCGCGCGGCTGGACGGCGACACGTTGTACGTGACGCTCGAACCGTGTCCGCAGTGCGCCGGCGCCATCGTGCTCACGCGGATGGCCCGGGTGGTCTTCGGCGCGTGGGATCCGCGGCTCGGCGCGTGCGGTTCCCGGTTCGACATCCTGTCGCCCGGGCTGCTCGGCGAGATCCGCGTCCGTCCGGAAGTGCTGCGGGATCCGTGTTCCTCCCTGCTTTCCGCCTGGTTCGCCGCGGAGCGCCGGAAGGAATGACGATCGCGGAGAGATGCCAGAGCGGTTGAATGGGGCGGTCTCGAAAACCGTTGAGCCCGCGAGGGTTCCGAGGGTTCGAATCCCTCTCTCTCCGCCACCGTGTCGCTCCCGATCGGCGGAGCCCGTGGGGCGGCGATTCGCGCAGGACCCGCGGGCGGCCGCGCCGCCGCGGGATGCAGTGCACGGAGAGATGCGAGAGCGGTTGAATCGGCGCGACTGGAAATCGCGTGTGGCCCAAAAGGCTACCGAGGGTTCGAATCCCTCTCTCTCCGCCAGGTGGAAGCGGCCCGGAAGCGGCGGGCCGTGCTCGGCGGGACCCGGTGGGGATGTAGCTCAGTTGGGAGAGCGCCTCGTTCGCAACGAGGAGGTCGGCGGTTCGATCCCGCTCATCTCCACCAAACTTCCCGTGGTCCGCCCCCCGGGGGCGCCGTGCCGGGTCCTGGGCAACGGGACCCCGCGAACCGCGTCAGGGCCGGAAGGCAGCAGCGCTAAGCGGATCGTCCCGGGTGCGACAGGCCACCTGGCCGGCGCCTCCGGGGGGTGACCGAAGGGGAGGGGGTCCGTGGCCTACCAAGTCCTCGCCCGCAAGTGGCGCCCCCAACGCTTCGCCGACGTCGTCGGGCAATCCCACGTGACCACCACGCTCGCGAACGCCATCACCACGGGGCGGCTCGCGCACGCGTTCCTCTTCTGCGGCCCGCGCGGCGTGGGCAAGACCACCACCGCGCGCATCCTCGCGAAGTGCCTCAACTGCGAGCGGGCGGCGGACGGCCCCGTGCCGGAGCCGTGCAACGAGTGCGACTCCTGCCGCGAGATCTCGCAGGGCGTGAGCCTGGACGTGCTGGAGATCGACGGCGCGTCGAACCGCGGCATCGACGAGATCCGCGACCTCCGCGAGAACGTGCGCTACGCCCCCAGCCGCGGGCGCGCGAAGGTGTACGTGATCGACGAGGTGCACATGCTGACGAAGGAGGCCTTCAACGCGCTGCTGAAGACGCTGGAGGAGCCGCCGCCGTCCGTGTACTTCGTGTTCGCGACCACCGAGGAGCACAAGGTCCCCGCCACCATCCGCTCCCGCTGCCAGCGGTACGACTTCCACCGCATCGCGCGCGACGTCCTGGAGGACACGCTGCGGAGGCTGTGCGAGCGCGAGGGGTTCGCGGCGGAGCCGGACGCCATCGCGGAGCTGTGCCGGCACGCGGACGGCGGGCTGCGCGACGCGGAGAGCCTGCTGGACCAGGCCGCCGCCACCGGCGAGGGGAAGGTGACGCGCGAGCACGTGCGCGCGCTGCTCGGCGAGGCGCCGGAGGAGACGTACCTGGCCATCGTGGAGGCGGCGGGCCGCGCGGACGCGGGCGGGGCGCTCGTGCGTCTCGCGGAGATCCTGGACCGCGGGATGGATCCCGGCCGCGCGGCCACCGGTCTGGCGCAGTGCCTCCGCGATCTGCTCGTGGCGTCCACGGTCCCGGACGACGCGTCCGCGCTCGGCGTGCGCGCCGAGCTGATGGGCGAGTACGCGCGCGTGGCCGCCGCGCTGCCGCCGGCGAAGCTCGCGGCGTGCCTGGCGCTGGGCGGGAAGACGGTGAGCGAGGTGCGCCGCGCGGAGCGGCCGCGGCTCGTGCTCGAGATCGCGCTGGCGCGCATGAGCCGGCTGGAGGATCCCGGGGAGCTGGCCGCGCTCGCGCGCCGGCTCGACGGCGTGTCCGGGGGCGGGCCCCCGCCGGGCGACGGCCCGCCTCCGGGACCGCCGGTCGCGCGGCCGGGACCGCAGGCCGAAGGGCCGCCGCACGGGACGGGCCGCGCCCCCGCGGGGGGAGCGCCGCGTCCCGCCGCCGATCCCGCCGAAGCGGAGGACGCTCCCCCCGACAGTGTGTACGAGGACTCCGGCGCTCCGGACGCCCCGCCGTCCGTCCCGCGCGCGGCCACCGCGCGCGCGGCCGCGGCGGGGCCGCCCGCGGACTTCGGCGAGCCGCCGCCCGGCGAGGACGAGACGGCGCCGCCCCTGCATGGCGAAGGCCCGCTGGGCGAGACCTGGCGCTCGCTGGTGGATCGCGTGGGGCGCCGCAAGCGGATGCTGTCCTCGTTCCTGGCGCACGGCCTCCCGCTGAGCCTGGACGACGACGGGCTGTCCATCGTGTTCGAGAACGACTACCACCACGGCATGGTCCTGCGCCGGGAGAACCTGGCGCTGATCCGCGAGGAGATGTCCGCGCTGTTCGGGCGCGCGGTGGAGCTGAAGGCGAAGGTGGGGCGCTTCCCCGCGGGATCGCGGCCCGCGTCGGATCCGGCGCCGGAGCGACGCCCCACCGACCCGCGCGACCTGTTGACGGCGAACCCCGGACTCAAGCGCGTCATCGACGAGCTCGGCGGACAGATCCTGCCGGGCGGCGCCCGGTAGGGAGGGAACTTGGATATCCAGCGGATGATGAAGGAGATGAAGAAGGCGCAGGAGCGCATGTCCGTCCTGCAGCAGGAGATCGCGGCGAAGACGGTGGAGTCGTCCTCCGGCGGCGGGATGGTGAAGGCCGTCGTCACGGGGGACGGCATGCTGCGCTCCCTCACCATCGACCCGCAGGTGGTGGATCCCGCCGACCCCGGGCTCCTCGCGGACCTCGTGCTCGCGTGCGTGAACGAGGGGAAGCGGCGCGCGTCCGAGATGGCGAGCGCGGAGATGCAGAAGGCGGCCGCGCAGCTCGGCCTTCCCCCCGGAATGCTCTGATCCGTGGAGTCCGGGTCCGACGCGCTCAGCCGGCTGATCGACGAGCTGTCCCGGCTCCCCGGCATCGGGCGGAAGTCCGCCCGCCGGCTCGCGTTCCATCTGCTCAAGGCGGAGTCCCCGGCGGTGGAGCGGCTCGCGGCGGCGCTGACCGAGCTGAAGCAGCGCGTGGTCTTCTGCGGGACCTGCCACGACGTCACCGAGACCTCGCCGTGCGCGCTGTGCTCGGATGCCCGGCGCCAGGACGACCTGATCTGCGTGGTGGAGGAGCCCTCGGACGTCTCCGCGGTGGAGGCCACCGGCGAGTTCCGCGGGCGCTACCACGTGCTGCACGGCGTCCTGTCGCCGCTGGACGGCGTGGGACCGGATGATCTGCGCATCAAGGAGCTGCTGGCGCGCGTGCGCGAGACGCGGCCCGCCGAGGTGATCCTGGCGCTGAACCCGGACACGGAGGGCGACGCCACGGCGTACTACCTGCAGCGCCTGCTCGCGCCGCTCGGCTGCGTGGTGTCGCGCATCGCGCGCGGGCTGCCCGTCGGGGCGGAGCTGGAGTTCGCCGACGCGGCCACGTTATCGCGCGCCATCCAGGGCCGGGAGAGGCTCGCCGGATGACGGTCGCCAACGGGCTCACGCTCGTGCGCCTCGCGCTCGCCCCGGTGTTCGTGCTGCTGCTGCGGCAGGACACGGTGCTCGGGATGCGCAGCGCGGCGGCGGTGTTCACCCTGGCCGCGCTCACCGACACGGTGGACGGCTGGCTCGCGCGCCGCACCGGCACGATCACGCGCTTCGGGCGCGCGGTGGATCCGCTCGCGGACAAGCTGCTCGTGGCGCTCGCGCTCGTCACGTTCGTCGCGCTGGACGTGCCGGGCGTGGCGGCGTGGATGGTGGCCACCATCGTGGGGCGCGAGGTGCTGGTGACCGCGCTGCGAACGTTCGCGTCGCGGCGCGGCGTGCCGGTCCCCGTGAGCGTGCTCGGCAAGTGGAAGACCACGTTCCAGATGACGTTCGTGTTCGTGTGGCTCGGCGTGATGACGCTGCGCGCGCGGGAGAGCGTGCCGCCCGCCGCGTGGCGGCGGCCGGGCGATCCGTGGGAGATGCTGCTCACGATCGCGTTCGCCGTGACCGTGACCATCACGATCGCGTCCGGCCTGGACTACCTGTGGCGCACGCGGTCGGCCTTCGCGCGGAGGGCGGCGCCGTGAGCGCGCTGCGCTGGGTGGCGACGGGCCTGGGCTCGGGGTTCTTCCCGGTGGCGCCCGGGACGGCAGGGAGCCTCGTGGGGCTCGCGGCGTGGGTCGCGTTCCCGGGGATGCTGGCGGGCGGCGCGTTCACGTGGGTCCTGCTCGCCGCGTGCACCGCGCTGGGCATCGCCGCCGCGGGACCCGCGGAGCGGGAGTTCGGCGAGGACGGCGGCCCCATCGTCTTCGACGAGGTCGTGGGGCAGTGGATCACGGTGGCGGGGCTGGCGGTGACGCCGCTCACGGTGGTCCTGGGCTTCGTGCTGTTCCGCCTCTTCGACGTGCTCAAGCCGTTCCCCGCGGGCCGCAGTCAGGCGTGGGGCGGCGGGCTCGGCGTGATGGCGGACGACGTGTTCGCCGGGATCTGGGCCGCGCTGGCGCTGCGCGCGATCCTGCACTTCGCCGGGGCGCCCGCGTGATCGGACGCGTGCTCCTGGTGGGCGACGAGCTCCTGGGCGGCGCCGCGTCGGACCGGAACACGGCCGTGATCGCGGCGGCGCTCGGCGCGCGCGGCGTGGCGCTGGCCGGCGCGGAGACGGTCGGCGACGAGCGGCCCGCGATCCGCGACGCCATCCGCCGGCTCGCGCCCGCGTGCGACGTGCTCGTCCTCACCGGCGGTCTCGGCCCCACGGACGACGACCTGACCCGCGAGGCGCTCGCCGACGCGCTGGACGTGCCGCTCGTGGAGGACGGCACCGCCCGCGGCTGGATCGAGGCGCGGTATGCGGAGCGGCAGCTCGCGCCGGGGCCCTCGGCGCGGCGGCAGGCGCGTCTCCCCGACGGCGCGACCCCCGTGGCGAATCCCCTGGGCACGGCGCCGGGCATCCGCGCGCGCCTGGGCGACTGCCGGATCTACGCGTTGCCCGGCGTGCCGGCCGAAGTGGCCGGGATGATCGGCGCCGTGGCCTCGGAGCTCGGCGTCCTGCCGGACGGCCACGGCTGGGAGCGGATCGTGGCCACGCTGGGCGTGGGCGAGGTCCGCGTGGCGGAACGTCTGGACGCGGCGGGCTTCGCCGCGCCCGACGGGCTGCGGCTGGCGTTCCTGCCCGGGCCGGGTGGCGTGCGGCTGCGGCTGGCGGCGCCCGGCGGCGCGCCGGACGCGATCCTGGACGCGGCGGACGCGGAGATCCGCCGCATCCTGGGGGATTGGGCGCTGCCCGGGCCGACCCTCGCGGAGTCGCTCGTGCGGCGGTTCGCGGCGTCGGGGACGACGCTGACCAGCGCCGAGTCCTGCACCGGCGGGCTGATCGGGGCCAGAATCACGGATGTTCCGGGTTCGTCTTCGGTGTACCTTGGCGGTCTCGTGGCCTATGCGAACCCCGTGAAGGTCCGCGCCCTCGGCGTGGACGAGGGGGTCCTGGAGCGCCACGGGGCGGTCTCGGAGCCTGTGGTCCGGGCGATGGCGGAGGGCGCGCGGGCGCGCTTCGCGGCGACCGTGGCCGTCGCGGTGACCGGCGTGGCCGGCCCGGGCGGCGGGACCGCGGAGAAGCCGGTCGGCACCGTGTGGATCGCGGCGGCGGACGCCCGCGGGACCGAGGCGGCCGTGTTCCGGTTCCCCGGCAGCCGCGAGATGGTGCGCGAGCGGACCGTTCAAAAGGCGCTCGAGATGGCCTATCGTCGCGGGACGGGGACGGCGACTTGACGAAGCGGCTCTTCGCGGCGGTGTGGCTGCCGGAGGAGCTGCGCGAGGCGGTCGCGCCGGTGCTCGCGCGGTTCGCGGCGGCGGCGCCGGACGTTCGCTGGGTCGCCCCGGAGTCGCTGCACGTGACGCTGGCGTTCCTGGGAGACGTGGACGCGGAGCGCGTTCCCCGTCTCGAGGCGTGCATCCGGCAGGCGCTGCCGGGGGCGGCGCCGTTCGACGTGCGGCTCGCGGGAGCCGGCACGTTCCCTTCGCGGGGCATCCCGCGGGTCGTGTGGTTGGGACTGGAGGTGGGCACCAAGGAGATCGCGGCGCTCGCGTCGCGCCTGGAGCGGAAGCTGGTCGGCGAGGGGTTCCTCGCCCCGTCGGACCGTCCGTTCCGCGCGCACGTGACGCTCGGCCGCCCCAGGGGAACCCGGGGACTCGGGCGGCTGCAGGACCTCCTCGGCGCGGTCGGTCCCTGCGGGGGGACGGGTCGCGTGCGGGAGGTCACGTTGGCCGAGAGCCGGCTGACGCCCCGGGGTTCGCGGTACGAGGCACTCGCCCGCTTCCCGCTCGCGGTGGGCGCGGGGGACGTGTCCACACCTCGTGAAGGAGATCGTGCATGAAGGCAGGAACGGTGCGCGGCGGCAGCCCGGAGCGCGCGAAGGCGCTGGACAACACGGTGGGGCTCATCGAGCGGCAGTTCGGCAAGGGCGCCATCATGCGGCTCGGCGAGGAGAAGCCCACGGAGGAGGGGCTGTCGGTCATCCCCACGGGCTCCCTCTCGCTGGACCTGGCGCTCGGCATCGGCGGCGTGCCGCGCGGGCGCATCCTCGAGGTCTTCGGCCCGGAGTCCTCCGGCAAGACCACGCTCGTGCTGCACATGATGGCGAACGCGCAACGCCTGGGCGGGACCGCGGCGTTCATCGACGCGGAGCACGCGCTGGACGCGAAGTACGCGCAGGCGCTCGGCGTGGACATCGACGAGCTGCTCGTGTCGCAGCCGGACACCGGCGAGCAGGCGCTGGAGATCGTGGACATGCTGGTGCGCTCGAACGCGGTGGACATCATCGCGGTGGACTCGGTGGCGGCGCTCGTGCCGCGCGCCGAGATCGAGGGCGAGATGGGCGACGCGAACGTCGGCCTGCAGGCGCGGCTCATGTCGCAGGCCATGCGCAAGCTCACGGCGTCCGTGGCGAAGTCGCGCACGTGCATCGTGTTCATCAACCAGATCCGCATGAAGATCGGCGTGATGTTCGGGAACCCGGAGACCACCACCGGCGGCAACGCGCTGAAGTTCTACTCCACGATGCGGCTGGACATCCGGCGGATCGGCGCCCTCAAGGAGGGCACCACCGCCATCGGCAACCGCACCCGCGTGAAGGTGGTGAAGAACAAGCTGGCCCCGCCGTTCCGCGAGGCCGAGTTCGACATCATCTACGGCAAGGGCATCTCCTTCGAGGGAGACCTGCTGGATCTCGCCACGGAGAAGGCCATCGTGGACAAGTCCGGGAGCTGGTTCTCGTACGGCGGGGACCGCATCGGGCAGGGCCGCGAGAGCGCGCGCACGTTCCTGGAGGAGAACGCGGACGTGCGGACGAAGCTGGAGCAGGCCGTGCGCGCCGCGTACGGCGTGGCCGGCGCCGGCGCGGGCTCCGGGAACGGGGCCGCGCAGGGCGGGGCCGTTCCGCCCGCCGCCGTCGTGAAGGGCGGCGAGAAGGCCGGGGAGAAGCCCGTTGCCGCGGCGGAGAAGGGGAAGTAGCGCGGGAACGCCGGACGCTTCGGGAGGGGCGGCGCCCGCCCCTCCCTCGCCGGTCGAGGCCGCCATCCGCTGGATGGGGTCGAGGCTGCGGTTCGAGGGGGACGTCCGCGCGTTCCTGCGGAAGTCCGGATACGCACCCGGACAGGTGAGCGAGGCGCTGGAGCGGCTGAAGGAGTTGCGGCTCGTGTCCGACGAGGAGACGTGCCGCGCGTTCGTGCGGGACCGGATGCGCTTCGCGCCGAAGGGGCGATCGCTCCTCGTGGCGGAGCTCAAGCGCAAGGGCGCCCCGGAGGCGGTGGCGGCGGCGGCGGTGGAGGAAGTGCTCGGGGCGGATTCCGAGATCGACGCCGCCACGGATTTCCTGCGACGATCCGCGCGAAAGTGGGCCCGGCTCCCGGAAGCCGAGGCGCGCCGCCGGATGTACGGCGCGCTGGCCCGGCGCGGGTTCGCGCGCGAGGTGGCCCGGGCCGCGCTCGTGCGCGCCGCCGGGGAGCGCCCGGAAGAGGACGAAGACCCGTTCCACGAGGAGGACGGCGGGGCGGGAGCCCCCAACGAGCCATGAAGACTGCCGAGATCCGGTCCGCGTTCCTGGACTACTTCGCGGGGAAGGGCCACACGGTCGTGCCGTCGGTGCCGCTGGTGCCGCGGGACGATCCCACGCTGCTGTTCGTGAACGCGGGCATGGTCCCGTTCAAGGACATGTTCACGGGGGCCGCGCGCCGGGAGTACCCGCGCGCCACCAGCTCGCAGCGCTGCCTGCGCGTCTCCGGCAAGCACAACGATCTCGAGGAGGTGGGGCGCACCCCGCGGCACCACACGTTCTTCGAGATGCTCGGCAACTTCTCGTTCGGGGACTACTTCAAGGAGGACGCCATCGCGTTCGCCTGGGAATTCCTCACCGGCGTGCTGAAGCTGGACGCGTCGCGGCTGGCGTTCACCGTGTTCGGCGGCGCGGAGGGGATCCCGGCGGACGACGAGGCCGCGGCCATCTGGCGCCGCGTGGCCGGCGTGGGGGAGGACCGCATCCTCCGCTTCGGCATGAAGGACAACTTCTGGTCCATGGGCGATACGGGCCCGTGCGGCCCGTGCTCGGAGATCCACTACGACCTGGGCCCGTCCCTTGCCGGCGAGGTGAACAAGGGCGATCGCTGGATGGAGATCTGGAACCTGGTCTTCATGCAGTACGAGCGCGAAGCGGACGGCACGCGCCGGCCGCTCCCCGCGCCCAGCATCGACACGGGCATGGGTCTGGAGCGGATCAGCTCCGTGGCGCAGGGGAAGCTCACGAACTACGACACGGACCTGTTCCTGGGGCTGCTCGCACGCGTGGGGGAACTGGCCGGGCGGCCCTACGCCGGCGGCGCGGGGGACGACGCGGTGTCCATGCGCGTGATCGCGGACCACGCGCGCACCACCGCGTTCCTGCTGGCGGACGGCGTGCACCCGGACCGCACCGGCCGCGGGTACGTGCTGCGCAAGATCATGCGGCGCGCGGTCAGCCACGGCGTGCTGCTCGGCATGCACGACGAGTTCCTGCCGGACGCGTGCGAGGCCGTGGCCGAGGCCATGGGGGACGCCTACCCGCTGGTGCGCGAGCGGCTCGGCGAGATCCGGCGCGGCGCCGCGGCGGAGGAGAGGTCCTTCCGGCGCACGGTGGAGGAGGGGATGCGCCGCATCGACGACCTGCTGGCGCAGCTCGAGGACGACTCGGTGTGGCGCACCGACGACGAGGGGCGGCGCGTGCTCGCCGGGGACGTGGCGTTCCGGCTGTACGACACCTACGGCTGTCCCCTGGAGCTCACCGCATCGGTGGGCGTGCGGCGCGGATTCTCGGTGGATGAGGCCGGGTTCGCCGCGGCGCTCGAGGTGCAGAAGGAGCGCAGCCGCGCCAGCTGGAAGGGCGGCACCGCGAAGGGCGCCCTGGACACGCTCGCGCGGGACGCCGGCGTGGCGGAGGGCACGCGATTCTCCGGGTACGAGGCGCTCGAGGGGGAGTCCCCCATCGTGCACCTGGCGCTCGTGGCGGACGGGGACCTCGCGCGCGCGGACCGGGCGGGCGAGGGCGCGTCCGTGGCGCTCATCACGAACGCCACGCCGTTCTACGCGGAAGGCGGCGGCCAGGTGGGCGACGCGGGGGAGATCGTGACCCCGGGCGGGCGCATCCGCGTGGAGGACACGCGCAAGACCGGCACGGACGTCTTCGTGCACTTCGGCACCGTGGAGGAGGGCGAGGTGGCGGTGGGCGAGCGCGCGGCGCAGCGCGTGGATGCCGCCCGGCGGGAGCTGGTCTGCGGGCACCACTCCGCCACGCACCTCGTGCACCACGCGCTGCGCGAGATCCTGGGGCCGCACGTGCAGCAGAAGGGGTCGTTCGTGGGACCGGACCGGTTGCGCTTCGACTTCAGCCACCCGGAGCCCGTGCGCCCGGCGCAGCTCGCGGCCATCGAGGCGCGCGTGAACGAGCTCGTGCGCGCGGACCACGACGTGTCGTGGGAGGTGCTGCCGTACAAGGACGCGCTGGCGGCCGGCGCGCTGGCGTTCTTCGGCGACAAGTACGGGGACCGCGTGCGCATGGTGACGATGGGGCCGTCGCGCGAGCTGTGCGGCGGCACGCACGCGCGCGCCACGGGAAGGCTCGGGCTGTTCGCGTTCGCGTCCGAGGGCTCGGTGGCGGCCGGCGTGCGCCGCATCGAGGCGTTCGCGGGCGCGCCGGCGGTGGACCTGGTCCACGCGCTGCGCGGCCAGCTGGCCGCGGTGGCGGACGCGCTGAAGACCGCGCCGGAGTCCGCGGCGGCGCGCGTGGAGGAGCTGCTGGACGAGGCGAAGCGCCTGCGCCGCAAGGTGGAGGAGCTGACGCGCGCGGCGGCGGGGAACGCGGCGGGCGACCTGGCCTCACGCGCGATGGATGTTGCCGGCCACCGCCTCGTGGTCGCCCGCGCCCCGGTCGATTCGCGCGACGCGCTGCGCGACCTCGGCGATTCGCTCCGCGCCACGCCGAGGACGGTGGTGGTCCTCGGCACGGAGCTCGAAGGCAAGGTGGCCCTGGTCGCCGCGGCCTCGGACGACGTAGTGAAAGGCGGCCGCGTGGCCGCCGGCGACCTCGTGGGTCGAGTGGCGAAGCTGGTCGGCGGCGGCGGCGGCGGAAAGCCCCACCTCGCCACCGCCGGCGCCAAGGACGTGGCGAAGCTGGACGAGGCCCTGGCCGCCGTCCCCGCCATCGTCGCGGAGATGCTGCAGTGACGGCTCGCTCCGGTTCCGGCAGCCGGGCGCACGCCCGCGGCGCGATCCGGCGAGGCGGTCCGGGCCGGCGGCCCGCCGGGGACGTCTGCGGCCGGGGCCGGGCCTCCCTGCGGCGGCGTCGCGCAGGCGCCGGGAGGCATGGATGCCGGAGGCGCCGGAGCGCCGAGCCTTCCCGGCGACAGGACGTCGCCGGGAAGGCGTCCGCGGCAGGGAGGCCCGGCCCCGGCCGCGCGCGTCCCCGGCGGGCCGCCGGCCCGGACCGACTCGCCGGATCGCGCCGCCCAGTCGCACGGATCGCGCGGAAGCGCCCCGCGAACCACCCGCGCGCGTCGCACGGATAGAAGGGACGAGTCGTGGTCGACCTGCACTGTCACATCCTGCCCGGCGTCGACGACGGCGCGATCGATCTGCACGATTCGCTGCAGATGGCGCGCGCGGCGGTCGAGCAGGGATGCCGCGCCGTCGTCGCGTCGTCGCATCTCGGCGAGTCGCTGTTCGACACCACGGCCGACCTGTTACGCACGGAGCACCGGAAGCTCGTGGCGGCGATCGAGCGCGAGGGCATCCCGCTGCGCGTGATCCCCGGCGCGGAGAACTTCCTCCCGGACGGCGACGGCAAGGCCTTCGTGGAGGGCGCCGTGCCGATCGGCGAGAAGGGGCACTGGGTGCTGTTCGACTTCTCGATGCGCCGCCCGCCGGCGTGCGTGGGCGCGGCCATCGAGGGTCTGAAGGCGCGGGGGCTCGGCGCGATCATCGCGCACCCGGAGCGCAACGTGGCGCTGATGGACGATCCCGCGCCGCTCGCGGACTGGGTGGCGCAGGGTGCGCTGCTGCAGGTGAACGCCGCCAGCCTCGTGGGACTCCTGGGCAAGGACGCGCAGGCTACCGCCGTGTGGCTGCTGGAGAACGGCGCGGCGCACCTGCTCGCCTCCGACGCGCACGACCTCGTGCGGCGCCCCTTCTGCCTGGCCGCGGGGCGCAAGGCGGCGGCGGGCATCGTAGGCGAGGCGGAGGCGGAGGTCCTGTGCGGGACCCGGCCGTGGCAGGTGGCCGGGGGCGAACGGTTCACGGTGGAGCCGCTCGACCTCCCGTCCCGATCCAAGGGCGGCCGGCTGCTGCGGAAGCTGCGGCGGCTGGGGAGTTGACGCGACGCGGGCGCGTCCCGCGAAGGAGGACCGCGGCGTGAAGGCGCTGATCCTGTCGGGCGGGAAGGGGACGCGGCTGCGTCCCATCACGCACACGAGCGCGAAGCAGCTCGTCCCCGTGGCGAACAAGCCCATCCTGTTCTTCGCGATCGAGGCCATCCGGGCCGCGGGCATCACGGAGATCGGGATCGTGGTGGGCGACACCGAGGCGGAGATCCGCGCGGCGGTGGGCGACGGCGCCGCGTTCGGCGTGCGCACCACGTACATCCGGCAGACCGCGCCGCTGGGCCTGGCCCACGCGGTGAAGGAGTCCCGGGAGTTCCTCGCCGGGGACAGCTTCGTCATGTACCTCGGCGACAACTTCATCAAGGACGGCATCACGCCCCTGGTGCAGGAGTTCCAGCGGGACCGGCCGAACTCCCAGATCCTCCTGGCGCGCGTGCCGAATCCCGGCTCGTTCGGCGTCGCGGAGATCGAGGGCGGCAAGGTCGTGCGCCTGGAGGAGAAGCCGAAGCGGCCGAAGTCCGACTATGCGCTCGTGGGCGTGTACATGTTCGACGCCACGGTGTTCGAGGCGGTGGACGCCATCCGTCCGTCGGCGCGCGGGGAGCTGGAGATCACCGACGCCATCCAGTACCTCATCGAGCACGGGCGCACGGTGCGCAGCCACGTGATCAAGGGGTGGTGGAAGGACACCGGGAAGCTGGAGGACCTGCTGGAGGCGAACCGCATGGCGCTCACCGCGATCGAGCGCGACATCCGCGGCACGGTGGACGCGCGGACGCGCGTGATCGGCGAGGTCTCCGTGGGCGAGGGCGCCGTCGTGGAATCCTCCGAGCTGCGCGGGCCGCTCGTGATCGGGCCGCGCACGGTGGTGCGGGACTCCTACGTGGGCCCGTTCACGTCCATCTCGTCGGGCTGCACGATCGTGGGGTCCGAGGTGGAGTTCTCCATCATCCTGGAGGACAGCCGCATCGAGAACCTCACGACGCGCATGGAGGGGAGCCTGGTGGGACGCAACGCCCGCATCACGCAGGCGCCGGCGAAGCCGCGCGCGTTCCGCTTCATGGTGGGGGACAACTCCGAGATCCAGGTCCCGGAATGAGGCGCGCGCCCGCGCCCGGCGCGGCCACGGTGGCGCTCACCGGCGCGGGAGGGATGCTCGGGACGGAGATCGTGCGCGCGGCGGCCGCGTGCGGCGTGCCGCTGGCGGCCTGGGATCGCGCCGCCTGCGACGTGACGGATGCCGCGTGCGTCGCGCGCGCGGTGGACTCCGCGGGGCCCCGCGTGGTGATCCACGCCGGCGCCTGGACCGACGTGGACGGCTGCGAGGCCGACCCCGATCGCGCGCTCCTCGTGAACGCGAAGGGAACGGCGAACGTGGCCGCCGCCTGCCGCGCCGCCGGCGCCCGCCTGGTCACGGTGTCCACGGACTACGTGTTCGACGGCGCGAGCGACGGCGGCTACGCCGAGGATGATCCCCCGAGCCCGATCTCCGTGTACGGGTGGTCGAAGCTGATGGCGGAGGAGGCCACCCGCGCGCTGGGCGACACCGGCTGCGTGGTCCGGACCGCCTGGGTATACGCCGACCACGGCCGCAACTTCCTGCTCACCGTGCTCCGGCTCGCCGCGGAGCGCGACGCGCTGGACGTGGTGGACGACCAGCGCGGCTGCCCGACGTTCGCCGCGGATCTCGCCCGTGCGCTGCTCGACGTCGCGCTGCGTCCCCGGGCGTCGGGCGTGCTGCATGCCGTGAACGCCGGCGCCGTCACCTGGCACGCGTTCGCGCGCCGGATCCTGGAGCGGATGGGGCGCCCGGTTGCCGTGCGCGCCGTGGGGACGGACCGGTTCCCGCGACCGGCGCGCCGCCCGCGCTGCTCGGTCCTCCACGACGGCCGGCTCGCCGCGCTCGGCGTCGCTCCGCTGCCGTCGTGGCAGGACGGACTCTCGCGCTGTCTCGCGCGGCTCGGATGAACGCGTCCCGAAGCCGTCTCCTTGACAGCCCGCGGGAGCGACCGTAGGCTGCCCCGGTCCGATGCAACCGAAGCCGCCGCAAGACCTTCCGCTCGCCGCTCCCCGGGTCGAATTGTCCATGGGAATCACCCAGACCATCCGCGACTGCTGGGCCTACCGGGCGCTGGTCTCCAACCTGACCGGCCGGCAGGTCACCGCGCGCTATCGCGGTTCCGTGCTGGGTTTCCTGTGGACCCTCCTGAACCCGCTGCTGTTGATGGCCGTGTACAGCCTGGTGTTCACGGTGTACACGCGCATCGACATGGACCACTACAGCGCCTTCGTGTTCACGGGACTCCTGCCCTGGCTGTGGTTCGTCTCCACGCTCGGCGACGGCGCGCTGGCCATCGTGGGGAACGGCAGCCTGATCACCAAGGCGATGTTCCCGCCCGAGGTCCTGCCGCTGGTCTCGGTGCTCGCGAACTTCATCAACTTCGTGTTCGCGCTCCCGGTCCTCTTCCTCGTGCTCGCGATCGCGGGGATCCCGCCCGGCGTCTCGATCGTGGCGCTGCCCCTGCTGCTTGCCGTGCAGCTCCTGATCGTGCTGGGGCTCGTGTTCCTGCTGTCCGCGCTCAACGCGCAGTACCGGGACGTGCAGCACCTGCTCGCGAACGTGCTGACCTTCTGGTTCTTCCTCTGCCCGGTGATCTACCCGGTGTCGAACGTCCCGGAGCGCTTCCGCGCCCTGCACTCGCTGAACTTCATGGGCGAGCTGGTGGTGGCGTACCAGGACGTGTTGTACCACCGGCGGTTCCCGGACTGGACCTCGGTGACGATCGTGGCGGTCGTGGGCGCGGCGCTCCTGCTCGTCGGGGAGTGGCGCTTCCGGCGCGTGCGCGACTCCTTCGCCGAGTGGGTCTGAGGGTCCCCGTGGAGCCGGCGATCTCCGTGCGCGATGTCTGGAAGCGCTTCCGGCGGACCCGGCTGCGGCACCGCTACTCGACCTTGAAGAGCCTCTTCCTGCGCCGCGCGCGGGGAGCGGCGCCGGACGTGGAGTGGCGCGACGTCCTGTGCGGCGTCAGCTTCGACGTGCCTCGCGGCGAGACCTGGGGGATCATCGGACCCAACGGGGCGGGGAAGAGCACGATGCTCAAGCTGCTGACCGGGATCTACCGGCCGGACCGCGGCACGGTGCGCGTGCGGGGGCGGCTGGCCAGCCTGATCGAGCTGGGCGCCGGGTTCCATCCGGACTTCTCCGGCCGGGAGAACGTGCTCCTCAACGGGATCATACTGGGGATGACGCAGCGCGAGATCGCGTCGAAGTTCGACGAGATCCTCCGGTTCGCGGAGCTCGAGGAGTTCATCGACGAGCCGGTGCGGACGTACTCCACCGGCATGTACATGCGGCTCGGGTTCTCCATCGCGGTGCACGTGGACCCGGACGTGCTGTTCCTGGACGAGGTGCTGGCCGTGGGCGACGAGTCCTTCTCGCGCAAGTGCCGCACGCGCCTGTCGGAGTTCCAGGCGGACGGGAAGACGCTGCTCATGGTCAGTCACGACCTCACGGCCGTCGCGGGATACTGCAGCCATGTGCTCCGGCTGGGCCACGGCCGGATCGTGGACCAGGGACCGCCCGCGGAAGTGATCCACCGCTACCAGGAAGAGGTGGCCGCGGCCGCCGCGGCCGCCGCGTCGTGAGTCGCGCATTCGACATCGACGCGCTGGAGGCCGCCGTGCGCGCCGCCCGCGACCAGTCCGAGGACGCGGTCGCTCCCGCGGCCGCGGTCCCGGGGGAGGACCCGGATGCCCCGCGGCGGATCCTCGCGGAGCTGGAGGAGAACCGGAACTGCAAGGCCGGCGTCCCGCTGGGCCGGCAGCGCCGGCCGGGGGCCGTGGTGAAGAAGATCTTCCGCCGCCTGTTCCAGCCGTTCCTGAACGAGACGCTGGAGCGGCAGTCCCGTTTCAACGAGGCGTCCTGCGATCTCGCGGCGGAGCTGTTCGCCCGCGTGAACGAGCTGGAGCGGGAGGTCCGCGCCCTGCGGGAGGGTGCCGCGCCCGGCCGGCCGCAGGACGGGCCGCGGAGCGGGAACGGAGGATCCGGCGCCGGGGTGGCGCAGTGAAGATCGTCCAGGTCATGAACGCGCTGGATGTGAACGACGCCGTGTCGATGCACCTCCTGGAGCTGGACCGCCAGCTCGTCGCGCTCGGCCACCGCACCGCCATCGTGAGCCTCGACAGCGCGCCGTCGCTGGCGTCGCGGCGCCTGCCGCCGGACGCGCTGGCCGACCTCGCGCCGGACCTCGTGCTGTTCCACTATGCGGGATTCACGCCGCTCCTCGGAGCCCTCGCGGGGCTGCCGTGCCGCCGCGGCGTGATCTACCACAACGTCACCCCGAGCCGGTTCTTCGCGGGCATGCCGCAGACGCAGGCGTTCACCGAGCGGGGCCGGGCGCAGCTCGGACGGTTGGCGCGCGCGTTCGACTTCGCGCTCGCCGACTCCACGTTCAACGCCGGGGATCTGGCGGCGGCGGGCTTCGCGCCGGTCCGCGTGCTGCCCATCCCGTGGGAGACATCGGGGCTGGACGCCGTGACCGCCGACCCGCGGACGCTCGCGGAACGCACCGGCCCGGAAGTGCGCCTGCTCGTCGCGGGGCGGGTGGCACCGCACAAGGGCGTGCACCACGCCCTGCGCGCGATGCCGGAGATCCTCCGGCGCGTGGGGCCGGCGCGGCTGTCGATCGTGGGGCGGATGTCGGGCTACGAGCCGTACGTGCGGGAGCTGCGCCGGGAGACGCGGCGGCGCGGCCTGGGCGAGGCCGTGGAGCTCCTCGGCGAGGTGACGCCGGCGCGCATGCGCGCGCTCTTCGAGACGTCCGACGCGCTGCTGGTCCTGAGCGAGCACGAGGGGTTCTGCATGCCGATCGCCGAGGCGATCGGCCTGGGCGTCCCGGTGGTCGCGGCGCCGGCGGGAGCGGTGGAGGAGACGATGGGCGATGCGGGCGTGCTGCTGCGCGACCGGACGCCGGAGGCGGTCGCGGCGGGGGTGGCCACGGCGACGCGGGACCGCGACGCGCGCGCGCGCATCGCGGCGGCCGGGGCCGCGCGCCGCGCGGAGCTCTCCCGGGACCGGTCCACGGAGAGGTTGGCGGAGGCCCTGGCCTGGGCATGCGCGGTGCCCGAGCGGGAGCACGCGCCGTCGTTGCCGCCGGCCAGCGTGGTCGTGTGCACGTACAACCGCCACGCGGTCCTGCGCCAGGCCCTGCTCGGACTGCGGCGCCTGGACTACCCGTCCTTCGAGGTGGTCGTCGTGAACGGCCCGTCCGACGACGGCACGGACGCGGTGCTGGCGGAGTTCCCGGACATCAAGCGCGTGGACAACCCGCGCCGCAACCTCTCGGTCTCGCGCAACCTCGGCATCGCGGCGAGCGCCGGCGAGATCGTGGCGTTCCTGGACGACGATGCGCTCCCCTCGGAGGGCTGGCTCCGCGGGCTGGCGGCCGCGTTCGAGGATCCCGCGGTGGGAGGCGCCGGCGGGCGCGTGTGGGGCGCGGGCGGCGTCGAGCTGCAGTTCGACCGCGGGATCATCGACCGCGGGGGCCTGCCCCGCTCGGTGCGCCTCGAGCCGGCCGACCACAACACGCCGAGGGCGGAGTGGTACAACATCGTGATGGGCACGAACTCGTGCTTCCGCCGGGCGGCGCTCGCGGATGTGGGCGGGTACGACGAGAACTACGAGTACTACCACGACGAGAGCGACCTCTGCGTGCGCCTCATCGAGGCGGGATGGCGGGTCGAGCACGTGGATGGCGCGGACGTGTGGCACGAGTTCGAGAGGAGCCACATCCGGCGGGGCGCGCGGAACATCGACTGGCGCGTCATCGTGCGCAACACGATCTACTTCTACTTCAAGCTCAACCGCTGGCGCTCCCGCCCGTGGGACCAGGTCCGGCCGCTCAAGGCGTGCGCCGTGCACGGCGGCATCTTCACGCGCTGGTTCGTGCACGGGGAGATGTCCTTCCCCGGGTTCCTCAAGGCCTGCCTGCGGTTCGTCCGCGGTCTGGCGGAGGGCTACGCGAAGGGCTGGCTCGTCGCCCCGCGCCGGCACCTGGCGCGCCGTTCGGATCGCCGCGGCGCCGAGCTCCTGCCGTACCGGCGCGCCGGCGTCCGCCACGGGCGCGACCGGCTGGGCATCTGCCTGATCAGCCAGCAGTACGCCCCGGACGAACCGGGCGGCATCGGCGTGTACACGGAGCAGCTGGCGGAGGCGCTGGTGGAGGACGGCCACCGCGTCACCGTCGTGGCGGACGGGCCGCGGCGGTCCACGGTCTGGCGGAACGGCGTGCGTGTCGTGCGGGTCCCGCCGCGGCGGCCGCCGCCCGGCATCCCGCGCTCCTTCCGCGTCACGCGGCGCAATGTCGCGCGCAGCCTGGCCGTGGACGCGTTCGTGCGTCGCGCGATCCGGCGGGACGGGATCCGCATCATCGAGAGCCCGATCTGGGACGCCGAGGGGTTCGCCACCGCGCTGGACCCGCCGGTGCCCTTCGTGCTCCGCCTCATGACGCCCATGGCCATGGCGATCGAGACGCAGGGATGGCCGCGCACCGCCGACTACGACCTGGCCTGCGCCATGGAGTGGCGGATGCTGGAGCGGGCCGACGGCGTCGTGGATCCCTCGGGCACCATCCTGGACACGCTCGCGGAGCGCTGGAACGTGCGCCCGGGGAATGCGGTTGTCGCGCGCATCCCGTACGGGGTCGCCGTGCCGGATCTGCCCGCGCCGACGCAACGCCCGGCGGGGGAGGTGCGCTATCTCTTCGTGGGCCGGTTCGAGCGTCGCAAGGGCATCGACCTCCTGGTCGCGGCGATTCCCGGCGTCCTCGATCGGGTGCCGGGCGCCGTGTTCGACCTCGCCGGAGGGGATCCGGACGGCCGTCCCGAGGACGTGCTGCGCGGGCTTTCCCCCGCGCACGCGGCTCGCGTCCGCGTCCACGGGCGGGTGGACGATGCGCGCCGCGAGGATCTCTACCGCGCCTGCGACGTCTTCGTCGCCCCCTCGCGGTACGAGTCCTTCGGCCTCGTCTACCTCGAGGCGATGGCCTGGGCGAAGCCCTGCGTGGCATGCGACGTGGGGGGCGCGAAGGTCGTCGTCGGGCACGAGCGTGCGGGCCTGCTCGCTCCGCCGGAGGACGCGGCGGGGCTGGCCGACGCGCTCGTCCGGCTGGGGACCGACCACGCGTTGCGGGAGCGGCTCGGGCGGCAGGGACGGGCGATCGTGGAGGCCGAGCACACCGTGCGGGCGATGGCGCGCGCCAGCGTGGATTTCTACGAGCGCGTGCTGTCCCGCACGCCGGCCGTCGCGGCTGCATCCCGATAGGCCTCCAGCGTCCGGTCGGCCGTGCGCGCCCACGAGAACTCGCGGGCGCGCGCCGGACCGGCCGCGGCCGAAGCGGCGCGCAGGGATTCGGTCCGCCACCAGAGGTCGATTGCGCTCGCCATGGCGCCCGCGCCGCCGGCCGGATCGAAGTAGCCGGCCGCCGCCGCGAGCACCTCCCGGTGGGGAGGGATCGCGCTGGCGAGGACCGGCGCGCCGCACGCCAGGGCCTCCAGCGCGCCGAGGCCGAAGCCCTCGGCCAGCGACGGCGCCAGCACGAACCGTGCGCCGGCGTACAACGCGGGAAGTTCCGCGTCCGCGACGTCCCGCAGCACGCGCACGCCGTCGCCCTCCAGGCCGGCGAGCGCGGACGCCGTCCGCCCGTCCGGAGCCGTGAGCACGAACTCCGCCGAAGGCGGGGCGGCGCGCCGGAACGCCGCGACGGCGCCGGCGACGTTCTTGTGCGGGCGGTGCGTGCCAAGGCACAGCAGGTAGTCCTGCGCGAGGCCGCGTGCGGAACGGAACCGGGCCGTGGCCGACGGGCCGGGCGGGGCGAAGCGCGCGTCCACCGCGTTCGGCGTCACGAGGAAGCGCGCGGGGTCCACGCCCAACCGCGCGGCGATGTCGTCGCGCGCGGCCGCCGTGGGCGTGAACAGCCGCGCGGCGGTCCGCGCGGACCACGTCATCATCGCCCGCGCGTACAGCCGCGCGGCCGGCGACGGGGGATGGGAGAGGTGGATGGCGTCGTGGATGGTCACGCACACCGGGCACGGCGCGAGCGAGCGGACGTAGTGCGGGAAGTGCAGGAGGTCCACGCCGAACCGCGAGCGCGCGTCGCGGAACGCAAGCAGCTCCCCCGCGGAGTACAGGCGGGTGGCGCACGCGACGCGCCGGAAGCGGGGAGGGCGCAGCGCGTCCGCGTCGGGTCCGAGGCGTCCGTCCTCCCCGGGGGCCAGGAAGATCACGAACCGTTCGGTGCCGGCCGTCCCGGCGAGCGCGGCCAGCAGCCCCTGCAGGTACCGGCCGATGCCGCCGTCGCGCAGCTTGCGCGCGTCGATCCCGATCGTGAAGCTCATGCCGCGCGGCTCCCGTGCGCGCGCCGGTACACCGCCATCGTCTCGCGCGCCGTGCGCTCCCAGGTCAGCTCCGCCGCGCGGAGCCGTCCGCGCCGCACGAGGTCCGCGCGACGGGCGGGATCGCGCAGGACGGTGAGGATCGCCCCGGCGATCGCCTCGGGGGACCGCGGGTCCACGAGCACGGCCGCGCCGCCGCAGACCTCCGGGACGGACGCCACGTCCGCCGCCACGACGGGCGTCCCGCAGGCCATCGCCTCGAGCACCGGAAGGCCGAAGCCTTCCCAGAACGACGGGAACGCGAAGACGTCCGCGCCGGCGTACAGGGCGGGCAGGTCCTCGGGCGCCACGTAGCCGGTCACGTGCACGAGGCCCCGGAGATCGGGCGCGTCCAGCTCGCCGCGCAGCGGGCCGCTCTTCCAGGCCAGCTTGCCCGCCACCACGAGATGCACCGGATCCGGATGGCCCGCACGCACCAGCCGGAAGGCGCGCAGGAGCCCCGGGAGGTTCTTGCGCGGCTCCAGGTTGCCCACGAAGAGCACGTAGGGGCGCGGGAGGCCGAGGCGGCGCACGGTGGCGTCCACGATCCCGGCACCCGGATCCCGGAAGCGTTCCGCGACCCCGAGCGCCACGACGTCCACGCGCTCCGCGCGCGCACCGAGGATGTCGCGCACGCTCTCGCTGACGCTGGTGGAGTCCGTGATGATCCGCGTGGCCGCGCGGACCACCCGCCGGATGAGCCAGCGCATGTACACGCCGTACTTCCAGGGGATCGTGCCGGGGTACTGGTACGCCACGAGGTCGTGGACCGTGACGACCGAGGCGGCGCGGAGCGGCCGGGTGGGGACGAGGAACGCCGGACCGTGCACGACCTCCACGCCGCGCTCCGCGGCGATGCGCGGGAGGACCCACTCCACCCAGAGGTCCCCCTTCGGGTGGCTCTCGTGCGATACCGAGGTCTCCAGGAACCGGAAGCGCCCGTCCAGCGGCGCGTCGCGGAGCGCGGTGGGTCCGTGCACCACCAGGTGGAACTCCGCGTCCTCGTCCGTCCGGGCGAGCGCGCGCACGAGCTCCAGCACGTAGTTGCCGACGCCGGAGAACTCCCGGCCCACGGTGCGGGCGTCGAGCAGGATCCGCATGCATCACCCCCGGCGGGACGGTGCGGAGAGTCCGGGGGCGTGCGCACAGCGTCAAGTCCGGGGTGGCGCCGCGCGCGCCGATGCCGGATCCTTCCCGGCTGCGCCGGACGGCGCGCACGGGAGGGGAACGGTGCGGGTCGCCCTGGTCCACGACTGGCTCACCGGCATGCGCGGGGGCGAGAAGGTCCTCGAGGAGCTGTGCCGGTGGTTCCCGGACGCGCCCCTGTACACGCTCGTGCACGTGCGCGGCTCGGTGTCCGCGGCGATCGAGGACCGCACGATCCGCACGAGTCCGCTGTCCCTGCTGCCCGGCATCGGGACCAGCTACCGGCGGTTCCTTCCCGTGTTCCCCGCGCTCATCGAGCGCTTCGACCTGCGCGGATTCGATCTGGTCCTGTCCACGTCGTCGTGCGTGGCGAAGGGGGCGCGGGCGCCGCGCGGGATCCCGCACCTGTCCTACGTGCACTCGCCGATGCGCTACGTGTGGGACCGGTACGACGACTACTTCGGCCCCGGGCGCGCGGGGCCGCTCACGCGCGGCGCGATGGGCCTGCTGCGCGGGCCGCTGCGACGCTGGGACCGTGACACGGCGGCGCGGCTGGACCGCGTCGTGGCGAACTCGTCTTTCGTGGCGGAACGGATCCGCCGGTACTGGAACCGGGTGGCGGACGTCGTGCACCCGCCGGTGGACACGGAGCGATTCCGGCCCACCGGCGAGCCGCGTGGCGACGAGTGGCTCGTGGTGTCCGCGCTCGCCCCGTACAAGCGCGTGGACCTCGCGATCGACGCGGCGCGCGAGGCCGGCGTGCCGCTGGCCATCGTGGGGCGGGGTCCGGAAGAGGTGCGGCTCCGGCGGCATGCCGGGAGGGACGTGCGCTTCCTCGGCTGGCTTCCGGACGAGGCGCTGCCGTCGCTCTACTCGCGGGCGCGCGGCCTCCTGTTCCCCGGCGTGGAGGACTTCGGGATCGTCCCGCTCGAGGCGCTGGCTTGCGGCTGCCCCGTGGTGGCCTTCGCCGAGGGCGGCGCCACCGAGAGCCTGCGCGGCGCAGCCTGGGAGGGGGACCCGGGAGGCTGGGACCGCGGGACGGGCCTGTTCGTGCGGGAGCAGACCGCGTCCGGGTTCGCCCGGGCCATCCGTGCGGTGGGGGCGGAACCCTACCGGTTCGACGCGGAGCGGTGCCGGGCCCGCGCGGAGGAGTTCGCCCGTCCGGTCTTCCGCCGCCGCATGGCGGCCGCCTTGACATCGCTGGGTGCCGGCCCGATCCTCCCCGGTTGATCGTCGGGAGGCCCCAACCGCAGAGCCGGCACGGGCTTGGGCGGTCCGCGGCACGGAGGGACGGCGGCTGTGCAGATCGATCGGATCCGCGCGTCCCTCACGGACGGCGCGCGCCTCCTCGAACGCCTGGGCGCCGAGGCCGGCCCGGCCATCCTCCGGGCCGGGGAGGCGCTTGCCGATGTCACGCGCAGGGGCGGCACGATCCTGCTCTGCGGGAACGGCGGCTCGGCGGCGGACGCGCAGCACGTGGCCACGGAGCTCTGCGTCCGCTACGTCCGCAACCGCCGCGCGCTGCCCGCGCTGGCGCTGACCGTGGACACGTCCGTCCTGACGGCGTGCGCGAACGACTTCGGCTTCGAGCGCGTGTTCGCCCGGCAGGTGGAAGCGCTGGGACGACCGGGGGACGCGCTGGTGGCCATCTCCACGAGCGGGAACTCGGCGAACGTCCTGGCGGCGGTGGACGAGGCGAAGCGGCGCGGCCTCGTCACCGTGGGGCTGACCGGCGAGGGCGGAGTCGCGCTCGGCGGGCGCTGCGACCACTGGATCGCGGTCCCGTCGTCGCACACGCCGCGCATCCAGGAGGCGCTCCTCGCGGTGGAGCACCTCCTGTGCGAGCTGATCGAGGAGGGCGTGGAGTGAGCGTCGAGGTCGAGACGAAGACGTCGCCGTCCGCGCCGGCCGCTCCCGGGGTGGCCGCCCGTCGCCGCCCGTCCGGGACGATGCCGCGGCCCTCGCCGCCGCACGTGACCACGCCGGGCGCCACGCGCAAGCTCGCGCCGGCGCTGTTCGCCGCCACGCTCGTGGTGTCGGACGCCGCGGCGCTGGTCGCCGCGATGTTCCTGGCCTACTGGATCCGTTTCGACTCGGGTCTCCTGCCCGCGCCGCTCGGCGTCCCGCCGTTCGGCCCGTACGCGCGGGCGCTGCCGCTGGCGATCGGGCTCGGGCTCGTGGCCCTGCGCGAGCGCGGGCTGTACCGTGCGCACCGGCGCGCGGACGCGCGCCGCGACCTCGTGGAGGGCGCGCGGGCCATGGTGCTCCTGGGCGGCGCGCTGGCGGCGGTGGCGTTCTTCTACCGCGAGTTCTCGTTCTCCCGCACCTTCCTCGTGCTGTACGTGGCGTGCGCGGCGCTCACCGTGCCCGCGTTGCGGCGGGCGGCCGCGGCGGTGCACCGCGGGCTGCGGGCGCGCGGGGTGGGCGTGCAGCGCGTGGCGCTGGCGGGCGGGGACGTGGCGGACACGCTCGCGCGCAAGATCGCGGGCCGGCCGGGCTCGGGGCTCGAGGTCGTGGCGCGCTGGGAGGGCGAGGACTGGTTCGGTCCCGGCGACGGGGCGCACGCGGCGGCGGAGCGGCCCGCGCGCGTGCGCGACTTCGTGCGCGCGCACCGCGTGGACCGGCTGATCGTCACGGACCCGTCGCTCACGCCGGACGAGCGCTTCGACCTGGTGGAGGCGTGCCACGCGGAGGGCGTGCGCTGCGACTTCGTGCCGGAGCTGTTCGAGGTGATGCTGGGGCGCGTGCGCGTGGAGGAGATCGACGGCGTCCCGCTCGTCGGCGTGCGCCTGTACCCGCTGGGAAGGCTGGAGCGTTTCCAGAAGCGGACGCTGGATCTCGCCGGATCGGCGCTCGGGCTGCTCGCGCTGGCGCCCCTGCTGCTCTTCCTGGCGGCGTGCGTGAAGGCGACCTCGCCGGGGCCCGTCCTGTTCCGGCAGCGCCGCCTCGGCCGCGACGGGCGGGAGTTCGACATGCTGAAGTTCCGTTCCATGCCCGTGGCCGCGGAGAGCGGCACGGGGCCCGTGCGCGCCACGCGCGGGGACGCGCGCCCCACGCGCGCGGGCCGGCTGCTGCGCCGCACCAGCCTGGACGAGCTGCCGCAGCTCTGGAACGTGGTGCGGGGCGAGATGTCCCTGGTGGGGCCGCGGCCGGAGCGCCCGTACTTCGTCGACGCGTTCCGGCGGAGCATCCCGCGCTACCTGGAGCGGCACGGCGTGAAGTCCGGGATCACGGGCTGGGCCCAGGTGCACGGTCTCCGCGGCGACACCTCCATCGAGGAGCGCACGCGCTACGACCTCTGGTACGTCGAGAACTGGTCGATCGGGCTGGACCTGCGCATCCTCGCGCTCACCCTCCTCCGCTTCCTGTTCCAGGAAGAGGCGTACTAGGAGTTCCCGTGAAGAACGTGCTGTTGATCCTGGTCTGCGTGGCGCTCGGGGTGGGCGGGCAGCTCCTGCTGAAGCACGGGATGTCGGCGGACCGCGACGCGGTGGACCGCGTGGACGAGGTGCTGCCGCGCCTCGCCAAGGCGGCGCTCAACCCCGTGGTGATCGGCGGCTTCCTGCTGTACGGGCTGTCGGCCGCGCTGTGGCTGATCGTGCTCACCCGCGCGGAGCTCTCGTGGGCGTACCCCATGCTGTCCCTGGGCTACGTCCTCGTGGTGCTCCTGTCGCGCGTGCTCTTCCACGAGGCGGTGACGCCGCCGCGGTTGATCGGCACCCTCGTGATCGTGGCGGGGGTGTGGCTCATCTCGCGGACGCAGTAGGGGCGGGGCGTGGGGGCGGTGATCCTGGGGATCGCGGGGGGCTCCGGCTCCGGCAAGACCACCGTGGCGCTACGGCTCCTGGAGCACTTCCCGAACGAGAAGGTGGTGATCGTCCACCACGACTCGTACTACCGGGACCGCTCGGACCTGCCCCCGGACGAGCGCGTGCGGCTGAACTTCGACCACCCGGACTCCTTCGAGAACGAGCTGCTGGTGCGGCACCTGGACGCGCTGCGTGCGGGCGAGCGCGTGGAGCAGCCCGTGTACAGCTACGAGACGCACGCGCGCACGGGCGAGACCGTGCCGGTGGGTCCCGCGAGCCTCGTGGTCCTGGAGGGGATCACGGTGCTGTCCATCCCGGAGCTCCGCGAGCGGATGGACATCAAGCTGTACGTGGACTGCGACGCGGACGAGCGGCTCGTGCGCCGGCTGCTGCGGGACCTGCACGAGCGCGGACGGTCCGTGCACTCGGTTCTGGAGCAGTACCGTGCCACGGTGCGACCGATGCATCTGCAGTTCGTGGAGCCGTCCAAGCGGTGGGCGGACCTGGTGATCCCGCGGGGCGGGCACAACGCCGTGGCCATCGACCTGATCGTGTCCAAGATGCGCGACGTGCTCGTGCAGGCGGAGCGGCGGGAGGCGGCGCGATGACCGCGCTGGTCGCGCTGGCCCGCCCCCGGCAGTGGATCAAGAACATCGTGGTGCTGGCCGGCGTGATCTTCGCCGGCCGCCTGGCGGATCCGGAGTTCACCGCCCGGGCGTTCCTGGCGTTCGCGGTGTTCTGCGTGCTGTCCAGCGGCATCTACGTCCTGAACGACCTCGTGGACGCGGAGGCCGACCGGCGCCATCCGGAGAAGCGCGACCGGCCGATCGCGGCGGGCCGGGTGACGCCCGGCGCCGCGGCCGCGCTGTGCGCGCTGCTGCTCGGAGCGGGGCTGGCCGGCGCGTGGGCCCTCGGACCGCGGTTCGGCGCGACCGGCGCGGCCTACGCGATCCTGAACGTGTTCTACACGAAATGGCTGAAGCGGCTCGTCATCCTCGACGTGATGTCCATCGCCGTGGGGTTCATGATGCGGGCGATCGGCGGCGTGGAGGTGCTGCGGGACCTCGACGCGTCGGTCGCGCTGTCGGAGTGGCTGCTGCTTTGCACGTTCTTCCTGGCCCTGGTGATGGGGTTCGGCAAGCGGCGCGCGGAGATCGTCCTGCTGGACGACGCCGCGGAGTCCCACCGCGCCACGCTGCAGGACTACTCCGTGGGGCTGCTCGACGTGATCATCCCGCTGGTGTCCGGTTGCGCCATCCTCGCGTATTCCATTTACACGATCTGGCCCGGGACGGTGGCGCGCGCCGGCACCGACAAACTCGTTTACACGGTCCCGGTGGTCGTGTATGGGTTCTTCCGTTATCTCTTCCTCGTGCGGGAACGCCACCTGGGAGGGAACCCCTCGGAGCTCCTGTTCCGCGATGCGGCGCTCCTGGGCAGCGTGATCGTCTGGATCGTCGCTATCGTGGGCATCCTGTACTTCCGGTAGGGGAGCCATGACGGAAGCCGGCGCGAAGACGAAGCTCGTGCTGGAGTCCCCGGCGAAGGTCAACCTCACGCTCGAGGTGCTCGGCCGCCGCGCGGACGGCTACCACTCCATCCGCTCCGTCCTCGCGCCCGTCACGCTGCACGACACGGTCACGTTCGTGCCCGGCGGCCGCAAGCTGGTGTTCCACGGCGGGCAGGGCGCCCCGAAGGACGAGACGAACCTCGCGGTGCGCGCCGTGCGGGCGCTGGAGCAGCACACGGGCGTGCGGCACGGCGTGGAGATCCGGATCGTGAAGCGGATCCCCATCGCGGCCGGGCTCGGCGGCGGCAGCTCGAACGCGGCCACCGTGCTGCGCGGCCTGAACGAGCTCTGGGGACTGGGCCTGTCCGGCGCCGTGCTGGAGCGGTTGGGGTTGGCCATCGGGTCCGATGTCCCGTTCTTCCTGCGCGGCGGGACCTGCCTCGCGGGCGGACGCGGGGAGGAGCTGGAGCCGCTGCCGCGGCAGGGCGCGCTGGAGCTCGTGCTCGTGAACCCGCCGGTCAAGGTCTCGTCGAAGTGGGCGTACGAGCACGTGCCGGCGGACCTCGTGCGTCCGTACGGCGCCACGGGCATGGTCAAGGTGGCGCTCGCGTCCGGCCGCACGGAGCTGATCGCGCCGCACCTCTCGAACGACCTGGAGCCCGGCGTGGCCGCGGCCCACCCCGTGGTGGCGGAGGTGAAGCGCAAGCTGCTCGCGGCCGGGGCCGCGGGAGCGTTGATGTCCGGGAGCGGCCCCACCGTGTTCGGCATCGCGCCGGATGCGGACGCGGCCGACCGGATCGCGGCGGCGGTCCGCGGCCCGGGCTGGAGGGTGCTCCGGGCCGCCAGCCCGGCCTGAGGCGCGGCGCGCCCGGGGGGATCCCATGGAGATCACCGAGGTCCGGATCGCACTGCGGGACGAGGAACGGCTGAAGGCCTTCGTCACCATCACGTTCGACGATTGCTTCGTCGTGCGCGGGGTCAAGGTCATCGCCGGGAAGGACGGGCTGTTCGTGGCCATGCCCAGCCGCCAGCGTCCCGACGGGACCTACCAGGACGTCGCGCACCCGGTCCACTCGGAGATGCGCTCGCGGGTGGAGGGCCGGGTCCTGGACGCGTATCATGCCGTCCTGGACGGCGACGCCGCCTACGCCGGGCAGGGGTAGATCGCCCGCGCCTTTCCGCCCCGCGCCGGGGGCGTCGTCCGGCCTCCCGATACTGGGGCCCGATACTGGGGCGTCGTCAAATGGCTAAGACACCGGCCTTTGGAGCCGGCATTTGGAGGTTCGAGTCCTCCCGCCCCAGCCATCCCTCCGGGAGCCGCGGACCGGCCGGGCCGGGCGGCGGAGGGGGTCGCCCCGCGGCCGGTTCGCCGCCCTTGCGCGGGGGAACGGCCTGCCCTTAGACTCCTTGCCCGTTTCCGAGCCGGCTCCGTGAGCGCCCGCGGGGTCCTTCGCGCCTGTCCCGGGGGTTCGCGTGTCCGACAACATGGTGCTGTTCTCGGGGACCGCGAACCGGACCCTGGCCGAGGGCATCGCCCGCGAGGTGGGGGTCCCGCTCGGCGCGTGCGAGATCTCGCGCTTCTCGGACGGGGAGCTGTTCGTCCGGCTGTCCGAGAACGTGCGCGGGGTGGACGTCTTCATCGTCCAGCCCACGGTGCCGCGCGGCGACAGCCTGATGGAGCTGTTCCTGCTGCTGGACGCGGCCACGCGCGCGTCGGCGTCGCGCGTGACCGCGGTCATGCCGTACTTCGGGTACGCGCGGCAGGACCGCAAGGACCAGCCGCGGGTGTCCCTCGCGGCGAAGCTGGTGGCGAACCTGATCACCACGGCGGGCGCGGACCGGGTGCTCGCGATGGACCTGCACGCGGCGCAGATCCAGGGGTTCTTCGACATCCCCGTGGACCACCTGTACGCGGCGCCGGTGTTCATGGAGCACTTCGCGAAGCTGGACCTGTCCGAGTTCGCGGTGGTCGCGCCGGATCTCGGCAGCGTGAAGATGGCCCGCGCGTACGCGAACCGGCTGGGCGTGCCGCTGGCCATCGTGGAGAAGCGGCGGCCGAAGGCGAACGACCTCGAGGTCATGAACGTGATCGGCGCCAGCGAGGTGAACGGCCGGAACCTGATCATGATCGACGACATGATCGACACCGGCATGACGCTGATCAAGGCGGCGGAGAAGCTGCGGGAGGTGGGGGCCCGCGACATCTACGCCTGCGCCACGCACGGCGTGCTGTCGGGCGGGGCGCCGCGCAAGCTGGAGGATTCCATGCTGTCCGGCGTCATCGTCACCGACACGATCCCCATCCCGTCCTCCCCGAAGGTGCAGGTGCTGAGCACCGCGCGCCTGTTCGCCGAGGCGATCCTGCGAATCCACCGGAGCGAGTCCCTGTCCATCCTGTTCCAACCGTAGGGCGGCCGGCGGCAGCGCCGCCCGGGGCCCGTTCGAAGCGAGGAGAAGATGAAGACGATCTCGATCACCGCCGAGGAGCGGCCCCGGACCGGCAAGGGCGGGGCGCGCGAGGCGCGCCGCCGGGGGCGCATCCCCGGGATCCTGTACGGGCAGGGCCAGCAGGTCCCGCTCACCGTCGATCGCAAGGAGTTCGCGCGCGCGCTGCTCGAGGCGCACAGCACGAACGTGATCTTCGACCTGAACCTGCCGGGGAAGTCCGCGCTCAAGACGATCGCGCGCGAGATCCAGACGGATCCGGTGTCGCGGCTGATGATCCACGTGGACTTCCAGCACATCGACATGACGAAGAAGATCAACGTGTCCGTGAACATCGTGCTCAAGGGCGAGCCGGACGGCGTGAAGAACTACGGCGGCATCCTCGAGCACGTCACGCGCGAGGTCGAGATCATGTGCCTGCCGGCCGACATCCCGGAGTCCATCACGGTGGACGTGTCCCATCTGGTCGTCGGCGGGTCCGTGCACGTGTCCGAACTGCCCGCGGGCTACGAGTACATGGACGATCCGCACAAGGTGATCGCGCTGGTCGCGGCGCCCACGGTCGAGAAGACGCCGGCCGAGACGGCGGCGGAGACGGCCGAGGCGGCGGCCGCGGCGGCCACCCCGGCGGCGGCGGCGCCCGCGCCGGATGCCGAGAAGAAGTAGTCCGGCAACGTCCCCGGTCCCCGACCTCGTCGTCGTGGGACTTGGGAACCCGGGCGGGGAGTACGCCCGCACGCGCCACAACCTGGGCTTCCGCGTGGCGGACGCCCTGGTGCAGGAAGCGGGGGCCCGGTGGCGCAAGGCGCCGGGCCCCTCGCTCGTGGCGGACGCCGGGATCGCCGGGCGCGCCGCGGTCGTGGCGAAGCCGATGACCTGGATGAACCGCTCGGGCCTGGCCGTCCGGCCGCTGCGCGACGCGTGGCCGGACCTTCCCGCGGACCGCCTGCTGGTGGTGACGGACGACCTGGACCTGCCCCTCGGCCGCCTCCGCTTTCGCCGCGCCGGCGGGCCCGGTGGCCACAACGGCCTCCGCTCCGTGATCGCGGAACTCGGCTCCCCGGACTTCCCCCGCCTCCGCCTCGGCATCGGCCGCCCCGCCGCCGGCGGGGACGACGCGGTGATCGACTACGTCCTGGAGCCCTTCCTCCCGGGCGAGGAACCCGCCGTGACCGACCTGCTCACCCGCGCCGTCTCCGGCATCCACCTCTTCGCGACCGACGGCATCGAGGCCGCGATGAACCGCCTGAACGCGGGGTAGGGGAGGCTAGGGGCAGGGAAGCAGGGAACTGCGCGGGCAGCGGACCACCTCACCGCACCCCCGCACCGCTTGTACGGCGGGGCGCGGGAGTCCGGGGAAAGCCCCAGGGGAGTGGGCGGGGGGAGGCGAGGCCGGGGCGGAGGGACCGCGGGGCGGCGCGAGGGCAGGGCCGGGCCTCTCCGCGGCGGCGTCGCGCAGGCGCCGGGAGGCATGGATGCCGGAGGCGCCGGAGCGCCGAGCCCTTCCGGCGACAGGACGTCGCCGGAAGGGCGTCCGCGGCGGAGAGGCCCGGCCCTGCCCTCGCGCCGCCCCGCGGTCCCTCCGCCCCGGCCTCGCCTCCCCCCGCCCACTCCCTGCCCGGCGGCCACCCTTGACCCTCCCGCACCCCGCCCGTACACTCCCTCCCTTCCCCGAACAGGAAAACCACATACCGCATGACCGGCTCACGGGGGAGCCGTTCCGGGAGGAATCCGCGCATGCGTCCGTACGAGACCATGTTCATCCTCGCTCCGTCCTTGGACACGGAGGGGATGACGAAGGAGATCGACGGCATCAAGGCCGTCATCGCCGCCCAGGGGGGCGAGGTGACCGCCGAGAAGGACTGGGGGCGCCGTCGCCTCGCCTATCCCATCCGCGACCAGTCGGAGGGGATCTACCACATCCTGCGCTTCTCGCTGGATCCGTCGAAGCTGGGCGAGCTGTACCGCCACTACAAGCTCGACGAGAACGTGCTGCGCGCCATCGTTCTCAAGGACGAGGGCACGCCGCTCGAGTACGTCGGCCAGATGAGCGAGTCCGACGACGACTTCAGCCGCGACCGGAGATCGGACGACGGCGACGACGACGACCGCGGGCCCCGCCGCGGCCGCCGCCCGCGTCGCGACGACGACGACTACGCCGCGGCGCCGGCCGGCGCCGTATCCGGAGCGGGTGAGGAGGACTCACGTGACTAGAGAGCTGAGGCTCCCCTCGCTGAACAAGGTCCTCATCACGGGGAACTGCACGCGGGATCCGGAGACCCGGTACCTGCAGAGCGGAACGGCGCTCACGCGCTTCGGCATCGCGTCCAACCGCCGCTACCAGGACCAGAAGTCCGGGGAGTGGAAGGACGACACGTGCTTCATCAACGTGGTGGCATGGGCGCAGCTGGCGGAGCGCCTCGGGGACACGCTCAAGAAGGGCACCGCGGTCCTCGTGGAAGGCCGGCTCAGCAGCTACTCGTACGAGACGGAGGACGGCCAGAAGCGGACGACGATCGAGATCAGCGCGGACCGTGTCCAGGCCCTGGACAAGCGCGGATCCGAGGGCTCGCCCGCGTACGCCGGCGGCCCGTCCGATGCGCAGGAAGAGAATCTTCCCGCGGACGACCTTCCCTTCTAGACCGCGCACCGCGCGGAGCGCGTCCGGCCGTCCCGGTCCTCGAGCCGAAGGGCTCGAGCGCCGGGGCGGAGGACGTCCGGAGGACGAACGATGAGAGACAGGCGGCGCAAGGTCTGCCGGTTCACGCAGGACAAGATCGAGATCGTGGACTACAAGGACGTGGAGCGGCTGCGCCGGTACGTCACGGATCGCGGCAAGCTGGTTCCGCGGCGGATCACCGGGACCAGCGCGTACCACCAGCGCGGGCTCACCGTGGCGGTGAAGCGGGCGCGGTACATGGCGCTCCTCCCGTACACGAGCGACCACTACATCTAGGGGGCGCGCGCGTGGATCGACGCCTCCTCGGGCTGGCGGCCGTCACGGCCGCGGCGGCGGCGGTGCCGGGTTTCCCGGCGGCCGGCGTCCTGCTGGCGTTCGCCCTTCCCGTGGCCACGGTGGCCGGGGCGGCGCTCGGCGGCGTGCTCGGCGGCGTCGCGGTGGCGCTGCCCACCGCCGGCATCCTCGCGCTCGGCGTGCCGGACGGTCTGCCGGCATTCGCGGCGTCGGCCATCGCCGGCGTCGTGCTGGGCGCGCTGGTCCGGCGCGGTCAGCCGGCGGGCGCGGCGCTCGCGTGGGGCACGTTGCCCATCGCGGCGTGGACGGTCGGCCTTGCGCTGTCCGGATTCGACCCGGTGACGCCGGAGTTGTCGGTGCAGCTGGAGCGCGTGTGGTCGCGGCCGGGGCCGGGCGGCGAGTCGGCGAAGCTGGACGCGGAGGTCGCGCTCGGGCTGATCCGGAACACCTGGGTCGGGCTCGAGGTCGTGTTCTCGGCGGCGGCGCTGGCGGTGGCCTACCGCGTGGCGTCGCGGCTGTTCCCGGAGCGCGCGTGGCGCCCGTTCGGCCCGTTCGCGCGGTTCGACCTGCCGGACACGCTCGTCGCGGCGGTGGTGGCCGGCCTCGTGGCCGTCCTGGCGGTGCAGTACGGCGCCCCGCGGTTCCTCGCCGGCGTGGGCGGGAACCTGCTGATGGCGGCGGGCGCGCTGTACGCGGTGCGCGGCGTGGCGGTGCAGGCGTTCTGGCTGGATCGCGCGGGCGTCGGCAAGCGCGCGGGCGCGGTCCTTCTGGCGGTGGGTGCGTTGGTCTTCCTCCCGGTCTTCCCGCTCACGGCGGCGGGACTGGGCTTGTTCGACACGTGGTTCGATTTCCGGCGGGTCCGGGGTCCCGAGGGGGGGAGCAACCCCCTCTCCTTCCGTCACTCCTCGAGTGACGACGGAACGTAGGGGGAGAGCGTCATGAAGGTCATCCTCACCATGGACGTGCCCGAGGTGGGCAAGCGCGGGCAGCGGCTGGACGTGTCGGCCGGGTTCGCCCGCAACTTCCTGCTCCCGCGCCGGCTCGCCATGCCGGAGACGCAGGGCAACGTGAGCATCCTGGCGGAGGAGAGCAAGCTCTCCGGCGTCCGGGACCGCAAGGCGCGCGGCGAAGCGCAGAAGATCGCGGACTTCCTGGCCGGGCACGAGGTGTTCACCACGCTGAAGATCGGCCGCGAGGGCAAGGCCTTCGGCGCCGTGACCGCGAAGGAGATCGCCATCCTCCTGCACCAGGAGGGGATCGACGTGGACCGCCGCCGCATCCGGCTGGACGCGCCCATCAAGCGGCTCGGCGTGTTCGAGATCCCGCTCGCGGTGCACGCCGAGGTGGAGACGAACGTGCGCCTGTTCGTGGACCGCGAGGGCGGCTCGAAGGACGGCGCGCGTGACGAGCAGCGCAAGTGGGAGGAGGAGATCCACCTGCGCGAGGAGGCGGAGCGCGTGGAGGCCGAGGCCCGTGCCGCCCGCGAGAAGGAGGCCCAGGAGGCCGCGCGGCTCGCCGTGGAGCGGGCGGCGGCCCGCCGGGCGCGCGAGGAGGCCGAAGCCAAGGCGAAGGCCGAGACCGTGGCCGCCGCCGCGCAGAACGCGGGGGAGGACGAGGCCTGATCCGCGGGATCCGGAGCGGGGGTCGCGCGGCGCGCCGGAGGACGGTCGCGGCCGCGCTCGGGACGGGGCTGATCCTCCTCGGAGCGGCCGGTTGCGGCGGTCCGGCCGGCTCCGGGGACGGCACCGTGCTCGCGCGCGTCGCGGACCGCAGCATCACGACGGCGGACGTGGATGCGCGCATCACGGAACTCCCCGCGATGGCGCGCCCGGAGTACGCCACGGAGGCCGGCCGCGCACGTCTCCTCCGGCAGCTCGTGGAGGAGGAGGTGCTGTACCGCGCCGCCCTGGACGCGGGGCTGGAGCGCGATCCGACGGTGCAGCAGCGGCTCGCGGCGTCGCGGCGGCAGATCCTCGTGCAGGCCATGCTGGATCGCGAGCAGAGCCGTCTCTCCACCGTGGACGAGAAGGAGCTGCAGGCGTTCTACGACGCTCACCGGGACGAGTACCGCACCGAGGAGACGCGTCGTGTCCGTCTCCTCGTGGCCAAGAACCGGCCCATCGCGGAGCGCGTGCGGGAGATGGCGCTGGAGGGCCAGCCCTTCGAGATGCTCTGCCAGAAGTTCTCCTTCGAGCCGTACGTGATGGAGGCGAAGGGGCTGCTGCCGGAGCCCGTGCGTCGAGGCAAGGCCGTGCCCTGGCTGGGCAACCACCCGGCGTTCCACGAGGCGGTGTTCGCGGTGGAGGACGGCGGGCTGACCGGGGTATTCGAGACGCCGAAGGGGTTCCACGTGGCGCGGGTGGAGGAGATCCGCGAGGCCCGGCAGCGCTCCTTCGACGAGGTGCGCGCGGACATCGAGGCGCGGATCGTCCGCGAGCGCAGCACCAAGGGGCTGCCCGAACTCGTGGAAGGGCTCAAGGAGAAGTACGACGCGAGGATCGTGGAGCCCGAGGGCCGGTCCGCGGAGGAGCTGTTCACGCGCGCCCAGCAGAGCCCGGATCCCGCGGAGCGGATCGCCCTGTGGGAGGAGTTGGCGGAGCGGTACCCCGGCGACCCGCACGTCGTGGAGGCCATCTTCATGATCGGCTTCACGCGGTCCGAGGAGCTGGGCGACGCGGAGGGCGCCCGGGCGGCGTTCCAGCGCGTCGTGGACGAGTTCCCGGGTTCGGAACTTGCGCAGTCGGCGCGGTGGATGCTTACTTCCGGGAAGGAAGGCGAGGACGTGCCCGGGGAGTCGGCGCCGTCCGGGGAGTGACGATGAGCGAGATCGAGATGGCGGTGTCCGGCCTCGCGATCGACGAGCGCACCCATACGCCGGTCGTGATGCTGCGCGAGAAGGGCGGCAGCCGCATGCTGCCCATCTGGATCGGCCCGTCCGAGGCGTCGGCCATCGCGATCGAGCTGACCGGACGGAAGTTCCAGCGGCCGCTCACGCACGATCTCCTGAAGACGGTGATCGAGGGGCTGGACGCGCGCGTGCCGCGCATCGCCATCGTGGACCTGCGGGACAAGACCTACTATGCGAAGGTCTTCCTGGAGCGCGACGCCGAGGTCCTGACCATCGACGCCCGGCCGTCGGACTGCATCGCGCTGGCCCTCCGCACGGGCTCGCCGATCTTCGTGCGGGAGGAGCTCCTGCGGGACGAGGAGCATGTCGAGGAGATGACCTCCGAGGAGTCCATGGAGAAGCTGCAGAAGCAGCTCGAGGAGATGGACCCCGACGAGTTCGGCAAGCTCTGGACGTAGCGTTGCGCCCCCGCGCCCACGTCCCCGCCGTCCTCGCGACGATCCTGGCCCTGGCGGTGGCCGCGTGCGCGCCGTCACCCCGCCGCGCCTCGGAGTTCCCCGGCACCCCGGGCGACGAAGTCCTCGCCGAGGAACCCCCGGCCGCCGAGGACGCCGCCGCGCAGCTGGAGGACCTCAAGCGCCGCATCCCGGCGGTCGCGCCGGGGGAGGCGGAGAGCCTGCGGCTCCGGGCGGCGTGGATGCTGGAGGCGCTCGGCCGCCCCGACGACGCGCGCATCGAGTACCTGGGACTGGCGGGCGCCGCGGATCCCGCGGTGGCCGCGCAGGCGTGGGATGCCGTGGCGCGCCTGGCGGCGCAGGCGGGGGACGCCGACGGCGCGCTCCGCGCCCAGCTGCGCGCGCTGTCCGTGTCGCCCGCGGACGGCCGCGATCGGCGCGCGAACGCGCTGGCCGCGTCGCTGGCGCAGGCCGACGCGGGCACGTTGCGGGCGGTCTCGCGGGCGGCGGCGGGAACGCCCGCGCAGGATCTCGTGGCGCGGCAACTCGACGCGCGGGCGCCCGCGGGGAGCGAGCGCGTGGTGGCGCTCCTGCTGCCGCTGACCGGTCGCTTCGAGAACTTCGGTCGGGCGTTCCGCCTCGGGGCGGAGATCGCCTTGGCGGACCGGCAGTCCGGCTCGGGAGCGCACGCGCGGCCGATCCGCGCGGTGTTCCTGGACACGGCGGGCGAGCTGGCGACGGGGACGCGCGCGGCCCGCGAGGCCATCGTGGAGCGGGGAGCGGTGGCGCTCATCGGCCCGCTGCTGAGCGTTCCGGCCCTTGGCGCCGCCGCGCTGGCGGACGCGTTCCGCGTTCCCCTCGTGGCGCCCATGGCCACGGATCCGGCGGTGCGCACCGCGGGACGGCACGTGCTGCCCCTGGATCCGCCGGCGCGGGATCTGATCGAGCCGCTGGCCGCGACCGCCGTCGACGTCCTGGGCGCCCGCCGGTTCGGCGCGCTCGTCCCGCGGGATCCCGCCGCCGAGGAGCGGGAGCGGGCCTTCCGCGAGGCGGTGGAAAGCCGGCGCGCCGAGTTCGTGCTGTCCGTCGCCTACGACCCCGGGGAGCGGGACTTCCGGAAGCTCCTCGAGTTGCTGGAGGAGGCGGCGCTCGACGCGGTGTACGTGCCGGGGGAGGCACCCGATCTGGAGGCGCTCGTGCCGCAGCTCGAGTTCTACGGGTTCGCGCCGCGGCTGCTCGGGCACGGGGGCTGGACGGCGCCGAAGGTGCTGCGACCGGGCACCGGGAACCTCGATGGCACGCTGCTCTCGGTGCAGGCGGTCGACGACCCCGCGTCGGACTTCGCCCGTCACCTGAGGTCCGAGGTGGAACGGGTTGACGGAGCCGAGCCTACGAGGTTCCACGTGCAGGGCTACCGGTCCATGGCGTCCGTTCTGTGGGCGCTCGACCGGGGGGCCAGCGATCCCGAGGCCCTCGGGGAGATGCTGCGCCTGCGCCCCTTCTGGCCCGAGCGTCCGCCCGGGGAGGACGTCCGCCTCCTCGTTCTCCAGGACGGTGCGCTGGTTCCGGCCACGCCGGAGACCCTGGCGCCCCCGGGCGCAACGGCGGAACCGGACACGGCCGGCGCGCCCTGATCATGCGTCGTCTCGTCGCGGGAGCGCTGGCCGCCGCTTGCCTTGCGGGCTGCGGCGCACCGCCGGATGCCGGCAAGGGCGCGGCGATCGGCGTGGTCGTGCCGCTTTCCGGGCCGGACGCCGCCACCGGTCAGCAGATCGTGGAGGGGATGCGCCTGGCCGCCGGCGGGGCAGACCTGCCGCTGGAGATCCTGCCGCGCGACTCGCACGGCTCACCGGGGGTGGCGCACCGCCGGTTCCAGGAACTCGCGGATGATGCCCGCGTGATCGCGGTCGTCGGCGGCTGGAGCGCAGCGACCGCGCGCGCGGTGGCGGCGCTCGCCGCGGCGCGCGACGTCCCGTTCCTCGCCCTGTCGCCGCTCGCGGTCCCCGGCGCGTCGGAGCCGGCGCGCATCCTGGCTCTCCACCGGCTGGCAAGTCTCGGGATCGCCGGCGCACGCTTCGCGCGCGAGGACCTCGCCGCCGCCACGGCGGGCATCGTGCGGCGGCCGGGCACCGATGCATCCCGCGCGCTGGCGGAGGCGTTCCGTCGGGAGTTCGAAGGTCTCGGGGGCCGGGTCGGCTGGGAAGTGGAGCTCGAGCCGCGCGCGCGCGTCGCCGGGGCGGCACCCGGGGAGCCGGCGCAGGTCGTGTGGGTCCTGGGCGGCGGCCCGGTGTCGGGCGTTGCCGCCGACCTGGGTCCCGCGGTGGACAATGCGATCTTCCTCGTGCCGGAAGGTTGGCCCTTCGACGGGCTCGCTCCGCTCGCCGCGTCCGGTCGGTCGGTGCGCTGGGTGTCCTTCTTCGCGCCGGCCGACACCACGGTGCACGTGCGCGACTTCCTCGCCGCGTGCGAGGCGTCGTCCGCGCCGGCGACCACCGCCACCGCGGTCGGGTGGGACGCCATGCGCCACCTGCTCGCGGCGGCACGGGAGGAGGGCGCGTCGCGCGGAGGGATCGCGCGCGCGATCGCGGCGCCCGCCGCGCGCGACGGCGCCACCGGCGGGGCCGCGCTCCCCGGCGGGGCGGATCGCCCGGCGGTCTCGGCGGTGACCTCGGAAGGGCTGCACTTCCTGCGACGCGTGGAGGTCCCGGCGCCGGAGGCCGCCCCGCGGGGCTGATGCTTGACGCTCGGCGCGCCGAGGCGGCACCATGGCGCGTGTCTCCATCCCCTCCGGAATCCATGCCCACACCCCTGCACGACATCCTGCGCCGGCTGCCGTCCGTGGATCAGCTGCTTGCCGAACCCGTGGTGGCCGCCCTCCTGGCACGCGAGCCGCGGCCGACTGTCGTGCGCGAGATCCGCCGGCTCCTGGACGAGGCGCGCGACTCGCTTCGCGCCGGAGCGCCCGCGCCGCCCGGGGCCGCCGAGCTCGCCGCGGAGGTCGCGCGGCGGGTGACGGGACGGCGGCGAGGGCCGCGCCGCGTGCTCAACGCCACCGGCATCGTGCTGCACACGAATCTCGGCCGGGCCCGCCTCGCCACGGAGGTGGTGGATGCGCTGGTCGAGGTCGCGCGCGGCGCGTGCGACCTGGAGATCGATCTGGAGACCGGACGCCGCGCTTCGCGCGGCGCGCACGTGGAGTCGCGGCTGTGCGAGATCACGGGCGCCGAGGCCGCCCTGGTCGTGAACAACAACGCGGGCGCGCTCGTGCTGGCGCTGAACGAGCTGGCGCAGGGACGCGAGGCGATCGTGTCGCGCGGGGAGCTCGTGGAGATCGGCGGCTCGTTCCGCCTCCCCGACGTGATGGCGCGCACGGGCGCGCGCCTCGTCGAGGTCGGCACGACGAACCGCACGCACCTGGCGGACTACGCGCGCGCCATCGGCCCCGACACCGCGCTGCTGCTGAAGGTGCACCGTTCCAACTTCCGGCAGGAGGGTTTCGTGGCCGAGCCGTCGCTCCCGGAGCTCGCGGAGCTGGGGCGCGCGCGCGGGATCCCCGTCCTGCACGACCTGGGGTCGGGCTCGCTGCACGAGACGCCCGCCACCCGGAACGAGCCGAGCCTCACGGCCAGCCTGGCCGCCGGCGTCGACGTCGTGACGCTCTCCGGGGACAAGCTGCTGGGCGGCCCCCAGGCGGGGATCCTGCTGGGACGGTCCGCCGTCCTGGATCGGCTCCGCCGCAATCCGCTGGCGCGCGCGCTGCGCGTGGACAAGTTCACCATCGCGGCCCTTGCAGCCACGCTGGATCTCCTGGAAGATGCGGCCCGTGCGCGGGAGCGCCTTCCCGTGCTGCGCGCGCTCGCGGCCACCGCGGAGGAGCTGTCCGCCCGGGCGGACGCCATGACGCGGGCGCTGGCGCGCGTCCCGGGACTCTCGGCGCGGAAGGTCGCCGCCGCCAGCGAGGTGGGCGGCGGCGCCGTGCCGGGCGAGGCGCTGCCCACTTCGGCCTGCGCCCTGGAACACCGGGAGCTCACGGCCGAGGAGCTCGCCCGCGCGCTCCGGGGGCTCCCGACCCCGGTGATCGGGCGGATCGCGGATGACCGGGTCCTTCTGGATCCGCGGTCGCTGGATCCGTCCGAGGACACCGAGTGCGTCGCACTGATCGAGGCGCGGTTCCGCGGGACGGGAGGAGAGTGAGGATGGCCACCGTGACCGGCTTCCGGACGCCCGAGGAGGCGGCGCTCGATCTCGAGCTGCCGCTCCTGGGCAACCTGTCCGCGGGCCCCGACGTCGACGGTCCGGTCGCGGCCGCCTGGCCGACCGGCGAGGGGATCCGCCGCGACGTCGAGAGCATCTGCGACCGCCTGTTCGAGGCGCCCCTGTTCGCCGAGGGATCGATCGGCGTGCTCGGCGACGTCTCCGCCTCCACGCGCGCCGCGGTGTCCGCGGCGCTGGCGGCCGGCATCGCTTCCGAAAGGACGACGGTACTCATCGACGCCGACCTTCGCGCCGGCCACCTCTCCTTCGACGATCGCCGGCGCGCCCAGGAAGGACTCGTGGACGTGCTGCGCTACGGCGTGCGATCCCCGCGCGTCGTCTCGCCCACGCTCACGCCGGGGCTCGCCCTGCTGCCCGTCGGCTCCCGCACGCTGGATCTCGAAGGGACGTACGGCGCGGAGTCCGTGCCCGGCCTCTTCGCGGAGCTGTCGCGGAGCGGCGAGGTGCTCCTCGTGAACGGTCCGGGCCCGGGGGACCTGGACGCGGCCGAACCGCTGCTCGCCCACGTCGAGGGCTGGATCCTGGTGCACGAGATCGGCGCGTCGGACCCGGAGAAGACGCGGTCCCTGCGGGATCGCTGCGGTCGCTCGCGCTGCGTGGGCGTGCTCGTGTTGACCCCGGCGGGAAGCGCCGCGCGCGCCGGTGCCGTCACCGAGGACGAAGTGGAGGCGGAGGCGGCGCCGGTCGTGGCGCCGGCGCCGCCCGCGCCGTCCCCGGAGCCCATGGCGGCCCCGGCGGCGGCGGGCGAGGAGACGCCTCGCGCGGAGCCGCCGGAGGAGCCGCGGACCGGACCGCCGGCGCCCGCGCCGGTCGCGTGGGAGCCCGCGGCGGAGCACGCGCCGACCGGGCCGTCCGAGTCACGGTCCCGCTCGCGGACGCCCTGGGTCCTCGGCGGCGCGGCCGTGGCCGCGATCGTGCTCGCCGTGATGTTCTGGCCCCGCCCGGGCGGTCCGCCGGAGGCCCCGCCCGCGATGACGGCGCCGCCCGCCGAACCCACGCTGGAGCCCGGGACGGCGGCGGTCGCGCCGGCGCCGGAGGACGCCGCCGCGGTCGTGCCACCGCCGGATGCGACGGACGGTGCGGAGACGCCGGCCGCCGGGGAGTCCGCGGGCGCGGAGTCCGGTCCCGGGACTGCCGTTCCCGTGGTGGAGCCGAGCCGCCCGGTCGTCGCGGACACGCCGCCCGCGCAGGACCGGGTGCCGGCACCGGCGGACGTGCCCCCCGCCGGGGACCGCGCGCCCGCGGCGACCAGCTCCCCGGCAACGTCACCCGTGCCGCCCGCGGGCGGGATGGTGTTCGGCGTGCACCTGGAATCGGTGAAGTCCGAGGAGGGCGCCGCGAAGGAGGCCGCCGCGCTCACGGCGCAGGGGACGCCCGCGTTCATCCACCGGACGGACATTCCGGACAAGGGGACCTGGTGGCGCGTGTACGCGGGGCCGTTCGCCACGCGCGATGAGGCGGAGCAGGCGGCCGCGCGCATCCGCGCCGGGGGCCGGGAGTACACGCAGGTCCATCGACTCGAGAGGGGAGACACGGGACGGTGACGGGACGGGAGGATCGATGAACCTCAAGACGCTCGAGCTCTTCGGCTTCAAGTCCTTCATGCGCAAGCTGGACATCCACTTCTCCGACGGCATCACCGTCATCGTGGGTCCGAACGGCTGCGGGAAGACGAACGTCACCGACGCGCTCCGGTGGGTGCTCGGGGAGGCGAACGCCCGCAACCTCCGCGGCGCGCGCATGGAGGACCTCATCTTCAACGGCACGCGGGACTACAAGCCGTTGAACGTGGCCGAGGTCTCGCTCACGGTGGACAACTCGCGCGGCATCCTCCCGGTGGACTACGCCGAGGTCACGGTCACGCGCCGCGTGTACCGGAACGGCGAGCCGGAGTTCCTCATCAACAAGGTGCCGAGCCGGCTGAAGGACATCCACGACCTCTTCATGGACACGGGGCTGGGCAGCCGCGCGTACTCGGTGATCGAGCGCGACATGGTGGAGATGGTCCTGGCCGACCAGCCGGAGAAGCGGCGCGAGCTGCTGGAAGAGGCCGCCGGCATCATGAAGTACAAGATCCGCGAGCGGCAGGCGCGCCGGAAGCTGGAGGCCACGGACGAGGACCTGCGCCGCCTCGAGGACGTGCTGCATGAGGTGGAGCGCCAGGTCCGCGCGCTCAAGCGCCAGGTGGGCGCGGCCCAGCGCTTCCAGGAGATCCGCGACCGCCTGCGCGCGCTGGACGTGGGGCTGGCCGCCGAGGAGATCCGCGGGCTCGACGCGGAGGAGGAGCGGCTGCGGGCGGCGCTGTCCGAGAGCCTGGCCGAGCGGGACGGGGCGACGGCGCGCGTCGCCGCGCTGGACGCGGACCTCGAGGCGCGCCGCCTGAAGGCGGCCGAGGCGGACGCGGCGTTCTCGACGGCGCAGAGGAAGGTGGACGCGCTGGCCGAGGAGGCGCGCCGCATCGAGAGCGACAACCTCGTGCGGCGCGAACGGCGCGAGGCGCTGCTGGAGTCCGGACGGCGCCTGGCGGAGGAGTCCACCGCGCTGGCCGCGAGCGTGCAGGAGGCGCTGGCGCGGCGCGAGGCGCTGCAGGCCGACCTCGCGGCGCGGGCCGCGGGGTTGGCGGAGCGGGAGGCGTCGCTCGCCGCGATGGAGGCCCGGCTCGCGGCGGTCGAGTCCGATCTCGCGGAGCGGCGCGCCGCGCTCGCCCGCGCGCGCGAGACGGCGGAGGAGTGCGCGCGCGAGGTCGGCGTGCGGCGGACCGAGCTGGCGAACCTGGAGGCGCACGAGCACCACCTCGCGGACCGCGCCGCGACCCTCGCCGAGGAGGCGGGCTCGCTCGAGCGCTCCGCGGAGGCGCGACACCGCGAGCTGGCCGAGGGCGAGGAGCGCCTGGCGGCGCTGCAAGGCGACGTGGCGCGGCTCGGCGACGAGCTCCGCGCGCGCGAGGAGCGCCGCGCCGATCTGGATCGCGAGCGGGAGAACCTGCGCGAGGAGGAGTCCCGGCTCGCCGTGATGCTGGAGTCCGCCCGCTCCGGGCTGGAGATGCTCTGCGCGTTGCGCGACGCGCACGAGGGCTTCGGGGCGGGAGCGCGCGCGCTGCTCGGGAGCGGGCGCGCGTCGTCCCTGGGCGATGCCCTGCGCGTCACGCGCGAGGATCTCCTCGCCGCGTTGGACTCCGCGCTCGGCTCCGCGGTGGAGTACGTGATCGTGCCGGACGCGCAGGGCGCGGTGGATGCGGTGCGCTCGCTGCGCGACGGCGAGGGGCGCGCCACGCTGGTGGACCGCGCGGCGTTCGCGGCGGCCGCGGCGGAGCCCCCGCCGGCCGTGCCCGAGGATCCCGCGGTGATCGGCCGCGCGCGCGAGTTCCTGCGCGTCCCCGACGACCTGTCGCCGGTGCTGGACCGGCTCCTCGCGCGCACGATCGTCGTGGAGACCCTGGAGGACGCCCTGCGGCTGGCCCGCGGCGACTCCGGGCGCGGCCTGCGCTTCGTGGCCCGGGGCGGCGAGTGGGCCGAGTACCCCGGCATCGTGCACGGCGGCTCCTCGCGCAAGGAGGATCCGCGGATCCTCGGGCGCGCGGACCGCATCGCGCACCTGGAGCGCCGCACCGCGGAGCTCGAGGGGCTGCGCGCCGCGGCGCACGAGGCGGGGGAGCGGGTGAGCGCCGCGCGCGAGGTCGTGTCCGCGGATCTGGCGCGGCTCGCGGCCGAGCGCGACGCGAAGCGGGACGCCCTCTCGGAGGTGGAGCGGGGCGTGGCGCGCAGCCGCGCGGAGCGGTCGGGCGTGGAGGACCGCCGGCGCGCGGTGGGCGAGGAGCGCGAGGCCGTGGCCGCGCGGCGCGCCGAGGTGGAGCGGGACCGGTCCGCCCGGACCACGGCGGTGGGGGATGCCACCGCGCGGCAGGAGGCGGCGGACCTGGAGTGCCGGCGGCGCGAGGAGGAGCTCGTGGCGTCGTCCGAGGACCGCGAGCGGCTACAGCGGGCCTGCCACGACGCGCGCCTCGATCTGGCCGGCGCGAAGGCGGAGCGCGACCGCGTGGCGGTCGAGCTGGAGCGCTCCGAGGTCGCGCGCGCGGCCGACGAGCAGGGGATCGCGCGGCGGCGGGAGGACATCGAGGGCACGGACCGGCAGCTCGGGGAGCTGGCGCGGGCGCTGGAGGAGGGCTTCGCCGCCTTCGCGCGCCTTTCGGCGGATCTGGACGGGGCGCGCGGCGCGCGGGACGACGAGGCGCGCGGACGGGCCGCGGTGCTGGAGGCGGTGGGCGGCCTGGAGGCGGAGCGCGCCCGCTGGACGCGGCTGCGCGACGACGCCGCGCAGACCGCGCACGAGCGCGAGCTCGGCGCGGCGCGCGTGGAGTCGGACCGGCGCGAGATCGCCGCGCGGGTGGAGCGCGAGTACTCCGTGGACCTCCGCCTGCCCGGCGCGCTGGACGCGCACGCGGAGTTCCGCGAGGCGGATGCCGAGGCGCGCGCCGCCGCCGTCCGCGAGCGGGACGACCTCCGCACCCAGCTGGACCGGATGGGCGCCGTCAACCTCGTGGCGCTGGACCAGTACGAGCGCGAGGAGAAGCGGTACACGTTCCTGAAGGCGCAGCGGGACGACCTGGAGGAGGCGCGCGAGGGGCTGCGGCGCACGATCCGGCGCATCAACCGGAAGGCGCGGGCGCTGTTCATGGACACGCTGGAGCAGGTGCGCGTGAACTTCCAGCACACGTTCGGCACGCTGTTCGAGGGCGGCCAGGCGGACGTCCGCCTCGCCGGGGACGAGGATCCGCTGCACGCGCCCATCGAAATCTTCGCGCGGCCGCGCGGCAAGCGCCTGTCGTCCATCTCCCTGATGTCGTCGGGGGAGCGCTCGCTCACCGCGGTGTCGTTCCTCTTCGCCATCTACCTCGTGAAGCCCAGCCCGTTCTGCATCCTGGACGAGGTGGACGCCCCGCTGGACGACGCGAACATCGGGCGCTTCCTGTCCATGCTGCGGAAGGTCGCGGAGAAGACGCAGTTCGTGATGATCACGCACAACAAGAAGACCATGGAGATCGCGGACTACCTGTACGGCGTCACGATGCAGGAGCCGGGCGTGTCGAAGCTGGTCTCCGTGCGGCTCGGCAAGGGCGAGGACCTCGCGGCCGCGCGCGGCAACGGTGGCGGGCAGTCCGCCGCGGAGCTCGTGCTCGAGGGATCGGCTTGACCTTCGGCCTCGGCCGGGGGCTCGCCCGCCTGCGGGACGGGCTGGCCCGGACCCGCTCGCGGATCTCGGATGGCGTTCGCACGCTGTTCGCCGGGCGTCCCGCCTCGGACGACGCCACGTGGGAGGGCCTCGAGGAGCTCCTGCTCGCGGCGGACGTGGGCGCGGTGACCGCCGGGGAGATCGTCGCCGAGGTGCGGCGCGCGTCCGGCGGCTGGTCGGCGCCCGGCCCGGAGCGGGTCTTCGCGCAGCTGCGGGAGTCCGTGCAGGCGCGGCTCGCCGGCTCGGGCGGGGCGCTGGAGCTCCCGGAAGGCGGTCCGGCCGTGGTGTTCCTCGTGGGCGTGAACGGCTCCGGCAAGACCACCACGGTGGGCAAGCTCGCCGCGCGCCTCGCGCGCGAGGGGCGGAAGGTCCTCGTGGTGGCGGCGGACACGTACCGCGCCGCCGCGGTGGAGCAGGTGGCGCAGTGGGCGGAGCGCGCCGGCGTGCCGATCGTGCGCGGGCACGAGGGGGCGGACGCGGCGGCGGTCGTGCACGACGGGCTGACCGCGGCCGCCGCGCGCGGCTGCGACGTGGTGCTCGTGGACACCGCGGGCCGGCTGCACACGAAGACGAACCTCATGGACGAGCTGGCGAAGGTGCGGCGCGTGGCCGGCCGCGTGGTCCCGGGGGCGCCGCACGAGGTGCTGCTGGTGCTGGACGCCACGACCGGCCAGAACGGCGTGCGGCAGGCGGAGGCCTTCGCGCGGAGCCTGGGGATCACGGGACTCGTGCTGGCGAAGCTGGACGGCACCGCGAAGGGCGGCGTGGTCCTGGCGATCCGCCGCGCGCTGGACCTGCCGGTGAAGCTGATCGGCGTGGGCGAGGGCATCGAGGACCTGGAGGCGTTCGATCCGGCGGCGTTCGCGCGCGCGCTCGTGCCGGACGGCGCCGCCGAAGGGGAGGCGGCATGACCACCGAGCCGCCGCCGGGCGGGCCCGGACCGGACGAGGACGCGTCCGCGCGGATCGCGCGCCTGACCGCGGAGCTCGCGACCGAGCGGGAGCGGTCCGCGGCCGAGGCGCGCGCGCGCGCGCGCGAGCACGGGCAGCTCACGCGGCTCCTGGACGTGTCCGGCGCCGTGCTGGCCTCGGGCGACCTGGACGAGCAGCTCCGCCTCATCGCCGGCGCGATCACGGGCTCGTGCAGCTACCGCCGATGCGTGATCACGCTCGTGGACGCGGAGTGGAACATCTGGAAGCGCGCGCACGCCGGCCTCACGGAGGAGGAGGCGCGCGGGCTGGAGGAGCGCCCCTCGCTGTCGCCGGAGATGCGGCGCCGCGTCCTGGACGAGACCTACCGCATCGGCAACTCCTACTTCGTGCCGCACGAGTCGCGCCTGGGATCGGAGCTCGCCGGCATCGGCGTCTCCACCGCGCGCCGCGCCGAGGACTTCGTGGACTGGCACCCCGAGGACCTGCTGTTCGTCCCGCTCGTGGGGAAGGACGGTCGGGTGCTCGGGACGATCTCGGTGGACGACCCGGAGGACGGGCGGCGCCCCACGCCGGACAGCCTGCAGATCCTGGAGCTGTTCGCGCGGGAGGCGGCCTTCGCCATCGACCAGAGCGCGCTGCTGTTCGAGCTGGCCCGCACCGAGGGGTACCTGCGGAACCTCGTGCGCAGCTCCCGCGACGCCATCATCACCACCGACCCGAAGGGGCGCATCGTGGTGTGGAACGAGGGCGCCACGCGCATGCTCGGGTGGACGGGCGAGGAGATGATCGGCCGCTCCGTCGTGGACGTGTACGCCTCCCCGGAGGAGGCGCGGGACATCATGCGCCGGCTGATGTCGCCCGAGCAGGGCGGCCGCGGGCAGCTCGAAGGGCACGAGACGCAGCTCCGCCCGAAGGAGGGCGAGCCCATCCCGGTGGCGCTGTCGGCGTCCGCGCTGTACGGCGCCGGCGACGAGTTCCTCGGCACCGCCGGCATCTCGCGCGACCTTCGCCCGTGGAAGCGGCTGGAGCGGGAGATCGTGGCGGCGGAGAAGGCGGCCACGCTGGGCGAGGTGGCGGCCACGCTGTGCCACGAGATCAACAACTTCCTGGAGGAGATCCTCTCCGCCGGCCAGGTGTCCCTGCTCACCCTGGACCGCTCCGACGTGCGGGAGATGTACGAGCGCGCGGGGTTCGAGCGCACGCTGGAGAAGGAGATCGAGCGGCTGTCCGTGATCTCCAAGGAGGCGCTCAAGATCGCGGGGCTCACCGGGCGCCTGCAGGCCATCGCGCGCGGCGGCGCGTATACCACCACGGAGTACGTGGGCGAGATCCGCATGCTGGAGCTGCCCGGCGGGGAGCTGTCCGGGCGCATCCTGGTGGCGGACGACCGGGAGTACATCCGGGAGTTCCTGCGGGACTTCCTCGCGCTGGAGGGCTTCGAGGTGGACACGGCCCGCGACGGCGCGGAGGCCGTGGACATGGCCCGCGGCCGGCACTACGACCTCGTGCTGTCGGACATCAAGATGCCGGGCAAGAACGGGTACGAGGTCTTCGCCGGCGTGCGCGAGATCGATCCGGCCACCAAGGTGATCCTGATGACGGCGTACGGGTACGACCCGTCGCACTCCATCGTGAAGGCCTCCGAGGCCGGGCTCTCGGACGTGCTGTACAAGCCGTTCCAGATGGCGCGGGTGCGCGAGGCCATCGTGCGCGCCCTCGGCCCCGCCGCGTCCAACGGCGGGTCGGGGAAGGCGGGAGGTCGTTGAGCCGCGCGCGCGGCAAGGCGGCGGCCGCGCCGCCGCCGGCGTGGCGCGCCGTCCTCTCCCGCGTGCGCCTCGAGCTCACGCTCGTCGCGATCGTCGCGGTCCTCTTCGGCGACTACCTCTTCTCGGATCGGCTCCTCTTCGGCACGGATTCGATCCCGGGAGGACTCTTCTTCCGCGGGCTCCTCGTGGACTTCGTGCGCACGTTCCACGAGCTGCCGCGCTGGAACCCGTTCATCCTCGGCGGCCTGCCGTTCCTGGACGCCACGCACGGCGACACGTTCTTCCCCTCGTCCATCCTGCACTTCCTGATGCCGGTGTACCGCGGCCTGGGCCACAAGCTGGTCCTGCACATCGTGCTCGCGGGCGTCTTCATGGGGTTCTACCTGCGCACGCTGTCCCTGCGGCCGGTCGCGGTGTGGTGGGGATCCGTGGCGTACATGCTGAGTCCGGTGCTGGTGAGCTACGTCTACGCGGGTCAGGACGGGAAGATCTACGTGACCAGCCTCGCCCCCCTGGTGCTCGGGCTGCTGGAGCGCGCGATGCGGGGGGGCGGCGTGCGGGGCTTCGCCCGGTTCGGCGTCTCCGTGGGGATCGCCATCCTCAGCGCGCAGGTGCAGATGGCGTACCACCTCCTCTGGATCGCGGCCGCGCTCTTCGTGCTGCGCCTGTTCGCTCCGCTCCCGGGCGGGGCGGCCCCGGACGCCGGGGGGCGCATTCGACGCACGGGCCTGTTCGTCGCCGCGCTGGGCGTCGGGCTGCTCGTGGCTGCGGTCCAGCTCCTGCCCGCGGTCGCCTACGTGAAGAACCCCGAGGGCTTCAGCGTCCGGTCCAATCGCACGGACTACGAGCACGCCACCTCCTGGTGCCTGCACCCCGAGGAGATCGCGTCGATGGTCGTGCCGGAGTTCTGCAACTCGCCGGACGGCTACTGGGGGCGCAACGCGTTCAAGATCAACTCGGATGCCCCCGGCATCCTGGTGCTCTTCCTGGCCGCGCTCGCGCTGCGGCGCCGCGATGCCACGCGTCTCTTCCTCGCCGGGACCGCGGCATTCTGCGTGCTGTACGCGCTGGGGGAGCACACGCCGATCCACCGCATCTGCTACGCGATCGTCCCTCAGGTGAAGCTGTTCCGGGCGCCGCCGCTGCTCATGTTCGGCGCGGCGTTCGCGCTGGTCGCACTCGCGGCGCACGCGCTGCACGACCTGGACGCCGGGCGGACGGGGCGCGGCGCGCGGCATCCGGCATTGGCCTGGGGTCTGCCGGCGGCCGCGCTGCTCGCGCTGGCCGGGCTCGGGGCGGGCGGCGTCACGGACTTCTGGAACGGGCTGCTGCGCCCCGGGCTCGAGGCGCCGCTGCGCCAGGTGCAGATGGCGAACCTGCCCGCGTTCCGCGCGGGCGCCCTGGCGGCCGCGGCCGTGCTCGCGGCGGGCGCCGGGCTCCTGCACGCGGGACGGCGCGGCACGATCCCCGGGGTCGGGTTCGTCGCGGCGTTCGTGCTGCTCACCGTGGCGGACCTCTGGCGCATCGATCGCCGGTTCATCGCGGTCACGGATCCGCGTCCGTTCATCCAGGCGCCGCCGCTGCTCGCGCAGCTCGCCGCGGAGAGCGCCACGGACAAGTTCCGCGTGATGCCGGTGGCACCGGGGCTGACCGCGAACGAGATGGGCTACTTCGGCATCGAGTCCACCCTGGGATTCCACGACAACGAGCTGGCGTGGTACCGCGCGCTGCGCACGGAGCCGGCGGCCGAGGGCCTGCTCGCCGGGAACTCGGGCGGGTACCCCTTCCTGCGCGTCCTGAACGTGAAGTACATCGTCCACGACCGCACGGACATCCCGAACCCGTACCCGGTGCCGGACTGGCTGCCGCGTTTCCGGCTCGCCGCGGACTGGGAGCTGGCGGAGGGAAGCGCGGCGATCGCGGCGCGGCTCCTCGCGGACGACTTCGATCCCGCGCGGACCGTGCTGCTGGAGACGGACCCGGGCGTTCCCGCGTCGCCCGCGAGCGACGAGCCGCCCGGCGCGGTGGACTACGAGTACGACGGCAACGTGATCCGCGTGCGGGTGGATGCGACGCGCCCGTGCCTGCTCGTCCACGCGGAGAACTGGTTCCCGTACTGGCACGCGTACCGCGACGGGACGGAGGTGCCGATCCTGCGCGCCTACGGGACGGTGCGCGCCATCGCCGTGCCCGCCGGGGAGTCCCGTCTGGAGCTGCGATTCCGGTCCGTGCCGTACGAGATCGGCCGCAACGTCACGCTCCTCACCGTGGCCCTGCTCGGGGCGGCCGCGATCGTCGCGTGGGCGCGGGGTCGCGCCCGGTCGTGATGCGCGCGCTCCAGCTCGCCGGGGTCCTCGTCGGCGTGGCCATCCTCGCGTCGAACTTCGCGGACGCCTGGCGGGAACTGCGCGCGGCGCCGCCGGAAGTCGCCTGGGGCGTGGCCCTGGCCGCCACCGTCCTGTTGATCGGGCTGTACCTCGCGCTGGCCTGGTTGTGGACGTCCATCGCCGGAGCGCTGGGTGTGCACATCCGGTACGGCGTCGCGCTCCAGTTCTGGTCCATCTCGAACCTCGGCCGGTACGTTCCCGGGAAGGTATGGCAGATCACCGGGGTGGCGATCGTGGCCTCCGATCTGGGCGTGCCGCCCGGTCTCGCGGTCACGATCGCGTGCCTGTCGTTCGGGTTCATGGTGGCCACGGGCGCCTGGCTGGGGTTCGCGCTCCTGCCCGGACTGTTCGCCTCCGACGGGCTGCGCATCGCGGTCGTGGCCGCCTCGACGGCGGCGGTGGTCGTTCCGGTGGCGTGGCCCGGCATCTTCCCGGCCACGATGCGGCGGCTTCCGGGGCGGCTTCGCGTCACCGACGTGCGGGCCCCGTCCCGCGCGGGCGTGGCGCGGATGGCTGCGCAGTTCGCCCTGGTGTGGATTGCCCACGGGATCGCGTTCTGGGTCTTCTGCGCGGCATTCGCGCCGCTCGCGTGGCCGACCGTGCTGCCGGTCACGGGCGCGTACTGCCTCGCCTACGTGTCAGGGCTCGTGGCGCTCATCGCGCCCGGCGGCATCGGCGTGCGGGAGGAGGTGCTGGGTGCCACGCTCGCTCCCTTGATGCCCGCCCACCCGGTGCACGTGGTCGCGGTGGCGGCGCGGCTGTGGACCATGGCGGCGGAGGTGTGCGTCCTCGCCGCGGCCCTGACGCTGCGCCTTCGCCGGGGACGCGGGTCGTGAACCGCGTCGTCTGGGCGGCGCAGGTCTTCCCGCGGCATCGCGACGATGCCCTCGGGAGCTTCCTCCTCCGTCTGGCCCGCGCGATGCCCGGGCGCGGATGGGACGTCACGGTGGTCGCGCCGGGGGACGACGGTGCGCCGGCGCGCGAGGACATGGCGGGCGTCCACGTCCGCCGGTTCGACGTGCGCGCCGTCCGGGCCGAGGGGCTCGCGTACCGCGGCGAGATGCATCGCGCCGCGCTGGCCCGTCCCTTCGCCTTCGCGCGGTTCCTGCGCGCCTTCCGCGGCGCGGTGGCGGACGCGACGCGGGACACCGGGGCGGTTCTCCTGCACGCGCACTGGTGGGTCCCGGGGGGCGTCCTGGTGCGCGGGGTCGCGCGGGCGCGCGCCGTCCCCTGGGTCCTGTCGCTGCACGGGACGGACGTGCGCCTGGTCCAGCGCCTGCCGGCGCTGCGGCCGCTGGCGGGACAAGTTGCCGGTGCGGCCGCCGCGGTGCTGCCGGTGTCGTCCGCGCTCGACCGGGAGGTGGCGCGGTGGGGAGTGCCCGCGGCGCGGCGGATCGTGCTGCCGATGCCCGCGGATGCCGCGCGCTTCACGCCGCCGGAAGCGCCGCCGCCGGACCGGCCCGCACGGTTCCTCGTCGTCGCGCGTCTCACGCGGCAGAAGCGCGTGGGGGACGCCGTCCGTGCGCTCGCGGCCTGGGGGGACGGGCCGGACGTGCGGCTGGACGTGTGCGGTGACGGCCCGGAGCGCGCCGCCCTCGCGCGGGAGGCGGCCTCGCTGGGCGAACGGGTCACGTTCCACGGGATGCTCCCGCCGGATCACCTGCCGCCGCTGTACCGCGCGGCGCGGGCCGTCGTGCTGCCGTCGCTCGGAGAGGGGTACGGGCTCGTGGTCGTCGAGGCGGCGCTGTGCGGCGTGCCGGCGATCGTCGCGCGGTCGGGGGCGCTGCCCGACCTGGTGGAGGACGGTCGCACCGGACTCGTCGTCCCGCCCGGCGACGTCGAGTCCCTGCGGCGCGCGATGCGCCGCCTGGCGGACGATCCCGCGGAAGCGCATGCGCTGGGGGTCGCCGCGCGCGCGCGAGCCGCCGGCGCGACGGCGGATCCCCTGGCGGACCGGCTCGCGGACGTGTACGCGAGCGTGACGGCCGGGAGGTCCCTTTCTTGACGTTGGCCGCACCGCTCCCTAGGCTCGCTCCGCTCTGCCGCGCGTCCCGGAGAATCACGGAGGCCACCCCATGAACGCCGCCCGTGCCGCCGACCACGCGTGGATGCGCGTCGCGCTGGACCTCGCCGCGCGGGCGGAGGGGCGGACGGCGCCGAACCCCATGGTCGGCGCGGTGCTCGTGCGGGACGGGCGGGTGGTGGGGCAGGGATGGCACGAGCGCGCCGGCGCGCCGCACGCGGAGGCCGCGGCGCTGGCCGAGGCGGGGGACGCCGCCCGCGGCGCCACGCTGTACTGCACGCTCGAGCCCTGCGCGCACACCGGGCGCACGCCGCCGTGCGCGCCCGCGCTCGTGGCCGCGGGGATCGCGCGCGCCTTCGTGGCCCTGCAGGATCCCGATCCGCGCGTTTCGGGTCGCGGCATCGCGGCGCTGACCGCGGCGGGGATTCCCGTCACGGCGGGGCTGCTCGCCGCGGAGGCGGAGCGGCGGAACGAGGCGTACCTGCACCGCGTGCGGACCGGTCGGGCGTTCGTGGCGCTGAAGGCCGCGGTCACGCTGGACGGCCGGCTCGGCGCGGACGGCGGCCTTTCCCGGTGGATCACGGGGCCGGCGGCCCGCGCGCGCGCGCACCGGCTGCGTGACCGGCACGACGCCGTGCTGGTGGGCCGCGGCACGCTGGAACGGGACGACCCCGCGCTGACCGTCCGTCTGCCCGGGACGCCCCGCGATCCGGTGGCGGTCGTGCTGGACTCGAGCCTCGCGGCGCCGGCGGAGCGCGCGCTCTGGCGGCGCGCCGCGGCGGGGGCCGCGGTCTGGGTGGCCGCCCGGGACGACGCCCCGGCCGATCGCGCGCGCCGCCTGGAGGACCAGGGCGTCCGCGTGCTCCGCCTGCCGGCCGCGGCGGACGGCCGCGTGGACCTCCGGGCGCTCCTGCGGGCCCTCGCGGATCGCGGGTGCAACTCCGTCCTGGCGGAGGGTGGCGAGGCCGTCCACACCGCGCTCCTGGCCGCGGGGCTCGCCGGGCGCGCCTGGATCTTCGTGGCCCCGGCCATCCTGGGGGGCGTGTCCGGCCCCCGGCTGGCGGGGGAGCTGGGGATCCGGACCCCGGAGGCGGCGATCCGGCTGCGGGAAACGGAGGTCGAAATCCTCGGGGAGGATATCTTGGTGACGGGTCGCGTGGAGTCGACCGGAGGGTAGCCCCATGTTCACCGGGATCATCCGCGAAGCGGGTCGGGTCCGCGCCCTGGAGCGGACCGAGGAGGGGGCGCTGCTGGCCGTGGAAGCCCCCGAGTCCGCCGCCGCCCTGGGCCTGGGCAGCTCGGTGGCCGTGGACGGGGTGTGTCTCACGGTGACCCGGCTCGTGCCCCCGGTCTTCGAGGTCCAGATGGTCCCGGAGACGCTGCGGCGGACCCGGTTCCAGGACCTGTCCGTGGGGGACGCGACGAATCTGGAGCTTCCCTTGAAAATGGGCGATTCTCTGGACGGCCACCTCGTCCAGGGTCACGTGGACGGGGTGGGGGTCGTGCGGAGCGCGCGGCAGGAAGGGATCGGTCGGTGGGTCGAGATCGAGGCGCCCCCGGCGCTCCGGCCGTTCCTGGCGGAGAAGGGATCGGTGGCGGTGAACGGCGTGAGCCTCACGATCGCCGCCTCGCTGCCCGGCGGCTTCGCGGTCGCGCTCATTCCGACAACGCTCCAACTGACCAATCTGAAGGACTTGCGCGAAGGATCTCGAGTGAACCTGGAAGTGGACGTCCTCGCCCGTTACGTGCTCCACGCGCGGGGGGAGCAGCCGTGAGCCGGATGGAGATGGACCTCGTGGAGACGAAGGACGACGCGCCCCTGGACCCGATCGAGCGCGCCATCGAGGACTTCCGCGCGGGCCGCATGGTGATCGTGGTCGACGACGAGGACCGCGAGAACGAGGGAGACCTCGTGATGCCCGCGGACGTGGCCACGGCGGAGCAGGTGAACTTCATCGTCCGGTGGGCGCGCGGGATCCTGTGCGCCCCCATGGCCCCGCACGTGGCGGACCGGCTCCGCCTGCCGCTCATGACGGACCGGAACACCGCGAAGATGAAGACGCCGTTCACCGTCTCCGTGGACGCGGTGGAGGGCACCACCACCGGCGTGAGCGCGGAGGAGCGGGCCATCACGCTGCGCCGGCTGGCGCACCCGGAGGCGAAGGCCTGGGACTTCGCCAGCCCCGGCCACATCTTCCCGCTGCGGGCGGTGGAGGCGGGCGTGCTGCGCCGCGCCGGCCACACCGAGGCGGTGGTGGACCTGTGTCGCCTGGCCGGCCGGCCCGAGGTGGGCGTGCTGTGCGAGATCCTGAACGAGGACGGGACCATGGCGCGCCTCCCGGATCTCCGGAAGTTCGCGCGGACGCACGGGCTCACGCTCATCTCGATCGAGGACCTCATCAAGCACCGCCGGCGCGCGGAGTCCCTCGTGCGCCGGCTCGTGGAGACGCCGCTGCCCACGGACTTCGGGCACTGGACCATGGTCCTGTACGCCTGCACGTACGAGGACGACCTGCATGTCGCGCTGGTGAAGGGGGATCCCGCGCGCCTCGCGGAAGGGGACCCGCTCGTGCGGGTCCACTCGCAGTGCGTCACCGGGGACCTGTTCCACTCCCGCCGCTGCGATTGCGGCGAGCAGCTGGACGCCGCGATGAAGGCGATCGACGAGGCGGGCTCCGGCGTGCTGCTGTACATGCGGCAGGAAGGCCGGGGCATCGGGCTCGCGAACAAGCTCCGCGCCTACAACCTGCAGGACCGCGGCGCGGACACGGTGAGCGCGAACGAGATGCTGGGCTTCAAGGCCGACGAGCGGGACTACGGCATCGGCGCGCAGATCCTCTTCGATCTCGGCGTGCGCCGCATGCGCCTGCTGACGAACAACCCGTCGAAGCGGATCGGGCTGGAGAGCTACGGGCTGACCATCGTGGATCGCGTGGCGCTCACGGTCCCGCCGAAGCCGGAGAACCTGCGCTACCTGGCCACGAAGCGGGACAAGCTGGGGCACCTGCTGCCCGACCTGCCCGGACCGCCCCGCGAATGACCTCCTACGAGGGGCGTCCCGAGGCGCGCGGAGGCCGGATCGCGGTCGTCGTGGCGCGGTTCAACGACTTCGTGACGTCGCGGCTGGCGCGGTCCGCGGTGGAGGAGCTCGTGGCGTGCGGCGTCCCGCGCGAGGACGTGCACGAGATCCGCGTTCCCGGGGCGTTCGAGCTGCCGCTCGCGGCATCGCTCGCGGCGCGCAGCGGGCGCTACGCCGCCGTCGTCTGCCTGGGGGCCGTCATCCGCGGGGAGACGCCGCACTTCGACTACGTGGCGGGGGAGTGCGCCCGCGGGCTCGCGCGGGTCGCCCTGGAGAGCGGCGTGCCCGTGACGTTCGGCGTGCTGACCACGGACACGCCGGAGCAGGCCCTGGCTCGCGCGGGCGGCGCGGCCGGGGACAAGGGGCGCGACGCCGCGCGCACCGCGCTCGAGATGGCGGACCTCGCCGCCCGCGTGCGGGAGGGCTGATGGGACGCCGCCGGCTCGGACGGGAGACCGCCTTCAAGGCCTTGTACCGCCTGGACCTCGTGGGCAAGGGCCTGGAGGACGCCCTCAAGGATCTGGACCCGGAAGGGGACGGGGACGCGGAGGCCCGCCGCTTCGCCCAGGAGCTGCTGGAGACGGTGAGCGCCCACCGCACGGACGTGGACCGGGTCCTCGAGGGCGCGTGCGACCGGTGGGGCCTGTCCCGGCTCGGCGTCGTGGACCGCTCCATCCTCCGCCTCGGGGCCGCGGAGATCCTCTTCTGGAAGTGGATTCCCCCGGAGGTTTCCATCGACGAATACGTGGAAATCGCGAAGAAATACAGCTCGGCCGAGTCGGCCGGGCTGGTCAACGCGGTCCTGGACCGGATCGCGCGGGAAGCGCCGTCGGAAGAGGTCGGCACGTGATCGCGGTCATCTCGGACATCCACGGGAACCTGGAGGCGCTGCAGGCCGTGCTCGCGGACGCGCGCCGCGAGAAGGCGGACCGCATCCACTGCCTCGGCGACGTGGTCGGCTACGGCGCGGATCCGAACGCGTGCCTGGAGCTGGTGCGGTCCGAAGCGTCGGCCATCGTGCTGGGCAACCACGACGCCGCCGCCTGCAACCCGCGGCTGGCGGAGAACTTCAACGAGGTGGCGCGCATCGCCATCCGCTGGACGTGCGAGCAGCTCACGAAGGAGAACCTGGAGACGCTGCGCGCGCTTCCCTACGACCACGTGGACGGCGACACACGCTATGTCCACGCGTCGCCGGACGACCCGCCGGCCTGGCACTACATCCTCACGGAGCAGGAGGCGTGGAACGCGTTCGAGGCGTGCCCGGAGCCGGTCTGCTTCGTCGGCCACTCGCACGTGGCGCTGCGCGTGCTGCTGCGCAAGGGCCGCCTCGTCGTCGTCGAGGACGACGTGGTGCAGGTGGCGGGGGACGACCGGGCGCTGCTGAACGTGGGCAGCGTGGGGCAGCCGCGGGACGGCGACTGGCGCGCCTCGTACGCGCTGTGGGATCCCGTGACGAAGCGGATGGTGGCCCGCCGCGTGGAGTACGACCTGGACGCCACCGCCCGGAAGATCCGCGCGGCGGGATTGCCCGAGGTGCTGGCCAAGCGCCTCGCCGTGGGCCAGTGACGCTCCGGATCCTCGTCCTCGACTGGAACGACCGCACCAACCCCTGGGCCGGGGGATCGGAGCTGTCCGTCCACGAGACGTTCGGCCGCCTCGCCCGGCGGGGGCACCGCGTCACGCTCCTGTGCTCCGGGTACGGGGACGCGCCCGCGGAGGATCGGCTCGACGACCTGCGCATCGTCCGCGTGGGCGGCCGGCACACGTTCCACCTCGCGGTACCCGCCGCGATGCGGCGGCTGTTCCGCGAGGAGGCCTACGACGTCGTCGTCGAGAACCTGAACAAGATCCCCCTGTGCACGCCGCTGTGGTCGCCGGCCCCCGTGGTGGGACGGGGGCACCACCTGTTCGGGGGCACGATCTTCCAGGAGGCGCCGTTCCCGGTGGCGTGCGTGGTGTTCGCGAGCGAGCTGGTGCTGCCCTGGGTCTACCGCGACACGGCGATGACGGTCGTCTCGGGGACCACCCGCGAGGACTTCGTGCGGCGGGGGCTGCGCGCGGACCGGATCGAGGTCGTGCACAACGGCCTGGACCACGCGACGTACCGCCCGGCAACGGACCCGCCGCGGGACCCGCAGCCCTCGCTCTTGTGCCTCGGACGCATCCGCCGGTACAAGCGGCTGGACCTCGTGGTGGAGGCGGTGGGCCGGCTCGGCGCGTCGCGGCATCCGCATCTGCGCTTGACCGTTGCCGGATCCGGGGACTATCTGGAGCCGCTCCGACGGCACGCGGAACGGATCGGCGCCGCGTCCCACGTGCGCTTCGTCGGGCGCGTCAGCGAGGAGGAGAAGGTGCGGTTGTACCGGAGCGCCTGGGGGTTCGTGATGACGTCGCCGAAGGAGGGCTGGGGCCTGACCTGCCTGGAGGCCCAGGCCTGCGGCACGCCGGTGATCGCCAGCGATTCGCCCGGGCTCAAGGAGGCCGTGCGCCACGAGGCCAGCGGACTGCTGGTGCCGCACGGTGACGGCGCGGCCCTGGAGGACGCCATCGATCGGCTCGTCTCGGACCAGGCGCTGCGGGGGCGGCTGACCGAGGGCGCCCTGGCGCACGCGGCGGAGTACTCCTGGGACCGGTGCGCGGACGGGATGCTCGACGCGATGCGGCGGGCGGTGGCGGCGCGGGCCGGCGCGGGGGTTCCGGCATGAGGGCGCTGATCACCGGGATCACGGGGCAGGACGGGTCCTACCTCGCGGAGCTGCTCCTGTCCAAGGGGTACGAGGTCGCCGGCGTGGTGCGGCGCTCCAGCACGGACAAGGCGGAGCGCATCGAGCACCTGCGGGACCGGCTGACGATCCTGCAGGCCGACATCCACGACCAGACGTCCATGATCGATGCGCTGAAGGCGTTCCGGCCCACCGAGTTCTACCACCTCGCGGCGCAGAGCTTCGTGCCCACGTCCTGGGCGCAGCCCGTCCTCACCGGGGAGTTCACCGGACTCGGCGTCACGCGGGCGCTCGAGGCGGTCCGGCAGGTGGATCCGTCCATCCGCTTCTACCAGGCCTCGTCCAGCGAGATGTTCGGCAAGGTGCGCGAGACGCCGCAGAACGAGCTGACCCCGTTCCACCCGCGCAGTCCGTACGGCGTGGCGAAGGCGTACGGGCACTGGATCACCGTGAACTACCGGGAGAGCTACGACCTGTTCGCCGTGTCGGGCATCCTGTTCAACCACGAGTCGCCGCGGCGCGGCCTGGAGTTCGTGACGCGCAAGATCACGCACGGCGTGGCGCGCATCCGGGCGGGCCGCGCGAAGGAGCTCCGGCTCGGCAACCTGGACGCGCGGCGCGACTGGGGCTTCGCCGGGGACTACGTCCGCGCCATGTGGCTGATGCTGCAGCAGAAGGAGCCGGGGGACTACGTGATCGCCACCGGGCAGTCGCACACCGTGCGGGAGTTCGCCGAGCGCGCGTTCGCCCACGTGGGGCTGGATTGGAAGGACCACGTCGTGGTGGACCCGGCACTGTACCGCCCCGCCGAGGTCGAGATCCTCGTGGGGGACCCCTCGAAGGCGCGGGCCATGCTCGGGTGGAGTCCGGAGGTCTCCTTCGACGAGCTCGTGGCGCGCATGGTCGACGCCGACCTGGCCGCGCTCGCGCCCGCATGAGGGTGCTGATCGTCGGGGCGTCCGGCTTCGTCGGACGGCATCTTCTCGCCGAGTGCCTCCGGCGCGGCGACGACCCGTCCGCCACCTACCGCCCCGGGGAGTCCCCGCCTCCGGGCGGCGATGTCCGCTGGCTCGCGTGCGAGCTGCTGGAGGACGGATCCCTCGAGGCCGCCCTCGCGGCGGCGCGCCCGGAGGGCATCGTGCACCTCGCGGGACAGGCGGACGTGGGTCGGTCCCACCGCGATCCCGTGGGCACGTACCGCGCGAACGCGGAGGGGACGGTGCGGCTGCTGGCCGCCGTCCGCGCGGCCGCGCCCGACGCGCGGGTGTGCGCCGTGACCTCCGCCGAGCTGTACGGGGCGCCGCCGCCGGAGGACCTGCCCGTGCGGGAGACGTGCGTGCCGAATCCGCGCACGCCGTACGGGCTGAGCAAGGCGGCGGCGGACGACGCCGCGGCGTTCGCCGCGCGGGCCTGGGGTCTCGCCGTGATCCGGCTGCGCCCGTTCAACCACGTCGGCCCGGGCCAGCGCCGCGGGTTCGTCGTGCCGGACTTCGCCGCGCAGGTGGCCGCCATCGAGCGCGGCGAGGTCGAGCCGGTCCTCCGCGTCGGGAACCTTTCGCCGCGACGGGATTTCACGGATGTGCGGGACATGGTGCGCGGCTACCGCGACGCGCTGGAACGGGCGCCGGCGGGGGAGGCGTACAACCTCTGCTCCGGCCGTTCCGTCTCCATCGGGGAGATCGCGCAGTGGATGGCCCGGCGGGCGAAGCGTCCGGTCGAGATCGTCAGCGAGACCGCGCGGCAGCGCGAAGGGGACGTGGACGAGATCCGCGGCGATCCCGCCCGGGCCCGGGAGGCGTTCGGCTTCGCCCCCCGCATCGCCCTGGAGACCAGCCTCGGCGACGTGCTCGACGAGTGGCGCGCCGGCGGGCCGAGTTGACGGCATCGGGGTCGGCTTCTAGAGTCCACCGGCCGGACCGCCGGCCACGCGAAACCTCCTCGGGAAACCCCGGATCATGACCACGGCGAGCACGGCTCCCATCCCAGAGGTGCGCGAAGGCCCCGCGGGGCCGGCCCCGGCCCGGGTCCCGGATCGCGCCAACACGGCCGTGGCCATCCTCGTCGGGGCCGCGGCGATGGCCGTCTACGGCATCACGCTGTCCCCGGACACCTCCTTCTGGGACTCCGGCGAGTTCATCGCCACCTCCTGGTCCCTGGGCATCCCGCACCCGCCGGGCACGCCCCTGTACGTGCTGTGCGGCCGGTTCTTCGCGATCCTGTTCCACTCGGCGCTCGGCCTGTTCTCCGTGGCCCAGTCGGTCAACCTGCTCAGCGCGGTGCCGTCCGCGCTCGCCGCGCTGTTCCTGTACCTGTCGGTCGTGCGCATCGGGAAGAAGGTGTGGGGGGACGGCACCGGCGGCCCGTGCCTCCCGGCCACGCTCGCCGGCGTCACCGCGGCACTCTTCGCGGCGTTCTCGAACACGCTGTGGATCAACTCGATCGAGGCGGAGGTGTACGCGGTCAGCGGCATGTGGGCCGCGCTGGCGGCGTGGCTCGTGCTCGTCTGGGCGGACTCGGAGCCGAAGGACGAGCGCCTCCTCGTGGTCGTGGCGTACCTGCTGTCCCTGAACATCGGCGTGCACCTGGCCACCTACCTGGCCGCGCTCGCCATCCTGCCCTTCGCGTTCCTGCACGAGCGCCGGCTCGCGCTGCCGATCAGCCTGGTCGTGGTGCTCACGATGGCGAAGGACCTGCAGTTCTTCCTGCTCGTGGTGGGACTCCTCGTGCTGCCCACCCTGCAGCTCGGACTCCTGCCGGCGGAGTACTCGAAGCGGCACCGCGCCACGCTCCTCACGATGCACGGGCTGGCCGTGGTCCTGGCCCTGTGGGGCGTGCTGGAGGTCGACTCGCCCGTGCTCCGGCGCGTGCTGGCGGTGGGGGCGCCGCTCGCGGCCTTCCTGACGCCGTGGCTGCTCCTGCCGGCGCCCAAGCGCTTCGAGAACCCGTTCACCGACCTGGGCTTCCTGCTCACGCTCGTGACCGTGCTGGGCTTCAGCTGCCACCTGTACCTGCCCATCCGATCGGCGCTGGACCCCGCCATCAACGAGGCGCAGCCGGACAACTGGAACGCGTTCTGGGACGTGATCCTGCGCGCCCAGTACCGTCCGCCGCCGTTCCTGGACCGGCAGGCCACCTGGGTCTTCCAGTTCGACCACATGTTCTGGCGGTACTTCCGCGAGCAGTGGAACCCGTCGTTCCTGGCCTGGGTGCTGGGCGTGCCCGGCATGATCCTGCACTGGCGGCGGCATCCCCGGTCCTTCGTGCTCGTGGGGCTCCTGTTCGTGTGGACCTCGCTCGCGCTGGTGCTGAAGATGAACTTCACGGACCACGAGGTGCGCGAGCGGGACTACTTCTTCGCGCCCGGGTTCTTCTGGTACGCGGTGTGGATGGGGATGGGGCTGGGGTGGCTGGCGCATACGGTGCTGCGCGGTGTCGGGTCCGGTGCGCGGCGGCCCCTCGCGTTCGCGGTGAGCGTGCTGTGCGTGCTGGTGGCGGCGCTGCCGGTGCGCGGCGGCTGGGCCAGCCACGACCGGCGCGGGAACTGGGTGGCGCACGACTACGCCTACAACATGCTGGTCGCGCTGGAGCCGAACGCCGTCCTCTTCACCAACGGCGACAACGACACGTTCCCCCTCTGGTACCTGCAGGAGGTGCACGGCTTCCGCAAGGACGTGCGCATCGTGAACCTGTCGCTGCTGAACACGCCGTGGTACGGGTCGCAGCTGCGGAACGAGGAGCCGAGGGTCCCGATGAACTACACCACGGAGCAGCTGTGGAAGCTCCGCCCGGTGCAGGACCCGCAGACCGGGCGCATCCATTGGGTGAAGGACCTGGTCACGAACGACATCGTGAACGCCGTGTTCGAGGGCGGCGGCGAGAAGAAGCCCGTGTACTTCGCGGTGACCGTGGACGACCTCATGGAGTTGGACCCGTACCTCGCGCTCCAGGGGCTGGTCTTCCGGCTGGACCCGGACCTGCCGAAGCAGGCCACGGAACGCGCCGCGGCGGCGGGCCAGGGCGACGTCCCCGGCGAGTACGGGCACATCGTGGACAACGTGGACCTGGCCACGACCCGCCGGAACCTGGAGGAGGTGTACCGGTACCGCGGGCTGCTGCGCGAGGACGGCACGCTGGATCCGGACGTCCACCGGGACGAGAACGACGAGAAGCTGTGCACGAACTACGCGGCCGCCTGGGCGCGGATGGCGCTGGCGTACCGCGGGCTGCGGGACACCGCGCAGGCCGTGGAGTGCATGCAGCGCGCGGTGGCGATCGCGCCGGACTACGATCCCATCGTGAGCGGGCTCGGCGGGCTGCTGCTGGAGGCCGGGCGGTACGACGAGGCGGAGCGCTTCTACCGGGAGCGCGAGAGGATCCGCCCCGACGACCTGCGCGTGTACCTCGGGCTCGGCTACCTGGCGCAGCGCCAGGGGAACACGGACGAGGCGCTGGACTGGTACCTGCGGGGACTGCGCGTGGATCCGTACTCGCAGGACCTGCTCGCCAGCCTGTTCAGCACGTACTACGAGCTCGGCCGGCTGGAGGACGCGGAGAACGTGCTCCAGCGCTGGATCGAGCGCAACCCGACGGACCAGTCCGCGCGCGAGCGGCTGGAGCAGGTGCGCCGCGAGCGCCAGGCGCGCGCGGGCGGCAGCGGGACGGAGGCGGGCGGCTAGGCCGCCGGAGGGGGAGGCGTGGGACGCAAAGTGGTGGTGACGGGGGCGTCCGGGTTCATCGGGTCGCACCTTTGCGAGCGCCTCGTGGCGAACGGCGACGAGGTCGTCGGCGTGGACTGCTTCACGGACTACTACGCGCGCGCCACGAAGGAGCGCAACGTGGCGCCGCTGCGCGACGCGCGCGGCTTCCGCCTCGTGGAGGGGGATCTCGCCGCGATGGACCTGGCGCCGGTCCTCGCGGATGCGTCGATCGTGTACCACCTGGCCGCGCAGGCCGGCGTGCGCGCCAGCTGGGGCACGGACTTCGAGCACTACGTGCGGCACAACATCCGCGCCACGCAGCGGCTGCTGGAAGCGCTGAAGGGGCGGGACGGGGTGCGCCTCGCGTTCGCGTCCACGTCGTCCGTGTACGGGAAGCGGGCGCCGCTCCCCACGCGCGAGGACGCGCGGCTGGAGCCGAACTCCCCGTACGGGGCCACGAAGGTGACGTGCGAGCACCTGTGCGCGCTGTACGCGGAGAACTGGGGCCTGGACTACTGCGCCCTGCGGTACTTCACCGTGTACGGCCCGCGGCAGCGGCCGGACATGGGCTTCCACAAGTTCCTGCGGGCGATGTTCCTGGACCGCCCCCTCGACGTGTACGGCGACGGGGCGCAGAGTAGGGACTGCACGTTCGTGGCCGATGTGGTGGACGCCACCGTGCGGGCCGGGGAAACCCGAACGAAGAGTCGCGTTTTCAACGTGGGCGGGGGCTCGCGGCGCCCGCTCGGGGACATCCTCGAGATCATGCAGGACCTCGTGGGGCGGCGCGCGAGGATCAACTACACGGCGCCCATGGAAGGGGACGTGCCCCACACCCACGCGGACATCTCCAAGGGCCGCGAGGAGTTCGGGTATAATCCCTCGACCCCCGTGGAGGAAGGCCTCCGGCAGGAGGCCGCCTGGCTGGAGACGGAGATCTCGGCCGGGGCCTGATCGCCCGTCCCGCTCCCGGCGCGGGGGGGCCGCACCGACGATCCACGCAACGCGCGGAGGCAGCGTGAAGGTCTTCATCGTCAATCCCGCGTTCGGCGAGGGCTTCGTCAAGACGGCCCGGTGGTTCGCGAAGTCCCGCGGCCGCGTGCAGCGCCACCCCGACTACCTCTGCCGCGCCACCGCCGTGCTGGAGCAGGCGGGGCACGAGTGCGTCTTCCTGGACGCGCAGGCCAAGGACATGCCCATGGCCGACGTGGAGGGCCGCATCCGCGCGTTCGGGCCGGACCTGGTCGTCGTGTACGCCACCACGCCCTCGGTCCTGGTGGACCTGGAGCACGCGCGGATGGCGAAGCGCGTGACCGGGGGCGCGCTCACCGTGATGGTGGGGTCGCACGTGTCCGCGGAGCCGGACGACACGCTGCAGCGCGGGAAGGGCTTCCTGGACGCGGTGACCCGCCGGGAATACGACTTCACGCTGCGCGAGATCGCGGACCGCGGCGCGCCGGAGGGCGTGCAGGGTCTCTCGTGGCTCGACGGGGACGCCGTCCGCCACGAGCCGGACCGGCCGGTCATCGAGGACCTGGACGCGCTCCCGCATCCCGCCTGGCGGCACATCGACGTGGAGGACTACCACGACGCCGGCAAGCTGTTCCCGTTCCTCACGCTGATCGGCGGCCGCGGCTGCCCGGCGAAGTGCACGTTCTGCCAGCTCCCGCAGGTGATGTACGGGCACCGCTACCGCACCATGTCCGCGCAGCGCGTCCTGGACGAGATGGAATACGACCTGGAGCTGTTCCCGCAGCTCAAGGAGATCATGTTCGAGGACGACACGCTCACGCTGTCCACGCACCTGGAGCGGCTCCGGGAGATCTGCCGCGGGATCATGGACCGCGGCATCGACAAGCGCATCTCGTGGAGCTGCAACGCGCGTCCGGACCTCACGGACCGGGAGACCCTGCGGCTCATGCGGGAGTCCGGCGCGCGCATGTTCTGCGTGGGGTTCGAATTCGGGAACGACCCCATGCTGCAGCGCATCAAGAAGGGCATCGGCACGGAGAAGATGCGCGAGTTCGCCGAGGCGGCCAGCGCGGAGGGCATCCGCATCCACGGCTGCTTCATGATCGGCGGCCCGGGCGAGACGCGGGAGACGGCGCTGCAGACCATCCGCTTCGCGCAGGAGCTGCCCATCGACACCTGCCAGTTCACGGGCGTGGCCGCGTACCCCGGGACCGCGTACTACGACTGGGCGAAGCGGAACGGCTACGTCGTCGCGAAGGACTGGGGCGACTGGGTGGACTCCGACCGCGAGCAGCGCGGCGTGGTGGACATCCCCGGGCTCTCGCTGCGCGAGATCCAGGACCTGGTGGACCACGGGCTCCGCAGCTTCTACCTGCGGCCGAAGCAGGTGAAGACCATCGCCCGCAACATGCGCAACCTCTCGGACGTCCGCGCGAAGCTGCACGGGCTGAAGAGCTTCGTGGACTACTTCGGGCGCTCGCGCAAGGTCGCCGGAGGCGGGGACGAGTGAAGGTCCTCTTCGTCGACACGCCGCCCACGCTGGACTGGTCCCCCGCGTCGCACTTCACGAAGGGCGGGCGGCGGTTCCCGGCGCTGTCGGTGACCGGGGAGATCACGTACTCGTACCTGAACCTGCAGGCCGCGGCGGTGCTGCGGAACGCGGGCATCGAGGTGGCGTACATCGATTGCCAGGCCGAGGGCGTGTCGTTCGACGAGCTGGTGCCGAAGGTGGCGGCGCACGCGGCGGACCTCGTGGTGATGTACGTGGAGCAGATCAAGATCCACGTGGACAAGGAGCTGGCGCAGCGCGTGAAGGCCGCCGGTGGCGGCACCCGCGTGGGCTTCGTGGGGCCTTTCGTCACGCCGCTCGGCACGCAGGTGGTCCGCGAGACGCCATCGGTGGACTTCGCGCTGCGCGGGGAGTACGACGAATCCCTCCTCGAGGTGGCGAGGTCCCTGGCCGCGGGCACGGACGAGTGGACCCGCGTGGAGGGGATCTCGGTCCGGGACCCCGGGACCGGCGAGGTGCGCGAGGTGGGGAAGTACCGCCACGTGGCGGACCTGGACGCCCTGCCGTTCCCCGCGTACGACCTCATCGACTTCGAGCGCTACCACGAGAGCGTGTTCCGCCGCACGCCCGCCGCCACGATGATCACGAGCCGCGGCTGCCCGTACCAGTGCATCTACTGCTGGTTCCCGCAGACCATCTACGGGCACAAGTGGCGCGCGCAGTCCGCCGAGCGCGTGGTGGCGGAGATGGAGCACCTGCACCGCGAGTTCGGCGTGAAGGAGATCCGCGTCGACGACGACATCTTCGAGCTGAACCGGGACCGTGTGCTCGCGGTGTGCCGGCTGCTTTCGGGGAAGCGGATGGACCTCACCTGGGCGCCGCAGTGCCGGCCGGATCGCGTGGATCCGGAGCTGCTGGCGGAGATGAAGAAGGCCGGCTGCTCCCGCATCCTGTACGGCTGCGAGAGCGCCAGCCAGGAGATCCTGGACAAGATGCGCAAGAACGGGAAGGTCCAGGACATCGAGAACGCCACGAAGTGGACGAAGGGCGCCGGCATCGACGTGCACAACTGCTTCATCCTCGGCTTCCCGTGGGACACGAAGGAGACCGTCGAGAAGACCATCCGGTACGCGTACGAGTTGAACGCGGAGTTCTGCCAGTTCGGCATCGCCACGCCGCTGCCGGGCACGCGGCTCATGGAGCTCGTGGAGAAGGACGGCTCCCTGGTGTCGGGGGAGGACTGGTCGCAGCATGACGGCTTCTCGAAGGCGGCCGTGTCGTACGAGAAGAACGGCGGGGACGGGCTGTCGCGCGAGGCCATCGAGCAGTACGCCACCAGCGCGTACCGGCAGTACTACCTGCGCCCGCAGTACGTGGGAATGATGGTCAAGCGCGCGCTGCGCTCCCGGGACGACCTCGGGCAGACGCTCCGGCTCGGGAAGGCGTTCCTGCGCCGGAAGGCGCTCGGCTGGATCTGACCACGCCGCCGCCCCGGGGCGGACGCGCGGGTCCTTCAGGGAGCCCCCGGGCTCCCTTTCTCGTGGGGGGCGCGGGAGCGCGCCGCCGCGGCGCCGAGGAGGACGGCGAGGAGGCCGCCGCAGGCCAGCCCGAGCGCCGAGTGGAACAGGGCCAGGGCGAACCCCGTGGACAGCGGAACGCCCAGGGTGCCCAGCGCCAGGGCCGAGATCCCGTCCTGCGTGCCGAGGGGGAGCAGGGACAGCGTGCCCCCCAGGATGGCCGCGCCGGCCACGGCGGCCGCCTGCGCCGGATTGACGGGCACGCCGCCCGCGCGGAGGATCGCGCCCAGGGAGGCGTACTGGAGGGTCCAGAAGGCCAGGGAGAGCGCGAAGAGCACGACGAGCCCGCGCGGGGCGCGCAGCAGCGCGGACAGTGCGTGGAGGTAGCGGCCGAGCGCCGCGCCGCTGCGCGGCAGCCGCGGGGCGAGTTCCGCGGCACGGCCCAGGACCGCCGGCACGAACGGCAGGGCCACGAGCAGGATCGCGAGCACGACGGCGGCGGTGCGCGCCGCGCCGGACAGCTGGAGGCGGGCGCCCGCCGCGAAGGCGGCCGCGGGCACGAACGTCGCCAGCAGGGCCAGGAGGTGCGCGCCCCGCTCCGCGGTGAGCACGGAAAGGGTGACGGAGCGCGGGATGCCCGCGGCCCGCGCGAGGAGGAGCGCCGATGCGGGCTCCCCGGACTTCGCGGGGGCCACGTTGGCGAGGACGAAGCCGAGCGCGAGCGGCGGGGCCAGCGTGCGCAGCGGGGGCGCGGCGTCCCCGAGCAGGCGGCGCCATGCGAGCACGCGCACGCCGAGGCACGCGTAGTAGCAGGCCACGGCGACGGCGATGCCGCGCGGATCCACGGAACCCCACACGGCCGCGATGGTCCCGAAGCCGGCGGCGCGGGCGAGCGCGAGCACGAGGGCGAGCGAGGCGGCGATGACGACCCAGCGGCGCACGGCGGATCCTCGGGAGGATGGGACGGTGCAGCGTAACGGAATCCGGGCCGGCGACAAGGCCGGCGGCGGGGGTGTGCGCGCGTGTGGGCGGTGACGGCCACGGGGCTGGCGGCCGGCGTGGTCGCCGGGTTGCTCGACGGCGCGAGCATCGTCCGCGAGAATCCGGCGTCGGTGCCGGGCGCGGCGGCCGCCGTGCGCTTCGTCGCGTGCAGCACGGCCCTGTACGGGCTCGCCGGCGGCGCGGCCGGCTTCCTGGCCGGCATGTCGCGCGCCCTGACCGGGCGCCCGCGGCCGGGCACCGTGGCCGGGCTCGCGCTCGCGCTCGGGCTCTTCCTGTGGTGCGGCGTGCGGGTGCACGTGCGGTGGTTCTTCGGCGAGCCGATCCTCTCGCCCGGGAGCCTGGCCGCGAACGCCGGCCTGCTGGCCGGCGCGACGCTGATCGCGCTGCTGCTCCGCGCGCCGCTCCGCGCCTTCGCCTCGTGGTCCGCGAGCCGGACCGGCCTGCGCGTGACCGGATCCGCGCTGTTCCTGGCGTGCGCCGTCGCCGCCGCGCCCACCGTGGCGCGCGGCCCCGCGCCGGAGCCGCGCCGGGCCCCGGCGGGCGCCCGCGACGTGCTGCTCGTCACCCTGGACACGACGCGCGCCGATCACCTTTCCGTCTTCGGCTACCCGCGGGGCACCACGCCGTGGATCGATCGCCACGCGCGGCTCGGCGGGGTGGACGTGCTTTGGGCGACGGTGCCGCTGACGAATCCCAGCCACTGCTCGCTGCTCACGGGACTCTCCCCGCGGGCGCACGGCGTCCGGAACAACGGGACCGCGCTGGGGGAGGACGTGCCGACGATCGTCGAGTCGCTCGCGGCGGAGGGCTTCCGGTGCGGCGCGTTCGTCAGCGGGATCCCGCTGAAGGCCGGGCTGTCGGGGCTGGCCGGCGGCTTCGCCACGTACGACGACGCCTTCTCGCCGTTCGAGCGCGTCCACCCGCTGCTCACGTCGCTGGCGCTCGTGCGCGCGGCGGATCGCGTGCTTCCGGGGGACCTGCTGGAGCGGCGCGCGACGCACACCGTGGACGCCGCCGTCGCGTGGCTCGAGGCCACGCCGTCGCCGCGCTTCCTGTGGGTGCACCTCTTCGATCCGCACACGCCGTACCACGCGGACGCGCCCCTGCGGCACCGCTTCGCGCGGGAGTCGCCGTCGTGGACGGCGGCGGGTCGGCCCGCGACCGGCTGGCCGATCGCCGACTACGACGCGGAGGTGCGCGGCACCGACCGCGCCGTGGGCCGGCTCCTGCGCGCGTTCGAGGAGGCCGCGCCCGGAGGCGCCGCGTTCGTGACCGCGGACCACGGCGAGGGGCTGCTGCAGCACGGGGACCTCACGCACGGCGCGCTGCTGTTCGAGGAGGACCTGCGCATCCCGTGGGTCGCCGGCTCGGCCGACGGCGTGGCGCCGGGCGCGACCGGGCGGCTCGTGGGCGCCGCGCCCCCGCGCTCCGGGGCCGACGTGGCCGGCTTTCTCGTGGCGGCCGCGTACGGGCGCCCGTTCCCGGAAGCCGGCGGGGCCCCGGTGGTGGCGGAGACGTTTCCCCCGGAGGGGCGCGGGCGCCGGTCGGCGGTCGTGGGGGTCTTGCCGGACGGCACGATCGGGAAGACGCTCACGGACTGGGACCTCGGGACCGCGGAGGCGTTCGTGTTGAGCGCCGACCCGGGCGAGACCGCGCCCGGCGCGGCGACGGGGACGGCATGGGCGGGACTGCGCCCGGCCGCGCCGGACGACGTGCCCGAGGCGGTCCTGGATCCCGAGGTGGAGCGCCGCCTGCGCGCGCTGGGGTACGTGCACTGATGCGGATCCTCATGCTGTCGTCGGTGGAGCACCAGTCCGGGAGCGCGCTCCGGTTCCGCGCGCTCGCCGGCGCGCTGGCGCGCCGCGGCCACGACGTGCACCTGCTCGAGCCCGCGGTGCCGGGCACCGCGCCCGAGACGCCCGAGGGTGTGCGCCGCCACCCCTGCCCGCGGCTCCCCGTCGCGCCCGAGTGGCAGGCCCCGCTGTGGGCGGCGCACGGGGCGGGCGCCGTGCTCGCGCTGCGCCCCGAGATCTGCTGGACGCTGAAGGCGCTCCCCAACGTGTGGCTTCCGGCGAAGCTCGCGCGCCGCCTGGGCGCGCACGTGGCGGTCGATCTCGACGACCTGGACGAGGCGTACTACCCGGAGGGCCTCGCGCGCCGGATCGTGGGCGGGTTCTTCCGCGCGGCCGCGCGCGCGGCCGACGACGTGACCACGCACACGGAGCCGCTCCGCGAGCGCATCGCGGAGCTGCGCGGCGCGCGGGCGGCGCCGGTGTGGGTGGAGCAGCCGGTGGACGTGGCCCGCTTCACGCGGGCGACGGCGCCGCCGGGGCTGCGCGAGCGGCTCGGCCTCGAGGAAGGTCCCGTGATCCTGTACGCGGGGCACCTCGGTCCCGCGTCGGACCTCGGGGCGTTGCTGTCCGCGTTCCGCATCGTGGCCGTCGAGCGCTCCGACGTGCGCCTCCTCGTGGTGGGCGACGGGCGGGACCGCGCGCGGCTGGAGGCCCTCGCGGCGGAGATCCTGCCCGCGGGTCGCGTGCGCTTCGCGGGCGGCGTGCCGCACGACGAGGTCGCCGGCTACTTCGCGCTCGCCGACGTGGCGTCGAACTACCTGGAGGACACCGAGGCGAACCGGCATCGCGCGTCGATCAAGCTGCGCGAGGCGCTGGCGGCCGGCGTCCCCGTGGTGACCTCGCGCACGCCGGACGCCCAGCGCTTCGCGGAGTTCGTCTCGTTCCCGGAGGCGCCGGGCGCGGCGGCGTTCGCGGCCGCGCTGCTGCACGCGCTGGACGCCCCGCGCCGCGACGCGGCGGCGCGCGGCGCGGCCTGGCTCGCCGAGCACGGAACGGCGGACGTGGCGATCCGCGCGCTGGCCGAGCGGTGGGAGGCGCGCGCGTGAGCGCGCCCGGCGTGTCCGTGGTCGTGGCGGCGTACGACGCGGCGGCCACGCTGCCGCGCCTGCTCGCCGCCCTCGCCGCGCAGGCGGCGCCGCCGGACGAGGTGATCGTGGTGGACGACGGATCGACGGACGGCACGGCGGCGCTGGCGGAGCGCGCGGGCGTCCGCGTGCTGCGGCAGGCGAACGCGGGGCCGGCGGCCGCGCGCAACCGCGGGTGGCGCGCGGCCGCCGGGGGCATCGTGCTGTTCACGGACTCGGACTGCGTGCCGCGGCGGGACTGGACCGCGCGGCTCGCCGCCGGCATCGGCCGCGGCTTCGAGGTCTGCGGCGGGACGTACGGGATCGCAAACCCGGGATCGTGGCTGGCGGAGACCGTGCAGGCGGAGATCGCGTGGCGGCACGCGCGCTTCGGCGCCGAGCTGGACTTCGCCGGCTCCTACAACTTCGGGGCCACGCGGCACGCGCTGGAGGCCGTCGGCGGCTTCGACGAGTCGTACCCCGCGCCCAGCGGCGAGGACAACGACCTGTCGTACCGACTGCGCGACGCCGGCTTCCGCATCCGCTTCGTCCCCGACGCGGTGGTGGACCACCACCACCCGGTGTCGCTGCGCCGCTACCTGCGGGAGCAGGCGCGGCACGGGGAGTGGCGGGTCGCGCTGTACCGCCGGCACCCGCGGCGCGTGCGCGGGGACGCGTACGCCGGCCCGGAGGAGCTGGCGGCCCCGCCGCTTGCCATGGCCGCGGTGGCGCTCGTGCTCGTGGCGCCGTGGCGGCCGGCGGCGCTCGGTGCGGCGGCGCTGGCCGCGTCGCTGGTGCTCGCCCTGCACGGCGTGCTCGCGCTGCGCGTGGCGCGGCACGCGCGCTCGACCACGCCGCTCGCGCTCGCGCTCGTGGGGTCGCTCCGCACGTGGGCCCGCGGGTTCGGCCTCGTGCGCGGCGTGCTGCGCGCGGGGCGCGGGGGCGCCCGGACGTGAGGGTGCTGGCGGTCGTTCCCGCGTACAACGAGGCGGCCACGGTGGCGGACGTCGTGGCCGGGCTGCGCGGGGTCGGCGGCCTGGACGTGGTCGTGGTGAACGACGGATCGCTCGACGACACCGCCGCCCGCGCGCGCGCGGCCGGCGCCACCGTGCTGGACCTCCCGGTGAACCTCGGGATCGGCGGGGCGGTGCAGTGCGGATTCCTGTACGCGTCGCGCGGGGGATGGGACGTGGCGGTGCAGGTGGACGCGGACGGCCAGCACCTCGCGGGGGAGATCGCGAAGCTGCTCGCGCCGCTCGCGGGCGGGCAGGCGGACCTCGTGCTCGGGTCGCGCTTCGTGGAGCGCACCGAGTACCGCGCGCCGTGGGCGCGGCGGCTCGGCATCCTGGCGTTCGCGGCGCTGGTCAGCGCGCTGACCGGGCAGCGCCTGCGCGACACCACGTCCGGGTTCCGCGCCGCTTCGGCGCCGGTGGTGCGATACCTCGCGGCGCACTACCCGCAGGACTACCCGGAGGTGGAGTCGCTCGTGCTGCTGAAGCGGGCGGGCTTCCGGATCCGGGAGGTGCCGTGCCGGTTCGCGGAGCGGTCCGGCGGGCGCTCGTCCATCACGGCCGCGCGGTCCGCGTACTACGTGGTGAAGGTGACGCTGGCGGTGCTGGTCGGGCTGTTCCGGCGCGTCCCGCCCCGGGATGCGCCCGGGGACGGGGGAGACTGACGCGACGTCGACCCCGTGCTACCCTCGCGGGCCGCGGGCGCGAGGCTCCGGGTCGCGCGAGGAGGCGGACGGCGTGGATCGCGTGCTGTGGGTGTCCGTGCTCGGATCGGGTCTCCTGCTGGCCGTGGTCCTGGAGTTGGTGCGCCGGCGGCGGCTGCGCGAGCAGTACGCCCTCCTGTGGATCTGTACCGGAGTCGTGCTGCTGGCCCTCTCGGGATCGCGCGGCCTCCTGGACCGCCTGGCCGGCGCGCTGGGCATCCGCTATCCGCCCTCCGCGCTGTTCCTCGTGGGCTTCGGTTTCGGCCTGCTCATCCTCCTGCACTTCTCCGTCGTGCACTCGCGCCTGTCGCGGCAGGTGAAGACGCTCGCCCAGGAGATCGCGCTGCTGAAGGAGCGGCGCGCGGCCGGCGACGAGTGAGCGCCGCGGCGGACGGGACGGCCGCGCCGCGCCGGCCGTGGGGCCGGTGGATCGCGGCCGTGGTGGTCGCGGGCCTGGTGCTGCGGTTCGCCTGGCCGTTGGCGGACATCCCGTCGCGCACGTCGTGGTCCAACGGCATCTACACGGACCCCGCGGTCCTCGTGCACGCGGCGCGCAACGCCGCGCTGTTCGGCGAGTGGATCCGGGACTACAACCGCGACCTCTGGATCTTCCCGCTCGTGAACGCGCTCACGTGGCTGGCGTACCTCCCGGCCGGGCCCGGGCGCCTCCCCACGGTGGCGCTGTCCGCGCTGGCCGGCGCGGCCACGATCGCCGTTCTCGCCTGGGCGCTGCGGCGCTCGCTCGGCCCGCGCGCGGCGCTGCTCGGCGCGGCGCTGTTCGCGTTCGCGAGCTTCCCGGTCATGTTCGCGCGCGTGCCGATCGCGGAGAACGTGACCGCGCTGCTGCTCGTGCTGTCGGCCGGCGCGGCGCTCGGGCGGTCGTGGCGGGCGCAGGCGGCCGCCGGCGCGCTGGCGGCGGCGGCCGTGCTGCTCGGGAAGATGCACGCCGCCGGGTTCGTGCCGGGGCTCCTCGTCTTCGCGGCGATGCGCGACCGTTCGCTCCGCGGCGCGGCGGCCGTCGCCGCCGGCGGGGTCGCCGTGTCGCTCGCATGGCTGTTCGCGCTCTTCCTCCCGCATCGGGAACAGATCCTCGCGCACGTGGCGCAGCAGTCCACCGGGCTGCACGGCTCGCTGCCGCTGCTGGAGTCCCTCCCGCGCGGCCTCGGCGAGTTCTACAACGCCGTGCGCCGCTCGTGGTTCTTCTTCCGCATGCCGGTGGCGGGAACGGTGGGCGGCCTGTTCGTGATGTGGGCCCTGCTCAACGGCCCGGCGCGCCGCGCGCGCCTCGCGGACGGCACCCTGCTCTGGGCCCTGGTCTTCGCGTCCCAGTGGATCTACTTCGCGCTGCTCCCGTACAAGGCGCCGCGCTACTACGTGCTGCTCGCGCCGTTCCTCGCCGGCGCGGCCGCGGCCGGGCTGGAGCTCGCGCTGCGGTGCCCCGGGTTCCGGTTGCGGGCGCCGGCGGGGTTCGGGGAGCACGCGCCGATCGCGCTCTGGATCTACTCCTTCGCGTTCACGGCGATCGACGCGATCAAGCACGCGGCGTCCATCGCCCTGGACTGGCTCACGCTGCCGCCGGCGCGGATCTCGCCGCAGGCCTACGACGCGGCCGTCGGCGTGTTCGCTCGGTTGGACACGTTCCGCCAGGGGCTGATCGGGGCGGGCGCGTGCGGCATCGTGCTGTACGTCCTCGTGCTGTGGTGCCCCGAGATCCTGCGCGCGCTGCGCCGCGGCGCGGAGATCCCGGCGGCGGCCCTGCGGCGCGGCGTGGTCGCGGCGGTGGCGATCGAGGTCGGGATCGGGCTGGCGGCGTGGGCGTGGTTCGCGGCGCACCGGACCACGTCCCTGGAGGACCTGAAGTCGTCCTTCCCGCACATGATCGCGCCGGACGCGGTCATCCTGGGGCCGCTGGCGCCCACGCTCACGCAGGATTCCGGCTTCGTCTGCCTGCCGTACTTCGGGCCGCCCGGCTCGCCGGACCTCCTGGCCCGCTACGGGGTGACGCACCTGTTCGTGGGCGGCAAGGGGGACCGCGACATCCTGGAGCAGCGATTCCCGGGGCTCCTGGACTCCACCCGCGTCGTGCAGGTGTGGCCGTTGCGGACGCTGTTCGCCTCCACCGTGGAGCTGCGCCGGCTCCCGCGGGAGTGGAACGGGGCGCGCCTGAGCGGCTACGAGCCCACGGCCTACGAGGAGGCGGCCGGCGCGGCCGCGGCGGGGCGCTGGGAGGAAGCCCTTGCCGGTTTCCGCAAGTTCCGGCAAGAGGGCGGCACGGAGACCCCGGAGCTCGTCTCGCTGGAAGCCGTCTGCTGGTTTAAACTCGAACGTTACGACATGGCGGAGGAACTCCTGGAAACGGCCATCCTGGCCCGTCCGGGCGACCCGCTGAACTGGCGGAACCTGGGCGTCCTGCACCTGCGGCGCGGGGACCGCGCCGCCGCCCTGGACGCGTTGATGAGGTCGTTCCGGCTGGATCCGGAGAACGACGACCTCCGGAAGATGATCGAGGAGCTCCGCCGGTGAAGAAGCTGACCGTGATCATCCCCGTCTACAACGAGGAGCGCACGCTCGAGGAGATCGTGCGCCGCGTGCAGGCCGCGCCCTTCCCGCTGGAGAAGGAGATCCTCATCGTGGACGACTGTTCCCGCGACGGGACGGCCGCCATATTGCAGCGGCTGGAGGGCGGGAACGTCCGGTGCTTCCGGCACGAGGTGAACCGCGGCAAGGGCGCCGCCATCCGCACGGCGCAGCGGCATGTCACGGGGGACCTGGTGATCATCCAGGACGCGGACCTGGAGTACTACCCGGAGGAGTACGGGGTGCTCGCCGCGCCCATCCTGGACGGCCGCGCCGACGTGACGTACGGCACGCGCTTCCTGGGGACGCACCGCGTGTTCCTGTACTGGCACTACCTGGGGAACCAGGTGGTGACCTGGGTCACGAACGTGCTCTACAACACGATGCTCACGGACATGGAGACCTGCTTCAAGATGTGCCGCGCGGAGATCTTCACGTCCATGAAGCTGGAGACGAACCGGTTCGGGTTCGAGCCGGAGTTCACCGCGAAGATCTTCAAGCGCGGCTGCAAGGTGTACGAGGTCCCGATCTCCTACAACGGCCGGGGCTACGAGGAAGGGAAGAAGATCACGTGGCGCGACGGGATCGCCGCGCTCTGGTTCCTCCTCAAGTACCGCTTCAAGGACTGAGGAACGCGGGGGAAGACAGGTCATGGCGGACACGGTAGGACTGGCGGTCGTCGGCGCGGGGTACTGGGGGCCGAATCTCATCCGGAACGCGGCGGAGACGCCGGGGGCCGAGCTGCGCGTCGTCTGCGACCTGGACGAGGGGCGCCTGTCCCGGATCGGCCGGCGCCATCCCGGGGTGAAGCTCGTGCGGGGCTTCGCCGACGCGCTCGCGGATCCGGCGGTGGACGCCGTGATCGTGGCCACGCCGGCGGCCTCGCACCACGAGCTGGCGAAGGCGGCGCTGGCGGCCGGCAAGGACGTCCTGGTGGAGAAGCCGCTGGCCATGAACGTGGCCCAGTCCCGGGAGCTCGTGAAGGCGGCGGACGCCGGCCGGCGCGTGCTCATGACCGGGCACACCTTCATCTACAACGCTGCCGTGAAGTACGTGCGGGAGCTGGTGGACTCCGGCGAGATCGGCGACGTGCTGTACATCTACTCCAGCCGCGTGAACCTGGGGCAGGTCCGCAAGGACGTGAACGCGCTCTGGAACGTGGCGCCGCACGACATCTCGATCGCGAACTTCGTGCTGGGCGAGGCGCCGCACCGCGTGCGCGCGGTGGGCCGTTCCTTCCTGCAGCCGGGCATCGAGGACGTGGTGTTCGCGGTCTTCGAGTACCCGGGCGGCGCGCTCGCGCACGTCCACTCCAGCTGGCTGGATCCCAGCAAGGTGCGCCGGACCACGTTCGTGGGGTCGAAGAAGATGGTGATCTACGACGACGTGGAGTCCGAGGGGAAGATCAAGGTGTACGACAAGGGCGTGCGGCGGCAGGGCCCGGACGGCGAGTACGGCGAGTTCCAGCTGAAGCTGCACTCCGGGGACATCCGCATCCCCAAGATCACGTTCACCGAGCCGCTGGCCGAGGAGTGCGCGCACTTCGTGGAGTGCGTGCGCACGCGCGCCGTGCCGCGCACGGACGGGCGCGCCGGTCTGGCGGTCGTGGCCGCGCTCGAGGCGGCGCAGCGCTCGCTCGCGACCGGCGGCGACGCCGTCGACATCCCGGCGGAGTAGGAGGGTCCGGTGAGCAGCGTTCCCCGCGTCTCGGTCATCGTTCCCGCCTTCAACGAGGCGGGGAACGTCGAGCGGCTGTTCGAGCGGATCGAGGCGGGCCTCGTCGCGTGCGGCATGTCCGGGGAGACCGTCCTCGTGGACGACGGCTCCTCGGACGGCACGTGGGCGAAGGTGGAGGCGGAGGCCGCGCGTCGCGGCAACGTCCGGCCCTTCCGGCATCGCCGGAACTTCGGCCTGTCGGAGGCCCTCAACACGGGGTTCCGCAACGTGCGCGGCGAGTACATCGTGTTCCTGCCCGCGGACCTGCAGTCGGACCCGGCGGAGGACATCCCGAAGCTCGTGGCCGAGCTGGTCGGCGGCGTGGACGTCGTGTGCGGGCGGCGGATCGGGCGGCTGGAGGGGAAGCTCTTCGTCTCGCTCGTGTACAACTTCCTGAGTCGCGTCCTCTTCGGCGTGGACGCGCACGACCTGAACTGGATCAAGGGGTTCCGCCGCGAGGTGATCGACACCATCCGCCTGCGCTCGGACTGGCACCGGTACGTGGTGGTCCTGGCCGCCGGCCGCGGGTTCAAGGTGAAGGAGATCCCCACCAGCTACTACCCGCGGCACTCCGGCCGCTCCAAGTTCGGGCGCAAGCGGATCCTGCGGGGGCTCCTGGACCTGCTGGTCGTGAAGTTCGAGCTCGCGTTCACGGACAAGCCCATGCTGCTGTTCGGCTCGTGGGGCCTGGCCTCGCTCTTCGCCGGCGTCCTGCTCGGCGCGGGGCTCGTGGTCCAGAAGCTCCTCACGCACGTGGGTTCGCGGCCGTTCCTGTTCCTGGCCATGCTGCTGGTGATGGTGGGGGTGCAGCTGCTCGGGCTGGGGTTCCTGGCGGAGCAGGTGGCGTCCCTCCGGGAGGACCTGCGGGTCCGGTCCGGGGGCGCACTCAGCCCCGAGGACCGCGGCGAGGTGGAGCGCGCGTGACCCGGGGTCGTGCTAAGATGTTCCCCGACCGCGGTTTGAACCCCCCGGCCGGCCCCGCCGGACGCCCCGATCCCCGAAGCAGAGGTCGCCCGGCGGCGTGAGAGCCCTCGTCATCATCCCGACCTACAACGAGCGGGAGAACCTGGCGGAGATCGTGCCCCTGGTGCTGGCGCACCCGGGGTTCGAGGTGCTCGTGGTGGACGATGCCTCGCCGGACGGCACCGGGCAGGTGGCGGAGGGGCTGAAGGCGTCGACCGGGCGCGTGCACGTGCTGCATCGGGCCGGGAAACTCGGGCTGGGCTCCGCGTACGTCGAGGGGTTCCGGTGGGCGCTGGGCCGCACGGCGGCGCCGTTCGTGTTCGAGATGGACGCGGACTTCTCGCACGACCCGAAGTACCTGCCCCAGATGCTCCGGATCGCGGAGGAGGAGGGCGCGGACCTGGTGCTCGGGTCCCGCTACACGGGCGGCGGCGCGAACGTGGTGAACTGGCCCATCCGCCGGCTCATCCTCTCGTACTCCGCGAACGTGTACGCGCGCTGGGTCACCGGGATGCCGCTCAAGGACTCCACCGGCGGCTTCAAGTGCTTCCGGCGGAAAGTGCTGGAGTCGATCGACCTGGATGCCGTGGGTTCCGACGGGTACGGCTTCCAGATCGAGGTGAACTTCCACGCGTGGCGGCAGGGCTTCCGGATCCGGGAACTGCCGATCGTGTTCGTGGACCGCCACTCGGGCACGTCGAAGATGAGCCGGCGGATCATCTGGGAGGCCTTCTGGCTGGTATGGAAGCTCCGGTTCAGGTCCCTCTGGGGCGGGAAGGCGACGGCCGCGAACGGCCGTCCGCGTTGACCCGCCCGGAGATCAGCGTGGTCGTGGTCTCCTACGAGACCCGCGACCTCGTCCGCAGCCTCCTGGCGTCTCTGCGCCGGGCGGACACCTCGCGCCCGTGCGAGGTGCTGGTGGTGGACAACGCGTCCCGCGACGGCACCGTGGCCATGCTGCGGGGCGAGTTCCCGGACGTGCGCGTGATCGCGAACGCCGAGAACGTGGGGTACTCGCGCGCGGTCAACCAGGCCATCCGCGCCGCCTCCGGGCGGTACCTGCTGATCCTGAACCCGGACATCGAGGTGCAACCCGGCGCGATCGAGGCGCTCGCGCGGCACATGGACGCGGATCCCGCCACGGGCATCGCGGGCGGCAAGCTGCTGAACCCGGACGGCACGCTGCAGTACTCCTGCCGCACGTTCTACACGCTGTCCACGCTGCTGCACCGGCGGACGCCGATCGGCCGGCTGTTCCCGAACAGCCGCGTCGTGCGGGACCACCTCATGATGGATTGGGACCACGACACGGTGCGCGAGGTGGACTGGATGCTCGGCGCCTGCCTCATGGTGCGGCGCGAGGCCATCACGGACGTGGGTCTCATGGACGAACGCTTCTTCATGTACTTCGAGGACGTGGACTGGTGCTACCGCATGAAGCAGCACGGATGGCGCGTGGTCTACGTCCCGGACGCGCGCATGACCCACGTGCACCGGCGGGAGAGCGCGAAGGGCGGGGGGCTGTTCAACCGCCGCCTCGTGGCCCACCTGAACAGCATGTTCCGCTTCTTCGACAAATGGAACACGCTGCTGTACCGCGTGCGCAAGCACCGGGACCTGGCGCTGGGCAGCCTCCTGCTCCTGGGGGACCTGGCGGCCGTGAACCTGGCCTTCGCCGGGGCGTTCGGGCTGCGCACCGTGCTGTCCAGCGTGCTGCAGCGGCCGGTGTTCCCGTTCTCGGCGTACCAGCCGTTCCTGCTGCTCACGAACGCGGTCGTGCTGTTCGTGAGCGCGCAGCGCGGGTTGTACCGGCGGCCCACCGCGCGCGATCTCCTGGACGACGCGTTCGATCTCGGCAAGGGGCTCGTGCTGTCCACGCTCATCCTGATGGCGAGCACGTTCCTCACGCGCTCGGAGCTGCACTCGCGCTTCATGCTGGCCGCGTTCCTGCCGCTGGCATTCGCCACCACGCTGGCCGGGCGCTGGCTGCTCACGCAGATCGCGCGCTCCCTGCGGCGCTCCGGGTTCGACCGGACGCGCGTGGTCGTCCTGGGCGAGCGCGAGGCCGCGCGGGACTTCGCGGACCGGGTGGAGGCGGAGCCGGCGCTCGGGCTGGAGGTCGTGGCCGTGCTGGCGGACCGCCCGGGTCCCGAGGAGCGGCGCTTCCGCGAGTTCTGGGACGCGGACGGCATCCGGGAGCTCGTCAGCCGGCACCGGGTGGCCGAGGTGCTCCTGGTGAAGCCCACGCTGTCCGTGCCCGACATCTCGCGGCTCGTCCTGTTGTGCCGGCGGGACGGGGTGCGGCTCCGGCTCGTCTCCGGCCCGGCGGACTTCCTGCCGGGGGACCTGCACGTCCGGGACGTCCTCGGGCGCCCCACCGTGGAACTGGGCGGCGGGGCCGGTCGCACGCTGGGCCCTGCCGTGCAGCGGTGCGTGGACGTGGCCGTCTCGGCGGCGGGCATCCTCCTGCTGGGCCCGGTGGGCTGGGTGCGGGCGTTCCGGCGGCCCGACCCCGCGGCGCCGCACGAGCTGGTCCACGGGCACCGCGGCCGGGTCTTCCGGCGGGCCCGGCCGGCCCGCAGCCGCGCCGCGGAAACGCTGGGGCACGTCTTCCGGGGCGACCTGGCCCTCGTCGGGCCCCGCCCGCGGTCGCCCGCCGAGGTCGAGGCCCGGGACGACCTCCGCGTGCTGTTCGACCTCTCCCGGCCCGGGGCGACCGGGCCCTGGCGTTTGCACCGGGGGGAGGAGCTGGGCGTGGAGGAGGAGATTTCCCTCACGCTGTCGTATCTTCAGAATCGGTCGCCGTGGGAGGATCTCAAGATCCTCCTCCGAAGCCTGAGGCCCCGGTGAGTCCCCTCGAGGAGTCCGCATTGTCCGCTCGCATCCGATGGCCGGGCTTCGCGCCCGCACGCGCGCGACGCGCCGTCGTTCCGTTCGCCGTCCTCCTCGCGCTCGCGGAGCCCGCGCGCGCCCAGTGCGACCCCGACGTCGTCTGGGAGGTCTTTCCTCCCACCGGGGACGTCGCCGAGGTGCTCATCGCCGGGGAGACCGCGTGGATCGGGGCCCAGGGCGGAGTCATCCGCGTGGACCTGACCACGTCCGCCTCGGGGGCACCGGTCCAGAGCAAGATCACGGACCGGGAGGGGCTGGTCTCCACCGCCGTCACCGCCATGGCCCGGGACTCCTTCGGCAACCTGTGGGTGGGGACGCGGAGCAACGGCATCACCGTGTTGTCGCCCTCCGGCACCCACGTCGCGGACCTGTCCTCGTTCACCCAGTTGTGGAGCGACCACGTCCTCGCGATCGCGGGCGAGGGGGACCGGATGATCGTGTCGTGCGCCGACGGGTTCACTCCCCAGGGGAATCCCGAGGGTGGCGGGTTCGTCATCATCACGATCACCCCGGACGGCTCGGGGGGATACGAATTCGCGAGCGCCCCGGGAACGCGCGTGGAGGTCGCCCGCAGCATCCTCGCCGAGGAGAACGCGGTGTGGTTCGGCACGAGCGGCCGGGGGCTGTACGTCCGCGACGAGTCGGTCACGCCCGCGGACTTCCGGGAGGAGCTGACGGCGGCGGATGGGCTGGCCTCGCCGAACGTGAAGCAGGTCGTTCGCGCGCCGAAGTTCCCGTCCGGCACGTCGGTGCTCTGGCTCGGGACCGGCGCGGGCCTGCAGAACTACGATCCCGTCACCGGCACGCTGGAGACGATCTCCCAGTTCGCCGGCCAGAACATCCTGGACCTGTTCGTCAGCGGGTCCACGCTGTGGATCGCGGCGGAGGCGGGGACGGAGCGGGACGTCTACCGGCTGGACCTCGCCGCCACGCCGGCGCCGATCCGGATCCCGCGCGCGAGCTGCGCCACCGACACGTCCTACGTGCCGAGGCACGTCGCCGTCGACGCGGCGGGCCGGCTCGTGCTCGGGACGCGGTCGTCGGGGTACTTCGTCCGCGAGGGCATCACGTGGCACTGCCCGCCGCCGCTCGGCCCGCACTTCCCCCAGGTCGCCGACCTCGCGGTCGAGCCGGACGGCCGGCTGTACTTCGGCACCGGCGAGGCCGACAACCGCTTCCCCGGGAACGGCGTCGGCGTGTTCGACGGAGCGGACTGGACGGCCATCACACGGGATCAGGGGATCGTGGCGTCGAACATGACCCAGGTGATGGTCTGGGGCGACGGCACCGTCTGGATGGGCACGTCCATCTCCCGCACCGACGGCGGCGTGAACCGGTACTTCCCGCACGGCGGGGCCATCGAGGCCTACCATCCGTCCGTGGCCGTCGCCTCGCGCCGGACGCAGGGGCGCAACTGCCGTTCCATCGAGATGGACGCGGCGGGCAACGCGTGGCTCTGCTACGGGCAGAACCCCGGCGGCGGGCTCTCCGTGGTGGAGGCGCCGCCGAGCCTGCGCGTGACCAACTACGACTTCGACAACTTCTTCTTCGGCACCAACCTGCTGCGGGATCTCGCGTTCGACACGTCGGGCCGGATCTGGGTGTGCACGCACACCACGAACACCGAGCCGGCGATGCTGTACGCGCTCGACACCCGCGGCACGGTGGCGGACCTCTCCGACGACCGGCACGCGTCGTTCCAGGTGCCCACGCTCCTTCCCGGCAGCGGCCTCGACCTCGGCGAGTGCAAGGACATCGAGATCGACGGCGAGGACCGCATCTGGATCGCCGGCGAGAAGGGTCTGGCGCTCGGCCGGATGACGCCGGGCTCGTGGCCGCCGGTGGTGTCCTGGCAGCGGATCTCCCCCAGCGCCACGCAGAGCGGCGGGCGGAACCCGCTGCCGTACGAGGTGGCGGCGCTGGACTGGGACGACAACCTCTGGCTCGGCACGGAGGCCGCCGGGCTCGTGCGGATCTCGAACGACCTGGCCACGTGGACGTGGTTCGACCAGGCCGCCGGCTGCCCGCTGCCGGACCAGGCCGTGCGCGGGATCCACGTCGACAAGGCGCGGAAGCGCGTGTGGGTGGGCACCGCCACCGGCGGCATCGCCCGGCTGGATCTCTCCGCGGCGCGCGCGCCGGGGCAGGGCGAGGGGTTGCCGGTCTCCGCGTACCCGAACCCGTGGAACCCGGAACGGGACGGCGCCCTGCGCTGGTCCGGCATTCCCGCGGACCAGATCGTGGACCTGCGCGTCTACACGCTCGGCGGCGAGGTGGTGCACGAGGCGACCGGCACCCGCGGGGACTCGTCCTGGGACGGGACGAACCTGGGGGACGTGCTCGTGGAGTCCGGCGTGTACGTCATCACGGCGCGGGCGACGAGCGGCGCCACCTACGAGGGAAAGGTGGCCGTGCTCCGATGACGAAGCCCGTCATCCTGGACGGCCACGTGCACTGGGGGGAGTGGAAGCCGGAGCGGGAAGGCTGGCCGGGCGCGTCTCTGGACGCCATCCGCGACGCGCTCCGCCGTTCCGGCATCGACGGGTGCGCCGTCATGCCCACCGATCGCGGGGACAACGAGGCCCTCGCCGCGGCGCTGGCGCCGGACCCCGCGGGATTCCATCTCTTCGCATGGGTCGACCCCCACGACGCCGCGCGCACGATGGCGTTCCTCGAGGCGCATCACGGGCACGTGGCCGGACTGAAGATCCACCCGTCGCTGGAGCGGCGCGCCGTCACGGATCCCGTGTGGGCCCCGTTCCTGGAGCACGCGAACCGGTGGCGGCTTCCCGTGATCGTGCACGCGGGGCGCTGGCAGGAGATCGCGAGCTGGCGCTTCCCGCTGGAGGTCGCGGAGCGCCATCCGGACGCGGCGGTGATCGTGGCGCACCTCGGCGGCGACCTGCCCGCCCTGCAGCAGGAGTGCGCCCGCGAGATGGCGCGGCGGCGGCTGCCGAACGCGTACCTGGGGACGGAGTCCATCCGCGAGTACTACTCCATCCGCATCGCCCTGGACCTCCTGGGACCGGAGCGGCTCCTCTTCGGGAGCGACTACCCCCTCGGCTGGCCGGCGGCGTACCTCGCGGTCTTCGACGGGGCGGACCCGGACGAGGAGACGCGACGTCTCGTGCTGGGGGAGAACCTCCTGGGGCTGATCCGCCGCCGCCGGCTCGAGTAGGCCGGATGCGGTTCCTCCATCTCTGCGACCAGAACTGGGTGGGCATGGCGAACGCCTTCGTCGCCGCGCATCGCCGCGCCGGCCACGAGGCGCGCCTCGTCACGTTGTGCGCCTGCGTCAACGAGTTCGAGGAGGACATCTGCCTGCACCTGCCGCTCCTGCAGGGCAACTCCTGGCACATGGCGCTGAAACGCGTGCTGAACCGCGCGCACGGCGACCGCCCGAAGTTCACGCGCGCCCGGGGCGTGCCGGAGTGGCGCCCGCGCTCGGCGCTGGAGGCCGCGTTCCACCGCTTCCGCGAGGACGTGCTGTGGCGCGGCCGGATCGATGCGGCGATCCGCGACCACGGCCTGGACGGGTTCGACGTGTACCACCTGGAGTCCGGCGTGGAGTTCACGCGCGACGCGCGGTTCCTGAAGGAGATGCGCCGCCGCGGGAAGCACGTGGTCTGCTACTACCTGGGCACCGACCTGCGGGACCGCGGCGTGATCCCGGCGGTGCGCGAGGTGTCGGAGCTGAACCTCACGTGCGAGTGGGACCACCTGGAGCTGGATCCCACGCTGGAGTACTTCTTCATCCCGTTCGACGCGTCGCGGTTCGAGTGGCGGGAGCCCGCGGCGGACCGGCTGCGCGTCGTGCACGCGCCGCGGAACCGGGCGATCAAGGGCACGGACCTCCTGCTGGCGGCGGTCGAGCGCGCGCGGGCCCGCTGCGACTTCGACTTCGACCTCGTGGAGGGCGTGACGCACGCCGAGGCGATGCGCCGCAAGCGCGCCGCGAACCTCCTCGTGGACCAGGTGGGGGACCACGGCGCCACGGGCTACGGCATGAACTCGCTGGAGGCCATGGCGCTGGGGCTGCCGTGCATGACGTCGATGACGCCGTCCCTGGAGGAGTTCCTGCGGCCGCATCCCTTCGTGCTCGTGACGCCGGAGACGGTGGAGGATCGGCTCGTGGAGCTGGCCCGCGAGCCCGCGCGCCTGGCCGGGATGGCGCGCGCGGGGCGCGCGTGGGTGGAGCGGGTCCACTCCGCGGATCGCATCGTGGAGGGGATCTACGCGAAGTACCGCGCGCGCGGCTGGATGGACGCGCAGGGGCGCGCGGTCCCGGCGGGGGCGATCGCCCGTTGAGCCGCCCCACCCAGGCCGTGGCGCGGCACGCGCTGATCTACGGCACGGGATCCGTGGTGGGGGGCATCACGCGCGCGGCGCTCCTCCCGGTGATCGGACGCCGGCTCGCCGCCGAGGAGTTCGGGGTCCTCTCCCTGCTGCTGGCCGCCACCGGGTTCCTGCACCTGCTGCTGGAACTCGGGCTCGTGGCCGCGCTCGTGCGCTTCCACCACGGCACCGAGGACGCGGACGAGCGTCGCCGCCTGCGCCCGCTCGTGCTGCTGGGCGCGCCGCTCCTGGACCTGGCGATCGCCGCGCCGTTCCTGCTCGCGCGCGACGCGGCGTCGCGCCTGCTCTTCGGCACGCCGGAGCACGGCGCGCTGTTCGCGATCGCCGTGGGGGCGGCGTTCTTCGGCGCGCAGTTCCAGATCCTGCTGGCCCACTTCCGGGCGGACGACCGTTCGCGGGACTTCGCGCGGTTGATGGCGTTGCGCGGCGCGATCTCGCTCGCGGCCACGCTCTTCCTGGTCTTCGTGCGGGACGCCGGCGTCCGCGGGTTCCTCGCGGGCAACCTGCTCGGGCCGGCGGTCGTCACGGCGCTCGTGGCGCCGCGCGTGCTGGCGCGCACGGGGCTGGACCTGGCCGGCGCGGGCCCCCGGCTGCGCTCGCTCCTCGCCTTCGGGCTGCCGCTCGTGCCATCCTCCCTGGGCCTGTGGGCGCTCACGTACCTGGACGCGTGGCTGCTGCGCATCCTCGCGGACCTCGAGGCGGTGGGCATCTACGGCTACGCGTCCGAGTTGTGCCTGCCCATCGCGGTGGTCGTGACCGCGGTGCAACTGGCGTGGCCGTCGTACGCGTTCGCGCAGGCGAGGAAGCCGGACGGAGGGGCGGAGCTGGCGGCGGTGTTCCGGAACCTGTTCCTCGTGGTGACGGCCGGCGGCGTGGCGATATCCCTGCTGCGTCGCGAGGTCCTGCATGTCCTCGGCGCGGAGGCGTACGCGGGCGCCGTTCCCGTGATCCCGCTCCTCGCGCTGGGCACCGCGCTGTACGCGGCGGCCCGCGGGTTCGAGACGGGCCTGCAGGTGGCCGGGCGCACCCGCGAGCTGCCCGGGCTGGTCGGGGTCGCCGCGGCGGTGAACGCCGGGTTGAGCCTCCTCCTCGTGCCGCGGTGGCGCGAGGTGGGCGCCGCCGCGGCCGTCGCGGCGACGAACCTGCTCCTGGCCGGGCTCGTGCTGCGCGCGTCCGGGCGGCGCTTCCCGATCCCGTTCCGTCCGGGCCGCCTGGCGCGCGCGCTGGCCGTGGGCGGCGCGGTGGTGCTGGCCGGCGACGCGCTCGCGCCGCTGCCCGCGGCGGCCGCCGCCGCGGGGCGTGTCGCGCTGCTGCCGGCGTTCGCGCTGCTGCTCGTGCCGGCCGGCGTGCTGCGCGCGGACGAGCTGCGCGCGCTGCCGCGCGTGCTCCGCGGCGTCGTGTTCCCGCGGGGGACGGCATGATCTCGGTCGTCGTGCCCACGCACGGGCGCCGGGAGCTCACCGCGGTCACGCTGCGCGGGCTCGCCGCGCAGGCCGGCGCGCCCCCGTTCGAGGTGATCGTGGTGGACGACGGCGCGGACCCCGGCCTCTCCGGGTGGACGGCCGGGCTCGGGCTGCCCATCGACGTGCGCGTGCTGCATCACGAGCGTAACCGCGGCCGGGCCGCCGCGCGGAACACGGGCATCGCCGCGGCGCGCGGCGACGCGGTCGTGTTCCTGGACTCCGACATGCGCGTCGGCCCCGGGTTCCTGGCCGCGCACGCCGCGCTGCAGGACGGTCCGGATGCGGTCGTGCTCGGGCACATCGTGACGGCGCGCGAGATCCCGCGCAGCGCGTGGGTGGCGTACTCGGACTCGCGCGGGGTGCACAAGGTGCCCCGGGGCGGCGCCATCCCCGCGCGGTACTTCATGACGGGGAACTCGTCCGTGGCGGCGCCGCTGCTCGCGCGGGCCGGGGGGTTCGACGAGGACTTCGACGAGTACGGCGGGGAGGACACGGAGATGGGCTACCGCCTGGAGCGGTTCGGCGGCCGGTTCCGCCATGCGCCGGACGCGGTCTCCGAGCACCTGGACCTGCACGGCGTGCTGCCCACCGCGCGCCGGCTCCGCCGCTACGGGGAGCGCATGCTGCCGGTGCTCGTGCGCAAGGTGCCGAAGGCCCGCGAGGAGCTGCGGCTGCACCTGGTGGAACCGGTCCGGCGGGGCGAGGACGGCTTCATGGTCGCGCTGCGCAAGCGCACGGCGCGGCTTCTCGCGCGGCGCGTGTTCTGGGAGCCGGCGGCCCGGCTGGGCGACACCCTGCCCGGGTTCGTCCGCGCGGACGCGCTGTTCGACTTCGTCCGCGCCGCGGCCTACCTGGACGGCTGGCGGCGGGCCGCGGGGCGGACGTCGTGAGGCGCGGGGGCATCGGGATCGCGCTCGTCGCGATCGCCGTGTACGCGGCGAGCTGGGGACACTTCTTCGTGTCCGACGACTTCCTCAACCTGGAGCGCGGCACGTTCACCACGGTCGCCGAGGGGCTGGCGCTGTTCTCCCTCCGCGACGTGGACTTCTACCGGCCGCTCGCCCGGCTCCACTTCGGCATCCTCGCCGGCCTCGCCGGCGACCGCGTGGTCTGGTGGAACGCGGCGAACACGATGCTGCACGCGCTCGTGTCCGTCCTGGTCGCGCGCCTCGCGGCGTCGCTGCTCGGACGGGGGCGGGAGCGCGTGGCCGTGGTCGCCGGGTTGCTGTTCGCCGTGCACTGGATCCACGTGGAGCCCGTCGTGTGGGCGTCGGGCGTGGCGGGGCTCCTGTGCACCGCCGGGGTCGTGGCCGCGCTGCTCCTGTTCCGTCGCGCGCGGGAGACCGGACGCGCGCGCGACGCGGTCGGGTCCGTGGTCGCGTTCGCGTTCGCGCTCGCGGCGCAGGAGACCGCCGTGGCCTTCGTGCCGCTGCTGGTCGTGACCGGATGGCGGTGGCCGGTCCGCGCGCCCGGCACCGCCGCCGTCCGCCGTCTGCCCACGCCGGGGGAGAGCCTGCCGTACGTCCTGCTCCTGGCCGCGTACGCGCAGATCGCGTTGTCGATCGACCGCGGCGGCGACGCCTCTCCGTACCGCTTCGCCCTCGGAGGGCACCTCGTGAAGAACACGGCGTTCCTCGCGCTGGGGAGCTTCGTGCCGGTGCGCTACTGGGAGGTGCAGGATCTGTGGACCGCCGCGGCGGCCGGCGGCGGGCTCGCGGAGTTCCTGGGCGCGCTCGCGCGGCGACCGCTGCTCGCCCTGCCGCTGCTCGCCGGCGCAGTGGCGCTTCCGTTCGCCTGGCGCCGCGGCGGACCCGACGTGCGCGGCGGGCTCGCGTGGATCGCGGCGGCGTCGCTCCCGTTTCTCGCGCTGCCGGGCAGCGGGGAGCGGTTCCACTACCTGCCGTCCGTGGGTGCGTGCCTCGTGCTCGCGGCGCTCGGCGACGCGGCGTGGCGTCGCGCGCGCACGGCCGCCGCGCGGCGGCGCCTGGCGACCGGCGGGGCGCTCGCGCTCGCGGTGATCCTGGCGGCGAACCTGGACCGGCAGGCGGACTGGACGCTGGCCGGACGATGGACCCGGGAGATCGTGGACCGGTGGAGCTACCTGAAGCTCCTGGATCCCGCGGAGCCGGTGGAGTTCGTCGGCGTACCGGATCACCATCGGAGCGCCTGGGTGTTCCGCAACGGTTTCCCGTCCATGGTCCGGCTCTACTGGGAGGGCCGGCCCTACGGGCGCGCGGAGGATCGCGGTCCCGACGCGCCGCCGGCCTACCGGCTCCGCGTGGAGGCGCTGCCGGGCGGCGCGATCGGCATGGCGCCGTTGCGCGGGGACGAGCGGGGCCGGCCGCGGCCGGACCTCGTGGAACCCACGGACGCGCCCGCCTCGCCGGACCCGGCGGCGAGTCCCGAAGGGCGCAGTTGACACCCCGCGGGGCGCTTTCTATAGTCCGATGGCTCTACGCCCAACGTCCGCACTTCCACCGGGTTAGGGAGTTCGAATGACCGCCGGCTTCCGACGCGCCGTCACCGTCGCCGCCCTCGGGGGGCTGGCCGCCGCCCTGGCGGGCTGCCCGCTCGAGTTCCGCAAGGAAGGCGGGGACAACGCGAAGCCGCGGACCTTCTTCGACGTGGCCCCGGACGACACCACGTTCTCGAACGAGGCGTTCTTCACCTGGCTCGGCACGGACCTGGACAGCGACGTGGTGGCCTACCAGTACCAGCTCGTGGAGACGGACTCGGTCTACTACTACGCCGCGGGGCAGCAGGGGCGGGTGCTCCGGTCCATCGATCCGCGGCGCGAGTTCACGGGCTCGGAGGAGGACACGTTCGTCTGGTCGGACCGCACCCTGGACAACAGCCAGGCGTTCTCGGAGCTGAACGACGGGTGGTACGAGATGCGGGCCCGTTCCATCGATGACGGCGGCCAGCTCGGTGACGCGGCCATCCTCCGCTTCTACGTGTTCTTCGACGACGTGCCGCCCAACCCCATCATCATCACGCCGCGTCCGGGCAGCCAAGCCGCAGCGTGCGGCCGCCTCCCGGAGGGCGTGACGTCGTGGACGTTCTTCGTGGACGCCACGGACGAGAGCCGCAACGCCACCACGCCGCGCACGCAGCTGGAGTACTCGTACCAGCTGCGCGCGCGCTCCAGCATCACGTGCACCACGCACCTCACGGACAGCTTCACCGAGTGGCGCCCGTTCCCCTCCGGCGGCCTGCCGATCGAGTTGGGGAACTCGCCGCCCACGGTGTACTCGGACCTCTTCGACCAGTTCTGCGGCTGGGAGTTCACCTTCCGGGTCCGGGATCCGGCCGGGAACGTGGCGTCCATCCCGTGCTGCATCACGAAGACCTCGGGCTGCTGAGCCCCGCGGTCGGGGCCCGCCCCGGGCGGGGGGGACCCGGGCCCCTCGCGTTTTTTTGCCGATCCGGGCCTTCCTCCCCTTTTTTTCCGCTTGCGGTGGGATGAAGTGGGACGATAGATTGCCGTTGTGGGCGACAGTGACGGTCCCGTGTCGGTTCCACCCAGGAAGCGGGGGTGCTGACCCCCCGGGAAGGGCCTGCCCCCGGTGGCTTCGTTCCGCGGCGCCTTCACGCACATCGTGGACCCGAAAGGGCGCGTGTCCCTCGCCGCTCCCGTGCGGCGGGTGACCGGGGTGAAGCAGAAGGACGGGCCGCAGCCGTTCCTGATCCTGACCAAGGGCCTGAACGGGTGCGTGTGGGCGTTCCCGGAGGAGGAGTGGGACCGGCTCGAGGCCAAGCTCCGGGCGAAACAGTTCCAGGATCAGGACTCGCGGGACTTCGTGCTCGAGATGATGGCGCACGTGCAGGACGTGCCGGTGGACGGGGCCGGTCGCATCCTCATCCCGCAGTCGCACCTGGATCTCGCGGGGCTGGCTCCGCGCCAGGAAGTGCTCGTGCTGGGGATGTTCGACCACCTCGAACTGTGGAATCCGGAACGGTACCAGAGGCACATCGCGAAGAGGACGAGCTCCTACGAGGACAGCTCGCGGGAGCTCCTGAGGAACTGAGAGCGGGAGAGGGACCGGTCGCGTCCGGGTGGGGAGGTTGGGTTGATCGGGACGGCCGTGGACCGCGCGACGTGTTCGGTCAGGAGGGCCACCGTGCGGCTCCCCCATGAGCCCGTCCTTCGGGACGAAGCTCTGGACTACTGGGTGACGCCCTTGGCTCGTCGCATCGTCGACGGAACGGTCGGGCGCGCCGGTCACTCTCTCGCTCTCCTCGGGATGCGCGACGACGTGCGCCTCCTCGCCGTCGATCGCGATCCCGAGGCGGTGGACTTCGTCCGGCGGCGCTTCGCCGGCTTCGGGGACCGCGCCCGCGTGGCGCACGCGTCCTACGCGGACCTGCCCGCGCTGCTCGCGGACTGGGGCGGTCCGGTGGACGGCATCCTGCTCGATCTCGGCGTGAGTTCCCCGCAGCTGGACGACCCCGCGCGCGGCTTCTCCTACCGGGCCGACGCGCCCCTGGACCTCCGCTTCGATCCCGGTCGCGGCGAGCCCGCGTCCGCCTGGCTCGCCCGCGCCGAGGCGGGGGAGCTGGAGCGGGTCCTGCGGGACCTGGGCGAGGAGCCGAGGCCGCGCGCGGTGACGCGCGCGCTGCTCGCCGCCCGCGACGAGGCGCCCCTGGACACCACCGGCCGGCTGCGCTCGGTGGTCGAGCGCGTGGGCGGGCGGCCCGGCGAACACACGGCGAAGTCGCTGGCGCGCGTGTTCCAGGCGCTGCGGCTCGTCGTCAACGGCGAGCTGGACGAGCTGGATCGATTCCTCGCCGGGCTGCGCGACTGCCTCGCGCCCGGGGGTCGCGTCGTGATCCTCTCCTACCACAGCCTGGAGGACCGCCGCGTGAAGCAGGCGTTCCGCGACGCGTCCCGGGACTGCGTCTGCCCGCCGGAGCTTCCGGCGTGCGCGTGCGGCGGCGGGCGCGCCTGGTTGAGAGTGCTGACCTCGCGGCCGCGCGGCGCTTCGGCCGCGGAGATCGCGCGCAACCCGCGCGCCCGCAGCGTGCGCCTGCGCGCGGCGGAGCGCGTGGGGTCGGGAGGCGGGATGTCGTGAGCGTCCAGGAGGCGAACGGCGCGGAGAGGGCGGGGCGTGCCGCGAAGACGGCGCTCCGGCGGAGGAGGGATCGGCGACGGGTGGTGGGATGGTCCGCCGCGGCGCTCGTCGGCATCCCGCTCCTCTTCGCGGCCGTGTGGTGCCGGCTGGCGGTGTCGCAGTCGCTCGTGCAGCGGGACGACCTGATCGCCCGCGCGGAGAGCCTGGAGCAGATCCACGTGCGCCTCACCGGGGAGAAGTCCCGGCTGGCCACGTGGGCCGCCCTGCAGCCGCGCGCCCGCGAGCTGGGGCTCCGTGCGCCGCGGCCCGCGGAGGTGGAGTGGATCTCGCGGAGCGGGCAGCGGAGGGCGCTGAAGTGAGACGGATCGAGGGGGGCGGGGACCGCTTCGACCGCCGGCTCGCCGTGGGCGTGGGGCTTGCCTCCCTGTCCGTGACGCTGCTGGCGCTGCGCCTCGTGCAGCTGCAGGTGCTCGAGTTCCGGCCGCTGCACCGGGCCGCGGACCGGCAGCAGGAGCGCAGCCAGGTCCTGCAGGCCGCGCGCGGCGCGGTGACGGACCGGGAAGGGAACCCGTTCGCGATGACCGTGCCGGAGGATCGGCGCGGGACGCACGAGGAGGAGCGCCTGTACGTGAAGGGATCGCTCGCGGCGCAGGTCGTGGGGTTCACCTCGCGGGACGGGCGCGGCCAGGAGGGCATCGAGCTCGCGTACGACCGCGACCTGAAGGGCGTGGACGGGCACCGCACGCTGGGCGCCAGCGCGCGCGGCCGGTTGCGCACGATGCCCGGCAGCCGCACGGAGGCCCCGCAGGACGGCGCCACGGTCGTGCTCACGATCGATTCCCGCGCGCAGTCCGTGCTGGAGCGCGAGCTGGCCCGCACGGTGGAGGCCACGGGCGCGCGGAGCGCCACGGGCGTGTTCCTGGATCCGGAGACGGGGGACGTGGTGGCGATGGCGTCGTCCCCGTCCTTCGACCCGGCGCGTCCCGGGGGCTTCTCCGCCGCGAACCGCCGGCTTCGCGCGGTGACGGACATGATGGAGCCCGGCTCCACGTTCAAGGCCTTCACGGTGGCGGCGTGCCTGGAGGAGGGGCTGGTCGAGGGCGAGACGATGGTGGAGTCCTCGCTGCGCCTGCAGCTCGCCGGCGGCCACGTCATGAACGACAAGCAGGACTACGGCTGGGTCACGGTGGAGGAGATCCTCGTCCACTCGGTGAACACGGCCACCGCGCAGCTCGGCCGGAAGCTCGGGGCCGAGCGGATGTTCGAGTACGCCCGCGCCTTCGGGTTCGGCTGCGTCACCGGGATCGACCTGCCGGGCGAGGTCAGCGGCATCCTGCGCCGCCCGGCGAACTGGTCCGGACGGTCGCTCGAGACCGTGGCCATCGGCCAGGAGATCGGCGTGACCCCGCTGCAGCTCGCGGCCGCGTACGGGGCCATCGCGAACCGCGGCGTGCTGATGAAGCCGCGGATCGTGCGCGAGCTGCAGGAGCCCGGCGGGAGGACGATCCGCGAAATCCGCCCCCGCAAGGTGCGGCGCGTGATGTCCGCGTCCACGGCGCGTGACCTCTCCGCCATGCTCGCGAAGGTCGTGGAGGAGGGCACGGGCGAGACCGCGCGCATCCCGGGAGTCTCCGTGGCGGGCAAGACCGGCACGGCCCAGTGGTTCGATCCGAAGACCGGACGCTACGACCCGTCCAGCCACATCTCCTCCTTCGCCGGGTTCGTGCCGGCGGAGGACCCGCGGCTGGTGGGCGTGGTGATCGTGGAGCGTCCGTCCGGCGTGGGCTGGGGGCGCGAGGTCGCGGCCCCGTGCTTCCGCCGCGTCGTGGAGGGGATCCTGCTCTCGGACCGGGAGCCGGGCGAGCTGCTGCTCGCGTCCGGACCGGGGGCGGACTGACCGCATGCTCGCGACCCCGGAGAGGAGCGCCGCGCCCGTGACCTCGATCGAGCAGCTCGCGCGGGACCTGCCGGGCGTGCGCGTCGTGCGCGGAGGCGACGCGCCGGTGCGCCGCGTGCGCATCGACTCGCGCCGCGTGCAGCCCGGGGATCTCTTCGTGGCGCTCGCGGGGACGAAGGACGACGGCATGCGCCACGTGCCGGACGCGCTCGCCCGCGGCGCGGCGGGCGTCGTGGCGGCCGCGGACGTCGCGCCCGTGGGGGACGCGCCGTGGCTGGCCGCGGACGATCCGCGCCTCGCCGCGGCGCGCCTGGCCGCGCGCGCGTGGGGACATCCTTCGCAGCGGATGGACGTCGTCGGCGTGACGGGCACGAACGGCAAGACCACGACGACCTTCCTGCTCCGCGCCATCCTGGAGGCGGCGGGGCGGAGGGTGGCGGTGCTGGGCACGCTGGGCACGTGGCTGCCGGCGGGCCGGCTCCCGCAGGAGCGCACCACGCCGGAGGCCCCGGACATCATGGAGATCCTCGCGGGCGCGGCGGACGACGGCGTGGACGCGGCCGCGATGGAGGTGTCCTCGCACTCGCTGGATCTCAAGCGCGTGGACGGCATCGCGTTCGCCGCGGCCGCGTTCCTCAACCTCACGCCGGAGCACCTGGACTGGCACGGCACGCTCGAGGCGTACGGCCGCTCCAAGCTGCGCCTGTTCACCGACCTTCTCGCGCCGGGCGCCGCCCCGAACGGGCCGCGCGCGGTGCTCAACGCCATGGACCCGTGGGCCGGTCGCTTCCGGGAAGCGGCGGGGCGAGCGCTGACGTTCAGCGCGGGTGGAAGCGGGGCGGAAGTGACCGCCCACGGGATCCGCATGTCGCCGGGCGGCTGCACCTTCGAGCTCGCCCTCTCCGGCGCGCGGCGGGAAGCGAGTCTCCCGCTGCCCGGCGAACACAACGTGGCGAACGCGCTCGCCGCGGCCGCCCTGGCGCACGTGCTGGGGACGCCGCCCGACGCGATCGTCGAGGGACTGCGCCGCGCCGCGCCGCCGCCGGGACGCTTCGAGCGCGTCCACGCCGGCCGCTTCGACGCGTTCGTGGACTACGCGCACACCGAGGACGGCCTGGAGCGCGCGCTCGGCGTGGCGCGCTCGGTCACGCGCGGCCGCCTGCTCGTGGTGCTCGGCTGCGGCGGGGACCGGGACCGCACGAAGCGCCCGGTGATGGGCCGCATCGCGGCGGAGCTGGCCGACGCGGCGGTGTTCACCACGGACAACCCGCGCAGCGAGGATCCGCGCGCCATCATCGCGGAGATGCTGGGCGGCGTGTCGGACCGGACGAAGGTGACGGTGATCCTGGATCGCGAGGAGGCGTTGGCGTGGGCGGTGGCGCAGGCCGCTCCCGGCGACGTCCTCCTCGCGTGCGGCAAGGGGCACGAGACCACTCAGGAGATCGGGGGACGGAAGCTGCCGTTCCCGGAACGGGAGATCCTCGCCCGCCTCGCGGCGGATGCGGAGGCTCGGGGGTGAGCGCATTGGGGGTGGGAGCACGGACGCCCTGGGTCGCCGGGGACGTCGCGCGCGCGTGGGGAGCGGGGGTGCTGGGCGACTCGTCCGCGGCCTTCGACACCGTCACGACGGACAGCCGGGAGGCCCGGGCGGGGGCGGCGTTCTTCGCCCTCGACGGGTCACGGCATCGAGGGGCGGATTTCGTCCCGGCCGCCTTCGGGTCCGGCTGTTCCGTCGCGGTGGTGCCGTGGGAGTGGAGCGGCGAGGTGCCGCCCGGGCGCTGCGCGATCCGCGTGCGCGATCCCCTGCGCGCGCTCGCCGCGCTGGCGAAGGCGCGGCGCGACGCGTGGAACTGCCCCGTGATCGCGATCACGGGCTCCGCGGGCAAGACCTCGGTGAAGGAGATGACCGCGCACGTCCTCGCGGCGGACCGCCGCGTGCTGCGCACGCCCGGGAACTGGAACACCACGCTGGGCGTCTCGCGGACGATCCTGGACGCCGCGGACGAGCCGGACATCGCGGTGCTGGAGTGCGGCGCGTCCGAGCCCGGCGAGATCGGCCGGCTCGCCGCGCTCGTGTCGCCCACCGCGGCGTGCGTGACGAACGTCGGCGCGGCGCACCTCGAGGGCTTCGGCTCGATCGGGCGCGTGCGCGCCGAGAAGCTGGACCTCGTGCGCGCGGTGCGCGGCGACGGCGCGCGCGTCCTGGACACGGACGACCCCGACATGGCGGAGGCGGCGCGCGCCCTCGGCGGCCGGATCGTGCGCGTGGGGCGCGGCGAGGACGCGGACGTGCGGCTGGCGTCGTGCACGCCGCGCGACGACGGCGGCTCCGATTACCGGCTCGCGGACGGGACGCGGGGCACGCTGGCCGTTCCCGGGGAGCACCAGGTGCGCAACGCGCTCTTCGCCATCGCGTTCGCGGAGGCGCACGGCGTGCGCCGGGCGGAGGCCGCGGCGCGGCTCGCGTCGTTCCACGGCGTGCCGGGGCGGCTCGCCGTGCGCGCGGCGGGCGGCGTCACCATCGCCGACGACACGTACAACGCGAACCCGGCGTCCATGTCGGCGGCGCTGGCGTGGTTCGCCGGGCTGCCCGTGCGCGGGCGCAAGGCGGTGGCGCTGGGGGACATGCTGGAGCTGGGCCCGGACTCCGCGCGGCACCACGAGGCGCTCGGCCGCGAGGTGGCGGCGCTGGGCTTCGACCGTGCCGTGTTCGCCGGGGAGGCCATGGCCGCGGCGTTCGCGGCCGCGGCGGCGGCGATGCCGGAGGCCGCGCGCCACGTGCCGTCCTCCGCGGAGGCCGCCGGGGATCTCGCCGCGTGGGCGCGCGCGGGCGACGCCGTGCTCGTCAAGGGGAGCCGCGGCATGCGCATGGAGCGCGTCGTGGAGGCGCTGGCGGCGCGGGAGGACTCCGGTGCTCGCTGAGCTGCTGTACGGACTGCGCGACCACGTCTCGGCGTTCAACGTATTCCGCTACATCACGTTCCGCGCCGCGTACGCGGCGGTCACCGCGTTCCTCCTGTCCGTGCTGCTGGGCCCCTGGGTGATCGCGCAGCTGCGCCGCTTCGGCGCGGTGAAGCACGTGCGGCAGGAGGGCCCGAAGGCGCACCAGGCGAAGAGCGGGACGCCCACCATGGGCGGTCTCCTGATCCTGGCCGGCACGATCCTCCCCACGGTGCTGTTCGCGGACCTGCGCAACCGCGAGGTGGGCGTGGCCATCGGGGTGACGCTCGCGCTCGGCGCGCTCGGGTTCCTGGACGACTACCTGCAGACCGTGCGGGGGCGGAACAAGGGGCTGGTGGGGCGCGCGAAGATCGTGGGCCAGGTGGCGGTGGGGCTGGTCGCGGGGATCGCGGTGCTGGGTCTCGTGCCGCGCGAGACCGCCACGTCCACCACGGTGCCCTTCCTCAAGGAGCGCCTCATCGACCTCGGCTGGCTGTACGTTCCCTTCGTCGTCTTCGTGCTCACCGGCGCGTCGAACGCCGTGAACCTCACGGACGGGCTGGACGGCCTGGCCATCGGGGTCAGCGTGTTCGCCGCCGGCGCGTTCGCGGCGCTCTCCTACGTGTCCGGCCACTCGCGCTTCGCGGAGTACCTGCAGATCCCGTACCTGCCGGGCGCGGGGGAGCTCACCATCTTCTGCGCCGCGCTGCTCGGGGCCTCGCTCGGCTTCCTCTGGTACAACAGCCACCCGGCGCAGGTCTTCATGGGCGACACGGGATCCCTGGCGCTCGGCGGCGCCCTCGGCATCGTGGCGGTGCTCCTGAAGATGGAGATCGTGTTCGCCATCGTGGGCGGCATCTTCGTGGCCGAGGCCCTCTCCGTGATGATCCAGGTGACCTCGTTCAAGCTCACGGGCAAGCGCGTGTTCCGCATGGCGCCCATCCACCACCACTTCGAACTGTCCGGCTGGGCGGAGAACAAGGTCGTCGTGCGGTTCTGGATCCTGGCGGGGCTGTTCGCCCTGCTGTCCCTGTCCACCCTGAAGCTCCGATGAGGCGGCGGTGAGCGTGACCACCCACGGACCGGCCCCGGTGCAGGAGCGCGGACCGCACCTCGGGGGGGCGCGCTGCGTCGTGCTGGGGTACGCGCGGTCCGGGCGCGCCGCCGCGTCGCTGCTGCACGCCGCCGGCGCGAAGGTGCGCGTGGTGGACGCCGCGCCGGCCGCGAAGCTGGGCGTGGATCCCGCCGCCGTCCCGGGCGGCGACGCGTGGCTCGGCCGCGAGGATCCCGCGGCGCTGGACGGCGCGGACCTCGTGGTGGCCAGCCCCGGCGTGCCGCCGCGCAACCCCGTGCTCGCCGCCGCGCTGGATCGCGGGCTGCCGGTCCGCAGCGAGCTCGAGGTGGGATGGTGGTTCACGGACGCGCCGGTCGTGGCCATCACCGGCACGAACGGCAAGACCACGACCACGGAGCTCGTCGGCGCGATGGGCCGCGCGGCCCGGCGCGAGACGCTCGTCGCCGGCAACGTCGGCACGCCGCTCACCGCGGCGGTGGCCGGCGGCGCGCGCCCGCAGCTGGTCGTCCTGGAGGTGTCCAGCTTCCAGCTGTTCCTGTGCGAGGACTTCCGCCCGCACGTCGGCGCGGTGCTGAACCTCACGTCGGACCACCTGGACTGGCACCCGGACTTCGAGCACTACGCGGCGTCGAAGGCCCGGCTGTTCGCGAAGCAGGGCGCGCAGGACGCCGTCGTGCTGAACGGCGACGACCCGGACCTGACGGCGCGCTACGGCCGCGGCGCCGGCGAGGTGTTCCTGTTCCGCGCGGACGCGCCCGTGGCGAAGGGGGCGTTCGTGCGCGACGGGCGGGTCGTCCTCGCCACCGCATCGGGGACCGAGACGGTCCTGCCGCTCGCGGAGTGGCCGCTGCCGGGCCGGCACAACCGCGAGAACCTGCTCGCGGCCGCCCTGTGCGCGCGGCTCATCGGGATCGCCGCCGCGGACGTGGCCGAGGGCGCGCGCACGTTCCGCGCGCTGCCGCACCGCATGGAACCGGTGGGCGAGGCGCAGGGCGTGCTCTGGGTCAACGACTCGAAGGCCACGAACCCCGGGTCCATGGAGAAGGCGCTGGATCCGGACGTGCCCACGATCCTGATCGCCGGCGGCCTCACGAAGGGCGTGGACTTCCGCCCCGTGCGCGACGCTGTGGCCGCGGGGACGCGGCTGGTGCTGCTCATCGGGAGCGGCGCCGACGAGATCGAGGCCGCGTGGCGACCGGCCGTGACGATGCGCCGCTGCGGCGATCTGGAGACCGCCGTGCGGACGGCGGCCGCGGAGGCGCGCGCGGGCGAGCGCGTCCTCCTCTCGCCGGGCTGCGCCAGCTTCGACCAGTTCCAGAACTACGCCCATCGGGGCAACCGTTTCCGCGAGCTCGTGCAGGCGCTCGCGGCGTCAGGGAAGGAAGGGGGGCCGTCATGAACGCTTCGGAGGGCCGGGGCGACCGCATGCTGATGCTCGCCGTGGCCACGCTCCTGGGAATCGGCAGCGTCACGGTGTGGTCGTCCAGCCACTGGGTGTCCGCGCAGTACTACGGCTCGGGCAACCACATGCTGCTGAGCCACCTGTCCAAGATCGTGATGGGGCTGGCGCTGTGCGTGCTGTTCGCGGCGCTGGACTACCGCGTGCTCCTGCGCCGGCGGCTGGCCATCCCGCTCGTGCTCGGGGCGGCGGGTCTCCTCGCGCTGACGCTCGTTCCCGGGAACCCGCTGGCGCTGACCGTGAAGGGGGCCACGCGCTGGCTGCGGATCGGCTTCGTCGTGATCCAGCCCGCGGAGCTGGCGAAGCTGGCGCTGGTGGTGTATGTGGCGTCCATCCTGGCCGGCGGCGAGGGGCGGATCCGGGACTACAAGCGGGGCTTCGTCCCGGTGGTCACGGTGCTGGGCGTGTTCTGCGCGCTCCTCATGTTCCAGCCGAACTTCGGCAACGTGCTGTGCCTCACGCTCATCACGGTCAGCATGATCTTCCTGGGCGGCGCGCGGCTGACCCACCTGGCCACGTCGGGCATGGGCGCGGTGCCGGCCATCGCCGTGATCGCGCTGCAGAAGCCGCACGTCATGCGGCGCATCGACGTCTACCTGAATCCCCTGGCCGATCCGCAGGGCGCGGGCTTCCAGATCACGCAGTCCATCGTGGCCATCGGGTCCGGCGGGCTGTTCGGCCGCGGCGCGGGCGCGAGCCGGCAGTCGGACTTCTTCCTCCCGGACTGCCACACGGACTTCGTGTTCTCCGTGCTGGGCGAGGAGTGGGGGCTCGTGGGGACGCTCGCCGTGCTGGCGCTGTTCGCGATCGTGGTGTGGCGCGGCCTCGCGATCTCCCGTGCGGCCCGCGACCTCTTCGGGCGGTATCTCGCGCTCGGCGTCACGCTCATGATCGGGATCGTGGCGTTCCTGAACATCGCGGTGGTGCTGGGCGTGGCGCCCACCGCGGGCCTCCCGCTGCCCTTCCTGAGCTACGGCGGCTCCTCGATGATGGTGAACCTGGCCGGCATCGGCGTGCTGCTGTCGATCGCCTCGCGCTCGCGGTCCGCGCGGCGCCGCGTCGTGGTGTGACGGAGGCGGGCGCGCGGGGGCGGCGCGTGCTGGTGGCGGTGTCGGGGACGGGCGGCCACGTGTATCCGGGGATCGCCCTGGCGGAGGAGCTGCGGGCCCGGCGGCCCGCGGACCGCATCGTCTTCGCCGTGGCCGCGGGCAAGCCGGGCGCGGACTGGGTCCAAGGCGCCGGGTTCGAGGTGCGCGCCGTCCCGGTGCGCGGGTTCTCCCGGCGGCCCGGGCTCTCGTGGATCACGTTCCCCTTCGCGCTGCTCGCCGGGCTGGCAGCCACGGCGGCGCTGCTCCTCTCGTTCCGGCCGCACCTCGTGGTGGGCACCGGCGGGTACGTGGCGGGGCCGTTCGTCGTGTGGGCGTGGGCGCTCGGCATCCCGGTCGTGCTGCTGGAGCAGAACGCGATCCCGGGCGTCACCACGCGGCTGGGCTCGCTCCTCGCGCGGCAGGTCCACCTGGCGGTCCCGGAGAGCCGGTCGCGGCTCCTGCGGAAGGGACGCGCGGTGACCAGCGGGAATCCGGTGCGGCGGGCCGTGGAGGAGGGGGACGGCGCCGGCTTCCGGCGGGCCTTCGGCGTCCCGGACGGCGCGCCTCTCGTGGTCGTGGTGGGCGGCAGCCAGGGCGCGAAGGCGCTGACCGAGGCCGCGGTGGCGGCGGCGCGCGCGCTCGCCTCCGAACCGATCCGCTTCGTGGTGCAGACGGGCCGCAAGGGGCTGGCGGCAGCGCGTGCCCTGGCCGGACCCGCGCCGCCGCCGCACGTCGAGTTCGCGGAGTTCCTGGACGACATGGGCGGGGCCTACGCGGCGGCGGACCTCGTCGTGGCGCGCGCGGGCGCGATGACGCTCGCCGAGTTGGCCGCGTCCGGGGTACCTTCCGTCCTCGTGCCGTACCCGTGGGCGGCCGAGGACCACCAGACCACGAACGCGCGCCGCTTCGCGGCGAACGGCGCGGCGCGGGTGGTGCCGCAGCGGGAACTCACGGGGGAGCGGCTGGCGGAGGAGATCCGCGCGCTGCTCGCGGATCGGGCGGGCCTCGCGCGGATGGCCGAGGCGGCGCGGGGCGGGGAGGAAGCGGGCGCGCGGCAACGCATCGCCGACGCGTGCGAGCGCTTCCTGGGCTGAAGGGAGGAGGGGGCGCGTGTTCCACAACATCCGGAAGATCCACTTCGTCGGCATCGGCGGGACCGGCATGAGCGGGATCGCCGAAGTGCTCGTGAACCTCGGATTCACCGTGTCCGGCTCGGACCTCGCGGACGGGGACTCGCTGCGAAGGCTGGCGCGGCTCGGCTGCCGCGTGGAGATCGGGCACGACGCGCGCAACCTCCGCGACGCCCAGGTCGTGGTGGTCTCGAGCGCCGTGAACGCGCGCAATCCCGAGGTGGCCGCGGCCCGCGACGCCGGCATCCCGGTGATCCCGCGCGCCGAGATGCTGGCCGAGCTGATGCGCATGAAGTTCGGCGTGGCCGTCGGCGGCGCGCACGGGAAGACCACCACCACGTGGCTCGCGTCGCTCGTCCTGGACAAGGGCGGGATGGACCCCACGATCGTGGTCGGCGGGCGGCTGCGCGCGCTGGACACGAACGCGCGGCTCGGCGGCGGCCGGTTCCTGGTGGCGGAGGCGGACGAGTCGGACGGGTCGTTCCTGCGGCTCAGCCCCACGATCGCGGTGATCACGAACCTGGACCGCGAGCACCTGGACCACTACGGCACCATGGAGAAGCTGCGCGCCACGTTCGTGGAGTTCGCGAACCGCGTGCCGTTCTACGGCGCCACGGTGGTCTGCGTGGACGATCCGCTGGCGCGCGGGCTCCTGCCGGACCTGCACCGGCGCGTGATCACGTACGGGTTCTCGGACGACGCCGAGGTCCGCGCGCAGGGCCGCCGCCGCGAGGCGGGGAAGACCCGCTTCACGGTCACGCGCCACGGCAAGGAGCTCGGGGAGATCGTCCTGCAGGTGCCGGGGGAGCACATGGTGCGGAACGCCTTGGCGGCCGTGTGCGTCGGCCTCGAGGTGGGGGTCCCCTTCGCCGCCATCCGGGAAGCGCTCGGCGAGTTCTCGGGGATCGCGCGGCGCATGGAGGTGCGCGCGGAGTCCGACGGCGTGCTGATCGTGGACGACTACGGCCACCATCCGGCGGAGATCGCGGCCACGCTGGCCGCGGCGCGCGAGTGGCAGCCGGGGCGCCGCATCGTCGCCGTGTTCCAGCCGCACCGCTACACCCGCACCGCGGACCTCGCGCCGCAGTTCGGCCCGCCGCTCGCGAAGGCGGACCGCGTGGTGGTCACCGCCATCTACCCGGCGGGGGAGCCGCCCATCGAGGGGGTGCACGCCGGCCTGGTCGCGGACGCGGCGAAGGCGTCGGGCGCGAACGCGTCGCTCGTGGCCACGTGGGAGGACGCGGTGGACCTGCTTCTGCCCGAGATCCGTCCGGGCGACGTCGTGCTCACGCTGGGAGCGGGCGACGTGTGGAAGGCGGGTGATCTGCTCGCGGCGCGCCTTGCCGCGAGCCCAGCGGACGCAGCGGAACCGCGGGTCGCGGGGCGCCCCGCGTGACGGGCGCGGGGGCCACGGCCACGCTGGCCGGCGAGCTGGAGCGGCTGTCCGGGATCAAGGTCCGGACCGACGTCGCGCTCGCGAAGATGACCACGTTCAAGATCGGCGGTCCGGCCGCGATCGTGGTCACGCCGGAGACCGAGGAGGGTCTGGCGGAGGCCATGCCGCGGCTCGTGGAGTCCGGCCTGCCGCTGTTCATCTTCGGGAACGGCTCGAACCTGCTGGTTTCCGACGCGGGCTTCCCGGGGATCGTGGTGCGCGTGGGCTCCGCGCTCGGCGAGATCGCGGCGGAGGGTCCGGACCGGCTGCGGATCGGGGCGGGCGCCCTGTGGAGCCGGGTGCTCCGGCAACTCGTCCAGGATGGCTGGACCGGGCTCGAGTTCGGCGCCGGCATCCCCGGCACTCTCGGCGGGGCGATCGCCACGAACGCCGGCACCCGCGGCGGCGAGACCGCGGACCGCCTCGTGGACGTGCGCGGGGTGGATCGCGCGGGCGCGGTGCGGACGCTCGCGAAGGCGGACATCCCCTTCGTGTACCGCAACGGCGCGCTGCCCGACGGCTTCGTGGTCACGAGCACGCGCTTCGCGGTGGAGCGGGACGACCCCGCGAAGGTGGAGGCCACCATCCGCGGCTACCAGGCCGAACGGCGGCGCGACCAGCCGGAGCGCGAGCCGTCGGCGGGGTGCATCTTCAAGAACCCGCCGGGGAAGTCCGCGGGGCGGATGATCGACCAGGCCGGGCTCAAGGGCACGGCCGAGGGCGGCGCGGTCGTCTCGCCCGTGCACGGGAACTTCATCATCAACCAGGGCGGCGCCACGGCCGCGGACGTGCTGCGGCTCGTGGACCGCATCCGCGAGCGCATCCGCGCGGAGTTCGCCACGGAGCTGGAGATGGAGGTACGCCTCCTGGGGTTCCCCTCGTGATGCGGTTGCCGGGCATCCCGCGTCGCGCCCGGCGGAACGTGTCGCGGACGGCCCGTCGCCCGGTGGGCGTGGCCCCGCCCGCGCGCACGGCGCCGGCCGAGCCGTCCGCGCCGCCGTCCGCGGCCGCCCGCCGCCGCCGGCGGGTCGTCGCCGTGGCGGTGCTGGCCCTGCTCGCGCTGGTCCCGCTGTCGTTCGCGGCGCGGAAGCTGGCGCAGCATCCGGCGTTCGCGGTGCGCTCGGTGCACGTGAAGGGCGCGGAGCGCGTGGCGGCGGAGGACGTGCTGGAGCTGGCCGGAGTGGCGGCGGGGCAGCCGTGGGCCGGGCTGGACGCGCGGGCCGTCGAGCTGCGCCTCGAGGGGCACCCGTGGGTCGCGCGCGCGCACGTGCGGCGACCCTGGCCGGGGCGCGTGAACCTGTGCATCCAGGAGTGCCGGCCGGTCGCGCGGGTGGAGATCGGCGGGCGGATCTACGGGCTGTGCGAGGACCTGCGCGTCGTGCCGTCCGGGGATCCGGAGCTTCCGCTGATCCGGAGCCGCGGGCGGGAGAAGACCGACCCGGACGCCCTGGCCCGCGGTCTGGACTGGGTGGAACTGCTCCGGCGGGCGGAGATCGCCGGGGCGGAGCCGGTGCAGGTGGATGTCCACCAGGGCGAGGGCGACCGCGTTGCCCTGCCGAAGCGCGGGTTCACTGCCTCCGTGGACGAGACGATCCCGGTGCGCCTGGCCGCGCGGAACGTGCTGGCGTTCCTCGAAACGCTGGACGAAGAGGGGGGCTCTCGCGGTACGCTGCGCCTCATCTCGGGCGACACCGGGGTATGGCGGGCGGCCGGCGGCCGCCGGGCGAAATCGGGATAGTCATGGCATCGAGCGAAATCCTGGCGGGGCTGGACCTCGGGACGGCGCGCACCACGGCCATCGTGGCGGAGCCGCTCGAGGACGGGCGCCTGCGCATCCTGGGCATGGGACGCGCGGAGTCCGGCGGCATCAAGAAGGGCGTGGTCGTCAACCTCGAGCGCACGATCCAGGGCATCGAGGAGGCCGTGGAGGCCGCCGCGCGGCAGGCCGAGGTGGAGATCGGCGCGGTCACCGTCGGCATCGCCGGGGACCACGTGAAGAGCATCAACAGCCGCGGGGTCATCGCGGTCCGGAACCCGGACGGCGAGATCACGCGCGGCGACGTGGACCGCGTCATCGAGGCGGCCCGCGCCATCGCGCTCCCCGGGGACCGCGAGATCGTCCACGTGCTCCCGCAGGAGTTCACCGTGGACGACCAGGGCGGCATCCACGACCCGGTCGGCATGGTGGGCGTGCGCCTCGAGACCGAGGTCCACGTGATCACCGGTGCGTCCACCCCCATCCAGAACCTGCTGAAGTGCGTGCGCCGCGCCGGCCTGGACGTGGAGGACGTGGTGCTCTCCTCCGTGGCCGCGGCGGACGCCGTGCTCACGCAGGACGAGATGGAGCTCGGCGCGGTGCTCGTGGACATCGGCGGCGGCACCACGGACGTGGCGGTGTTCGCGGACGGCGGGCTGAAGCACACCGCCGTGCTCGGCGTCGGCGGGTCGAACGTGACGAACGACATCGCCATCGGCCTGCGCACGCCCCTGTCCTCCGCGGAGGGGATCAAGCGCCTGCACGCCTCGCTCCTTCCCGGGGAGGAAGGGGACGAGGTGCTGCTGGTGCCCGGCGTGAACGGCCGCCCGGAGCGCTCCGTGAGCCGCGGCATCCTGAACTCCATCGTGCGCCCGCGCATGGAGGAGATCCTCGCCCTGTCGTACCGCGAGGTGAAGAAGACGGACTACTGGGACCTGCTCGCGGCCGGCCTCGTCCTGACCGGCGGCGGCGCGCAGCTCCGCGGCACGCTCGGCCTGGCCGAGCACCTCTTCAACCTCCCGGCGAAGCTCGGCGTGCCGCAGTGCACCGTGGGCTTCGACGAGGACGTGCAGACCCCCGAAGCCGCCACGGCGGTGGGCCTCCTGACCTACGCGAACCGCCACGCCCACGGCACCACGAACGGGTTCGCCGGGCGCCAGCTCTTCGAACGCGTGACCGGCACGATGCGCCGCTGGGTCGCCGAGCTGTTCTGAACCGTTCCCGTTCGGCGACGCGACCGCGAGCAAACGACTGCGGATCGTCCGCGAGGCGGCGGCGCGCGCCCGGTCGCCGGGCGAAGTCGCGCGCGTCCGGGGCCGGGCCTCTCTGCAGCGGCGTCGCGTAGACGCCGGGAGGCACGGATGCCGGAGGCGTCGAAGCGCCGAGCCCTTCCGGCGACAGGACGTCGCCGGAAGGGCGTCCGCGGCAGAGAGGCCCGGCCCCGGACGCGCGCGACTTCGCCCGGCGACCGGGCGCGCGCCGCCGCCTCGCGGACGATCCGCCGGGTCGCACGCGCACGCGATTTCGTCGCCGAACGTACGATTGTGCTGTTCACGTCGGCGACTTTGCGGTACAGCAGGTCACGGTGTGGCAGGGGAAGGACCGCGCGCACGCGACTGGCGGTCCGTGACGATGTGTGGGGAGGGGAACCATGCCTTTCGAGCTGGTCGAGGAGCGAACGAACCTCGCCAAGATCCGCGTCATCGGGGTCGGTGGCGCCGGCGGCAACGCGATCAACCGCATGATCGAGTCCGGCCTCGCCGGATGCGACTTCATCACCGCGAACACGGACCTGCAGGCCCTCGGGGTCGCCCTGGCGCCCACGCGGCTGCAGCTGGGAACCACGGTCACCCGCGGACTCGGCTCCGGCGGCAACCCCGAGGTGGGGCGCCGCGCGGTGGAAGAGAGCCGCGAACTGGTCGCCGAGACGCTGGACGGCTCGGACATGGTCTTCGTGACCGCCGGCATGGGCGGCGGCACCGGCACCGGCGCCGCGCCGATCGTCGCGGAGATCGCGAAGGACCTGGGGGCCCTGACCGTCGGCGTGGTCACGAAGCCGTTCGAGTTCGAGGGCCGGCACCGCACCCGGCAGGCGGCGGAAGGCATGGTCCGCCTGAAGGACGCGGTGGACACCCTCATCGTCATCCCGAACCAGCGGCTGCTGTCCATCGTGCAGAAGGACACCACGCTCCTGGAGGCGTTCCGCCTCGCGGACGACGTCCTGCTCCACGCCACCCGCGGCATCTCGGATCTCATCTCCGTGCCCGGCCTCGTGAACCTCGACTTCGCCGACGTGCGCTCCGTGATGTCGAAGATGGGGGACGCGCTGATGGGCACCGGGCTCGCGGAGGGCGAGGACCGCGCGTCGAAGGCGGCGCGGCAGGCGGTGACCAGCCCGCTCCTGGAGGAGGTCTCCATCGCGGGCGCCCGCGGCGTGCTCGTGAACATCACCGGCGGCGAGGACCTGACGCTGACGGACGTGAACGACGCCACGTCCATCATCTACGACGCGGCCGGGGACGAGGCGAACCTCTTCTTCGGCGCCGTGATCGATCCCGCGCGCAAGGGCTGCGTGCAGGTCACGGTGATCGCCACGGGCATCGGCGAGGCCGTCCGGGAGAAGACGCGGCCCGAGACTGTCGCTACGCGCGCCGCGGCGCCGGAGCCGGTGGCCCTGCCGCAGCTCACCGCGTCCGACCTCGAGCGCCCCGCGTTCCGCCGGGCCGAGCCGCGGCGCGACAGCGAGCCGGCGAAGCGCGTGATCCGTTCCTTCATCGACGACGACCTGGAGACGCCCACCTTCCTGCGCAAGCAGATGGACTAGGCCGGGAGGCGTCACGGGACGGGGCGCGCCCGCACGGCGGCGCCCCTTCGCGAGACGCATGAGAGATCCCGGGGAAGTCCCTGTCCCCGAGGGGTTTCCATGACTCGCGATCTGCAGGCGGGACGGTCTCCTGGGGATCCCCTGACCGGGCTTCCCGGGGTGGGACCGAAGCGCGCCGAGGCCCTGGCCCGGCTGGGGCTGCGCACCATCGACGATCTGCTGCGCTTCGCGCCGCGTTCCGTGGAGGAGCGCGGCGCGCCCGTTTCCCCCGCGGACGTCCGCACGCGGGCGGGCGGCTTCGCCGTGTGCCGCGCCCGGGTGGCGAAGGCCGCGTTCCGGCGGGGCCGCGGCGGGCGCGCAGTCCTTCGCGCAAGACTCGAAGCATCGGGCGCAAGTTGCGAGGCGCTTTGGTTCAACGCGTCGTTCCTGGCGCGCGATGTCGTCGCCGGCGCGTGGGTGGCCGTGGCGGGACGCGTATCCGCCGACGGCGCGCTGCTGCAGCCCGAGATCGCCCGCCTGGGTGGCGCGAACGACCCCGTACCCGAGCGCATGCAGGGCTGCCGGCCGCTGTACGCGGTCACCGACGGCGTCTCGCAGCGCCTGCTGCATGACCTCGTGGGCGCGGCGCTCGACGCGGTGGGCGACCTCGTCGACCCGCTGCCGGAGCCCGTGCGCTCCGCGGCGGGCGTGGCGCCGCTCGCCGACGCGGTCCGCTGGGCCCACCGTCCGCGCACGCTCGCCGAGGCGGAGGCCGGGCGGGAGCGGCTGCTGTTCGACGCCCTCCTCGGGATCGAGCTGGCGGTGAAGCGCCGGCTCCGCGTGCGGCGCCGGCGGCGCGCGCCGCGGGGCGACGCCGGCGGCGGCGGCGCGCACGCGTTCACCGCGGCGCTCCCGTTCCGCCTCACGCCGTCGCAGGACGCCGCCGTGGCGGCCGCGTGCCACGACCTGGGTGCCGCCTGCCCGATGGGGCGCCTCCTCGTCGGGGAGGTGGGCTCAGGGAAGACCGCCGTGGCGCTGGCCGTGATCCAGGAGGCGCGCTCGCGCGGGCTCCGGTGCGCGCTGCTCGCGCCGACCGACCTGCTGGCGCGGCAGCACTTCGCCACGGCGCGCCGCTTCCTGCCGGACGACGACGGGGTCGTGCTCCTCACGGGATCGCTCCCGGCGGCGGCGGCGCGCGAGGTCCGGGGGCGGCTGGCCGCGGGCCGGGCGGACTTCGCCATCGGCACGCACGCGCTCCTCGCCGACGGCACGTCGCTCCCGGACCTCGGGCTGTGCGTGATCGACGAGCAGCACCGCTTCGGCGTCCGGCAGCGCCGCGCCCTGCTGGCGAAGGCGCGCACGCCCCACGCGCTCGTCCTCACCGCCACGCCGATCCCGCGCACGCTGGCCCTGCTCGCGTTCGGGGACGTGGACATCTCCGTGCTGGAGCCGCGACCGGACGCGACGGGCGACGTGGAGACGATCGTGGTGGAGCCGGGCAAGCGCGCGGCGCTGCTGGCGCGACTCGCCGAGCGGCTGCGCGCAGGGGAGCAGGCCTTCTTCGTCCGTCCGCGGATCGGCGGGGCCGGGGCGGCCGGCGAAGGCGCGGTGGAGCTGCACCGGGAGCTGTCCGGCGGCCCGCTCGCCGCGGCGCCGCCGGGGCTCGTCCACGGCCGCATGAGCGCGCCCGAGCGCGAGGACGTGCTGGAGGCGTTCCGCGCGGGGCGGCTGCGCGCGCTGGTCGCCACCACGGTGGTGGAGGTGGGGCTGGACGTTCCCGGCGCCACGCTCCTGTGGGTGGAGCAGGCGGATCGCCTGGGGCTGGCGCAGCTGCACCAGCTGCGCGGACGCATCGCCCGGAGGGGACAGAAGGGGTATTGTCTGCTTGTCCCGTCGGCCGACGCCCCGGAGGGCGCGCGGGAGCGACTCGACGCCCTGGTGAAGGTGAAGGACGGCCTCCGCCTCGCGGAGATCGACCTCGCGGCCCGGGGTCCGGGCGAACTCCTCGGACTCCGCCAGAGCGGTCGGCTCGGAGCGTTCGCGGGCGGGACGAACACGCCGGAACGCCTCGTCGATCTCGTGGATCGCGCGCGGCGCGCGGCGGACCTCCTGCTGGAGCGGAAACCGTGATCCCACGCGCACGCAGGATCCTGGCCGCCGTTCTCGGGCTCGCGCTCGCCGGCCTCGCGGCGCCGGCCCCCCGGGCGGATGACGGGGCCGCGGACTCCCTCGCGGTCCGGGCGGAAGCCGAGTCCGCTGCCGTCCGGGGGGAGGCCGACTCCACGGCGACGGCCGGGTCCGCGCCCCTGGTGCTTCGCCTGGTGTGGGACGACGCGGTGACGCCGGTCACGCGCAGCGTCCTGCGCGAGGCGCTGGACGACGCGCGCGACCGGAACGCGGCCGCGCTGCTCATCCAGCTGGACACGCCCGGCGGCCTCCTCGACGCCACGCGGGACATCGTGTCGGACTTCATGACCTCCGAGGTCCCGGTGATCGTGTGGGTGGCGCCGGCCGGCGCGCGCGCCGCCTCCGCCGGCGCGTTCGTCACGATGGCCGCGCACGTGGCGGCGATGGCGCCGGGAACGAACATCGGCGCGGCGTCGCCCATCCAGATGGGCGGCGCGGAGCCGGACTCGGGCTCCACGATCTCGAACAAGATGTTCAACGACACCGCGGCGTTCGCGCGGTCCATCGCCGAGCGCCGCGGCCGCAGCGTGGAGTGGGCGGAGCGCGCCGTCCGCGAGGCCGTGTCGGACACGGACTCGGAGGCGCTCGCGGAGGGCGTGATCGATCTCGTGGCGGCGGACGTGGACGAGCTGCTCGCCGCGGCGGACGGCCGCGTCGTGCGATTGGCGTCGGCGGACCACACGCTGCGGCTGGCCGGGGCGCGCGTGGAGGACCGCCCGATCGGGATGCGCTTCCGCCTGCTGTCGTACCTCGCGAACCCGAACGTGGCCACGATCCTGATGATGCTCGGCGTGTGGGGGCTGTTCTTCGAGCTGCAGAATCCGGGCGCCATCCTGCCGGGGGTGGTGGGCGCCCTGTGCCTGATCCTCGGTTTCTACTCCCTGCAGACCCTCCCGCTGAACCTCGCGGGCGGGCTGCTCCTCCTGCTGGGGATCGGGCTGTTCGCGCTCGAGACGCAGGTCCCCAGCCATGGTCTCCTCTCGGTGGGAGGCGTCGTGGCCCTCGTGCTCGGTGCGCTCATGCTGTTCGACTCGCCGGAGCCCGCGCTCCGCGTGTCGTTGAAGGTGATCCTGCCGCTCGCCATCGCCACCGGGATCGTGTTCGCGGTGGCCGCCGGGCTCTCCGTGCGCACGATGCGCCGCCGGCCCACCACCGGCCGCGAGGGCATGGTGGGGGAGAAGGGCGTGGCGAAGACCGCCCTGGACCCGAAGGGGACGGTGGACGTGCACGGCGAGTTGTGGAACGCGGTGAGCGACGTTCCCGTCGCGGCGGGAGACGCCGTGGAGGTCCTGTCCGTGGAGGGCCTTCGCTTGAAGGTCCGGAAGGTCTGATCATGCCGGCGACGATGCCGGCCGTGCCCGCGGCCCGGGGGACACCGGGACCCGCCCCTCGCTCGTGCGCCCCCCCGACGGGGCCGGAAAGGTGGACGTGATGCTGCCGTTCGGAGGGCTCCTCCCGGTCGTCTTCTTCGCGCTGCTGCTGTTCACGAACATGGTCAAGGTGCTGCGGGAGTACGAGCGCGGCGTGATCTTCCGCCTCGGCCGGCTGCAGGGCGTGCGCGGCCCCGGCGTGATCCTGCTGATCCCCTTCGTGGAGAAGATGGTCAAGGTGGGGCTGCGGACCGTGACCTTCGACGTGCCCCCGCAGGACATCATCTCGCGGGACAACGTCTCGGTGAAGGTGAACGCCGTGCTGTACTTCCGCGTGGTGGACCCGGCGCGCGCGATCGTGGAGGTGGAGGACTACATGTACGCCACGTCGCAGCTCGCGCAGACCACGCTGCGTTCCGTGCTGGGCGAGGTGGAGCTGGACCAGCTCCTGTCGGACCGCGAGACGATCAACCACCAGCTGCAGCAGATCCTGGACCGGCAGACGGATCCCTGGGGGATCAAGGTGGCGATGGTCGAGGTGAAGCACGTGGACCTGCCGCAGGAGATGCAGCGGGCCATGGCGCGGCAGGCGGAGGCGGAGCGGGAGCGGCGCGCGAAGGTCATCACGGCGGAGGGCGAGTTCCAGGCCGCGGAGAAGATCGCGCAGGCGGCGGCGGTGATCGGGCGCGAGCCGGCGGCCATCCAGCTGCGGTTCCTGGGGACTCTCGTGGAGGTGGCCGCGGAGAACAACTCCACCGTGGTCTTCCCGGTGCCCATCGACCTCTTGAAGGCGTTCATGCCCAAGGAGCAGAATCGTTCCTGACGCCGGCGGCGAAAAGCCGTGCCGGCCGGAGGGGAGGTCCGATGGTCCTCACGTCGATCGTGGCGGCAGTGCTGGGAGTGCTCGCCCTCCTCGCGTCGCCCGCGGCCGGGCTCGAGCGGGTTTCGCAGCGAAGCGGGGACGGCCCGGCCTGGGCGGGCGCGTCTTCGGTGACGGTGGCGTACTACAACACCTGCAACGACTGGTTCTGGATCGGCGTGCCGGATCCGGGTGACCAGTACGGGGTCGTGTTCGACAGTCCGCACCCGGGCGCGGTGCTCCTCGGGTGCGACATGCTCCAGTACGGCCTGCCGCATGCATCCTACGGCTACTCGGCCACGGTGGCCGTCCACCCGGTGGACGGCCAGGACTGTCCCACCGGCGCGCCCCTCGCCTCGTCCGCCTACATCCCGGCTTGGCAGGACGGGTGGTGGGGAGCGTGGGCGGCCTACGCGCTGGACGTCGCGGTGCCGGACCGGTTCGCGATCACGGTGACGTTCCACGGGTGGGGGCGACCCGCGGCTCCGCCGCGGGTGGTATGGGACTCCCCGAATGCCGGTCCGACCGGTCCCCCGGCGTGCGGCGTCTGCTACCCGGCGCCGCGCCTGCCGCGCTCGTTCTGGTTCTATTCCGGGGCGTCGGAGCAGCGGTTCTGCCCGGGTTGGCCATTCGATCACCTGCCGACGCCCGACTGCCCCCTGGAGTTCGTCTGGCGGGCTCGCTTCGAGGGTTCCGTCGGGGTGGAGCCCGTGTCCTGGGCCCGGGTGAAGTCGCTGTACCGGTGACGCCGCCGCGGTGGCGGACGGGGGGTGTGGGGTGCGGGGACGGGCGGCGGGCGGGCAGTTGGAGTTGCCTTTCGGGGTGGCGCCAGCCACCGCGGACCTCGCGGCCGCGCGACGCGCCACGGAGGTGTGGCTCGAGCGCGCCGCCGCGCGGTGGCCGGCGGCTGCGGGCCAAGTGCACGTGAGCTTCGCGCTCCGCGGCCGCGTGGCCGGGGATGCCTGCAGCCGCACGCACACCATCCGCTACAACGCGGAGCTGCTCGCCCGCCACGGCGAGGAGTTCCTCGCGGAGATCGTGCCGCACGAGGTCGCGCACCTCGTGGTGGCCCGCGTGTTCCCCGGCCGCCGCCGCCCGCACGGCGCCGAGTGGAAGCACGTGATGGCCTTCTTCGGCGCGAAGGCCCGCTCCTGCCACGCCTTCGAGACCACCCCGGCGCGCCGCGTCGCGCGCGTGCCGTACCGCTGCTCCTGCCCGGAGCCGCACCTCCTCACCGCGCGCGCCCACCGCCGCATCCGGCGCGGGTACGCCACGTACCACTGCCGCCGCTGTCGCGGGACACTCGTCTGGACCGGCGAGGGCGCGCCGGGGGTCCGGCGCCGCGGGTGATGCGGGGGGGCCGCGATCCGGACGGCGAGCCCGAGCGTCCGCCGGCGTGCGGCGGATGGGCCGGGCGCCCCGGTACCCCTGTCGCGGGCCTCTGCGCGTGAACGCACCGCGCCCTTCGGGCGCGTGGCGTGCATGC
>CAZNDO010000009.1:0-159179 GCA_964571855.1 uncultured Gemmatimonadota bacterium
GCGCCGGGCTGGCTCCGTGGACGGGACGCACCTGCCCCGGCACCGTCGGGGTGGCCTCCGCGCACGGCGCCAGGAGTCGAGCATGACCGGCCCCCCCGCGGATCTCTCCCGGTTGCGCATCGATCGCACGGCCGCCGCGCCGCCCGCGAGGCGGCGGCGGTGGGCCGTCTTCGCCGTCGTCGGCGTCGTGGTGGCGGGCGCCGCGTGGGTCGGGTCGGGGGCGGGGCCGTTCGGACGGCCGGTCGTGGACGTGGCGCTCGTGCGGGCCACCGAGTCCGCCGTGGCGGCAGCCGGCGTGCCGGTGCTCTCCGCTTCGGGCTTCGTGGTGGCGCGCGTGCGGGCGGCGGTCGCGCCGGAGATGACCGGGCGGCTCGTGGAGCTGCGCGTGGACGAGGGCGATCGCGTGGCGAAGGGGGACCTCATCGGCCGGCTCGCGGACGCGGACCTCGCGGCGGCGGAGGCGGAAGCCGTGGCGTCCGTCGCGTCCGCGGAGGCGGCGCTCGTGGAGGCGAAGGCCACGCGCGCGGACCTGCGCCGCGAGGCGAACCGGCAGGTGGACCTGGAGGCGCAGGGGCTCTCGTCCGCGGCCGCGCGGGATGCCGCGGTGACCGCGGCCGACGCCGCGGACGCGCGCGTCGCCACCGCCGAGGCGCGCGTCGAGACCGCGCGCGCGTCGCTCGGCGTCGCGCGCGCGCAGCTCGCGAAAGCCCGCATCGTCGCGCCGTTCGGCGGCACCGTGCTGGAGAAGAACGCGGAGCTCGGCGAGATCGTGGGACCATCCTTCGGCGGCACGTCCGCCGGCGGCGGCGTGCCGGTGGTGACGCTCGCGGACCTCGCGTCCGTGGAGGTCGAGGTGGACGTGAACGAGGCGTACATCGAGCGCGTCACGCCGGACATGCCGGCGGAGATCGTCCTCGACGCGTACCCCGGTCGCCCGTACGCGGGCGCCGTCCGGCAGATCGTGCCCACCGCGGACCGGCAGAAGGCCACCGTGCAGGTGAAGGTGCGCTTCGACGCCGCGGACGCGCGCGTCCTGCCGGAGATGGGCGCGCGCGTGTCCTTCCTCGCGCCGCCGCCGGAGGCGGGCGGCGCGGATGCCGGCGCGCAGGTGTGGGTGCCGAAGGAGGCCGTGCGCCGCATCGAGGGGGAGACGGCGGTCTTCGTGCTGCGCGGGGACCGCGTGAAGCTGCAGCCCGTGAGCCTGGGGCCGCCCGCCGGCGCCGACGTGCAGGTCCTCGGCGGCCTCGGCCCGGGGGAGCGCGTCGTCACCGGGGACACGCCGCTCGCGGACGGCGACCGCGTGAAGGTCCGCGGCGCGCGCGGAAACTGACAAAGATCAGTTTCCGCGCGCGGATCCGCGCGTCCCGCGTGCATGCTCATTCCACCTGCCGTCCGCGCGGTGCTACGCTTCGGGGCTGCCGCGGCGTTCCGGACTCCCCGGACCTCGCTCGACATCCCTCCAGCGGAGGACCGCTGCATGCTCCGCCTTCGTCCCTTCATCCCCGTGCTCGCCCTCCTCGTGCTCGCACCGATTCCGGCATCCGCGCGCTTCGGCGCGGAGCCCTTCACCGAGCTCGGCGCCGGCCGGTCGGTCGCCGCCGTGGAGACGTACTTCATCCCCGCGCGCGACGGCGCGCTGCTCGCGGCGCGCGCCGACGAGGCCGAGCGCACCGCCGGCACGCCGCACCAGTTCGCCGATCCCGTGCCGATGGCGGTGACGCCGGAGACCCGCGGCACGTGGGAGACGCTGGCCGACGGCGCGCGCCTGTGGCGGCTGCGCATCGACGCGCCCGGCGCCACGGACCTGAACCTGGGCTTCGACCGCTTCCTGCTGCCTCCCGGCGCCACGCTGTACGCGATCGCCGAGGGCCGGGCGTACTGGGAAGGTCCGTACACCTACGAGGACAACGAGTCGCACGGGCAGCTCTGGCTGCCGGTGATCCCCGGCGACCGCGCGATCGTGGAGCTGTACGTCCCGCGCGACGCGAAGTTCGAGCCCGACTTGTCCCTCGCGCAGGTGGGCTACGGCTTCCGCGACTGGTTCCGCCTGGCGGCGCCTTTGCGCTCCGGGTCGTGCAACAACGACGTGATCTGTCCCGAGGGCGATCCCTGGCGCGACGACATCGCGTCCGTGGCCGTGTACCAGCTGAGCGGCTCCTGGACGTGCAGCGGCCAGATGGTCAACAACACCGCGGCCGACTTCACGCCGTACTTCCTCACCGCGAACCACTGCGGCATCAGCTCCGGCAACGCGGCCACGATGGTCGTGTACTGGAACTTCGAGTCGCCGGTGTGCGGGATGCTGGGCGGCGGTTCCCTCGCGGACAACCAGACCGGCGCGTTCTTCCGCGCGTCCTACTCCACGTCGGACTTCTGCCTCGTGGAGCTGGACGAGGATCCGGATCCGGACTTCGGCGTGTACTTCGCCGGCTGGGACAACACGAACACGGCGGCCACCAGCATCACCGGCATCCACCACCCCAGCACGGACGAGAAGGCCATCAGCTTCGACAACGCCGCGCCCACGGTCACGTCGTACCTCGGCACCACGTCCCCGGGCGACGGCACGCACTGGCGCATCGGCGTGTGGGACGACGGCACCACCGAGCCCGGCTCGTCGGGCTCCGGCATCTGGAACCAGAACCACCGGCTCGTGGGCCAGCTGCACGGCGGCTACGCGTCGTGCACGGTCCTGGACTCCGACTGGTACGGCCGGCTGTCCGTCTCCTGGAACGGGGGCGGCTCGGCGGCCAACCAGTTGAAGGCGTGGCTGGACCCGGGCAACACCGGCGCCACCGTGCTGGACGGCTCCTTCCCGTCGCCGTTCATCCGCTTCGCCTCCTTCGGCGGCACGGACCTGTGCGCCGGCGGCTACGGCGACGGCAACGCGATCTGGGAGCCGGGCGAGACCGTGCGGATCCCGGTCACGCTGACCGCCGCGGGCGCGCCCTTCACGAACGTGTCGGGCACGCTGACCTGCAGCACGCCCGGCGTCACCGTCCTGGACGGCGCCGCCACCTGGCCGAACATCCCGCAGAACGGCTCCGCCACGTCGGACGCCCCGCACTTCACGGTGGTCATCGATCCGGCGGTGGCGTGCGGCGCGGTGCTGGACTTCGACGTGTCGGTGACCGCCACCGAGGGCGGGCCCTTCCTGTACTCTTTCCAGCACGACGTCGGGCAGTCCCTGGAGCCGGCGGGCCTGCCGGCCGGGATCCCGGACGCCAACGCCACCGGCGTGACCTCCACGCTGGCGGTGGGGGACAACGTCACGCTCACCGACGTCAACGTGCGCGTGCAGATCAGCCACACCTACGTCGGCGACCTGATGATCCGCCTGCGCAGCCCGAACGGGACGATCTACACGCTGCTGGATCGACCGGGCGTCCCGGCGTCCACCTACGGCTGCAGCAACGACAACATGGACGTCACGTTCGACAGCGCCTCGGGCGTGAACCTGGAGAGCTACTGCGCCGGGTCCAACCCGTGGTACACGGGCGTGGCCGCGCCGGTCACGTCGCTGAACGGGCTGAACGGCCAGTCCTCGCAGGGGAACTGGGACCTCATCGTCTCCGATCACGCCGGCTCCGACACGGGCTCGATCGTGTCGTGGGAGCTGCTCACCACCCCGGCGATCAGCGGCGTGTGCGAGGTCTGCGAGGGCGGCGTGGGCGCGCCCGTCGTGGCCGCGCCCGCGGGCTTCGGCCTTGCGCCAGTACGCCCGAACCCGTTCGGCGCCTCCGCGCAGGTCGTGTTCTCGCTGGATCGACCCGGCCCCGTGACGCTGGACGTCATCGATGTCGCCGGCCGCCGCGTGGTCACGCTGACCGACCGTGACCTGCCGGCCGGCGCGCACGCGTTCCCGTGGGACGGCCGCGACACGGCCGGCCGGAACGTGGCCGCGGGCATCTACTTCGTCCGCCTCGTGAGCGGGGACCGGACGGATCTCGAACGCGTGGTCCGGATCCGGTAGCCCCCGATCCGCGCGCGGCGCGAAGGGCCGGGCCGTCCCCGCGCGGGGCGGCCCGGCCTGCTTCCGGGCCGCGGCTGGACGGGGCCGCGAGGCGTGGCTACAGTCCCGCGACCCGGAGGGTCGCGATGAGCCTGGTGCGCCTGGAGAACGTGACGAAGGTCTACCGCCGGGACGACTTCGAGGTCCCCGTCCTCACCGGGCTGGACCTCGAGATCCCGAAGGGCGGCCACCTCGCCATCATGGGCCCCTCCGGCTCCGGCAAGACCACCATCCTGAACCTCGCCGGCGGCATCGACGTCCCCACGTCCGGGAAGGTGGTCGTGGACGGGCAGGACCTCGGGGCCCTGGACCGGAAGGGACTGGCCGCGTACCGCGCGCGCTACGTGGGCTTCATCTTCCAGCTCTACAACCTCATCCCGGTGCTCACGGCGTTCCAGAACGTGGAGCTGCCGCTGCTGCTGCACCGGATGTCCAAGGCCGAACGCGCGGAGCGCGTGCGGACGGCGCTGTCCGTGGTGGGTCTTGCCGAGCGCGCGGACCACTTCCCGCGCCAGCTCTCCGGCGGGCAGGAGCAGCGCGTCGCCATCGCCCGCGCCATCGTGGCCGATCCGGTGCTGCTGCTCGCGGACGAGCCCACCGGGGACCTGGACGCGAAGTCCGCGCAGGAGATCCTGGATCTCCTGGACCGGCTGAACGCGGAGTTCGGCAAGACGATCCTGCTGGTCACGCACGACCCGCATGCCGCCGCCCGCGCGCACGAGACCGTCCATCTGGACAAGGGCGTGCTGACGCGCGAGACGGCGGCGAAGGCCTGACGCGTGCGCTACCTGGGTCTCCTCCGCGCGAACCTCTTCCGCAACGCGCGCCGCACGATCCTCACGTTCGCGAGCGTGGCGGTGGCGCTGTTCCTGTTCGCCACGCTGCGGACGGTGGTCACCTCGTTCGAGGCGGCGGTGGACTTCGCCGACGTGAACCGCCTCGTGGTGCGGAACGCGTCCGGCATCATCTTCGACCTCCCGGAGTCCTACCGGGACCGCATCGCCGCGACGGACGGCGTGACCGCCGTGACCTGGGCGAACTGGTTCGGCGGGACGTACATCGACGAGCGGAACTTCTTCGCGCGCTACGCCGTGGACGTGGACACCTACTTCGCCATGTACCCGGAGTTCGTGCTCCCGGCGGGCACGCTGGACACGGTGCGGCGGGAGAAGAACGCGTGCATCGTGGGCGAGGGGATCGCGAACCAGTTCGGCTGGAAGGTCGGGGACACGGTCACGCTGAGCGGCACCATCTACCCCGGGACCTGGGACTTCGTCGTGCGCGGCATCTACGAGGGCGCGGACGCCACGGTGGACGAGCGGCAGATGTTCTTCCGCTGGGACTACCTCGACGACCGGAACGAGTACGGCTCGGGGATGATCGGCATCTACATCGTGCAGGTGCGCGACGCGGAGGTCGTGCCGCGCGTGAGCGCCGCCATCGACGCGATGTTCGCGAACTCGGCGAACGAGACCCGCACGGAGACCGAGGCGGCGTTCCAGCTCGGCTTCATCTCGATGATGGGCAACGTGCAGTTCGCGATCAACCTGATCGGGTTCACCGTGGTGCTGGCCATCATCCTGGTGGCCATGAACACGATGATGATGGCCGCGCGGGAGCGGCTGCCGGAGCTGGCCGTGATGAAGATCCTCGGCTTCGGCGACGGCGTGGTGGCCGGGCTCCTCGTGGCGGAGTCCATGCTGGTGGCGATCCTCGGCGGCGGTCTCGGCATCCTCGCCGCGCGCGTGGTCTTCGCGCGGACGGACTTCACCGCCGGCGGCTTCTTCCCGAGCTTCCTCGTCCGCGGGGACACCATCCTGCTCGGGTTCGCGGTCTCGCTGCTGCTCGGCGCCCTGTCCGCCGTGTACCCGGCGTACCAGGCGGCGCGGCTGCGCGAGGTGGAAGCGCTCCGGCACCTGGCGTAGCCCGGGGGCCCCGGGGGAGAGGGACGCATGCCGATCATCTACAACCTGCGCCACCTGCTCGTGCGCAAGGTGTCCACCGCGCTGACCGCGCTGGGGATCGCCATGGTGGTGTTCATCTTCACGTCCATGCTGGCGTTCGTGCAGGGGTTCCGCGGCGCGCTCACGGCCACGGGCCGGGAGGACAACGCCATCGTGCTGCGGGCCGGCGCCACTTCCGAGATCGAGAGCTATCTGGACCGGGAGGATGCCGCGCTCGTGCGGCTGTCGCCGGAGGCGGCGCGCGAGGAGGTCGCGGCGGGCGGGGCCGCGCCGGCGCCGCTGGCCACGTCGGATCTCGTGGTCGTGATCACGCGGCCGAAGCGGGGCGCTCCGGACGAGCCCGCGAACGTCACCGTGCGCGGCGTCACGCCGGGAGTGTTCGCGGTGCGGCCCGGGGTGAGCCTCGTGGACGGCCGGTCGTTCCGGCCCGGGCTGAACGAGGTCATCGTGGGGAAGAGCCTCGTGCGCAGGATCGAGGGGACGTCCGTGGGGGACACCATGCGCTTCGCCGGGCAGGACTGGCAGGTGGCGGGCACGTTCGAGGCGGACGGCAGCGCGTGGGAGTCGGAGATCTGGGGGGACGCGGAGCTGCTGCTGCCGGCGTTCGACCGTCCCGGGTACCAGAGCGTCACGCTGCGCCTGGCCGACGCCGCGGCCTTCGACGCGCTGAAGGAGCGGCTCACGAAGGACCCGCAGCTCGAGGTGCAGGTGCTGCGGGAGCGGGAGTTCTACAAGGGCCAGTCCACGCAGCTCGTCACGCTGCTGCGGACCCTGTCCGTGTTCATCGGCGTGATCATGTCGGTCGGCGCGGTGTTCGGCGCGCTGAACACCATGTACGCCGCGGTGGGCTCGCGCACGCGGGAGATCGGCACGCTGCTCGCGCTCGGGTTCACGCCGGGAAGCGTCCTGCGCTCGTTCCTCCTGGAGAGCCTCATCCTGGCTGCGGGCGGCGGCGCCGTCGGCGTCCTCCTCGCCGCGATCGTGTCGCACGGGCGCTCCACCGGCACCACGAACTGGACCAGCTTCTCGGAGCTGTCGTTCCGCATCACGGTCACGCCCGAGGTGGTGGCGTCCGGCATGGCGTTCGCGCTCGTGATGGGTCTCGTGGGCGGCTACTGGCCGGCGCGTCGTGCGGCGCGCATGCGCCCGGCCGAGGCCGTACGCTCGCTGTGAGGGCCGCCGGCCGCCGCGCCCTCGCGTTCGCCCTCGCCGGGCTCACGGTCGCCGCCGCGGCGCCCGTGCGGGCGCAGGACGATCTCCTCGTGTCGGTGCAGGTGGGCGGCGCCGCCCCGGTGGCGCCGCCGGAGTTCCCGGACTTCTGGAATCCCGGGTGGTCGCTCGGCGGCGGGGTGGGGTTCGCGCTGACGCCGGAGTGGGAAGTGACGGTGAACGCGCAGTACAGCCGCTTCGGGGCGGACGAGCGCGGGCAGATCGAGGATCTCCTGATCAGCGGCCCGTCCGGCACGTCCGAGATCGCGTCCCTGGACGGCCGCGCCGCCGGCGCCCTCGCGCTCACTGCGGACGCCCGCCTGCACTGGCGCACGCTCGCGGCCCCCGTGTCGCCGTTCCTCGCCTTCGGCGCCGGGTTCTTCTCGCTGGCCACCTCCGAGGCGGTGATCCGCGCCGTGGACCCGTCATTCCCGGAGATCCGGCTGCCCGGCGAGACGGATGCCGGCCTCGCGGCCAGCACGGGCGTGGGCTGCCGCTGGCGCCTCGCGGAGGGGCGCTACGTCTCGGTCGAGTCGGTCTACGTGATCGGCTTCACGGAAGGCGCGAGCACGCAGATCCTGCCGCTCCGCGTGGGCTTCGCACAGCGGCTGTAGGCGGCGGCGCCCGCGGGCGGCCACCGGCCCCGGTCGCCCCGCGGCGCGCGGCGCCGTATCTTCCCGGAAGCCCATCCATCCGGGGGACTCCCATGCAGGCCATCGTGAAGCGCGTCGAAGGACTCACGTTCCTGGGCAAGGCCGACAGCGGCCACTGGGCCGTCATGGACGGCAAGCCCGAGCACGGCGGATCGAACGGGGCGTCCACGCCGAAGGAGATGCTGCTCGTCGCGCTCGGCGCGTGCACGGCGTTCGACGTGGAGGGCATCCTGCGCAAGCGCCGGCAGGACGTGAAGGGGTTCGCCGTGGAGCTGGACGCCGACGTGGCCGCGGAGCATCCGAAGGTGTTCACCGAGGTGCGGATCACGTTCCGGATCGAGGGGGAGGCCGCCACCGCGGACGTGGAGCGGGCCGTGCGGCTGTCGCAGGAAAAGTACTGCTCCATCAGCGCCATGCTGCGGCAGGCGTTCCCCATCCGCTGGCGCGCGCTCGTGAACGGCGAGGAAGTGGCCTCCGGCGTGGAGGGCGCGGCCGCCTGACGGCAACCGGCGGCGCCCGGGCACCCCCCCGTCCCGCCCGGACCCCGTCGCCCGGAGGAGGCCCTCCCGGCCGCCTCCGGGCCGTCCACCGCCGTTCCGGGCGCGCTCCGGTTCCGCCCTGGGCGCCCCCGGCCCCCCCTCGTATTATTGGACCCAGAGCTCGCCTACTCAGCCGAGCGGGGGAGGGTCCCCCGGAGGGGCGGGCCGGAGACGAATCAAGGGGGCTCCGATGACCGGCGAGCCGCCGCAGGGCGCATCCCGGGAGACCCGGGACGCGATCCACCGCGAGCACGAGTCCCTCCGGGGACTCCTGTCCCGGATCGAGCAGACCACCCAGCTCGCCGACCTGGTCCCGCTGGTGGAACGTCTCCACGAGGAGCTCGTGGAGCACTTCGAGACCGAGGAGAGGCCGGACGGCCTCCACGCGGCCATCGAGAACCGCGAGCCCCGCTACGAGCGTGCGCTGCACGTGATCCTGGACGAGCACAAGGAGTTCCTCGCGCTGGCGGCGGACGTGCTCTCGCGCGCGAAGATCTGCCTGGCGCAGAAGGAGACGATCCTGCGGGACGTGCTGCGCCTGGCCACGCGGCTGCACGACCACGAGGCCCGCGAGACGGAACTGCTCGCCGACACCTACTACATCGACCTGGGACGGGACGACTGATGGCGGAGCCGATGGACACCCTGGCGACGGGGGCCGCGGGCACCGCGGCCGCGAAGCGCGTGGCGCACCACATCGTGGAGATCGTGAGCGACTCCGGCGAGGGCGCGCAGAAGGCGGGGCAGACGTTCGGCGCGGTGAGCGCGAAGATGGGGAACGGCGTCTGGACCGTGGAGATCATCCCCGCCGAGATCAAGCCGCCGGCGCGCTCCCGCGCGGGCGCCAGCGGGATCCGCATCCGCCTGGGCTCGCACGAGGTCACGAACATGGGCGACGAGGCGGACCTCGTCGTGGCGTTCAACGAGCAGGTGCTGTACGGGCGCATCGACCAGCACGCGTACAAGAAGGGCACCATCGTCCTGCTGGAGAGCGCGTGGGCGGACGACCCGGTCCCGGAGATCCGCCGCCAGTACGCCGAGGCCGTGAAGGACTTCGAGGCGCTGGGTCTCGTGGTCCGGCCGCTCGCCATGACCGAGGCCTGCAAGAGGATCGTGGAGAACCCGCGCGTCGGGAAGAACATGTTCGTCGTGGGCATGCTGTCGTGGCTGTACCAGCGGGACATGCAGAAGGTCCTGGACGAGGTGGCGTTCATCTTCCAGCGCAAGGGCGAGAAGGTGATCGCCACGAACCACGCGCTGATCCACGCCGGCTACGAGTTCGCCCGCGAGCAGCTCGGCTTCTGCTTCGAGGTCCCGCCGTGGAAGTCCGGCGTGCCCATGATCGTCATGAACGGGAACCAGGCGGTGGGCCTGGGCGTGATGGCGGCGGGCATGGAGCTCGTGGCCATGTACCCGATCACGCCGGCCACGTCCGCGTCGCACTACCTCGCCGGCGTCTTCCAGGACGTGGGCGGCTTCCTGCACCAGGCCGAGGACGAGATCGCGGCCGTCGGCTTCGCCATCGGTGCGTCGTACGCGGGCAAGACCGCGTGCACGATCACCTCGGGCCCCGGCCTCGCGCTCAAGACCGAGTTCGTGGGGCTGGCCGTGATGGCGGAGATCCCGCTGGTGATCGTCGTCGTGCAGCGCGGCGGTCCGAGCACCGGCCTGCCCACGAAGGTGGAGCAGGGCGAGCTGCTGCCGGCGATCTTCGGCGAGCCCGGCGACGCGCCGAAGATCGTGATCGCCGCCGCGACCATCGAGGAGTGCTTCCACTTCATGATCACCGCCCGCAAGCTCGCGGAGGAGTTCCGCGGCCCGGTCATGGTGCTCACGGACGCGAACCTCGCCACGGGCGTGGCGCCCTTCCCGCGACCGGAGCCCACGGCCGACTGGCTGGCGCCGCCGATCGACCAGTCCCCGTGGAGGAAGGGCACGCCGCCGTACGACTGGGATCCGCGCACGGGCCTCTCCACGCGACCCATCCCCGGGCAGCCGGGCGGCGAGTTCGTGCTCACCGGCCTCGCGCACACGAACTGGAGCAAGGTGGCGTACGACCCGGACTCGAACCAGCGCGGCTGCGACATGCGCAGCCGCAAGCTCGCGGCGATGCGCGCCACGCTGAGCCCGCCGGAAGTGCACGGCGACCCCGACGGCGACCTCCTGGTGGTGGGCTGGGGCTCCACGCTCGGCGCGATCACCGAGGCGGTGGACCGCGCCCGGGCCGAGGGGCACCGGGTGTCGTCCACGCACCTGCGGTTCGTGTCGCCGCTGCCGCCCGGGCTGGAGGAGATCTTCGCACGGTTCCGGCAGGTGCTCACGGTGGAGATCAACTACGGCGACGCGCCGGACGCGCCGCTGATCAACGAGTCCTCGCGCCGCCGCGCGCAGATGGCGAAGCTGCTGCGCAGCCGGACGCTGGTGGACGTGGACTCCTGGTCCAACGTGCATGGCCAGCCGCTGCGCCCCGGGATGATCCACGAGGAGATCGTACGGCGGGTCACGGCGATGAACGCGGTGGCCGCGGAGCGAGGTGCGTGATGTTCGGACTGCGCGACGACTGGGATGTGGACCTCCCCCCGCGGTACTTCACGCTGGAGGACTACGAGGGCGGGGTGGCCCGGTGGTGCCCGGGCTGCGGGGACCTCGCGGTGCTGACCGCGGTGCAGAGGATCTGCCGCGACGAGCAGCTGGATCCGTCGAAGGTCGTGTCGGTGTCCGGGATCGGCTGCTCCAGCCGGTTCCCGCACTACATGAAGACCTACGGGTTCCACGGCCTGCACGGCCGGGCGCTGCCCGTGGCGTGCGGGATCAAGGCCCGCCGCCCCGACCTCACGATCTGGGTGGCCACCGGCGACGGGGACTGCTGCTCCATCGGCGCCGGGCACTGGGTGCACGCCACGCGGTACAACATGGACATGACCGTGATGCTCTTCGACAACGCGGTCTACGGCCTGACGAAGAACCAGACCTCGCCCACGAGCCCCCCGGGCCTGCACACGAACACGCACCCGCGCGGCGCCTTCCTGCCGCCGTTGAACCCGATCAGCGCCACCCTGGGGTTCACGAACGCGTCGTTCGTCGCGCAGACCGTGGACTGGAACCCCATGCATCTGTACGCCACGCTGCGCGAGGCGTACCGGCACAAGGGGATGAGCTTCGTCCGCATCCTGCAGCGCTGTCCCACGTACACGCATCACCTGTTCGAGGAGATCCAGAACGACCCGTCGAGGATCCTCCTGATGACCCACGAGCGGGGCGTGCCCGCGGACGATGCCGTGAAGCGCCTGTACAAGAACCGCGTGGAGCACGACCCGTCGAACCTCTCCGAGGCGCGCGATCTCGCGGAGCGCACGGACATGGTCCCCATCGGGATCTTCCTGCGGGACGAGACGCGGCCCAGGCTCGAGGAGTTCTCGATCGCGGGGATGGACATGACCGTGGACGCGAAGCTCGCCGCGTTGAACAAGGAGATCGATCGCTTCCTCGTCTGAGCGAGGTACGGAGTCCGCCATGCCGAACGCCCCCGGAACCGGAGAGATGCAGGCGAAGGACCGAACGGCGGACGCCGGCGCGCCCGCGGCCGCGCTGGACCTGCGCGGCTTCCACCTGCGGGGGGCCGCGGACTCCGGGGATCCGTTGCCGGCGGGATTCCTCCCGCGGAGCCTGCACCGGCTGCGGGATCCGGAGCGCATCCGCACGGATTGGCCGCTCGTGCTGCCGGACGCGCCGGAGGGGGACGTGCGGTTCCTGGGGCTGCCGGACGCGCTGAAGGCCGCGGCGGAGCGCTCGGGCGGCGGACGGACCCTGCGCGACAACCTCGCGCGCGCGGAGCGGCAGATCCGACGCGCCATGAACGGCGCCGGGGACGCGGCCGCCGTCGCGCTCGTGCTGGACGAGGCCGGCCGCGCGGTCCGCGCCGAGCTGCAACTGGGACCGGAGAGCGACCGGGAGCTGGAGCGCGAGTGGCGTGCGCTGACGGACGCCATGCCCGCCGGCCGGTTGCTCCCGTTCTCGGCCACGTCGCCGCTCGTGCTGTTCGCCCGCGCGGCGGCGGACCGCGTGCGCCCCGGGCGCGACGCCCTGCGCCGCGAGGCGCAGCACCTGCGCGCCGCCCTCGAGTCCCTGCTCGAGGCGGAGCGCGCACGGCAGCGATCCCGGGATCCGGAGGCGCTGCGCGACGCGGTGGGGACCGCGGGCAGCGGCCTCGTGGACCCGTCGCGGCTGGCGGAGTTGCTGGGGCCGCCGCGCGGCGCCGAGCGCATGGAGCCGGAGCGCGACCTGCGCATCCGCGAGACGCTGCTGGTGCTGGAGCACGGGGTGGCCGCGCTGGAGTCGCCGGTCGTCGTCCTCGTGCACGACGGTTCGCTGGACGGCCTGGCCGCCGCCGGCGAGGGCGTCGCCCTGCAGGTGAAGGGCGACCCGTGCGAAGGGGCGCTGGAGTTCGCGCGCGCGGAGGCGGAGCGCTGGACGGACTTCTTCCGGGCCCTGCGCGTGGCGCGCCTGGAGGCGGCCGGCCGCTTCGACCCGCTGCGGCACGTGCCCTGGATGGCGGAGTTCTCCGCGGCCGCGTTCTCGCGCGAGGAGCGCGCGCTCCTGCCTGTCTTCGTGGCGTTCGACTCGGCGGATCACGTGGCCGGGCGCGGCATGGCGTCGCTTTCCCGGCTGCTCCGCTCCGGGCTGGTCGTGCACGCGATCGTGCCCGTGCACCCCGGACGCGATCCGGGGGAGCCGGGGCACGCGCCCATCTCGGGGCACCGTCTCGAGCTCGGCTACTTCGGCGTCGGGCACCGCTCGGCCTTCGTGCAGCAGTCGTCCGCGTCCCATCCCGCGCACCTGGTGGAAGGCTTCCGCCGCGCGCTCGCGGCGCCGCGGCCGGGCCTGCACGTCCTGGCGGCGGCCGGCGTCTCGGCCGACGGGATGCCGGACTGGCTGCGCAGCGGCGCCGCGCTGGAGGGCCGCGCCCACCCGTTCTTCCGGTACGACCCGGAGGCCGGCCACACGTGGTCCGGTCGCATGGACTTCGGCGGGAACCCCGAGCCCGAGCAGGACTGGCCGTTCCACGATGCGGACGGCGGGCGCGCCGAGTTCACGTTCGCCGACTTCGCGTTGACCGACCCGGCGCTCGTCACGGAGTTCCGCGCGGTCTCCGGCGACGCCGCCGCCCCCGAGCTGCTCGAGGTCCCGCAATGGCTTGCGCTGTCCGACGACGAGGCGGTGCGCAAGATCCCGTTCGTGCACGCGGTGGACCCGGAGGGCAAGGCGCGCCGGGTCGTGATCACGCGGCGACTGGCCGCCGCCTGCGCGGAGCGGCGGGACTTCTGGCGCACGCTGCAGGAGCTGGCCGGGATCCGCAACGAGTACGTGCGGGAGGCCGTGCAGCGCGCGCTCGCCGACGCGGCGGCGCATCACGCCGAGGAGCTGGCGCTGGCGAAGCGCGACGCCGCGGGCATGGCGATGCAGGCGCTCGCGCGCCGGCTGCTGGAGCTGGACGCGGGCGGAGGGGCGTGGACGGCGCCCGCGGGCGCGCCGCCGGCGGCACCCGAGGTACCCGCGGCGGGAGGCGCAGCGTCGGTCCCAGCGGCAGCCGGCGCGGCCCCTGCCGCGGCGTCCGCTCCCCGCGCGGGCGGCGCCGAGGCCCCGTGGGTGGACTCCGCGCTCTGCACCACGTGCAACGAGTGCATCAACATCAACCCGCAGATGTTCCGGTACAACGCGGACAAGCAGGCCACGATCGCGGACGCATCGAAGGGCACGTTCCTGCAGCTCGTGAAGGCGGCGGAGAAGTGCCCGGCCAAGTGCATCCATCCGGGCGATCCGTTGAACCCGTCGGAGCCCAACCTGGACGCCCTGAAGAAGCGCGCGGCCGTCTTCGGCTGACGCTCTGCCGGGGTGCCGTTGCGGCGCACCCCGGACATGGGTCAGACTGCCGGTATGGATCCCGCCGGCCGAACCTCCCTCGCGTCCCGCCCGCGCCGGCTCGCGTTCGCCGCCGTCCTCGGCGCGGCGCTCGCCCTGCTGCCGCGCGGTCTCCCGGCCCACCCTCCCGAGGCCGCCGCCATCGACGCGCTGACGGCCGCGCTCCGGATGACGCCGTCCGACGTGGACATGCGGAGTCGACGGGCCGAGCTCCGGATGGCTGCCGGGGATCTCGCGGGGGCGGAGGACGACTACGCCTTCGTGCTGCGCGTCGTTCCGGCGCACCGCGACGCCGCGCTGGGACGCGTCGAGGTGGCGCGTCGCAGCTCCCGGCCGGACGAGGCGTTCCGGCGCGCCGACGCCTTCGTCGTGCTGCACCCGCTCGACCCCGCGGGCTGGCGCGCCCGCGGACGGACCCTCCGGGATCTGGGCTTCCCGGGAGCGGCGGCCCGCTCGCTCGACCGGTCGCTCGCCCTGGAGCCCCATCCGGCTCCGGAGGACTTCCTGGAGCGTGCCGAGCTCGCCCGCGCGGAGGGTCGACCCGCGGTGGCGGCGGCCGTCCTCTCGCTGGGGATCCGGCGACTCGGCGATGTCCCGTCCCTCCGCTGGAAGCTGGCCGGGATCGCCGCGGCGCACGGACGGCTCGCCCTGGCGCTTGCCCAGGTCGAGCGCACGCTCCCGCGCGGCGGCCACCCGGCGCACGTGGCGCTGCGCCGCGGCGAGCTCCTGGCGAGCGCGGGGCGCGTGCTGGATGCCTGCGCGGAGTGGACGGTCGCCCTCGAGGAGCTGGAGGGCTCCCCGGCCGCGCCCACGCCGGAGGCCCGGAGGCTGCGCGGCCTCCTGCGCGCGCGGCTCGCCGGAACGGGGGACTCGTGATCCGGGCGGCGATCGCGATGGCCGGCCTCGCCGGCCTGCTGGCGACCGGTGCAGCCGGTGCGGTCCAGGTGACGCGCGGACCCTACCTGCAGCTCGGGGGCCCCGACCGGATCACCATCCGCTGGCGCACGGATCTCCCCACGGACTCCTGCGTGGACTACGGCGTGGTTCCGTCCGCGCTGAGCATCCGGCGCCGGGACGGGGCGCCCACGACGGAGCACGAGATCACGCTGACCGGCCTGCGTCCCGGGACCGAGTACTTCTATGCCGTCGGGTCCGCCGCGGAACCGCTCGCGGGCGGCGACGACGCGCACTCGTTCGTGACCGCACCCCCTGCGGGCGCCGTCCGCCCCGTCCGGATCTGGGCGATCGGGGACTCGGGACAGCCGGGTCCGGGGGCGAACCGCGTGCGGGACGCGTTCCTCGCGCATGCCGCCGGGAGCGGCGCGGACGTCTGGCTGATGCTGGGGGACAACGCCTACACCACCGGCACCGACGCGCAGTACCAGGCCGCCGTCTTCGACACGTACGCGGGCCTGCTGCGGAACACGGTGCTGTGGCCCACGCGCGGCAACCACGACGTGCTGCACGCCGGGCCGGCCAACGACTACTACGACATCTTCACGCTGCCGGCGCAGGGCGAGGCCGGCGGCGTCGCCTCGGGCACGGAAGCGTACTGGTCCTTCGACCGGGCGAACGTGCACTTCGTCTGTCTCGACTCGGAGGGCAGCGACCGGTCTCCCGCCGGCGCCATGGCCACCTGGCTCCAGCTCGACCTCGCGGCCACCTCGCAGCCGTGGATCATCGCGTACTGGCACCATCCCCCGTACACGAAGGGCACGCACGACTCGGACAACGTGAGCGACAGCGGCGGACGGATGCGGGACATGCGGGCGAACTTCCTGCCGATCCTGGAGGCGCACGGCGTGGACCTCGTGCTGGCGGGCCACAGCCACGCATACGAGCGGTCCGTCCTGCTGGACGGCCACTACGGATCATCCGGGACGCTGCTGCCCGGGCACGTGATCGACCGCGGGGACGGCGATCCGCTGGGCGAGGGGGCCTACCGCAAGCCCACCTTCGGAGCGTCACCCCACGAGGGCGCCGTGTACGCCGTGGCGGGAAGCTCGTCGAAGGCGGAGGGCGGGGCGCTCGACCATCCGGTCATGGTGACCTCGCTCAACGCGCTCGGATCCATGGTCATCGACGTGCACGGGGACACCATGGATGCCGCGTTCCTCGACGCGGACGGCGCCGTGCGGGACCGCTTCCGCCTCGTCAAGGGGAACGGGCCCACCGCGATTCCCTCCGGAGCGCCGGCGGCGTCGCTGTCGCTCGACGCCCCGTCTCCCAACCCGTTCCGGTCGGACGTGCACGCGGTGCTCCGGATGGCGCGTCCGGGGGTCGTGCGCCTCGAAGTGCTGGACGTCTCCGGCCGCAGGATCGCCACGCTGCGCGACGGTCCGGCGCCGGCGGGCGTCACGGCGGTCCGCTGGGACGGTCGCGACCGGCGGGGCAACGCGGTCGCGCCGGGCACGTACTTCCTGCGCCTCCACGCGCACGGCGAGACCCGGGTGCGGAAGGTCGTGCGCGCGCCCGCGGGGTGAGTCCGCGCTACTCGGAGATCACGTTCCCCGTGGCGTCGTCCACGATGACGTCGCCGTCGTACTGCACGGGCGGCGGCTCGTACCCGAAGCGCGACGCCTGATCCTCGAACGATCCGCCGTTCGTGCCGTCCGTGGTGCCGGTCGTGCCGCCGTCGAGCGGGATCCCGCGCGCCGCCGCCCACGCGGCGCCGTACGTGGCCTCGTCCACCGCACCGGCGAAGAACGCCACGGTGACGTCCTCGGCTCCCGCCCACACCAGGTCGGAGAACTCCAGGAAGGCGTCCACGGTGGCATCGGCATCCGTGCCGGTGGCGCTCGCGCGCAGGGCCGGCGCGCTGTGCGCCGCGTTCGCCACGAAGGCCTGCACGTCCGCGCCGAGATACGGCCACGCCTCCTCGAAGAAGCGCAGGATCCGGGGGTTCGCCGAGGCGTCGAGGCGCGCCGGCTCGCCGGCGTCCTCCAGGAGGAGGTTGAAGCCCCACACCGTGAAATCGCACAGGGCATCGACGTCCGCCTGCGTGACGGCGCCGTCCCCCGCGCCGGGGACCTCGTACAGCACGGCGGACGGGCCGGCGGTCGCCGGGCCGGCCAGGAGTGCGGCCGCGCCGGCGGCCATCGCGAAGGGTAGGGCTGCTCCCACGGGACACCTCCGGGTTGCGCGGCACCGTAGCACGCCCGGCGTCCCGGCGGGGCGCCGCCCCCGGTGGGCCGCCGCCCCGCCGCGCGGTAGAATCCCCCGGCACCCGCGCCGCCGCCGCCGCGGGGAGCGCCTTCGCGGCGCCGGCGGCGGAGCCACGAAAGGGGTCGGACATGAGCAGGGTGGGAGTGATCCTCTCCGGCTGCGGCGTGCAGGACGGCTCGGAGATCCACGAAGCGGTCCTCACGCTGCTGGCGATCGACCGCGCGGGCGCGCAGGCGATCGTGATGGCGCCGGACATCATGCAGGCCGACGTGGTGGACCACCGGACCGGCAAGCCCGCGGGCGAGAAGCGGAACGTGCTCGCGGAGTCCGCCCGGATCGCGCGCGGCGAGATCCGCGACGTGCGCACGGTGACGGCCGCGGACCTCGACGTGCTCGTGCTGCCCGGCGGGTACGGCGCGGCGAAGAACCTCTCCACGTTCGCGAGGGACGGCGCGGACTGCACGGTGGACGAGGGCGTCGCGGCGCTCCTGCGCGACATGCATGCGGCCGGGAAGCCCATCGGCGCGCTGTGCGTGGCGCCCGCCATCCTGGCCCGCATCTTCGGGAAGGACCTCTCGCCGGAGGTCACGATCGGCCGGGACGCGGGGACCGCGGCCGCGATCGAGGCGATGGGCGCGCAGCACTTCGAGGCGGGTCGCACGGACGTGGTGATCGACGAGGCCAACCGCATCGTCACCACGCCGTGCTACATGCTGCCCACCCGCATCCGCGACGTGGCGATCGGCGCGGAGAAGGCCGTGCAGGCGCTGCTCGCGCTCGCGGCCGCGCCCGCCGAGCGGTAGGAACGGACGTCACTCCACGCGGACCACCTTCGCGGAGCGCTCGAGACCCGCGGCGGCGAGGCGCGTGAAGTAGGTGCCGGGGGCCACCGGCCGGCCCTCGGCGTCGCGGCCGTCCCAGGTCAGCTCGTGCCGGCCCGCGGCCTTCGCTCCGGACAGGAGCCCGCGCACCCGACGACCCGCGGCGTCGTAGACGTCCAGCGTCACCGCGGACACGGCCTCGGGCAGCTCGAACGACAGCCTCGTTGCGTCCCGGAACGGGTTCGGGCGCGGCGCCATCAGCATCAGCGTGCGCTTCCCTGCGACCGGCGCCGGGGCATCCACCGACGACGTCTCCACCACCACGAGGTGCTGGTTCACGGCCACGGCGTTCAGCTGCTGCAGCGTCCCCGACGGCCAGCGGATCTCCAGGTCCACCGTGCCCGCATCGGCGAGCCCGAAGTGCTGCTCCAGGTTGTGGCTGCAGTAGCCGTCGCTGCCGGACACGATGCGGGTCTGCGTCACCGCGTTCCCGCCGATCGTCGCGGTGGCCCGGAGGCGCGCGCCGATGCCCGACCGGTTGCTCGCCGTCCCCACGCAGCGCACGGTGAGCCACGCGTTCCCGTTCGACTCCGCGTCGTTGCGGTACAGGTAGTTCGTCTGGTTCTCGTCCAGCCAGTTCGCCACGAAGAGGTCCAGGTCCCCGTCGCGGTCGTAGTCGCCGAACGAGGCGCCGAACGACCAGCCGAGGTCCGCGCCCGGCGGCGTGACGTTGTCGCGGACGAAGGCGCCGCCGACGTTCTCGAACACGAAGTTGCGGCGCGTCTGGCCGGGCGTCGTGCTGAACCCGTTCGTCATGAAGAGGTCCAGGTCCGCGTCGTTGTCGAAGTCCGCCCAGACCGAGCACACGTTCCAGCCCGCGGACGTGGCCGTGGGATCGCCGGCGAGCCTCGTGAGCGTGGGGATGCCGGTCTCCACGAGCTGGTTCACGTACACCGCGTCGTTCTGCTGGGAGAAGTTCGCCACGACGAGATCCAGGTCGGTGTCGTTGTCGAAGTCGCCCCAGCTCGCGCTGAAGGACTGCCCGATGTCGGTGGTGGCGTCCCCGGCCGCCACGGAGGTGAATGCGGCGACGCCGGTCTCCACCAGCTCGTTGCGGTACAGCTGGTTCAGCTGGTTCGCCTCGTTCGCCACGAACACGTCCAGGTCGCCGTCCTCGTCCCAGTCCGCCCAGGCGCCGTGGCGCGAGCGGCGCACGTCCGTGACCAGGGCGCCGGTGGTGACCGCGATCAGCCCGCCCGCGCCGTCGTTGCGGTACAGGCGGTTCACCTCGCCGGCATTGCCGGAGCTGGCCACGAACAGGTCCAGGTGGCCGTCCGCGTCGTAGTCCACCCAGGCGCAGTCCTCCGAGAACGTGCCCACGGTCACGGGGTCCCCGGTGAGGATGCGCGTGAAGTTCCCCGCGCCGTCGTTCTCGAACAGCGCGTTGAGCTCCCCGTACCAGCTCACCACGAAGAGGTCGTCGTCGCCGTCGCCGTCGAAGTCGCCCCAGGACGCGCCGTCCGCGCGGAGGCCGTCCTGGCCGATGGCGTTCGCCGGCTGGTGCGAGAACGTGCCGCCGTCGTTGCGGTAGTAGTCGTTGTTCTCGCCGACCACCGCGCCGCGGGTGACCAGGATGTCGAGGTCGCCGTCCCCGTCCGGGTCGGCCCAGGTCGCGGCGCGGTGGCCGCCCGGGATCGCCACGGGATCCCCGGTCGTGATGGGCGTGAAGGCGGCCTGGGCGGCCGCCGGCACCGGCGAGGCGGCGAGCCCGGCCAGGGCGAGGGCGAGCGCGGGAACGGCGGCCGTGGGACGGCGGGGGCGGCGACGCGGCATGGACGGACCTCCGGGATGCAGGGGCGCCGGGACGGAAGGCCCCGGCGGCCTTCCACTGTGGGCGGCGGTTTGGCCCTCCCGGAAGTGCCAAGATGTGGAACAATGACCGGTCCAAGGGGGCCGGCGCATGGTTTTACCGATCGATTACGAACGGCCGCTCGCGGAGCAGGTGTACGCGCACTTCGCGAGGGCCATCCGCGCGGGGGAGCTGCGCCCGGGGGACCGGCTGCCCCCGTCCCGCCGCCTCGCCGCCGCCAACCGCCTCTCCCGCAACACGGTGGTCTCCGCGTACGCCCAGCTGCTCACGGAGGGCTACGTGGAGGGCCGGCGGGCGAAGGGGACGGTGGTGGCGCACGACCTGCCGCGCATCGCGCTGGACCGGGCCGCGGCGCCCGGCGGCGACCGAAACGCCGCCCGCCGGCCGGGCGCGATCTCCCGCGAAGGGCGGCGGATCCTCGCGCACGGCGAGATCTTCGCGCCGCACACGCTCGCGGTCCGGCCCCCGGTCGAGATCGACTTCTCGTACAACACCAGCGTGGCCGACGACGCGTCGCGCCACGCCTGGTCGCGGGCGGCCCGCCGCGTGGCGCTGCTGCACGAGGCGGACCCGCCGCGCTGGAACCCCGCACGGACCCCCGGCCCCGTGCACGAGCAGGTGCTGCGGCACGTCCGGCTCGCGCGCGGCGTGCGCGCCGGCGTGGACCAGATCCTCCTCATCCCCTCGCAGCAGACGGCGCTGGGCCTGGCCACGCGGATCCTCGTGGGGCGCGGGGACGTGGTGGCGATCGAGGATCCGCACTACCTCGGCGCGCGGAACACGCTGCTCGCGCGGGGCGCGCGCCTCGTGCCGGTGCCGGTGGACGGGAAGGGGCTTCGCACCGATCGGCTGCCGCGCGGGCGGCGCACGCGGCTCCTGTACACCACGCCGTCGCACCAGTGGCCGACCGGCGTCTCGCAGCCCCTCGGGCGGCGCCTCGAGGTGCTGGAGTGGGCGCGGGCCGAGCGCGCGTGGATCCTGGAGAACGACCACAACAACGAGTACCTGTACGAGGGCAACGTGGTGCAGGCGCTGCAGGGGCTGGATCCCGACGATCGCGTCATCCACATGGGCACGTTCTCGCGGCTCATCGATCCGTACCCGGCCATCGCCTACGTCGTGGTGCCGCGCTCGCTCGCGCGCGCCTTCCGCGCCGCGGCGAACCTGTCGGGCGTGCCGGTCTCCTCGCTGGAGTCCGCGACGCTGCTCGAGTTCATGGCGAACGGCCAGCTCGAGAAGCTGCTCCGGCGGGCGTCGCGGCGGATGCGGCTGCTGCAACGCGCGCTGCTCGAGGCGCTGCGCACCCTGCCCGTGCCGGTGGAGGTGCAGACGACCACGGGGGGCCTGCACGTGTACGTGCGGCTGCCGGGCCGGACGGTCCCCGACGTGGACGATCTGGTGGAGCGTGCGGCCGCCGTCGGTGTGCGCATCTACCCCGGGGCGCCGTTCCACCTGCGCCCGCCGCGGACGCCGGGGTTCCTGCTCGGGTTCGCGCAGCTCCGGGAGGAGCGCATCGCCGAGGGGGTCCGGCGGCTGGCGCGCGTGCTGGACGGGCGCCGCGGCGTCTGAGCGCGGATGACCCCGCGGGCGGCGTGACGCTACGGCGCCGCGACCACCGTTCCCGTCCCGAGCCGGTCCGCCCAGTACGCCACCGCGCCGTCCCCGGGGCTGCGACCGCGCGCCTCCGCGGCCAGGAGGCCGGCGCGCACCGTGTCCCCCGCCAGCGCGGCGGCGAGCGCACCGCGCAGGAACGACATGCCGGCGCCCTCGGGTGTGGCGACGAGCTCCGCGTCCGGCGATCCGGCGGCCAGGGCCTCGGCGCGCTGCAGCAGCGCCAGCACGTCCGCGCCGCCGCCCTGGTACTGCACGCCGGCGCTGCGGTAGGCCAGGAACTCCAGCACGGGGCGGTCCCAGGTGTTGACCGGGCCCGGGCCGACCGCCCGCAGCAGGGCCGTGCCGTCCGCCACCCAGCGCGCGCGCAGCCCGTCCATGCCGGGGATGCCGAGCGCGGCCAGGTCGCGCGGCACGCGCGTGCCGGCGAGCGATGCGTCCGCCGCGCGCGGGCGCCCCCCGAGCGGTCGCAAGGCCCCCGCGAACACCAGGTTCGTGGGAGGTTCGAAGAAGAGGCCCACGTGCGGGAACGCCTGCGCCATGGTGCGCGCGATCACCCCCAGCTCGTCGATCGTGATCGCCAGCGGCATCCACTGCACGAACACGCCGCGATCCGTGAGGTGCCGCGCGCAGAGCGCGTAGTACTCGCGCGTCAACAGTTTCGAGTTCCCGGAGAAGGACTGCGCCAGCTTCCCGTCGGAGACGATCACGTCCCACCGCCGGTCGGCGCGCTGCAGTCGGTGGATGGCGTCCTCCACCACGAGCGTCGCACGGGGATCGATCAGCGCGCGCGACTCCGGGAAGAGGAGGCACGCCTCGGCCACCGGGGCGTTGATCTCCACGACCTCGGCGTGCGCGACCTGCGGGTGCGCGAGCAGGGCCTCCAGCGTGGAGCCGCTGCCCAGCCCCACCGTCATCACGGACGCGGCGCGCGGCTCCAGCGCGAACGGGAGGTGCGCGAGGAACACCTGCTTGCGGTACGGCGAGTCGCCCCACGTGCGCGTCGCGCCGATGATCGTGCCGTCGATGGCCATGCCCAGGCGACCGGGCTGCCTGCGGTCGCGCCAGACCTGCACGGTGGCCAGGTCGCCCTCCTTCGCGAAGACCAGCTCCGGATCGAGGATGGTCCGGCCCGCCACGGTGAACTGCAGCCGATCCTGCGTGAGGACGCCCAGCGCGAGCGCCGCCACCGCGACCGCCGCCGTGCCGGTCACGAGGCGCGTGCGGACGTGCGGGAGCGCGGCGAGTCCGAGACCCACGTTGATCGCGGCGATCGCCAGCGTGCCGCCGGCGCTGCCGAGCCGCGGCAGGATCACCAGCGCCGCCGCCAGCGCCCCGAGGATGCTGCCCGCGTTCGCGAGCGCCGCGGCGCCGCCGAGTCCGCGTCCCAGGCCGCGCGTCCCGCCCGCCCCCGCGAAGAGGCTGGCGCCGAGCGGGAACGCGAGTCCCATCAGGAGCGTCGGCGGCAGGAGCGCGACCACGGCCGCCCCCGTGGCCACGCCCAGCCGCTGCCACCACGGCAATCCGTACACGCTGCGGTAGAAGATGCTCACGTGCTGCTCGAGAGCGGGCGACTGGAGGACGAGCGCCAGCAGCGCGATCGCGGCGGTCGCGGCGATCGCGATCCCGAGCTGGCACAGCGCGAATGCCCGGTCCGTCGCGCCGCGCCGCGCGACCGGGCCCAGCAGGAGCGACCCCGCGCCGAGACCGGTGAGGAACACGAACAGCATCACGGAGAACGCGTACGTGCTGTTGCCGAAGAGGTACGTCAGCGCGCGGAACCACACGATCTCGTACGCGAGCGTGGTGAAACCCGAGAGCAGCAGCGTGGCGGTGACGAGGGCGCGCGGGAGGCGTGTCCCCGACGCGGTGCCTGGTGCCGCCGTGGCCGTCGCCGGCGACGGATCCGCCGGCCATCGGCGCGCGAGCCCGAGCGCCGCGCCGGCGACGACGAGGTTCAACGCGGCCGCGGCCATCGCCGTGCCGCGGGCGCCGAGCAGCTCGATCAACGCCAGGCCGGCCAGCAGCGCGCCGGCCGCCGCGCCCAGCGTGTTCCACCCGTACACCGCGCCGAGCCTTCGCCCCAGCGCGCCCGGCGAGTCGATCGCCGCCATCGCGAGCGCGGGGAACGTGGCGCCCATGAGCGCGCACGGCACGAGCAGCAGGACGATCGCGGTGGCGAAGCGCAACGCCGTCAGCGCGGCGCCGCCGTCGAGGTCGCCGGCGAGCGCCGCGAACGCGCGCGGCAGGGCGGGGGCCAGCCACGTCAACGCGAGCGCCGTGACCGCGATGCCGGCTTCCAGCAGCGCGTAGCCCCGCAGCGGATCCGGCACGCGCGCCCGCAGCGCGGGGTAGGCGCGCGCCCCGACCGCCATCCCGCCGAGGAAGCCGGCCACCACGGCGCCCGTGGCGAGGCGCGTGGCCCCGAGCGCGAGCGAGAACGATCGCGCCCAGACGACCTCGTAGCAGAGCGCGGCGATCCCCGAGAGGAACGCGCACGCATACAACCAGTGCACGCGCCCCGACGGAGGCGCGGGCGCCCGGTCCCTCCCGCTTCGCATGCCCCGACCTCGTGCTGGGGAAGGAGCGCGCCCGGGCGACGGGCCGCGTCCGTGGACTCGGGTCGGGGTCGACCGAGTCGGACCCCAGGCTACCAATTCCGGGCCCCCGGGGTCGACCCGTCCCGCCGCCGGGACGAACCGCCGTGACCCGGGGACGAGGATCGGGGAATATGGCCCTCCCGCGGTCGATCCCCCAGGAGGTGAGCCGTGACTGCACCCGCCCCGCTTCCCGTCGCCCTCGCGATCCTGCTGGGATTCGCCCCGCTCGCCTCCGCCGACACGGCGCCCGTCTACCGCGAGCCGTCCCCCGCGCTGACCGCGATCGTGGACGCGCCGCCCACGCCGTTCCCGTCGCTGTCGCCGGACCGCACCCGGCTGCTGCTGCTGGAGCGCCCCAACCTGCCGGGGATCGAGGAGGTGGCCGCCCCGGAGATCGGGCTGGCCGGCACGCGGATCAACCCGCGCCTCTACGGGCCCAGCCGCACGCGGCCGCTGAACGGCCTGTCGGTCGTGGACGTCGCGTCCGGCGCCACGCGCGCCGTGCAGGGGCTGCCCTCCTCGCCGCGGTTGGGCAACGTGACCTGGTCCCCGGACGGCCGGCACGTCGCGTTCACGCACGAGGCCGCCGACGGCATCGAGCTCTGGGTGGCGGACGTGGGCGCCGCGCGGGCGCGCCGGCTCACGCGCCCGGTGCTGAACCTCTGCGCGGAGGCGGCCCCGGCGTGGCTCGACGCGGAGACGCTGCTCTGCACGATCCGCCCGGAGGGGCAGGGCGCGCCGCCCGAGGAGCCGCGCGTGCCGGCCGGCCCGGTCATCCAGGAGAACCTGGGGGAGAAGGCGGCCGCGGTCACGTACCAGGACCTCCTCGAGGACCCGCACGACGAGGCGCTCTTCGAACACTACTTCGCGAGCCGTCTCGCGCGCGTGAGCCTGAAGGGGAAATTGACGCCGGTCGGCGAGGCGGGGTTGATCGCGAGCTTCCAGGGCTCGCCGGACGGGCAGTGGATCGTGGTGGAGCGGATGCACCGGCCATGGTCCTACCTCGTCCCGATGGAGCGCTACCCGCGGCGCGTGGAGATCGTGGACGGCTCCGGCCGCGTGGCGCGGCTCGTGGCGGACCTGCCGCTGCACGAGAGCGTGCCGGTCACGTTCGGCAGCGTCCCGACCGGTCCGCGGGAGTTCTCCTGGCGCGATGACGCGCCCGCGGTGCTCACGTGGGTCGAGGCGCTCGACGGCGGCGACTCCGGCGTGGAGGCCGCGGAACGCGACCGCCTCTTCCTGCTCGCCGCGCCGTTCTCCGGGGACCCCGTGCCCTGGCTCACGCTGGGGCTGCGGTCCGGCGGCGTCACCTGGGGCCGCGACGACCTCGCGCTCGTGACCGAGTGGTGGTGGCAGACCCGCACCATGCGCACCTGGATCGCGAAGCCGGGGTCCCCGGGCGCAGCGCCGGTCAAGCTGTGGGATCGCTCGTGGCAGGATCGCTATGGCGATCCGGGCCGTCCCGTGACGCGGCGCGACGCGCGCGGGCGGTCATTGCTCGCCACCACCGGCGACGGCAACACGATCCTCCTGATCGGCGAGGGCGCGTCCCCCGAGGGCAACCGCCCGTTCTTCGACACGCTGGATCTCGCCACCGGGGAAACCGAGCGCCGCTTCCGCTCCGAGGCCCCGTGGTACGAGCGTCCCCTGGCGATGCTGGACGACGCGGGCGGCACGCTCCTCACCTCGCGCGAGTCCGTGGACGAGCCCACGAACTACTTCGTGCGCCGCGTGGGCGACGACGGTGCGCCCCGCGCGCTCACCGCGTTCCCGCACCCCACGCCGGGGCTCAAGGGGCTCACGAAGGAGTTGATCAAGTACGCGCGCGCGGACGGCGTGCAGCTCTCCGGCACGCTGTACCTGCCGCCCGGCTACGACGCGTCGCAAGGCCCCCTGCCGGCCATCCTCTGGGCGTACCCCGAGGAGTTCAAGAGCGCGGAGTTCGCCGGGCAGGTGAAGGACTCGCCGTACCGCTTCGACCGAGTGAGCGCGTTCTCGCCGCTGCTGTTCCTGCCGCTCGGCTACGCCGTGCTCGACGACCCCACGATCGCGATCGTGGGCGAAGGGGACGCGGAGCCGAACGACACGTTCAAGGAGCAGCTCGTGGGCTGCGCGAAGGCGGCGGTGGACGAGCTGGCCCGCCGCGGCGTGGCGGATCCGCGGCGCGTGGCCGTGGGCGGCCACTCGTACGGCGCGTTCATGACCGCGCACCTCCTGGCGTACTCGGACCTCTTCGCCGCCGGCGTCGCGCGGAGCGGCGCGTACAACCGCACGCTCACGCCCTTCGGGTTCCAGTCCGAGGAGCGCACGCTGTGGGAGGCGCCGGAGACCTACTTCACCATGTCGCCCTTCATGCACGCGGACGCCGTGAACGAGCCGATCCTCCTGATCCACGGCGCGTCCGACAACAACCCGGGCACCTACCCGATGCAGAGCGAGCGCTTCTACGACGCGCTCCGCGGGCACGGCGCGCGCGCGCGGCTCGTGATGCTGCCGCACGAGAGCCACGGCTACCGCGCGCGGGAGTCGCTGCTGCACATGCTGTGGGAGCAGGAGACGTGGCTGGACCGGTGGGTGAAGCACCGCCCGGAGGAGGCGACCTCGGCGGCCGCCGTTCGCTGACGGCGCCGCGCGCGGGGATGGCCGGGCCTCCGGGATCGCGCGCCGCCGCTACCGCGTGCGGTGCATCGCCTTCACGCGCGACCAGGACGCGGCGCGGCCCGGCTCGGGCGCGCTCACGGTCGGGTTCGACACCGTCACCACCACGTTGTCGATCGCCCAGGACTCGTCCGCGCCGCCCTGCCACTGCGCCGCCGCGGGACCGGACACCGCCCCGATGCGCCAGGTGATGGTGACGGAGTCCGCCGTGTGCGGGATCCCCGCGAAGTCCGCGTCCACCGAGAGGTCGTAGGCGCGGTCGCGGTTGAACCACGTCCCGTTCGAGAATCCCAGGTTCGTCCCGGAGCTCAACAGTCCGCCCGGCGGGGCGGCGTAGCTGGACGAATCGCCGGTGGCGAGCTGGAACCAGTGCGAGAAGACGACGGTGCCGTCCACGAGGATCTCGAGGAGTTCGGTCCCGTCCCAGGAGTCGATGACGGCCAGCAGCATGGAGACGTCGATCGCGCTGTGCGGCGGGAGGCCGGTGAGCGTGAGCTGCGTGTCCAGGAGGGGCTGGCTCGTGTAGCGCAGGAAGCTCCCGGCGAAGGCGTACCCGCCGCTGCCCAGGCCGGTCCAGCCCTGGACGGGCTCGATCGAGGCCCCGGGGGCCGAGAAGGCCGCCGGCAACCCGCTCTCGAAGTCGGTCGAGAACACGACGGCGCCCGCGGCGGCAGGCCGGGGGGCGAGTGCCCCGACGAGGGAGATCAGGGCGATCAGGCTTCGTGGACCGTGCACTGCGGCACCTCGGGTTGGGGGCTCTTCCCCTAACGCGCCGCGGCGCCCGGAAAGGGGCCACGGCCGGCCGCTTGACGCCGCCGCCTCGCCCCCCTACCCTCGTCGGCTCCAATCGCCGAGATTTCCGATTCCGACGACCCATGTCGAGCCACGCCCCGCCGGCCCGCCCGGGCCGGCCACCGCAGAGGTCCGCCTTGATCGAGTCCATCCGCAACATCGCCATCGTGGCCCACGTGGACCACGGCAAGACCACCCTGGTGGACCGGATGCTGCAGCAGTCCGGGGCCCTGGGGGAGCGCGGCCCCGTGGCGGACCGCCTGATGGACTCGAACGACCTGGAGCGGGAACGCGGCATCACCATCCTGGCGAAGAACACGTCGGTCCACTGGGGGGACCACGTGATCAACATCGTGGACACGCCCGGCCACGCGGACTTCGGCGGCGAGGTGGAGCGCATCCTGTCCATGGTGGACTGCGTGCTGCTGCTCGTGGACGCGGTGGACGGGCCCATGCCGCAGACCCGCTTCGTCACGCAGAAGGCGTTCAAGCACGGGCTGCACCCCATCGTGGTCGTGAACAAGGTGGACCGGGACGGCGCGCGCCCGCACTGGGTCGTGGACCAGACCTTCGACCTCTTCCACCGCCTCGGCGCCACCGACGAGCAGCTGGACTTCCCCATCGTGTACACGTCCGCCTTGCACGGGTGGGCGTCGCTGAAGGAGGGGGAGACGGGCACGGACATGCGCCCGCTCTTCGAGACCATCCGGGACCACTGCCCGCCGCCGTCCGTGGATCCGGACGGCCCGTTGCAGATCCAGATCAGCTCGCTGGACTGGAACAGCTACCAGGGCGCCATCGGTATCGGCCGCATCCAGCGCGGCGTGCTCAGGCGCGCGCGCCCCGTGGTGGTGGTGGACGGGCACGGGAACGAGCGGCGCGAGAAGATCCTGCAGGTGTACGGCTTCGCCGGCCTCGGCCGCGTGGAGCGGGAGGAGGCGCGCGCCGGGGACATCGTGGCATTCACCGGCATCGAGCACCCGCGCATCTCGGAGACCGTGTGCGACCCGGAGCACCCCGAGGCGCTGCCGCCGCTCGTGGTGGACGAGCCCACCATCCGCATGACGTTCGAAGTGAACACGTCGCCCTTCGCCGGGAAGGACGGCCGGTATCTCACGAGCCGGCAGATCCGCGAGCGGTTGTTCGAGGAGGCGCTGCACAACGTGGCGCTGCGCGTGGAGGAGACGGAGGACCCGGACCGCTTCCTGGTCTCGGGGCGCGGGGAGTTGCACCTCTCCATCCTGCTGGAGAACCTGCGGCGCGAGGGCTACGAGCTGGCGGTGTCGCGGCCGCGCGTGATCCGCCGCGAGGTGGACGGCGTGACCTGCGAGCCGTGGGAGCAGCTCACCGTGGACGTGGAGGACCGGCACCAGGGCGCGGTGATGGAGGCGCTGGGCGCGCGCGCCGGCACGCTGGAGAACATGATGCCGGACGGGCTCGGCCGCGTGCGGCTGGACTTCACCATCCCCACGCGCGGGCTCATCGGCTTCCAGACCAGCTTCCGCACGCTCACGAACGGCTCGGGCATCATGCACCACGTGTTCGACAAGTACGCGCCGGCCCGCCCCGAGCGCATCGGCCGGCGGCAGAACGGCGTGCTCGTCTCCATGGCGCAGGGGAAGGTGCTGGCGTACGCGCTCGGGAACCTGCAGGAGCGCGGGAAGCTGTTCATCTCGCCGGGCGACGAGGTGTACGAGGGCCAGATCGTGGGCATCCACTCGCGGGACAGCGATCTCGTGGTGAATCCCCTGAAGGGGAAGAAGCTCACGAACATGCGCGCGTCCGGCTCGGACGAGGCCATCCTGCTCACGCCGGCGCTCCGCTACAGCCTCGAGGAGTCGCTGGAGTTCCTGGACGACGATGAGCTGGTGGAGATCACCCCGAACGCCATCCGGCTCCGCAAGCGCCTCCGCAAGGAGCAGGACCGCGTGCTGGCGGCCAAGCGCCCGGCGGAAGTGGCGCGCTGACAACGGTTTATCAGCTTCTCCGTCCCTCCGACCGAAGGCATTGGCTCACCTCTTGACATGCTTACCCCCTAAGCACATCTTGGGGTATGGAACTGCCGACCGAAGTCCGCGAGCGATTCCGGAAGTACGGACGAAGAGGAGGACGGACCCGCGCGGCACGGATGACGCCGGCAGCGCGCCGCTCCGTCGCGCGCGTGGCCGCAGTGCGCCGGTGGACGAAGGAGCGCTTCGGCGCACCCACCTTCACGGAGCTCCGCCTTCCCGGCGGTGATCTCGTGGACGCAGGGCTCGCGGACCTTGCGGCGGGGAAGGAGACCGTCGCCTCGCTGAGCGTGGGCCAGGCGTCCTGGCGGCTCCGCCGGGAAGGCGTGCCCGTGCCGTCCGGCGCAGCGCCGGATGCCGACCATCGCCTGTACCGGCGTCTTGCCGGGACGGAGGGCGACGGAGCGCACGCGCGGTACAAGGCCCTGCGGGAGCAGATCGTGTCGTTCGCCGAGGCGTGCCCTCTCTTCCGGAGGGGATCGGATGCGGCCTGAGCTGACCCGCGACCGGCTGCGCGCGCTCCTGGAAGCGATCGGACGCGCCGCTCCCCCGGGAGGAGCGTATCGGGTGCATGTCGTCGGCGGCGGGACCGCGGTGGATTTCGGGTGGCGGGAGTCCACGGTAGACGCCGACCTCTGGGCCGACCGGGACGACGTGTTCCGGGACATCCAGCGGATCAAGGAGTCCCTCGCGGTCAATGTGGAGTTCGTGCGTCCCGAGCACTTCGTTCCGGCGCTGCCGGGCAGCGACGGGCGCCACGTCTTCCTGGCCACGTTCGGCCGCGTCACGTTCTACCACCATGACCCCTACGCACAGGTCTTCGCGAAGCTCGTGCGCGGCTTCGACCGCGATCGGGAGGACGCGGCGAGGTTCGCTGCCGACGGGCTCGTGGACCCCGAACGACTCCGCGCACTCGTAAGGTCCCTGCCGGACGTCGCCTACGCCCCGTATCCCCGGATCTCCCCGGCAGGGTGCCGCCGGGCGGTGGACGAATTCGCCGCGCCCGCCGGGCCGTAGCCGCTTCCCGGGACGGCCGCCCCGTCCCGCCCCGCGACCGCTCCGCCCCGAACGCCCTTCCACGCCGGCCGCCCGCGCGCTACAACCCGTTACACACGCCCCGGAGACCGGGGATACCCAGGAGCGCCGCCATGGATCATCCGTTCCTTCCCGGCCGGCCCACGCGCCGGTGGTTCCTCAAGACCACGGCCGGCCTCGGGCTCGGCGCCGCCGTGGGCTCCACGCTGTGGGACTCGCTCGGCGGCCGCACGGCACTCGCCGGCGCGCCCGGGGCCCTTCCGGATCTCGTGGATCTGCTGGACAAGGACGCCGTGCGCGAGTTGCTGCGCATCGGCCTGTCCCGCGGCGGCACGTTCGCCGAGGTCTACGGCGAGTACACGCTGGAGACCACGCTGTCGGTGGACGAAGGGAAGCTCTCGCAGGTGGAGTACGGCATCCAGTCCGGCGTGGGCATCCGCGTGCTGGCCGGCGACCAGGTGGGCTACGCGTACGCGGACGACTACGACATGGCGAATCTCCGCCGCGCGGCCGAGGTGGCCGCGGCCATCGCGAGCGGCGGGAAGGGCGGGACACCCGCCGCCTTCGCGGTCAGCGCCGCGCGCGCTCCGTTCAAGCTCGCGACGCCGGCGCCGCTGTCCCTCTCCGAGATGCGGAAGATCGAGCTGATCCAGCGCGCGGACACGGCCGCCCGCGGCGTGGACCCGCGCATCACGCAGGTCACCGCCACGTGGGCCGACACGGCCAAGCGCATCCTCGTGGCCAACAGCGCCGGCACGTTCGAGACGGACGACCAGTTCCTCTCGCGGCTCAACGTCAACGCGCTCGCCACCGCGGACGGCAAGCGGAACAACGGCGGCTCGGCCATCGGCGGCATGGTGGAGGCGGACTTCTACGCCGGCCGCGTGGAGGAGACGGCCCGGGAGGCCGCCCGCAACGCCGTGGAGCTGCTCTCCGCGGTGGAGCCGCGCGCCGGCACGTACCCCGTCGTCATCGGACCGGCCTGGGGCGGCGTGCTCGTGCACGAGTGCTTCGGCCACAGCCTGGAAGGCGACGGCATCCGCAACAAGACCTCCATCCGCGCCTTCCAGCTCGGGCAGCAGGTGGCGGCGAAGGGCGTGAACATCTTCGACGACGGCTCCGTCCCGAACGGCCGCGGCTCGTTCAAGGTGGACGACGAGGGCACGCCGTCGCGGAAGAACCACGTGGTGCAGGACGGCATGCTCGCCGGCTACCTGTGGGACCGGATCAGCCTGGAGCACGCGGACGCGGAGCTCACGAAGGGCGCGTCCCTCACCGGCAACGGCCGCCGGCAGAGCTACCGCGAGTTCCCGCTCCCGCGCATGACGAACACGTACATCGCGGCCGGGACCGCGGACCCGAAGGACATCATCGCGGACGTGAAGGACGGGCTGTACTGCGCCGACATGGCCGGCGGGTCGGTCAACCCCGCGGACGGCATGTTCAGCTTCGCGTGCACGCTGTCCTACCGGATCGAGAACGGGAAGCTCACGTCGCCGGTGAAGAACGTCACGCTCACCGGCAACGGCACGGACGCCATGATGCAGATCGATGCCCTGGGGAACGACCTCGTGATCGAGGCCGGCCGCGGCTCGTGCGGCAAGGGCGGCCAGTTCAAGCCGGTCGGCGTGGGGCAGCCCACGGTCCGCTTCACCGGGTTCACCGTCGGCGGCCGGGCCGCGTGAGGAGGGAAGCATGAGCCGGGACACGAAGAAGATCCTGGGGACCGTCCTCTCCGCGGCGAAGAAGGCGGGCGCCACGGACGCGGACGCCTTCCTGCAGGCGAACCGGGAGCTGGAGGTGCGCGTGCGCGACGGGCGCGCGGAGTCGGTGAAGCAGGCGGACTCCGCGGGGCTCGGCGTGCGCGTGTTCGCGGGGAAGAGCGTGGCGCTGGTGTACACGTCGGACTTCCGGCCGGACGCCCTGCGCTCGCTCGCGGAGCGTGCCGTGGTGCTGGCGAAGAACACGCCTCCGGACGATGCGAACGTGCTGGCGGAGCCCGCCGCCGGCGCCCCGCCCGAGCTGGAGCTGCACGACCCCGCGGTGGCGGCGCTCGGTCCGGACGACCTCGTGCGCCGCGCGGTGGACGCGGAGAAGGCCGCGCGCGCCGCGGACAAGCGGGTGGGCGGCACGCAGTGGTGCGGCGCGTCGCGGGCGGACGCCGAGACGCACTTGGCCAGCACGCGCGGCGTGGAGCGCTCCTGGCCGACCACCGCGGTGTCCGTGTACCTCGGCGTGCTTGCCGACGACGCGGACGGCAAGCAGCGCAGCGGCGGGGACGGGAGCACGCAGCGCTTCCTGGCCGACCTGCGTTCCTCCGAGGAGATCGGCGCCGAGTGCGCGAAGCGCGCCGTGCGCATGATCGGCGCGCGCAAGGTGGCCACGGAGCGGCTGCCGGTGCTGATGCACCCGGACGTCGTGAGCGGCTGGATGGGCTCCTTCTTCGGCGCGTTCTCCGGCGAGCAGGTGTTCAAGAAAGCGTCGTACCTCGCGGAGAAACTCGGCGAGACCGTGGGCTCGCCGCTCGTCACGCTCGTGGACGATCCGCTCCGCCGCCGCGCGCTCGGCGGCGCCCCGTGCGACGACGAGGGGATCCCCACCCGCCGCACCGTGCTCCTGGACAAGGGGAAGGTGGCGCAGTTCGTGTACGACCTGCGCTGGGCGGCGAAGGCGGGGAAGGAGTCCACGGGCCACGCGAACCGCGGGTATGACAGCCTGCCGTTCATCGGCTTCCACAGCCTGCACATGGAGAACGGCGCCACGCCCGTGGAGGAGATGATCCGCGGCCTGGACCGCGGCTTCTACCTCACGGACACCGGCGCCTTCGGCTACGACCCCGCCACCGGCGGCTGGTCGTATGCCGCCTCGGGGCTGATGATCGAGAAGGGCGAGCTCACCACGCCGGTGGCCGACGTGTCGCTCGCGTCGGACACGCTGGCGATGCTGAAGGGCGTGCAAGCGGTGGGGAACGACCTCCGCTTCGACGGCGGCGTGAACTGCCCGCATCTCCTCATCGACGAGATGGCGCTCTCCGGCGTCTGAGCGCGTCGTGAACGAATCGGGCGGGGATCCGGAAATCCCCGCCCGGCGTCAGCGTCCGGCACTCCCGGACTAGAACGTGTGCGTCAACCCCGCGGCCGTCACCAGCACCGAACCGTCCGTGTCGCCGTACACCCACGGCTGGTCATCGGTGAGGTCGTACCACGCGGCTTCCACCCACACGGAGCTGGCTTCCCGGATCCGTCGTGTCACCCGGGACGTGATCTCCAGCTGCGTGGTGCTCAAGTCGCTGTACGTATGGATCTCCGTGAAGTCGTAGTCGGCGATCGCCACGACCTCCTCGGGCAGCTCGACCTCGACACGGTCGAACTCGCCTTCGGACTGCGTGACCGCTCCGCCGAGTGACACCGTCCAGCCCGCGGCGGGCGCCGCCTCGGCGTTCACCCAGAACGACCGGCTCTCCGTGGTCCACTCCGTGACGTCCTGCGCGGAACCGTAGTGCTCCAAGGCACCGACCGTGCCGAAGAGGTGGCCCGCTCAACCGTCGAAGACGGGGATGCAGAGAAGTGCGGAGGACTCGATCCTCTGGAACGCCATGCCGCCCGTCACCGACATGTCGTCCCGCGGGAACGCCACGACCGCGAGGCCGGGGTTCGCCACCGTCCGCTCGAACTCGTACACGTTCATCTCGTCGTTCTTCTCGTCCGCCAGCGTCAGCCAGCCGTTCAGCGACACGCGCGGGGAGAGGCTCCACGAGAGGTTCGCGTTCGCGCGCAGGGCGTCGCGCGGCAGGGCGCCGCCGGTGCCGAAGCGCTCGCGCTGGAAGTAGTACACGAACGAGTTGCCGGACAGGGGATCCAGGGACTCGCCCTGGGCCTCCTCGCACAGGCCGCGCACCGCCACGAACGGGAAGCGCACGCGCTCCCATTCGACCGACACGCGCGACCGCGCCGACGCGGCGATGCGCCCCAGCCACGACGCCCGCACGCGGTGCGACGTGGTCCGGGTCTCGTCGAACGCGTCGGGATCCGGATCGTTCGGATCCACTTCCACGTGGTCGCGGTCCGTCGTCCGCAGCCGGTAGTCCAGCCGGAAGGTCTGGCCCGGCCTCCACCGGAACGACGCGTTCGCGCTCGCGAGCCACTCCTCGCGGTCGTACGCGGACTCGCGCGTCCAGTCGAAGTCCTGGCCGCCGCCCGGGCGCCCCTCGCGCCAGTTCGGCAGGTCCACGAGGTACGAGTCCGCCTCCACGTCCCGCCGGGTCACGCCCGCCGTGACGCGCGTGCGCTTCCCGAAGGGCGCGGCCCACGACAGCGTGGCCGCCCGGGAATCCACCGCCAGCTCCGTGGTCTCGTTCTCCACGCTGGCCTGCCGGTAGCTGGCGCGCGCGGACTGGCCCTTCGGCAGCTCGGCGCGCAGGCGCACGGCGTGCGCGCGGCGCTCCGAGTCCGGGGTCTGCGAGACCGCGAGGACGTCGTTGTCGTAGATCAGCCGGCTCTCGAACTCGGCGATGGAGCCGCCGTTGGCCGGGTGCCGGGCCTGCATGAAGCGGTTCGTGGCCGCGGCCGCCCGGTTGTCGTAGTCCCGCGCCGAGAACTCGTACGCCGCGGAGAGCCTCGACCGCTCCGTGGACAGCCCGAGCGTCAGCTCGCGCGTCTGCTCGTCCACCAGCCCGCGCTGCCCGCGCACGTGGCAGTTCGCGCAGTGGTCCACGCCGCGGACCTGCTTCGCGCCCTCGCGGCGCTGGTCACGCCAGCCCGCGGAGATCGCCGTTCCCGTGAGCCCCGGGATGGCGATGGCCACGTCCTGCTCGGTCTGCGAGTGCCGGAAGGAGTACACGCCTTCAGGATCCAGGTCCTCGGAGGTGAGCATCTTCCCGCCGGGCACGTCGTTCCCCAGGCTGTCCGCGCCGACCCGCTCCCGCCAGGTGAGGTTCGAGAGCCCGTCGTGGTCCAGCCACCGGTGGAACGAGCGGTGCTTGAAGCGCGCGTCCACCGTGTTTCCCGAGCGGATCCGGCCGTCCAGGCCGAAGTCCTGCTCGTTCGCGTAGTCCGCGCGGACGTCGAACATCGCGTCGCCGGACCAGCCCCAGATCTCCGCGAGCAGCCCGGCCTCGAATTCCTCGCGGTCCAGGGAGTACTCCCGCACGCGGAGCGGCGAGTCCTCGACGGCCGCCACGCCGCCTCCCACGGTCACGCTCCCCGACACCGGGGGCGCGGCCGCGCTCTCCTCGGCCGGGGCGCGCAGCGGCGCCGCCAGCAGCACGAGGAGAGCGATCACCCATGTCGCAGTCATCTCCACCCCCTAGCGTGTCAGCGCGCGTCCCTGTCCGCTGACGGACTGGGACGGCAGGTCGGAGCCGTGCACCTCGCTGTGGCACTGCGTGCACTTCGTGAGGAAGCCGCGCTTCGAGGCGTCGTGCGTGGACATGCCGCCGTAGCCGTCCAGCGACGTGAACTCCGCATCGATCCCCGGGATCGTGGCGTGGAAGTGCGCCTGGTGGCACTGCAGGCACAGGAACGGCTCGTTCTGGCGCAGCAGGTTGTTGGCCACCGCGCCGTGCGGCACGTGGCAGATCCCGCAGTCCTCGATCACCGGCGAGTGCTCGAAGATGAACGGGCCTTCCATGGCCGAGTGGCAGCGGAAGCACAGGTCGTTCGTGCGGCCGCCGTCCAGCGCGGCCTCCAGGTCCTGGTGCGGGTCGTGGCAGTCGGTGCAGCCCACGCCGCCCTCGCGCACCGGGTGGTGCGACGGCATCGACAGCGCCGCGCGCACGTCCTGGTGGCAGCTCAGGCACAGGTCCGGCCCTTCCACGGTGAGCAGCGCCGTGCGGGCCTCGCCGTGCACCGAGTGGCAGTCCGAGCACGACACCTCGCCGGCGCCGTGCATGGACGCCTCGAACGCGTGCATACCGCTCGCGTGGCAGGAGAGGCAGGCGTTGCGGGCGCGGATCGGATCCTCCGTGGAGGGTCCCAGGATGTCCGCGGCAACGCCGCTCTCCACGTGCACCGACCCCGGTCCGTGGCAGGCCTCGCAGGACCGCTCCACACCGGATCCCGTGTGGAAGCCGGACATCGCACGATCCTCGTGGCACTCCAGGCACGCGGCCTCGCCCACGTACGACGCGCCCGCGGGCGCATCCTCCCAGGGCGCGGCGAGCGCGGCCGCCGGTACGGCCAGCGCGATCACGGCCGCGGCCCACGGGCCGGCCCGCGCGCGCGGACGGGGTTCCTTCCGGGAAGTTGGCGTCATCGGGCTTCCTCCTTTCGCGGATCCGTTTCCGGAGGGGGATTCCGGAGGAGACCGCGGACGAACGTGGGGACGTTGTTGAGCACGAGGGCGTCGGGCGACGCGGACGGGTAGCCGGCCGAGGGCCAGAGGTTGCAGCTCAGCACGCAGTCCATCGTCATGCCGACGAAGGCGCGGGCCGTGAGCACGGGATCCACCGCGCGCAGCTCGCCGCGCTCGATCCCGCGGCGCACGAGGCGCTCGAGGTACTCCACGTACGGGATCCGCCACGTGACGTAGGCGGAGCGCGTCTGCGTGAAGCCCGCGATGGAAGCCGCCAGCAGCAGGCGATGCACGTCGGGATCGTTCAGGCCCACCTCGAGGATCCGCCGGGCGACCGCCGTGAACGCGGCGTCATAGGAGAGGTCTGCCGGGAGCTCCGCGAGGAAGCGCGCGGGGTCGTGCCGCTCCACGGCGAAGCGCAGGGCGGACTCGAACAGCTCGGCCTTGCTGGGGAAGAAGCGGTAGAGGATGGCCTCGTTCACGCGACACGCCACCGCGATCTCGCGGATGCGCGTGGCCTGGAAGCCCTTCGCGGCGAAGAGGCGCACGGCCTCCTCGCGGATCTGGCACTCCCGCTCGGCGGCGGGCCGCGGGCGCGCCCGGCGGGATGGCCGCCGGCGGCGTGCGGGCATGGCGGACGACATGCTGGACTCGCTGCCGCTTGGGGGCGAAAGCGGAGTCAGTAGTCGTTTATTTGTATCGGGAAACGAAGCGGCCGACCAGAGGGGAATCTCCGGTCGGCCAAGTCCTTGTCAACGTGGCATTTGTCGCGCCTGGGCGGGACCGGCCCGGCAGCCGGCCCCGCCGCGCCCCTTCGTCCCGGGTCACTTCATTCGCGTCACCGGCACCGTGAACGCCCGGCCATCGGCCCGGAGGCGGACGAAGTAGACACCCGCGGCCACGGGCGTCCCGGCGGCGTCGCGGCCATCCCAGGCGAACTCGTGCCGTCCGGCGTCGCGGGGGCCGGCGAACAGGGTCCGCACGTTGCGGCCGGTCACGTCGTAGACGTCCACGGCGATGGGTCCGGCGGCACCGAGTTCCGCCACCACGGTCGTCTGCACCCGGAACGGGTTCGGCTGGCCGGGCTCGAGGCGAGTGCGCAGCGCCGGCGTCGCGACCTCCGCGCCCGTGGGATCCGGGAGCACCTGGAACAGGAAGTCGCTGGTCTCGCCGTCCGTGAAGCTGCCGGACCCGTCCCACACGGGACCGATGGGCACATCCGTCAGGGTGAATCGCATCCAGACGAAGCCCGTCAGGGGACCCGCGCGGAACGGCGGGGGCAACAGCCACACGAGGGGACCGCTGAACCCGGACGGGATCGTGAGGTTCACGAGCACGCGCTCGGGCGCGCTGCCGCCGATGCACGGGGAACTGCCCTGCCAGATCCCGTCCCGGTTCCAGTCGGCGAGCACGTTCAGGAACGCGTCGCTCCCGGTGAGGTTCGTCGCCGTGATGTCGAGGTCCACGCCCCAGAACACCTGGCGGCACGCGTACGCCATTCGGGGATTGCCCGCGCCGAGGCAGCTCGCGAGGTTGTAGGCGGGATCCAGGGAGAACACCTGCGGCATCACGATGCCGGCGTCGGGGTCGGAGCACTCGTCGGCGTCGTAGGGCGGGAAGCTCGGACACAGTCCGGCGTTTCCGTCGAGCTCGAGATCCGCGAAAGCGCCGAGGTGCAGGAGCCCGGACGACGCATGCTCCACGTAGCCGGACGGCCCGATCGTCTTGCATGTCGGGAAGGCGCCGATCACGCCGCTCCCCGGGTAGGCCGGGGCGTTCTCGGGAGCGTCGCCGTACTCCATCGGACCGGGCGACACGCAGAGGAGGAAGTCGGACGACTCGCCTTCGCTGAAGGTCCCGTTGCCCGTCCAGCCGGAGGGCATCGCGGACTCGCAGATCGTGAAGCGGGTCCACACGGGACCAGGCCGCGGACCGATCGTGAACGAAGGCGGTCCGAGTCCGGAGAGAGGGCCCGAGTATCCGGGTGGCACCGGGAAGCCCGAGAGCACCTGCTCGGGGCTGCACGTCGTCGTGCCGAACCACTGTCCGTCGCGATTCCAGTCCATGAGCACGTTCAGGTACATCGTGGCGGGCGAGTTGTTCGTGACCGAGAGGTCCACGTTCACGCCCCAGATCGCCGTGGTGCACGTGGGACCCAGGCAACCCGTGACCGACGAGTCGCACGGCACCACGTTCAGTGCGGCGTCGATCGTGTACGCCGCGGGCGCCAGCAGGCCGGCGTCGGCATCGGTGCCGCACTCGTCGTTGTCGTAGTCCGCCGGACCGGGCGGGCAGACCCCGCCGTTCCCATCGGCCTCCACGTCCACGCCCTGGCCGAAGAACACACGCGCCGACGGACCGTGGCTCACGTAGGTGCCGGGCCCTCCGATGCCCTGGCAGGTGGGGAAGTTCCCGATCACGCCGAGGTCGGGGTAGGCCAGGGCGCCTTCCGGCGCATCGCCGTAGTCCATGTAGGTGGGGGAGGGAAGGAGAAGGAGTGCATTGAAGATGTCCGGCCGAGGCCCGATGTGGCCGGGGACCGTGGGCCACTGCGGTGTTCCGCTGGAGACGAGGATGTCGCGAAGTGCCTTCGGGCTGACGACGCCGCCGCCCGAGAAGTTCTTGTAGTACCCCTGGATGCATGCCATCGCGCCGGCCACGATGGGCGACGCGCTGGAGGTTCCCGAGAAGATCGCTGTGTAGCGGCGGTTCACGCCCTCGGCGCTGAAGAGGTCGCCGTAGCCCGTGGTGACCACGTTCTCGCCCCAGGCGTGGAGGTCGTAGCGCGAACCGTAGCTGGAGAAGGACAGGCGCTCCAGGTCGCCTTCGGGCCAGGGGCCGCCCGGGTACGCGCCGCCCGCGCCCACGATCACCGCGCCGGAGCCCGGCAGCCAGACCATGGTATCCGTGTCCACGTTGCCGTTGCCGCCGGCTTCCACCACGTGGATGCCCTGATCCACCGCGGCCTGGATCGCCAGGTACACCGGGTTCTTCGTCTGCGGATTCGGCCAGACGTCCGTGTACCACTCGACCGGCACGTAGCCACCGGCGCCGGTGTAGTCCCACTGCTGCTCGAGGAGGATGATGTCCCCCATGTCGAGTGCGGCGATCGCCACCGCGATGGCGCCCGCCGGGTTCCAGCTCGGTGTGGGCAACCCGTAGTAGGCGCCGCATGTCTTCAGGTCCGCTCCGTAGCACACGCCTTTCGTACCCCAGTTCGGGGCGTTGTCGTGGGAGACCAGCTCGCCGATCACCGCCGTGCCGTGATTCGTGTCCAGGAACGGGTCGGCGACGTTCGTGTTGATCTGCGACCCCAGGGCCTTCGGCACGTCCTGGTGCGCGTAGTTCCACGAGTACTCGATGTCGCAGACCGTGACGCCCGTGCCGTCGCCGCCCGGCAGCGTCCACGCGTGTTCCGCGTTCACGCCGCTGGGCACGAAGAAGGCGGGGTCCTCGTAGTTCTGCGACGGCTGGAAGTCCGGCGGCAGGGGTAGCGGCATCGGCTTGGGTACCGGGCGCGCGGTGATCACGCCGGGCAGGTCCTCGAGCGCCGTGGCCAGCGCCCAGATATCCATCGAGCGAAGGCCGTCCGGGAGGCGCAGGCGGTAGAGGTTGTTCAGGTTGTACGCCGGGGCGCCCTTGGTCGCTTCGGCGCGCCGCTGCCACTCGTCGAGGGTCTCTTCAGGCACGTCGCACAGGCGCGTCCACTCCCACCGGCCGGCGCGAGCGAGGACCTCGTCCACGCCGCGGAGGGCGTTCGTGGAGAGGTCGGTGAGCGCGCCGCCCCGGAGTCGCACCCGGGAATCCTCGGCGAAGACCACGTCCAGGAGATCCGGCTCCGCGGCGTACGGGGCGGCGGCGCGGGCCGCGGTTCCGGCGGGAAGAACGGCGAGAAGAAGGGCGAGGACCATGGACGGTCCAGGCTGGTGCGAGCGCAGGCGGCGACGAGGGCGGTGCATGCAGGACTCCTTCGGCAGTCCGACGACACGGGGGACCCGGCCGGTCGGGGCCGGGGGGTTGCGGGACGGTCGGGAGGTGCAGGGGGACCCGGACGCTGCGGGTGACCGGGTGCGAGCGGGGCAGAGGACGGCGGATGCGGCGGAATCCCTCGGCGGGCGCCGGAGGCCAAGCGAAGCGGGGGGCACACTTGTCTCCGGGCAGGGGGCACATCAACCGGACGGCGAGGGGGATCCTAGGCTGCGGGGGTGGCGTGATTCAAGCGGGGAGAGGCAGCGAAATCGGCTCGCCACCCGGGAGCGCGACAGGGCCGACCCGAGCGAAGCTCCGGTCGGCCCCGTCGTTCCGGGCGAGCAGTCTGTGGGCCGTTCCGTCAGGCGTCGAAGATCCGCGCCGCCCGCTCCATGTGCGCCGCCACGTCGATCCCGTGCGGACAAGCCCGGTTCGCCCCGGCGAAATCCACCCCGGACAGCTTCCGCGCCTCGGCCGGGAGCTTCGCGAACGCCTGCCGGGCCTTGTCCGGGTCCCCGTAGACGTCGTGGTACATCACGCACCGCATCGTGGTCCCGATCCGCACCGGCGCCGCCACGGCCGCGCCGCACAGGTGGTCACACCCGTCGCACGCCTGCCCGCGGGTGGCCGACGCGTACTTCTCCAGCGCCTCCACGTCCAGGGCACCCAGCTCCGTCCGGTCCAGCGCCGCCGCCACGTTCTCCTTCAGCTTCTCCAGGGAGTCCATGTGCGACACCGCCGCCGCGATCCGGTCGTCCGCCCACACCGCCTTGAGCACGGCCTGGTACTTGTTCCACTTGCCGGTGCCCTCGAACTTCTTCCACGCGTCCGCGAACGACGCCTCCGACCCCTGCGTCTTCATCGCGATGAGCCCCACGTTCGCCTTCGCGCACGCGTCGATGGCGTCGTTCAGCTCCTTGTTCCCGTACTGGCGGAAGTTGTAGCGGAACATGATGGCGTCCACCCAGCCCAGCCGGGCGGCCTTGTTGAGCAGCTCCACCACGGTGCCGTCGTGGCAGGAGAAGCCGAAGAAGCGGATCTTGCCTTCCTTCTTGAGGCGCTCGGCCGTGACCTTCATCTCGTCGCTGAGGAACTCCGGGTCCTGCAGCGCGTGGAGGAAGTACAGGTCCACCCAGTCGGTCTGCAGCTTCTCCAGGCTCTCGTTCACGGTGCGCTCGAATCCGCGGGGCTCGTGCGCGTCGCTCTTGCTCGTGATCCACAGGTCCTTGCGCGCGTTCGCCTTCGTGTGGAACGAGCCCACCGCCGGCTCGCACGTGCCGCCGGAGTAGCAGTCCGCCGCGTCGATGTAGTTCACCCCCCAGCGCAGCGCCTCGGCCAGCTTCGGATCGAAGCGCGGGTCCAGCTTCATGCCGGCGCCCATGAGGAGGATGGGCACGGTCTGCCCGGTCTTGCCGAGCGTGCGCCGCGGCACCTGCGGCAGGGACGCGTCCTGCGCGCCGGGCGCGCCCTTGCCGGCCGCCGCCTTCTCGTCCGCGCGCACCAGCCCGGCGCCGCCGGTGACCCCGAGCGCGCCCGCCGCCATCCCGAGCTTCAGGAGCTCGCGTCGGTTGAACCTCTTCCCCTGGTTCCCCTGGCTCATGCGCTTCTCCTCGTGCGGCGTGCGCCGCGGGCCGGTGCCGCCGGCCGATCGGGCCCTAGGAGGGCGTGGTCCCCCGGTTCAAGAGCAGCGTCCTGGCATCCGACCGCGTTTCGCCGACCGCGGTGACGTACACCGCGGCGGAGTCCACCACGGGGCATTCCCGCTCGCAGATCCCGCAGCCGATGCACAGCTCCGGACGGATATACGGCTTGTTCAGCGTGACCTTGGTGCCGTCCCAGCGCGTGATCTCCTCGTCGTACGTGCCGATGGCCTTCGGGCTCACCGGGCAGACCTCCTCGCACACCACGCACGGCGTCTCCATGGCCCACGGCAGGCAGCGCCCGCGGTCGAAGAACGCGGTGCCGAGCTTGATGGGGCCGGTCTCCTTCCAGGACGCCAGGCCCAGCTTGCGCTCCACCGAGATCTTCTGGATGGCGCCGGTGGGGCACACCTCGCTGCACAAGGTGCAGTTGAGCTGGCAGGCGCCCACCGAGAAGTCCATCACCGGCGTCCACAGACCCTCCAGCCCGCCCTGCGACAGCGTGGAGGGCTGCAGCACGTTCGTGGGGCACACGTTGATGCACTGGTCGCACTTGATGCAGCGCTCCAGGAACTCGCCCTCCTCCACCGAGCCCGGCGGGCGGATGGCCTTCTCGCTGAACGCGCGATCGTTCACGGCGCCGGACAGCCGCAGGAAGGGATACGCCAGCACGCCCGCCACGGAGGCGAAGAGCCAGCGGCGGCGCGGCATCGCGGGTGCCGCCACCTCGGTGTCCCACCGCTTGGAGATCACCTTCCGCCCCAGCAGCGTGGCCGTGCCCTCCTTGATGCGGCCGAGGATCCGGTCCTTCTCGCCCGTGATGCGCTCCTTCCAGGTGGGCGGCGCGAAGCGGAAGGTGAGCGCGTCCTCGGGGCAGTCGTCGATGCAGTTGAAGCACACGAAGCACTCGCTCTTGCGCAGCGCGGCCTGCGGGTCCGCCGCGCCCTCGCAGTGCTTCAGGCACAGGTCGCAGTCCGTGCACTTCGTGAGGTTGCGGTCGATGCGCCACAGCGAGAACCGCGACAGCACGCCCAGGAACGCCCCCAGCGGGCACAGCACCCGGCAGAAGAAGCGCGGGATCACCAGGTTCATGCCCACGAGGCCGAGGATCATCAGCCCCACGAACCACGCGCCCACGAAGATGCGCTGATCCGGCGCGCCGGGGGAGGCCGCGAGGAAGGACAGCGGTCCGGGGTCCAGCCCCTGCCGGGACACGTGCTCCGCCAGCACGCCTGCGGCCATGTCCGCGGCCGGCATGAACGTGACCGTGAACGTGCGCACGAGCAGGCAGATGGGGTCGAGCAGACCGATCTGCAGCGCCCCGAACGCCGACAGGATCAGGAACATCACCAGGATGACGTATTTCAGCCGGAACACGGAGCGGTAGCGGTTGCGGTCGATGTTGTCCTTGTTGTTCCGGATGTTGAAGAGCCAGCCGAAGAACTGGTGCATCGTGCCGTAGGGGCACATCCAGTTGCAGAAGACGCGCCCGAGCAGCAGCGTGGGGACGAGCACGAAGAGGCCCATCCAGAGTCCGCGGTAGATCGTGTGCGTGCTGAGCGCCGTGGCCACGCCCACCAGGGGATCCACCTCGAGGAAGAGCGACACGGGGTAGCCGCCCAGCCGGCTGAACCACGTGACCCACAGCAGGAACACGAACAGCGAGAAGAACACCGCCTGGGACACGATCCGCACGGTCGTGATGCGGAAGACCCGCACGTACCACGGCGAGCCGTCCTTGTTCGGACGGAAGAGCGGGAAGGCGGCGTTGCTGCTGCGCGCCGGCGTCACACCTGCACCTCCTTCCATCCCTGCGCGCGCCAGTCCGGGTTCCCCAGCCCCTTCGCCGTGGCCTGCGCGAAGTACGCGGGCCGTTCCTCGCCGGCGCGCTGCAGCAGGTCGTCCCAGCCGAACGCATCCGCGGCCAGCGTGTCCGTGGCGCACACGACCGTCCGCCCCTCGCGCACGTCGGCGAGGCTGCCGCCGGTGGGGCCGCTCTTGAACATCACGCGCGTGGCGTCCAGCAGCACGAACGTGGGCTTCATCATCAACGCCAGGTCCGTGATGATCCCGTGGATGTCCTGGTGGAACTGGTTCCGCCGCCCGCCGAGGAGCCCGTACCAGTTCTTCGTGGTCATGGACGCGCGGCACAGGTTGTGGTCCTTCACCGGCGCCACGCCGATGACCTTCGTGGCGCCGCGGAACGGCGACGCGAAGAACGGCCACTCCGCGATCCACTTCGCGCCCGGCACCGCCAGCGTCTCGAACTCGCCGGCCTTCGGCAGGTACACGCGGGCGCCCGCCTCCACCGCGGCGCGCTGGATGCCGGTGCGGATGAAGCAGCTCTCCGGGGACTCGATGGGGTTGTCCGCCACGCGGATCTCCGCGGGGTGCATCTCGGACACGACCTGGATGAGCGCGGTGAGCACCTCCGGGTTCGTGGTGGCGCCCAGGATGGGGGCGCGCTCGAAGGCCACGTTCGGCTTGATCACGACCACGTCGCCGCGCTGCACGAAGCGGCCGATGCCGCCGCACAGGTCGATGGCCCCGCGGACCATGTCCAGGACCTGCGTGCCGCGCGCGATGCCGAGCGCGGGCAGCGTGGCGGAGGGCGCCACCGCGAACCCGCCCTCGGGAAGGCGCATCACCTTGCGCTTCGGCTTGCCGCGCTCGCCATCGGGGTCGTACAGCGAGAGGGTGCCCCAGGCCGCGGCCGCGGTCAGGGCGGAGACCGTGCCCACCTTCTTGAGGAACTCGCGGCGGGGCAGGGCGCCCGCGCCGGGGTCCGGCGAGGGCGCAGCATCCCCTCGGGGCGCGGGAGCGCTCGGGTCGTCGCTCAACGGGCGATCTCCAGGGGTAGGTCGCGGACGGCGGCCTCCAGCCGGTCGAGCTCGGCGGCGGCGGTGGCGAGGTCCGGCGCGCCGTACACGCCGATTGTCCATCGGCCGGTCGCCTTTGCGCCCGACACCGTCTTGAGGTACCGATCCGACGCCCAGCTTACCCCGTGCGAGGTGCCGGCCGCATCCCCGTACTCGGTGAATCCATCCCCGAACTTGCGCGCCAGGTCCCCCGCGGCGGCCTCGTCCGCGGCGGCCACCACGAACAGCTCGGTCTCGTCGGCGCGGCGGGCGGACCAGACATCGGAGGCGAAACCGAAGGAGAAGGCGTTCTCGGCCGTGTACGAGACCGCTCCGGGCTCGACGCCCAGCTCGCCCACGAACAGCGCCCACGCCCACGGCAGGGGCGCCCCGGGCAGCGCGCCCTCGAGCGTGGTGCGCAGGTGCGCGAGCAGCGCGCGCAGCTCGTCGGATTCGTCCGAGCCGATCGCGCGCACGTACATCGGCCCGCGCGCCACGTACAGCGCGTTGCGGAAGAGGACGACCGCGCCGTCGTCCGCCAGCTCCATCGTGGAGCCCTCCGGCCGCTCGCCGGCGAAAGCGCCGAGCGCGTTCGCGGGTTCCGCAAGATCGAACGCCTCCACGTCCACCACGCGTTCGGCGAGGGCGTCGTGCTGCAGCGAGACGAACCACAGCCGCCGGAAGCCGAACGACTTGTAGTAGTCCTCGCGGCCGTCGATCTTCTCGTACAGGTTCTCCGGGCCGAAGGACGACACGCCGCCCTCGGTCCAGCCCGGCAGCGCGAGGGCGGCGGGGAGCGGCCCGCGGTCCCCGGGCGCCGCGGCGGTCTCCGCACCGGCCGCGCGCGGCGCCGAGGTCCCCTCGGGCGCGGGGCGGGAGTCCAGGACCTGGATGTCGCTGCCGCCTTCCACCACCGGCGTCGTGAAGAGTGCCGGATCGGGATGCGCGCCGCGCCACGCCACCCACGCCACGATCCCGCCGAGCACCGCCAGCGCGACCAGCCCGATCCGGAACTCCGTGCGCGAGTACCGCGGCCGGTGATGCCGGCGGCCGTCACGGACGAGGATGCGCTCTTCGGGGGTCTTCGCCATGAGCGCAGTCTAGCAGCGTCCGCGCGGATCCGCGCGTGTCCGTCGCGCACGCGCGCGCGGATGCCGTAGAATGCGTCGCGCCCGAACCGGGAGGGAGCGATGCGCTGGAGAGGTCGGCGGCAGAGCGGAAACGTGGAGGATCGACGCGGGGCGGGCGTTCCCGGGGGCGGCCTGGCCCTCGGCGGGGGCGGAGCGATCCTGCTCCTCGTACTCGCGCTGCTCTTCGGCGCCGATCCGCGCCAGCTCCTGGAGCAGCTCCCGCAGGGCGGCATGGCCGACGTCCCCGCCTCCGGCGGCATGTCCCCGCCCGCGGACGACGAGGCGTCGCAGTTCATCGCCGTGGTGCTGGCCGAGACCGAGGACGTGTGGAACGCGCAGTTCCGCGCGATGGGCGAGCAGTACGTGGAGCCGCGCCTCGTCCTCTTCACCGGCCGCGTGCAGTCCGCGTGCGGCATGGCCACCGCGGCGGTCGGCCCGTTCTACTGTCCCGGCGACTCGCAGGTGTACATCGATCTCTCGTTCTACGACGAGTTGCAGCGCCGCTTCGGCGCGCCCGGGGATTTCGCGCAGGCGTACGTGATCGCGCACGAGGTGGGGCATCACGTGCAGAACCTCCTCGGGATCGCGGATGAGGTGACGCGCGCGCAGCAGGGGCTCGGCGAGGCGGAGGCGAACGAGCTTTCCGTGCGGCTGGAGCTGCAGGCCGACTTCTTCGCGGGCATCTGGGCGCACTACGCGGAGCGCGCGCAGCTCCTGGAGCCCGGCGACCTGGAGGAGGCGCTGCGCGCGGCCACCGCCATCGGGGACGACGCGCTCCAGCGACAGGCGCAGGGGTACGTGGTCCCGGATTCGTTCACGCACGGGACGTCCGAGCAGCGGGTGCGGTGGTTCCGGCGGGGGTACGAGACCGGGGATGTCTCGCAGGGGGACACGTTCCGGGCCCCCACGCTGTAGGCCGCCCGGCCGGAGCCGCCGCCGGCGTGCGGGCGCCCCCGGCGGGACGCCCGCCAGCCGGAGCGTGCGGCCCGCCGGCGTGACGCCGCGCCCCCCCTTCGTCTATAGTCCCCGCCCATGAGCCATCAGACCCTCGGCGTCGCCGACGCCACGCGAACCACCCGGCACGACACCATCGCCGTCCTGGACTTCGGCGGGCAGTACGTCCACCTGATCGCCACGAAGATCCGCTCGCTGGGCGTCTTCTCGGAAGTCCGCGACCCCGACGATCCCGTGGAGAGCTTCCGCGGCTACAAGGGGCTCATCCTCTCCGGCTCGCCCGCGCTCGCCTCGCAGGACGAGGACTCGGCGTGGAGCCGCGGGGTCATGGATCTCGGCATCCCCGTGCTCGGGCTGTGCTTCGGGCACCAGGAGATCGCGAAGCACGGCGGCGGCACGGTGGACCACATGCGCCGCGAGTACGGCGCCGCCACGCTCCGGATCGTGAACGACTCGCCGCTCTTCCGCGGGCTCGCCAAGGAGGAGACCGTGTGGATGAGCCACGGGGACACCGTGGCGAAGCTCGGCCCCGGCTTCGTGGAGCTGGGCTACTCCGTGGGCGGCGCGGACACGTCGCACGACCACCGCAACGCGGCCATCGCGAACGAGACGAGCCGGCACTACGGCCTGCAGTTCCACGCCGAGGTGGACGACACGCCATGCGGCGCGCGCATCCTGAAGAACTTCACGCACGACATCTGCGGCGCCGTGCCGGACTGGGTGATGGGCGATCAGGTGGAGGCCCGCGTGGCCGCCATCCGCAAGCAGGTGGGGGACCGCGGCGTGCTGCTGCTCGTCTCCGGCGGCGTGGACTCCACGGTGGCGGCGCTCCTGTTCCACCGCGCGCTCGGCCCGGACCGGCTCACGCTCCTGCACATCGACAACGGTCTCATGCGCAAGGACGAGAGCGCCGGCGTGGACGAGGCGCTGCGCGGTCTGGGGCTGGACCGCAGCCTGCACGTGGTGGACGCGTCCGCGGAGTTCCTCGGCGCGCTCGCCGGCCTCACGGAGCCGGAGAAGAAGCGCACCGCCATCGGCGACACGTTCCTCGCCGTGTTCGAGCGGGAGGCGAAGCGGTTGGGCCTGGGCGGCGACGTCCTCCTCGGCCAGGGCACGATCTACCCGGACACCATCGAGACCGGCGGCACGAAGCGCGCCGACGTGATCAAGACGCACCACAACCGCGTGCCCCTCGTGCAGCAGATGATCGCGGCCGGCCGCGTGGTGGAACCGCTGGCGGACCTCTACAAGGTGGAGGTGCGGGAGCTCGGCCGCGCGATGGGGCTGGACCCCGCGAGCATCGACCGCCACCCCTTCCCGGGGCCCGGGCTCGGCATCCGCGTGGCCTGCGCCACCGGCAAGGAGACGTTCGACGCGGCCGATCTCGCCGGGGACCTGGCGCGCGGCCTCGCCGGCACGGGGTTGACGGCGCTGCCGCTGCCCATCCGGTCGGTCGGCGTGAAGGCGGACCTGCGCAGCTACGAGCACCCCGTGCTGCTCTCCGGGCCGAACCCCGGATTCGACCGGCTCAACGCCTTGGCCACCAGCCTCGCGAAGTCCGTGCACGGCATCAACCGCTGCCTGTACGAGCTGAGCCGCCGCGCGCCCAAGCGCGCCGAGGTGCTGCCGGCCACGGTCACGCGCGAGCGGCTGGACCTCCTGCGCGAACTGGACGCCATCGTGATGGCGGCGCTGGAGCGGCACGGCCTCATGCGGACCGTGTGGCAGTGCCCCACGGTGATCACCCCGGTGCGCCTGGACGGCCGCGGCACGGAGCTCGTGGTCGTCCGCCCCGTGCTGAGCGAGCGCGCCATGACCGCGCGCCCCGCGTGGATCGGGGACGCGTGCGCCGAGGAGATCACGCACGCGCTCATGGCCTTCGACGAGGTGTCCGCCGTGGCGCTCGACGTCACCACGAAGCCTCCCGCCACGATCGAGTGGGAGTGACGGGCCGCGCGCCATGAAGCCGATCGAGGGCGTCCCGCGCCTGGAGCTGGTCCCCACGGACTGCATCCGCTTCCACGAGAACCCGGAGCGGAAGCGCACGCTGCGCCTCGTGGAGCGCATGCGCGACGAGGCCACGCTCCGCAACCCGCCCATCGTGGCGGAGCTGGGCTCCGGGCAGTGGATGCTCCTGGACGGCGCGAACCGGGTGAGCGCGTTCGTGGAGCTCGGCTGGTCGCACGTGCCGGTGCAGGTGATCGACTACGGCGACCCCGACGTCCAGCTCAAGGGCTGGCACCACTTGCTGCTGGAGGGGAAGGCGCTGGACCTGCACGCGGCGTTCGCGGCGTTGCCGGGGATGCGCGTGGAGCGGCTGGCGGACGGCGACCTGGAGCGGAGCCTGGAGCTTCGCGAGCTGTACGCCGTGCTCGTGGACGACGCCACCACCGCCTGGGGCATCTACCCCGAGGACGGCATCGTGCGGCTCGTGCCCTGGATGCAGGCGCTGGCGAAGGTGGTGGCGGCGTACGAGGGCCGTTCCCCGCTGGAGCGGATCAAGCTGGCCGACTACGAGAACCTGCCCGACGTCTTCCGCACCGTGGAGCACCAGCTCGTCCTCTTCCCGTCGCTATCGAAGCCCGAGCTGATGGGCCTGGTCCGGGACGGTGTCCGGATTCCCACCGGAATCTCGCGACATCTGATACCCGGGCGCGCGCTGGGGCTGCACCTCCCGCTCTCGTTCCTGACCGCCATGGCGGACGAGCGGGCGAAGCGGCGGCACTTCCACGAGTTCGTGGACGGGCTGGAGATGGCCGGACGGATCCGGTACTACGAGGAATCCGTCTTCATCATGAACGAATGACGGCCGTTCGCCGCGCGCGCGCACGGAGCCCCTGGAAGGAGGTTCCGATGCGACTCTCTCTCCCCGCCGCCGCTGCCACCGCCGCGGCCGCCGCGGCGCTCGCCCTCGCGGCGCCCGCCGCCGCCGGCACGACCACGATCCTGGACTGCACGTTCGACGCCGAGCCCCTCGACCAGGTGATCGGGACCGGCGGTGCCGCGGCCGGCCAGCCGATCGACCTGGACGGCATGGCCGCCACCGTGCGGGCCGCGCCCCTCGCCACGCCGTCCCTGGAGCTGCTGGACGCGCAGGGCCTGTACGGTCCGAACGTGCGCTTCGCGTTCCTGGGCGACGTGGAGGTCACGTCGGGTGTCCTGGAGATCACGATGACCTTGCAGTTCCACACGCTGGAGCACTACACCGTGCGGCTCCGCGAGGCCGGCACCACCGGCGTGAGCTTCGTGGACATCCTCTTCCAGGGCACGGGCACGATCCGTTGCAGCGACCTGGACACCCCCACGAACCCGATCGTCGGCGGCTACACCGCCGGCGTGCCCGCGACGCTCCGGATCACGGTGGACCTGGACGCGGAGACCTACGACCTGGCCTACGACGGCGCGCTCCTCCTGGACGACGAGTCCCTCGGCAGCTCGCCGCGCGGGATCGGGCAGGTGCTGCTGGGCGTGGCGAACGACTCGGGCGACGAGGGTTCGTACTCCGTGGACGACCTGCGGGTCACCGCCACCGAGGTGCCGAGCCCGGTGGAACCGGCGAGCTGGGGGGCGCTGAAGGCGGCATGGCGCTGACGCGGATCGCGGTGGCCACGGTGCGGCCGCTGCCGGAACCGGATCCCGACGAGCCGCTGCTCCTCGCCGCCCTGCGCGACGCCGGCGCGGACGCGCGGATGTGGGACTGGCACGACGCCGCGGTGGATCCCGCGTCCTTCGATCTCGTGGTGATCCGTTCCACCTGGGACTCGCACCACGCCCCGGACGCGTTCCGCGCCTGGGTGCGCCGCACGGCGGCCGCCACGCGCCTCGTGAACCCCGCGGACGCCGTGCTGTGGAACCTGCACAAGGGGTACCTGCGGGAGCTGGAAGCGCGCGGCGTCCCGATCGTGCCGACCGCGTGGATCGCGAAGGGGGAGCGCGCGGACGCCGCGGCGCTCCTGGCGCGCTTCGGCGGGCGCATCGTGGCGAAGCCGGCGATCTCCGCGGCGTCGTTCCGCACCGAGCGCTTCGGGGAAGGGGAGGCGGCCGCGGCACAGCGCTTCCTCGACGGGCTCGCATCCTCCGCGGACGCGATGGTGCAGCCGTACCTCGCGTCCACGGAGACCACCGGCGAGCGCTCGCTCGTGGTGATCGACGGCGCGCTCACCCACGCCATCCGCAAGACCCCGCGCTTCGCCGGCGCGGACGAGGCCGTGTCCGCCGCGCTCGCGCCCACCGCGGAGGAGACGGCATTCGCCGAGCGCGCACTGGCCGCGGCCGGTTTCGGGGACCTGGCCTACGCGCGCGTGGACGTGATGCGCGACGACACCGGCCGGCTCGTCCTCTCGGAGCTGGAGCTGATCGAGCCGTCGCTCTTCCTGGAGCAGCACCCGCCGGCGCTGGACCGGCTCGTGCGGGGCCTCATGCGAAGGGGCGCGCCCCCTGCGGGACGCGCCCCTCGCGCAAGCTCCTGACGATCGCTCAGCGGCCCATCACCACGAGCGGCTGCGACCGCACGCCGTCCGGCGTGGCCACGCGCGCGAAGTACACGCCGGCGGGAACCGGCCGGCCGCTCGCGTCGCGGGCGTCCCAGTCTAGGCGGTGCGTGCCCGCGTCCAGCCGCGCCGCGGCCAGCTCGCGCACGCGCCGGCCCGCCACGTCGTGGATCGCGACGCGCACGTCGCCGGCCGCGGCCAGGGAGAACGACAGCGTCGTGGCCGCCCGGAAGGGGTTGGGCGCCGCGCGCAGCGCGATCGCCTCCTCCGCCGCGGGCGACGACACGATCTCCGGCGCTGCCACGCCCGGTCCGACGTCCGTCACGGGGTGGGACACCACGAGCGAGTACGCCTGCGGCCCGTCGATCAGCACTCCCTTGTGGGTCACCGCGACCTCGTAGAATCCCGCCGGGACGTCCGCCGCGTCGATCTTCTCGGTCACGTCCCGCACGTTGTCCCCCGGAGCCGCCGCATTCGCCGGGTTCGCCGGATCCAGCGTCCACGGCTCGGCAATGACCGGGCCGGCGCCGAACGCGCGGAGCCGCACGTCGAGATCGTTCACGAGCATCGGGTCCGTGGGGTCCAGCGCGTCCGCCGGCGGCGTCCCGGGCACGTCCGTCCACGCCACGGTCACGGTCACCGGTCCGTCCGCCGCGAGGTTCAGGTAGTACACGTCCGTCGCGCCGTTCGCGAGCGACGCCTCCCACACCAGCGCCTCGCCCGGCAGGGTGGCCGCGTCGTCCGAGATCAGCTCCACCGCGGAGAGCGTGTTGATCAGCCCCCAGCCGAACCGGTAGTCCGGCCCGTCGTCCGCGCCGCACTCGTCCGCGGTCTGCACCAGGATGGCCTTCAGCGTGGCCGCGCGCGGCACGGTGCCCTGCACGGCCTCCCAGTGCTCGCGCACGAGGTTGATGGAGCCGGACGCGTTCGGCGACGCCATCGACGTCCCGCTGTAGCTGGCATACGCCGTGTTCGACGACGCGATGCTGGAGTACAGCGAGATCCCGTTCGCGGAGAGATCGGGCTTGATGCGCCCGTCGTCCGTGGGGCCCCAGCCGGAGAAGCTGGACATGGTCACGTCGCCGGGAGCCGTCCAGCCGCCGAGCACGTCGGCCACCGCGCCGATGGACAGGATGTTCTTCGCGTTCTTGTTCCAGGACACGGAGTCGTAGCCGAGCGCGCCGCCGTCCAGCGGGTGGACGTCGTTGGACTGCACCCAGCCGCCGTCGTAGTGGTAGTGCGTGGTGCCGGGCGACGGGCCGTCGCCGCGGTCGTTTCCGGCGGACGCCACGATGAGGTACTCCGGCGCGTCGTACGCGATCTGGTCCCACTCCGCGGCGTCCACGGAGTAGAAGCCGAAGCCGTAGTCCTCGTCCGCGGAGACCGTCAGGTCGCCGTACCAGTACCAGTCCGGGTCCGAGTAGCGCCACCCGGTGATGTACCCGTACGAGTGGTTCGAGATGGACAGGATGCCCGCCGCCGCGGACGCCATCTCGGAGTTGTCGGAGTTCCAGTCGTAGCAGGCCAGGCGCCCCTCGTACGACATGCCCTTCGCGCCGGCGTCCACGCCGCCGCCGATCATCGTGCCGGCCACGTGCGTGGAGTGGCTGGAGAAGGAGCTGGCCCCGTCCATCTGCGTGGCGCGCCCGGTCAACTCCACGTGGGAGGTGCGCACGGCGCCGCCGTCCCACACCGCCAGTCGGCCGAGCGTCATGCCCGCGCCCGAGAGCGAGAAGCCGAAGCCGCCGCCCGGGTGGACCTTGTCGGTGGAGAGGGTCTGGGCGGCGTTCACGTTCTCGAGGCCGTAGTAGCGCGGGAAGCCGTTCCGCTCCAGGTACATCAGCTGGACGCTGTCGTCCGCGCGCAGGCGGACCACGGCGCGCGCCGGGCTGTCGCGCAGCGCCACGAAGGCGGCGCCCCGGCCGGCCTCGCGCCGGGCGTCCAGGCGCTCGGCGAGGCGGAGGAGGGCGTCGCGGTCGGGCCGGGCCGCGGCGGGCCCCGGCAGGAGGAGAAGGCCCGCCCCGGCAAAGAGGACGGCGGAGGTACGCAGGCTCATGATGGCCTCCCGGGTGCGGAGGAAACTTCGCGGGGGGGCGGAGATGCGGCCCGTCCAGTATAGCGGAACGGCCGGGGCTACCGCACCGTCCCGGCCGTTCGGGATCTCCGGCCGACTCATGAAACGCGGTGAGAACGGCGCTGCGGTGCGATGGCTGGGTTGCGGAGATCCGCCACGAGGGAGGGGACGGTGTGAGCAGTTGCCACCGGCTCTCGAATCAAGTTGGGCCAGGGCGAGTCGTCGAGCGCGGGCGACTCGTGGCATGATCTGCGAATCGTAGAGAACTCCTTGTTTTCTTATTTTTGATTCTCCCCTCTCGTCTGTCTGGGAAGTTTCCTCCTCTGCCAGAAAAGACCGCGCACTTCTTGATCTGAAAGATCTGGAATAACCCGTTCGGGAAAAACCTCTCCGATGGGTCTTCCCGATGCCGGTCCCCAGGTTGCCCCCAAGTGCCTTATAAGAAGTTGTGCCACATTGACTTATGGGATGTCCTGGTGCCCCCATGGTCGACTGGGGAACGCCAGTGAGCTTGACCGCCAAGGCTCTTCGGGCGCCCCTCCCACATCGCCAGGGCAGATCATCTTGAAAGATTTGAAAGAAGGCGCTAGGGTTCCGTCGTCCTGTCCGCCTGCGAAGCGAGGGAGCCTTGGCAAACCCCTACAACCCGAGCCAGCCGGCCGACCCCGTACGGGCCTTTGCGGGACGCGAGGAGGAGCTGCGTCGCATCCGTTCGTGCGTCGAGGCGACGCGGGAAGGAACGGTCCGGAATGCGTTCATCGGGGGGGAATGGGGCATCGGAAAGACCTCGCTCCTCGCCAAGCTCCGACCGGAGATCCAGGAGCACGGCCCGGTAGTCACGGAGATCCTCTCCGAGAGCCGTGACCATCAGGACCAGGCAGCATGGTTCTACAACGCCGTCTTCAGCGAGCTCATCGACGACTCCGGCGTGTCCGACAGCGTGATCGACGAGGATGCCTTCCGTGACCCGCGCAAGGTCCGAAAGCTCCTGATGAGGCTGTGGGAGAGCCTCGGCGAGCGATTCCGGGAGAGCCGAGAGGGCTTCGTCGTCGTCATCATGTTGGACGAGGTCGAGCGGGCACGTCCCGAGTTCCTGGCCGGCGTGCGCGATGTCTTCCAACGGTTGGCCCAGGACGGCGCCCGATACATGCTCGTCTTCGCCGGCCGTCGCCTGCCTGCAAGCAGTGACGCCGCTGACCCTGTCGGACGCTTCTTCCAGCCGCGGATCGAACTGCGTCCATTCGACGAGGCCTCGAGCATCGAAGCGATCCGCAAGCCGGTCCAGTTTGCCCCGCTCAAGTTCTCCGATGAAGCCGGCAGCCTGATCCACCAGCGAGCGGCGGGACATCCCTTCTTCCTGAAGTCGATCTGCAGCGAGATCTACGAGAGAGTCGGAGGAAAGGGGGAGATCGACCGCGAGAGGCTGGAGGAGTTGTGGCCGGAGATCGAGGAGCGGCTCGCGAGCGACAAGTTCCACGGGTCCTTCGCGGAGTGCCCGGAGGGCGAGCAGCTCACATTGCTGAGAGCCAGCATGCTCGGTCCCACGTTCGAGGTGAAGGAACTCCGAGCCCAGGCACCGAGGTCGCTGGACACTTTCATCAAGCGGCTCCTGGAGCGCGAGTTGATCCGATCGGTGAGCCGGGGAGTGTATGAGGTCTATCATCCGCTCTTCCGGACCTATCTGCAGTCGGTGGCGAGAAGGCGAGGACTGAAACCGAACCGCGTGGCTCTACCGGACAGGCGTCCGCTGCTTGCTCGGGACGAGATCGAGGAAATACTCGTGAAGTCGAAGCGGAACGTCGACCTGATCGACCAGCACTTCCGTGGCCGAGCCGTGTCCATGCTCGAGGCCGTGCAGCCGGGCGCCCGGATCCGTGTCCTCATGGGAGAGGACCCTGCCTGGCCACGGACCTGCGCCCTCCTGGAGGAGTTGGAAGTCGGTCTCCGCAAGCGCGTGCTGGTGCGTGCTTGGCCCGACAAGAGCCGCGACCTGCCCGTTCCGTGGCACTACCGCGCGCTCCTCGGAGACGTGGAGGTATGGACCTTCGACCACTCCCTCGACGGCGCCGGCAAGAAGAAGGCATACCTTCAGAGGATCACGGATCCGGCCCAGATCCGCGAATTGAGGGATGACTTCGAGCGCTACTGGGAGTCCAGCACGCAGGTCTTCCCGCCCCCGGCGAAGTAGGGGCGCTAGCTCTTCTTCAGCCGCGCCTCCAGCGCGTCCAGCTCCTCGGCCAGCCCCTTGGGCAGCCGGTCGCCGAACTCCGCGAAGTGCTGCCGCATGGACGGGACCTCGTCCAGCCAGCCCTTCACGTCCACCTTCATCAGCTCGTCCATCGCGGCCGCCGGCAGGTTCAGCCCGCTCATGTCCAGCGCCCCCTTCGCGGGGAGCCGGCCGATGGGCGTGTCCACGGCCTGGCCGGTGCCGTCGCAGCGCTCGAACACCCACTTCAGGACGCGCGCGTTGTCGCCGTAGCCCGGCCACAGGAACTTGCCGTCCGCGCCCTTGCGGAACCAGTTCACGTAGAAGATGCGCGGCATCTTGTCGCCGCCCTTCGCGCCCACCTTCAGCCAGTGCGCGAAGTAGTCGCCCATGTGGTAGCCGCAGAACGGCAGCATGGCGAAGGGATCGCGGCGCAGCTCGCCCACTTTCCCGGCGGCGGCGGCGGTCTTCTCCGACGCCATGATGGAGCCCAGGAACGTGCCGTGGCGCCAGTCGAACGCCTCGGTCACCAGCGGCACGGTCGTGGCGCGCCGGCCGCCGAACAGCATGGCGGAGATCGGCACGCCCTTCGGGTCCTGCCACTCGCTCGCGATCACCGGGCACTGGTGCGCCGGCGCGGTGAAGCGCGCGTTCGGGTGCGCGGCCGTGCGCCCGGACTTCGGCGTCCACGGGCGGCGGATCCAGTCCGTCAGCTCCGCCGGCGGCGCGTCCGTCATGCCCTCCCACCAGATGTCCTCGTCCGGCGTGAGCGCCACGTTCGTGTAGATGCAGTTCGCGAAGAGCGTCTTCATCGCGTTCGGGTTGCTCTTGTCCGACGTGCCCGGCGCCACCCCGAAGAAGCCCGCCTCCGGGTTGATGGCCCACAGCCGGCCGTCCGGACCGAACTTCATCCACGCGATGTCGTCGCCGATGGTCTCGGCCTTCCAGCCCGGGATCGTGGGCGTGAGCATGGCCAGGTTCGTCTTGCCGCACGCGGACGGGAACGCGGCCGCGATGTACTTCGCCTCGCCCTTCGGGTTCGTGAGCTTCAGGATCAGCATGTGCTCGGCCAGCCAGCCCTCGTCCCGCGCCTGCACGGACGCGATCCGCAGCGCGTGGCACTTCTTGCCGAGGAGCGCGTTGCCGCCGTAGCCGGACCCGTACGACCAGATCTCGCGCGTCTCCGGGTAGTGCGTGATGTACTTGTTCTCGCCGTCGCACGGCCACGGCGAGTCCGGCTTGCCCGGCTTGTCCAGCGCGTAGCCCACGGAGTGGATGCCGCGCACGAAGTCCGCGCTGTCCGCCAGGACCTCCAGCACCTTGGTGCCCACGCGCGTCATGAGGTGCATGTTCGCCACCACGTACGGCGAGTCCGTGACCATCACGCCGATCTTCGCGATGGGCGAGCCCACCGGTCCCATGGAGTAGGGGATCACGTACATGGTGCGGCCGGCCATGCAGCCGTCGTACAGCTTGGCCAGCTTCGCCTTCATCTCCACGGGATCGGCCCAGTTGTTCGTGGGGCCCGCGTCCTCCTTCTTCGCGGAGCAGATGAACGTGCGGTCCTCCACGCGCGCCACGTCCGCGGGGTCCGAACGCACGAAGATGCTGTTCGGGCGCTTCTCCGGGTTCAGCCACATGGCGGTCCCGGAGTGCACCATGAGCTTCAGCATCTCCTGGTACTCGTCGCGGGAGCCCGTGCACCACCGCACCGACTCGGGCTTGAGCATCCTCGTCGTCTCGTCGATCCAGCCGACGAGCTTCTCGTTCCGCGTGGCGGTGGGGGCGGTGCTCATGGGTCTCCTCCGGTGAGGGCGCCCGGGGCCGGAGGGTCCGCGCGGGGGAGCGCCGAGGGCCGACGCCGCCTTCGACCGGACCCGACCGCCCCGACGCGGGCGCCGCGGGGGTCGGTGGTTCGGGAACTCCGGAATATACCCCGCCGGGGGGGCCGCCGACAGACCGCGCGGGCGCTCCGGGGCCGCGCGGCGGGCCGGCGGGCAGCGCCGCAAGTGGCTGGCTTTCCGGGCGTTCCGGGTCTAGCCTGAGGCGGTCCCCGCGCCAAGGAGGAGGCCATGGACCGACGCCGGTTCCTCGAGAGCGGCCTGGCCGCAGGGGCCGCGATGGCGGCCGGCGCCCGGGCCGTGCCCGCGGCGGCCGCGGCGGACGGGCCGGCCGCGCCGGCCGACGACTCCCTCCCGGCACCCACCCGCGTGCGCGACTTCGAGTTCGAGGAGATCACGGTGGCCGCGCTCCAGGAGGGCGTGACCTCCGGGCGCTGGACGGCGGAGTCCGTGGTGAAGGCCTACCTCGCGCGCATCGAGGACGTGGACCGCCAGGGTCCGGAGCTGCGCGCCGTCCTCGAGACGAACCCGGAGGCGGTGGCGCAGGCGAAGGCGTCGGACGCCGAGCGCAAGGAGCGCGGCGCGCGCGGGCCGCTGCACGGCGTGCCCGTGCTGTTGAAGGACAACATCGACACCGCGGACCGCATGACCACGACCGCGGGATCGCTGGCGCTCGAGGGCCACGTGGCCGCGGAGGACTCCTTCGTGGCGAAGCGGCTGCGCGAGGCCGGCGCCATCCTCCTGGCGAAGGCGAACCTCTCCGAGTGGGCGAACTTCCGCTCCACGCGCAGCACGTCGGGCTGGAGCGCGCGCGGCGGGCAGTGCCGGAACCCGTACGTGCTGGACCGCAACCCGTGCGGGTCCAGCTCCGGGTCGGGCGCCGGCGTGTCGGCGGGCCTCGGCGCCGTGGCGATCGGCACGGAGACGGACGGCTCCATCGTGTGCCCGTCGAGCCACTGCGGCGTGGTGGGGCTGAAGCCCACGCTCGGGCTCGTGAGCCGCGCGGGGATCATCCCCATCGCGCACTCGCAGGACACGGCGGGGCCGATGACGCGCACGGTGACGGATGCGGCCATCGTGCTCGGCGCGATCGCGGGCCCGGACCCGAAGGACACGGCCACCGCGGAGGCGGGGGAGCACGCGTTCCCGGACTACACGAGGTTCCTGGATCCGAACGGCCTGCAGGGGGCGCGCATCGGCGTGGCGCGCGCGCTCGCGGGGTTCGACCCGAATGTGGACGCGCTCTTCGAGGCGGCGCTCGACGAGCTGAAGCGCGGCGGCGCGGAGCTGGTGGATCCCGTGGAGGTCCCGGGCTATGACGCGTACGGCGAGGCCGAGCTGACGGTGCTGCTGTACGAGTTCAAGACGGACCTGAACGCCTACCTCGCGAACCTGGGCGACGGCGCGCGCGTGCGCTCGCTCGCGGACCTGATCCGCTTCAACGAGGAGAACCGCGAGCGCGAGATGCCGTTCTTCGGCCAGGAGCTCTTCGTGCAGGCCGAGGCGAAGGGGACGCTGGCGTCCGCGGAGTACCGCAAGGCGCGCCGCAAGTGCCTGGACGTCGTGCGCAGGAAGGGCCTGGACGCGGCGCTCTCGAAGCACCGCCTGGACGCGATCGTGGCCCCTACCGGCGGCCCCGCCTGGGTGACGGACCCCGTGAACGGCGACCACTACGGCGGCGGCAGTTCCAGCCTGGCCGCGGTGGCGGGCTATCCGAACCTCACCGTGCCGATGGGCTTCGTGCGGCATCTGCCCGTGGGGATCTCGTTCTTCGGCGCGGCGTGGAGCGAGCCGGTGCTCCTGCGGATCGGGTACGCGTACGAGCAGGCCACGCAGCACCGGCGGGCGCCGCGGTTCCTGACGACGCTGGGGCACTGAGCTCTACCGGTACGCACCCTTCGCGCGTCCCCACGTCGTCGGCTCCACACCGACCGTACCCGTTGCCGCGGCCAGGCCGGAGAGAGTGCGGGTCGTCGTGATCGGGAACGACTGCAGGACCTGCCCGGTGCCGGGATCGATCCGGTTCACCGTGTGGGCCGTCCGGTGGTACGCCCAGAAGTCCCCGGACCCGTCGAACACGATGCCGCTGTACGCGCCTGTGCCCGTGGAGTGCGATCCCGCGAGTACGTACGAGGACGGCCGGGTCACCGCGTAGAAGTCCGCCCGGATGGGACTGCCGCTCACGCCGTCGTACCCGATGACCTGGCCACCGCCGGAGACGGCGAGGGCATCCATGTCCGCCGACCCCGAGGGGAACACGGACACGTTGGAGATCGCGCCGGCCGTGGACAGGTCCGCGAGGTTGTGCGCCGCCCCGCAAAGCCCCGCGGTGCGGTAGCTGATCAGGAGCGTCGTCCCGTCGCTGGAGAGGCCGTCCGCCGCGCTCGTCACCAGGTCCGACGCTCCGACCTTCACGCGCACCTGCGCGACCTTGGCGCCCGTGCCGGGGTCGATCTCGACCAGGTCCACCGTGGCGGGGACGCATGCGGGGGGGGTTGTCGCGTAGAGCATCCCGCCCAGCGCCGCCAGCTGCGGGTTCCCGAAGTTGTGCCCGATCGGGCCGATCGCCGTGACGGTCCCGGCCGCGCTGTCGATGCGGACGAGCTCATCGCTGTTGACGTCGATCGAGTAGAGGAGGACGGCGTGGACGGGGCTGGACGAGGCGACGACGGCCAAGAGGGCGATCCAGGCGACGTGGCGCAAGGGGTGATCTCACTTTCGCGATGGAAGCGGGGGCGGTTGGGAGGAACGAACCGCGTGAATCGTATGCAATCGGGCGCCCGGCGCTCAAGGGGGCGCGCCTTGCGGGTGCGGGGGTTCGTCCCGCCGGGGGTGTGCTCCGTCTACGGCCGGACCGACGCGCCCTCCGGCCAGGCGACGAACCCGATCGACGGCGGCAGCGCGCGGTACAGGAGATCCGCATCCGCCGCCGACAGCCGCAGCCTGAGCCGCCACCAGTCCGCCTTGCGCAGCCCCAGCGCCGCCAGCCGGTCCTCCCACGTGGAGCTGGACCGCAGGCCCGGCCGCTCCGCCGTGATCTCCAGGACCAGTCCGCCCTCGAAGCGGAGGAAGTAGCGGTCCGGAACCAGGATGGCCACCTCGGCGGGCGGCGGCACCGGGATCTCCACCGAGCCCTCCTCGCGATTCGGGTCCGGCGGGGGGGCGGCCACCTCGATTCGGTCGCGCTTGCGCGGCGGGTCCAGCTCGCCGGACTTCCACGTGCGCTCGAGCAGCGCGGCCGCCTCGGACGGCGGCAGGCGGTGCCGCGGCACGAACGCGAGGCTGGGCGTCACGAACTCCATGGACTCCACGGCGATCCGCCGCAGCTTCGCCCCGCCGAGCTGCAACGTGAGCGCGGAGGAGTCCGGCTCCAGCACGAGGTAGAAGTCCGATCCCTTCGCCGCCTCCGCCAGCCGCTCCACCGCGGCGTTCTCGCGCATCCGCAGCGCGAGCGCCGCCGGGTCCACGGCATCCGCCGCGGCGGCCCCGGCCGCCGCCGGCGCCCACAGCATCGCGAAGGGAACGAGCGCGCGCGCGCCGCGGAATCGCATCATCAGTAGATGAAGATGGGCGTGCCCACGCTCACCGCGCGGTACACCTCGCGCAGGTCGTCGTCGCCGAGACGGATGCAGCCGTGGCTCGTGCTCTGGCCGAGCAGGCGCGTGTACAACGTGCCGTGGATCAGGTACCCGTCGCCGAAGGGCAGCGCGTAGTCCCCCAGCACGCCGCGCTCCACGCGCTTGGACGGATCGCGCGGGATCGGCAGCCCCTCCTCCACGAAGGCCCAGTCCGGCTTCGTCCACACCGGATCCGTGACCTTGCGCTTGATCTTGAACACGCCGCGCGGCGTGTCGAAGACCCACGTGCGCTTGCCGCCGTGCTCCGTCAGCACCATGCCCGAGCCCGCGGAGCAGATGCACTCGCGCAGGAACTCGTCGCCCTTCTTGAGGTACAGGCGGTTGTGCGTCTGGTCGATGACCACGTGCACGCCGCGCGGCCGGCGCCGGTCCAGCTCCGCCAGGACCTTCCTCCGCCGCGCCTCCTCGCGCTTCGCCACCTTCGCCAGCTCCGCGGGCTCGGACGGGAGCGCGTACCCGTACGCCGCGGCCGGGGGCAGCGGAACCGCGCGATACCCCGTGCCGGCGAACGCCGCGCAGCACAGCGCGAACACCAGCAGGCCTATCGCGAAGCGCTTCGTGATCATCGCGCCGCCGCGCTCGCGCGGTGCCGGTCCACGAGGGAGGAGAGCGTGCCGCCGTTCCCGTCGCTGCCCACGATGGTGACGCGCGTGCCCACCTTGGACCTCGCGAACACCTCGTCCATGTCGTCGTTGGAGAGCGCCACGCAGCCCTGCGTCCAGTCCCGCCCGCGCCCGCCGTGGCCGTGGATCTCGATCAGCCCGCCGGGCGTGGCGTTCTTCGGGATCTCGCCGCGCTGCTTCGCCTTCGCGAACGCGGCGCGATCCTCGGCGTTCGGGTAGTCGATGAGCAGCGCCTTGTGGTAGATGGACTGGCCCTTGTCCTTCCGCACCGTGACGCGGTAGCGGCCCTCCGGCGTGGCCCAATCCCCGGAGCGGCGCTTGTCCGCGGTCCAGTTCTCGCTGAGCTCCGCGGTGTACGTCTTCACGAGCCGCCCGCCGTCGTACACGGACAGCGTGTGCCCGTCCTTGTCCACGACGATGGCGGTCTCCTTGTTCCTGCGGGACCACTCGATCGTCTCGGCGATCCAGGACTTCCACATCTTCAGGCTGTCGGGGTCCCGGTACCGGGATGCCACGCTCGCCGCGCGGTGCGTGACGTCGTCGGCCAGCGCGATCGCCCGCTGCGCCGCCGCGATGGCCGCGGCGTGGTCATGGCGCTTGCGGTGGCTCCTCGCCTCCGTGAGCGCCCGCTGCGCCTTCCCGTAGGCGGCGCGCTCCTTCTTGCCGAGCGGCATGGCGTCGGCGAACGCCTGCGCTCCCTCCACGGCCTTCTCGGCGTCCTTCACGGCCTTCGCCGCGATGGCCGCCATGTCCTCCTTCGCCTCCTTCGCCGCCGCGGCCGCCTCGCGCGAGAGCTTCTCCGCCACGTCCAGGGACTCGCGCACCGCGCGGAAGTCCCGCAGCGAGAGGAAGCGCACTTCCTGCCGCCGGTGCTCCGCGCTCGCGCGGCGGAACGCGGACTCCGCCGCCTCCAGCGCGTCCGGCGCCCACGTGGCGGCGTCCGCGCGCCGCGCCGCGTCCAGCGCCTGCTTCGCGTCCGTCAACTCCACGCCCGCGGGGTCGGTGCGGCCGCGCACCACCGGGTACGCGGCCGCCACCAATACGACGGACGCGAGCCCGGGGAGGGCTCGCGTCCACATCCAGCGCGGCACGCGCCGACGGCGTTTGATGCCCCGTCGCGTGACCGTCACTTCGCTTTCTGCATGGCGGCCTCGATCTGCGAGCGCACGCCCATGATGGACGCCTGCGCCGCATCGACCTTGGCCTTCGCCTGCCGGTACTGCTCCGCGCCGATGAGACCCTCGGCCTCGGCGAGGGCGGCGCCCGCGCCTTCGAGGTCGGTCTTCAGCGCGGCGAGATCCATGGCGGAGCCCTTCCCGCGCGGCGCCGAGTCCAGCATCGTCATGGTCTCCTGCAGCATGACACGCGCGCCCTCGAGACCGCCCATGGCGTCCGCGCGGGCCTGCTCCTTGCCCGCCGTGGCCGCCGTCTGGGCCTGCTCGCCCGCCGTCTGCGCCGCCGCCGCCTTCTCGGCAGCCACCTTGTACGAGCGCAGCGGAGCGAACTTCGTGGACTGCGCCGCGATCTCGGCCTCGAGATCGGCCACCGCGTCCTCGGCCGCCTTCAACGCGTCCGGCGCGTACTCCTGCGCAGCCTGGGCACGGGCGGCTTCGAGCGCGGCCTTCGCCGAGTCGACCGCTTCCTGGGGAGGTGCGGCGCAGCCCGCCGCAAGCGTCAGAACCGCCAGCCCGAGAATGACAGAGAACCTGCTTCGCATACCGGTTTGTGCTCCGGGCCCCGCCGGGCGGGGCAGCCGGCCCCGCGCCAGCGGGACCCGACCTGAGGCCCGCCAGCGTTTCCGGCGCACCTCGCGCGGCATTCTATCCCGTCCGGCCGCGGCGAACAGGGGGGAGTTGCACTGGGCCGGGGAGGAGGCGGCATCCCGGCGGGGCGGTTGGCGTCATGCCGGACAGGGTGTAACTTGCGGATCCACCGTCGGTTTCCTCGTTTCCGGAGCCGCCGATGGCCCGGTCTGGCGGGGAGGCTTCCCTCCCGGATTCCCGATCGCCCGCAGCCCGGTCGGACTGCCGTCCTCCCCGAAACGGCCACGTTCGTGGGGGCGGGAACCGGCGTCGGGGATGGAACTGGTGCACCGCGCGTCCCCGGCCTTGGACGCCAGTGGCCGGCCCCTGGGCGCGGCCGTTCCTCGGGTTCCCCGGCTCAGCGCAGACACCAGTGCTGCGCGCCCTGCCCCGTCAGGAAGCTCTCGGCGTTCGCGCCTTGCAGCAGCGCCAGCGTGGCCAGCAGGCCGGCCTCGGTGCAGTTGTTGCCGAGCACGGTCACCGAGCGCGGGGCATCGGTCACCGGCCAGCCGGTCTTCGGGTTCAGCACGTGGGAGTAGCGCACGCCGTCCTTCAGCAGGTAGCGGGCGGCGTCGCCGCTCGTGGCCAGCGCGCCGCGGGACAGCTCCAGGTGCTTCGCCGCCTCGCCGGCCGTTCGCAGGCTCTCGATGCCCACGCGCCAGGCACGCTGCTGGCGGCGTGGCCCCGACACGATCAGGTCGCCACCGAAGTTCACCAGGAGGGCCGCGTCGGTCTCGGCCTTCAGGAGTTCGAGCGTGCGATCGACCGCGTACTCCTTGCCGATGCCGCCGAGGTCGATCTCCATGCCTTCGGGCAAGGTGAGGCGCGGACGTTCCCACGCCACGCGGTGCCAGCCCACGAGCGGTAGCAGTTCCGCCACGCGCTCCGGCGGGGGCAGGCGGTCCGAGCCGTCGAACTTCCACGCGCGCCGCAGCACGCCGGAGGTCACGTCGAAGAGGCCGGCGGAGAGCGTGTGGCACTCCGCGGCGAAGTCCAGGAGGCGGGCGGTCTCGTCGTCCACGTCCACCGGCACGCCGTTCGCGGCGTTGATCCGGTGCACCGCGCCGTCCGCGCGGTAGCGGCTGAACTTCGCCTCGATGCGCCACGCCTCCGCCGCCGCGATCTCCAGCAGGCGGCGCGCCGGGCGCGAGTCCCTGTCGTCCACGAGGATCTCGCACGGGCTGGCCATGGCCGTGAAGGCGCCCTTCCACCCGTCCTCCGCGGGGACGAGGGACGTGGCGCGGCGGATCGCGGCGGCGTCCGCGGGGGGCCGGTCAGAGCCGGAAGGAATAGCCCACCTGCGACAGGAGCGCCGTGACCTTCGGGAAGAGGTCCTGGCTGCGTTGCGAGCCCACGGCCTCCGCCGGATTGCTCTCGCCGGTCTGCACGTACCAGCCCAGCCGCACGTACAGGTCGCCGCCGCCCACGCCCTTGCGCGTGTACTTCGCGGCGGCGGTCCACGCGTCGAACGCGCCGAGGCGCGTGTCCGCGGAGGCGTGCTCCGGCAGCGGCTCGCCGTCGAACAGGCTGTACCGGAAGAAGTCCGCCGCGGTCTGCGTGTAGAAGCGCACCTGCGGCTCGATGCCGTTCCGTTCGCCGAGTTCCCACAGGTACCGCGCCTCCGCCGTGTGCGAACGGATCCCCCAGTCGTCCCAGAGGTAGCGGTAGGAGAGATCCAGCACGTCGCGGCCCAGCGCGCGCTTCCCCTCCCAGAAGAGCGCGTGCTTGAGCCGCTCGTCCGGTCGGCTCTCGTGCAGGTAGTCCACGGGGTCGCCCGCGAGCAGGCCGCTGCCCAGCGCGAGCGTGATCAGCTTGTACGGATCCGTGAGGTAGCCGGTGGACCGGCTCAGCGAGTAGTTCATCTGCAGGATCGTGTTCCGGTCCAGCACCTGCGTGACCCCCACGAGGAGATCCGCCACGCGCTTGTCCTCGGATCCCTGCGGGACGTCGTCCTCGCCCTCCTCCTCGTCCTCGCCGCCGCCGTCGTCCCCGGTGGGGGAGGGCATCGGCGCGAAGGGGACGGGCGTCTCGCCGTACGGCTTCACGGTGTCCAGCGACCCCGAGATTCCCACCGACACCGTGGTGTTCCGCCCGAAGAGGTCGCGCGCGAGCGACGCGCTCGCTCCGAGCGAGAGGTAGTCCCCCTCGGTGGAGACGTTCGTGCCCAGCGTGGCGCGCGTGAGCCGTCCCAGCGGCTGCTCCAGCGACACGCCGCCGGCCCAGCGCGTGTCCTCGAACTCGTCGTCCAGAGGCGTCTCGCCGGGGGCGATGCGGTAGGACCCCGCGCCCGATGCGCGCGTGAACGTCTGCGGGATCCGCGACCGCAGCGCCCCGTTCGGCGAGGCGCCGGTGAGCGCGTCGAGCACGAAGTTCATCCGCAGGATGCGCCCGCCCGTGAGGTCCGAGCGCAGGTCCACGCGGGTCTCCAGCGCGGTGACGCGGTCCGGCTCCGCCCACAGCAGCGCCGCGGACGTGCCCTCCACGGCGCGCGCCGGCGGCGACGCCGCGCCGAGCAGCGCCACCGTGGCCGCCGCGAGCTGCGCGCGCAGTCCCGGATTCGGCGCCATCAGTTGCATCCGCACCCGCCCCCGCCGAAGCCGCGCCCGCCGCTGGACGCTTCCTTGCTGAAGTACACGTGGTCGTCGATGCCGCTGGCGCTGGGGTCCGGATCCAGCTGCATCTCGGGGCGGGCGAGCTGGTCGCGCTCCCATGCGCGCACGCCGAGCGAAGCGCAGCCGGACGCGGCGGCGAGCGCGGCGAGCAGGACGGCCACGGCGACGGCGCGCCTCACCGCGTGCCCTCCGCGGACGGCGCTTCCTTCAGCAGCGCATCGATCTCCGCCTCGATGCGCGCGGCATCCGCGTCACGGAAGCCCGCGTGGTCGTGCCGCGTCCTCCCGTCGCGATCCACTAGGAAGGACGACGGCATCACGTCGATGTCCCACGCCTTCGCGAGCTTCCCCTCCGGGTCGTACACGATCGGGAACGGCACGGGGTGCTTTTGCAGGAAGCGGTCCGCGGCCGCGCGCTCCCGGTCCAGGTTCACGGCCACGACGACGAACCCGTCGTCCGCGCGCTCCGCGTGCAGCTTCGCGAGCCACGGGAAGGAGCGGACGCACGGCGCGCACCACGACGCCCAGAAGTCCAGGTACACGACCCTGCCGCGGTAGCGCGCGAGGTCGAAATCCGCGGCGTCGATCGCGGCGGGGGCGGTGGCCGGCTCGGCGGCCGTCACAGCGGCCGGCGCGACGGCGGCGTCATCGCCTTCGGCGGCGCGCACGGACGGAGCGGCGACAATGAGGAGGACGGCGGCCGCGGTTGCGGCGAAGGCGGAACGGCTCATGCCGAGGGTCGGTCCTTCCGGTTCAGCCCGAGGGGTCATCAGCATACCGGGGGCGGGGGAATCGCGGAAGTGCGGGGCCGAACGGAAGTACGAACCGGCCGGGTCCGTCCGAAGTTCCCGGCGGCGGCGCTAGGCCTCCGGAACGGACAGCAGGAAAGCCCGGTCCCAGTCCGGCTCGATGTCCGCCACGGCGCCGAGCAGGGCCAACCCGGTTCCCGCGATCCCGGTGAGTAGGCGCGGGTCGTCCATCCACTCGCCCTCCTGGGTGCGCTCGTACGTCCAGGTGCGGAACCCCGCGAGGCCGTGGCCCGGACGGCGCATCGCGAGGGCGCGCCCGAACCAGTGGCGCGCCGCGTCCGCGAGGGCCCCGTCTCCCGTGGCGCGGTGCAGGCGGAGGAAGATGTGCGCCACGCCGGCGGCCCCGTGGCAGAACTGCGCGTCCACCACGTCGTCGCGCCGGTCGCGCACCGAGGCCGCCAGCCGCGCGATCCGCCGGGCCGCGTCCTCCCACTCCGGCCGTCCCGCGCGGCGCGCCGCACCCAGCAGCGCGACCGCGACCCCGGGATCCCCGTAGCACCATGCGCACCGCGCCGGCACCGGCGCCACGTCCCGCCCCGTGTACGACGGGAAGCACGAGATGTCGCCCAAGGGGAGACGCTGCGCGAGGAGCCAGGGGACGGCGCCATCCAGCAATCGCGTGGCCTCTTCCGTGCGCACGCCGGCCCCGACGGCCAGACCGAGGGCCGCGATCACGCCCGGCACGCCGTGCGCCAGGCCGAGATCCCACTCGGGATCCTCGGCCGACACCTCCACGCGACGTCGCCGCCGCGGCGTCCGCCACGCGAGACCGTTCGTCTCGTGGTGCGCGGCGGACGCCAGCGCATCCACGACCTTCGCCAGGAGGTCCCGGCCGCTCGCCCGCGGCAACCGCTCGTACGCGTACACGGCGATTCCCGAGAGCCCCTCCACGAGGTCCCACTCGAGCGCCGTGTCCTCCGCGGCGAGGAGTCCCTCGTCCAGGATGGCGTCCACGTCCGCGTTCGCGTCTTCCCGGCCGGGGGCCTCCTCGCCGGCGAGCTTCCGGAAGTGTTCGCCCGCCCACGCCACGCCCGGGAAGCCGGTGAACAGGGTGGCGTCCGGTTCGCACTCCCCGACCGTGTCGATCGCGCGTTCCAGCAGCGCGACGGCATCGTCGCCGCCGCCCATTCCCGCGACCTCGCGGTACGCATGGAACAGCGCCACGCCGGAGCGCCCCCACGCGAGCGAGTGCGCGTGCGCGCCGGACGGCGCCGGGTGCGCCTCGGCCCAGCGCTCGATCGCCGGTGTCACGTCGGCCGCGATGTCGTCCAGCGCCGCGAGCGCGGCCGCGCGAACATCGCCCTGAAGCAGGGACTCGGGCATGGCCCCCTCAACACGCGCGCCCGACCCATGGCGGGCCGGGCGCGCTCGTTCGTTCCGCGGGCCGAAGCTACTCGATCGGGCACATCGTGGGGCTGGTCGGCGGGTTGCTGGTGCCCGTACAGGGGCAGCACCCGGACACGTAGCTCCCACACCGCCAGGTGGCGCCGCCCGCCACGTGCCGAAGCTCGGTATCGTTCAGCTTGCGGAGCGTCTCGCGCTTCAGCGTCAGCTTCTTCCCGGACAGCTTCTTCATCGGGGATCCCTTCGGTCAGGAGGCGATACCCGCGACGAGTCCCTCGTCGCGACCGGAGGCGCCGCGGCGGTTGGGACCCGCGCGCCCCGGCGGGGCGGAGCCTAGGGGAAGCGCGTCCCGGGGGTCAAGGAGCCGCGGCCGCCGCGCGGATCCGGGGCGGGTGCGAGCGCGGCTGGGCTGGCGGCGTGCGTGGGACCCGTGACCGCGCGGGTCGTCGGCGCATCCCCTTCATGGTATCTTCACTCCGTTCCCTGCGGCCCCGCGCGGGCCGTCCCGTCTCCCCGTCCGGCCCACCATGGTCCTCCACCTGCGCCGCCTCGCCCCGCTCCTCCCGATCGCCGCGGCGGCCGCGCTCGTGCGCGCCGAAGCGGCACCCATCCGCATCGACGGCGAGTTCATGGACTGGACGGCCGCGCCTTTCGCCGCCGACGCCGCCGGCGACGGCGGCGAGAGCGGCGTGGACTTCACGCGCGTGGACGCCGCGGACGACGACCGCCGCCTGTACCTGCGCTTCGACACCACGGCGGAGGTCCAGCCCGACGAGGGGCAGGAGATCACGCTCGCCCTGGACACGGACCTGGACGCGGCCACGGGCGCCATCATCGGCCCGATCGGCGCGGACCTGCTCTGGAATTTCGGCTCCCGCTCCGGGATCTTCTTCGTCGGCGGCCTCGGCGTGCCGGTGGCGCACGACGACCTCGGGCTGTTCGTCGGCCCCACGGTCAGCGACACGCAGTTCGAGCTGGCCCTCGCGCGCGACGCGCGCCCGGACGGCGTCACGCCGCTCTTCCCGCTCGATCGGTTCCGCTTCGTCCTGTACCACGGCATCGGCACCGGCGACCTGCTGGATGCCTCGGCCACGCCGTACGTGTTCACGGGCGGACCGGTGGACGTGCCGTCGCTGTCGTTCGCGCGGGAGCGAAGCGGCGACGTGCGCGTCGGCGCCTACAACATCGAGAACGACGGGCTCTTCTCCGGCGGCTCGCGGCCCGCGGCGCAGGCGCGCCTGCTCGCGGCGGTGGACGCCGACGTGTGGGTCATCACGGAGGTGTGGGGGCACGACGCGGCAGCGGTCGCGGCGAAGCTGGACGAGCAGGTGCCGCTCGCGCCGGGCGAAACGTGGAACGCGGTGAAGCGCGACGCGGGCAACGTGGTGGCGAGCCGCTTCCCCATCGTGGACTCGTGGCCCGTGCTCTCCGGGAGCCGCATCACCGCCGTGCTCGTGGATCCGCGGCCCGCGCTGGACACGGACCTGCTCGTGGTGGCGAACCACTGGAGCTGCTGCACCGCGGATGCCGCGCGGCAGGACCAGGCGGACGGGCTCATCCGCTTCCTCCTGGATGCGCGCACGCCGGGCGGCACGCTGGATCTCGTGGACGGGACTCCCATCGTGATCTGCGGGGACTTCAACCTGGTGGGCTGGCGCCGGCAGCTCGTGACGCTGCTCACCGGCGACATCGACGACAACGCGGCCTTCGGCCCGGACTCGCCGCCGGACTGGGACGGCACGCCGCTCGAGGCCGCGGACCTGCGTCATCCGGACGAGCTCTTCGCCGCCACGTGGTGGGACGACAACAGCTCCTTCTACCCGGGCCGGCTGGACTGGATCTTCTACACCGGAAGCGCGCTGGAGCTGGGCACGCACGTGGTGGTGGAGACGCGCTCCATGACGGACGCGAACCTCGCCGCGAACGGGCTTCTGGTCGCGGACACGCGCGCCGCCAGCGACCACGCGCCCGTGTTCGCGGACTTCCGCGCGCCCGGCGGGGACGGCGAGCCGGAGCCCGAGCCGCCGTACGCGGGCGGCACGCGGCTGGCGGTGGAGCCGAACCCGTTCCGCGACGCCACCACCGTGCGCTTCGCGCTCGGCGCGGCCGGCGCGTACCGCCTCACGGTGCACGACGTGGCCGGGCGGCGCGTGCGCGAGATCGAGTCCGGCGAGGCGACGGCCGGCCCGCGCGAGGCGACGTGGGACGGGCGCGACGCGCGCGGCCGTCCGCTGGCGGCGGGCGTGTACTTCGTGCGTCTGCAGACGGCCGCGGGCGAGCGCACGCGGCGCGTCACCGTGCTGCGGTAGGCCGCAACTCCTCCAGCTTCTCCCGGGCGCGGCGCGTGCGCTCGTGGTCCGTGCCGAGCGCAATCTCCACGCCCGTCACGCCGGCCGCCTCGCCGGACCGTTCCATCCGGTGCCTCCGAGCGTAGAGGGACATCGTACACGCTTCGCGCCGGTCCGATCGCCGGACCCGGCGCTCCACAACTCCCCGAGATTCCCCGCCCGGGTCGTGGCGGGTCGGTGCGGGGCCCGCGTGTCGCCGGTGTCGGGCGCCTCGCCCGGCGATGTCCGGAGTGGATCGAACGAGAGAGGAGGCTCGATGCGACGCATGCTGATCTTCGCCTACGGCGTGGCCAGCTACGTGCTGTTCCTGGGGGTGTTCCTGTACGCGATCGGGTTCATCGGCGGGCACTTCGTGCCCAAGGCGATGGACTCCCCGGCCGCGGTCCCGCTGGCCACCGCGCTGGCGGTGGATCTGGGGTTGCTGGCGCTCTTTGCCGTGCAGCACAGCGGGATGGCCCGCCGCGGCTTCAAGGAGTGGCTGGCCCGCCACCTGCCGCGGGAGGCCGAGCGGAGCACCTACGTGCTCATGTCCAGCCTGGCGCTCGTGGCGCTGTTCGCCCTCTGGCAGCCGCTCGGCGGCGTGGTGTGGAACGTGGGGAACCCGGTGGGCCGCACGGCGTTGACGGTGCTGTACGCCTCGGGCTGGCTCCTGGTCCTGGTGGCCACGTTCCTGATCAACCACTTCGACCTGTTCGGGCTCCGGCAGTCCTGGCTGGCGCTGCGGGGCCGGCCCTACGAGGCCTTGCGCTTCACCACGCCGGGGCCGTACCGTCTGGTTCGGCATCCCCTGTACGTGGGCTGGATCACGGTGTTCTGGGCGGCGCCCACGATGACCGTGACGCACCTGGTCTTCGCGCTGATGACCACGGCCTACATCCTGGTGGCCATCCGTTTCGAGGAGCGGGACCTGGTGCGCGAGCACGGACGGAAGTACGAGGAGTATCGCGAGCGGGTGCCCATGCTCGTTCCGCGCGCCGGGCGGCGCGCTCCCGAGCCTTCGCGGGCGGCGGCGTAGCCGCCCCCGCCAGGGAGGAGGTTCCGATGCGACACACGGGAATCGTGCTCGGGTGGCTCTGCGTGGCGCTCGGCGTGGTGGGCATCTTCGTTCCGGGGCTGCCCACCACGTGCTTCCTGCTCGCCGCGTCGTGGCTGTTCGCGCGCACTTCGCCCGCGTTGCGCCGCCGGCTGCATGCGAACCGCTGGCTCGGCCCGTACCTGAAGGCGGCGGAAGGGCGCTCCATGCCGCTGCGGGCGAAGGTGATCAGCTTCGCCGCGATCTGGGCCGGCACCGGCTTCGCGGTCCACTCGGGCGCCGTGTCCGGCACGCCGGCCGCCGTGGCCCTCGTGGCCGCGGCGCTCACCGGCACGCTGGTCCTCGCGCTCGGGGTGCGCACCGCGCCCCGGCGCGCGGCCGCCTGATCCGCACGCCGGACAGCCGCGCGGCCTTCGGGTATCCTCCGCCTCCGACACCCCGCCCGGAGGCTCCCATGAAGACCCTGGAACTCCCCGTATCGAGGATGGCCCACGGGCTCGTGGGCTCCGAGATCCTGAAGATCGCGGCCGAGATCCGCGCGAAGATCGCCGCGGGCGAGAAGGTGATCAACCTCACGGTGGGGGACTACCGTCCGGACCTGTTCCCCATCCCGGAGGCGTTGCGCGCTGCGATCCTCGGCGCCTACGCGGACAACCAGACGAACTACCCGCCCTCCGACGGGGTGCCGGAGCTGCGCAGCGCGGTGGCGCGCTTCTACGCGGAGCGGCTGGGGCTGGAGTACCCCGTGGCGAGCGTGGTCATCGGGAGCGGCGTGCGGCCCGCGCTGTACTGCACGTACCGCACGTTCCTCGACCCGGGCGACACGCTGCTGTTCCCGGTCCCGTCCTGGAACAACAACCACTACGCGTGGCTGTGCGGGGCGAAGCCGCTCGCGGTGAAGGCCGGCCCCGACGTGCAGTTCCTTCCGACCGCGGAGATCCTGAGGCCGCATCTCGGCGCCGCGCGCATGCTCACGCTGAACAGCCCGCTCAACCCCGCCGGCACGTGCTACGCCGAGGCGGAGCTGGAGCGGATCGTGGGGCTCATCCTGGACGAGAACGCGCGCCGCGAGGAGTCCGGGCGCGCGCCGCTCATCCTGCTGTACGACATGGTGTACTGGATGCTCACGTTCGCGGGCACGAAGCACGTGACGCCCGTGGGCATCGATCCGCGCATGCGCGCCTACACCGTGTTCAACGACGGAATCTCGAAGGGCTTCGCCGCCACCGGGCTGCGCGTGGGCTGGGCGGTGGGCCCGGAGCCGTTCATGAAACCGCTGTCGGACATCCTGGGCCACGTGGGCGCCTGGGCGCCGCGACCCGAGCAGATCGCCACCGCCCGGTTCCTCGCGGACGCGCCGGCCGTGGATGGGTTCCTGGACGGGCTGCGCCGCGGCGTGGCGGAGCGGCTGCAGGCGCTGCACGAGGGATTCGAGGCCATGCGCCGGGACGGGTACCCGGTGCGGAGCATCCCGCCCGCCGGCGCCATCTACCTGTCCGCGCACCTGGACCTCGTGGGGCGACGCTTCGCCGGCCGCACGCTCGCCACCAACGAGGACATCCGGCAGTTCCTGCTCGCGGAGGCGGGGACAGCGGTGGTGCCGTTCCAGGCCTTCGGCCTCATGGAGGACACGGGCTGGTTCCGCCTCAGTGTGGGCGCGCTGCCGCGCGAGGACGCGGGCCGCCTGTTCCCGGCGCTGAGAAGCGCGCTGGACCGGCTGGACGGGTAGCGCGCGCAACTTCCGGATCGGGTCGCGCCGTCTTGACGGCGAACGATCCTTCCGGGAGGTCCTTCATGTCGCGAACGTTCCGCAGGGTGCGTCCCGTGCTCGCCGGGGTGTCCGCCGTCGTGGCGGTCGCTGCGTCCGGAGTCCTGGCCGCGCCGCAGGGTGCGAATCTGGTCTCCATCGACGCCCAGGACGCCTACGTACCGGAGAGGGAGTCGGCGTTCTGGGTCTTCCAGACGACCAGCCCTTCGATCCCCCTCGTGCTGTCGGAACCGGCCGCCGGTCCCGCCAGCGTGAGCTACGTGACATCCAACTCACCGGGGCTCGGGACGGTGCACTTCGGCGAAGGAGCGCAGGCGGGAAGCGCGTCGTTCACGGTGCCCGCCACGACGCCGAACGAGTTCTATCCGGGATGGGGCGCGCGCTGGTCCTACTTCGCGCTGACCTCCACCACGGGTGGCCTGCAGCACGGCGAGCCGAGCGTGATGTACATGATCCAGGCCGCACCGCTCGGAACGCCCGCCCGCGGGCTCGGCACGTGCTACATCTGCATGTGGAGCCTGCTCTGCTGCCTTTTCGAACTCATGCCATGCGATCCGTTCTGTACCCCTCCGCCCGCCCCGTCCCCGCGCGGAAGCTCCGACACCGAGGTCTATGCCCGCTACCGGGACGAGATCCTCGCGAGCACCGCCGTGGGCCAGTACTACGTGGACCTCTACGAGCAGCACGGGCTCGACGCGATCCTCGCTTCCCTGGCCGCGCCGTCCCATGCCGTCAAGTTCCGGCGCGCCTGGAGCACCTGGACACCGGCGCTGCGCGCACTGGTGGACGGCACCGGCGGGGGCGCGACGGTCTCGGCGCAGATGCAGGACGACCTCCTGGCGCTCCTCGACATCCTGGAGGACAACGGAAGCCCGGCACTGGCCGGCGCGATCGCCACGGAGCGCTCCCGCCTGCAGCTCGACAGCATCGCCGGACTCACGATGACGGAGTTCCAGACGCAGGTGGAGACGTTGGGCGGTCCGAACGCCCTCCAGCCCGCGACGTGGGGACGCGTGAAGGCCCTGTACCGGTGAGACGCGAGCGGCCGGGCCCCGCGGGGAGCCCGGCCGCCGTGTTCCCTCCGCACCGACCCTAGCGGATCAGCGTGATCTTCGTGGACGCCATGCCCGCCGAGGTGACCAGCCGCGCCCAGTAGACGCCGGCGGCCACCGGCTGCGACGAGGCGTCGCGACCGTCCCACGCCACCGTGCCGCGACTGGCCGTCATCGGGCCGCTCGCGAGCTCCCGCACCACGCGGCCCTGCACGTCGTGGATGCGCAGCGTGCCGTTCGCCGCGCCGGGCAGCGCGTACTCGATCCGCGTGTCGCCGCGCACCGGGTTCGGCGTGGCGCCCACGGAGAGCGGGAAGCCGCCCGCCACGGCCACGACCGGCGCGTCCACCGCGCCGGGCTCGTCCAGCACGTCCAGCGTGTACGACTTCACGCCCTCGGCGCGCTGGCTGTTCGTCACGATGACGCCCACGTACACCACGTCGGCGAACGGCACCGGGAGCGTGTAGTCGCAGTCGTTCGCCCCGTCCAGGGCGGGACGGACGATGGTCACGGTCCCGTCGGTCTCGCGGATGAGCACGGACACCGTGAAGCAGCAGTGCGTGTCGACGCCGTTGAAGACCACGCGCGGGAAGCCGGTGGCGGTGCCGGGGTTGTACCGGCGGTGGTGCGCCGCCAGCTCGTTCACCGAGCCCGACGACGATGCGGGGTACGACGTGGCGTTCGCCGCGAACAGGTTCATGCGCATCATGTTCGCCGCCTCGGAGAAGCCGATGCCCGGCTCCGAGCGGGAGCCCGTGAACCAGCACCACTCCATGAAGCCGGGGTACGCGTCCTCCCAGGACGAGCCGTAGCTCTGGAGCACCTGCTGGTACGCCTGTTTCACGCTCTCCACGATCGTGTCGCGGCGGATCCAGAAGTCCAGCACCGCCTGCGCGCCGAACCGCTCGCTGATGTAGGTCTCCCACAGGAGGTCCTCGTAGTAGCCGGCGCCGCCGTCATCCGTCAGCGTGGTCTGCGGGGACGTGAGCTGGCTCGTGGGATCGGACAGCCAAGCGTGGTAGATGTCCGAGGTGTCGAAGACGTAGTCCATCACCCAGTTCGCGTCCAGCTCCAGCCAGTTGCCCTCGTTCCAGCCGCTCGTGGAGTACTGCGACGCGTGCTTGAACTCGTGCGAGAGCACCCCGCGCGCGCGGCCCACCACGAGGCCGTCCGGGTCCGGGCTGAACACGTGGCCGATGCCCGTGAAGTCGTTGTCCACCGTGATCTCGGTACGGCCCGACCCGGCGATCGACGTGAATCCGAACAGCCCGGCGGCGAGCGCCTGGAAGTAGCAGTCGTACGACCCGTCCGGAGGAAGGTTGGGGGCCACGAACCCGAGCGTGTTGACCTCGGCGGCCCAGGAGCTGTCGTACACCACCGCGCACATCTCCACGAAGTCCGGGACGCCGTTCGCGGGGTTCACGTCGTCCAGCGGCACGGCGTTCGCGCCGGCCGTGTCGTAGTTGAGCTGGAACAGCCCGGACGGGCTGTAGTAGACGGCGCGGAGCCCGGAGGACGAGCGGTCCAGGTAGGACTCGATCTCCGCCACCGCCGCCGCGGACAGGCGCTCCCGGTTGTCCCGGAACTCGATGATCCACGGCGTGAAGCAGGGCTCCATCAGACCGTCGGCGCGACGGTACTCCGCGGGCACCCGCTCCGGCGCGAACGCCATCCGGAAGTTCGTCAGCAGGTAGTCCTCGAAGTCGATGCGCCCGGCCGCGAGGTCCGCCTTCACCAGGGTCTGGATGCGGGTGCCGTCCACCTGCGCCTCGCCCGCGCGCTCGTGGGCGCGGGCGGACAGGGCCGGGACGACGGCCGCGAGGAACGCGAGGGCGAGAGCGGGGAAGCCGATCCTGCGCATGGAGCACTCCTTGGTCGTGGCGGGGCGCGGGCGGCGGGACCGGCGGGAGACCGGACGGGCCGCGGCGCGCCAGGGGGAAGTGCGCCCGAGGATACCGCCGCGCGGCGCGCGACTCAACCGTCGAGCGCGGCGCGCCCGGGCTCGATCGCGCCGGCCGCGCCGCGTTGCGGGCCGCGCGGCGGGACGGTAGGCTCCGCGCCCCGCCCCTGCACCGACCCGCGATTCCGGGAGGGACCTCATGAAGCTCGACGAGTGCATCGCGCTGGTCACCGGCGGCAGCGCCGGGATCGGCCTGGAGACCGCGCGCGCCCTGCGGCAGGCCGGCGCCCGCGTGGCCGTCTGCGGCCGCGACGAGGCGCGCGTGCGCCGCGCCGCCGAGGAGATCCGCGCGCTGCCCCTGGCCGGCGACGTGGGCCGCCCCGGGGACGCCGAGCGCATGGTGGACGCCGTCGTGCGGGAGTTCGGGGACTACAACACGCTGATCAACAACGCCGGCTGGGGCCGCTTCGCCCCGCTCCTGGAGCTGGATCCGGCGGAGATGCGCGCCATCTTCGACACGAACGTCTTCGGCGCGATGCTCATGGCGCAGGCGTCCGCGCGGCACTTCGTCGCGCGCAACCGCGGGAACATCGTGAACGTGTCGTCCACGGCGGGGAGCCGCGGGTTCGCGGGCGGCACCGCGTACGTGGCGTCGAAGTTCGCGCTGGGCGGGATGACGGAGTGCTGGCGCGCGGAGCTGCGCAAGCACGAGATCCGCGTGATGCAGGTCAACCCCAGCGAGGTGCTCACCGGGTTCGCGTCGTCGCAGGGGCGCACGCAGCGGCGCAGCGAGAAGAAGCTGCGCGCGGCGGAGATCGCGCACGCCATCACGGCCATGCTGGCGATGGACGACCGCGGGTTCACCACGGAGCTGACGGTCTTCGCCACGAACCCGGACTGACGGCGCTCAGTTCGCGAGGATGCGCGCCCGCGCGCCGTCGTGGGCGAGGCGGGAGGGGTGGTCCCCGGGCAGGGCGCCGAGCACCGCGCCGGCGCGGTCGCTGAGGGCGAGCGCCTCGTCGCGGCGGCCCTGCCGCGCCACCGCCTCGGCCAGCGTGTCCAGGGTGGCGGCGGTCATCGTGTGCTCCGGGCCGAACGCCTTCTCCAGGATGAGCAGCGCGCGGCGGTGCGAGTGCTCGGCGGCCGCGGCGTCGCCGAGCGCCAGCTCGATCAGTCCGCGCGTGTTGAGCATCTCGCCGACGTACGCGTGCTCGGGGCCCAGCGTCCGCTCGCCCATGGCCAGCGCGCGTTGCAGCACCGGCAGCGCCTCGGCGGGGCGCCCGGCCTCGCGCAGGAAGTCGGCCTGCACGTACAGGTCGTTCGCCAGCGTGGGGTGCTCGGCGCCCAGCGCCTTCTCCCGCCGGTGCACCACCTCCGCCATCAAGGCGAGCGCCGCCTCGTTCTCGCCGAGCGCCTTGCGCGTGAACGCCAGGCCGGACAGGAACGAGGGGTAGTCGTAGTGGTCCTCGCCCAGGGCCTCCCGCGCCAGCGTCACGGCGCGCTCGTTCAGCGGCAGGCCGAGCGCGTACTCGCCGCGGTCGTAATGCAGGTTCGCCAGGCCCAGCAGGCTGGCGGCAAGCTCCCCGCGCGGCGCGCCCGGCGTGCGCTCGCGGATGGCCAGCGCCGCCTCGTAATGGGTGCGTGCATCGTCGTACTCGCCGAGGCGGCGCAGGAGGCCGGCGAAGGAGAAGTGCGAACGGGCGAGCTGCACCGGATCCTCGTCGGGGTTCGCGGACCGTACCGCGAGCGAGCGCTCGAGGAGCGGGCGGGCCTGCGCGTACAGACCGAGGTTCCGGTACACCTGTCCCATCGTCCCCAGCAGCCGGCCGCGCACGCGCGGCTCGCCGGCGAGCGCGGAGTCCACCTCCGCCACGCCGCGGTCCAGGAGCTCGCGGGCCGTGATGGAGTTCCCGCGCGCCTCGCTCGGATCCGACACGGAGAAGAGGCTCACCAGGAAGTCCGACACGCGCGCGGCGGTGGCGGCCTCCTCGCGCGCGGAGCGTTCCGCGGCGCGCGCCCGCAGCATCCCCGCGGTCGTGCCCACCACGCCCGCCACGAGCGCCACGAGGGTGGCGGCCCCGAGCGCGGCTGCCATGCGATGCCGGCGCGCGAGGCGCTTGAGCTGCTCGACCGTGCTCGGCGGGCGCGCGAGGATCGGCTGGTCCTCCAGGTGCCGGCGGACGTCCTCCGCGAACGCGGACACGGTCTGGTAGCGCTGCGCCGGCTCCTTCGCCAGGGCCTTCAGGAGGATCGTCTCGAGGTCGCCGCGCAGCGCGGACACGAGCGAAGCGGGCCGCGCGGGCGAATCCTGCGCGATCGCGCGCACGGCCTCGGGGAGCGCCGCGCTGCGCACGTCGATGGGCAGACGGCCGGTGAGCATCTCGAAGAGGAGGACGCCGAGGGAGTAGACGTCGCTGCGCAGGTCGATCGCCTCGGGATCGCCCGCCGCCTGCTCCGGGCTCATGTAGGGGAGCGTGCCCTGGATGACGCCGCGATTCGTGGCGACGGTGGAGAGCGCGACGTCGCCGTCCGTGATGCGCGCGAGCCCGAAGTCCAGCACCTTCGCGCGCCCCGTCCCGTCCACCACCACGTTCGACGGCTTCAGGTCCCGGTGGATCACCCCGCGCTGGTGCGCATAGGCGATGGCGTCGGCGATCTGCAGGAAGAGCGCGAGGCGGGCGCGGCGCTCCGCGCGCTCGTCGCCGGCAGCCGCCCTCGCCAGGTACGCATCCAGCGGGAGGCCGAGCGCCAGCTCCATGGCGAAGTAGTGCTGGCCGTCCTCCGTTCGTCCCGCCTCGTGGATGGCCGCGATCCCCGGATGCTGCAGCCGCGCCAGCGCCTCGACCTCGCGCTGGAAGAGCCGCAGGCGCGCGTCGTCCACGAAGAGGCCGCCGCGCACGACCTTGAGCGCCACGAGGCGGCGCGGGCGGTCCTGCTCCGCCTCGAACACCACGCCCATGCCGCCCTCGCCGAGCAGGCGCGTGATGCGGTAGCTGCCCACGCGCCGCCCGGTCCACGCGGACGACGGAGCGAGCGAGGCGGCCGGGGCGACGCTTTCGCGGAGCGCGTCCTCGGCCACGGCATCCACGGAGGAGCGCAGGAAGTCCGCGCCGCCCTCGATGCGCGCGTCCGCGGCGAGGAGGGACTCCACCTCCGCGCGCAGCCCGGCGTCGTCCGCACATTGCCGATCGAGGAAGGCCGCGCGCTCCGCCGGCGGGCGCTCGAAGGCCTCGTCCAGGATCGCGCGCACGAGGAGCCACCGCGCGGTTTCCGCGCGGCGGGGTTCGTCGGGCCCGGTCACGGCGCGTCGGCCCCCAGTTCGCGCACGAGGAACGCGCGCGCCGCCCGCCAGTCCCGTTTCACGGTGCGGTCCGTCACGCCGAGCGCGGCCGCGGTCTCCTCCACGGAGAGCCCGGCGAAGAAGCGCAGGTCCACGACCCGTGCGGACCGCTCGTCCAGCGCCTTGAGCCGCTCCAGGGCCGCGTCCAGCTCCACGAAGGTCTCGATCTTCGCGTCCACCGCCGCATCCGCCGACGACCAGGCCACGACCTCGCCGCCGCCGCGCTTCTTCGCGCGGCGGGCCCGCGCGTGGTTCAGGAGGATCTGCCGCATGGCCGTGGCGGCGACCGCGTAGAAGTGGCCGCGGTCCGCCCAGTCGATGGCGGGACTCCGCACGAGCCGGAGGTACGCCTCGTGGACCACCGCGGTGGTGTCCAGGCTGGCGGCCCCGCCCGCCCGCGCCACCTGCCCGTGCGCGATCCGCCGGATCTCCTCGTACACGCGCGAGAAGACCTCGTCGAGGGCGGAGCGGTCCCCGCCGCGGGCAGCGGCGAGGATGGCGGTGATCTCCCGGGGCTCGGTCATGGACCGCCAGGATATCAGGTCCGGCCGAGGGCGCAGAGTCAGCCGAAGAACCAGTTCCCCGCGAGTCCGGCCACGCCGCCGAGATCCACGCCCTTCGAGAGGGTGCCGACCACGGCGTAGGCGTAGCATCCGCTGAGCAGCCAGCCGTTGGACTTCGCCCAGATGTCCGCGGCCACCGACCCCGCGGCCAGCGTGGTGCTGGTCACGCCGAAGACGATCACCATGGAGTAGAACCCGGAGATGGCGTCCGGTTTCACGGGCACGCCCGGGACCAGGTGCCGCGGCGCGGTGCCGATGCTGAGCATGAGCCCGTCCGTGGGGATCTTCAGGAGCTGCAGCAACGGCTCGCTGTTCCCGCGGACGATCAGGTCGCCCGCGTAGCCCGTGGTGTTCTTGTCCGTGTACGTGAACGAAGCGGGGCCGCCCGCGGCCAGGCCCACGCCGGCGAAGACGGCGCTGAGCTTCTTGCTGCCCATGTCGATGATGAACTGGCCGACCGAGCCGGCCACCGGCCCGCCGCCGCCGCCGGCGCTGATGCCGGGCATCACGCTCCACCTGGCCATGCAACGTCCCTCGGGAGTTGGGGGTTTCCTTCCGGGAAGACGGCCCCGGGGCGGCGCCGGGTTGCAGGCCGTCCGGCGTCCTGGAATCGGGGCCGGGCCGGATGATACCGCGGAAGCCGGTCCTCCGGAGAGGGGGTGTGCCGCCCGGCGTGCGCTCTGAAGGCGAGTCCCGGGAGTCCCTCATGCGCAAGTGCTTCGTGGCATTGCCCGCCCTGGCCGTGGTCGCCGTCGCGGCCGGCACGACCAGGCTTGTGGTTCGCGGAGCGCCGGGGTCGCCAGGTTGCGCGGCCGCGGGTCCGGACGGGACGCCCGATTGCTTCTCGCGATGCGGCACCCGCGGGCGTAAGCTGGAGGTCGGCTTCCGGATGCGGTGCGCCGTCCGGAGGCGTTCGGTCGCGCTGCGACCGAGAAGGAGAGTGACATGCGCACCCGCCTGCTTGCCGGTCTCGTCCTCGCGGCATCCCTCGTCGTCGTGTCCCCGAGCCCCGCGCTCGAGAGGTCCGAAGCTCGCCTGGACACTGACCGTGCCGATGCCTGGAACGCCGGCACCACGTGCACCATCACCTACTACAACGTCTGCACCGGCTGGATCTGGATCCTGTCCGGGTTCGAGGCGTCGGACCAGTTCGGCGTCTGCTTTGACAGCTGCTGCGGCCCCGACGCAGGGGGACTTCTGGTCGCGAGTTGGCACTACATCCACTCCGGCGCGCCGGCCGGTTGGGGCTATACCGGCACGGTCTCCGTGAGCCTGCGCGACCACAACTGTTGTCCGACCGGCGTTCCTGTGCAGTCGACCACGTTCCTGCCCGTCACGGGGTGGAATGTGTATAGCTGGCACGCGGTGGTTCCGGCAGCCTTCGCCATACACGCGACCCTCGGCCCGGCGGGTGGCACGCCGCTGGCCGTGGCCACGGATCACCCGGGGGCGGTTGCCGGTGGACCTCCGGCGTGCGGGACGTGCTACCCCACGAGCCGGGTGAACCACTCCTACTATTACGGTGCGACGGGCGCATGCCCGGGCTCCGTGTTCTTCAACGACGGCGTCTGCGACGCGCAGCTTCTCTGGGACTGCGACCTGCTCTGCAAGGCCGTGGGCGTGGAGCCCCGGAGCTGGGGCGCCATCAAGAGCCTGTACCGGTGACGTTCCCGCGGGCCGCGTCCCGGAGGTGACCCGCCGTTACGGATTCGCTGGCGCCGCCCCGGTCGTCGGCGCTAGGCTCGTTCTGCCTCCCGGATGAGGTGCGCCACCCGGAGGCGATCGGTCGCATCGCGACCGACGAGGAGCGTGTCATGCGCACCCATCACCTCGTCATCCCGGCCCTGGCGGCCGGCCTCGTGACATCCGCCCCGGCGTCCGCCCTCGAGCGGGCCGCCGTCCGCCTCACCGCCGACCGTGCCGACGGCTGGGATGCCGGTATCACCTGCACCGTCCGCTACTACAACATCTGCACCGGGTGGCTCTGGATCCTGTCCGGATTCGAGGCGTCGGACCAGTTCGGCGTCCATGTCGACGGCTGCGGCGGCGTCGACTGCAGGGGAGTCACTGGGAGCTGGCACTACTTCTACTCCGGCACGCCGGCCGGCTGGGGCTTCACGGGCGCGATCTCGGTCAGCCTGTCCGACGCGAACTGCTGTCCGACAGGCGTGCCGCTGCAGTCGACCACGTTCCTGCCCGTCGCGGGGTGGAACGTGTACGGCTGGAGCGCGCAGGTCCCCGGGCGCTTCATCATCCACACGACGCTCGGGCCCGCGCCGGGCACACCCCTGGCCGTGGCCACGGACCACCCGGGGGCGGCTGCCGGCGGACCTCCGGCGTGCGGAACGTGCTACCCCACGAGCCGGGTGAACCACTCCTACTACTACGGCCCGGACGGCTCCTGCCCGGGCGCGGTGCTCCTCAACGATGGCGTCTGCGACGCGCAGCTTCTCTGGGACTGCGACCTGTACCGCTGCAAGAGCGTGGAGCCGCGGAGCTGGGGGCTGATCAAGAACCTGTACCGGTAGCAGCAACGAACCGGAAAGGAGTGTGACATGCGAACCCGCCACCTTGCCGCCGTCGTTCTCGCAGCGTCCCTTGTCCTTTCGTGCCCGGCGCATGCGCTCGAGAGGACCGCGGCGCGCCTGGACGCGGATCGCGCCGACAACTGGAATGCCGGCGCCACGATCACCCTGCGGTACTACAACGCCTGCACCGGATGGATCTGGATCCTCTCCGGCTTCGCGGCTTCCGATCAGTTCGGCGTCTGGTTCGAGGGCGCCTTCTGCCCCTGGCCCCCGGAGGTCAGCGCGAGCTGGCACTACGTCTACACCGGGCCGCCATCCGGCTATGGCTTCACGGGCTCGATCGCGCTGAGCGCGGCCGATGCGAACGCGTGTCCCGTCGGCGTTCCGATCGAGACCCAGCCCTTCCTGCCCGTGACCGGATGGAACGTCCACGCGTGGGTCGGCAGCCCCATGCCCGATGACTTCCTGATCCACGTGACGCTGGGCGCGGGCAACGGAACGCCGCTGGCGATGGCAACGGATCATCCGGCGCCGGTCGGCGGCGGCCCGGCCGCGTGCGGCACGTGCTACCCCACGAGCCGCGTGAACCACTCGTTCTACTACGGTCCCGGCGGCGCCTGTCCCGGATCCGTGTTCTTCAACGACGGGACCTGCGACGCGCAGCTGCTCTGGGATTGCGATCTCGTCTGCTACAAGGCCGTCGAGCCGCAGAGCTGGGGCTCCATCAAGAGCCTGTACCGGTAGGATCCGGCAGGCGATCGGTCGCATTGCGACCGAGAAGGAGAAGTGACATGCGCACCCGCCTCCTTGCCGTTCTCGTCCTCGCCGCGTCCCTCGTCGTGGCGTCCCCGGGCTCCTCGCTCGAGCGATCCGTGGCTCGCCTGGACGCCGACCGAGCCGACAACTGGGACGCCGGCATCACCTGCACCATCCGCTACTACAACATCTGCACGGGGTGGATCTGGATCCTGTCCGGGTTCGCGGCCTCGGATCAGTTCGGCGTCTGCTTCCAGAGCTGCGGCGGCTGCGGGGTGGTCGTCGGGAGCTGGCACTACATGTACTCCGGCATGCCGGCCGGCTGGGGCTTCACCGGCACCATGTCCGTCAGCGTGGCCGACGCGAACTGCTGTCCGACCGGCACCCCGCTGCAGTCGACGACGTTCCTGCCTGTCACGGGGTGGAACGTGTACGGCTGGAGCACGTGGGTCCCGGGGACCTTCGTCATGCACGCGACACTCGGCCCGGGCTCTGGCAATCCCCTGGCCGTGGCCACGGATCATCCGGGCGCGGTGGCCGGCGGTCCTCCGGCGTGCGGGACGTGCTACCCCACGAACCGCGTGAACCACTCGTTCTACTACGGTCCCGGCGGCGCCTGTCCCGGATCCGTCTTCTTCAACGACGGCGTCTGCGACGCGCAGCTTCTCTGGGATGTCGACGCGTACGCCTGCAAGGCCGTGGAGCCGCAGAGCTGGGGCTCCATCAAGAGCCTGTACCGGTAGGCAGTCGGCCGATTCCGCCGCCGTCCCCTCGGGGCCGGCGGCGGGGTCCCGCTACGCCGCGCTCGGCACCGCGGCCTGCGCCCACTCGCCCGCGCGCATCACGGACTCGGTGGCACCGTCCTTCGTGACGCCGTCCACGTCCATGGCACCGGCGCCGATCATGAAGTCCACGTGCGCCAGGCTCTCGTTCCCGCCGCGGCGCAGGAACTCCTCGTCCGTGATGTCGTCCGTGTCCTCCATGCAGGAACGGTACGAGCGGCCCAGCGCGATGTGGCTGGACGCGTTCTCGTCGAACAGCGTGTTGTAGAAGAGGATGCCGGAGGCCGAGATGGGGGAGCCGTGGGGCACCAGCGCCACCTCGCCCAGCCGCGACGCGCCCTCGTCCGTCTCCACGAGCTTGCGGAGCACGTCCTCGTTGCGCGCGGCCTTCAGCTTCGTGACGCGGCCCTTCGCGAAGTGCAGCTCGAAGTCCTCGATGAGCGCGCCCATGTAGGAGAGCGGCTTCGTGGCGCGCACCACGCCGTCCACACGCTCGCGGTGCGGCGTGGTGAAGACCTCCTCGGTGGGCAGGTTGGCCACGAACGGGATCCTCGTGCCGCCGGTGGTGCTCCGCCCGCCGAGCCACACGTGCCGCTCCGGCAGGCCCACCGTGAGATCCGTGCCCGGGCCGCGGAAGCGCAGCGCGGCGTACTGCTTGCGGTTGAGGAACCCGCTTCGCCGCGCGAGATCCTGCACGTGCTCCTCCCAGGCCTTCACCGGATCCGGCCGGTCGATGCGGCAGGTCCGGAAGATCTCCTCCCACAGCCGCGCGGTGGCGTACGCGCCCTCGTCCGGGAACACGCGCGCCGCCCACGCGGGGATGGACGCCGCCACCACGCACCAGTTCAGCTCCTTCCCCGTGATGCGCTTGGAGAAGGGGCGCAGGTAGGTCTGCCGCGCGCGCTCGTTCTTCGCGATGAGCGCGCCGTCCAGGCCCTCCAGGTTCTTCGGGTCGGTGGCGTGCACGGAGAGGATGCCGTCCTCGCGCTCGCCCGCCTTCAGGAGGGCGTCCGGGACGGCGGTGGGCAGCTCGTCGAACGAGTCCCGCGGGGCGAGGGAGAAGCGGGCGCGCTCCACCTGGTCGTCCATCCACAGGACTTCCACGAGGCGGGCGCCGGCGCCGTACGCGGCGCGCACGACCTCCCGCACGAACGGCGCGGTCTCCACGGAGGCGCGCACGGTGAGCCGCTGGCCGGGGCGGAGCCCCACGCCGATGCGGACGGCGACGTCGGCGTACTTCTGCAGGGACTGCTGGAAGGTTGCGTTCATGACTGCAGTCTACACGTCGCGCCGGTCCGCGGAAACCTTCCGGCCGCGCCGGGAGTGCGCCCGGGGAGTCCCCTCCCGCCTTCCCGGGACGGCGACATCCGCCAACGTGGTCCGCTGGAGGAGGCGGAGGTATCCGTCCCTCACGGACTGCCACGACGCGTGCACGGCACAGGCGCTCCGGTCGGAGCACTCGGGCTGGCCGAGGATGCACCCGTTCCACCGTCCGAAGTCCTCGAGCGGGTCGAGGGCTTCGAGCAGGGTGATGCGCTCCGCAGGGCGTCCGAGAGCGAATCCACCTCCGGCCCCCTTCTTGGACAGGACCAGACCGCTGCGCGTGAGCCCCTGCAGGAGCTTGCTCAGGTAGTTGGGCGGGGCGCCCACCTCGCGTGCAAGCTCGGCCACCCCGCGATACGTGCCCGGCGGCGCCGCCGCCAGCGATCCGAGTGCCCGGACCAGGTGCCTTCCCGTTCTCGACAGCATCGCTTTCCCTGGAATCGCATGCGATTGTCCGATAACCTGCCGCCCAGTATAGATCGGCACGGCCGGGACCCGAAGTCCCGGTGCCGCGGCCGGCGTCCCCCCGGGGGTGAGGGACACCGGGCCGCGGGAGTCGGAGAGGGGAGCGGTGGAGATGAGAGGCGAGACGGCCACCCGGAGCGTCGGGGTCGGCATTGCGGTGCTCTGCGCGGTCCTGGCCGGCGCGTCCAACGCGTCCGGGGACGAGTGCGTGGACTGTCATCGGGAGGTCACCCCGAAGGCTGTCGAGGATTGGGAGCACAGCCGGCATGCCACCGAGGACGTGAGCTGCGACGCGTGCCACGGGGATGCGCACAAGTCCGCCGCGGACGTGGCAAGAGTCGAGACACCGACGGCGCAGACCTGCGCCGCCTGCCACGCCGACCAGTTCGAGCAGTTCTCGCGCGGAAAGCACAGTCTCGCGTGGGCCGCGATGGAGGCCATGCCCACCACCCACGCGCTTCCCATGGCGCTCGCCGACGGGGGGAAGGGGTGTGGCGGCTGTCACAAGGTCGGCCTCAAGTCGGACGAGAAGATCGCGGAGCTCAAGGCCGGGGGATCGAAGTTCGGACACGCGTCGTGCGATGCGTGCCACACGAGGCACACGTTCAGCGTGAAGGAGGCTTCGCAGCCGCAGGCATGCCAGACGTGCCACATGGGGTTCGATCACCCGCAGTGGGAGATGTGGTCCTCCTCGAAGCACGGCGTGCGCGCGCTCCTGGCCCAGAACGGCACGCTCCCCGCGGACACGCCGGCGCCCGTCTGCCAGACGTGCCACATGCCGCAGGGCAACCACGAGGTGCGGACCGGGTGGGGGTTCCTCGCCGTCCGGCTGCCGCTGCCCGAGGACGAGCAGTGGAAGGCCGACCAGGTGACCATCCTGCAGGCGCTGGGCGTGCTGGATCCCGCAGGGAATCCGACGCCGCGCCTGGACGTGGTGAAGGCGGCCGATGTGGCGCGGCTCACACAGGAGGACTTCGATCGCGAGCGTGACCGCATGATCGGGATCTGCGGGGACTGCCACTCGGAGGGCTTCGCGAAGGGGGAGTTGGCGAAGGCGGATGACATGATCCGGCAGGCGGATCACCTGCTCGCGGAGGGGATCCGCGAAGTGGCCGCGCTGTACCGCGAGGGGGTCCTGAAGCGGCCCGTCGCGTACGCGAGCGCGTTCCCGGACCTGCTCACGTTCCACGACGCGCCGACGGTCATCGAGCAGACGCTCTTCGAGATGCACCTCAAGCACCGGATGCGGACTTTCCAGGGGGCTTTCCACGCGAACCCCGACTATGCGCTTTGGTACGGCTGGTCCGAGATGGTCCGGGACCTCACCGAGATCCGGGAGGAAGCCGGGCGGCTGCGACGGGAGATGTCGCGCGACGCGAAGTAGCCGGGTCAAGGCGTCTTGAACCGGGAGCCCCGCCCGCCGCGGCCGGCGGGGCTCGCCGTTCCGCGCCGGGGTCGACCTGACGGGCGCCGGATGAGGGCCGGGCGGCTCCCGCCGCCGCAGATGGACCTTGCCTCCCGGACCCCCGTGTCCCAGTGTCGGCGGTCCATCCGAACAGGCGGGCCTCCTCGGCCGCGGGAGGCCGCCTCATGCGACGACTCCGGATCACCGTACTCGATCTCGTCACGAAGAGCCCCACCGCCTCCGCGTGGCAACGCGTGATGTCCGCGAACTTCGCCAGCATCATGCCGCAGGTGATCGCGGTGTGGTGCGAGGAGCTCGGCCACGACGTGCGGTTCGTGTGCTACACCGGCGCGGAGGACCTGCGGCACGAGCTGTCCAGCGACACGGACGTGCTCTTCGTGGGCGCGTTCACGCACGCGGCCCAGCTGGCCTACTCCATCAGCCACTTCTTCCGCGAGCGCGGCGTCGTCACCGTGCTCGGCGGGCCGCATGCGCGGTCGTATCCCGAGGACGCCGCGAAGTACTTCGACTACGTCCTCGGCATGACGAACAGGAGCCTCGTGGACGAGGTCCTGCGCGACGCCGCGCCGCACCGTCCCGAGGGCCGCCGTCTCTCCGCGCCGCGGCAGCCGGCGCAGCTCCCCGGGGTGCGGCAGCGCTGGAAGTACATCGAGCCCACGCTGGCGAAGGCCCCGTGGATCCGGATCGTCCCCATGATCAGCAGCCTGGGCTGCCCGTACACGTGCAGCTTCTGCGTGGACTCCACCGTGGACTTCCAGCCGCTGGACGCGCACCAGGTGCGCGACGACCTCCGCTTCCTGCTCACGAGGATGAAGCGCCCCATCGTGGGCTGGCACGACCCGAACTTCGGCATGCGGTTCGAGGACACGATGGCGGCGATCGAGGAGGCTGTGCCGCCGGGCCGCATCCGGTTCGCCGCCGAGAGCAGCCTGTCGGTCCTGACCGAGGCCCGGCTGCAGCGGCTGCGGCGCAACGGCTTCCAGGCCATCCTGCCCGGGATCGAGTCCTGGTACACCTGCGGGAACAAGTCGAAGACCGGGAACGCCACCGGGCTGGAGAAGGTGAAGCGCGTCTCCGAGCACGTGAACATGATCCTGCGGCACATCCCCTACGTGCAGACGAACTTCGTGCCCGGCCTGGACGAGGACGAGGGGGCGGAGCCCTTCGAGCTGACGAAGCGCTTCATCGACCTCACGCCCGGCGCCTTCCCTGCGTACTCCCTGCTGTCGTCCTTCGGGCGCTCCGCGCCGCTGGACCTCCTGCTGCAGCGCGCCGGCCGCGTGCTGCCCGTGCCGTTCCACTTCCTGAACAACAACCGCGCCACGAACGTGCGTCCGAAGAACTACACGCTGCCGCAGCTGTACGACCACGTGATCGACCTGCGCCGCCACTCCTTCTCCTGGCGGACGGTCGGTCGCCGGCTCGCCGCGAACCGCGGCGTCACCACGCGCGGGCTCAACCTCGTGCGCGCCATGTCCTCGGAGGGCCAGGGACGGATCCGGTACGACGCGCGCGTGCGGCACCTGCTGCGGACCGACATGGGCGTCCGCGACTTCCTCGAGGGCGGAAGCCGCGTGCTGCCGTCGTTCTTCCGCGACCAGGTGCGCCGGGATCTCGGCTTCCTGTGGGACTGGCTCCCGGACGGCGCGCTCGCGCACGACGAGAACGCGTACCGCGACGAGCAGGCGCGCATGTCGTCGCCCGGCGCCCTCGCTCCCGCGACGGGCTGACGGCGAGCCGGATGACACGGCGAGCCGAAAGAGAACGGGCCCCGCTCCTCGAGGAAGCGGGGCCCGGGCTTCGATCCGGGGAAAGGGAAGCTACTTCACCTTCACCACGTTCTCGGCCGCGGGGCCCTTCTGCCCGGCGACCACGTCGAACTCCACCTTGTCGCCCTCGGCCAGCGAGCGGAAGCCCTCGGCCTTGATGGCGGAGTGGTGGCAGAAGACGTCCTTCTGGCCGTCGTCACGCGTGATGAAGCCGAAGCCCTTCTCGTCGTTGAACCACTTCACGGTTCCGGTCGTACGCATGTCCCGTACTCCTACGGCAAAGAGAATCGGAGTCCCGGGGTGCTGCTCAACAAAGGCATTCCCTGTCCCGACTTCTCGAGTTCGCGGGAAACCATCCCGCGCTGGCGGCGCCCTCAACCGTTGAGGGCCCCGGTCGGGGACGCGCCCCGCTCGGGGCGAATCCCACGGTCGCGCTCCCGACCCGGGAGCGAGATTCCGTCGTTCGAGGCCGCCACCATACAGGACCGGGGCCCCGAAAGGGAAGAAATCGACGGGTTGCGTTCCTTTGCGCCGCCCGCCTCCCCCCCGGCTTCCGCCGCCCCCCCTTGCGCTTCCTGGCCCCCCCGGGGCCCCTGCGCCTGTCCCTGACCGTTTCGGACGTAAACCCACGGCTGGCGGCGGCCGAAGTCTCCGGGAACGACCCACGGTCGGGTCGGCCCCACGCGGCGCCGGTCCGGGCCTCCACGGCCGGGCCACCCCCAGGAACCGTCGGCAGTACGGCCGCCTCGCAGCGGTCCGCATTACCCGTGGAAACGGGGGGGAGATCGCCATGAACGGCAAGACACTGATCGCCGTGCTCGGCAGCGCGGCGTTCGTGGGCGGATGCGGGGATGGGTTGATGGGCACGGATCCGCAAACGGCTTTGCCGCTGGCGGATCCGCTGCGACAGAACGTGCTCATCGTGGGGGCGGGCCTCGGCGCGCAGCCCGCGACGCTGGAGGTCACCATCCCGGTGACCACGCCTTCGGACATCCTGAGCGCCCGCCTGCGCTGGGTGGGTCGCGGGTCGTCCGCCACCGGGGACGGCTATCTCACGGTCAACAGCCACCAGCGCGCCGCGACGCTCCTCGCGTCGTGGGACGTGGGCGGCGAGCTGCCGTGGGTGTTCGTGTACGAGTGGGATGCGAAGCCGCTGATGCGGGCCGGCTACAACCGGCTGTTCGTGAGCGGGTTCGACCTCCCCGGCGCGTCGCGCGAGGACGGCGTGGCGCTCATCGTCACGTACCGCGACAACAGCGCGCCCTGGACGTCCATCCAGACGCTCGATCCGAGGGAGTTCGTCGCGTCGTCCGCGGGGACGGTGTGGCAGTACGCCATCGGGGTCTCCACGGAGCCGCGCAACGCGCGCTTCGTGGTGCTCGCGGGCGACGCCACCTCGGCCGGCGCGGACCGGCTCTGGCTGGACGTGGGACGCGGCCCCGTGCCGGAGGACCTCGTGGGCGTGGCGCCCGTCGTCATGGACGACGTGTTCACGGCCGGCCGCGGGGATCGTCTCGACGTCCTGATGCAGGACGTCGTGGTGCCGGCGCGCGCGTCGCACTTCGCCTACCAGATCGAGAGCCCGGACGGCGGCGACAGCATCGTGCACTTCTTCGGCGCGCTGTGCATCGACGGCGAGGCCAGCTCCTGCACCGGCGCCATCGGCGGCCGCGTGTGGGAGGACCTGGACCGGGACGGCGTCGACCTCGGCGAGCCGCCGCTGCCCGGCGTGGGCGTGATCCTGCGCGACGGAGCGGACGCGATCCTCGCGTCGACCGTGACCGACGACTCCGGCGCGTTCCTGTTCGACATCCTGTGCGCCGGCGACTACGTCGTGGAGGTGGACGAGACCACGCTGCCCGCGGGCCACGAGCCCACGTCCTGCGTGGAGGGCGACTGCAGCCCGCTCGCCGTCTCCTTCGACACGGACACCGGGTGGGCCGGGGACCTCGCGTTCGGCTACGCCGAGCCGCCCCCGCCGCCGCCCGTCGTGGGGTGCTTCTACCGGCTCCCGTTCTGGCAGGCCGCGTTCCACCGGCACGGTCCCCGCTGCCGGCACGTGCCCACGCTGGACGAGGACCAGCTCCTCGCGCTGCTCCCGATCGTGCAGGCGGCGAGCGTGGTGGACTACACGCGCGGCGACGGCGTGCTGGACTACGACGACGTGGTCGCGGGGCTGCGCGGCCGGTGGCACGGGCGCGAAGGCCACCGCAACCGCTGCAACCTGGCGAAGCGGCAGTACCTGGCGTGCCTGCTGAACTACGCGTACAACGGCGCGCCGGCCGACATGATGGTGGACACGGACCGCGACGGCACGGCCGACATGACGTTCGGCGCGATGCTCGCCACGGTGGACCAGCTCTTCAAGGAGATGGACCGGGGCGCGTGCCGCAAGGCATCGCGGATGTCGTCCTCGGTGAACGGCATGGGTCACGAGGGTTGCCCGTGATCCGTCGGTAGACGGGGTTCCGGTTCGCGGGTCGCCGCCGGTGCGCGCTTGGTCGCCGGCGGTGGCCCCGACCGGCTCCCATTCGGGGCTGGCGCTCCGGGGCCGGATCACCTACATTGCCCGTCAACGGGGCGTCCTGACCGGTCTGCTCGCCCCGCCTTCGCGGCAGGTCTATTCCGGCTTCCCCGAGACCCACCCCACGCCTGGACCGGCGCAGAAGCCCTTCTGCCAGGCCGATTCCAGGAGAACTTCTTGTCTTTCGAGAACCTCGGTCTTCGGACCGAACTTTTGCGTGCCGTGCGCGAGCAGGGCTACGCCGAGCCGACCCCCGTCCAGTCCCGCACCATCCCGCCCGTCCTCGAGGGACGTGACCTCATGGCCACGGCCCAGACGGGCACGGGCAAGACGGCCGGGTTCACGCTCCCGCTCCTGCAGCGGCTGATGGAGAAGCCGCGCGCCGGCCGCCCGCGCATCCGCGCGCTCGTGCTCACGCCGACGCGCGAGCTGGCCATCCAGGTGGCCGAGAGCGTGGCCACGTACGGGAAGCATCTCCCGCTGCGCGCGACCGCCGTGTACGGCGGCGTGGGGCTCGTCCCGCAGGCGCGCGCGCTGCGCACCGCGGACATCGTGGTGGCCACGCCGGGACGCCTGCTGGATCACGCCGGCAGCGGCGCCGCCGACCTGTCCGCCGTGGAGATCCTGGTGCTGGACGAGGCGGATCGCATGCTGGACATGGGCTTCATCCGCGACATCCGCCGCATCCTGGGGATGCTGCCGGCGAAGCGGCAGAACCTGCTCTTCAGCGCCACGTTCGACGACGCCATGCGCGAACTCGCCGCGGGCCTGCTGGACCGGCCGCTGGTCGTCGAGGTGGCGCGGCGCAACCGCGTGGCCGACGGCGTGGCGGAGACCGCGTACCGCGTGGACCGCGAGCGCAAGGTGGAGCTCCTGACGGAGCTCTTCCGCGCGGGCGGCTGGAAGCAGGCGCTCGTCTTCACGCGCACGAAGCGCGGGGCGAACCGCCTGGCGGAGAAGCTGCACCGCTCCGGCATCCCCGCGGACGCCATCCACGGCAACAAGAGTCAGGCGGCCCGCAACCGCGCCCTCTCGCTGTTCAAGTCCGGTCGCGTGCGCGCGCTCGTGGCCACCGAGGTGGCGGCGCGCGGCATCGACATCGACGGGCTGCCGCACGTGGTGAACTTCGAGCTGCCGCTGGTGGCCGAGGACTACGTGCACCGCATCGGCCGCACGGCGCGGGCCGGCGCCACCGGCGCGGCGCACTCGCTCGTGTGCGTGGACGAGCACGGCCTGCTGCGGGACATCGAGCGGCTGCTGCGGCGCACCATCCCGGTGAAGGAGTTCCCCGGCTTCGCGCCGGATCCGCGCATCGCGGCGGAGCCGATCCAGCGCGGCGGGGGTGGCGGTGGCGGCCGCGGCGGCTTCGGCGGCGGCCCCCGAGGCGGCAGCCGACCCGCGCCGAGGCCGCGGCCGGAGGGCGCTCGCTCCGGCGGTTCCCGGGCGTCCCGCGGACCGACCGGGCGGCCCGGTCCCGCGAACCGCACCGGCTCGGCGACCGTGCCGGTCACCTCGGGCAGCGGTTCGTCCGCGTGGGCGGGATCGCGGAAGCGCCGGAGGCGCTGACGTTCCGTCCCGGGAGTCGGGCGCGGGACCCCCGGGTCCGGCCCTAGGCCTCGCCGGCGGTCGGGCGGAGCTTCACCCAGGTGTCCTTCGGGCCCGCCTGGGGGAAGCCCCGTTCGAAGACCTCGAACAGCTCCGGGTAGGACGCGATCACCTCGCGCGCCACGCGCCGCTCGTCGCCGTGGAGCAGCCCCTCCACGGACGAGAGCCGCGTGGGGCCGGAGCCGAGCAGATCCACGAGACGGTCCTTCACGGCAACCTCGAGGTCCTCGCTCACGGCCGGCCGGTCGTCGGTGGTTCGGGGCGGGCAGCGGTCATCGCGGTCCCTCCGTGGGCGGGCGTTGGCTCCGGGGTCTGGCAGTCGCGCGATGCGGGCCGGAGGGAGTCGTCCCCCAGGATACGCCTTCCCGCGGGATCGGCCCGCACCATTCGACCCGCCGCGGCGGACTCCCGCGGCGACCGTGGTGGTATGGTCTCGAGCCCGGGTCCGGAGCCCGGTGCAAAGGAGGCCCCGCATGAAGCGCTTCCTCGTCCACTGGATCCTCTCGTCGGTGGCCCTGGCCGTGACGGCGTGGATCCTGCCCGGCGTCTCCATCGAGACGGTGGCGTCGCTGCTCGTGGCGTCGCTCGTGCTCGGGTTCCTGAACGCGGTGCTGAAGCCGCTGCTCGTGCTGCTCACGCTGCCGCTCACGATCGTCACGCTCGGGATCTTCTACCTCGTGCTGAACGGGCTCCTGTTCGCGCTGGGCGCCGCGCTCGTGCCGGGCTTCGTGGTGACGGGCTTCGGCTGGGCGTTCCTCGGCGCCATCCTGATGAGCCTCTTCTCCACGTTCCTCAGCGGCCTGGCCGCGGAGGAGCGCAAGCGGCATTCGTGATCGCGCCGGGGGAGGGTCGGTGACGTCGCCGCGATGAACGTCCATCTCGTGGACGGCACCTACGAGCTGTTCCGGTACTTCTACGCGCCGGGCGCCTCGCGCGAGGAGGCCGGCGCGGGGGAGCCGCTGCGCGCCGTGCGCGGCGTCGTGGGCTCCATGCTCCTGCTGCTGGAGGACGCCACGCACGTGGGCGTGGCCACCGACCACGTGGTGGAGTCCTTCCGCAACCGGCTGTACCCCGGCTACAAGACCGGCGAGGGGATCGACCCGGTGCTGTTCGCGCAGTTCGGCCCGCTGGAGGACGCGCTGCGCTCGCTCGGCGTGGTCGTGTGGGCGATGGAGGACATGGAGGCGGACGACGCGCTCGGATCCGCGGCCGCCGTCGCCGACGCCGACCCGGCGGTGGAGCGCGTGATCGTCTGCTCGCCGGACAAGGACCTGGCGCAGTGCGTGCGCGGCAAGCGCGTCGTGCAGTTCGATCGCCGCACGCGCGAGTCGCGGGACGAGGACGGCGTCGTGGCGAAGTTCGGCGTGCCGCCGCGATCCATCCCGGACTGGCTGGCCCTCGTGGGCGACAGCGCGGACGGCTATCCCGGGATCCCGGGCTGGGGCGCGAAGTCCTCCGCGCTCGTGCTGGCGCGGTACGGTTCGATCGAGAACATCCCGGAGGACGCCGCGGACTGGGACCTGCCGGTGCGCGGCGCGGCGCGGCTGGCGGCCTCGCTCGCCGAGCGGCGCGACGACGCCTTCCTCTTCCGGACGCTCGCGCGCCTGCGCACGGACGCCCCGGTGGGGAAGCCCGCGGAGTGGCGCTGGCGCGGGCCGCGCGCGGACTTCCCGGCCACGGCCGAGCGGCTGGGGGACGCCGGCCTCGCGCGGCGCGCCGAGCGGCTGGCCTCCAGGCGCGCGGCTTGACGCGGCGCCGCCCCCTGCGGCAACCTTCCCGTCACGGGCGGCCGATCCGCGCCCAACCTCAGAGACCCCGCCCCAGCCGGGGTCCGTGCGAGGCAAAGGGGGGTGAACCCCCGGGTCCGTGTCCTCGGAACCTCGGTGACGCCGGGGAGCCCGCAGCTGGGGTGCGCGTTCCGCGGCATCGACCGAGAGGTTTCCGATGACGAAGCGGAAGGACTTCAAGCGCCTCGTGCGCGCCCGCATGCGGAAGTCCGGCGAATCCTACACCGCCGCCCGAGCCGTCCTCCTCGCGAAGCGATCGCGCGCCGGTTCCCCGGGCGTCGCCGCGGCCGCGACGGCCGCGACGGACGCGCGGGACTTCGCCGCCCACGCCGGGATGCGCGACGAAGCCGTCGCGGCCAAGACCGGGCGGACGTGGGCGCAGTGGGTGGACCTGCTGGACGCCGCGGGCGCCGCCGCGTGGACGCACCGCGACATCGCGAAGCACCTGCGCGCCGCGCACGACGTGGGTCCGTGGTGGAACCAGACGGTCGCGGTGGGCTACGAGCGCATCCGCGGCCTGCGGGACGTCGGCCAGAGCCGGTCGGGCGCCAAGGCCTCCACCTACATGGCGAACAAGAGCCGCACGTTCCCGGTCGCGCGCGCCGCGCTGTTCCGCGCCTGCCGGGACGCACGGTCGCGCGCGGAGTGGATGCCGGGGAGCGGCGTGACGCTGCGCAAGGCCACGCCGCCGAAGTACCTGCGGCTGCGCGGGCCGGACGGCGAGCCCATCGAGATGGTCTTCGTGGCGAAGGCGGCGGGGAAGAGCGCCGTGCAGGTCCAGGTGGGCGGACTGCCGTCGCGCGCGGCGATCGACGCGGAGAAGCAGCGCTGGCACCGGCGCCTGGACGCGCTGGGCGAGCGGCTGGCGCGCCGCTGACGATCGCGGGGCGGACGCGTCAGGCGTCGTCCGGACGCGTCCGCCGCTGCGCCTTCTTGCGAGACGTGCGCCGCTTCTCCTCCAGCCGCCGCTCCTTCGACGCGCGCGTGGGCTTCGTCTTCCGCCGGACCTTCGGCGGCACGGCCGCGCGCCGGACCAGCGCGGCCAGACGGGCCACGGCGTCGCGCCGGTTCGCGAGCTGCGTGCGGAAGCGCCGGGCCACGATCCGCACGACACCGTCGCGCGCGGCGCCCGTGCCGGCCGCGGCCAGGAGGCGCGCCTTCACGTCGTCCGGCAGGCGGCGGGCCGCGTGCACGTCGAACGTGAGCCGCACCGCGGTGGCCACCTTGTTCACGTTCTGCCCGCCGGGTCCCGAGGCCCGCAGGAACTCGAAGCGGACCTCGTCCGCCGCCACGGACAGCCCGGGCGCGCCGAGGTCGCGCAGCGGGAAGACGTCGGTCGGGTCGGACGGGGCAGGCACGGCGCATCCTCCGGGCGGCGCGGCTCCCCGGCATCATACCGCGCCCGCGAGATGGTGCTAGGATCCGCGCGGGTCGCGAGCGAAGGAGCGGGACATGCGCATCCTCGACGGCGAGCAGGTCCTGGTGCGGATCTTCCTGGGCGAGTCCGACCGATGGCACCACCAGCCGCTGTACGTGGCGCTCGTGGAGCGGTTGCGGCGCGAGGGCTTCGCCGGCGCCACCGTGCTGCGCGGCATCGCGGGCTTCGGCGCCCGCAGCGTGATGCATGCCTCGCGCATCCTCCGGCTGTCCGAGGACCTGCCGATCGTGGTGGAGATCGTGGAGTCGGCGGACCGCGTGGAGGCCCTCACCGCCATCCTGGACGAGATGGTGACGGAGGGCCTCATCACGATGGAGAAGGTGCGCGTGCTCAAGTACGCGCCGGGGAACCGCCCGCCGGCGCCGTGAGTCACAGCCCGGCGTCTCGCACACGCCGGGCCTGGGCCGCGAACGCGATCCAAAGCGCCGCTCCCACGGCCGCGAAGGCGGCCGCCAGGAACGGCTGCTCCGCGGCCAGCCACGTGACCCCGCTCGAGTCCCCGTGCACGGAGAGCGGCAGCGCGCTGAAGAAGATCGCGCCCGCCATGAGCCAGCTCCGGCGCGTGACCGCGCGCCGCGTGCGGCGGATCGTGGCGAGCTCCGCGTCCGGGCGCGGCGCGGGCGGCGGCGGCAGGGCACGCTCCCGACGCGCCTCGGCGATCCACCGCGCCACCTCGGCGTCCTTCGCCGCGAACTCCTCCACCAGCGTCCTCGTGTCGGCCGTGCACTCCCCCGCGATGTAGCCTCCGACCAGGTCGCGGATCACCTCGCGCGTGACCGTCATGTCGATTCCCTTTCCGCCCGGAGCATCGCCAGCCGGGCCCTGGCACGGTGCACCTTCACGCGCGCCGCGCCGGGGCGGATCCCCAGCGCGCGCGCGATCTCGTCGTAGGGGAGGCCGTGCTCCGCGCGGAGCAGCAGGGCCTCGCGATCCGCTTCGGGCAGCGACAGGAGGTCGCGCAGCACGTCCGCCAGCTCGTGCCGCGCCGCACCGGTGCGCTCCGGACCGGGACCGGGGTCCGCGAGCTCCGGATCGAGAGGTGCGTCCCGCCGCGCTCGCCGGTGGTCCTGCCGGTGCAGGTTCCGCGCGATCGTGAGCAGGTACGCCCGCGCGGTCCCGGCGCGGATCCGGTCGATTCCCGCCCAGGCCCGGACGAACACCTCCGACGTGAGGTCGTCCGCCCGTTGCGCGTCCCCGCACAGCCAGAAGCAGAAACGGTGGACCTCGGGCGCGTGGTGGCGGTAGAGCTTCTCCAGTTCGGTCATCCGGCCCTCCCGCTCCCAGGTATCCGTCCGGGCGACGAACGTTACGCGAGAGCGCGGCGTCGCCGGACGGTGGCGGGCCCGGGCCGATTCCGGACCGGTCGGTCTTCTCTCGCGGCGGACGGGCGGGTACCTTGCCGCGAATCCGGGCGAGATCGCCCACGGAGTCCCCCGAGCCCCCTCGGAGCGCCCGTGCAACGATTGGCACTGCAAGCACTTGCGATGCTCGCCGCCGCGGCCCTGGTCGTGCCCGCCGCCGCGCGCGCCGCTTCCGACCACGAGACCTGCCTGGAGTGCCACGGCGAGAAGGACGCCGGGGACAACTTCGTGGACGCCGCCGGCTTCGCCCGGTCCGTTCACCAGGGCCTGGACTGCGTGGACTGCCACGGCGACGTGGACCCCGAGGACCTCCCGCACGCGGAGGAGCTGGCGAAGGTCGACTGCTCGATGTGCCACGACGACGCGCAGACGGACTTCGACATGAGCATCCACGGCACGATGCTGGCGCGGAACGCGCCGTACGCGCCGGATTGCGCGGACTGCCACGGGAAGCACGGCATCCTCCGCTCCACCGATCCGGAGTCCCCCACGTACAAGATGAACGTGCCGGCGCTGTGCGGCGGATGCCACCGCGAGGGCGCGCCGGTGTCCCGCACGTACGACATCCCGCAGAAGGACATCCTGGAGAACTACTCGGAGTCCATCCACGGCGAGGGCATGTTCCACAAGGGGCTCATCGTGGCGGCGGCGTGCGCGGACTGCCATGGCGCGCACAGGATCCTGCCGCACACGAACCCGCTGTCCTCCACGTCGCCGCGGAACATCGCGGAGACGTGCATGCAGTGCCACGCGCGCATCGAGCAGGTGCACGCGAAGATCATCCGCGGCGAGCTGTGGGAGAAGACGCCCGGCGCGCTCCCCGCGTGCACGGACTGCCACCAGCCGCACAAGGTCCGCAAGGAGCTGCTGAGCGTCACGCTGTCCAACCGGGACTGCCTGAAGTGCCACCAGGACCCGGACCTGCACGCGGTGTCGGCGGCGGGGGACACGGTGTCCATGTACGTGGACGCGGGCGTCGTGGACGCGTCCGTGCACACGAACATGCCGTGCGTGAAGTGCCACGTGGACGTGAACCCGCACCTCACCCGCCCGTGCGAGCCTTCCGGCCCGGTGGACTGCTCCACCTGCCACGCGAAGATCTCGGACGAGTACTTCGCCAGCGGGCACGGCGAGGCGTTCCTGCGCGGGGACGAGCGTGCGCCGCGGTGCACCACGTGCCACGGCGGCCACGACGTGATGGACCACACGAAGGAGGACGCCCCCACGTACCGCGCGGCCGTGCCGGAGCTGTGCGGGGAGTGCCACCGGGAGGACGGCCGGGCCGGGGACGTGGAGGGGCTGTCGCAGCATTCCGCCCTCACGGACTACGCCACCAGCGTGCACGGGCGCGGCCTCACCGAGAAGGGGCTCCTGCCCAGCGCGGTGTGCATCGACTGCCACAGTTCGCACATGGTCCTCAAGCACACGGATCCGCGCTCCACCGTGAACCCGAAGAACATCGCGGCCACGTGCGCGTCCTGCCACCGCGGGATCTACAAGGATTTCATCAAGAGCGTGCACTTCGCGGCGGGGGAGACGGAGAAGGACCTGCCGAACTGCGCGAGCTGCCACAGCTCCCACACGATCGGCCAGGTGGAGCAGGACGCGTTCATGCACCAGGTCACGTCCCAGTGCGGCTCCTGCCACGGCGAGCTGGCCGAGACCTACCTGGACACGATGCACGGCAAGGCGTACCAGCTCGGGCTCACCGAGGCGGCGAAGTGCTCGGACTGCCACGGCGCGCACGCCATCCTGGCCGTGAACGACCCGCACTCGTCGGTGGGGCACCGGAACATCGTGGAGACGTGCCGCAAGTGCCACGACGACGCGAACGCGCGCTTCACCGGCTATCTCACGCACGCCACGCACCACGACCCGCAGAAGTACCCGGTGCTGTTCTACACGTACTGGGCCATGACCTCGCTGCTGATCGGCGTGTTCACGTTCTTCGGGATCCACACCGCGCTGTGGCTGCCGAAGTCCTTCCGCGCGATGCGGGAGCGCAGCTTCCGGGCGCAGGACGAGGCCGCCGCGGCGGAGCGCTACTGGATCCGCCGGTTCAGCCTGCCGCAGCGCCTCACGCACCTGGCGGTGATCGTGAGCTTCCTGTCGCTGGCCGCCACCGGCATGATGCTGCGCTTCTCGGGGCTGCCGTGGACGGAGCTGCTGGCGGAGCTGTTCGGCGGCGTGAAGGGCGCGGGCCTCATCCACCGCACCGCGGCGGTCATCACGTTCGGCTACTTCCTGTTCCACCTGGGGTCGCTGTGGGTGCACAAGCGGAAGCGCCGGATGTCGCTCAAGGAGCTCACGCTGGGCCGCGGCTCCATGATGTTCAACCGCAAGGACCTGTCGGACTTCGCCGCCACCATGAAGTGGTTCTTCGGCCGGGGCCCGCGTCCGGAGTACGGCCGCTGGACCTACTGGGAGAAGTTCGACTACCTCGCGGTCTTCTGGGGCGTCGCGATCATCGGCGCGTCCGGGCTCATGCTGTGGTTCCCGGAGTTCTTCACGAGGTTCCTGCCGGGCTGGTTCATCAACGTGGCCACCATCATCCACTCGGACGAGGCCCTGATGGCGGTGGGCTTCATCTTCACCGTGCACTTCTTCAACACGCACCTGCGTCCCGAGGCGTTCCCCATGGACCTCGTGGTGTTCACCGGGGTGGCGCCGCTCACCGAGTACAAGCGCGACCGGCCCGCGGAGTACGCGGAGCTGGTGCGCACTGGCGAGATCCGGAAGCGCGTGACCACGCAGGCGCCGTCGCGGCGAGTGACCTTCCTGGCGCGGGCCTTCGGGTTCCTGTTCCTGGGCGTGGGGCTCACGCTGGTGGTGCTGATCATCTCCTCGCTGATCCTGGGGTACCGCTAGGAAGGTCGGGCGCGCGGGGGCGCCCGGTCACGCGGGGGCCGTCGCGGGCCGCCCGGTCACTCCTCCCGGAGCGTCTCCCAGTAGTGCTCGGCCCGCGCGAGCAGGTCCGCCGTGTTCTCCTCGCGGTCCCACAGCTTGCGCGCGTCCGCGTCCGGCGCGCGGGAGAACAGCAACAGGCGGCCGTCCACGATCTCGAAGGCGGTGGGGTCGGGATCCCAGCGGATGCCGTGGGACATGCCGTACGCGCACCAGCCGCCGAACGCCGGCTCGAAGCGCGCGGGATCGGCGCCGAAGGTGGCGGCCTGCGCCTCATCCGTGAAGTGGTACGTGATGCCTCGCCACTTCCGCGCGATCGAAGCCGAGCCCATCCGCGGCTCCCCGGCCTCGACGTACGAGACCGGGCTGTAGCCGTGGAGGGCCACGCCGGTGGAGTCCACGTTGTACGCGGAGAGGCCCGGGCGGCCCGGGGCCTCGGGTAGGCAGCCCGCCAGCAGGAGCGCCGCCAGCGCTCCCGACGTCCACTCGGCTCGACGCATCCGACCCTCCGCTCCGCGGGGTTGCCGGCGGGTCGCCGATCGGGACCCCCTACGGGCCCCCGCCGGGATCACCCGGAGAATACCGAAAAAAGGACCGGGCAGACAGCTATCCCCGCGCCGCGGGTGTACGGACCGCCGCCCCCGCCGGCTCCCGGCGCGGGGCGCGCCCCCGTCACTTCCGCGCGCGCGGGTTCAGCAGCGTCGGGTCCAGGTCCGTCTGGATCTTCTTCAACTCCGCGGTCACGGTCTTCAGGTCCGCCGTCCAGAACGTCCCGTCCGCGTAGCGGATGCGGCTCACGTACGCCACGCCGGTCTGGAAGGAGAAGTCCGCCGCGGTGTCCGCCACCCAGGTCCGCTTGTCGGCCGCGCCCGGGATCAGGTCGCGGATGGCCACGCCGGCCGTGCGGTCGAGGAACTGGTCCCACAGGTCGAAGCTCACGAGCGCCACCTCGACGGCCGCGATGGCGCGGTCCGAGGAGTTCTCGTAGGCCACCGTGTGCCGGATCCCCTCCGGCGAGCTGGACGCGCCCTCCTGGTACGCGGCGCCGTACGCGGTGATGCGGATCGGGGAGCCCGGCTGCGCGACCACGCGGGTCAGCGGTTCGAGCGCACGCGCCGGCGGCGCGAGCAGGGCGAGCAGGGCAAGGCACGTGGCGACGCGACGGATCATGGCGGTCCTCCTCCGCGGGGCGGAGTTCGGGAAAGGGTTGGAGGTGGCGGCAGTATACCCCGCGTTCCGCGGGCGCTCATCCGCTTCGCGCGCTCGCCTACGGGTGACCCGGGCGGACCGGAAGTGAACGACCCGGGGCAGCGCTGCGCGCGCCGCCCGCGGGGAGCCGCTCGAGGACGGCCGGAGACGGGGTTCGGCGCGCGAGGAGGAGAAGGCCGCGCGCGACGTGTACCTCACGCTCGGCGCGCTGTGGGACGTGCCGGAGTTCGCGAACATCGCGGCATCCGAGCAGGCGCACATGGACGCGGTCCTGCGCCTGCTGGTGACGTACCGCATTGCCGATCCGGTCACGGACGACACGATCGGCGTCTTCGTGAACCCCATGCTGGACGCGCTGTACGACGATCTGGTCGCGGCCGGGGAGGGCTCCCTGATCGCCGCGCTCACCGTGGGCGCGACCATCGAGGACCTGGATCTGAACGACATCCAGGCCATGGAGGAGCGCAACACGGCGCGGGACGCGGCGCGCGTCCTCGACTCGCTCGCGTGCGGTTCGCGCAACCACGTGCGGGCGTACGTGGCGCAGCTGCGCCTGCTCGGGGCGGACTACGAGGCGCAGTACCTCACCGCCGCGGAGCTGGAGGCCATCCTGGCCGGCGACCGCGAGCGGTGCGGCGGCTGGTAGCCCCGGATGCCGGGCGGCGGCGCGCCCGGGGGAGCGCCGCCGCCGTGGCCGTTCAGCACCCGTCGTCCGAATCGGGCGGCGGCGTGGCGCCGGGTTCCGGGGCGACCTCCGGACCGAAGGACTCCGGCGGCGCGGCCTCGCGCATCGCACGGCGCTGAGCCTCCATGGCTTCGCGCTGCCGCTCCATCTCCGCGGCGCGGCGCGCCAGGAACTCCGCCTGACGCGCGGCGTCCTCGGCCCGCCGCGCCATCTCCTCCATCTCCGGGCGGAGTTCCGCGGCGCGCGCGGTCAACTCCGCGTGGCGCGCCTCCAAGGCAAGCAACTCGGCCTCGAGCGCGCGGAACTCCGCTTCCAGCTTCGGCAGCGGGGGCGTCGGAGGGAGGGGAGCCGGCGTCTCCGACGTGACACCGAGGGGCGCCGGCGGGGCGACCGGCGCGGGCGTGGCGGCGGGCGCGCCGGGGCGCGGCGGCGACGCGACCGGCGCGGGGGACGACGGGGCGAGATCGTCCGGCGTGGCGGCAGGCACGTCGGACGTGGGAGCGACGAGCAGCGCGAGCCCGAGCACGGCTCCCGCCGCGAAGAGCGCGCGGCGACCGAGCGGGCGTTCGGGGGAACCGTGCAGGATCATGGTCAACCTCTCCTCGAGTTGGCGGACACCGAAGCCGGTGGCGAGCACCGGCACTTCCGTACGGGGCGGGACGAGGAACGCGGCGGCGGAGACGAGGGCATCGGCGTAGGCGCGCGCGCGGTCCGGCCGGTGCCGCAGGACGAGCGCGTCGCACGCGCGCTCCTCCGCGGCGCGGAGATTGCGGCGCGCCCACCAAGCCACGGGATGCCACCACCACAGCGCCACGATGAGCAGCTCCAGCGGGCGGAGCCACGGATCGCGGCGCTTCACGTGCGCCAGCTCGTGGGCGAGGAGCGCGTCGAGCTGGGCATCGGGGAGCCGCGCCAGGAGTCCCGCGGGCAGCACGATCTCCGGTCGCGGCGCCGCGGTCACCGCGGGCGCGATGCGCAGTGCGGCCACACGCACGCGCGGCGCGCGCGGCAGCCCGAGCTCCCGCGCCACGCGGTCCGCGCGGGCCTGCAGCGCGGGCGGCGCGAGCGGTACGCGGCGCAGGCGGCGGGCGAAGCGCAGGGCGCGGACGAGGGCGAGCGAAAGGAGCGCAAGCGTCCCGGCGAGCGCGGCGAGCGGGAGGAGCGCGGCGCCGGAAGACGCGAGGTCCGCGTGGGCGGGCATTGCCACGCCGGGCGGCGCGACCCCGGGCGACCACGCGGCTGCCGGGGCCGCCTCCGCGGGCACGCACGCCGGCGGCCCGGACCAGGACGGCAGCACCGGCCAGCCGAACACCGGGACCGCCACGAACCGCAGGAGGACCGCGCCCCACGCGGCGTGCACGAGCGCCGGGCGACGCACGCGCCGCGCGACCAGGGCCACCGACACGGCCAGCGCGGTGGCGGCCACCGCGTTCCCCAGGATCCACGGCGCGCCGGTCATGAGCGCTTCCCCCGGTCCAGACGATCCACCAGCTCGCGCAGCGCGCGGATGTCCCGGGCCGACAGGCGGCGCGCGTCCACGAGCTGCGTGAGCAGCGGCGCGAGCGATCCCTCGCACAGCTTGTCCGCGGCCTCCTGCAGGCGCCCGTCGATCATCTCCTCCCGCGAGACGACGGCGGCGTACACGTTGCGCCGGCCGTCCCGGCGGCGCCGCACGCAGCGCCGCGCCTCCAGACGCTCCAGGAGCTTCTGCACGGTGGCGTACCCGGAGGCGTCGCCCCCGGGATACAGCACGTCCGTGAGCTCGCGGATCGTGGCGGTGTCCTGCTCCCACAGGAGCTTCAGCACGGCGAGCTCGGCGTCGGGGACGTCGGTGCGCGGGCGTGGGTCATGCGGTTCGGGCACGGCGGCCTCCCTGTCCAGACGGGATGTCTTGGACCATAAGACGAAATGTCTGACCCGTCAACCGTGGCGCGGAGATTGTGGATGGCCGCCCGCAAGCGCCGGAACGCCCGGCGGTTGCGGCCGGCGCGGGCGAGTGGCCGTGTAAGGCATTCTGCAACAACGATTTGAGGACACTCTTCCACAGTCTCTGAACCACAGGGTTTGACGCCGCCCCCGGGGGCGGGGGAAGGTGCGCCATCGTCGCCGGAGGCGGATGTGCGTCCCGTGTCCCTTGCTTGGGTCCTCCTCGCCGCCCTCGCCCCCGGCGCGCTCGGCGCCGCGGGCGAAGGGAGCCCGGCGGACGAGGCGATCGCGAAGGCCGTCACCGCCGCGTTGCGCGACGACCGCCGCGACACCGGCGACGACGCGTCGTCCCTCCTGGTGTGGCCGGTGCAGGTGGACGAGCGCCTGGACGACGGGGCGCCTCCCTTCCCGTTCGAGCGGGGCGAGGAGCGGTTGGCGTCGTTCCGGGAGCGGCGCGAGGAGAGCGTGCGCGAGGTGGCCGCGCACTGGCTGCACGCGGCCGGCATCGCGTTCGCCCCGGAGTCGCTCGGCCGCGCGATCGTCGAGGCGGCGGGCCGGTCCGTCGCGCACGTGGTCGGCCCGGGGCGCGCCGCGGAGGTGCTGGCCGCGACGGGCGCCGGCGCGGGGGCGCCGTCCCTGCTGCGCGCGGTGGATCGCAGCGAGCTGCTCCGCGCGACCGCGGCGCCGCGCATCCTCCGCGCGCGCGTCGGCCTGACGTACGAAGTGGAGGCGTGGGACTGGACCGACGAACGGTTCCTTCCGATCCGCATGACCCTCCGCCCGCGCGTGCGCTTCGAGATCCTGGACACGGAGTCCGCCGCCGTTCTCGGCACGTACGAGTCGAACCTGCTGGACCGGCTGGTCTACGAGCCGGAGGCCGAGGTGGTGCACGTGTCCACCGAAGCACGCCCCGCGGCGCGCGGCCGCCGGCGCACGCACGACGTGCACGTTCGCGTGCGCGTCTCGAACATGATGGGACGCGAGGCGACCGTGGGATTCTGCATGGAGACCGACGCGCGGAAGAGCCGGTCCATGCATCTGCGTTGGGGCCCGATGGACACGGTGTCCGAGGAGTTCGAGGTGACGTTCTCCGACGTGGAGGAGCCGCCCGTGGGGCGGCGCGGCCGGGTCGACGTCCGCGCCTGGGTGGCGCAGGGCTACGGCACGCGAAAGCGGCGGCCCGGACCGTGCGAGGCGAATCGTCCGGAAGCGGAGCTGGCGTATGCGTGGCGACGGGTGCGGTGAGGGCGGCCGCGACTACGACGTGGGGAGGAGCTTGCGCGGGATCCGGCAGCTCGGCGACTCGGGGAAGGCAACCCACACGTCGCCTACGCGCTGCGCGGCGATGAGGCGGGCTTCCGATACGCGCGGGCGCGCGCCGGCCGCGTCGGCTGCGGTCCACATCGAGCTGGGGTAGAGGACGGTGGCGCGCTCCGCCAGCGGCTCCACGGTCAGCTCGCCGTCCGCCACGCGGAGGACGGCGGCGTCGGCCACGGTCACGCTGCGCGTGGGGGAGAACGTGCCCGGGCGGAACACGGGATCCTTGCCGGTGTCCGTCACCACCGCGGCGATCACGGTGCCGTAGGCGGAGAGATCCTGCACGCGCTGCGCGAGCTCCGCGCGCGTGCGCACGTCGGCGACGCGCCGGGACCGCTCGGCCTGCGACGGGGTCGAGCCGACGGACAGAAGCAGGGCGCCGACCGCGAGCCACCCGGGCCGGTTGCGCTTCATCGAAGGGTCCTCCTGCTCCCGCATACGGATTCGAACGCCGCGGATGCTAGCCCAAGGCCGGCGCGACCGGCAAACCGCGCGCGGGGGCGGCGCGGACGTGCGGCGGCCGTTGACAGGGCGCGCAAGTGACGGTCTGATAGCGGGCTCGCCGATTCCACCGCGACCGGGCCCACCCGCCCAGGATGGCCGGCAATGAGGCGCCTTCCCGGAGTTTCACCCGGCCTTCTCGTGTTCTTCACGGTGCTGGCCGGGGACTCGAGGGCGGACCTCCTGGTGTACGGGGCCGCGGCGGACGTGGAGGCGTTCCACGCGGCCGTCCGCGACTGCGAGTGCGCGCCGCCCTTCGCACGCGCGTGGCAGCGCGCGGTGGACACGAAGGCCGAGGTCCGGCTCTACGTGGTGCGGGACTTCGAGCGCCACGTGCGCACGAAGGACGTGGACTCGCGCAACGTCGTCTTCGTGGACATGCTCGATGCCATGCGCACCGGCGAGAACGTGCACCTCATGGACCTCTCGGATCTGGACGCGTTCCCGCAGGCGCTGCACTGCGTGCCGGATTCCGCGGGACGGGTGGCGCCGCCCGTCCTGCCCGAGCCGCCGTGGGCGTCCACGCGCTGCTCCATCCTGCTGCACGTGATCTCCGAGGCGCGCCGCATGGCGGAGGGCGCCGGGTACGACGACGCGCATCGCGGCGCCATCGACGACGAGAACGCGCTCCGCGCCCACCTGGGCCAGGACGTGCGCATCCTCAAGCGTCTCTCGGGGCCGGAGCAACTGGCCGAGGACACGCGCTGGGGCTGCTCCACGATCGTGATCTCCTATCCGCACATCACGCTGTTCGACGGGGCGCGCTCCGAGACCTTCACGGTGGACGAGATGGGCCGCGTCCTCCTCCCGCCGCGGTTCGAGACCTCCGACCGCCCGTGACCGGTCGGGGCCCCCGTGGCCCCTTTCCCGCCACCGCGGCGCATGGGGGAGTGGACGGGACCGTCCGGCGCGGGTCGCCCGCGCGGTGGCCCGTGTGCGCGTGCTCCGCTCCCCGCATCCTCCGGAGGCCCCCGATGAAGCCGCAAGTCGTTGTCACCATGGGTTTTGTGATCTCCGCCCTCGTCGCCCCGGGCGCCGCGTCGGCCGCGGACCGCACCGAGGGAGCGGCGCCCCCCGCGTCCGTCGGCCAGGCCACGGCCGTCCCGGCGGACCCCGCGACCAAGGCGCCGGCCGCCCCGTCCGAGTTCCGGTACGGCCCCATCCACGCCGAGGACCCCGCGGTCCGCGCGCAGATCAAGCAGCTGTACCGCGAGCAGGCCGACCTCGACCGCGCCACCGGCGAGCGCCTCGCGGAGCTGAACGCGGCGTTCCAGGCCGAACCGGACGGCGACGTCCGGCTGCGCCTCCAGCACGAGATGATCCAGGCGAAGCAGGACCTGCAGCTCCACTCGATGGAGCTGGGCATGGAGATCGCGCGGCTGAACGAGGACGTGGGCCGCGTGGCGGAGTACGAGCAGGCGATCGACCGCATGCTGCACCCCGAGAAGTACATGCCCGCGCCCGCCGATCCGTCGATCGCGCGCGAGCGCGCCCGCCAGCTGGGTCTCGAGAACTAGGGAAGGGGCCCATCATGAAGCGATTGCACCTGCCGGCGGCGCTGGCCGCCCTGATCGCGACCGCGGCGCTCGCCGCCCCGGTCGCCGCGCTCGAGATCGCCGAGGTCCGCGGCGATTTCTACTACGACTCGCAAGGCAACCTCGTGGGTCACCGCAACGCCGACCTGCCCGAGGGGCTGGAGCGGCGCCCGATGAGCCACAAGGAGAAGTTCGCGCTGATGGGGCTCACGCTCCCGGCGCCCTCCGCGCGCCTCGCCGCGCGCGAGGTCTTCCCGAAGCCCGCGCGCGTGGACGACCGCCCCGAGCTGTCGCGGGACAAGGTGATCGTGAAGTTCACGGACGACGTGCGCGTCCGGCTGCGCGACGGCCGGCTGCGCGCGGGCGGGGCCTCGTTCGCCGAGGTGGACGCCATCCTGGCGCGCTACCCGGACGCCACGCTGCACCGCGTGTTCGACGCCGAGGAGCGGATCCTCGACGAGAACCGCGAGACCGGCGAGCTCCTGTCCGGCAAGGCGCTGGCCGACCTGAACAACCTGTACGTGTTCACCTTCGAGACGCCGAGCGAGCGCGGCGTGGCGCTCGCGAACGAGCTGCTCGCGCTGGACTCGGTGGAGTCCGCGTACCTGCAGGCGCCGGGGCAGGCCCCGGGCCCGTGCGGCGACGCGGCGCCGGCCACGCCGAACTGGGAGGCCAACCAGACGTACCTGGACGCCGCGCCCACCGGGCTGGACTCGCGCTACGCGTGGGCGTACCACGCCGGCGGGAACGGCTACGGCCCCGGCTACTGGATCGCCGACCTGGAGTGGGACTGGTGCACGGGCCACGAGGACATCCCGGCCACGGCCGCGGACGTGCTCAACGGCCTCTCCGGCGCCGCCGGCCCGGACCACGGCACCGCCGTGCTCGGCATCATCGGCGCGTGCAACAACGGCTTCGGCATGACCGGCATGGCGCACGACGTCACGCTGAAGATGTGCGACTTCGACTCGGAACTCACCTGGGCCGCGAACATCCAGGAAGCGGACGTGTGGCTCGTGGCGGGCGAGGTCATGCTCCTGGAGATCCACATCCTGGGTCCGGACTCCGGGCTGACCTGCGTGTGCAACTGCGCGCAGCACGAGTACGTGCCGGTGGAGTGGGACCTGGCGTCCTTCCTCGCCATCCAGACCGCCACCGCGAACGGGATCATCGTGGTGGAGGCCGGCGGCAACGGCTCGATGAACCTGGACTCGGCCATCTACGGCGGCTGGTTCAACCCGTCGCACGACTCCGGCGCGATCATGGTCGGTGCCGGCGTTCCGGGCACGCACGCCCCCGAGTGCTGGACGAACTCCGGCGCCCGGATCAACGTGCAGGGCTGGGGCAGCCAAATCTACACGATGGGCTACTTCGACCTGTGGTGGGGCACGCTGGACTGCACCCAGGACTACACCGCCACGTTCGGCGGGACGTCCGGCGCGTCGCCGATGATCGTCAGCGCGTCCGCCTCGCTGCAGGGGATCGCGAAGGCGAAGTACGGCGTGACCCTGTCGGCCGCGCAGATGCGCGCGCTGCTGCCCGTCGGCGGCACGCCGCAGGGCGCGCCGACCACGCGGAACATCGGGCCGATGCCGAACCTCGTGAACGCCATCAACGCGCTGGAGCCGGACGTCGTCCCCTGGCATACGCCGGGCGGATGGACGTACCCCCTCGTGCCGCGCACGGTCGCGGATGCGAACGCCGGCTACGCTCCGCTGGCATCCGGCGCGCTCCCGGGGAACGTGGCGGGGACGTACTGGAACTGGACCGAGCTGAACGCCTCCCCGTACACGTCCACGCTGACCTTCCCGAAGGCCGGTCTCTTCGTGGATGACGGCATGCTCTACTGGTGCAACAACAACAACCTCTCGCCCAACTGGTGGGAGTACTGCGCGAACGCGGGGCCCACCGTGATCAAGGGCGGTCGCCACACGATCCTCAACCGCTCGGACGTGTTCGCCACCGAGGAGGAGTCCAACGAGGCGAACGACTGGACGCGGCAGTTCATCTGGTCGCCGCTCGCGCTCGCCACGAACGCGCCGGTGCAGCGCACGTACGACCCGCCGCGCACGTCCACGGGGTACGGTCCGTACTACAACGCGGAGGGCTTCTCCGGGACCACGGCGTCCTACTGGACGGCGTTCGCGGTGATCCCCACGGCTACGGGGTCGGACTTCGACGTGTACCTGCACAACGAGGCGCCGATGAACGTCCCGCAGCAGGGGTTCGGCGCGTCGCTCGCGACGTCCGGCGCGGGATCGGACGTCAGCGACTTCGTGATCGTGGACCGGAACATCGCCGCGTCCGGCACCTACTACGCCAGCGGGATCAACTGGACCGGCACCGCCGACAAGGTCGTGGAGGCGGATTCGGACCAGGGCGTGGTCTTCAACCCCGGCGTGAACGGACCGTACAACCTCGGCCCCGGGGAGATCGTGGACATGCACGAGATCTTCCTGACCGGGGGCGTGCCCACGCGCATCCACGTGCGGGCGCTGGGCGGCACGGCGAACGTGGGCCTCTCGGTGCACCAGGATCCGAGCGGGTTCACCTCGAAGTGGGCCGCCGTGGCGATGGCCGACAACGCGGGGCCGGGCGCGGACGAGTGGGTGATCGTGGACCGGACCGGCTGGCACGGGATCGCCGTGTGGAAGCAGCGGTCCACCGACCTGCCGGCGTCGCTGGACTACAACCTCATCGTGTCGCAGCTCCCGAACCTGGCCCGGACGACCCCGGCCGGCTGGTACGGGACGCTCGTGCCGCGCCAGACCACGGACGCCACGACGACCTACGCGCCGCTCCCGGCGGTCCTCGACGGCAACGTCGCCACGATGTCGTACAACGTGGCCACCATCAACGAGGGCCCCGGCGCCGTGGGCAACTGGCAAAACTACCTGTACGTGGACGACGCCTGGTACTGGTACTTCATCTCCGGCAGCCCGTGGCCGCAGGGATCGGTGGCGCAGTGGATCAACACCGCGCAGGGGCTCGTGCCGTTCAGCGTCGTCCGCGGCGGCCGGCACCACCTGCGGCTCGACATGGACTTCTTCAACGAGGTCGGCGAGGCGCTGGAGGATGACAACCGGCACGTGGAGTGGTTCGCGTGGTCGCCGCTGGCGCTCACGCCGGGCGTGCCGGTCGGCCGCGATCCGGGGCCGGTGAAGGAGCCCACGGGCTACGGGCCGGACTACTCGTGCGACGGCTTCGCCACGGGCCTCGCCTCGTACTGGTCCGCCGTCGGCGTGCTGCCCGCCACGATGGGCGCGGACTACGACGTCCGCACGCACGCGGCGTACGTGGGCAGCAAGGACGGGTTCAACGGCTTCATCGACTGGTCCGGGGACGCGCAGGACGGCGCCGTGGACTTCGCCGTCGTGAACTACAACGTGGCCGGCGCGGTGCCGGACTTCTCGGTGCTGAACTGGAACGCGTCCGGCGACCAGTTCGTCGTGGAGCGCGCGGAGGCGTTCAACGTCTTCGCCGTCAACCCCGGCATGACGGTGCTCGGTCCGTTCACCGAGGGCGCGAACGGCGTGCTCGAGGCGTTCGAGATGTACGTGCCGCCGGCGTCGGTGGGTCTGCCGGTGTACGTCTCGCTCGCGTACGACTCCGGCGACGCGAACCTGGGCATCAGGCTGTTCGACGGGACGCTGCCGTACCACAACAAGTGGTCCTCGGGCAGCTACGCGGACTTCGGCGGACCGGGCGCGGACGAGCACATCGCGCCGGTCGTGTATTCGTCGGCCGGGTACCAGGGCATCGTGGTGCACAAGACGGACGCCACGGACCTGCCGAAGAGCGCCACGTACCGGCTCGTGATCTCCGTCGGCGCGCCGGTCACGGACGCGCCCGTGGTGGAGGCGCCGCCGACGCGGTTCGCGCTGGCGTCGCCGCGGCCGAACCCGTTCGCGTCCGAGACGTCGCTGCGCTTCGACGTGCCCGCCGGCGGCGGCGCGGCGAGCGTGGTGGTGTACGACGTGAACGGCCGCAAGGTGGCCACGCTGGCCGAGGGCGAGCGCGCCGCCGGCCGGCACACGCTCACGTGGGACGGAAGGGATGCGCGCGGCGAGCGGGTGGCCGCGGGCGTGTACTTCGCGCGCCTGGAGAGCTCCGCGGTCACGGAGACGCGGAAGATCACGCGGTTGAGGTAGTCCGGAAGCGGTGCAGCGCAGGACCCGGGCGGCACTGGCCGCCGTCCGGGGAGAGCACGGGGCCGGGGCGCGCGGAAGCGTCCCGGCCCTTCGTGCGTCAGCCCTGCTTGTTCTTCGACTTCTGCTTCGCCTTCCCGGGATTCGCGGGCTTCCCGTGGGAAGCGGGATTGCCGCCCTTCGTGGCGCGGATGAGTTCGCCGCTGCCGAGGTCGTACCAGGTCACGGACGCCACGACCTTCGGGCGCTTGGCGTCGTAGGCCGTGACCTCGAGCACGTTCTCGTCGAGCGAGCGGTACAGCACCCACGCGCCGGCGGGCACGCCGCCCACGAGCGACGCGCACGAGCACGGGTCCGGCTGGTGGCCGGGCGGACGCCCGGGAACCCAGACGCGGCAGGCGCCGGGCGGCGGGTAGTGGCCGGGCGGGATGCCGAGGCTGGCCACCGGTCCGTAGACGGGATGGGGTGGCGATTTCGGGGCCGGGTCCCCGGCGGTGGCGACCACGCGGCCGGAGGAACAGGCGCTCAGGCAGACGAGCGCGAGCGCGGCAACGATCGTGCGGTGCATGGCGAGGCCTCCAGGGGGCACCCCGGAGGAATCGGCGAAGTCGCCGGCACACGTGAGGGCGGCCACGCCTCCGGGTTGTCGGCCGGGCCGGGCGGCCCTACGCTGCCGCACGGTCCGGGCAGAGGAGGCGGAATGGAAACCTGGCACGCACTCGTCCTCGGCATCGTGGAGGGGCTCACGGAGTACCTTCCGGTCAGCTCCACGGGGCATCTCCTCGTGACGCAGCGGCTCCTGGGCATCGCTCCCGGGGAGGCCGCGAACGCGTACGCCATCGTGATCCAGGCGGGCGCCATCGCGGCGGTCCTGGGGCTCTACCGGGAGCGCGTGGGGCAGGTGGTGCGCGGCCTCCTCGGACGCGAGCCGGCGGGTGCGCGGCTGGCGCTGGCGCTGGTCACGGCGTTCGTGCCGGCGGCCGTGATCGGCGTGCTCGCGGGGGACGCCATCGAGGCGCGGCTCTTCGGACCCTGGCCGATCGCCGCGGCGTGGGCGGCGGGCGGCGTGCTCCTGCTCGCGATCTCGTCGCGCATCGGCGGGAGCGGCGGCGCGGGGTTGGAGTCGTTGACCGTGCGCGCCGCGCTCCTCATCGGGTTGGCGCAGTGCGCGGCCCTGTGGCCCGGCGTGAGCCGCAGCCTGGCCACGATCCTCGGGGGCCTGGCGGCGGGGCTGTCGCTCGGCGCGGCGGTGGAGTTCTCGTTCCTGCTCGGGCTCATCACGCTGACCGCAGCCTCCGCCTACAAGCTGCTCGACAGCGGCGCCGCGATCACCGCGGCGTACGGCGTCCCGGAGATCGCCGCGGGCTTCGCGGCCTCCTGGCTGGCGGCGGTGCTGGCCGTGCGCTGGATGGTGTCGTGGATCTCGCGCCGCGGTCTCGGCGTGTTCGGCTGGTGGCGTCTGGTGGCCGCCGCGGCGGTGGCGGTGCTGGTGCTGACCGGGCGCATTTGACGGTCGGGTGCCTCCGGCCGCTCCCCGCATCCACCAGTTGTCGAAGTAAGGCCTTCCTGCACCTTGCCCGCATGCGCTCCTCTGCGGATCTTGACATGTCGTATATACAGGCGTAAATTCTCCATGAAATTCGAATGGGATCCGGCCAAGAGCGAACGGAACCGACACGAGCGCGGGTTCGACTTCGAGTTCGCCACCCTGGTCTTCGACGGTCCGATCCTGGTGTCGGAGGATCTACGCAGGGATTATGGCGAGCGGCGCTTCCGTGCGCTCGGCGTTGCCGACGGGGTACATCTCGTCGTGGTCTTCACCGACCGGATCGAGCGGGACGTGACCATCCGGCGGCTCATCTCCGTGCGGCTGGCGGCACAGCGGGAGCGAAGGCGATATGACGAAGCGATCGCGAGGGCGGGAAAGACCCAGCCGGGGACGGGCGGACCTCCCGCGGCTGCGACGGATGACGGACGAGGAGATCACGCGCACGGCACCGGCGGACTTGCCGGTACTCCCGGACGAGGTGTGGGCGGGGGCGGAAGTGCAGTTCCCCGTACCGAAGAAGGCCATCTCGCTGCGGGTGGACGAGGATGTCCTTGCGTGGTTCAAAGCCGGGGGACCGAAGTACCAGTCCCGTATGAACGCAGTGTTGCGGAGCTACATGACGCACGAGCGTGGGCGAGGCGGCCGACCGCGGCGGTCCTCGCGCGCGTCGGGATAGTGCGCCGCCGGCTGCCCCTGGTCGCTCCGGATGCTACGCAGCGCGCCGCCCTGCGGCCGCGACGACCCGTCCCAACTCTCGTGGCGTGATCCCCAGCCGGAGAAGCCCTCGCACCAGCAGATCGAGCGAGACGGTACCGTCCGCGGACTCCATCTTCGCGATACGGGACTGGCTGGACTCCAGCATCGCTGCGGCTTGCACCTGGGTGAGCGCCGCCGACTCGCGGCGGCGGCGGAACTCCCCGGCCAGGGAGAGCTTCAGGGCCACGAGCGCCGTCTCGTCGGCGGTGAGGCCGAGGAACTCGGAGGAGTCTCCCACGCGCCATCCGGCGGCCTCCACCTTCCTTCGGACGGACCGCTTCATGCCGTTCCTCCCCTTGCGCGAACGTATCGACGGAGCCGGTCCCGGCACGAGCGGACGACGGTCAGCGGGGTCGTCCGGCTGCCTTTGCGGACGACGTCGAGGATCACGACCGCGTCCTCATCGATCCGAGCCATGATCCTCCATGAGACGTGTTCGTCCTGGACGCGGAGCTCGTAGCACCGTGGACCGATCACCGGCATCGGCCGGCAGTGGGGCATCCCCGGCGTCTCCCCGTCCTGCACCCGGCGCAGGAGAGCCCCCGCCTCGATCCGGGCCGCGACGGAGAACGGCGGAGTGCGTACCTCTCCTGCGAGCCACACCAACGGCCTTGATCGAGCACGCAAGATATATCCAATCTGACATAAGTGTCAAGGGGGGGACGTCCGCCTTGACGGTATTGGCGGGCGTATCCCCGACCAGGGCCCCGCAAGAGAACGGGCCGGGAGTCTCGCGACCCCCGGCCCGTCGGCCACCCGTCCTCCCGTCCTCCCTACCGGCCGGACTTCTTCCCGCCGCGCTCCTGCGGCTGCTCCGGGCGGGACTTGGACTTGCCCTCGGACTTCGGCTGCGGCTTGTCCGCCGGCTTGTCCGCGGCCTTGGCCTTCGACCGCTCCGGTGCGCGGCTCTCCGCCTTCTCCACCTTCTGCTCCCGCGCCGGCGGATCACTGCGGCGCTTCCCTTCCTCCACGCGGGACGGTGCGCGGTCCGGCTCCTCGCGCTTCGGCTTCGCGCTCTCCGTGCGCTCCACGCGCTTCGTCGGCTGCGGCCGATCCGCGCGCACCTCGCGCGACTTCGCCGGGCCCGGGCTCTCCACGCGGTCCACGCGCACGTGGCTGCCCTTGCGGTCCGAACCCGCGGGCTTCACGTAGCTGCGCTTCGCCGCGTCCTCGCCGGAGCGGATGAACTCCTTCTGGCCGCGCGGCTGGTAGACCTCGAGCTTCCGGCCGCCCACCTCGCGCTTCACCTTGTCGAGGGACACGGTGCGGATCTTCTCGCGCGTCACCTTCTGCACGGCGTTCACGTCCAGGCGCGGGCCCACCGGCTGCACGCGCTTGGTCTTCCACAGGCTCAGGCTCGCCGGGCGCGCCAGCGCGTGGCGGTAGACCGGCTGGTGGTAGAAGTCGCGGCTGCCCACGAAGATCCAGAACGAGAAGTCCAGGCCGGAGTCGTGGTAGCCGTACGCGCCGCGGTACCCGTACCAGGACACGCGCACGCCGGAGTGGTAGTGCCGGAAGTGCGGGTAGCGGTAGCCGCGCGGCGGGCAGGCGGCCCAGCCCACGTAGCCGTCCGACACGCTCCACGTGACCCACGCCGGCGAGTACTCCCACCCCGGCACCCAGCCCCAGCCGAACGGCGCCACGTACACCCAGTTGCCGTAGTGGTGCGGGATGTCGCCCCAGGGCTCGTGCGAGACCCAGGTCATCCCGAAGGTCGTGCGGACCCAGTGGCCGTAGTAGTACGGCCGCCAGGAGCGGTCCACGTACGGGAAGTACAGGTGCGTGCCGAACGCGGGCACGTACCGCCACGCGCCGTAGGGCGCGAGCGAGTCGTAGTACGGGATCGACACGTGGTGCGAGCAGTGGTCGTACGTGCACCAGTCGCCGTGCGACCAGCGGTCGTCGTCGTAGTACGAGTCGTCGTCGTAGCCGTAGGAGTCGTCGTCCTCGTAATAGCCGTCGTCATCGTCCCAGTCGTCGTGATCGTCGTGGGCCCGCGCCGCGGGAGCGGCCGCCAGGGCCAGGGCGAGGACGGACGCCAGAGCGGTGAGGCTGAGGATGCGGCGTCGCTTGGCTCTCATGGTCCACCTCCGCGGGTTGAGGGCCTGCGAAGGGGGGTAGAGCATCGGGCGTGCCAGGCGGTCGGAATGTCCCGTAAGACATGGTGGAACAACATGTTGTGGATCCCGCCGCCGGTCCCCGGATGCCCGAATATGTGTCGACGGGACACGGTCATCCGACTCGAACGGTGACCGCCCGAACGGTCCGGAAGCCGGCGGATCCGAGGCGTATGATGGGCCGCGTCGGCGGGAGGCCCCCTCGCTGAGGAGGAGCCGGCCATGAACCTGTCCCGCTTGTGCCCGATCGCATGGGCCGTCGCACTGACCTGCCCGGCGTCGGGCGTGAACGCAGCCATCTGGATCGTCGACGCCTCCGGTGGCGGGGATGCGGTCACCATCCAGGGCGGGATGGCCCTCGCCTCCGCCGGGGACAGTGTGCTCGTGCAACCGGGAACCTACCCGGGCGGCATCCTGGCGAAGAGCGGGGTCGCGCTGATCGGCGTGCAGGGTGCGGAGCACACCATCGTCGACGCCGACGGCCCGGTGGAGTGCCTCTCCAGCGCTTCGGGATCCGTCGACGTCCTGATCCGGGGCCTCACGTTCACCGGCTCGGACTGTGACGGCGGCCTCGGTTCCGCCCTCGTCCTCTACGGGCAGGTCGCTCTGCGGGAGTGCGCGGTGGAGGGCAACATGTCGCGGAGCAGCACGATCGAGGGCTTCGGAAGCCTGGAGATCGTGGAGACGCGGTTCGCGCGGAACAGCCAGAGCTGCCTCGACGTTCCCGTGCTGCTCGTGTCGCACGACGGAGACGTGTCGATCGAGTCCTGCGTGTTCGACGACGAGGCGGACTACATGTTCGCGATCCTCTCGCACCAGCGGGGATCCGCATCCATTACCGGCTGCATCTTCCGTGACATCTCCTACGCCGTGGCATTCCTGGCCGGCCGGTTGACCGTTTCCGGCAACCTGTTCGAGCGCGCGGACGGCTGGTTGGCCGGCAGCACCCATGAGGATGTCGTGATTCGCGGGAACACCTTCGTGCGGAGCGGGCCGACGATGGATCCGAGGCCGGGGTGGGTGATCGAGGGCAATCTCTCCACGGGTGGGGATGACGGGTTCAGTATGTACCGCGGGCTCGATGGCGGCGTCGTTTTCCGCTGCAACAACTCGTGGGGGCACGCCCGGAACTGGGTGGGGTTCGACGATCCCGCTGGCGTCGACGGGAACTTCTCGGCCCCGCCGCTCTACTGCGACCCCGCGGCCGGCGACTACCACCTCGCGCAGGGCTCCCGGTGTCTCCCGCCGAACAACGCATGCGGCATCCTGGTCGGGGCGTTCAGACAAGGCTGCGGCACGGTGGGCATCGAGCCGCAGACTTGGGGACGGATCAAGAGCGCCTGGCGCAGCGTTCCCGCCGCCCGCTGACGGAGGCGTGGGGGCCGGCAACCCTCTGACCTGCGGGAGCCGGCCCCTCCGCGACCTCAACGCATCACGGCCAGTCGCCGGACGAGCGTCCGGCCGTCGGCCTCCAGGCGCATGAAGTAGACACCCGCGGACGCGGCGCGCCCGCGGTTGTCGCGCAAATCCCACGGCAGCGCGTGCGGCCCCTCCGCGAGCGGCCGGTCCGCGAGCACGCGCACCTCGCGGCCCGCCACATCCACGACCGAGAGCCGCACGTGCGCGGCGCGCGGCAGAACGAAGCTCAGCGTGGCCGAGCGCGCGGCGGGATTCGGCGCGGGCGGCGCGAAGGCGATGCCGGCGCCAAGGCCGCCGGGTACGCCCACGATCGCGAGCGGCGCCCACGCGGCGTGATCCGACACGTTCCCGTGCACGTCCACCGCGGCGAGCTTGTAGTAGTAGGCCGATCCGGCGGCGTCCACGTAGCCGGTGTCCGGCTGCGCGGAGATCAGGTTCGTTCCGTCCGGCACGAACGCGGCCGTCGTGCCGCGGTGCAGGTGGTACGTCGCGAAGTCCGACTCGGGACTGGGCTGCCACGAGAGGTGCGACGTTCCCGCGGCGTACGACCCCGCGAACTGCACCGGCGGCGCGGGCGCGAGGTTGTCCACGGAGTAGCCGGAGTCCGGCGCCGAGTACCAGTGCGGGCTGGACGAGGACGACCCGCCGCGCGCATCCACCATGAACAACGTCCGCGGGTTCGAGCCCGCCACCGAGTCCGCCGGCGTGGCGGCCACGACGCTGTAGCCCGCGAACGCCTGCGCCTCCTGCGAGGTGACGAACTCCCAGTACGTGCCGCCACCGCCGGACGCGAGGAGGAGGATCGCGCTGCCGGTCGCGGCCACGTCGCTGTCGGTGGTGACGGGTCGCCGCGCCGCCGGGCCGGGCACGGGGACGCTGCGGTACAGGCGGTACTCGGCGATGCCGTAGTCCGGCTCCACGTCGAGGTCGCTCGCGTCCCACGCCACGCGGACGAAGCCGCCCTGGTCGTTCGGCACGTCGGTGACGCCGGCAATCGCCGGTGCTGGCTGGCCGAGCTGGCCGTGACGCTCCACGCGCTGCGCGTAGAGGTCGTAGTGGACCGGGCTGTTGCGGGTGTCCTGCCACGCGAGGATGGCGCCGCCCGAGTCGTCGGCGACCATGGCGGGGCTGGACCGGTCGCCGGGGGCCGCGCACACGAGGACTCCCTCCGCGGTCCACAACGGCGCGCCGGACCCGCTCACGCGCTGGGCGAAGATCGAGTGGTACTGCGACGCGCGCCAGTCCAGCCAGGCGACGATGGCGCCGCCCGTACCGTCGCTTGCCAGTCTCGGCGCGGCGACGCTCCCGCCGGGCTGGTTCGTCAGGGCCACGCCGTCCAGGCCCCACAGCTCCCCGCCGCCCGCGCTCACGCGCTGCACGCCGATCTGCCAGACGCCCGTCCGGGCATCCTCGAACGCCACGATCGCTCCCCCGGAGCCGTCCGGCACGATCCGCGGAGCATGCTGGTCCCCGGTCCCGCCGGAGACGAGCGCACCGCCGAAGCCCCACTGCATGACGCCGGAAGGGCTGACGCGCTGCGCGAAGACGTTCCAGTCGGCGGAGAGCGACGTCCAAGCGAGGAGCATGCCGCCCGCGCCGTCGGAGGTCGCCACGTGACCGGAGGCGTAGTCCACCGCGTTGACGCTCGTGCCGTTCGCTCCCCACTGCGGGACGCCGGTGCTGTTCACGCGCTGGGCGTAGAGCTGGCCGGTGCCGCTGCGGTAGTCCGTCCACACGGTCATCGCGCCGCCCGCGCCGTCCGGCACGATCTTCGGCGAGTCCGCGTCGTTCGCCGCGGCGCGGAGCTGCACGCCGTTGACCGTCCAGCGCGGCGCGCCGAGGGCGTTGAGGCGCTGGATGAAGATGTCGGTCGTCGCGCCGTTGCGCGCGTCCGTCCAGACGACGATGGCGCCCCCCGTGGCGTCGGACGCGAGCTCCACTCCGGCCTGCCAGGAGGTCGCGCTGCAGGCCACCACCCCGTTCGCCGTCCACTGCGGGACGCCCGAGGCATTCAGTCGCTGCACGTAGATGTCCGCGTCGTCCCCGGGTGCGTTGCGCCCGTCCTGCCAGGCGATGACGGCGCCGCCGGATCCGTCGGGCGCGATCCGCGGCTCCGACTGCTCTCCCGTGGCCGTGCACACGGGGACGCCGTCCGTGGTCCACAGGGTCTCGCCGGTGGCGCTGATGCGCTGGGCGTAAACGTCCGCGCCGTCGTTGCGCCCGTCCCGCCACACCACGATGGCCCCGCCGGCGCCGTCGCTTGCGGCGTCGGGGTACACCTGATGGCCGGCGGCGAGGGCGAGCGGGGTCGCATCGTAGGGGCTGCCGGGCCAGGCACCGGTGGCGGCGCGCGGGACGGCGAGGGAGAGGGTGAGCGCGCAGAAGGCGGCGGCGAGGCCCGGGACGGGGACGGGGCGCAGGTGCATGAGCGGGGTCTCCGGAGGAGCGCCGGGGGCGGTCCGGCGCGGGGTTCGGGAAGCGAACGGGCGGCCCCCGGAAGGGAACCGTCTCCTTCGGAAACGATGTCCGCGGGGGAAACCCGACAGGGGTGAGGCCCGCGGCGGGGGAGATCCGACACACGCGCGTCAGCGCTCGTCGGTGAGTACCTCGAGGAGCTTCGCGTTCACGAAGAGTTTCTCCCGGCCGACGCTTCGTTCCTCCAGAACCCCGAGCGCCGCCACCGCCTTGAGGTACCGCGCCGCCGCCTGGCGACCCGCTAGGCGGGCGGCGACCACGTCGGAGATGCGGCAGTAGGGTTGCTTGAAGATCACGTCCACGAGTTCGCGGCTGTAGATCTTCGGAAGCTCCTCGCGGACGAGCGTTGCCGTCTCCTGCGCGAGCGTGCGGATCGCGGCGATGCGGGACGTGGTCCAGGCGGCGGTCTCTTCCACGCAACGGAGCATGTAGAGGAGCCACGGCTCCCATGCCGACTCCGCGGTGACCGCGCGAAGTCGGCGGTAGTACTCGTTCCGGTGACGCAGGATGTAGCGGCTGAGATAGAGGACGGGGACCGGGAGCAGTCCGCACTGGACCAGGTAGAGGCTGTTCAGGATGCGGCCCGTGCGCCCGTTCCCGTCCGTGAACGGATGGATCGCCTCGAACTGGTAGTGCGCAACCGCCATCCGCACGAGCGGATCCAGTCCCTGCTGCTCGTGCAGGAACCGTTCCCAGTTCGCGAGCAACTCCCGGATGCGCGCTTCCCCCTGCGGAGGCGTGTAGACGATGGTTCCGGTCCTCGCATCCGCGAGCGCCGTTCCCGCCAGCTTGCGGATGTCCATGCGCACGCCGCGGATCCGCGTGCAGATGGTCGTTGCCGTCCGGGTGCCGAGGGGGGTCTTCCCGAGGTCCGCGGCGCCCTCGAGTAGCGCATGGCGGTAGCGCAGCGCCTCCTTGGTGGCGGGGTCCGCGGATCCCTCGGCACCCAGGTGCTGGAACAGGCGGTCCGCCGTGGTCACGATGTTCTCGATCCCTGAGCTGTCGCGGGCCTCCAGAACGGGCAAGGTGTTGATCAGCATCCCCGGCTCGGGAATCAGCTCCACCGCCTGCTTGAGTTCCGCGAGGGCGGCCCGGGCCGTAACGCATTGCTTCAGAACGACTTTCGTCTCCAGCTCGCCACCGGGCGGGAGCATGGGCAGGGCGTCGTAGGGCTCCTGGGGCCGCCAGGGGCGGGTCACGACATGTCTCCGGAATACGATTTCTGCGACATGTCCGGACGATAGGTCGCGGGCGGCGACATGTCCAGGGAATGTGTCGCCAGAATCGCGGTTTGGCGACATGTCACGCGGGGCCGCCCTGGATGCACCCTCGGCCCTCCCGGGGATTGGCACCTCGGCCGTGGTCGTGGCGCGATCGGATGACCCGAGCCGGGCGCAGTCTCGCGATGGGCGCTCACGAAGGTGGCGTTGGTCGGTCTCCGGGAGAGCCGGGCGGTTCGTCGCCCTCCTCCCCCTCCCCGTGATCGTCCGTCTCCTCCAGCGGGGGCGCCTCGTCGATCGCGTCGAGGATCGCGCGGGCGGCCGATTCCGCCCCGGCCGCCACATAGAGCTTCACGCCGCGCACGGTCTGCATCGAAGGGAGGGCGCCGCCGAGATCGTCCGACACGATCATCGCCTCGATCGACGCTTCCTGGAGCGCCTCGACGGCCATCTCGGCCGACACGAGGTCGGGGAACTGCCGCAGCAGGACGGGATCCTCGGACATCGGTTCCTCCGGGAGGCGGTCACGAGGCGGGGAGCGGAGATCCACTCATGGCGTGAATGATAATCATTCACGTGGTGAATGGCAGGATCGCGGGGGCCGGGAGCAGGCGGGCCGAGCGGCGGGGCGGGTCGGGGCTACTCCATCCCCAGGCGGCGGATGCGGTCCAGGAGGCCCTTGCGGGACACGCCCAGCAGCTGCGCCGCGAGCGTCTTGTTGCCCTCGGCCTTCGTGAGCGCCTTGCGGATCTCGCGGCGCTCCAGCTCGTCCACCTGCTCGGGCAGGCTGGCCGCGGCCGCGGAGGCCACCAGGGCCACGATCTCCTCGGGGAGGTGCTCGGGGGCGATGCGGCCCGCGTCGCGCGCGCGGAACGCCGCGCTCTCCACGACGTTGCGGAGCTCGCGCACGTTGCCGGGCCAGGGGTACGCCAGGAGGCCGGCCATGGCCTCCGGGGAGACCTCGTAGCGGCGACGGCCGAAACGGCCGCGGCAGCCGTCGAGGAAGTGGCGGGCCAGGGCGCGGATGTCCGCGGGGCGCTCGCGCAGGGGCAGCACGCGGATGCGGAACGCGGCGAGGCGGTAGTACAGGTCCGCGAGGAAGAGTCCCTGCTCCACGGCCACGCGAAGGTCGCGGTTGGTGGCGACCACGATGCGCGCGCGCAGCGGCACCGTGTCGTTCGCGCCGACCGGGACGATGCGGCGGTCCTCGACCACGCGCAGGAGCTTGGCCTGGAGGTCGAGGGAGGCCTTGTCGATCTCGTCGAGGAACACGGTGCCGTCGGCGGCGGCTTCGAGGCGGCCGGCGCGGTCGCGGTCGGCGCCGGTGAACGCGCCGCGGCGATGGCCGAAGAGCTCGCTGTCCAGGAGCTGCTGCGCGAAGGCGGCGCAGTTCAACGGGACGAAGGGGCGGTCGGCGCGCGGGCCGGACTCGTGCAGGAGGCGCGCGAGGACTTCCTTCCCGGAGCCGGTCTCGCCTTCGAGGAGGACGGTGGTGTCGTACGGCGCGAGGTCGCGGGCGAGGGTGAGGATGCGCCGCATCTCCTCGGTCTCGGCGACCGGAGCGGGGAGGGGCGTGCGGCGGGAGGCGCCGCTGGCGGCCGCGGCGACGGGCGCTTCGCCCTGCTCGCGCTCGTGGATCTCGGCCTCCACACGCTCCGCGGCGGGAACCGCGCCGAGCCGCGCGTAGATCCGGCCCGCGACGAACAGGTGGCCGAGCGCCTCGGCGGTGTCGGCCGACGGACGGCGTGCCGCGATGGCCGCGGCTTCCTCGTGGACGGCGGCGAGCTCGAAGGGCGTGGCGATGCGCCGGAAGATCTCGATGGCCCGCTCGATCGCCGCGACGGCCTGCGCGTGCTCCCCGCGATCGGACAGCACGGCGGCGAGGGCGCCGAGCGCGTTGCCGGTCTCGCGGAGGTCCTGCGACCGCTCGGCGGCCTCGAGGGAGCGGCGTGCGAGGGACTCTGCTTCGTCGAGCTGGCGCGCACCGCGACACGCCTTCGCCAGGCGCCACTCCAGTTCGTAAGCGAGGTCGCCGTCCGGGGAGATGGCGCGCGCGGCGGCGAGCGCGTCCTCGAGGATCCCGCGGGCCGCCGCGGGCTCCGGGGACTCGAGCAGGGTGTCGCCGAGCTCCTCGAGGGCGAGCACGCGGCCGCGCGCGAAGCCCACGCGCTCCGAGAACTCCAGCGCCTCCCGGGCGATCACGTCGGCGCGGGCGTGGTCGCCGCGGCGGCGGGAGAGCCGGGACTGGAGGATCCCGAGCAGGGCTTCGTCCTGCTCCTGGCCGATGGAGCGGTACAGGCGGCGGGCTTCCGCGATCTCGGTGTCGGCCTGGGACCACTCGCCGAGGTAGAAGAGGGCGACGGCGATGTGAGACTTCTCCCTGGCGACACCACGTGTCGTCCCGCGTCCCTCGCAGAGCACCATGCACTCGCGGTGGCACCGGAGGGCATCCGCGTAGCGTCCCTGCAAGCGATGAAGGTCGCCAAGCGCACGCAGGCACGACTCCACCTGCGATCGGTCCGTTCCCCGGCGCGCGGCGGCCAACGCGTCGCGGTAGTGGTCCTGTGCTTCATCCAGTCGACCGGACCAGCGCAGGGCGTATCCGAGCCAACGCTGACTGCGGGCGAGTTCGTCGTGATGCGATGTCGGCTGGAGAAGAGTCACGGCCTCCTGGCAGAAGCGCTCGCACGAAGAGACGTCGCCGAGGAAGTAGTCGGCCCACCCCAGCCGTGCGAGGACGCGTGCCCGGTCCACGTTCCCGAGCGCGTCGTCGTCGGTGAGCGGAAGCAGTAGCCGCCTCGAGTCTTCGTAGCGGCTCGCCGCATGACAGCAGTCCGCCATGTGGATCCGCAGGCCGATGCGATCCATCGCGGTCAGCTCGGCTTCTTGTTTCAACGCTTCGCCATACTCCGCGATGGCGGCGTCGAACATCTCCGCGATGCGGTGGGCATCGCCCGCCGCGATCCGATCGTGGACCTGGGCTGCAGGGGTTACCCGAGGATCCACCAGATCCTCCAGAGAATGAGCCACAGGTGTTGAGGCCGCACGGACACGCTCTCCGACGCGCTTCGCTGCGGAGAGATCGAGAGGACAGCGTCCTGTCGAGCGGTCCCCTGGTGGGCAGCGGAGACCCCCACGTCCGTTGCCGCCGGAAGCGTTCCGTCGGGCCAATGCGGATCGCCGTCCGCTACCGGGGGTGTCGCCCGCACCGTGCGGGCAAGTTGGTCAGCACTCGCCGGCGGGGAGATCGCCAGCGCCAGGAACATGGCGGTGACCAGGGCGAGGATCAGTTTCACGTCGTCTACCCCTTCCAGGGGCGGAGCCTTTGGCAGCCGGGCGCACGCCTTGTCGAAACATCGGCACCCGGAAAGGGCCGCTGCATCGCGGCTCGGACGTTGACCGACGGAGCGCAGTGTGAAGGAAGTTACCGCCGGGGGTCAAGCAGGGAGAGGCGATCTTGTGTCCGAAGGGCGGATCCCCGAGCGACCGTCATTCCAGGGTCACCGCAGGAACTGCCAGATCCTAGGCAGGATCAGCAAGACGTGTTGCGAGCGGACGGAGGCGCTCCCGTTCCTTGCGGCCGAGAACGTCCCGTTAGGCCAGTGCGGATCGCCTTCCGGCACGGGAGGTGCTGCCCGCACGGTGCGGGCAAGTTGGTCAGCACCCGCCGGCGGGGTGATGGCCAGCACCAAGAAGGTGGCAACGGCGAGGGCGTGGATGAGTTTCATGTCGCGTACCCCCTTCAGGAGCGGAGCCGGAGGCAGCCGGGGCGCACGCCTGGTTGAGCTTCGGACCGTGCTGGGCCGCTCCTTGGCGGCTCGGGCTCGGACTGAGGAAGCGCATTGTGAAGGAAGTTATCGCCAGGGGTCAAGCAGGGGACGACCTTGATAGTGGTCGGGTCCACGGTGCGCCGGCCACGCCTCGGGGCGGCGCATGGCCCAATCCGCGGAAGGTGGCCGTTCCTGCCGTGCGCTATTCACCGCAGAGCATGCGGCGAACACTTGCCCCTGCGGCGAATCGGAGGCATATTCACCGCACGAGGTGCGGCGAATATGACCTACATCCATCAGTTGCCCCGCTGGCCGGAGTTCACGTGGGACAGTGAGGCCCTGGCCGGGCCCCTGGCTGCGGTGCGTCACCGGCAAGGCAAGCACCTGGGCAGAATGCAGGCGCTCGGCCTGGACCTCCGATCCGAGGCGAGCCTCGCGGCGCTGACCGACGAGGTCGTCAAGTCATCGGCCATCGAGGGAGAGCGCCTCGACCCCGAGGAAGTCCGCTCGTCGATCGCCCGGAAGCTCGGACTCGATGTGGCGGGACTTCCCGAGCCCGGGAGGGGAGTCGAAGGCATCGTCGCGATGATGCTCGACGCGACCCGCAACTTCGACCAGCCCCTCACCGCGGAGCGGCTCTTCGGATGGCATGCGGCGCTCTTTCCCACGGGCCGAAGCGGGATGACCAGGATCACCGTGGGCGCATGGCGCACCGGCGAGGCGGGACCGATGCAGGTCGTCTCGGGGCCCATCGGCGAGGAGCGGGTGCACTTCCAGGCGCCGGATGCCGGGCGCGTCGACGGCGAGATGAACCGGTTCCTGGCGTGGTTCGGGTCTTCGCCACCTCTCGACCCCGTGCTCAAGGCCGGCGTGGCGCACTTCTGGTTCGTGACGATCCATCCGTTCGACGACGGCAACGGGCGCATCGCGCGCGCGATCTCCGAGATGGTCCTGACCCAGGCGGACGGGACGAGGGACCGCTTCTACAGCATGTCGGCCGGGATCGAGGCGAAGCGCCGGGACTACTACCTGCAGCTCGAGGCGTCCCAGCGCGGAAGTCTCGACATCACGGCCTGGCTCGCATGGTTCCTGGGCTGTCTGGACTACACGCTGGAGAAGGCGGACGCGTCGCTCGCGCCCGTCCTCCGCAAGGCCCAGCTCTGGCAGCGAGTCAACCGCCACCCCGTGAACGAGCGGCAGCGACTGGTCATCCACAGGATGCTCGACGACTTCAAGGGCCATCTCACCACGTCGAAGTACGCCAAGCTCGCCAAGTGCTCGAATGACACGGCCCTTCGCGACATCCGCGAACTCGTCGAGCGCGGCGTCCTCGTGAGGAACGCCGGCGGGGGGCGCAGTACGAGCTATCGGCTTGCCGACCCGGACGAGGTCCCGGTGTGACATGGAGGTCGCAGCCGGCGGCCGCGCGGGGCCGAGGGCGCGGTGAGCCGGGCGAGCACGCACGTGGCCTAATGCCGTGCGGTGAACCCCACGCGATGGCCCCTTCCGCGCGCCGACGGCGCGCTAAGGAAGGGTGAGGTCCCGGGTCCGGGATCCTCCGCCCGATTCCCTCGACCCCACGCGCGCCGACCCCGGAGGCACCATGTCCCGCATACCCAGGCTGCTCCCATTCCTCGGACTGCTCCTTGCGGCCGCTGCAGCGGCGGACCCGATCCCCGGTCTCTTCGACACCGGAGTCGACGGCTCCGGGGCCCTGCTGCCGGATGGGGCCGTGGATCCCCACTACGCCCTCGTGGTCAGCGCGGATCCGGCCTATCCCGGCCCCGCCGCGATCGCCGCGAACCCGATTGCCACCGGATTCTGGGTCGCGAACGGCCCGACCTCGCGATGGATCGCGCCTGCCGCGAATGAGGCCTTCCCGGGCAGCCCGCCCCATCCCGACGGGACCTACGTCTACCGGCTCCTCGTCGACCTGACTGGCTTCGATCCCGCAACGGTCGAACTCCACGGGTCCTTCGCGGCGGACAACAGCGCCGAGATCCGCCTCAACGGCAGCGCGACGGGAGACACCGCGGCCAGCTACACCCCGTTGTTCCCGTTCTCCATCACGTCGGGATTCGTCGCGGGGAGCAACGTGCTGGACTTCGTCGTGACCAATGTGGTCGCCGGCGGCAGCAATCCCACCGGTCTCCGCGTGCAGGGGCTGGCCGGCTCCGGGTCGACGGCGGTGTCCGCCCTGGAGGGCGCGCGCGGGGCATCGTTGGCGCTGTCGCCGCCGTTCCCGAACCCCATGCGCGATGCGACGCGCGTGCGTTTCGCGCTGCCGCTGCCGGCGACCGTGCAGTTGGCCGTGTACGACCTGCGCGGACGGCTGGTCCGCACGCTGCTGGACCGGGAGGCTCCGGCCGGGAGCATCGAGTCGTCGTGGGACGGCCGCGGCGCGGACGGCACGCCGGCCGCGTCCGGGATCTACTTCCTGGACCTGCGAGCCGAGGGCAGGCGCGAGCGGCAGCGCATCGTGCTGGTGCGTTGACCGGGTCTCCGCGGCGCCCGTCCATATACCGACGTCGCAGCGGGTCCGGACTCGGATACCTCGGAAGGCTCACATGTGATGGCCGTACAACGAGTTTCCAGGCGCTTGTCTCCGTGGCATGCTGTGCGTATATATACCAACAAGTACGTGACGGAGAGGGCGTCCGATGGCAGCCAGGAGCCTGGACCAAACGCAAGCCATGCTCGCCCGAGCGCTGAAGTCCGCGTCCGATGTGGGCCCCCTGACGCAACGAGACTTGGCGGCCCTCCTTCGGGACAACCGGGAGGAGTGGCGGCTGCCCGCCGGAACCGGCCTCCGGCAGTTCCTCGAGTTCTCGCTCCGCCACACGAGTCTCCGGAGGGTCGAGCTCCGCTCGAAGGACTACCGCCCGATCACCCGCTACGTCTGGGGAGACCCCAGTGCGTTCGAGCTGGCGCTCTCCATCCGGGGCAACGCCTACCTCAGTCACGGCACGGCGGTCTTCCTGCGCGGCCTGAGCGACGAGATCCCGAAGGTCGTATACGTGAACTCCGAGCAGAGTGCGAAGCCGCGTCCGGCAGGGGAACTCACCCAGGCGGCCCTCGACCGGGCGTTCGCGAACCAGCAGCGGAAGTCGAAGCTCGTCTTCACGCACGACGACACCCGGATCATTGTCCTCAGCGGCAAGAACACCGGACAGCTCGAGGTGGGAACACTCGAAGGGCCCGCCGGAGAGCGCCTCCGCGTTACCAAGGTCGAACGAACGCTTATCGACATCGTTGTCCGTCCCGCGTACGCCGGCGGCATGACGCACGTGCTGCAGGTGTTCGAGAACGCGCGGCCCCGGGTCTCCACGAACGTGCTCATCGCCACGCTGAAGAAGCTCGACTACACGTACCCGTACCATCAGGCCATCGGCTTCCTCATGGAGCGGGCCGGCTACGGCAGCGATGTCCTCTCGCGCCTGGAGGCCCTCGGGCTGCGGCACGACTTCTACCTGGTCCACGGGATGAGAGAGACCGAGTTCAGTCGGCGGTGGCGCCTACACTACCCAAAGGGGTTCTAGCTTCCCGATCTCAGCCGTGACGAAATCGAAGTAGTCGTCGAACTCCTTCGTCTCCTCCCGGGTCGTGTCCTGGACACGCGGCCAGTCGGTCCGGTGGAACTCGCGCGTGCCCGCGATGCGCGGCAACAGGACGAGCGGGACGCGATGCACGAGGCGAAGGTACCGGGAGGCCGGAAACCGACCACGGCACCTCGGCCGCCGTCGCCGTGGAGTTGACCGGGCAGGACCCGCCCCGTACGGTTCTGGCTGTCATCAGCGCCCGGCCCGTTGACCCTCCGGGGGCAGAGTTCCCGCCCGGCTTGCCCAGGAGTGCCGGGAGGCGGGGGCTGCGGTCAGTCTTGCGCGCCCTCGGCGAAACCCTTGCAGTCTCCAGCGAGCCGCATCAGGAACGTGAGGTCGGGAAGACATGAGTGCGGCGCGTGGTGTCCCCATGGCGCAACTGACACCGGAGCGAGCTTTGATCTTCCGGCTCGTTCACATCGCGAACGTGCCGTGGATCCTGGACCATGGGTTGCACTGCCGGACGAGCGCGTCCCTGGATCCGAACTACGTGGAGATCGGGAGCCCCGACCTCATCGGCAAGAGAACTCGGCGCACTGTCCCGATTCCGCCGGGTGGGACGCTCGGGGACTACGTGCCGTTCTACTTCACCCCGTGCTCCCCGATGCTCTTCAACATCACGACCGGCTGGAACCGTGCGGTGGCCCAACGGGAGCCACAAGAACTCGTGCATGTCGTGTCTTCGCTTCGGGCCCTCCAAGAGAGCGGGGCGCCGTGCGTCATCACGGACCGACATGCGTATCTGCAGACCGCCCAGTTCTTCGAGGGACTCCAGCACGTGGACAAGATCGACTGGCCGATCCTCCCAGCGGCGGGACTTCAAGCGGGACGAGCGCGACCCCGAGAAAGTGGAGCGGTACCAGGCCGAAGCCCTGGTGCACCGTCACGTTCCGATCGGCGCCGTGTCCCATATCGTTTGCGCCAGGTCCGCGGAAGCGGATAGTCTGGTAGCCGAAGTGCGGCGCCGGAACCTGTCGATCCAAGTGGCCTGCAAGCCGGGGTGGTTCTTCGGATGATCCGCTATGCGCAGGGAAACCTCCTGGAAGCACCCGTAGAGGCCCTGGTCAACACCGTCAACGAAGTCGGCGTGATGGGGAAGGGGATCGCCCTCATGTTCCGCGACGCGTTCCCGGTCTCCGCCCGGGAGTACGTGAAGGCGGCCGAGCGGAAGGAGGTCCGCGTCGGGACGATGCTCGTCACGCGGAACGAGGCGCTCGTCGGTCCCCGGTGGATCATCCACTTCCCCACGAAGCGTCACTGGCGCCATCCCTCGCGGATCGAGTGGATCCGTGAAGGGCTTGGGGATCTCGCGCGCGTCGTCCAGGAGAACGGGATCCGATCCATCGCCGTGCCCCCGCTGGGCTGCGGTCAGGGTGGGCTGGAGTGGAGCCTCGTCCGCGCCGCCATCGAGGAAGCCCTTTCGTCCCTGATCGCCGTGGATGTCGTCGTCTTCGAGCCGACGGCACGCTACCAGGGTGGCATCAAGCGAGCAGGCGTCGAGACCCTCACCCCCGCGCGTGCACTCATCGTGGAGTTGGTGCGGCGATACTCCGTACTGGAGCTCGGCTGCTCGAACCTGGAGGTGCAGAAGCTCGCGTGGTTCCTGCAGCGTTCCCTGGAGCGGTTTGCCGGGGAGGACATCCTGGATCTGAGGTTCGAGGCCAGTCGCTACGGACCCTACGCGGACCGCCTGCGGCACCTGCTGGACGCCCTCGACGGGAGCTACCTCCACTGCGCGAAGCGGCTGGGAGATGCAGGGCCGCTGGAACCGATCTGGCCCGACCCGGAACGGCGTGCTGCGGTAGCGGAGTACCTGGCGAGCGAGGAGGCGGCCAGCTATCTGCCCGCGCTGGAAGCCACGACCGAGCTCATCGACGGGTTCGAGTCCCCCTTCGGCATGGAGCTCCTGGCGACCGTCGACTGGTTGCTCGAGAGAGAGCAGTGCGCGCCGACGGTCTCGGGACTCCGGCGCGGCTTGGCGGCGTGGCCGGGCGGCGCCGCGGCGGCCCGGCGGAAGCAGGAGATGTTCGACGACCGCGTGCTCGGCCTGGCACTGGTCCGGCTCAGGTCCGTGGCTGCGAGCGCGGCTCGGCCGTGAGCGTGAGCGACGGCCATGGCGTTCGGCCGGAGTGTCGCTCGGGGCGGATGACCGGAGCCGAATAACCCCGCCCGAGGCCACGCGGCGTGTCGAGCGTGGAAGCTTCGAACGCCGCGCGTGGCCCGCCCGCAGCGCCGTCCGCCTGTCCCTTCCGGTACACTCCCGGCACTCGGCCGCGGCCCCGACGCCGCAGGCTGCCGCCCCCGGAGGGAGCATGCCGCGCGCAGCCACCGCACACCGCTGGGAGTTCCGCGCGAGGTTCCGGCGGAACGCCTTCGGCTGGCAGTCGCAGCCGGCGATCGCGCGGGTCCACGAGGCGGTCGTGGAGATCACCGACGTCGCCCGGCGGGATCCCGTGCGCGGGGCCGAGGGCGCGGTGATCTTCCTGGAGAAGGTGTCGCCCGCGCTCGAGCACGTGGACGGGTCCTCAGGAGCCATGGGCACCGCCGTCCGCCACGCCATCGCCGCGCTCGTTCCCGTGATCGCCGCGGCGCCGGTGGGGGATGCCGCGCGGCAGCGGTGGCTGGAGCGGCTGTTCGAGGCGCACGCCCGGGACGAGATTCCCTGGATCGAGGACCTCACGGAGTACTGGGGCGAGCTGTGCATGTCGCGTGAGGTCGCGTCGGCGTGGGCGGGCCGGCTGCTCCCGCGCGCGCGGCAGGCGCTCCGGCGGACGAAGGAGCGGTGGGACTTCTTCCACGGGACGTCGGCGTGCCTGAGCGCGCTCCTGGCCGCGGAGCGGTACGACGAACTGCTGGAGTTGCTGGCCAGGGAGAGGTTCTGGCCCTACCGGCGCTGGGCGGTGGAGGCGCTGATCGCGCAGGGGCGCCTCGACGAGGCGCTCGCGATGGCGGAGGCCGGCCGCGGCGTCGGGGGCAGCGACGGGGCGATCGATCGCGTCTGCGAGAGGATCCTCCTGGCGAAGGGGCAGGCGGACGAGGCGTATCGCCGGTACGGGCTGAACGCGAACCGGGCGAACACCTACGTGGCGTGGTACCGCGCGGTGAAGGCGAAGTACCCGCACAAGGGCGCGGCCGAGGTGCTGGACGACCTCATGGCCCTGACCCCGGGCCAGGAGGGCAAGTGGTTCGCCGCCGCGAAGGAAGCGAAGCTGTTCGAGGAGGCGGTCGCGCTGGCGAACCGCACGCCGTGCGACCCGCGGACCTTGACGCGCGCGGCGCGGGATTTCGCGAAGCGCAACCCGGCGTTCGCGGTGGAGGCGGGCGTGGCGGCGCTGCGGTGGCTCGCGGACGGGTACGGGTACGAGATCACGGGGGCGGACGTTTGGAGGGCGTACCGGCACACGATGGAGGCGGCGGGGAACGCCGGTGCGGAGGCGGCCGTTCGCGAGCGGGTGGCGAAGGTGGTGCGGGAGGGGAAGGGGGCGCGCTTCGTGGAGGAGGTGCTGGGGGAGAAGCTGCGGGCGCCGGACGGAGGGGGGAGGACGTGATCGGGTGGCGACGCGTTGCGGCGAGGGCGGCGCTTCTGGCGGCGGCGGCGGCCGGCGCGCTTGCGGCTGGCCCGGCGGCCGCGCCCGCCGCCGAGGCGGATCTGCGGATCCAGGTGGAGTGCACGACCGAGCACGTGTGCTCCGTCACGCTGCGGGACGCCGCCGACCCCGCAATGCAGCCCGTGACCACCCGCTTCCAGGCCGACCGGCTCGACGCCCACGGCGAGTGGCTGCCGGGCGTGGCGGACGGGGAGTTCGACAACCCCAAGCCCGGGGCGTACCTCCTCACCTTCTACCTCGTGGAGGGCGAGGACGGCGTGATCCGAAACGCCACGCGGGAGGATCCCCAGGACGCCCTCCTGATCGAGAAGATCACCCTGGTGCTCGACGAGCGCGGGCACGTCGTCTACTTCCACGGGGTCGTGCACAAGCGGGAGGACACGAAGGTGCTGCGGTCCTACCTGTGGGGGTACCCGCCGGGCACGTACACGAGGGTGGAATGAGCCCCGGGCGGGCGGCGGGCGCGGCGGGAAGGGCGGCGGCCGCGATGGCCGCGGCGGCGTGCGCGGTCGGGCTGCTGGGGACGGCGGGCCTGGCCACGCCGGCCGAGGCAGCCCCCTACAAGGTCCGCGTGCTGTCCGTCGCCGGGAGCCACGAGATCATCGTGCGAGTGGAGGTCCCGCGGGACGGCGAGGTCCAGATGGCCGAGACGGCGTTCCGCGTGAACGAGGTCCACCCGCGCGGGACCTTCGCGCCGGCCCGGGCGCAGTCGGACGTGACGGACAGCCCGCTGCAGGGCATGCACGTGAACACGTTCGACGTGGACATCGTGGACGGCGACGGGAAGTCCACGAGGTCGGAGCGGATGACGGCGGTGCTGGACTTCGACGAGCACGCGGTCGTGACGTTCTTCGCGGGGACGGTGACGGATGCGGAAGGGACGAAGGTGGTGCGGTGCGTGCTCTGGGGGTATCCGCCGGGGGTGCAGCGGGAGTTGTGAGGGGGTGTCGCGAGCGGCGGGTGCCTCACTCCAGCCGGTCTGATGGGAGGATCCTCCCGCACGCGCCTGAGCTAGGGCTTGCAGTGCCGGCAGGGGCGATATCCGCTCTCTCGTGCTTCCTCTCGCGAGGAGAAGACAATCGCTCGATCCCGATCCAGCCGTGTGACCCAGGAGCAACCTGCACGATGGAAGAGAGGCTCGCCGTATCCCTGGTGCCCGCTCGCGAAGTAGCCCTCGTTCTCCTGCTTGCGGCGCTTGCCGTCCTGCCGCTCCAGCCGCTCGATGACCTCCGGTGTGTAACCGAGTCGCGCGAGTTCGCGTGTACGTGCCGCGCGCTCGCGTTCGCTCAGCGCTTGTGGCCTGGCCTCAGGTGTACTGGCTGTTGGCACGACCGGGGCGGCGGCACGGGCCTGCAAGGCGGCAGGTCGAGGGCGCGACGCAGACGGCGGATGCTCCCCGGTGGCCACCGCCCGCTTCCAGTACTCGAACCACTGCTTCTCCAGAGAAGTGCAGGCACGGCCCCGGCCTTGACACACGGCGAGGAAGTGGCGCTCGAATCCGGTTCGAGGCGGAATGACCCGATGCCACAGGTCGGCGATGTGCTGCCTATCCTGTTTGCTGAGCACGGTGGCCCCCAACTCCTCCTTCACCAACGCCGTCCTTCCTAGCGGTCGGATGCCAAGTGACGGGGCCCACGGTGCCCTTCTGACAACTCCGCCAGAACCTCTTGGAGCAGGTCTCGCATTCCCTCGCGAACAACGTAGTTGTCCTTGGCCCACGGATAATCCGGATAGTCGTATCCAAAGACCTGACGTAGAAAGTCATTGCGCGCGGCGCCAATCTGCTTGGAGATGTGGACCGCAGCATACCCCGCCGCAGTCGGCGTGTCATAGAGGCCGGAGGCCACGAGGGATTTGACAAGGTCGAGACGGGACACCGTCTTCTGTTGAAGAAGCGCTGGGGCCAGGACATCCCTAATGTTCCTGATCGCCGCGTACTCGTCCTTGGCGAGATATTCTCGGAGCATTGCCCGTACCTGCTCAGGCTGGTGCTGGCCTGGCACATCAGACATGGGAATCTCAAACTTGCGCCTTCGGGCGCGCTGCTCCTCAACGTCCTCGGGTACGACTACCGTCTTGGTCAGTACCTCGTCGCCGCCGGAGGTGCGGACGTAGTTCAGGACCACCGCATTAACGCCAACCCCATACGTACTGGACATCCAAGAGATCATGCGCTCCAGGGCGGTCTCCACGGAGAATCCCACCAGCAAGATTCGCTGCGACTCGTTGATGCTGATGGACTCGAGATCGGTGTCAGGGAAAGTGTCCGAGAGCACCGTCTCCAAGTCGCGACCCGTGTACGTGGCGCAGATCTCCGAGAGCTTGTCCGCCGTCCACTCGGCCACTGCCGAAGCATAGTCCACGGCTTGCGCGAGGACCTCTCTTGGCAGGCGGTCGCGTTTGAGTTCGACAACGACTGCATTGCCCGCCCGGTCGATGCCGAGGAGGTCGAGCGGACCCGACGGAGTGGGGACCTGGCGTCCGATGATTGCGAGGCCAGGAGCAAGAATGGATGGGTCACTAGCGATCCACGCCTCCAGGTCAAGATGCTCGGTTCGCCCCTCCCTCGCTAGGTCTGTTTCGATGGGTGCCAGCTTGCCATCGACGATTTGCCAGGACCTGATCGCAGTTGCCATACTAGTCCCTTCGAGCGGAGGCACGTTGGGGGCGGGTCGGCGGCTCCACCTGGTCCCTCCTCGGACGGTGCGGAGACGTTGTAGCGCCATCGCTCGCGAATGTCGAGTGCCTCGGGAGGGAAAGGGCAGCAGGGGTGCCGTCTGCCCTGGGGTTGAGCGGGCTCGAGGGCCCCGAGACAGGTGTCAGCACAGTCAGCAGGCATCTCGGAAGGCGAGATACCGCACCTCGAGAAGCTCCCGATTTGGCCTCCAGTCCGTGCGCCGCGGCAGTGCGATCGCTCGGTTGTTCATCTCCTGCAACCCGTACCTGAGCATTGGTCCATCGATCTCATCCAGAATGTCCTTCCGCACCTCGATGCGGTAGTCCGGACGGACGCCGAGAATGTGGCGGTCGAACGCTGCGTGGTGGATCTTGCAGAGGGCGAGGCCGTTCACGATCCGCGGCTCGCCGCGTTCCTCGGAGTCCGGGATGATATGGGCCGCGTCCAGCAGCTCCTCGTGCCGGAGATGGCACATGGAGCATTGCGCGCGGTAGGCGGCGAGCACTCGCTCACGGAATGCGTGTTGGTGAAGTCGGCGGCGGACTGTGGAGGTCACGTAAAGGCGGCGTGCCTCGTCAGCGGGGCTCGAAGCCGTGGCATCGGCCTCCGGGAGCGCGACCGCCACGGTGTCCGCCTCATCCACCTGCACCGTGAACGTGAGGCGAGCGGCGTCATCCCCCACGACGTACGCCGGCCAGGACGCCAGGTACTTCCCCGGGACGACGCCGTGCAGGTACACGAGCGGCCGGCGCCCCTCCATCAGGCGGCGGAGGCCAACGTTCTCACGATGCTGCGGGTCGGTGCCGCGGTATCGGTACTGGACCAGTCCATCTGTCGTGAACGAATCGTCGTACGGGCCGTCGTGTGAAGTCCGGATGGACAGGGGCAGCTCCGGCAGGGCAGCAGGCTTGAAGATGCCCTGCTGGCTCACCAAGGGCACTCGCTTGCCCTCGAACTGGAAACCGGCGAGCAGCAGGTGCCAGGGCAGAACATCGCCGTGCAGAGCGGTCTGCTGGCGAAGCCACGCGAAGGCGGCCAACCGCACTCTGCTGTCGCGGTCCATCGCAGGCTCCCGAGGGAACGGCAGTATGACGGGGATCCTTCTCGCGGGGCAAGCGGGGCCTCGGGGCCACGGCAAGCGGTCCTCGCGGCGCGCCAAGCAAACCCCACCCCCTTGGCCACCCGGGGGGTCTCGGGGTAGGGTCGCCCCATGCCCGCTCCCCCAGCCGAACCGAAGGCGCTCCGCGACCGCTCCGACACTCCGGCCGTTCCCCGCGTGGGCATCGTGGCCATCGTGCGGAATCGCCGCGGTGTCATCTCGTCGGTCACCCCGCAGGACGGACACCGCGGCCGCCTCCACCTCGTCCGGGTGGAGTACAAGGACGAGCACCTGCCCCCGGCCGAGGACCTGATCTGGGAGCTGGAGCCCCGCCGCCGCCTCCTCGAGCCGGCCGCCCTGCCGGAGCCGTCCCGGTCCGATCCCATGCCGGTCGAAGACTTCGACGCCGTCCTCCGGGCCGCCCGATGGACGGCGGCCTCCCCCTACCTGGACCCCGACGGCGACGGCCCCCTGGACCGCCTGCCCATCTCCAGCCCCCTCCACGGCGCCGTCCAGGTGGACGACTTCCAGCTCGTTCCCCTGCTCAAGGCACTCCGGATGCCCCGCGTAAGCCTGCTGATCGCCGACGACGTGGGGCTGGGCAAGACCATCGAGGCCGGGCTGATCCTGAGCGAGCTCCTCCTTCGCCGGCGCATCCAGCGCATCCTCATTCTCACGCCGGCCTCCCTGCGCCTCCAGTGGCGGGACGAGATGCAGGACAAGTTCGCCCTGCCATTCGACCTCATCGATCGCGAGGAGACGCACGCCCTCCGCCGCCGGCTCGGCATGGATGCGAACCCCTGGCGCTCCTTCAGCCGGATCATCGCGTCCTATCACTACCTCCGGCAGCCGGACGTGCTGGAGCAGTTCCTCGCCGCGTGCCGCGCGCCCGCGGGCTCGCCGCACCTGCCGTGGGATCTGCTCATCGTCGATGAGTGCCACAACCTGATGCCGTCGCCCTTCGGGGAGGACAGCGATCTCTGCACGATGCTCCGGCAGGTGGCGCCGCAGTTCGAACACCGGATCTTCCTGAGCGCCACGCCGCACAACGGCCACACGCGCTGCTTCACCGGACTCCTCGAGATTCTCGATCCCGTGCGATTCAACCGGACCGACGAGCTCAAACCGGCCGAGCGGGTGAGGATTCCCGACGTCGTTCTCCGACGCCTCAAGCGCGAGATCAACGCGAGGACGAACCCGCCGAAGTTCTGTACCCGCCATCCACCGCGTGCCCTCGCGCTCACGCTGTCGGCCGCGGAGACTCGGCTGCACGCCGCCTTCGCCGAGTTCCGCGCCGCGATCCGTGAACTCATCGCCCGGGAGCGCCAGCGGCGCCGGGCCGGCAGCTTCGCCGTGGAGATTCTCGGGAAGCGCCTGCTCAGTTGCCCCACGGCCTTCGCGGAGTCGTGGCATCGCTGTCAGGAGGGGCTCGCGTCCGCCACGGCCGCCGCAGACGCGGACGTGGAGACCGTACGGCGCACGGTCGCTCGCGAGACGGCGGACGACCGGGAGATGCAGTCTCGCGAAGCCACGGCCGCCGGGGTCGTGGGCGCATGGATGAAGTCCGTGGAGGCTGACCTGGCCCCTCAGATGGCGGCAATCAACGGCGCGTTGGACGGCCTTGGTCTCGGCGAGCCCAGTGACGGAGGTCGCGCGAAAGACCCGTCGACGGACGCGCGTCTGGAGGCGCTCATCCACCGGATCGAAGAACTGCTCCGTCCCGGCGCCACGTGGCTCGACGACGAGCGACTCGTGGTCTTCACGGAGTACAAGACCACCCTCGACTACCTCGCCCGTCGCCTCCGCGAACGGTATGACGAAGACCGCATCCTGACGCTCTTCGGCGGGATGGACGAGTTCGAGCGCGACCGCGTGAAGCATGCCTTCAACGATCCCGCGGCCACCGTCCGCATCCTTCTCGGAACCGACGCCGCGGCCGAGGGCCTGAACCTCCATGCCACCGCGCGCTACGTGCTGCACTTCGACTGCCCGTGGAATCCGTCGAAGCTGGAGCAGCGGAACGGCCGCGTGGACCGGCACGGCCAAGCCCGGGACGTGACGATCCACCACTTCGTCACGGAGCAGGATCAGGACCTGAAGTTCCTGGCCCACGTGATCAAGAAGGCCGACGAGATCCGCGAAGACCTCGGTTCCGTGAACGAGCTGTTCGACGAGGCGGCCCACCGCCGGCTCGTCGAAGGGGAGAGCGCGGCCACCGTCCAGGCCGATCTGGACCGACGAATCGCCACGGCCCGCGGCCGAGCCAACGTCGAAGCAGACTCAACGACGGACACAGGAGCTGAGGGGCGCGCCGCGGCAGACCAGTTGGCGGCGCTCTCCGCGGAGCTGGATCTCACGCCGCCGACGCTGCATGAGACGTTGGAGTCGGCCATGGCCATCCGAGCCGGGCGGCCGCAGCTGGAGTGCGCGGGCTCCCCGGCCACCTGCCGGATCCTGAGTCCCTCCCTTCCGGGCTGGGCTGAGGTCATCGATACCTCCCTTCGGCGCGCTGCTGACCGCACCACACTCGGCCCGGTGGCAGGGATCACGTTCACGCCGGAGGCGCTGATCGAGGATATCGGCGGCCGGAAAGTGTTCCGCCCGCGGTCGGACGTGGCGCTTCTGCACCTGTCGCACCCCATGCTCCAGCGGGCATTGTCGTTGCTCACGCGCTGCCGGTACCCGGACACGGGAGACGAAGTATCGCGGTGGACCGTACGCCTCGGCGGCGTGCCACAAGGAGCGGACGCCCTCGTGCTCCTGAGCGTGGAGGAGATGGCGGTCAATGACCTGCGAGAGACGTTCCACCACTGGGTACGGACGCTGGCCTTCCCAATTCGCGGCGGGGTGCTCGGTCCCCCGCTTCCGCACCGGCCCGCATCGCAGATCGCACCCGGCCGATTCACCCCGGACACTGAGCATCACGACGCCGCGCGGACCCTGTTCGAAGAAGTCCGCCCGGAACTCCGCCGCGTCGTGCTCGACCTCGTGGAACGGACGACCACAACCCTGCGCGCGCACCTCGAGACTGCCGGCACCCAAGCCCGCCGCGAAGCCGATGAACGATACCGGAGCCGACAGGGCGAGCTGTCGGCGCTCATCGTGGAGACCACGCTTGCGAAGCTGGAACGGGAGATCGCCGCGATGAAGGCCGAGCGGGCCCAGGGCGTCATGTTCGACGAGGCCGGTCGCCTTGACGCCCTGGATCGGTCGATCGCGGAGAAGGAGGCGGAACTGGACCGCCGCCGCCGTCACGTCGAGGAGATCCGCGAGCAGCTCGAACGCGAACGGACACGCATCTTGCAGGACCTCCTCCCGCGGCGCCACGCGATGTCCTCGCCGGCGCAGGTGTTTCCGGTCGTGGTCGAGGTGCGCCTCCCGTGATCCGCGAACTGCCCGGCTGGGATCGCCTGCGCCACGGCGGCTTGCTCCTGGACGCCGAGCGCCTGCGGAGCGTCGCCGAGTACGTCCCCGACGCGCTGCTTCCGTGGATCGAGCGCGACCTTCGCCGTCTCGCCGCGGGCCTCCTCGACGGGAACAGTGAGCCTGCCGAGTTCGTCACATTCGTCCTGGAGAGGGTCTGCGGCTTCACGGCAACCGCCGGAACTTGGCAGCGCGGAGCCTCCGTGGACACGGCGTGGAGCCGCCGGGCGATCACGGGCGAGACCATCCGCCCGCGGCAGCTCTGGCGTGGCCCCCGCGGCGCCACACTTCCCGTATTCCTGGACGCGGAGACGAAGCTTGGGATCGGCCGCGGGCGGCGTGCGGTCAGCCATGTACTGCAGTGGCTGCGCGCCGGCGGTGAACGAGTGGCGCTCCTCACAAACGGTCGCCAGTGGCGGCTGGTCTTCGCGGGTCTCGACTTCGACGCGTGGTGCGAATGGGATGTCGACCTCTGGTTCGAGGAGGGGGCGCTCGCTCCGCAGGTGACGGCGCTTCGCGTCCTGCTCTCGCCCAGGCTCTGGGTCCCGCAGGACGAGGGCGAGCCGTCCCCCCTGGTCGCCGAGATCCTGGCCAGCCGCAAGGGGCAGTCTGAGGTCTCCGCCGTCCTCGGCGAGCGCGTCCGGGAGGCGGTCGAGGTCCTGGTGCAGGCACACGGCGAGGAGCTCCGCGAGGCCTGTCCGGACGTGGATCCGGCGGAGATCTACCGGGCCGCGGTGCGCATCGTGATGCGCATGGTGGTCGTGCTCTTCGCGGAGTCGCGGGACCTTCTGCCGCGGGAGAGCGCCGTGTACCACCGGAGCTACGGCCTTGGGGCGCTCCTGGGCGACCTGGAGAGGGCCGCGGCCGGCGGCCGGCATCGGTTAGCACGTTCGCACGCGGCATGGCCGCGCGTGCTGGCCCTGTTCCGCCTGGTCTACGAGGGCTCGCACCACGCGCAGATGCCGGTTCCGGAGTACGGCGGCGACCTGTTTGCGCCCGGGGCGCCGGACGCGATCGAAGGCCTGGCCCGAGCACTCGCCGTCTTCGAGAGCGGGTGCTACGAGCGCGAGATCCTCCCGGATCGTGATGTCCTGAAGATGCTGGAACTGCTCACGCGAACGCGCGCGAAGGTCCGGCAGGGCCGGGGCAGCACGTGGATCCCGGTTCCCGTGGACTTCAGCGACCTCTCCAGCGAGTACATCGGGGTCCTCTACGAGGGGCTCCTGGACTTCGAGCTCCGCGTGGCGCCGGCGGGCGACCCGGTCATCTTCCTCGCGGTCGGGAACCAGCCCGCGCTGCCGCTCTCGCGGCTGGAGGCGATGGACGACAACGCGCTGGCAAGTCTCCTGGAGAAGATGAAGGACACGAGTACCGGCGACGATGCCGGCGCCGACGACGAGAGTGAGGAAGGCGACGACGAGCCCGCACCTTCGAGCGGGGAAGCGAGCGAGGACGAGGAAGAGGAGGAGGCCACTGCGGAGGACGACACCGGAGTCGTCGAGACCGACGAGGCAGACGACGCCGAAGTAGACGACCGCCACACCACGCGCACACGCGCGGAGGCGTGGGCGCGGCGTGCCGTGGCCGCCGGATCGCTCGTCCGCAAGCCGCGGGGCAAGCTGACTCCGGAGAAGCGGCTGGGCTTCGAGGATGCGGTGGCCAAGAAGGCGCGCGCGCTGGTGCACCGCGTGATCCTGCCGGGGGAGTGGTATCTCGTCCGCTGGGGCGGGACGCGGAAGGGATCGGGCACGTTCTACACGCGTCCGGGACTCGCCGTGCCCACCGTGCAGCGCACCCTGCGACCGCTGGCGTACGACCCGCCGCCGTCCGACGACGCGGCATCTCCATGGACCCCGAAGCGGCCCGAGGAGATCCTCGCGCTCAAGGTGTGCGATCCCGCGTGCGGATCGGGGACGTTCCCGGTGGCGGCGCTGCGCTTCCTTACCGACGCCGTGTATGAGGCTCTGCACCACCACGGCCGCCTCACCGGGGACGCCGGCCGTGCCCTCGACGAGATCCTCGGGCTGCGCCCGCCGGGCGCTCCCACCGGAGCACTGCAGGAGGTCCGCCTTCCCTGCCGGCCGGATGAGGACGACTTCGAGCCGCGAACGAAGGCGCTTCTCCGTCGTTATGTCGTGGAGCGCTCGATCTACGGGGTGGATTTAGACCCCCTGGCCGTGGAGCTGTGCCGCATCGCGCTCTGGGTGGAGACCATGGACCGCGAGCTGCCATTCTCGTTCCTGGACCACAAGATCAAGTGCGGCAACGCCCTCGTGGGTGCGTGGTTCGACCAGTTCCAGCACTATCCGGCCATGGCGTGGAAGAACCGCGAGGGTGGGGACAAGGGCCACGGCAACGGCGTGCACTTCCAGAAGGACGCCCGGACGAAGGCGATCAAGGCGTTTGCGCGGGAACAGGTGGCGCCGTCACTGGAGGGGGCTATCCGGGCGTCGGCGGGGTTCCTGGACGCGTTCGAAGCGGCGGGGACCCCCGCGGATCAAGTGCACGATGCGTCGATGGCTGTGCTCGCACGCCTGCATGATCTGCCCATACAGAACGCGCATGAACGCGCCCGGCGGTACCGTGAGGAGTTCGAGGCGTCGGATGCCTGGCGGCACCTCAAGGCTGCGATGGACTCATGGTGCGCGTGCTGGTTCTGGCCTGCGAACGAGCTGGGCGCCGCCCCGCTGCCCGCGACGTTCCGCTCGCCGGGTCCCGAGACGCGCGCGGCGGCGGAGCGCATCGCCGCCGGGGAGTGGTTCTTCCACTGGGAGCTGGAGTTCCCCGACGTCTTCCGGTCGAACGGTTCGGGGTTCGACGCCGTGCTCGGGAATCCACCGTGGGACATCGCCAAGCCGAACTCGAAGGAGTTCTTCTCGAACATCGACCCCCTCTACCGGTCCTATGGCAAGCAGGAGGCGCTGGGGCGGCAGCGCGAGTACTTCGAGGCCGAGTGGGTGGAGCGGTCCTGGCTGGACTACGCCGCCCGGTTCCGCGCGCTCTCGAACTTCATGAGCCACGCGGCACGCCCGTTCGGAGATCCGGATGTGGAGGAAGACGCCGAGAGCTTCACGATCGTGCGCGGGAAGACGAACGCCGACCTGCACCGGCACTGGCGAGCCCAGCGCAAGGGGGCAGGCTACGCGGAACCTCAGCATCCCTTCCGGCACCAGGGATCGGCGGACCTGAACCTATACAAGCTCTTCCTGGAGCAGGCGCACGTCCTGCTTCGCACGGGGGGACGGCTGGGGTTCATCGTCCCCTCGGGCATCTACTCCGATCACGGCACGGGAGGACTTCGACGTCTGTTCCTGGACCGGTGCCGCTGGGAGTGGCTCTTCGGATTCGAGAACCGGGACGGGATCTTCGACATCGACAGCCGCTTCAAGTTCAACCCCATCGTCGTGGAGAAGGGCGGCCGCACCGAGTCGATCCGGACGGCGTTCATGCGCCGGAAGCTGGAAGACTGGGAGCGGGCGGAAGAGATCGCCACGCCGTACTCGCGGGCACAGGTGGATCGGTTCAGCCCGCGGTCGAAATCCGTGCTGGAGATCCAGTCCAAGCGGGACCTCGAGATCCTGGAGAAGATCTACGCGAACTCGGTGCTGCTCGGCGACGAGAGCGAAGAAGGCTGGGGTATCAAGTACGTCCGCGAGTTCGACATGACGAACGACTCGAAGCTCTTCCCGCCGCGCTCAGCCTGGGAGGCGAAGGGCTACCGTCCGGACGAGTACAGCAGGTGGCTCAAGGGAGACTGGCGGCCCATTGGCGAGCTGTGGGCGGAGCTGGGTGTCAAGCCGTTGAAGGAGGGGGAGCGGCGGTGCGCGCAGCCACCGTATGACACGCTGCCCGTGCCGCGGGCAGATGTGCCGGCGGGGATCGTGCTGTCCCGGGAGGCGGACGCATGGGTGCGGGAGGAGCGGGTGGAGGGGGTAGCGCTGCCGCTGTACGAGGGGCGCATGATCGACCGTTTCGACTACGCCAGCAAGTTGTGGGTCAGCGGGAAGGGCCGAGGTGCGGTGTGGGTGAGTGGGCGCCTTGACGCACCTATCATTGGTCCTCAATACCTGATGGCGCGCGACGACTTCGTCGGGCGCGTCGCGGGTCATTTGCACCCACGCGTCGCGATCATGGACGTCACGTCTGCGACCAACACGAGGACGGCCCGAGTCGCGGTCACTCCGGGGATGCCGCACGGGCACTCGAGTCCAGTCCTATGCTGCGCCGCCCCACTCGCGCTTGCTGGAATCATGAACAGTCTCGTCTTTGATTGGATTACCCGCGCCACCATGTCGGGCCTGCATATGGTCTGGGCAGTGCTGGAGCAACTGGCCCTGCCGCCTAGGTCGCTTCTGGACACCGAATGGAGAGTTGTCGGAGGCCTTGCCTGCGCCCTGAATCTGACGGGACCAGCCGCGTCGATTGAGGCTCTGCATTACCTCCGGGAGAGTGGGCAGCTCCCTAGCCATGCGACCACGCGCCACGAGCGCCTCCGGCTGTCGGTGGTGTTGGACGCTATCGCGGCGGCGGTCTTCGGCCTCTCCATTGATGATATGGATCATGTCTTGCGCGAGTGTGACCATCCACTGGGCGGAAGGCATGGCGGCGCGAGTACCGGATTCTGGCGAGTAGACAAAGATCGGGAACCTGAACTACGCCACACGGTTCTAGTTCAGATCGCGGTCCGCGACTTGGCCAAGCACACTGAAGCTGCCGGCGGGTCCGCTGTGCGTGGACTCGCGGCATTCCTCGGACAGAACGCCGGGGAGGGCTGGCACGTGCCGCACGAAGTGCGATTGGCTGACCATGGGCTTGGAAGGGACGAGCGGGCGCGGGTGCCCCAGCCCGTCGCCGGCCGGCTCGGACCTCGACGTCTCGAATGGCAGCGCACTCAGTCTCAGGAGGAAGCGCGGAGGGAGCGCGTGCTCCACGCGCGAAACCTGCTGGGGAACGCCGGGCGCGGGACTTCCGACTTCGCGACTGGACGGGCAGTTCCACTCCCGCGCGGGACCGATGAGGCCAGACGGCGATGAACGCGGCTCGTCGCCCCTCGATGTCCGCGCTGACGCCGCAACGCGCGCTGATCTTCCGGCTTGTACACATCGCGAACGTGCCCTGGATCCTGGACCATGGGGTGCACTGCTGCACGAGTGGGACGCTGGATCCGAACTACGTGGAGATTGGCAGCCCGGACCTGATCGGCAAGCGGATGCAGCGCAAGGTGCCGATCTCCCCCGGCGGTGCCTTCGGAGACTACGTGCCATTCTACTTCACGCCCTGCTCTCCGATGCTGCTGAATATCAAGACGGGCCGGAACGTGCCTCGCCGCGAGCCGCATGAGCTCGTCCACTTGGTCACCTCCCTTCCCGCCTTGGAGAGCCACGGGGCACGCTTCGTGTTCACCGACCGGCACGCCTTCCTGGCGGCGGCCCGGTTCTTTGATCAGGTCCAGGATCTCGACAAGGTGGACTGGCCGCTACTGCAGGCGCGGGACTTCAAGCGAAGCGTGAACGACCCCGAGAAAATGGAACGCTACCAGGCGGAGGCCCTGGTCCACCGGCATGTTCCAATCGACGTGGTGTCCCATATCGTTTGCGTTCGCGCGGCGGAAGAGGCTACTCTGGCGGCCGAAGTGCGGCGACGGAGCCTGTCGATCAAGGTGGCCTGCAAGCCAGGGTGGTTCTTCGAATGATCCGCTATACGCAGGGGAATCTCCTGGACGCGCCGGTGGAGGCGCTCGTCAACACGGTCAACGAGGTCGGCGTGATGGGCAAGGGCATCGCGCGGATGTTCCGTGAGGCCTTTCCAGGTTCGGCCCGGGAGTACGAGGAGGCCGCCAAGCGGAAGGACGTGCGTGTCGGAACGATGTTCGTCACGCGGAACGAGGCGCTCGTCGGCCCGCGTTGGATCATCCACTTCCCGACGAAGCGTCACTGGCGCCACCCATCCCGAATTGAGTGGATCCGGTCAGGTCTTGCTGACCTCGTGCGGGTCGTGGAGGCGAACGAGATCCGGTCCATCGCGGTGCCTCCTTTGGGTTGCGGTCAGGGGGGGCTCGAGTGGCGCGTCGTCCGTGAGGCGATCGAGAAGGCACTCTCGTCCCTGGAGGACGTGGAGGTGGTCGTCTTCGAGCCGACCGCGCGCTACCAGGGCGGCCCGAAGCGAACGGGTGTGGAAGCCCTGACTCCGGCGCGCGCACTGATCGTGGAGCTGGTGCGGCGGTACTCCGTTCTAGACTTTGGCTGCACGAACTTGGAAGTCCAGAAGCTGGCGTGGTTCCTGCAGCGCTCGCTGGAGCGGGCCGCCGGAGAGGATATCCTACGCATGAAGTTCGTTGCCAATCGCTACGGACCCTACGCGGACGGGCTCCGTCACGCATTGGACGCGCTCGACGGGAGCTACCTGCACTGCGCGAAGCGGCTGAGTGATGCGGGTCCGCTCGAACCGATCTGGGTCGATCCGGAACGGCGTGGCGCGGTAGCCGAGTGCCTCGCGGGCGAGGAGGCGGCCAAGTACGTGCCTGCGCTCGAGACGACGGCCAAGCTGATCGATGGGTTCGAGTCACCCTTCGGGATGGAACTCTTGGCTACCGTGGACTGGCTGCTCGTGCGGGAGCGCTGCGAGCCGACGGTCGAGGGGCTGAGGCGCGGCCTTGCGGTGTGGCCGGGCGGTGCCGCAGCTGCGCGGCGCAAGCAGGCGATGTTCGACGACCGCGTGCTTGGATTGGCGCTGACGCGGCTTGACTCGATGAGAGACCTGCACAGTCCACGCTGAAGCGACTTCATCGACTGGCGTCGCGGTCATCGAATGCCCTGCGTTGTGGCGGACGCTGGTCCTCGACCTCTGATGGTCGAACGATCTCCCCGAGGTCAAACCCATCAAACGTCAAGCCGTATGCCACTCCCAATCGAGCAAACACGTCCTCTGATCGCACGTTCACGATCTTCAGGGGTACGGGAAGAGGACCGTCTCGAAACGAGGGCAGCTTGAGACGTCTCGTGCAACGCTTGTTCACCTCCGCGACGACACGGCTGTAGAAGGGTGCCCGCGCGCCCCCGCCCGTTAGGAAGAATGGCAGTCCGGTGTCCCAAGCTCTGGCGCGCCGGTCTCGCTTGAGCCTGACGTCGACGATCAGCTCCATCGCCTGTTCGGCAATTCGCCTCGCGAAAGGGGCATCCAACTCCTCTATCGAAAGGCCATCGCGAGCATGGCTGGCGACATACTCCTCGATGTTGTCGGCCAGAGGAAGCATAGGATCGGGATCGCCCACCGCGTAAGGGGTCAGTGGCAGCGAGGCGTAGCGCCCGCGAAGTGTACGAACGCGATGGCGGTGAAGCTCTCGTGCGCCAAACGGTCTAACCGTGGCGCCGAGAAGAACGAAGCGATCCGCCTCGTCGCGATCTGCGAGGATCAGACCACAGATGTCCGTCGTCGTAGCACCCACATCCAGGACGACATGGAGACCCTTCTGATTGAACGCGGAACGGGCATAGCCAACGCTTGCAGCCACGATCTCAGGCACGACGTCCACGGGGGGGCCGGGCGGACAGTCCGAAAGGGCCTCGCGGACGGACGCCTCCTCAATGGCGCGAGTTCCGGCAGCCAGTGCGGCACCTGCTCGGGCAACCAGGGCGAAGCTGCTACGGAACCGCTCGTCGTCATACCCTGGAGATGGGATCCCGACGTTGGCAGACCATGCTACCTCGTGGATGCCCAGCTCTCTCGATTGTGTGGCGAGGAACCAGTCCCTGGCGTGTCGCATCAACAGGGCCAAGTAGCCAGTGGCGTCTTCACGTGCTTCAGGGTCCTCGGGGTGATCCCATAGACGGACCTTCAGATCGGACCGTAGCTCGCATCCGGTTGTACGACTCAGGGACAGGTGGCCTCCGCTCCGGACAAACAGCCGCGTGGGCACGAGGAACGGACCGGTGGGGTCCCCGCCAGGCGACGGAATTGCCACCGCACGTCCGCTGTCGACGAACGGAGTTCGTACCACAACCTTGGAGCAGGACGTCCCGAAATCCACACCAATGATGGCGTCGACGGGACGCGAAGGACTCCATCGGAACGGGACTCCCTCCCGCGAAGCCAGGACCGGGGCCGGAGCGGACGGCGCTCTGGGAGGCGGAGGGGACGTGCGGACACCCGCAGGCGCGCCTCTCGAAGGCGAGGACTCCTGAGTCGGTCCTCGCCGCGTGACTCGCCTGAGCCAGCGCCAGATGGTCCGCACGCTACCCGCCCTCCGAGCCGAGTCGGTGTTCAGTCGACGAGGTCCAGCAGGCCAACGCAGACATCCTCGCGACGTGCCGAGAATGCGCGCCGCTGCGCGATCTCCCCTCGCTTCATCTTCACCCGCTGTTCCAGAGCCTGCAGGCGTCCCCTAGTCGGGGCCATCAGACGAACTTTGCCGAGCACTTCATAGTGGGACAAGAGTTCGTTCAGGGCAGCCCGTTGTTGGGCAAGGTGCTTGTCCAGAGAACGTTCCTGAATGAGCGCGCGATCCTCATTCTGCGCCCGGAGGACCCGCTCCTGCTTGGCGAACGCGCGCTCGGCGCTGGCCAAGCAGCACTCATCTGCGACACGTGACGCTCGCGCCAAGTCAACGACGGCCGGCGCGGCCAGCCACGCCTCGCCGCTCGTCGCCGCTGCAGCAAGCAGCTCCTCCGCGGTCGACTCGTTCAGCATGTCCTTGCCGTCCAGGCGCGCGACCGCATAGTGGAGCTGCTCGGTCGCCTGGATGCCGCGCATCGACCAGCGTTGAATAGCAAACACGTACTGGCCGGCAGGCGCGACTGAGCCACCCAGATCGCGCCGCAGGCGCACGGCAACGGCGGGACGACTCCTGAAGGACTCGCCGTCCAGCTGACGGCCGACAAACCGGACGATCGGATGGAGTTGGTTGACTACCTCGACACGCTGCCCCGCGCTGCCCCGAACCACGGAGTTCTCGAAGCGGCACCGTACGTATGCAGCCGCGGGAGAGGCAAGCTGCGTAGCTCCAGAGAGGCGGTGCTCCTGCAAGAATGCCTGCAGATCGATACGCGCTGCTGTCGAGAGGTTCACGGAGAAATCGAGGTCCGTCGTCTCCTGCCGAAACTCGCAGCCGGGATAGCGCGAAAGGACGTGATCGACGACGTACCGCCGCAGGTCCTCGGCAGAGATGCGGCGGCCAGGATCCCGCGCAGCGTGGACCTGCCGCAAGATGTAGTCCCCGTGGGCAACCAAGTGCGTTGCCTCCTCCTCGAGCCGCTCCTCATCCGCCCGCCGCTGGGCGAGCGCCATCTGCGTCTGATCGATCCGCGCCGCTTCCTGCTCTGGCGTCAACCGGCGGGTAAACAGGTCCCGGGCGAGCTCCCGCATCTCATGACCTAGAATCGGCTCCAGCCCGCCGACTGTGCTCCGAATCAGGTCCAGGCGCTCGTACAGCCGCCGGTAGATCCGGTCGTCGATGGTGTCTGCGTGGAACAGGTTCCACACCGCGACCTTAGGCGACTGCTGCCCCAGGCGGTCGACACGACCAATCCGCTGCTCCACGCGCATCGGATTCCAGGGCAGATCATAGTTCACTACGACCCACGCCAACTGCAGATCGACGCCCTCGCTGGCCACCTCAGACGCGAGGAGAACGGTGCCGCCAAGTCGCTCCCGAAACGCGGCTATCGTATCGTCTTTGTCCTCAGTGCCGCCGTGGAGAAGGACACTCTCGATGCCGTCCTCTCGCAAGCGTTCGCTCAGATACGTGAGCGTTGGCCGGAAGTAGGAGAAGAGCACTACCTTCTCGGCCGGATGCTCGCGGAACAGTTCTCGGAGTCGGTGGCGTAGCCGCGCGTACTTGGAGTCGTGCCGCCGCAACGTCGTGTAGTCGGCGAGAAGCGCTACGCGGTCCAAGAGTTCTCGCACGACGGGCCCCACGGTGGCGGCTTCCGTGTCCTCGCGGTCCGCCCCGTCCTCCTCCTCGCCAAGGTCCTCCTCCAGGAGCCCAAGGTCGCCGGCACGGGCGGACCAGTCTCGGTACGCGGCAGCCATCGAACTTGCCACTTGCCGCTGCGGCATCACGAGAAGAAAGCCCTCGTTCTGGAACGCGCGCAAGCAGTAGTCGCGAACAACCTCCGTGACCGCGTCGTAGAACTGCCGCTCTGGGTCACTTAGCGGAATCGACTCCGCAAGCGGCTCCCTGACGACGCACCACTCCTTCACCTCTCGCTTGCGCGTCCGCGTGACCACGTGGCCGAGCAGGTTCACATTGTCGAGTCGCCAAATCAGCTGACTGACGACACTCGCATCTCGAAGGTCCACGGCGTCCTGGAGGTCTGCGGTCAGGCTCGTAAGCTGCTGGTTGCCGTGGAGCAGAGGGTTCTTGGCGGCCTCGATCAGGAGGCCGAGCAGCTCCGCGCGAGTTGCCCCGCCATGAGCGAGACGATCGCGCGCCGCCACGAGCGGCTTGTTGGCCTCCAGCAAGTCGTCAAAGTCCGCTTGGCGAACAAATGTGTCAGGATCTGCAAGACGGGCAAGTTCGAACAGGTCGCGACTCTTCAGATGTACGGGCGTCGCCGACAGCAGCACGACGTACTCCGAGACCTCGCGAACCAAGCGCCCCAACGCCGCGGTCATGGTCTCAGGATTCCGGAGGTAGTGGGCCTCATCAATGATCGTCAGGTCGAAGAGCACCCGAACCTCCGCGGCCTGCCAGAGGTGGCGGGCAAGCTGCGTGGACGGAGGCGCGGAGTGAGTCGAGTCCTCGACTTGCCAAGCCTTGCGCGGACGAACGCCTTGGAGACTCGCGATGAGAGCATAGCGGTCGGCGTGTCCACCGTGCGCTGCGGCGGTAAGGCGCTCCAACAGCCGGGTGGCGTCGACGATCTCGGCCTCCACGCCGAAGCGTGCGCGCAGCTCGCGTTGCCACTTCTCCCTCAGCATGGCGGGGCAAAGAACGAGGAGTCGGCCCATTTCGAAGCGGCTTCTGAGTTCTGTCCAGATGAGGCCAGCCTCAATAGTCTTCCCGAGGCCGACCTCATCGGCGACGAGGAGTCCCGTCGTGGCGGCGTTCAGGAGCTTGACCAGTGGTTTGAACTGGTAGGCGTAGAAGTCCGCTCCTGTGGTGTCCATGCTGTAGATCACGTTGGCCAGTCGCCCGGTGAGCTTTACGTGGGTCAACGTGCGACGCAGATCGGAAGGACCGCACAATCTGCCCCGCTCCAGAAGGGCGAGGGGGTCGTCATCCGCGTCGACAAGCTCTAGAAGGTCGGCAGGTACGAACTCTGAGACGTCCGGAAACCGAACTTGTAGCCGCAGCTGGCCGTTGCGCTCCCTCCACCGGCCAGTCGTCGTGCCTACCCGGCTTGGATCGGTGACGATGCGGACGAGCGATCCCGCGGGAAACGGGTTCGCACCGAGTCCCAGCGTTGGTGGCGGCTCTGGATCAGGCATCGAAGCGTCGGCCATCAGACGCCCCCAGTTTCGGGCAATCGGACTCCAAGAGTACTGCAATACGATGGGACTTGGGCACCCCCCTCGTGACACTAGGCGACTCGGGCCAGTCACCCCCACGGGGGCCGCGTGGCCGGCGGGCGCGCTGGGACCTGCGGAACTTCTGCCCGTGCGGATCGGCGGCTGCGGCGGTATCCTGGTCCGGCTGTCTGCTTGGCGTGCAGCGGGAGCGTGTGGCAAGTGGCCCTGAACCCCATCGTCTTCACCGAGAAGGTCGTCCGGAGCTTCCTCCGCTACCAGCTCACGGCCTACCCGTTCGCGGACGAGCGGCTCCTGTCCCAGATGAGGCGGCTCCTGTCCCTGGACGAGACCAGGCGCTCGCCCCTCCTTCAGGGCCCCTACATCAGCCTGTCCCGCCCCTTCCGGCAGGGTGCCTCCGTCGCGGCGCTGATCGAGGAGGGGGCCTTCCACCCGCACATGCGGCAGCGGATCCCCGCGGCCATCGCCCACGTCTACGGACACCAGGAAGAGGCCATCCGCGCGATCCGCGCTGGCCGCCCCACGTTGGTCTCCACGGGCACCGGGTCTGGAAAGACCGAGTGCTTCCTCTACCCGATCGTGAGCAAGTGCTTGGAACTCCGGGACGAGAAGGCACCTCCGGGGATCAGTGCCGTCATCGTCTACCCGATGAACGCGCTCGCGGAGGACCAGTTGGGCCGCCTGCGCGGCCTCCTGGCGGGGACGGGGATCTCCTTCGGCATGTACGTGGGCAAGACGCCGGACCGCGAAGCGGAGGTAGCGGGGATTCGGATGCCCCCGGGGTCCACGCGCGCGGAGTACGAGGAGCGTCTGGCCGGGGTCCGGCGCGAGAAGCGCGGCGACACCGTCTTCCCGGCCGAGGAGGTCTGCTCCCGCGAGGTGATGCGGACCGCTGGCCGGCAGCCGAGGATTCTGCTCACAAACGTAAAGCAGCTCGAGCTGCTGCTCACGCGCCAGCAGGACGTGGCGCTGTTCTCGGGCGCCCGGCTGGACTTCCTGGTGTTCGACGAAGCCCACACCTTCCGCGGAGCGCAAGGCGCGGAGACGGCGTGCCTGATCCGGCGGCTGCGGGCGTTCTGCGGCCGGGATGCTCAGGACACGGTGTGCGTGGCCACCTCCGCGACGATCGTGGACCGTGAGGATCCGGACGCGGCCCGTGCGTTCGCAGCCAGGTTCTTCGGCGTTCCGCGCGACGCCGTGGCGACGGTGGGCGAAGCGTACGAGGGCGAGGCGTGGACCGGCACGCGCTCCGTGCCGCCTCTGCCCAAGAAGGATCCGGCAGGGCTTCTGGCTGCTTGTGTGGCGGCCGTGGACGCCGCCGACCCGGCGCCGCTCCGCGAGGCGTACCGCGACCTAGCGGGAAGCGCGCTGCCTGCCGGGGACGTGCCGGACGCCCTTCACACCGCGCTCTCCGCCAACGAGCTCGTGTTCCAGGCGGCCGAGGTCCTGGCCACGCCGCGACCGCTGCACGAGCTTCCCGAGGCGATCGGATCGCGCCTCGGGCGCCGGCCGGCGGAAGGGGAAGTGCTGGCATGGCTCACGCTTGGCGCCGCGGCGCGTCGGGACGGCCGCCCCCTGCTCCGGCCGGTGGTCCACGGCTTCATCCGCGGCATCAGCGGCGCTGTGGTGAGCTTCTCCGAGGACCATGACGGCCCGCGCCTCTGGCTCGCGGCCGAGGACGAGGTGGACGCCGCGGGGGAGCACCTCCGCGCACACTTCCCCGTCACGACGTGCACGATCTGCGGGCAGCACTACTTCCTCGCGTTCCTCAGGGACTTCGAGTTCACCGGCAAAGTGCCCGGCGGTGGCGACACGGCCGGTGACTCGCACTTCTGGCCGCGGCTGGATGAAGCGCAAGGTGGCCGGCGCGTGGTCCTAGTCGATCGCATTGTGGGTGGGGCGGATGACGAGGACCTCGACGAGCACGAGCGCGTCACCCCCTTGGCCTTCTGCCGCCGGTGTGGCGCCGCGCATCCCACGGGTGTCATGCGATGCGCGGACTGCGGTACTACCGGACTGGTAACGCTGCACGCCATTCGGCAGAACAAGAACAACCCGGGATACCTGTCAAGCTGCCTGTCCTGCGGTGCCACGGGGCGTCGGAGCGGCACGACCTATCGCGAGCCCGCACGCGCCGTGCGCGCCACGAACGTGGCGGACGTTCACGTGCTCGCCCAGGACATGATTCATCACTCCGAGCGCCCCCGGCTCCTGGTCTTCTGCGACAACCGGCAGGATGCGGCGTTCCAAGCGGGCTGGATGAAGGACCACGCGCGGCGGTTCCGTCTGCGCGCGCTCATGGCGGCCGGTCTCAAGGACGGCCCCGTTTCGGTGGGCGACCTGGCACGCTTCCTGGATGACCTCCTGGAACGGGACGAGGCTCTCTCTCGCGCTCTCGTGCCCGAGGTGTGGCAGGTGGTTCGGAAGGAGGGTGGGGGAGGGCGTCACGAGCAAGAGCGCCGGAAGTTCCTGCGGATCCAGGTCCTGAGGGAAGTGACCCTCTCGTCGCGGCAGTCCATCGGTCTGGAGCCCTGGGGACGGATGAAGGTGGAGTACGAGGGACTCGATGCGGGGCTTGGGTGGATCCAGGAGCACGCCCATGGCCTTGGGATGCCACCCGAGGACCTGCGCGACGGCGTGGCCAGTCTCTTGGACTACCTGAGGCGCAAGCGCGTCCTGCACGACCCCGAGCGTGAAATCTTCACGAAGTACTGGGGTGACGGCGCCGAGGAGATCCTGAGCGGCTACTTGCCGCAGACGGGCGCGCCGGTCGGGACCAAGCTGCGGCGCGCGGCGGACGAGCGCTCGGACTGGGTCACACAGTGGCTAAGCGAGCGCGGGGACACCACCTTGCGGCAGATCGTGAAGAAGTGGGGCGTGGCTTCGGACGATGCGGAGGCGTTCCTGACGGGGCTGTTCGAGTTCCTCGTGGACCGCGGCCTCCTGGAGCCCGTTACGCTGAAGGGACAGAGTGGGAATCCGCTTCCGAAGGTGACCGGCCTCTACCAGGTCGCGGCGGACAAACTCAGGCTGCGCGCGAGCCACGGGATCTGGAGGTGCCGCAGCTGCCGCCGGCGGATCACGCGGCGCACCCCGAACCAACTCTGTCCTGCTTGGCGGTGTGACGGCACGCTCGAATACCTGAAGGATGACCCGGACAACTACGATCTCCAGCTTCTGGACCAGGGGTACTCGATGCTCCGCCCCGAGGAGCACACGGCGATGGTGCCCCATCAAGAGCGTGAACGCTTGGAGAACCTGTTCAAGGGCAACTCGGACGCAGTGAACGCGTTCGTCTGCACGCCAACCCTTGAGCTTGGGGTGGACATCGGGCAGCTCGACGCCGTGATGATGCGCAACGTCCCTCCGCTTCCCGCGAACTACTGGCAGCGAACCGGGCGAGCGGGCCGCCGGCACCGGATGGCCGTGAACTTCACCTACTGCCGTCCCGTTTCGCACGACCGGGCGTACTTCGCCGACCCGGTGAAGCTGCTTGCCGGCCGCGTGGATCCGCCGGCGTTCAACCTGCGCAACGACCTCATGGTGGCCAAGCACGTCCACGCGACGGTGATCACGCGGCTGCACCAGTACGTTCGGGACGAGGCGCGGACAGGAGAACAGCGGGCACACATCGAAGACGCGCTCGCCACGTGCCTCCCGGATCGGGTGTCGGGGTATCTATTCGGGGGCGGGGCGGTGCGGGACCGGCCGCTGTCGCTGCGCCCGCTCCAGGAGGTCATCGAGTCGAACGTGGACGATCTCGTGGCCTACGTGTCCCGCGTGTTCCAGCAGGGCTGGCCTGCAGAGGATGCGGACGTTACGCAGCCCGAGGCTCTTCGCGCACACGTCCTCGGGATGGTGGCCGGACTGAACGAGGTCGTGACGCGTCTTCGCCGCCGTCTGCAGTGGGCCATGGACCAGATCCGCCGACTGAACGCGCTGCGTGAGAAGCAGGGAACGCTGGACGCGGAGGACGACTCGCTCTTCCGCCGCTGCGACGGCCTCGTGAAGCGACTCAAGGGAACGGATCGCCGGCGGCGCCGGGAGGCGGAGGGCTACGACGACGTCAACACCTTCGGGGTCCTGGCGGCGGAGGGGTTCCTGCCGGGGTACGGGCTAGAGACCGGCGCCGTGCTCGGGACCGCGGAGATCCCCTTCTGGCGCACGGGGGCCATGGCGTTCACGCTCCCCCGCCCGCCGAGCGTGGCCCTGCGTGAGTACGTTCCGGGGAATCTCATCTACGCGAACGGTAACCGATTTGTGGCGCGCCGATTCCACCGGGACATCGACGAGCAGCGCGCGGAGATGCCGGTGTTCGAGGTGTCCGTGGAGCGGCAGGCCGTGAAGGAGACGAACCTCGGGACCGGGGCGAGTTCACTCGGCGGTGCGGCGATCCGGACGATCGCCGTATGCGACGTGGACCTCGTGCACCAGTCGCACATCTCCGACGAGGAGGAGCTCCGCTTCCAGATGGGCGTGGCCGTCTATGGGCTGGAGCGGAACCAGCACAACGGCGGCACGGCGTTCCGGTGGGGGGCGCAGCCCGTGCATCTACGGCATGGCGTGCGCCTTAGGCTCGTGAACGTGGGATCTACGTCCGCGATCGACCGCTTCGGGCGCTTCGGGTATCCCGTCTGTACGGTGTGCGGACAGAGTGTGTCGCCGCTGTCCTCAGACAAGCAGCGCAGCCAGTTCGAGCAGTCGCACCGCGAACGGTGCGCGCGCTCGGTCGAACCGGTGGGCTTCTACGCGGACGTCGTGGCCGACGTGCTGTCTCTGCCGGGATGCGCGGACCAGACCACGGCCTACAGCGTGCTCGAGGCGCTGCGGTTCGCGGCGGCGCGGATCCTGGACATGCACATGGAGGATCTTCAGATCCTCGTGGTGGGCCACGTGGACCGCGACGATGTGGACGCTCTGCTCTGGGATCCCATGCCGGGAGGGTCAGGTCTTCTCAAGCAGATCTGCGATCGGCTCGAGGAGATCGTGGCCGTGGCGCAGGAGGTCGTGGAGAACTGCCCTTCGGCGTGCGCGACGTCGTGCATCGACTGCCTCCAGACGTTCCGGAACGGGTACTACCACAAGCACTTGGATCGCCGGGCGGCGGGCGAGCGGCTGGCGGCGTGGGGGCGGAGGCTTGGCAGGGACCACGAGATCCCGGCGAAGCAGCCGGCTGCGGAGCCGCGCGAGGGGACGCGGCCGGTCAACGAGGCGGAGCGTCGCCTGCGCCATCTCCTGCGGGCGGCCGGCTTCGAGGAGGGCGAGCGCGGGCGGCGCCTCATGCTCGACCGTGCCGTGGGCTCGACCACTCCCGACGTCTACTATGGGGCGCCTGAGGGAGATGACGAGGAGGGCGTGTGCATCTACCTCGACGGTCTCAGCGCGCACCTTCACGGGAACCCGGAGACGGCGGAGCAGGATCAGCGGATCCGCTCGTGGCTGCGGAACAACGGCTATGAGGTACTTGAGATTGCCGCGACGGACCTGGACGATCCGGGGGCGATGACGCGCCACTTCCGCCGGCTGGCCGGGTACCTCGGGGCGGGGGAGCTGCGGAGTCGGCTGCGCGACGACTCGTCGTGGTTCGGTTCCGCGGCCGACGGGGATGCCGTGACGCGTCCGCGCCTGCGGATCGTTCGGCCTGAGCCGAAGGACCGGTTCGTGTCCTGCGTCCCGTTGGTTCCGCTGAAGGCGGCGGCCGGCGGATTCGGGGACGTGCAGAACCTCCAGGCCGAGGAGTGGGAGTGGGCCGAGGTAGAGAGCCTGCGTCCGCTGCGTCCGGGCATGTTCGTGGCCCAGGTCGTCGGCAAGTCGATGGAACCGCTCATCCCGGATGGGTCGTACTGCCTGTTCGCTGCACCGGTGGCGGGGAGCCGCTTGGGAAAGACCGTCCTCGTGGGACTGCAGGACGCGGCCGACCCTGAGACGGGGGAGCGGTTCACTGTGAAGCGGTACGAGAGTGAGAAGGTCACGGACGAGGAGGGCACGTGGCGGCATGTGCGGGTCACTCTTCGACCGTTGAACGCCGCGTTCGAGCCAATCGAGCTGGACGCGGAGGAGGAGACCATGGTGCGAGTGGTGGCGGAGTTGGTCGAAGTGCTGGGACCAACGGCCGATGGTTTCGAACCCCGACGCGAGAGACAAGAGCGGCAATAGGCTCGGGGGCCGATGGGCGGGAGACACGAGCGTGCTACATCTGTTCCTCGACGCAAACACACTACTGGGTCTGTACGAGTTGACGCCCTCAGAGGTGTCCGAGCTTGAGAAGCTGCCGTCGTTGGTCGAGGCGGGCGAAGTCGAGCTCTGGCTGCCGGAGATGGTTGTGGACGAGTACGTGCGCAATCGACCACGCGTGATAGCCAGCATACTGAAGAATCTACGTGATGCGCGGGTTGTTGTGCGGACGCCATCACTGGCGGAAGGGGATCAAGCGGCCGCATTGAGCGACGTGCTGCGGGACGCGCACCGGAAACACAGAGCTCTTGTGATGGGACTTGAAGACCTGGCCCGTGACGAGAAGCTCCACGCCGATCTCGTCATCGGTTCGATGATCAAGGTTGCGCGGTCGCCTTCGATCGGCGCGTCCCTTGATAGAGCACGGACGAGGCGCGACCTACGCAAGCCGCCTGGAAAGGGCGACTCGCTAGGCGACGCCGTGTGTTGGGAGGCCTTGCTTGACGAGGTCCCGGAGGGCGACGACATCCATCTCGTCACAGCAGATGCCGACTTTGGATCGCCCTTGCGCGCGGACGCATTGCACGAGTATCTCGATCGCGAGTGGCGCGAGCGAAAGAAGAGCAATGCGCTGCTGTACAGATGAGGTGCCCCCCGGAATCTGATCCACCCGCTATGAGGGTCCGGTACAGTCCCG
>CAZNDO010000010.1:0-143469 GCA_964571855.1 uncultured Gemmatimonadota bacterium
GCGGCGCGGCCGGAGGCCTGGAAGGCCGGAGGCCGTCGACGCAGGAGCGATGGCCCCCGCCCGGACGGCGGGGGCCGAGCGCCCGCCGGGGAGGACCCGCCGGGGCCGGCGACGCGATCGGCCGCGCCCCTCGGCGCGCTCCGCCGCCACGTCCGTCCGCGCTCGTTACTCCACGTCGCTGGCTCGGCGGAGTGAGTCGCCCAGGGAGAGCCAGGACCGGTCGCCGAATGCCACGCGCAGCGCGGCGAGGGTCAGCACGACGTTCTCGGCGATCTTGCGGAGGCCGACCTTCGCGCCGCCGGCCGTGTCGAAGCAGCCGCAGGAGATGTCCAGGCCGCGGCCGAGCGCCACGCCCACGGCGAGCGTGAACACGACCATGAGCGCCGCCACGATGGCGCTGGCGCCGGCGTCCAGCACGCCGAGCACGAGGCACACGCCGGCCAGCATCTCCAGCGGCGGCAGCACGAGCGCGAGCACGCGCTCGACGGGCTCGGGCACCATGCGGTAATGGGAGATCGCGACGGCGAATCCCTCGGGATCCGCGAGCTTCGGCCACGCGGCCAGGATGAAGATCACGCCGAGCCCCACGCGCAGGAGCGTGACGAGGTGGCGGCCGGTCACGGCATCGCCTCCCCCGAACCCGCGTCCAGGCCCGCCGCATACAGCGAATCCACGCCGCACACCACGAGGTCCACACCCAGGTGGCCGCGGTCCGTCAGCTCCTGCGCCACGTGCCGCACGCGGAACGAGTCCGGCCCCGCGCCGTAGACGACGAGCGGGATCTCGGATGCGAGGGCCGCCACGTGGTCGAAATAGTAGGCGTCGAAGTCGTCCGCCGGCACGGACAGCGCGCCGGCAACGTGGCCCGCGAGGTAGGCCTCCGGATCACGGACGTCCACGAAGAACGCGCCGGCATCCCACGCCGCGCGCGCCGCGATGGCCGTGATCGACGGCAGGTCGGCGCCCGCCTCGGCCACCGGCGGCGGGCCGATCGCGCCGCGGAGCGGCAGCGGGTCGCTCCGCAGCGCGTTCACGCCGAATCCCCACGCGCCCGCGAGGGCGAGCAGCAGGAGGACCTGCGCGCCCCTCGACGTCACTTCCCGGTCTTCTTCCCCGCCGGCGCCTGCACGGGCTGCACCGAGGTCGGCGAGGGCATGTTCGCGGCGGCCGAGCCCGGCGCAGGTCGTGTGCTGAACCGCACGGGGATCTCGATCTGCGGCTGCTCCGCGTCGTCCGTGCGGATCACGAGCGTGCGGACGCCGTTCGAGCCGGCCTCCTTGCCCGTGTACTCCAGCCGGACCACGGCCTGCTGGTGGCCCTCGGCCTCGTGCACGGTGGCCTTGACCTCGCTGTCCGGGACCTCGGCCCCGAGCACCCGGAACGCGCCCTCGGCGCACGACAGCGTCACGTCCTGCCGCCCCGTCTCGCCGACCTCCACGCCGCGGATCACGATGAACCCCGACGACGCCTTGATGCGCCCGACGACATCGCCGCGGATGGCCACCTTCACGGTGTCGTTCGGCGCCGGCTGGTTCGTCACGAACGTGAGCACCTCGGACAGCTTCTGCGGCTTCGCCGGCGCGCGCAGGCGCACCGCGTACTCGCGGACATCCCGGTCCGACTCGCGCGTCGTGCCGACCTCGCGGACCTCGAAGACCTGCGAGGGCTCGTCACGCAGCCGGCCGCCGAGGATGAACGCCTCCGTCACCTTCAGGTTCAGCGGCGTGTCCGACTCCAGCTTCACCGTCTGCTCCCAGGGCCCGGCCATGGGAACGTCGCGCAACTCGAGGTAGCGCGGCGTGACCCGCACGGCGCGATGCACATCGCCCCGGATGACCACCTGGTGGTCCGGCTGCACGGGGTCGTTCGTCTGCAGGGTCACCGTCTTGTGGACGGGGCCGTCCATGCCCTTGGAGTTGAACGTCAAGCGCACGCGCTGGGTCTTGCCCGCGGTCAGCTCCACCGCGCCGTCCACGGCGGCGGCCGTGCACCCGCACGACGTCTTCAGGTCCTCGACGACGAGCAGCCCGTCGCCGACGTTCTTCACGTCCACGTAGCGCTCGAAGAGCTTCCCCTCCTCGATGACACCCAGGTCGATCTCCACGGGATCCACCCAGGCCTTGGGTTCGGCCGCGGCCGGGCCGGCGGCCAGCGCCAGCGCGAGCAGCGCGAACGCCGGGACGATTCCGGAGGGGCAGGCGCAACGGTTCATCGGTTCGGTCTCCTTCCTCGGTCGTCGGTCGTCGCGGGTCCGGCCGAGACGCCGGGGGACGGCCAGTCGGGCATTCTACACCCCAGGCGCGGGGCGGGTTCGCGCTAGATCAGGTTGTCCTCGCTCATGTAGAACCGGGGCTTCCCGGCCTGGTCGAAGGCCAGCTCGAACCGGGCCAGTTCCAGGATCGGCAGGAAGACCCGCAGACCGAACCCCGCCCCGCCGCGCAGGCGGGCCACGGGAAAGTCGTCCGAGTCGTCCCAGGCGGTCCCGGCGTCCACGAACAGCTCCCCGTCCACGCGGAAGTCCACGTTCGAGATCCGGCGCGGCACGAAGGGGATGGGCAGGGTGAAGCGACGCTGCCCCAGGATCGGGAAGCGCACCTCCGCGGACGCGCGGGCCGTGTTCTCGCCGAACTCCACGTTCTCCGGCTGGCCCCGGATCGAGTTGTCCCCCCCCACGCCGAGCAGGCGGTAGTCCGGCGTGGTGCCGGTGGTCAGCGTGGCCGTCGTCCGGGCCGCCAGCACGATCCCCGCGCCCATCGACAGGAAGCCCCGCGCATCGAGCACGCTGCGGCCGTATCCCAGGTCGTCGTCCGTCCAGCCGGACACGATCTCGCCGCTCGCCGACGCGAACGTGCCGCGCGTGGGGTCGATGCGGACGTTGCGGCTGTCCCGCGACCAGCCCAGCCCCACCACCGGCGTGAGCTGGCGCACCGGCCCCAGCGGGTGCGTGCCGTCGCGATCCAGCTTCTCCAGCCGGGAGAACAGCGTGAGGCCCGTGCGCACGCGCTTGTAGTTGCCGAGGTAGCGCGTGGACGAGAGGTACAGCCGGGTTGTCCGGAGCTCGTCCTCCTCCGCGCGCGGCAGCTCCACGTCCACGCCCCCGGTCAGCGCCAGGCGGGAGCGGCCGAGCCACGGCGTCTCCCACGAGAGCGACACCTGGTCGTTCCTCCCGAAGCGGGCATTGCTGCGGAGCGTCTGGTTGAGCCCGCCGATGTTGCGGATCCGGCTCCGGTAGCCCACCGCGATCCGCCGCTCCTTGAAGTCGTAGTCCGCCACCGGCGTCGCGAACCACCACGGGCGCTCGTACACGGAGACGACCACGAGCACGCCGTCGCCGGAGGGCACGGCTTCCACCTCGACCTCCGCGAAGAGCCCGAGGTCCACGATGCGCTCCCAGTCCCGCCACAGGTCCTCGGAGCGGAAGGGTACGCCCTCCTCCAGCCGCATCTCGCGCCGGAAGACGACCTCCTTCGTGCGGTTGTCCCCGAGGAAGAGCAGGCGGCGCACCGGCCGGCCCTCGAGCTCGGGATACTCCTGGTAGTGCAGGCGATCGGGGAGGCCGGCGGGCCCCACGGCATGCGCGTCCCGGAACGCGGCGAGCGGGAGCGACGCGGAGGCGAGCGCGAGGGCGACGAAGAACGGGAGCCGCATGCGCCTCTCGGGATGGGGACGGCCGTCGCGAGGACGGGGCCCTCGGATCTTGGAAAGGCCCCCCCGAACGGTCAAGAGGCGAGGCACCCCCGAGGGTGCCTCGCCTCCGGGCGGCTCGCCGCGGGGGTGCGGGTCAGCTCTCCCCGGGCGGGCGCAGCGGCGCGGGCGGAGCGAGCGGCGCCGGGGGGGACGGCGGCGACGGCGGCATCATCGGGGGTGCGTGCCCCGGCGGCGGCGGCGGCGGGGCGCCGAACGCGGGCGGCGGCGTCCCTACCCACGCGGGCCCCGCCGGGGTCTGCGTGCCGAGCCGGCTCAGGAGCGCCGCGCCGTAGCCCATGATCGTGCCGAACACGATCACGAAGAACCCGAGCACGCCCAGCAGCACCCCGAGCGGCCCCACGGGCCCCCAGTGCACGGGGCTCAGCACCACGCCCAGGATCAGGAAGGCGTGCAGCACGAAGTACCCCAAAGCGAGATTGCGGTAGGAGCTGGAGGCCGGCGTCAGCGCACCCGGGTCCTCGGCGGCGCGCCCCACGCGGCGCCCCACCGCGATCGACACCGCGGCGAACCCGCCCAGCATCACGAGCCACAGCAGGATGAGCAGCACGGGGAACAGCAGCAGTCCCACCACCGTGATGGCAAGCAGCAGGAACGCCACGAGCATGGCGATGGGCGTACCGAACGCGCCCAGCAGGCCGATGAGGAAGCTCTGCCCGGGCTCGGCCTCGATGCGACGGCTCACGACGTCGAGTCGCTGCCCCGCGATCGCGTTGAAGAGCAGCGCGAGCACGAGACCCACGGCCACGAGTCCCAGCTTCCAGCCGAGGAAGTGCTTCAGGAGGTTCGGCACGCCCGCGTCGTGGTTGCGCAATCCCCACATCGGGATGGGCACGTTCACGGAGACCTTCTCCCCGCGCACGACCGCGCTGCCTTCCTCCTTCACGCGCCCGCCCACGGAGACCGCGTCCCCTTCCACCACCGCTCCGTCGTGCAGGATGACGTGCCCGCCCACGGCCACCACATCCCCGTCCACGACGCCCATCACGTCCACGTCGCCGCCGATCGAGACCACGTCGCCTTCCACGAGCTCCCCGGCCAGGACCTCCACCGAGTCGCCCACCTTCACGCGCTCGCCGGTGGCCTGCAGGTCCTCGCGGTCGCGGTCGCGGTACTTCTGGTACTCCTCCCAGAGGCCCTCGCCCTTCGCGGAATCCGGCGCCTCGAGCTGCCGCTCCAGGCTCTCCCGCTGGGAGCGCGTAAGCACCGTGTCCGCGGAGCCGCCCTGCGCCGCGGCTGTGCCGGACAGCAGCGCGAGCCCGAGGGCCGTGGCGGCGCCCGCCGCGAGGACGATGGCGCGGAACGCGGCGCCGGAGGCGACCGCCGCCGCGACGGATGCGATGCGCGGGCTACGCGAGGACATGCGCATGACCGAGACCTCCCGAACGGGCCGAACGAACGCCGTGCAGCATCACGAAACCGAAGACCGTGGCGACGGTGAGCGCCGCGAGCGAGATGCCCAGGAGCGGGCCCGCGGACGATCCCAGGACCGTGCCCGCGGCGCGCCCGAGCGTGACGAGCAGCCGCAGTGTCCAGTCCCACTGTGCCAGGTCCATCACGGCGGTCTTCGCGAGCCCGAACCCCCGGGCCCCTTCCACCACCGCCCCCCCGATCACTTCCGGGCCGACCACGCGCCCCGCGGCCACCACGGCCGCCAGCGCGCACGCGCCGGCCCCCACCAGCAGGTGCTCCGCCCACGCCGGCAGCCTCCGGCGGGGCGCCACCGCCGCCCGCTCCGCGCGCACGGCGCGCAGCACGGACGGAAGCAGGTCCGCCGGGGGATCGACGTCCAGCGACTGGTCCAGGAGCGATGCCACGGCCGCGAGCTCGCGGTACTCGCGCTCCAGGGCGGGGTCTTCCCGCCGGGCGCGGGCGAACTCGGCCTCCTCGGCGGGCGTCAGCCGCCCGTCCAGGAGGTCGTGCAGCCGTTCGATGTCGTTGCGGCGCGGGCTCATCCGGTTCCATCTCCCCCGGGGTCGGCTTTCCTGACCCCGGACACCCCTGGTACGGACGGGGCCGATCCCGGGTTGCGGTGGACCCATCCCGCGCGAGCGCGGGAATGGGCAAGACTAGTCCAAAGCCCCCGCATCACGCGAGATCCTCCCGGTCGTGGTCCCGTTCGAGGACGCGCCGCAGGGCCTCCCGGGCGCGGTGGATTCGCGCCTTCACCGTCCCGAGCGGGACGTCCAGGGCCACGGCGATCTCCTCGTACGAGAGGTCGCGCTGGTGCCGCAGCAGGAGGACCAGCCGGTGCGCCTCCGGGAGCTTCGCCAGCGCCCGGGCCAGCATCTGCCGGCGCTCCTTGCGCTCCAGCTCCTGGGCGGGGTCGGGATCGTCCCCGGCCACGTCCCGCGTCGGGCCGTCCTCCTCGCCGCCGATCGGCGCGTCCAGCGAGACCGTGTCCACGCGGCGGCGCCGGATCCAGTCGATGCACAGGTTCGAGCCCACGCGGTAGATCCAGCTCGGGAACGGGTACACGGGGTCGTACCGCCCCAGCGACCGGTGCACCCGGAGGAAGATCTCCTGCGTGAGATCGCGCGCCTGCTCCGCGTCGCGCACCATGCGGAGGGCCAGGTTGTACAGGCCGCGCTCGTATCGCCGGACCAGCAGCGCGAAGGCGGCCTCGTCCCCGTCGAGCGCGCGCCGGACCAACTCGCGATCGTCCGGCGGGACCGCGTCGGTCACGGGCAGGTCCCCGCGCCCGCCGCGTCGAGCGGCGCCGCGGCGACGAACGCCGCGATCCCCGCGGCCCACAGCAGCGATCTTCCGCTCACGGCACTCCTCCACGCCCGGCGGCATCCTAGCGCAATTCCTGCACAGCGGCCGACCCCCCGCGCGGGCCGCGCAGCGTCGCCTGCGGTCGCGGCAGTCGTGGCGCATGCTCGCCGGTCTTCGCGACGCTTCGCCGGATCCGGCACCCCGGTCCCGCCGCGCTCAAGCGGGCAACCGCTCGCGTCGAATCCGGGGAAGCCCCTGGACCACAACACACCCCCGTGGAGAACGCAGCATGCTGGTTGTGTGTCGTCGGCTCGACGGCCGCGTCATCAAGGGCCACACGACCGACTTCCACCCCCAACGCGAGACGTTCCGGGTCGCCACGCAACCCGGCCATCCGCCGGTGGACGTCCCCACGTCGGGACTGAAGGCGGTGTTCTTCGTGCGCTCGCTCGACGGCAATCCGGACAAGCGGGATCACCGCCTGTTCCCGAACAGCCCCGGGCAGGCGCGGCCGAAGATCTGGCTGGAGTTCAAGGACGGCGAGCGGATGGCAGGCTGGACCGTCTCCGTTCCGCTGGGCCGGGACGGCTTCTACGTGATCCCGACCGACCCCACGTCGAACGTGGAGAAGGCGTACGTGTTCCGCGACTCCGTCGCACGGATCCTGCAGGGCGAGGAGGCGGTCTCCGCCGCCTGGACCGAGCGGGACGAGCGCAAGAAGACGGAGCGGGCTTCGGCCGTGTTTCGGGTGCTCTGAGCGACGCGCTCGTGATGCCCTGAACGCCGGGAGGGGGCCGGGATCGACCCGGCCCCCTCTTGCGTCCGCACGATCCTCCGCCGTCTAGTGACCGGCGTGCTCGCCCGCCGCGTCGGCCGCGCCCTGGGCTGCGTCCGCGGCGCCCTCCATGGCGCCGGCGCCGGACTCGGCCGCCATCTTCGCCTGGTCGAAGGCCGCCTTCAGCGTGGGATCGGCCTCGATCTTCGCGAGCGCCTCGTTCAACTGCTCCTGCGTCATCCCGTGCTGCGCCAGCATGTCCGCCGCGCCGTCGGGATTCTGCGCCATGTGCACGACGAGCTGCGCGATCTCGGTGACCTTCTCCGCCGTCATCTCGCCCATGCCGGCCGCCGGCATGGTCTCCTCCATCGCGGGCTCCGGCGCCGGCTCCGCGGCCGGCGTGGCCTCCTGCTGCGGCTGCTGGGCGCACGCGCCCACGAACAGCATCACTCCCGGGATCACCAGCGACGTCAGGATCTTGCGGCTCATGGAACTCTCCTCGGTTCGGCCCGCACCGGGGCGGGCTCGTCAGGGGCCGGCGATTGGCGTCGAGGACTCCGGCCTGAGCATCCTCGTCGACGGATACGGTCGTCGTCGGGGGACGTTTCCGTGGATCGCGTTTTTCATGCGATCGGCCGGGCACGATACACCCTCGGATGCGAACTGTCTTCACAAACATCAGGCCCCGCGCCCGGCCCCGGGGGACGGCACCGAAGCGCCCCCCGCAACGGCGACTCCGGGGCCGGAAGTCGTGGCCGCTGCGCCGCTTGGCCTGCTAGACTCCCCGCCGGTTTCGCGCCTCTCGCCCGGTCCACCCATGCCTGCGGAGACTCCCATGACCACGATCGTCGACGTCACCGCCCGCGAGATCCTGGACTCCCGCGGCAACCCCACCCTGGAAGTCGAGATGACGCTGGAGTCCGGCGTGTCCGCCGTCGCGGCGGTGCCGAGCGGCGCCTCGACCGGCGAGAACGAGGCCGTGGAGCTGAGGGACGGCGACCCGAAGCGCTACCTCGGCAAGGGCGTCCTGAACGCCGTGGCCAAGGTGAACGAGGACATCGCCAGCGAGATCGTGGGGATGGACGCGGCCGACCAGGTGGCCCTGGACGCGATGCTCGTGGACATGGACGGCACGCCGAACAAGTCGAACCTGGGCGCCAACGCCATCCTCGGCGTGTCCATGGCGGCCGGGCGGGCCGCGGCGGCCGCGTACGGCATGCCGTTCTACCGCTACCTCGGCGGCTTCAACGCGAAGACGCTGCCCGTGCCCATGATGAACATCGTGAACGGCGGCGCGCACGCGGACAACAACGTGGACTTCCAGGAGTTCATGGTCGTGCCCGCCGGCGCGGCCACGTTCGCGGAGGCGCTCCGCATGGGCGCGGAGATCTTCCACTCGCTGAAGAAGGTCCTGAAGGACAAGGGCCTGAACACCGCGGTCGGCGACGAGGGCGGCTTCGCCCCGAACCTCGGGTCCAACGTGGAAGCGCTGGACGTGATCATGACCGCCTGCGGGAAGGCCGGGTACGAGCCGGGACGCAAGGTGTGGATCGCGCTCGATGCCGCGTCCAGCGAGTTCTACAAGGGCGGGAAGTACGTGCTGGAGGCCGAGCGCGACAAGGAGCGCGACGCCGCCGGCATGATCGAGTTCTATCGGATGCTGTGCGACAAGTACCCCATCGCGTCCATCGAGGACGGCCTGGCCGAGGGGGACTGGGACGGCTGGAAGAAGCTCACCGCGGCGCTCGGCGACCGCGTGCAGCTCGTGGGCGACGACCTCTTCGTGACGAACACCCGCTTCCTGCGCCGCGGCATCGACGAGAAGTGCGCGAACTCCATCCTCGTGAAGGTCAACCAGATCGGCACGCTCACCGAGACGTTCGACGCGATGGACCTCGCGGTGCGCAACCGCTACACGTGCGTGGTGAGCCACCGCTCCGGCGAGACGGAGGACACCACGATCGCCGACGTGGCGGTCGCGGCGAACGCCGGCCAGATCAAGACCGGCTCGCTCAGCCGCAGCGACCGCCTCGCGAAGTACAACCGGCTGCTCCGCATCGAGGAGGAACTCGGCGACACCGCCACCTATCCCGGCGTCGCGGTGTTCCGCGGGCGGGAGTCGACGGTGCGCGCGGCGGTGTAGCGCGGCCGGCGGGAAGCGACAGCGGGCGTCGGAGGGCGGTGCGAGGGACGCGGCCTCGGCGGGTCGGGCGAGGTCCGCGGTCGGGGGGCGCGACCGATTGCGCCGCCGGCCCCGGCGGGTCCTCCCGGCGGGCGCTCGGCCTCCGCCGTCCCGGCTCCGGCCTTCGCTCCTGCGTCGACGGCCTCCGGCCGTCCAGGCCTCCGGCCGCGCCGCAGAGCCGCCGGAGAGGACCCGCCGGGACCGACGGCGCGATCGGCCCCGCCCCCCGACCGCGGACCTCGCCCGACCCGCCGAGGCCACGTCCCTCGCACCGCCCTCCGACGCAGAGTCGTTCCCGCTCCGAAGTGAGGGGTACGCATGCCGCGCGCGACCATCGCCAGCCCCGGGCGCGGCCGGCATGTGATCGCCGGTGCCGCCGGGATCACGTGGAGTCGCGGCGATGTCCGGGGGTGGGATGACCGGGTGAGACCCCCAAGCGAGTGACCGTCCTGCGGCGGAGGTCGGGGCGGGGCGAAGGCCGCGAACGGCGGGCAGGTTCGCGGCGGTGGCCCCGGTGGGTCCTCCGCGGCGGCTCTGCGACGCGGTCGGAGGCCGGGACGGCCGGAGACCGCCGTCGCAGGAGCGAAGGCCTCCGCCCGGACGGCGGAGGCCGAGCGCCCGCCGCGGAGGACCCACCGGGGCCACCGCCGCAAACCCGCCCGCCGTTCGCGGCCTTCGCCCCGCCCCGACCTCCGCCGCCCGCTGTCACCCCGCGCAGTTGTCCGCGCGCCGCTACAGCCGCAAGCGGAGCACCATCACCGCGCGCTCCAGGTGCAACGCGTAGTCCATCTGCCGGCGGGCGTACTCGATGCTCACGAGGTCCCGCCGGTGCTTCGCCTCGCCGAGCAGCGGGTCGAAGCCCTCGCGCATGCGGCCCGGGACGGCGCCGATGAACCGGGAGGCGAAGGGCTTCGCGCACTCCCCGGGCTCGAAGTCCGGGAAGTAGCGGCGGATCGACGCCTCGTCGCAGCGCAGGCGGCGGTTGCGGACACGCCGCAGCGCCAGGTGGACCAGGAACTGCTTCCGGAGCTTCCGGATCCGGGAGTGGCCGCGCGGGAGCTCCTGGCGCCGCTCGGTGCTGGACGCGAAGGGGCCCTCGTCCACCAGGAACACGCGGAACCGGTCCACCTCCGGTCCGAGCAAGGCGAGCAGCGCGTCCAGTTCCGCATCCGGCGCGCCGATCGCGGGCGGCGGTGCGTCCGACAGGAAGAGCGTGCGCGCCAAGTCGCGGAACTCCGGCGCCGCGTGGCGCAGGTCCGCCTCGATCTCCAGCCGCGGGCGCTCATGCACCGCGCCGCGCGCGACCGACGGCACCTCGTCGCCGCGCACCTTCAGGTGCACCTGCCACGGCATCTGATCCACCCACTCCCGGCCGTTCACGAGGTCGTACACCCACTGCCGGTCGTACACGAGCAGCAGCGGCACGGCATGCACGGTGTCGTCGGAGTACACCTCCTGCCGCGCGTGGTCGTGGAACGTGGCCTTCACCAGGATCTCCAGCGGCCGGCTCTCGTCGAACGCGGGCAGGCGCTTCACCGCGTCCCACACCGCGTCCAGCGCCACGGTGTTCGTGACCACCTTCGCGGCGCCGAAGGTGCCCAGCCGCTGGATGCCCTCCACGATCACCGTGTTCTCGAACGGCGCCCGGAAGACGCGGCGGATCACGCCGTAGTCCTCGCGGTACGGGGAACCCAGCACGCCCGACGGGCCCCAGCGCTCCCCGGTCACCCCGTTCGTGAGCCAGCGCCCGTCGCCGTTCGCGAACGCGAAGCAGCAGCCGGCCTTGATGTTGCGAAGCCTGTCTCCCAGCTTGTCCTCACCCACCACGAGCGGCGGCATCGTGCCGGACCACGGGTGCGCGTCCGCCTTGACGAACAGCTCGGACGAACCCACCAGGATCACGTTCGCGGCAGGGTGAAGCGCGCGCCGGGACGGCTCCACGGCGATGCCCTCGTAGCCGTCCACCGGGAAGTGGCGCGCGAGCATCGACACGGCGAGCCCGTCGCGCATGGGGTCCACCGGGGTGGCCAGCCCGATGATCTGGCCCCGGCGCGTCTCGTGGAAGGGTCGGAAGAAGTACCAGCGGGAGTCGTGTCGGCTCATCGTGCACACCTCGCCCCGTCCGCCAGCCGCGTCCTTGCGGCCGGTCCCGTCGCTCCATTGCACGGCACCGGATCCTAACCGGATCCGCATCCCCCATTTCAAGAGGCTCGTGCCCTGCCTCCGCGGATTCCGTGACGGCGCGGCGCGCGCGCCGCCGCTGGAGTCGCGGGAAACGTGCGCCGCCCGCGCGTGCGGCGCTCACCGTCCGCGCACGCGCGGAATTCCGGGAATGCGATGCGTCGTTCGCGGCGCGACGGTGGAATGCCATGGCGCACGTGCACCATGGTGCGGCCACGCACGGGAACGAACCGTTCGCGTGCGCCACCCGCGAAGGAGGCAACGATGCTCGCCACGATCGGGACGAAGAACGAGCGCGACGAGGTGACGCTGACCGTGTTCGGCGACCGCCGCTACACGAGCCGCTGGCCCGGCACGGACCTGCGCGTGGAGGACGTGCTCGCCGAGCACGGCGTGGATGTCGGCGGCCGGCGCGTCGCGCGCAACGGCCACACGGCGGATCCCACCACGATCGTCACCGCCGGCGACGAGCTCACGCTCGTGCCGCGCGTGCAGGGCGGCTGAGCGCGACACCGCACCACGGACCGGGGGAGGGCGCGGCCCTCCCCCACACCCGGAGGCTCCCATGGAGACGAACCTGTCGCAGCGCATCGAGATCGCGGCCCGCCGGCACCAGGCGCGCCGCTGCACCGCCCTCCTGGACGCGGGGCGCCCGGCGCCCGTGGACCGCGCGGACCCCGGCGCCATCGCGGCGCGCGTGCCGTGGGTCACGGTGGACGTGGCGAAGGCGTCCGGCCGCCCGGTCGCGCTGCGCTACGTGGGCGACGGCGCGTCCGGCTGGGCCGCCGCGCCGCTCGCGCCGGCGCCGCGCGACGTCCGCCACCGCGCGGGCCACGTGGCCACGGCGCACGACCTGAAGGACCGGCCGCGCATCGTGGCGTGGGTGGAGCGCGACGAGCCGCGCATCCACCTCCTGGTGGACCCCGCGGTCCTGGAACGGGTCAACGACTCCGACGCCGACGCCGCGAACGCCGTGGCGGACGTGCTGTACGGACGGACCCTGGATGCCGCGCTCGAGGCGGACGGTCCGCCGCACGTCGGCGTCGAGGCCGGCCCGCGACTCGCGGCGCTCCTGCGCGCCACCGCATGCGGCCGGCGCGGGGCCGCGCGCGACGAGATCGAGATGATCCGGCGCTTCGTCGGCCGGGAACCCCTGCCCGACCGCATCGCCCGGCACCTCGAGGAACTGGAGGCCATCGTGGCCGACGAGACGCTCGACCGCGGCCCGGACGACGCCCAGGTGGAGCGCGAGATGCGCCGCCTCACCACGCTCGTGGCGGACCGCGCGGTGCCGGCGCTGTGCGTCGGCGGGGATCACCTCGCCGGCGTCGTGAGCCCGCGCGCGCGCGAGGAGGGCGCGTGGCTGCGGCCACTCACCTTCCGGCTCACGCCGTCCGGAACGTGGGGCGCGTCGCTGCGCGTGTGGGACACGCTGCGTCCGGGAAAGCAGGGCTTCGCGCCGTGCCTGGGCGAGGCGCTGCCGGTGTTCTCGCGCCTCGCGCGCGAGCACGACGCCTTCGGCCTCGTGGACACCGTGCTGAACTTCGTCGAGACGAACCAGCTCGGCTGGTCGCGGCTCGCGGGCCGCGTGCGCATCCCCGATGCCCGGCCCAACGCACTGCTGGACCTTCCCTTCTGACTTCGGAGGCCGCCATGGAAACGTTCGAACGGCAGCAGGACCTCCTCGCCCCGGAGGACATCGAGGGCGTGGACGTGGACGTCGTGGGCGCCGGCGCGCTGGGCGGCGCGGTGCTCATGTGCCTGGGCAAGATGGGGTTCGGGCGACGCGGACGGCTCACGGTCACGGACTTCGACCGCTGCGAACCGCACAACGTCCCGAACCAGTGGTTCCGCCCCGGCGACGCGGCCGCCGGCCGCGCGAAGGTGGACGCCGTGGCCGGCACGGCCTTCTGGGTGCTCGGCATCGACGTGTCCACCGTGGACGCGCGCTTCACCGGGGACGAGGCGCGCCGGCTCGGGGCGGTCGTGGTCCTGGCGGTGGACACGCTGGCGGAGCGCCTCGCCATCTGGCGCCGCCTGCGCGAGCGCGCCGACGTGCGGCTCGTGGTGGACGTGCGGGCCGGCGCCGAGGTCGTGGAGGTGCAGGCGGTGGCCGTCGGGCGGGACGACCCCGCGGAGTACGAGGCCGGGCTGGCCGGCGAGCCCTTCGAGGAGACGTGCACGCGCCGGGCGGTCTTCTACGGCGCGCTCGGCGCGGCGGCGCTGGCCGGCAGCGTGATCCGGGCGTGGGTGAAGGAGGAGCCCTTCCCCCGCCGGATCACGCTGGACCTGCGGAACTTCTGGATCGACGCCGCCCCCCCGCGCTAGATTGCGCCCGGGCGATCGTGGAGGGGTGGATGGCGACGGGACTGACCGGTCCGTGGGGGAATCGCCCCCCGCAGCGTCCCAAGGTGGGCGCCGGGCGCACGGCGCTCGTGCGCCGCGTGGCCGCGCGCGGCGGGAACGAGCGCCGCCACGCCGCCGCGGCCGCCCGCCGCGGGATGCAGCGCGGTCCGAGCGGCCGCCTCCTCAGGCGAATGGCCCAGGTGGAGCTCCCGGCGCCAGTGAAGACGGCGTTCGTGGAGGTGGTGCGGCAGAGCCGCCTGGTGCAGGAGAAGTTCCTGCCGCGGCAGCGGCTGCGCCCGCTGCTTCTGGCGCTGGCCGGGCTGTGGGTGGCCTGGACCTTCGTGATCGGCGACGCCGGCATCCCGCGCCTCCTCTGGGTGCGGTTCCAGAACTCGCGGCTGGAGCGGCAGATCTCCGAACTGGAGCGCGAGAACGCGCGGCTGCAATCCGAGGTGGCGCAGCTCAAGTCCGGCGGCACCGAGGTGGTGGAGCGCATCGCGCGGGAGGAGCACGCCATGGTGAAGGACGGCGAGGTCCTGGTCCGCTTTCACGACGGCAAGCGCCGCAAGGACTGACGCGTCGCGCATTGCATTCGCCGGCCGCGAGGGCTATCTTGGGCGTGTCGGCCCCTGGTGATCCGAGGTGATCCCCATGAGAGCCTGCGGCGTTCTCGCCGCGCTCGCGCTGGCCGCCCCCCCGATCGCGCGCGCCGCCACGCTGGATGTTCCCGCGGACTATCCCACCGCCGGCGCCGCCTTCACGGCCGCCGCCGCCGGCGACACCGTGCGCCTCGCTCCCGGCCGCTACCCCGAATCCGCGCTCCTCATGCCCGGCGGCGTCACGCTGCTCGGCCCGGCCGAGGGCGACGAGGCCTGGTTCGACGGGTCGGACGCCGGCGCGGCCATCCTCACCGTGTCGCCGGGCGCGGCGCGCGTCCGCATCGAGCGCGTCGCCTTCCGCAACGCCGCCCCCGCGCTGCGCGTGTCCGCCGGCCCGGACCGGCACGAGGTGTTGCATTGCGCGTTCCACGCGAACCGTGGCGCGGTGGACGGCGCCGGCTTCGACGTGCGGGGCTGCCGCTTCGAGGACAACCCCGCCCCGCCGATCGCGGCCATCGACGCCGCCATCGACTCGTGCGTGTTCCACGCGAACCCGGGCGGCGCCGTCCGGGGCAGCAAGCTGCGCATCACGGGCTCCCGCTTCGAGGCCCACCCCGTCACCGCCGTTGCCGGTGAGTTCCTCCTCGTGGAGGACTGCGTCTTCCTCGCGAACTCCACGCGCGAGGCCGCCGGCGCGATCGACATGGCCCCCGGCACCGTGCGGCGCTGCACGTTCGAGGGGAACGAGGCGGCCGCCGGCGGCGGCGCCATCCGCGCCGAGGGCGGGGAGATCACGGACTGCACGTTCGTGGCGAACCGGGCGACGAAGGGGTCGGACGGCGGCGCCGTGCACCTCGTGGCGTCCACGCCGGTGACCGGGTGCCTCTTCCTGCGGAACGAGGCGGAGGGCGACGGCGGCGCCATCTTCGCGCGGGACCGCACCACCACCGTGGACGGCTGCCGGTTCCTGGGGAACCGCGCCGCCCGCGGCGGCGGCGTGCTCGTGGCGGGCGCGCACCTCCTCGTCCGGCACAGCACGTTCCTGCGCAACGCGGCGGAGAAGGGCGGGGCCATCTACGCGCCCACCGTGTCCCGCCGCACGCTCGCGCTGGAGACCACCGTGATCCAGGAGACGCTCTCCGGCGGCGCCATCGCGGCGCTCCCGGCCGCGTTCGCGCCCAGCCTCGTCGCGTGCAACCTGTTCGGCAACGCCGGCGGCGACTGGACCGAGCGCATCGCGGACCAGTACCCGGGGAACGGGAACCTCTCCGTGGACGGGATGTTCTGCGCGGATCCGGAGGACTCCCTGTTCATCGCCGCCACCTCCCCGCTCCTGGCCGTGAACAACCGCGCCGGCGTGGACATCGGGGCGTCGCGCGCCGCGTGCCACGCGCCCGGCGTGCTCGTGACGAGCGATCCGGTCGGCGTTCCCCTCGCGGTGGACGGCGTCGTGCACGGCGCTCCCGCCGTGTTCGCGTGGACACCGGGGAGCGAGCACACGCTCGCCGCGCCCGTCCGCCTCGAGCCCGGGGACGGCGTGCGCCACGACTTCATCCGTTGGTCCGACGGCGGAGCGGCCGAGCACACCGTGACGGCGCCGGACGGGGACGCCCGGTTCACCGCGTCGTACACGCGGTCCTTCCGGGTGGCGACGCACGCGGAGCCGGGCGGTTCCGTGGAGCCCGTCCCGGACTTCGTCCCGCAGGGGACCGCCGTGACGCTGCACGCCGTCCCGGAGCCCGGCGCCGTGTTCGCCGGGTGGACGGGCGCCGGCGAGGGCGCCTACACCGGAGCCTTGCTTTCCCCGACGATCACGGTCGCCGGCCCCGTGACGCAGCTCGCGCACTTCTACCGTCCACCCGAGGACGGCCGGTTCTCGCTCACGGTGACCGGCACGGAAGGCGGGCGCGTGTGGCCCGCGTCCGGCTCGTACGCGCCGGGTGAGCACGTGGAGATCGTCGCGGCCGCGCTGACGGGCTACCGGTTCGTGAAGTGGGTGGGCGGCGGGCAGGATTCGTACTCCGGCGAGGCCACGCACGCCACGGTGGTGTTCCACTCCGACGTCACGCAGCACGCGCTGTTCGAGCGGGACGAAACGCGGCACGGCGCCGAGTTCTCGCTCAGCGCGAGCGCCACCGACCCCTTCGTGAACACCGCTCCCCCCACGGGCGGCCCGCGGGACGTGCACCTCTGGCTCACGTGCAGCGAGGGCGGCATCTCCGCGCTCGAGTGCGGCGTGTTCGGCTCGATCCCGTTCGGCGCGTTCATGCCGGCGGAGGGCGTGCTGAACTTCGGCAGCGACACCGATCTCATCCTCGTGATGGACGAGTGCCCCACGGGCGAGTCGGTGAACCGGCGGCTCGGGCAATGGATCGTGAATGACACGGGGGGCCGGATCTGCCTCGCGCCGTCGCGCGCGCACCGCGTGTTCGTCACCGTGGACTGCGGCGACCTGCCGAACGAGTGGCCGGATCCCTTCGCGCGCGGTTTCGCCTCGGACGGGCCGCCGTGCGAGACCGGAACGAACGGCTGCGGCGGGACCATGCCCTCCACCGCGGCGCCGCGCGCGGCCATGCCCCGGCACACGGGACTGACCGCCGTGGCGCCGAACCCGTTCCGGTCCTGGACCGAGGTGCGCTTCCGCCTCGCGCAGCCCGGCCCGGCGGCGGTCACGCTGTACGACGTGGCGGGGCGGCTCGTGCGTGTGCTTCGCGCGGGCGACCTGCCGGCGGGCGACCACGCCGCGACGTGGGATGGCCGCGGGAACAGCGGCCCGGTGGCCGGGGGCATCTACTTCGTGCGCCTCGAGGCGGGCGAGCGCCGCGAGACGAGGCGCGTGGTGTTCCTGGGCGGTGCGCGCGGCGACCCCTGACCCGTCGACCGGGCGGCGGCCGTCCCCCGCGTGCGTTGGGACGCGAATCCGCTTTCTTTGGCGGGTCGCGGGCGGTATCTTGGAGTCGGCCGCCAGCCCCCGGAGCTCCACGGAGGTAATCCTCGTGAGAGCGCCCGTTCCCCTGACCGTGCTCGCGCTCGTTGCATTCTCGTCCGCGAACGCCACCAACCTGCACGTTCCTTCGGATTACCCCACGGTGGGCGCCGCGCTCGGCGCGGCCGTCGCCGGGGACACCGTGAGCATCGCGCCCGGCGGCTACCCCGAGTCCGGGCTCATCGTGCCCGGCGGGATCCTGCTGCAGGGCGAAGGGTCCCTCCCGGACGACACGTGGCTGGACGGCGGCCAGTCCGGCGCGCCGATCCTCACGATCCCGTTGCGCGCGACGCCCGTGACCATCCGCCGCCTCTCGCTCCGGAACGGAAGCGGCGCGAACGCCGGCGGCCTCGTGGCCAACCGCAGCACGGGCCGGCACACCGTGATCGAGTGCAGCTTCACGAACAACCAGCGGGCCGTGCACGCGTACGACATCGAGCTGCGGGATTGCACGTTCGACTCGAACGCGGTGACCACGGGCGACGGCGGTGCGGTGGCCGGGGGAGTCGTGCGGGTGACGGGCGGCGTGTTCCGCAACAACCGGTCCGGCACCCAGGGCGGTGCCGTGACCCACTCGTCCGGGGAGATCCGGTTCGCGCGCTTCGAGGGCAACGTCACCGCGACGCGCGGCGGCGCGATCTACAGCGGCTACGGCGTGATCCGGGACTGCGTCTTCGTCGACAACTCGACGACGGGCGGCAGCGGGCGCGGCGGCGCGATCTACACGCGGTCGCCCCATGCGATCGAGCACTGCCACTTCCAGGACAACCATGCGGCGAACGGCGGAGCCGTGGCCGCGGGGAATCCGGCCATCGTGCGCGCCTGCCGCTTCCTGGAGAACTCGGCCACGAGCGGCGGCGCCCTGTTCGCGGAGTACGCGAACCTCACCGTGGAGGACTGCGCCCTCGTGCGCAACCACGCCACGACCGGCGGCGGGATCTACGCGCCGGCCACGTCCGGCCGCTCCCTGACGATGCGACGCGTCGTGATCCAGGGATCCACGGCGGGCGGAGCGGTGGCCGCGATCTCGAGCGGGCTGCCGCCCGTGATCGAGGCATGCGACATCGTGGGCAACGTCGGCGGGGACTGGGTGGGCCCCCTCCAGGGATGGGCCTACACGGGTACCACGTTCTCCGCGGATGCGCTCTTCTGCGACGACCCCGCCGACTCCCTCTTCGTGTCGGGGGCGTCGCCACTGCTCGCCGCCAACAACGGGCTCGGCGTCGACATCGGCGCGGCGCGCGTCGGTTGCGATCCCTCCCCGCTCGTGGTGGCAAGCGAGCCGCCGGGGCTGACGCTGGAAGTGGACGGCACGCCGGTCGCGCTGCCCCGGGGATTCCCGTGGACGCCCGGCACGACGCACACGCTCTCGGCGCCGGCCACGGTCGAGTTGGGGCAGGGCGTCCGCTGGGCGTTCTTCCGGTGGTCGGACGCCGGCGCCGCGACGCACACCGTGGTCGCCCCCGCCCCGCCCGCGTCGTGGTCCGCGCGATACACCCGCTCCGAGTACCGGCTCGAGATGTCCGCGGACCCCGGCGGCACCGTGACGCCGGCCAGCGGATGGAGACCGATCGACGTCCCGGTGACCATCCTGGCGACACCCGCGTCCATCGACTACCGGTTCCTCGGGTGGGTCGGGACGGGCCCCGGCTCGTACACCGGCCCCAACACCTCGACCGTGATCCCGATGAGCGGACCGACCACCCAGCACGCGCGCTTCGCGTACGTCGGTTCGCACGAACTCACCATGGTGGCCGGGGACGGCGGCTGGGTATTGCCCGCGTCCGGACCGCAAACCCACGGAACGACCGTCCAGATCCGGGCGATGGCGGAGCAGGGCCGGAGCTTCGAGCGATGGATCGGCACAGGGCCCGGGTCCTACTCGGGTACCAAGATCAACGCGGCGGTCACGATGAACGGCGACATCCGGCAGGAGGCCGTCTTCCGGATCAACGAGCCGCGTCAGCTCACGATGACGGCGTTGCCCGGCGGGTCGGTGACGCCGGCATCCGGCCCCTATCCGCGCGGGACGCCTTTGACGATCCGCGCGCTTCCCGACCCCGGGTGGGGGTTCAACGGATGGTCGGGCAGCGGGAACGGGTCCTACTCGGGCCCGCTGCTGAGCGCGCAGATCACGATGAATGCGGACATCCAGGAGGTCGCGTCGTTCCGCTGGCTCGGGGGGCCCATCGCACCGGTGCAGATCGTGGCGGTCGGCGACGGAACGGTTTCCCCGGCGAGCGGGGACTTCACCGTGGGGTTGCCCATCCACATCACGGCCACGCCGGCGCCGGGCGCCACGTTCTACCGCTGGGTCGGGGAGGGGGCCGGGTCGTACACGGGGACCTCGCCCGAAGCCAACATCCTGGTGCTCGGACCGATGACGCAGACGGCGTACTTCGCGCCGGCCGGCGGGTATCCGCTCGTCACGACGGCCACGGCGGGCGGGACGGTGCATCCTCCGTCCGGGAGCCACACCGCGGGCGAGGAAGTGGGCCTCACGGCGACGCCGGCGGTCGGCTACCGGTTCGTCGAGTGGCAGGGCACGGGCCTGGGCTCCTACTCCGGCCCGGATGCCGCGGCCACGGTCACGATGCACGGGCCCATCACGGAGCACGCGGTGTTCGAGCCGGACGGCCTGCCGCACGGCTACGAGCTCTCCATCAGCGGGAGCGACACGGACCCCTTCGCCAACGCGAGCCCGCCCACCGGAGCCGTGCGGCCGCTGCACCTGTGGCTGACGTGCAGCCTGGACGGGATCGCGGCGCTCGAGTGCGGCGTGGAGACGGCGCTGCCGGTGTTCGGGTTCACGCCCGCGCCCGGCGTGCTCAACGCCGGGACCGAGCGGGACCTCCTGCTGGCCATCAGCGACTGCCCCACCGGCGCCCCGGTCGCGCTCCGTCTGGGAACGTGGTGGGTGATGGACACGGGCGGCGACGTCTGCCTTGGCCCGTCGACCGCGCGCGGCGTGTTCGCGGGCGTGGACTGCTCCTCGGTGCCCACCGTGTCCGGCCTCGTGCGGGCCCGCGGCTTCGCGTCGAGCGGCGCCGCGCCGTGCGTGCGCGGAACGAGCGGCTGCCCGGCGGGGCCGGCGCCGGAGCCCGGGGCGATCGCCCTGGCGCCGGCGCGGTCGGGGCTCGGGGCCGTGCTGCCGAACCCGTTCCGGGACGTGACCGAGATCCGTTTCGCGCTCGCGGCGCCAGGGCGCGCGCGGGTGGCGGTGTACGACGTGGCGGGGCGGCTGCTCCGGGTGCTGCGTGACGGCGAACTGCCCGCGGGGGTGCACGCGACCACGTGGGACGGCCGGGCCGGGGGCGAGCGGGCGGCTGGCGGGGTGTATTTCGTCCGGCTGGAGACGGGGGGGCGGGAGGAGACGAAGCGGGTGGTGTACCTGGGGGCGGGGCGGTAGCGGACTCGGCGGGCGCCGGGAGGCCCGGGGGAATCGGGTGTTGACGGGATGGCGGGGGGCCTGTAGGTTCCTGGCCTCACTGCGGGGTGGAGCAGCCTGGTAGCTCGTTGGGCTCATAACCCAAAGGTCGCGGGTTCAAATCCCGCCCCCGCTACCAACTCTAAGAGCCCGGAAGTCAATGATTTCCGGGCTTCTTGCTTGCTCGCCGCGACGCCGCGCCCCGACAGCCGCTTTCGAGTGCCGGGAGATGCCCCGAGGGCGGACTTGGCGGTGGAAGATTGACGTCCGCCGGACGACCGATCCAGGCAACCCGTGGGCCGACGCCCTCGGCCCCTAGGCGCGACTGCGCCAGTATCCAGGTCGCCGCCCTTGCATGCGCGACGGCGAGGACCTCGACACGACCAGGTGACGACCGGTAGATCACGAAGTACGGGAACCGCCGCAGGGCGCAACGGCGCGTTCCTTCCACAATGGACATCCGGCCCGGACATCAGCCCCCGACGATCTTCCGGCGGGCTTCCACCCACGGCACGAGCGGCGCGCCGTCGTCGATCTCACGCGCGCGCTTCGCGATCTCGGTTGCCCACGCGGCTTCCGCGTCCGGGTCCGGAGGAGACTCCAGGCTCTCGAGCAAGGACCCGGCGAGCGCTGCACGGCCCTCCGGGGGCAGGCTGAGCGCCTGCCGGAGAATCCTCGCCTCGTTCTCGGTCACGATGATCGCTCCTGGGGCGTGCCCCCGGATTATCGTCCGTTGGTTGGACCGGAACAAGCGGCGTCGGCTCATCGCCCCCTCCAGCGAATTCGGGATCGGCCAATCTGCGGGGAGGCCGTGAACCGGCAAGTCCTCATCCGAGCGGGCTGCCGGGCGCCCCGGCCGCGCGTTGAACACTCCCGCCGCGAAACCCGTCCTCCCCGCGGACTCCGGCTCGCGCCTTCCCGGCGTCGCGGGCGCACGGTCTGCCCCGTCCGGAAGCCGCTCCGGAACGTGCGGGAGCCTTCTCTCCCGCAGGAGCTCGTGCCATGCGTTTGCCCTGCCCCAGGGGGCGGATCTCCGCGATCCGCGCCCTTTGTGTGTTCCGCTCGCTCCTCGCCCTCGTCCTCCCCCTCATCCTCGCCTGCGTCGCCCTCGCCTCCCTGGCTTACGCCGGCGACATCCACCGGGCGATCGTCGAGGACGACGCGGCCGCGGTCACCCGCCTGCTCGAAGCGAATCCCACCCTCGCATCCCAGCCGGACGACGAGGATCCGTTCGGCTCGCTGCCGCTTCACATCGCGGCGATCCACGACCGCGTGGACATCGCGCGTCTCCTGCTGGACTCGGGCGCGGACGTGAACGCCGGGGACGTCGACGGCAGCACGCCGCTCGACGTGGCCGCGCTGCAGCGCAAGTTGGACGTGGTGGAGCTTCTCCTCGCACGCGGCGCCGACGTGAACCGCCGCGATCGCAACGGCGCGTGCGCCCTGAGCTTCGCCGCCTCGGCCGGCGACAGCGCCATCGTCGAGCGGCTGCTGGCGGCCGGCGCCGATCTCCACTTCCTGGACCGCAACGGGACGCGGCTCGTGCACCTCGCGGCGTCACGCGGTCTCGGCACCCTGTTCGACCGCCTCGTCCGCGAGGGGCACGACCCCGCCGCCCGCACCGGGCAGGGTCAGACCGCCCTCCACTTCGCGACGACGGGCGGGCAGCTCGAGATGGCCCGCCGGCTCCTCGACATGGGAGCCGATCCCGCCGCGGCGGACACGACGGGGGAAACCCCGCTCGGGGCGGCCGCCTGGCGCGGTCGCACGGAGGTGGCGGCGCTCCTCCTGGAGCGCGGAGCCCCGGCGAACGGCTTCGGCGAGGGCGGCGTCACGCCGCTGCACGTGGCGGTCGCGCGCGGGCAGGCCGATCTCGCGAAGCTCCTGCTGGAGCACGGGGCCGACCCGAACCTCTCCGACGGGTGGGACGACACCGTCCTCATGGCCGCCGTCACGACCGGGGACCCGGCGCTCGTCGACCTCGTGCTGCATGCCGGCGCGGCGACGGCCACGGCGGATCCGGCCTTCGGCGCGTCGCCCCTCCACGTGGCCGCCGCGCGCGGTTACGCGGACGTCGTGGCGAGGCTGCTCGAGGGCGGCGCCGACCCGGCCGCCACGGACGCCGCCGGCCGGACCCCGCTCGATCTCGCGACGCGCTACGGACATCGCGGCGCCGCCGCGCTGCTCGCGGAGCACGCCGGCGCGGCGGCCCCGGCCGCAGCCCCGGCGGAAGCGTGCGTGACGCGCAACGGAGCGGCCTGCGTGCACTGGATGGGCCACAGCGGCTGGGCCGTGGAGACGAAGAACCACCTGCTCGTGTTCGACTACCACGACGCCCCGCATCCGCCCGACGAGCCCGCGCTCTGCAACGGTCACCTGGACCCGGCCGGCGCAACCGCGAAGCCGACCGTGGTCTTCGCGAGCCACGCCCACGCCGACCACTACGCTCCCGCGATCCTCGCATGGAAGGAGCGCAACCCGCGGATCACGTACGTGCTGGGATTCCAGCCCGCCGAGGAGCCCGCGGCGCCCTACGAGCGGATCGGGCCGCGCGAGAGCCGTCGCATCGCCGGCGTCGACGTGACGACGATCGAGTCGAACGACAGCGGCGTGGGCTTCGTCGTCGTCGCGGACGGCGTGACGGTCTTCCACGCGGGGGACCACGCGAACCGGCAGCGGGATCTCTCGGGCAACTACCCCGGCGAGATCGAGTGGCTCGCCGGCAAGAACGTCCGTCCGGATGTCGCGTTCCTCCCCGTTTCCGGTTGCGGCTTCGGCGACCAGGAGGCCGTGCGCATCGGCGCGTACTGGACGCTGCGGACGCTGCAGCCCCGGGTCTTCTGCCCGATGCACGGCGGCGAGGACGGCCGCCGGTTCGTCCCCTTCGTCCGCGACGCGCGGGAGGAGTTCCCGGACGTGCAGATGTTCGCGGCCGAGCGGCGCGGGGATTCGTTCCGCCTGCGGGACGGGAGGATCGAGGAGGGCGCGCGGCTCTGACCGGGATCGCGACCCGGGGGGGCGCCGGGAGGCCACGCGCCGCCCGAGTGTCCGGCCATCGCGCCCCCCCTTCCCGCATGACGAGTATCTGCACGCCGCATGACGGAAATCATGTTCTTCGGCGATCCCATGAGCGCATGATCGCCGCCGTCGCGCCGATCGCCCGCCGGAGGTCTCGTCAGTCACGACGCAGAATCGCGGGACGCGCGCTGCCCGGGTGGACTGGTCCCCCCGGTCTGCCCCGCATCACCATCCCCAGCCCTGCGTTCTCCGTCGAGGGAGGGGCGTCATGCGCGCCTTGGGTGCGGTGCCGGTCTCGTTCGTTTCCGTGTTCCTCCTGATCGCCTCGTCGCACGCCCTTTCCAGCCGCACGCTGCTGGCGCCGACGGGCACGCGGAGTCAGGAAGCATTCGGCGTGTCGGTCGCGTCCGCCGGGGATTTCAATGGGGACGGCCACGTTGACGTGATCGTGGGCGCCTGCGGGAACCACGCCGGCGGCGTGGACACCGGTTGGGCGTACCTCTTCCATGGCGGTCCGGGCGCGGACGCCGTTGCCGATCTCGTGTTGACCGGCGAGGGCGGCGGCGACGGCTTCGGCCGTTACGTGGGCTCGGCCGGCGATCTGAACGCGGACGGCTACGACGACGTGATCGTCGGCGCCTTCGGCAACGACGCCGCGGGGGCCGACGCGGGACGCGCGTACGTGTTCCTCGGCGGACCGTTCGCCGACGCCACGCCGGATCTCACGCTGACCGGTGAAGCGGCCGGGGACTGGTTCGGCTTCCCGGTGGCCCCGGCCGGCGACGTGAACGCCGACGGCTACGACGACGTGCTCGTGGGCGCCCCCAACAACGACGGGGGCGGCCCCGAGAGCGGCCGGGCCTACGTGTTCTACGGAGGACCCTGGGCGGACGAGCTCGCGGACCTGGTCTTCACCGGGGCCGCCGCGGGCGACCGGTTCGGTCAGTCGGCGGCCGGAGCGGGCGACTTCAACGGCGACGGCCACGCCGACGTCATCATCGGCGCTCCCGGCCAGGACGGCGGCGGCACCGACGTCGGACGCGCGTACGTGTTCTACGGCGGCGTCGACCCCGACGGCGCGGCCGACCTGTGGTTCTCCGGGTGGGCGAGCTGGGACTGGTTTGGCGGAAGCGTGGCTTGCGCCGGCGACGTGAACGGCGATGGGTACGACGACCTGATCGTGGGGGCGCCCGGGTACGACGGCGCCGGTTCCGAGGCGGGCGTTGCCGTCGTCTACTACGGCGGCCCGCACCCGGACTCCTCCGCCGATCTCGGCTTCCACGGCGGCGCCGCGGGGGACTACTTCGGCAACGCCGTCGCGGGAGCGGGTGACGTGAACGGCGACGGGTACGACGACGTGATCGCGGGCGCTCACGGGAACGACGCCGGCGGCACGAACGCCGGCCGAGCGTACGTCTACCTCGGAGGGATGCTGCCGGATGGAACGGCGGACCTCACGATGACGGGCGCCGCGGCGGGCGACTACTTCGGGTATCCGGTGGCGACGGCCGCGGATCTCAATGCGGACGGATACGACGACGTGATCGTGGGCGCCTACGGCAACGACTTCGCCGGCCCGGACGCCGGGCGCATCCACGTCGTCACGGTGCGCCCCTACGAGATCGTCGCCCCGGACGGCGGCGAGCAGTGGGTCGCCGGTCGGCCGGCCACGGTCCGTTGGCTCGGGCACGGCGTGGCGGACCTCGCGATCTCGTACGACGGCGGCTCGTCCTGGACCGCGCTCGCCGCGACGGTCGGCGGCGCCGAGGACAACACCTTCGCGCTCACCTCCCCGTCGATCGACACGCGGTTCGCGAAGGTCCGTGTGAGCGAGGCCGGGGTGCCCGTCACGCACGCCACCTCCGACGTGAGCGACGGCGTGTTCCGCATCGTGCTGCCGGAGTCGCCGCCCGCGGTGGCCTCCCGGCTCGGGCGGACGTTCGCGGGGTCCGAGCCCGGCGACTGGTTCGGCTACTCGGCCTCCGGCGCGGGCGACGTGAACGGGGACGGGTATGCGGACGTGATCGTGGGCGCCGCGCGCCACGACGCCGCCGGGTTCGACGCCGGGCAGGCGTACGTGTACTACCAGGGACCGGGCGCGGATGCGACCGCGGACCTCACGCTGGGCGGCGAGGCACCCGGAGATTACTTCGGGCACTCGGTGGACGGCGCGGGCGACGTCAACGGGGACGGGTACGCGGACGTGATCGTGGGCGCGTACCACAACGACGCCGCGGGGCCGGACGCCGGGCGGGCCTACGTGTACTTCGGAGGCCCCGGCGCGGACGCCGTGGCCGACCTCGTGCTGACGGGGGATGCCGGGCACGACGACTTCGGCACGTCCGTGGGCGGCGCGGGCGACGTGAACGGCGACGGGTTCGCGGACGTGATCGTGGGCGCCATCCAGGCGGATACCGGCACCGGCCGGGCCCACGTGTACTTCGGCGGCCCCGCGCCGGACGCGTCGCCCGACCTCACGCTCGCCGGGGAGAGCATCGACGACCGGTTCGGGGTCTGCGTGAGCGGCGCCGGCGACGTGAACGGCGACGGGTACGCGGACGTGATCGTCGGCGCCATCCAGAACAGCGCCGGCGGGTACTGGGCCGGCCGCGCGTACGTGTACCACGGGGGTCCGGCCGCCGACGCGGTGGCCGATCTCACGCTCACCGGCGAGGCGGTCCACGACTTCTTCGGGCACAGCGTGGACGCCGCCGGGGACTTCAACGGCGATGGCTACGGGGACGTCGTCGCGGGCGCGGTCGAGAACGGGGCCGGCGGACACTGGGCCGGCCGCGCGTACGTGTACTTCGGAGGCCCGGCGGCGGACGGGATCGCCGACGTGACCATGACCGGGGAGGCCGCGGAGAACCGCTTCGGAGCTCGCGTGGGCGGCGCGGGCGACGTGAACCGGGACGGCTATGCGGACGTGATCGTCGCGGCCTACTGGAACGGCGCGGGCGGCGACCGGTCGGGCCGCGCGTACGTGTACTTCGGGGGTCCGTCGGCGGATGCCGTCGCGGACGTGGTCCTGACCGGCGCGGGGCCGCACGACCTGTTCGGCCACGCGGCGGCCTCGGCGGGCGATACGAACGGGGACGGCTACGCCGACGTGATCGTCGGATCGTGGCCGGGCGAGGGGGGCGGGCTCGGGGCGGCCCGGGTGTACGACTTCAACCGCTACTTCCTGCTCTCCCCGAACGGCGGCGAGACGTGGAACGTGGGCGCTACGGAGTCGATCTCCTGGCTGGGCACGGAGCTCGCGGACGTGTGGCTGACCGTGAACGGCGGAGCAACCTACGAGCGGATCGACGCGGGAGTCGGCGGTTCGCCCATGAACTCGATCCCGTGGCTCGTGGCGCACCAGCCGACGAGATTCGCGGGGATCAAGGTCACGCCCTCGAGGACGTCGCTGTCCGGTGGCGACCGGTCGGACTCGCTCTTCACCATCGAGGGTTCGATCGCGCTGCTCGCGTTCTCCGCGGCGCCGGCGGCCGGCGGAGACGGAGCGGCGCTCCTGACGTGGTCGACGGACCCCGGTCCCGAGGATCTGGCGGGATACCGCGTGGAGAAGGCCCTGCCGGGGTTCGGTCCGAGGACCATCGACGCGCCGGACTGGCAGGTGCTCGTGGAGCGCACGTGCGAGACGTCGTGCGTGGACGCGCAGGCGGCGCCCGGCGCCCGGTATCGCCTCACCGCGATCAACGGCCTGGGCGACGAGTACGTGCTGGGCACGACGACGTTCGGGTCGTTCGCGCCGCTGGCGGCGCGTCCGCTGCCGTACCGCGGCGGCGAGCTCGCGATCTCCTTCGCGACGATGGGCGGTCTCGGTGGCGGGGTCGGCCCGGCGGGGGTCACGCTGCACGACGTGGCGGGCCGACGCGTGCGGACGATCGCCCGCGGGCTGTACGCGGCCGGGTACGAGCACGCCTCGTGGGACGGCCGGGACGAGGCGGGGGAGCGAGTCGCGTCCGGCGTGTACTTCCTCCGGCTCGAGAGTTCGGGGAACGCGCGGACGCTCAAGCTGGTCGTGACGCGCTGAAGGAGGTGCGGCCATGCGAGAAGGATGGCGCGTGCCCCTCGGCGCGTTCGCGGCGGTGTGGCTCGCCGGCGCCGCCCCGGCCGCGGCCGGGACGGTGTTCGCCCTCGTGGACACCGGGGAGCTCCACGCCTCGACCGACGGCGGGAGGACGTGGAGCCTGCGTTCGATGCTGCCGGTCTCGGACGCCGTGGACCTGCGGGCGCTCGGTCCCGGCGTCTTGGGGTTGGCCTCGCGCGCGGGCACGTTCCACGCCTCGACGGATCAGGGCATGACGTGGACAGCCGCGGGCGTGGCAGCGGCCTCGGATGTGGTGGCCTGTGGCCTGGCCTGGGGCAGGATCGACCTGCTCACCGGCACGGGCACGCTGTACCGCTCGACCGACGGCGGGTCGACGTTCGCGGCGCGGTCGGTGCTGCCGGCGTCGGACTTCGTGAGCCTCGCCCGGGGACCGTGGGCGATGCACGCGCTGACGCGCAGCGGGGTCGTCTTCGAGTCCGTGGACGAAGGGCGGACGTGGGCCGCGGTGAGCGCGCTGCCGGAATCGGATGCCGTGGAGATCGTGGTGCGGTCGACCGGCGTGTACGTGCTCTCCGGGACGGGGGACGTCTGGCGCCGGCACGGGGCGTACACGGCCTGGACGCCGATCGGCACGATCTCCCAGGTCGGCATGTCCGGCCTCGTCGTGGGCGAGTCGGACGAGTTCCTGGCGGTCACGCAGGAGGGAGAGGTGGCGACCTCCTCGGACGGGGTGGCCTGGAGCTGGATCGGCGCGATCAACCAGCTGCGCGTGATCGCGCTGGGAGCCGACTTCACGCCACCGGTGGGAGTTGCCGGCGCGAGCTGGGCGAGAGTGAAGGAGCTGTACCGGTGATGAAGGGACCCCTTGACATGTTCCCATGGTGGGATCGGCAGTTCGCCCGCTGACCGCTGCTGGATCCGAAGCGGCGCACGACGTGCGCGTGCACCTGCTCCGGGGTCCGGTCCTCGGGAGCTTCGCTCGGGCAGCGGGCGGACGACGTCGTGTCATCCCGCGCCGGGTTTCGGCGCATGACCCGGCAGAACGGACGGGCCTCGTCTCGGGGTCCGGTTTCACGGCCCTCCACCCGAACACGAAGGGGAGTCACCGCCCATGCCGCTCTTCATGCGCATTTCCGATGTCGAAGGGCCGTACACGGTCGCGAAGCTCGGCGACGAGCTCTTCTCGATCGACAGCTACGCCCAGGCGCTGGACCTCCCGTCGTCCGAGGGCGGCGGGCACGCCCGGACCATCTCGACGCCGAAGGTGAGCGAGTTCCGGGTGACGAAGAAGGTCGACTCCTCCACGGCGCTCCTGATGCAGTCGCTCTGCACGGCAGCGACCTACGACGTGATCACGGTGTACGACGTCGTCACCGAGTCGACCGGTGAGCTGGCTCCCGCCTCCACGATCACCATGCACAACGCGGTGATCCGGCACCTGAGCTATCACGGTGCGAACGAGGCGGAGGCCACGCAGGAGCTCTTCATCACGTTCGACAAGATCAACTGGGCCATCAGCTCCGTGGATCGGCTCACCGGCAACGTCGAGGCGGCCAAGGAATACGAGTGGCAAGCGAGGGACGCTGGCGTCCGGTCCTGACGGCACCGACAACGGCAACGGTACCGGCGCCGGCTCCGGCCCAAGGAGGACGGCGTTCCCGACGATGCCGGATAGCCTGGACACCGTGTCATCCCGCGCCGGGTTTCGGCGCATGACCCGGCAGAATGGAACCGATCGGATTCGATTTCAGTCGCCCCCGAGGAGAACCCATGCGCGTCCAGTCCCCCGCGACCCGCTGGCTGGGCACCCTGCTGACCGCCGCCTGGCTGGCCGGCGTCCCCGGATCAGCGTCCGCCCAGTTCAGCATCTCCCGCTTCACGATCGACGGCGGCGGCGCCACGCGCTCCGCCGGCGGGACGTTCGCGCTCGGCGCAACCATCGGCCAGCCGGACGCCGGTCGCCTGTCGGGATCCGGGTTCACGCTGAGCGGAGGCTTCTGGTCCGGAGGCGGCGCCGTCGTCACCGCGGTCGGAGGCGAGACGCCGGGCGACATCCCCGGCTTGCTCGCCGCCGCTCCGCTCCCCTTCCGCCTGTATCCGGCGCGCCCGAACCCGGTTGCCCGACAAACCGTGATCGCGTTCGACCTCCCCGCGCCAAGCCCGGTGCGGGCGGCGCTCTACGACGTGTCCGGCCGCCTCGTGCGCGTCCTGACGGACGAGCCGCTTCCGGCCGGAAAGCACCAGCGGGCATGGGACCGCCGCGACGGAGCCGGTCGGCCGGTCTCCGCCGGGGTCTACTTCCTGCGCCTGGATGCCGGAGCGAACCGCAGCCGCCAGAAGATCGTCGTGATCTCGTAGCCCGACCCGCGACCGCCCTCGCCAGTTCCACGATGCCACGCGGCATTCACGCGTCAGGAGCCTCCCGATGAAGATCACTCGACACACGCTGGCGCTCGCGGCACTCACGCCCACGGCCCTCACGCTCGCGTCCCTCACGCCCTCCCCCGCCCGCGCGCAGAGCACCGCGTTCACCTACCAGGGCTCGCTGGAGGACGCCGGCGGTCCCGCGAGCGGACTGCACGACTTCCGCTTCCTCCTGTTCACCGCGGCCGCGCCCGGCGGCGTGGTGATCGGTTCGCCGATCTGCGCCGACAACGTGGGCGTCGTGGACGGCGTGTTCACCGTGGAGCTCGACTTCGGCCAGCAGTACGCCCAGCCGGGCGAGCGCCACCTGCAGATCGAGGTCCGGCAGGACACCGGCCTTCCGTGCGCGGACGTGACCGGGTTCGTCGCCCTGGACCCGCGCCAGCGGCTCACGGCCGCGCCGATGGCCAGCCACGCGAACGCGGCGTTCGCGCTCGACGCGGCGGACGGATCGCCGGCGAGCGCCGTGTTCGTGGACAACAGCGGCAACGTCGGCGTCGGCACCACCGCGCCCATCGCGCGCCTGGACGTGCGCGGCGGAAGCGTGCTGGTGGAGAACGTGGGAGACCAGGCCGACCTGCTCTGGCTGGCGAGCGAGCGGTCCTGGATCTTCCGGCAGGAAGGCACGGGCTCGGCCACGGCGCTGAAGCTCGAGAGCGTCGGCGGCGGCGGGAACAAGAACTTCCTCGTGCAGACCACGGGCTACATGGGCGTCGGCACGACGCTGCCGCTGGCGAAGCTGGACGTCCGCGGCGACATCCGCCTGGGCTCCGGCGGGCAGTACCACGCGCCGGGGGGAACGGAGAACCTGCGCCTCCTCCGCGGCACCGTGGCGGGCAACGGATCGATCCTGGCCGGAGCCGGATTCACGGCGCAGCGCGTGCTCCCGGGCTGGTACACGATCACGTACTCGTCGGCGTTCTCCGGCACGCCCAGCGTGACCGTGACGGCGAGATCCGGCGGCGGCTCCACCCCCTACTTCGCGAACACCCACCTCGTCACCACGACCGGCTTCGTCGTCCAGGTGAAGACGGCGGCCGGCGCGATCGTCGATTCCGACGTGGATTTCTGCGTGATGGGGCCGCGCTAGAAGGGCTCCGGGCGAGGCGCCGCGATCGTAGGAGGCCTCGTCCCCCTGACGGTCAGGAAGGTCCCTTGGGCTGCTTGTCCTTCTTCCTCTGCTGCTCTTCCTGCTGCCGCTTCTTCTTCTGCTTGTCGCCCTTGTCCTTGTCCTTCTTCCCCTTGTCGCCCACGGTATGCTCCTCCCCGATCTGCCGGTGGTAGGTTCCGCATGGACCGGCATCGGCGCGCGGTGCGTCGACGTCGGCCCACTATAGGCCGTTTTCGTCGTCGCAAGCGCGGGAATCGCGCGGTCCGGGAGTCCCGGTCCGCCGGCGAAGGCGCGAGGTGCCCGACCTGCGGGAATGGCTTCCCGCGAACACGAGACGTCGGTGATAGGGAATGGCATTGCCGCAGACCCGGACTCCGATGTTCACCCAAGCAAGGAGTACGGAATGCGTACGACCGGAAGCGTGAAGTGGTTCAACGACGAGAAGGGCTTCGGATTCATCACGCGGGATGACGGCGAGAAGGACGTCTTCTGCCACCACTCCGCGATCCAGGGTCAGGGCTTCAAGTCCCTCGCCGAGGGCCAGAAGGTCGAGTTCGACGTGGTCGCCGGGGCGAAGGGTCCCGCCGCGGAGAACGTCACCAAGATCCAGGGCTGACGGAGCGGGAGTTCCTGTCGGTGCGGAAGCCCCGTCGGCGCAAGCCGGCGGGGCTTCTTCGCGTGCGCCGGGGCGCCCCGCACGCGGCGAAGCAGAGGCCGCCCCCAGCCGCACCCCTGCGGCATCCCGGCCGTCGGGGCCAACGGGAAGGCGCCACGTGCCTTGACATGGTCCGATTGTGGATCCACTATCTAGTCATGATTCGGATCAACATCCACGAGGCGAAGACCCACCTCTCGCGGTACCTCGGTCGGGTCCTGCGCGGGGAAGTGGTGGTGCTCTGCCGGCGCAACGTGCCGGTCGCGGAGATCCGGCGGCTGGAGCCTCGCCGGGAGAAGAGTCGTCCGATCGGCCTCGCGAAGGGGGAACTGAGCATCCCCCCCGGCTTCTTCGATCCGCTCCCGGAGGACGTGCAGCGGGCGTTCGAAGGCGACTCCGCGTGAGGCTCCTGCTCGACACGTGCACGTTCCTCTGGATCGCCGCGGACGACCCCGCGCTCTCGGAGCGCGCGCGGGACCTGTTCCGGGATCCGGAGAACGACGTCTACCTCAGCGCCGCCTCGGTCTGGGAGATCGCGCTGAAGCACGCACTGGGGCGGCTCCCGCTCCCCGGCCCACCGGAGACCTACCTCCCGAAGCTCCGCACGCGGCACGCCATCCAGCCGCTGCCCCTCGACGAGGAGTCCGCGCTCCACCTGCCGCGACTACCGGACCACCATCGCGACCCCTTCGACCGGATGCTCGTCTGCCAGGCGATCGTGAGGGGACTCGTCGTCCTCACGCCGGATGGGGCGATCACGCAATACCCCGTGGCCACGGCCTGGTAGCAGCGCCTCGTCTTCGTGTCCGTGCGCTGAGCGGGTAGCCCGCTCCTACCCGTCGTGGTGCGCCGTGTGGTTCGCGTCGCTGCGGTACATCGGATCACTGGCGATCGCCGCCCGCAACGGCTGCAGCTCGGTCGCCGTGAACTGGAACGTGAGGCACCCGTCCCACGCCCGGTCCGGGTTCAGCTTGCTCCGCGCGATCTTCAGCGCCGCCGCCTCGGGACCGGACTTGGACGACCCCGCGGCCTTCGCGGCCACCAGGTACAGGGCTCCCGCGAGGTAGCCCATGATCTCGTCGTCCACGACCTTCATCGGCGACTTCTTCCCGTGCATGTCCTTCCCCGCGTAGATCGTGTCGAGGATCGCGTGGGCGGACTCGTGGATCAGGAGCGCCTTCTCGTCCCAGTACGTGTTCCCGAAGTCCGGGCTGGACGCGATGATGGTGTTGCTGCCGGGATCGTAGTACGCCACCCTTCCCTCGATGCTGCGGTCGACCTTCGTCTTCACGCGGTTGTGGTGGACATCGTGCGCCAAGCGGTGGAACACGATCGGCGCGATGCCCCGGTTCTGGTGCATGAAGTTGACCCAGCGCACGGGGGGCGAGACGAGCGCGTTGATGAGGTTGTCTTTCAGTCCCACGGCGGAGCCTCCTGGTTGGTTCGCCGGTTCTGCCTCCTACAACGCGAACGGACCGCGGGAGAGGACATCGCCGGGCGCGGCGGGCGCCCTCAGATCCGCACGCCGTAGCTGCGGCCGAACTGGGTCAACCGGCGGAAACCGTTCTCGCCGTCATCCGGCCCCTCGTCGAAAGCGGCCTGCGAGGGCCAGAAGAAGGCCCACACCGCCCGGCCGCCGGCGTACGCGGTGTCGTCCTCCATGCCGTAGTGCTCCTCGAACCGCTCCCCCACCGCCTTGCAGTGCACGCCGCGGACCTTGCCCAGAGGCGCTCCGAGGGCGACCAGGGCGTCCTGCACGGCGCCCAGCCGCCGGCGGGACAGCGCCAGGTTGTAGCTGCCCGCCCCGGCGCGGTCCGTGCGAGCGTACATCTCCAGGACGCTGCCGGGCTCCCGCAGCGTGCCGATGCTGAAGGCCAGCAGCTCCCGCTGCTTGAGGTTGAGCGTGTAGGCCTCGGTGGCGAAGCCCAGCGCCGCGAGAACGCACGTGCCGTCGGCGTGGTCGCCCCGGTACGTGGCGATGAGGTGCTCTTCCAGGCTCTGCAGGGATTCCAGTCTCATGCGCCCTCCTCCGCGGGAACGGGCGGAGCGGCCGGGACCGAACACCGGTGCGCCCGGCACGGGACCCGACGGATCCGCCGGCCGGTCCAAGGTCTACCCGACGGGCCGGTGCCGCGTCGAGCACTCCGGGCCTCAGCTTCGCGCCCGCTGGAGGTGGACCGATCCGGCGATCCGGTCCCGGCTAACGGTAGAGCGCCTTCACGGCCGCCCAGGACGTGGGGGTCACCGCGACGGTCTCGCAGCCCTTCCCCTCGGCGCCGATCCGGCCGACTCCCGGCTGGACGAGACAGGGCGATCCGGACTCGAGGCTGTACTTGCCCTCGACCGTGGGCGCCTCGTCACACGGGGCCGGGGCGCAGAACAGCGGATCCACGCACAGGTTCCCACCCAGGTCCGAGTACCCGGTGACCCCCGTGGTGTCCACGACACAGTGTTCGAAGGTGAGGCTGGAGTAGAACACCTCGGCCTCCGGGTACAGCGGAGCGCAGTTGCCCCAGAGGATCCCGGATCGCATCCCGAGGCCGCTGCTCCCGTGATCGTAGTAGGTGACCGCCACGCCGCCGCCGCTCTCCTCCGCGCTGTTCCCGGCGATCGTGCACTGCGTGAGTGCGAGATCGCCGGCATCCAGATGCGCGCCGCCTCCGGAGTAGCCGGCGGAGTTCCCCGCCACCACCGTCCCCGTCAGCTCCGCCCACGAGTACTGGAGGTAGAGGCCGCCACCGCGGTAGTTCGCGCGGTTGCCGACGATCCGCGAGTCCCGGATGTAGCCGACTCCCCCGCTCCAGTCCTCAGGCGCCCACCAGAGGCCCCCCCCGTTGCCCGCGACGTTCCCGGCGATCGTGCACGCCTCCATGTCGAGTCGGCCGAGGTAGGACGCGAGTCCTCCGCCGCCCCCCGCCCGGTTCCGGCGGACATCGCAACGGACGAGCGTGGCGCGTCCCCCGATGGTGGCGAGTCCGCCGCCGGCGGAGTCGGTGAGGTTGTCCCACAGCTCGCTGTCCACGACGGTGGCGTGCGCGTGGGACACCCCGACACCACCCCCGTGTACGGCGCCCCAGAGGGGCGAGCCAGGGGACTCGCGCGAGGTGTTGTCCCGGATCCGGCACTCCCGGATCGTGACGTGCGCTCCCGGGCCGACGAGTACACCGCCGCCGTCGACCATCCCCGTGATCCGGCCTCCCTGGACCGTGAACCCACGGATCTCCGCCTCGTCGGCGGCGTCCCCGAACCGGACGACGCGACCGAGGCCCCCCGCGTCGATCACCGTGTCCTCGCGGGAGCTGTCGGCCAGCAGGAGGATCGCCTTGTCCACGATCACGCAGTTCAGCGTGCCGTCCGCGTCCGCATGCGTGCAGTCGTGGTAGGTGCCGGGCGCCACCCGGACGGTGTCGCCGTCCGCCGCCGCGTCGACCGCCGCCTGGATCGTGGGGTGTTCCGACGGGACGCGAAAGGTCGCCGCGGGGGCGCTGCCGACGACGAACAGCAGCGGGACGGCGGACACCAACAGGCGGAGGTGGCAGGCACTCATGCGCGAAGCTCCATCGCTGCCCGGGGAGATGACGCGGCGCCGTTGCAAGTCTACTGCAACGCCTTGCGAAGGGGCAGTCGTGCCGCCTGATCTTCGTCAGGTTCGGCCGCGCCTCCGCCGCATCAGCCCGTACAGCGGGAACCCCAGCGCCGCGATCGCCACCCCCGCCCCCGCGCGCCAGCCCGACGCGGCGAGGTCGCTGGCCACGAGCGCGACCGTCACGAGGATGAAGAGCACGGGGGTGACGGGATGCCCCGGCGTGCGGTACGCCCCCGCCCCGCGCGGCGCCTCGCCCCGCGCCTCCCGCCGCCGCTTCACGAACAGGGCGGCCACCGTGAGCCCGTAGAGCAGCCACGACGTCGTCACGAACCACCCCGACGCATCCTCGAACCCGCCGGCGAACCACAGCCACGCGATCGCGAGCACGGCCTGCAGCCACAGCGCGAAGTCCGGCGTGCCGCGCGCGCTCACGTGCGCCGCGCGCCGGAAGAAGAGGCCGTCCGCCGCCATGGCGAGGGTCACGCGGGGCCCGGTGAGAACCGAGGCGCTCACGGTCCCGAACGTGGACACCGCCACGAGCACGGCCAGCGCGCGCCCGCCGGCCTCGCCCAGGATGCGACGGATCGTCTCGCTCCCCACCGCCTCGTACCGGCCCACCTCGGCCGGCGTGAGGACGGCGAAGTAGGCGAGGTTCGTCACGACATAGATCGCGATCACGATGCCCGTGCCCAGGAGGATCGCGATCGGCAGCGCGCGGCGCGGGTTCACGATCTCGCCGGCGACATACGTGGAGTCCGTCCACCCGTCGTACGCGAACAGGATGGGGATCATGGACAGGGCGATCGCGAGCAGGAGCGGATGCGAGCCGGCCACGGCTCCGGGCGCCGCCACCGCCGCCCCCGCGTCCGGCCCGGCGTGCGGGAGCAGGAACGCCGCCGCGCACAGCCCGAGGATCCCGATCACCTTCAGGTTCGTCAGCCAGGTCTGCGTGCCCGCGCCCTCGCGCACGCCGAGCCAGTTCACGACCGTGAGCACGAGGATGGCACCGGCGCCGGCGGCGAAGCGCGCGGACGCCGGCAGGCCGACCGCGTCGCAGAAGTAGATGGCGAAGACGCTCGCGATCGACGCGATGACCGTGGGCTTGATCACGCCGAGGCTGGCCCACCCGAAGACGAAGCCGAGCCGGTCGCCGAACGCGCGCCGGATGAAGACGTACAGCCCGCCCGTCTCCGGGTGCGCCACCGCGAGCTCCGCCAGGACGAGGGAGCCGCACAGCGAGAGCAGCCCGCCCAGCACCCAGGCGAGGAGGATGACCGGAACCTCGGTCAGCTCCTGCGCCACCGAGTGCGGCGAGCGGAAGATGCCCGACCCCACGATGCTCCCCACGGTGATCGCGGTGGCGGCGTAGGTGCCGATCCGGCGCTGCAGGCCCGGCGGTGAAGGCGGTGGCGGCATCGACGGCTCCTCCCCGGAGGCGCGCTCACGCCGCGCCCGGACCGGACGATCCGCGCGGAGTCTACGCGCGCTCTCCTTGTTGGGCGAGGGCGCGTGCCGTACCCTGAACTTGTGCCCGGCTCCGGTGTCCAAAAGGCACCCGGCGGCCGCCAGAGGGATGGATGCGGATGGACCAGGACATGCTTGCCGCCGTGCGCTCGCTCCTGGCCGTCGAGAACGTCTACCGGGCCGCCGTCCGCGAGATCACCACGAAGCTGGAGATCCTCAACGACGAGTTCCGCACGTCGCGGGACCGCAACCCGATCCACTCGATCAGCACGCGGGTCAAGAGCCCCGAGAGCATCCTGGAGAAGCTGGCCCGGCGCGGCTTCCCGGTGGGCACGGACTCCGCGCGCGAGAACCTGACCGACATCGCCGGCGTCCGGGTGATCTGCCCGTACATCGACGACATCTACCTCATCGCCGACCTGCTGCTGTCGCAGGACGACATCGAGCCCGTGCGGGTGACCGACTACATCCAGAGCCCGAAGCCGAACGGGTACCGCAGCCTGCACCTGATCGTGACGGTCCCGGTGTTCCTTTCCGACCGCACCGAGCGGGTCAAGGTGGAGATCCAGATCCGCACGATCGCCATGGACTTCTGGGCCACGCTGGAGCACGAACTGGCGTACAAGCTGGCGGAGCGGAACGCCGCGGACCTTGCGGACGAACTGCGCACCTGTGCGGACGAGATCGCCGGGATCGATCGCCGGATGCAGGCGCTGCATCGGCTGGTCGGTCCGCCCGCACCGGCGCCGTCGTTGTCCCGCGGCGGACCGGTGCCCTAGCGCGTGCGCCGCACGGAGGCGCCCCTTCGCTCCGGCCGGGGTGCGCGCCCGCCGCCACCGCACGGGCGCGAGTCCCCGGTTGATCCACGGGGCGTCGCCCCCTAGATTCCCCGGAGATTCCCGTGTGCACGGATTCGAGGAGGACATCCCCATGGCGACCGATCTGAAGTGCCCGTTCCCGGGCGAAGCGACGAAGGGCATGCTGGCCGGCTTCCAGAGGAACCGGGACTGGTGGCCGGAGCAGCTGGACCTGGGCATGCTGCACCAGCAGTCCGAGCTGTCGGATCCCATGGGCCCGGACTTCGACTACGCCGCGGAGTTCAAGACGCTGGACCTGGACGCGGTGGTCAAGGACCTCCGCGCCCTGATGACGGACTCGCAGGAGTGGTGGCCCGCGGACTACGGCCACTACGGCCCCCTCTTCATCCGCATGGCGTGGCACGCGGCCGGCACGTATCGCATCGCCGACGGGCGCGGCGGCGCGGGCACCGGCGCGCAGCGCTTCGCGCCGCTGAACAGCTGGCCCGACAACGTGAGCCTCGACAAGGCGCGGCGGCTGCTGTGGCCGATCAAGCAGAAGTACGGCCGGAAGCTGTCGTGGGCGGACCTGCTCGTGCTCACGGGCAACGTGGCGCTGGAGTCCATGGGTTTCAAGACGTTCGGCTTCGGCGGCGGCCGGGCGGACATCTGGGAGCCGGAGCAGGACGTGAACTGGGGCGTGGAGAAGACCTGGCTCGGCGACGAGCGCTACCGCGGGGACCGGCAGCTCGACAACCCGCTGGCCGCGGTGCAGATGGGTCTCATCTACGTGAACCCGGAGGGCCCGAACGGCGTTCCGGATCCGCTGGGCTCCGCCCGCGACATCCGCGAGACCTTCGCGCGCATGGCGATGAACGACGAGGAGACGGTGGCGCTCACCGCCGGCGGGCACACGTTCGGCAAGATGCACGGCGCGGGGGACCCCGCCCTCGTGGGACCCGAGCCCGAGGCCGCGCCGGTGGAGGCGCAGGGGCTGGGCTGGGCGAACCGCTTCGGCACCGGCAAGGGCGCCGACACGATCACCAGCGGCCTGGAGGGCGCGTGGACGCCCACCCCGATCCGCTGGGACAACAGCTACTTCGAGACGCTCTTCGGCTACGAGTGGGAGCTGACGAAGAGCCCCGCCGGGGCGCACCAGTGGAAGCCGAAGGGCAACGCCGGCGCGGACACGGTCCCCGACGCGCATGACCCGAAGAAGCGGCACGCGCCCGTCATGTCCACGGCCGACATGGCCATGCGCATGGACCCCGCGTACGAGAAGATCTCGCGGCGCTTCCTGGCGAACCCGCAGGAGTTCGCGGACGCGTTCGCCCGTGCCTGGTTCAAGCTGACCCACCGCGACATGGGCCCGCGCTCGCGCTACCTGGGCAGGCTGGTGCCGAAGGAAGTGCTGATCTGGCAGGACCCGGTTCCCGCGGTCGACCATCCGCTGGTGGACGCGAAGGACGTGGCGGCGCTCGAGGCGAAGGTGATGGCGTCCGGACTGTCCATCGCGCAGCTCGTGCGCACGGCGTGGGCGGCGGCGGCGTCGTTCCGCGGCAGCGACAAGCGCGGCGGCGCGAACGGCGCGCGGCTGCGCCTCGCGCCGCAGAAGGACTGGGAGGTCAACCAGCCGGCGGAGCTGGCGAAGGTGCTGCCGAAGCTCGATGCGATCCGGAAGGAGTTCAACGACGCGGCACCGGGCGGCAAGCGGATCTCGCTGGCCGACCTGATCGTGCTCGCCGGCGGCGCGGCCGTCGCGGCCGCCGCGCGGAAGGCCGGGCACGACGTGAAGGTCCCCTTCGCCCCGGGCCGCACGGATGCCTCGCAGGACCAGACGGACGTGGACTCGTTCGCGCCGCTGGAGCCCCTGGCCGACGGGTTCCGCAACTACTGCCGCAAGGGCCTCGAGGAGACGGCGGCCCCGCGCCTCGTGGACAAGGCGCAGCTCCTCGGGCTGACCGCCCCGGAGATGACGGTCCTCGTCGGTGGCCTGCGCGCGCTGAACGCGAACGTCGGGCAGAGCCCGCACGGCGTGTTCACCGCGCGGCCGGAGACGCTGACCAACGACTTCTTCGTGAACCTGCTCGACATGGGCACGGCGTGGCGCCGGTCCGCGGCCGACGCGCACGTGCTCGAAGGCGTGGACCGCGCGACGGGCAAGGTCAAGTGGACGGCGACCGTGGTCGACCTGGTCTTCGGTTCGAACTCGCAGCTCCGTGCGCTGGCCGAGGTCTACGCCAGCAAGGACGCCGGGGACAAGTTCGTCCGGGACTTCGTGGGCGCGTGGACGAAGGTGATGAACGCGGACCGGTTCGACCTGGCCTGATCCGCCCGGGAGCGCCAGGGCCGGGGCGATCCGGGGCGGCGCGGCGCACGCGGCGGAGCTAGGTCGCCCGCGGCATCGCGTCGCGCCGGAACGCCCCCGGGGTGCGCCCGGCCCACTTGCGGAAGACTCGCGTGAACGCGGCGACCGAACGGTAGCCGACGCGCGACGAGACATCCTCGATCGTCAGCTCGCGGTCCGCGAGCATCTGTCGCGCCTGCTGCATCCGCCAGAACGCGACGTACTGCATCGGCGTCAACGACATGCGGCGCTGGAACCGCTCGGCGAACGCGGTGCGCGACAGCCCCGCCTCGCGGGCGAGCCCGGCGAGCGTCCAGGGGCGTGCCGGTGACGCGTGAATCGCGGCGAGGCTCCGGGCGATCCGCGGCTCGGCGAGCGCAGCCGCGATGCCGGCCTCGGCCGACTCGCGCTCGGCCCAGATGCGGATCGCCTGGATGAAGAGCACCTCCGAGAGGCGCCGGACGATGGCGTCGCTGCCCGGTCGACCGTCGCGGACCTCGCACAGGATCCCCCGGAACACGTCCTCCACGCGCACATGGCGCGCGGCCTCGTCGGCGCGGACCACGATCCGGGGCGGCAGGCGCGCGAGCAGCGGGTGCGAAGCACCCTCGCGGAACGTGAAGTGTCCGCAGAGGAGACGCGTCGGATTCCCGCGGTCCTCCCCGCCGTGGATGAGGGCGCCGCGCCCGGTGAAGCCCGCGCGCGAGACGACCTCGTCCACGACAGGCGCCTTCGCGTCGGGCGGGTCCGAGAGCACATGCTCGGCGCCGTGCGGAACGAGCACGAGGTCGCCGCTCTCGAGTCGAACGGGTTCACGCTCGCCCCGGACCCGCACCCAGCACGTTCCCCTCATCACGAGGTGGAAGCGCGCGACGTTCTCCAGCGCCGGGACCTGCACTCCCCAGGGCAAGTTGAACTCCGTCGAGAAGTAGAGGCTCCCCTGCAGGTTCAGCGCCGTCAGGATGTCGCTCATGACATCCACGCCATCGCCCTCCCTCGAGTGGACAGGTCTGTTCCAGGTCGGACTTGCGGACGATTGAGCAAGATTCATGGACTATCAAGTCGTATCGTCCGGACATTCTGGACCATCGAACTGTCCGCGTCCAGATCGGACGCACCGACGCAACCCACCCGGGATTCCGGCACGGATCGAGGCAGCCGGGAGTCCCGGCACACGAATGGCGCCTCGTCCCAAGCGGAAAGGAGCAGCACCATGCAGTCCTTCGTCACGTCACTCGCCGCGTTGCTGATCGCGGCATCGGCCACGACAACGACCGCCGGCGATCTCGTCAACGTCGCGGGTGCGAGCGGCATCGCGATCGACGGCTACGATCCGGTAGCCTTCTTCACCGAGGGCAAGCCCGTGCACGGCTCGCCGTCCATCACCGCAACCCATCGGGGCGCAATCTATCTCTTCGCGAACGAGGCCAACCGCAAGAGGTTCTCGGCCGATCCCGACCGCTACGTGCCCCAGTACGGCGGCTACTGCGCCTACGGCGTGTCGGTCGGCGCGCTCTTCCCCGTGGACGTCTCCACGTGGCAGGTGCGCAACGGCAAACTCTACCTCAACCTCAACCCGGAGATCCTGTCGGCGTTCAACGCCGACTTCGAAGGCGCGATCGCCAAGGCCGAGAGGAACTGGCCCGCGCTCCGGGCGACGAACGTGAAGTAGCCGTGGACACCCGGCGACCGCCCGGCGCACGAGGTGCCGGGCGGTCGCGGCATGTCGCACGGCGACACGAACCGGCGGTCGCTCGCGGGGGGTGTCGCGAGTGCGGTGCCCCGTGTCCCTGCGGCCCCGCCCCGCTCACTCCTCCGCCGCGGGCAAGGTGACCCAGCGCGCCGCGAGGAACGCCGCGCCCATCGCGAGGTAGCCGATCACCCACGGCCACGCCGGAACCAGCGCGCCCGCGGTGTCCGCCGCGGTCCACCGGTACGAGTGCAGGAGCCCCACGGCGGACAGCCCCGCGCCCACCGCGCACCAGGCCGCGGCCCGGCCGAACCGCCGCTCGATCACGCACGTGGTGGCGGCGGAGAGGACCATGGCGCTGAGGATGAACCCCTGCTCCAGGGCGAAGGCGCCGTGGATCCACGTGTCGGAGCCGAGGAAGGCCCGGATCAGGCTCTCGTCGAAGTCCGGGCCGCCCGGGCTGCCGTAGCCCGCGGCGCGGAGCCCGTTCTTCGCGAGCATGGCGCCCCACGCGGCGACGCCCGGGAGGATGCCCACGACCACGGCCGGCGCGTGCGCGCGCGGCACCGCCTGGAACGCCTGCGCGCAGATCACGATGCCGATCCACAGCACGATGGCCATGCCGGCGTCCACCGGCACCGCCCACGAGATGTGCGCGAGCGTCCCGGTCAGGCAGACGATCGTGACGAAGATCCCGTTCAGGGTGGAGTACCCCGCGCGCGCGCCGAGCGCCTTCCATCCCGGATGCCCGATGTAGATCGTGGTGGGGAACGGCGAGCCGAAGAGCGCGGCCGCGAACGAGCCGATGCCGTTCACCAGGAGCGAGGGGCGCGTGGCGTAGGCGTCGCCCGCCGCCTCCGCGGACTCGATGTTCTGCAGCGACCCGGCCACGTTGAACAGCCCCATCGGCACGATGACCGACAGATACGGCAGCAGCAGCCCGGCCGAGAGCGCGGCCGCGATGTCGCCGAGCACCGGCACGGGAACGTGCAGCGCCGCGGGTCCCGGCGCCTCCCCCACCGGCGCGATGCCGGTGAGCCACGCGATCCCCGTGCCGAGCGCCACGGCCACGAGCCCGCCGGGCAGCCCGCCCTTGAAACGCACGCGCCCGAAGTACGTGAGCAGGATGATCCCCAGCACGGTGAGCCCCACGACCGGCCGCGCGAACGTGCGGAACAGGAACCCGAGCGAGATGAACGTGAGCGCGATGCCCGCGAGCGTGGCGAGCAGCGCGGCCCGCGGCGTGGCGCGGCGCACGCGCTCGGCCACGAAGGCGCCGCCCGTCTCGATCACGGCGGAACCCAGGCACGCGAGGAGCCCGGCGTGCCAGGCCACGCGCGCGGGATCGGGATGCCCCGCGGCCTCCGCCGCGAGCTTCGCCGGCAGCATCACCAGGAACACGTGCCCGAAGAGCGAAACCGTGTTGATGCCGTACGGGAGGGCGCACACGTCGTGGCGCCCGGTGGCGCTCGCCAGCCGCAGCGCCTGGCGCGCATACCAGAGATTCCCCACGAGAAGCGACACGGCCGCGGCCGGCAGCACGCGCCCGTAGAGCAGCTCCGCCGGGAAGCCGAGGACGAAGCGGCACAGCGTGTCGATCAGCAGGAGCTGGATGAGGTTGTCCAGCGCGAGGCCGAAGAAGCCGTCGATGTCCCCGCGGACGAACGGGCGCACGGATCCCTCGCGGTCGGGGCGGGCGAGCGCGACCCATCATAGGGCAGCGTGCGCGTCCGTCCAGCCCCGTGGACGTCAGGCGGCCCCGGCGGAGGCGGGCGCCCGTTTCCACCCGAGGATGAGCAGCCACACCATCAGCGCCATCTCGCCGAAGAGGAGCGGCATGGCCACCGTGCGCACCGTGTTCGCGTGCTCCGCCAGGAAGAGGCTCGCGCCGCTCATGGCCACGTAGGCGATCCCGTTCGCGAAGAGCCACACGCCGAGGATGCGCGGGATGAACCCCGATCGGATGGCCAGGAGGGCCAGGGGGATCAGCCACAGTCCCCAGTACACCTGCGAGACCAGCACTCCCTTGCCGTCGGCGTGCATCAGGAGCAGCACCAGATCGTCCCGCTGCGCCCCCTCGAACCCGGCCAGGATCTCCCCGCCGCGCGCCAGGTTCAGCGTGGACACCTGGACCGCCGTGCCGAGGATCCCCAGGGGAATCTGGGCGAGGATGAGGACGGCCATGACCACGGCGAGCTGCCGGTCCACGTGCTGGAACAGGCGGTAGAGCGCCAGCACCGAGAGGATGAAGAACACCTGCGAGACGATCCCGGCGGCGATCCCGATCCGGAACAGCGACTCCTGCGCCAGGAGGTTGGCGACCGTTGCGGGGGCGTCCCCCGGGACGAGGATCTTGCCGGGAACGTAGAGGAGCACGAACGGGCCGAGCAGGACCACCACGAGGTACAGCAGGCCGGCGACGCGCGCGTTCTCCCGCAACCGATCGTGCATGTCTCCTCCAGGGGAGGCCGGCGCCGCCCTGCGGACCGGCCGGTTCACGTGACCGACGTGGTACGGATCGGGGGTCCCGCGGGTTTCGCCGCGTCAGTCCCCGGACGCGGTGAACGACGCCCAGGTGAACGGGTGCGTGGTCCGCCCGCCGGCGCGCCGGGCCGCCAGCACCGCGCGGCACGCGTCCTGCAGCGCGGCGCTCCCGCTCCGCACGCCGCGCGAACGGGCGCGGTACAGTGCCCGCATCCACTCGCGCGCGGACTCGTCCTCCAGCTCCCAGCGGCTGGAGATCACCGTGCGTGCGCCGGCGAGGTGCAGCGCCCGCGTCATTCCCAGCGCGCCCTCGCGGCTCCACGACTCCAGCGACCCCGAGTGGCACGCGGAGAGCACGGCCCAGTCCACCTGGCGAAGATCCAGCGTCACCACTTCCTCCGCCGTGAGCATGCCGTCGTTCTCGTCGCGCGCCTCCTGCGCGTGGTTCGCCCCCGCGAACGCGAGCCACACGCGCCGGCCGAGCCACGGCGACCCCGTGCCCTCCCCGTCGCCGACCTGGGCCCAGCGCGAACGGGCGGGCGGCGGCGTGGATTCGACCGGGGCGATGCCGCCCACGGCGCGCAGCCCGCCGGGCCCCGCCGCCGCGGTGGCGCACGTGTCGGCGAGCACGACACCGTGCGTGGCCAGGTGCAGCATCGTGCACGCGGGGGCGTCCTCCTTGAAGCGCGCCTCGTCCGCCTCGATCCCGATCCGCACCCGGGCGTCCCGGGACACGAGCTTCGCCACCTCGCGCGCCTCGAGCCCGGCTGCCGGCAGCGGTCCGAGACGCGGGAAGGGGGTGCACGGCGACACCGCGCCGCGGAACGCGGCGGCGCCGGCCGCGCCGGAACGGGGCACGCCGGCCCCCGGCGTACGATCGAAGTCCGGGTTGCCGATGGCCAGCAGGACGTCCCTGCGATCGGCGGGTTGCGGGCGCAGGAGATCCCGCTCCGCGCCGAGCACGCGGACACGCGGGCCCTCCTCCGCCAGGTACGCCGAGTCCCCTACAGGCATCGCGAGCCACGGCACGTCCTCGAGCGCGCCGTCCACCAGGTACACCGTGGCCGCACCGCCCAGCGCGGGCGTGAGGGGATCCCACAGCGCCGCGCGGACCGCATCGCCGGCGCGACGGCACGCGCCCTCCGCCTCCGTCGCATCCGTCCCGGGCGGCGTGGACAGCAGCTGCCGCCACCGGTTCAGGAGCGAATGCGCGTCATCGGCATCGCCGAGGTCCACGACCTTCACGTCACCGCCCCCACGGACAACGAACGCCGCGATCGTCTCCGGATCGTCGGGACCCAGGCTCGCCACGGCGAACGCGGCCAGCGCCTCGTCGGGTCGCAACCGCGCCGTGATCTCGGCAAGCCCCGGTGCCGACGCGTGGGGGACAAGCCCGCGCCGCCGCGCGCGATCGCGGTACGTCGCCTCGGCGCGCTCGGCCTTCGTGCGGGCCGCTTCGACGGCCGCGTCGTCCACCCCTTCGCCCGCCCCGCGCGCGCGCTCCACGAGAGTCCGGCCGTACGCGCGCTCCGCCGCGAGCCAGTCCTCATGGGCGCCGAGCACGTCGCGGTTCTTCGTGGGCGGCGCGCGATGCAGTTCGAGCGCGTCGTCCCACCAACCGCGCCAGCGCTGCGCCCGGTCCCAGGCCACCGCGGGATCCGCCGGCGCGCCGCCGAGCGCCAGCCGGACGAGGACGGGCAGCGCGTCGCTCCATTCCCCGGAGATGGCGAGGGCGTTCCGCTCCGAGAGCCGGCTCACGTTCGCCAGCAGCAGCCGGTGCGCCGCGGCGTCGCTTGCCAGCGCGGTGTCCCACGCCTCCCGGAGGCGGCCGATCCGCGCGAAGGCGCGCGCCTGCTCGGCCCGCGTCAGGACGGCGAACTGGGAGTGCTCCAGGTTGCGGCGCGCCAGGACGGCCGCGGTGGAGTCGATCGCCGCGGGGATCGCGTCCCGGTCGCCGAGCGCGCCGATCACGGCGAGCCGCTCGGTGTGCAGCTCCAGGAGCATCGCCGGGTCGGCCTCCTCGAGCGGCCGGGCGATGTCCAGCGCCTCCTCGTTTTGCCGCCGTGCCGCCTCGAGATCCCCCTCCACGCAGGACGTGCGCGCGAGCCAGCGGAGCGCCCACGCCACCGCCCCCTGGTGATCGCCCGGCCGCGCGCGCAGGGCGGAGAGGGACGCCTCCAGGTGCGTGCGGGCCGCCGCCGCGTCCCCGCCCGCCAGACAGGCGATGGCCAGGTTCGTGCGCGCCTGCTCGGTGATCGCGTGGCCCGCGCCGTAGCGGGACTCGAACCCCGGGACCGTGGGCTCCAGCCACCGGCGGGCCGCCGCCGGATCGCCGAACTCGATGAGCCGGCCGCCGAGGTTCGCGCGCGTGATCAGCGTGCCGGGAGCGTCCTCGCCGAGGCCGCGCGTCTTCGCGTCGACGGAGCGTTCCAGCCACTCGAGCGACACGGCGAGGTTGCCGGCGAACTTCTCGAGCTGGCTGAGGCCGTCGTACAGCGCGCCGAGCTCCGGGCCGTCGCCGTACAGCGCGCGATAGGCCGGCAGCGCGGCTTCGTAGTGACGCCGCGACGCGTCGTGCTCCTGCAGCAGCGCCAGGGTGCCGGCCAGCTCCACGCGGATCCGCGCCGCCAGAGCGTCGGGCTTCCCGTGCGCCGGGGCGTAGCTTGAGAGCGCGTCGTCCAGCGTGCGCCGTGCCTCCGCGATGCGGGCAGCGCGCCGCTGGACGGCGCCGAGACGCAGCCGCGCATCCGCCACGAGCGAGTCCGTCTCCGCGAAGGCCGCGCGACGAAGCGCCACGCCCTCCTCCAGCCGGGCCACCGCATCCGGGAAGCGCTCCGAGAGCGCCAGGAGCTGGCCGAGGAGGATCTCCGCGTCGGCGAGCGCGGCGGTGTCCGGCGGCGAGGCCGCGCGGCGCATTTCGAGCAGCCGTTCGGCCCAGACCGTGCCCTGCTCGTCATCCACCTGGCGCCGCACGAGCCGTCCGTTCGCGAGCGCCACGAGCGCGCGATCCATCGCGTCCGCGTCCGGGGGTGTCGCGCGGGACGCCCGGTCCAGGACCGCGACGGCCAGGCTCTCGGCAGCGGCCCACGCGTTCGCACGCGCGGAGTCGGCCGCCGCCGACAGGTCCGCGTCGTTGCGGGGGTCCGCCGAGATCGGGTGGACCACCGAAACCGAAAGAAGCACCGCGAGTCCGATGCGGTACAAGAGAACCCTCGAAGGCTGACGCGGTCCGGACGAAGCCGCGGCAGTCTAGCACGGGCGCATCGGGCGAGCCCTAGTGCACGAGGGTCACGCTCCGGGTCTGCGTGGCGTGCCCGGTGTCGACGCGGACGAAGTAGGTCCCCGGCACGGCGCGCACACCGGAGGCGCTCCGCCCGTCCCACACCACGGTATGGCGGCCGGCGGGCACGCCGCCGTCGATGAGCGTGCGGACCAGGCGCCCGGTGAGATCGTGGACCGTGAGACGCACGGCGCCGGACTGCGGTGTCTCGAAGAGGATCGCCGTCTCCCGCGCGAAGGGGCTGGGCCGGGCAGTGAGGCGATCCGTGCGCCCGATCCCCTCCGGCACGCCCGTGGTCGGGACTAGTGTGAGCTGCACTCCGAAGTCGCCGTCCGGATCGGAGTTGTCGCGGTAGTAGATGTCCGCCGGCGTGGCGAACAGGTGCGTGGCGCCGGGCGGGATCACGACGACGACGCCGGCGGTGCTGAGCATGACGAAGTCCTCGGGGATGTCCGTGGGCTCGTTGCCCGGCCAGGTTCCCCCCGTGAACGCGGGAATCCCGGCGTCGATCGCGTCCGGAACCCGATGCGCGGCCGCGGGCCCCAGGAGGGTGGCGCTCGCGCTGAAGACGGCCAGCATGTTCACGAACTGGTCCCCGCCGGGCCCGTTGTCCCAGTCCCCGACCGGCTGGATCCGGACGGTGCTGCCCGGCAGCAGCCCCAGCCCGACAAGCGGGATGGCTACCGCCGCATTCGCCGAATCGGCCGGATCCACGTGGAGGTACGCGGCAAACGCATCGACCGGAACCGTGGTCCGGGCAAGGGCGGCAGCGGGGCCAAGGAGCAGCGCCGCCATGGGGATGAGGGCTCTCTTCATCGCGTCATCCTGGGTTGCGGCGGAGTCGGGTTGCCGGCAGGTGGCCGGTGCCCCCGACACCGATCAACGCGCCATGGCGGCCCGAAAGGGGACACATGCCGGCCGAGCCGCCCCGGGTCCTCTGGCATAATGGCTCCTCGGGCCCGAGGCCCGCGCGACCCCGGAGGATCGATCGATGTCCCTGCCACGCCGGATCCCGAAGCTGCGCCGCCGGGCGATTGCCCTCTGCGGCTTCCTCCTCGCGGCCGCCCTCGCCCCCGTCGCGGCGACCGCGGGCCTCGATCCCGCGTCACCGCCGGCCCATCCCGCGACGATCCGGTCCCTCCCGTCCGACCAGCCCTTCGCGTCCTACTGGTTCCCGAACGAACTCCTGACGTGGAGCCCGGCCACCGACCCGGACGCGCCGTACAACCGGAGCCGCACACCGCTGCGCGACCGCTTCCTGAACGCCATCCAGGTGAACGCGCACGCGCGGCCGAACGAGGCACGCATCTGCCCGCTGGACATCTACTGGGCCACCTCGGGGAATCCCTCGCAGGGGTCGCTGGACGTGGACTACTTCGCGTTCCACTTCTGGCAGTACACGGACATCGCCGTCTTCTGGGGCGGCTCCGCGGGCGAAGGCCTCATTCTCGCGCCGAATCCCGGCATCGTGGACGCGGCGCACCGCAACGGCGTTCCCGTGCTCGGGACCATCTTCTTCCCGCCCGTCGTGTACGGCGGGAACATCCAGTGGGTCCACGACCTCGTGCAGAACGACGGCAGCACGTTCCCCGTGGCCGACAAGCTCATCGAGGTGGCCGAGTACTACGGCTTCGACGGGTACTTCGTGAACCAGGAGACGGCCGGCGGCGACGCCGCGCTCGCCGCGCAGCTCATCGCATTCATGAAGCACTTCCAGGCGAACAGCGACCTGCAGCTCATGTGGTACGACGCCATGACCGAGAGCGGCGCGATCGCGTGGCAGGACCAGCTCAATGCGGCCAACGACGCCTTCTTCCAGGACGGCGGCACGCTCGTCTCCGAGAGCATGTTCCTGGACTTCGGGTGGAACGCCACGAAGCTGCAGAACTCGCGCACGCACGCGCAGTCCCTCGGGCGCAGCCAGTACGACCTCTTCGCCGGCATCGACGTGCAGGCGAACGGGTACAACACGCCCGTGAACTTCGGTCCGGTCTTCCCCGCGGGGCTGCCGCACGTGACGTCGCTGGGCATCTACGTCCCGAGCTGGACCTTCTGGTCGTCCACGGGGCTGGCGGACTTCCACGCGCGCTCCAGCCGCTTCTGGGTGGGCGCGAACGGCGACCCGAGCAACACCACCACGACGAGCGCGTGGAAGGGGATGGCCCACTTCGTCCCGGCGCACTCCGCCATCAACGACCTCCCCTTCGTGACGAACTTCTGCGCCGGCCAGGGCTACGACTTCTTCGTGGACGGGGAGAAGCTCTCGCCGGCGTCCTGGAGCGCCACCGGCTGGAACAACCTGGGGCTGCAGGACGTGCTCCCCACGTGGCGCTGGATCGTGGAGAGCGCGGGCACGAAGCTGACGCCGGAGTGGGACTGGACGGACGCGTACTACGGCGGCAACTGCCTGAAGGTCTCCGGCGATCTCGTCGCGGACAACCACGTGAAGCTGTTCAAGACGGATCTGGCGGTGTCCGCGTCCACGCGCGCGCGCGTCGTGTTCAAGACCGGGAGCGCGGGGCCGTCGCGCATGAGCCTCGGGGTGGCGCTGGCGTCCGACCCGCAGACCTTCGTCTTCCACGACGTGGGCAGCGCCGCCACCGCCGGCTGGAACGAGGCGGTGCTGGACCTCGGCGCGCACGCGGGGGACCGCATCCTCGCGATCTCGCTGCAGTTCACGGCGGACGGGACCTCGGGCTACGCGATGAAGGTGGGACGGCTCGCCCTCGAGGACGGGACGGCGCCGCCGCCCGCCCCGCCGGCGAACGTGGTGATCGAGAACCGGGCCGACGACGGCGACGTGGTCACGCTGCGGCTGCGCTGGGACCACTCGCCCTCGGAGGTCGTCCACTACGACGTGTACCGTCGCAACCCGGACGCGAGCCGCACGTACCTCGGCGGCACGCCGAACAACGCCTACTTCGTCCCGGCGGTCCCCTACGTCGCCGGGGACAGCCTCGTGACGATCGACGTGGAGGCGGTCGGCCCGGGGTTCGCGACCTCCACGCCCGCCACCGTGGCCTTCCCCTGGGACACGGCGCCGTCCCCCGCCGCGGATCCCGCCCCGGCGAACGGCGCGTCCGGAGTGGTCCGCAATGCCGTGCTGAGCTGGACGCCGGGAAGCCACACCGCGTCGCACGCGGTCCACTTCGGCACGACGTCCCCGCCGCCGTTCGTGCAGGACCAGTCCTCCGCCTCGTTCGACCCCGGCGACCTCGACGCGCTGACCACCTACCACTGGCGGATCGACGAGGAGAACGGGATCGGGACCACGCCCGGGCCGGAGTGGTCGTTCACCACCGGCGCCACGTTCGCCGACACCACGGCATCCGCGCTGGACTTCGACGGCGCCGACGACTTCGTGGACTGCGGGAACGGCGGTGCGCTGCGCGTCACCGGAGCGGCCATCACGCTCGAGGCCGTCATCCGCGCGGATGCCTGGCGCACGAACGTGTGGGAAGGCTCCATCGTGAACAAGGAGCAGAACGGCTCCGGCACGGACAACGGGTACATGCTGCGCGCGGGGAACAACGGCCGCCTGAGCTTCAACCTGGGCTCCGGTTCCTGGCACGAGCTGCTGTCCCCGGCCGGCGCGATGACGGCGGGCGCGTTCCACCACGTGGCCGGGACGTACGACGGGACCACCATGCGCCTCTACATCGACGGCACGGAGGTGGCGTCGGCCGCGGCGTCGTTCGGCATCGCGGATGCGGCCGTGGATCTCGTGCTGGGCAACTCGCAGGCGAACCCGTCGCGCGCCTTCGACGGCGTGGTGGACGAGGTGCGGATCTGGAACCGCGCGCGCACCGGCGACGAGATCCGGCTGCTCCTGGGGGTCCAGCTCCCGTCGGAGTACTGGGCCACGCCGGACAGCGGGCTCGTGGGCTACTGGCGGCTCAACGAGGGGATGGGACAGACCACGGCGGACCGGACGACGCACGGGAACGACGGGCGCCTCGGCGGCACCACGGGCGCCGATGCGCAGGATCCGCTCTGGGTGTCCGTGCAGGACATCGCCACGGGCGCTTCCGGACCCGACGGCGTGGCCGCCGCGCCGCTCCGCTTCGCGCTGCACGCGGGCGTGCCCAACCCGTTCCGCACGGGAACCCGGATCCGCTTCGACCTCCCCGCGGCCTCGCCGATGACGCTCGCGATCCACGACGTGCAGGGGCGCAGGGTCCGGACGATCGTGCACGGCCCCCTGCCGGCCGGTCGACACGCGGTCGCCTGGGACGGTCGGGACGACTCGGGCCGCGCGACGGCGAGCGGGGTCTACTTCGTCCGGGCGACGGCGGGCGACCTGGGCGCATCGCGGAAGATCGTGAAACTCCGCTAGGCCGCGAAGCGGCGGTGGGAGACCGTGTCATCCGGGACGCGGAATCGGCGCATAGCTCCCCAGCAGGGCCGCACGTCCCGGCCCGCCATGCAGAGGAGTCCCCGATGCGAGAGGCTTGCTCCCGGTGCAGGGCCGCCCTGGCGGCGGCCGTGGCCTTCGGTTCCCTGGGTGCCGCCCCCGCGCCGGCCGCGGGCACCGCCTTCACCTACCAGGGTCGGCTGGACGAGGCCGGCGCGCCCGCCAGCGGCCTCCACGACTTCCGCTTCCTGCTCTTCAACATGGCCACGGGCGGGGTCGCCGTCGGATCGCCGGTGTGCGCCGATGACGTGGACGTGGTGGACGGGGTGTTCACCGTGCTGCTGGACTTCGGACACCCGTTCGCCGCGACGTGGGACTACCACCTGGAGGTCCACGTCCGGCAGGACACCGGGCTTTCCTGCGGCGACCTGACGGGGCTCTCGGTCCTGGCGCCCCGCCAGGCGGTGACGGCCACGCCGATGGCCATCCATGCGAACGCGGCGTTCGCGCTCGACGCCGCGGACGGGTCCCCGGCGAGCGCCGTGTCCGTGGACGACTCCGGCAACGTGGGGATCGGGACGACCGCACCGGACGCCAAGCTCCACGTGGTCGGCCCCCTGCGCTGGGGCGGAGCGATCAGCGACTACGCGTGGACGGGGCAGGACGGCAACGGGATGTACGTCGAGCAGCTCGGTGCCTCGTCGACGACGAGCCGGCTCCGGCTGCAGAGCTCGAAGTCGGGGGACCTGGCCAACTACGGACAGTTCAACATCGACCCGTACCTCGGGTTCTCGTTCACCGGCTTCGGGTCGGGGAACTCCCGCGTCGGCATCGGCACGACGACGCCGCAGGTCGCCCTGGACGTCCGCGGGGACATCCGCCTGGGGACGTCCGGAACCCTCCATGCGGTCAGCGGCGAGGAGAAGGTGCGCATCATCCGCGGGCGTGTCTCCTCCTCGGGCGCGGTGCAGTACGGGACCGGCTTCACCGCGTCCCGCACCAGCACGGGCACGTACACCATCGGCTTCAACCCGCCGTTTCCCACGGGCGCCTCCCCGACGATGACGGTCTCGGCCGAGTGGACGCTGGGCACCGCCTATGTCGCGATGACGAACGGCGTCCTGTGGACGGCCGGCGGCGTCCGGATCACGAACGGCAGCGGGACGCTCACGGACCAGTCCTTCCACTTCATCGCGATCGGCCCGCGCTGACCGGCCGCGCGCCGGCTACTCCCCCGGCGGCGGCGGCGGGTCGAACGCCATGGCCACCTGCGTTCCGTAGATCGGGTAGTCGATCGCGCAGCGGTAGCCGCGGAACGCGCGGTCGTCCCATCCCAGCTTGCCGAAGACGTGGCGGAGCATCTCCGCGTAGCCCGGCACCTGCGCGTTCCGGCCCGTGGCGGCGCCGGTGCCGAGCCGCTGGATGGTCTCGGCCACCTGCAGGCGGTCCACGTCGCGCGCGGGGTCGTTCACGTTGGCCACGCCCTCGAGCGCGGTGTCGTAGATGAGCAGCTGCGGGTCCGAGCCCGGGTACACGTCCTGGTGCACGAACACGTCGAAGAGCAGCGATTTGGCCGGGGCGGAGACCTCGGCGAAGACGTTCCCCTTGCGGCCCGAGTCCCGCGGAACGAAGCGGGGAATCTCGTGGAAGTTGACCTCCACGAGCACGAGGTCCACGGCGGAGCGGGGACCGAACCCGTCGCCGCCCAGCATGTAGTGCACCACGTCCCCGGCCTGCCGCACGTCCAGCGGCGCGGGCGGCGCCTCGCAGAACTCGTCCAGCCGCGCGTCCGCGACGTTCGCGATGGGGCGTCCCTCCAGGTTCACCGGCTGCCTCGGCCCGCCCTGCTGCGTCATGCGGCGCGTGGTCACCTTGGCGCTCACGCCGGGACGCAACCGCTGGAATCCCAGGAGCCCGAACACCCACACCACGTCCAGGTGCTTGCCGTCGTCCGAGGGGTTCAGCAGCACGCACGCCAGGTTCGTCTCGGCCATCGTGCCGCGGAGCTGGCTCATCGCCTTGAACGCCGCCTGCTTCCGCCGCAGCTCGAAGTCCCGGCGCGCCTCGGGCAGCCAGGCGCTGATCACGGCGTCCAGGGAGCTGCGGTCCCCGCCGTCCTGGCGGATCAGCCGCTCGAAGCGGTCCACGGCCGCCGCCGCCCGCTTGGCGGCGTCCGGTGCGGCCCCGCTGCGCGCCGCGGAGCGGATGAGCCGGCGGAGGGGCTCCGGTCCCGGGGCGTGGAACACGGTGGCGATGGGCTCCTTGACCCGAACCGCCTTGAGGACGCGGCTGGTGAGCACCTTGTCCACGCCGAGGACGCGCGCCAGCTGCTGCGGACCGCGGGGAGCGCCCGGAAGACCCTCGATCAGCTCGCGCAGGCACTGGCCCAGCTCGCGCCCGATCTCGGCGACGCGGGTCTCCAACCCGACGGTCGCATCCCCTTCGCTACGAATCACTTGCGTGGTCCTCCCCGGTCGTGGGGGCGTGGCTGCCGGCAGTATAGACCAGCCTCCGACCCCGCGCCATCGAATCCGGGCGATTTCCTGGTGGTTTCCCAGAAACTTCCTTGACACCAGGAGGAGGCGTTGGGAGACTGCGTCCGTCAACGGGGTCGCGCGGCCTGCGACCCCGCTTCCCAGGGAGGACGGATGAGCATGTTGAGAACGGTGGCGATCACGGCAGCGCTTCTCTTCCCGAGCCTGGCGGTGGCCGGCGGCGGGACGTTCATCGACGACTTCGAGGGCGGCACGAACCACGGCGACTGGTACTACAACCACGGCGAGACGCTCGAGCCCGCCGGTGGCACGCCCGGCTGGTGGCTGCACAACGACTTCATCGACAACTTCGCGCCCATCTTCCAGACGGACTGGAACGTCCCGTACTTCACCGGCGACTACCGCGCCATGGGCGTGTCGCACTTCTCGTTCGACGCGCGGCTCCTCGGCTACAGCGTGCCGATCGAGATGTCCATCGTCCTGCGGAACACGCACGGGACGCCCGGGGACTTCGACGACGACGACTACGCGTACTACCCCGGCGCGCTGATCCCTCCGGGGGACGGGACCTGGACGCACTACGACTTCCCGATCCCCAGCCAGGACACGTCGGCGGTGCCGGCGGGCTGGTGGGGCGGCTGGTCGGGCGACCTCGAGAACTTCCGTCCCGGCGTGGACTGGAACGACGTGATCACGAGCGTGGACCGCGTGGAGATCTGGTTCTGGCACCCCGCGTACTTCGGCATCTTCACGATCTGGGATGCCGGGCTGGACAACATCGCCATCACCACGGACGGCACCGTGGGCGTGGAGCCCACCACCTGGGCGGGCGTGAAGAACCTGTACCGGTAGATCGCGCGCGACGCGGGGCGAACGCGAACGGCCACTCCCGGCGCCGGGAGTGGCCGTTCCGTTCGGGCCCGCCAGGGCGGGCGCTCAGCCCGCGCGCGCCAACTCGTCCAGCGCCCGCCGCGCCTCCTCGTGCGACGGCCGCAGCAGGAGCGTCTGCTCCCACGCCTTGCGCGCGCCGTCCAGGTCGCCGAGCGCGGCGCGCGCCTTGCCCAGTTCGAAGTGCGCGCGCCAGAAGTCCGGATGCAGCGCGACGGCCGCCTCGAACGACTGCGCCGCATCCGCCCACCGCCGCTCCCGCGCGTAGGTCACGCCCAGGTTGAACGGCGCCCACGGCCGGTCCGGCTGGAGCTTCCGCGCCGCCTCGAACTGCTCGCGCGCCTGCGGCAGCTCGTTCGCGTCGAGGTGCGAGCGGCCGAGGTTGGTGCGCGCCTCGTAGTTGCCGGGGTTCGCGCTCACGGCCGCCCGGTAGGCCTCCCTCGCCTCGGCGGGACGGCCCGAGCGCTCGTGGCACACGCCGACCAGCAGCAGCGCCCCGTCGTCCTGCGGCGTCTCCCGGAGGACGGCCGTGAGGGTGGCCAGCGCGTCGTCCAGGCGCTCCTCCAGGAAGAGGCACTCGCCCAGCAACCGCCGCGCCTCCGTGGCGTCCGGGCGGACCGCCAGCACCTGCTCGAACTGCCCGCGCGCCGCCTCCAGCCGTCGCGCGGAGAGCAGCCGCCGGCCGGCCACCAGCGCGGCCTCCCAGTCGTCCGCGGCGGCGGGCGCCGTCTGCTCCAGCGCATCCACCGACGTCTCCGCGCGGCGCAGGCTGCGCTGCGCCACCCGGTCGTCCGGGTCGATCGCCAGCGCCCGCCGGTACCAGGTCTGGGCGAGCGCCGAGTTCTCCGTCAACCACGCCATGTGCCCGCGGATGACCCGATCCGAGACGTCCATCCGCCGCCGGATGGTCGCGCCTGCCAGCGCGGTGTCCGCGCCCGCCGCCTCCAGGTTCACGATCCGGCGGAGGGGATCCGCCCGCACGGCGAGCATGTCCTCCATGTTCTCCCGGAGGTAGTTCAGCGTGATGCCGCGCCGCGCGATGCCGAACTCCAGCCGCGGCATGTCGTCCGTGTTGAGCGGGATGCCCTCGGTCAGCTTCGCCACGCCGTCCTCGTCCAGCAGCAGGCAGCTTGCCAGCTCCACCGGATCCGGCACGCCGATCTCCTCCAGATCCGCGCGCAGCCTCGGCTCCGCATAGGCCTCCATGAGCCGCGCGAAGTCGATCTCCACGGGTGCATCCTTCCGCCCCAGGAGCAGCGCGTGCTGGGTCATGTCCGCCCAGCCGTACCACACGGTCATCTCCGGGAAGGCCGCGTGGAACGACCGCAGGATGATGCGGAGATCCCGCGGGCTCATGTCCAGCGGCAGCCAGCACGACAGCACGCCGCCGGGCGAGAGGCGCTCGCGGCCCGCGGCGAAGTGGTCGTACGTGTACAGCGCCGACCCCGCGTGCCCCACGCCCGGGTACACGGAGTCCGTCATGATCGTGTCGTAGGTCTCGCCGGTGAGGCGGGTCCAGTTCTTGCCGTCCATGTAGACGATGTGCACCTCGGGCCGCTCGAACGCGTTCTTGTTGATCGCGCCGAAGTGCCGCTGCGACATCGCCACGATGTCCCGGCAGATCTCGATGCCCTGGATGTGCGGGATGTCGTACGAGGTCAGCACGCGAAGCGTCTCGCCCGTGCCGAAGCCGATGTGCGCCACGCGCTGCGGGTGTCCGGTCATCAGCACCGGCAGGTGCGCCTGCAGCTTCTGCGTGATCCGCAGCATGAAGCTGGTGCCGGCCACGTCCACCCCGTCCACCGCGATCAGGTCGTAGTCCAGGTAGCGGTGGATCGTGACGGTCCCGGTCACGCCCTCGCGGAAGTCCACGAGACGGCTCTCGTCGTGGCCGATGTTGAACGTCCTCGCGAAGATGCGCGGATCCGTGCGCGCCACGCCGGCGGCGGAGAGCGCGAGCACGGCGGCGGCCGCCGGGATCCAGACGCGGCGCCGTCCCGCCACGGAGAAGAGCAGCAGACCGATCGCCACGTTCGCCCCGGCGGCGAGCGCGAAGGACCGCGCGGTCCCGAGGGTCGGGACGAGCACGAACCCGGCGAGCAGCGAGCCCGCGACGGCGCCGATCGTGTTGTAGAAGTACAGCCGGCCGATGGAGCGGGACGCGTCCGTCGTGGAGCGCACGAGCAGGCGCGTCACGAGCGGGAAGGTGGCGCCGAGGAACAGCGTGGGCACGAGCAGCGTGGACGCCGCCTGGAGGAAGCTGGCGCCGCGGTTGTGCAGGAGATCGCCGCCGCCCATGCGCAGGATCCCGAACGCGTGGTGCGCGCGCGCCAGCTCCGCGAGCACGAGGACCGAGGCCACGACCGACAGCCCGATGCCGACCTCCACGATGCCGAACGCGACCGCGGGATTGCGCCACCGGTCCACGAACCGCGAGACGACGAAGCTGCCGAGCGCGAGACCGACGAGGAACGTGCCCAGCATGACCGCGAAGGCGTGCGCGGACGACCCGAGCGTGAACACGAGCACGCGCGTGTACAGCACCTCGTAGACGAGCGCGAGCGCGCCGGAGACCGCGAAGGCGGCCAGCACGACGCGGGACGCGGCGGCGGACGAGCCGGCGGCGGACGCGGCCGGGACGGGCGGCGGCGACGCCTCCCGCGGCTCCTCCCCCGCGCCATCCGGGATTCTCGACCCCACCGCCATGGCCAGCAGTCCGATGCCGACATTCAGCGCGGCGGAGAGGTACACGGAGCGGCTGACCCCGAGGACCTCCAGCAGCACGAACCCTGCGAGCACCGTGCCCGTCACGGCGCCGAGCGTGTTCACCGCGTACAGCGCCCCGATGCGCCGCCCCACGTGGGGCAGCTCGCGCGCGGCGAACTTGCTCAGGACCGGAAGCGTGCCGCCCATCAGGGTGGTGGGCACGAGCACCATCAGGAACGACATCAGGAACCGGATGGTGACCAGGGGCAGCGTGTTCTCCCCGAAGGTGCGGTGCACCCCGGCGTACACGGACTCGAGCCCGGCCAGGAGCCACGGGAACGCGAACGCGAAGATCCCGATGAGCAGCTCGAGAATGCCGTAGGCCCGGATCGGCCGGCCGATCCTCTCTCCCGCCCGGCCCAGGAGGAGGCTGCCCAGGGCGAGGCCCCCCATGAACGCGGCCAGGACCGTGCTCACGGCGTGCGTGGTGTTGCCGAAGACCACGCCGAACATCCGGACCCACGCCACCTGGTAGACCAGGCCGGTGAGGCCGGAGACGAAGAAGAGGAGGTAGACGAGGGCGGTCAGTCGGCGCAGTGGCATGGCACCATGGACCTTATCACCCTGTCGATTCGACGCACAACGGGTCCCGCAGGGTCCGCGCTGGTCCCCTCCCGCCGGCATGGAGTAGGCTGCGCCGCGTTCCCGGACGCACGACCGCCCGGACGCCGGAGCCGATGCGCGACGATCTCCCCTCCGCGGAGTACCGCGGCGACTACGAGGGATGGCGCGTCGCCGCGGCGGGCGGCGCCGGCGTGTTCTTCGCCGCGCTCGTCGTCGTCACGTTCCCCGTCCTGCTCAAGCCGTGGTCGCAGGATTTCGGCTGGTCGCGCGAGGCGGTGTCCACGGCGTTCGGCATCGCCGCGGCGGTCGCCGCGCTGGGCGCCGCGCCGCTGGGCCACCTGCTGGACCGCATCCCCGCCCGTCGAGTCGCGATCCCCGGCCTGCTGACCCTCGGGCTCGCGTTCGCATCCCTCTCGCTGCTCACGCCGCGCGTCTCCCACCTCTACGCCGTGTTCGCGATCCTCGGCCTCGCGGGCATCTGCACGTCCCCGGTGGCTTACGGCCGCGCGATCTCCACGTGGTTCCGTGCGCGCCGCGGGATGGCGCTGGCGATCGTCATCACCGGCGGGGCGCTCGGCGGCATGCTGCATCCGCCCGTCATGGACGCGCTCATCCGGCGCTTCGGTTGGCGCGCCGCGTGCGCCGTGCTCGGCGCATGCGTGCTGGCGCTCGGCGTCCCCGCCGTCGCGCGGTTCGTGCGGGATCGGCCGGACGCGGATCGCCATGCGGCGGGGGCACCCGGCGCTTCGTTCGCCCGCGCCGCGCGCTCCCGCATGTTCGTCGTCCTCGCCCTCGCCATGCTGTGCGGGACCATGTTGCAGAACTCCGTGATCGTCCACCTGGCAGCGCTGCTGACGGACCGCGGGGTCGCGCCGGATCGGGCCGCCGTGGCCCTGTCCGCGATGGCTGCGGCCGCCGTCACCGGGCGGTTGGTCACCGGCTGGCTGATCGATCGCGTGTTCGCGGCGCGCGTGATGACGGTGCTGCTCGCACTCGCCGCCGCCGGAGCGCTCCTCCTCGCGGAGTCGAGCACGTTCGGTGCGGGGGTTGTTGCTGCCGTCCTCGTCGGCTTCGCCACGGGAGGGGAGGCCGACGTGATCCCGTACCTGCTCACGCGCTACTTCGGGCTGCGATCGTTCTCCGCACTCTACGGAGCCGCCTGGACGATCGGCGCGGTGGGCGGCGCGGCGGGACCCGTCCTCATGGGCCGCACGTTCGATGCCACCGGCTCGTACGCCCCGATGCTCGTCCGCGTGGCCGTCGTGGCCCTTGCGGCGGCGGGGCTGGCCCTGGCGCTTCCGCGCCCGGGTGCCCACGCCCTCGGCGGAAGAGGATGGCCGGCGCCGCGCTGACGAGTCGGATGATGCCTCCCGCTCCCACGGCGACGGAGACCCACCCGATGAGGGAGCCGCCGCGGGCCGGTTTGCGGCAGCACCGACTTGGGGATACCTTGCCCGGGACCATCACGCCCGCGCCGTGGCGCGGCGTGCGCCTCGTTCATCCGGTACCGGCGGCCAGGGGCCACGATGAAGCGCTTCCATCCCTCGCGCGCCGCGCGCGCTCGGTACGCCATCGAATCCACCCTGTTCGCCGCGAACGGGGATCTCGTGGTGGCGAACGGGCCAGCGGCGAGGCGGCTCGCCGCGCGCATGAACGCGGCGCGCGGCCCCGGGGAGTCGCCCGTGAACGCCGGCGACCTGGCGGCGATGGGGCTGCTCCACGAGATCTTCCACCTCGTCGTGGAGCGGTACCAGGCGGAAGTCCGGCCCGCGGCCCTCGCCGCCGGGCTCGACCACCTGGATGCGCGGCTCGGCGCGGACGCCGCACGGCTCCTGGACGCCTTCTCCGTCGAGTTCCCCGGCCCCGGGCCGCACCCCGAACCGCGCGCCGTGCGGCTGGAGGAGCTGCTGCTCAACCGCGTGATGAACGAGAACCCCGCGGTCGGCCCCTTGCGGGAGCTGATCGACGACGCGCCGCTCGCGGCCTCGGCGCGCTACGCCGACGGCCTCGCCGCGCTCGACTCCTTCTTCGCCGCGCAGCCACCCTTCGGACCGGAGGGCGAGACCCTGCTCGAGCTGCTGCGCGCCCCGGCCCGCAACGCTCCGGGATCGCTCGCGGACCAGCTCCGCTATATCCGCGAGCGCTGGCGCGGCATCCTCGGCGCGGCGCTGGACCGCCTCCTGCGGCGCATCGACGTGGCGCTCGGCGTCCTCGCCGAGGAGGCGCGCGGGCGCTGGCTGCGCTTCCACGGCCCCGGCCCGGACACCGCCGGCGTCCACGCGCCGTCCTTCGCCGGCATGGACGAGGAGCCGGAGCGCTTCAGCACGGACCTGGACTGGATGCCGCGGCTCGTCCTCATCGCGAAGAGCACGTACGTGTGGCTGCACCAGCTCTCGCGCCGCCACGGCCGGGACATCCGCACGCTGGACGCCATCCCGGACGCGGAGCTGGACCAGCTGGCGCGCTGGGGGATCACCGGCCTCTGGCTCATCGGGGTCTGGGAACGCAGCCCCGCCTCCGAGCGCATCAAGCGCATGATGGGCAACCCCGACGCGGCGGCCTCCGCCTACTCGCTGCTGGACTACCGGATCGCCGCGGATCTCGGCGGCGAGGCGGCGCTGGCCGACCTGCGCGAGCGGGCGTGGCGGCGCGGCATCCGCATGGCCGCGGACATGGTGCCGAACCACGTGGGCATCGCCTCGCGCTGGGTCGTGCAGCACCCGGACTGGTTCCTCTCGCTCCGCGAGAGCCCCTACCCCGCGTACTCGTTCACCGGCGCGGACCTCTCCGGCGACGAGCGCGTCGGGATCCGGATCGAGGACCACTACTGGGACCACTCGGACGCCGCCGTGGTCTTCCAGCGCGTGGACCGCTGGACGGGGGACGTCCGCTACATCTACCACGGGAACGACGGGACGTCGGTCCCGTGGAACGACACCGCGCAGCTGGACTACCGGCGCGCCGACGCCCGCGAGGCCGTGATCCGGACCATCCTGCACGTGGCCCGGCAGTTCCCCGTCATCCGCTTCGACGCCGCCATGACGCTCACGAAGCGCCACATCCAGCGCCTCTGGTTCCCGCTGCCCGGCAGCGGGGACGCCGTCCCGTCCCGCGCCGAGCACGGGCTCACGAAGGAGGAGTTCGACGCGGCCATGCCCGTGGAGTTCTGGCGCGAGGTGGTGGACCGGGTGGCCGCGGAGGCGCCGGACACGCTGCTCCTGGCGGAGGCGTTCTGGATGCTGGAGGGCTACTTCGTGCGCACGCTCGGCATGCACCGCGTGTACAACAGCGCGTTCATGCACATGCTGCGCGACGAGGACAACGCCGGCTACCGGCGCGTGCTCAAGGACACGCTGGAGTTCGACCCCGAGATCCTGAAGCGCTACGTGAACTTCATGAGCAACCCGGACGAGAAGATGGCGGTGGAGCAGTTCGGGAAGGGCGACAAGTACTTCGGCGTGTGCACGCTGATGGCCACGCTGCCCGGGCTGCCCATGTTCGGGCACGGGCAGATCGAGGGCTTCGCCGAGAAGTACGGGATGGAGTACCGGCGCCCGCGGCAGGACGAGACCGCGGACGAGGGGCTCGTGCGCACCCACGAGCAGCGGATCTTCCCGCTGCTGCACCGGCGCGCGCTCTTCGCGGAAGTGCGCAGCTTCCTCCTGTACGACGTCTTCGCGCCCGACGGCGGCGTGAACGAGGACGTGTTCGCGTTCTCGAACGCGCGCGACGGCGAGCGGGCGCTGGTGGTCTACCACAACCGCTTCGCGGACGCGCGAGGCTGGATCCGGACGTCGGCGGCGTACGCGGCGAAGGACGGCGGCGGGGCGAAGGCCCTGCGCCAGCGCACGCTGGGCGAGGGGCTGGCGCTCTCCGCGGAGGAGGGCCGGTGGGTCGTCTTCCGCGACGCGGTGGCGGGACGGGAGTACCTGCGGGAGTCGCGGAAGCTCGTGGACGAGGGCCTGTGGGTGGACCTCGGCGCGTACGCGTGCCACGTGTTCGTCGACTTCCGGGAGCTGGTGGACGGTCCCACCGGGCAGCTGCGCCGGCTGGCGGAGCGGCTGGGCGGCGCGGGCGTCCCGTCCGTGGAGGACGCGCTGCGCGCGCAGCAGCTCGAGCCGGTGCACCGCCCGCTGCTCGCGCTGCTGGATGCGAAGCCGGCGGACGTCCCGGAGCGGTACGCGGCGTTCCTGGACGCGCTGGCCGACGCGACCGGCGTGGCGAAGGACGAGCGCACGCGGCGCGATCTCGTGGACGCCGCGGGCGCGGAACTGGCCGGGAGCGACGAGCCGGTGCTTCGCGCGTGGTCCCTCCTCCGGCGCATCGGCGCGCTGGCGGATCCGGCAGCCGGCGCGGCCGCCGCCGCGCGCACCAGCCGCGCGTGGTTCGACGAGCTGCGGATGCAGCCGGTCGTTTCGCGCGCCCTCCGGGACGACGGCCTGCTCCGCACCCTCCTCGCCCTGCCGGACATCGCCTCGCTCGAGACCCCGCGGCGCCGCCCCCAGCGCCTGTGCGCGCTGTGGTTCGCGGACGACGCCGTGCGCGCCTTCCTCCGCGTGAACCGCTGGGACGGTGCGGAATGGTTCCACCGCGAGACCTTCGAGGCGCTCACCGACTGGCTGGTTCGTCTCGATGCGATCGGGCGCGGCGAGCCGGCGCAGCCGGAGGCGCGAAGGGTCGCCCGGGCGATGCGCCGCGCCGCCGCGGTTGCCGGCTACCGCGTGGACCGTCTCCTGCACTGGGCGGCGCGCGCCGAAGCGCGGGCGGAGCGGCCGGTCCGGAACTGAGCGCAGCCGCAGCCAGCTAGCGATCTCGCGTCCGGTACCAGCCCTTCACGCGAGCCCAGGTCTCCCTCTCCACCCGCACCGCGCTGCACCCTCCGAAGCCGAGCGAGCCGATCAGGCCGCACTCCGCCGATGCGGCGGGCAGACACGGCGATCCCCACTGCAAGTGCAGATCGCCCGCAACGGCATCGCAGAACAAGGGGTCCGCCGCCTGGTTCCCGTTCCGGCCGGCGTGCTCCGCGATGCAGTCCACCCAGTCCCCGCCCTCGTTCCCGAAGATGTCCGTGCAGGTGATGACCGCGTCGTCCTGCTCGAAGCAGTAGACGGAGGCCCCCTGCCGTCCCCCCGCGATGATGCTGCGCGTCAGCGTGAGCACCGGCGAGGTCCAGACCAGCGCACTGCCGTGCATGCCGGCGCGATTCGCCCAGAACGTGCTCTGGGCGATGAGCGCGCGTTCGCTCAGCACGAACCCCCCGCCGTTGTTCACGATCGCGTCGTTCCCGGCCACCACGCAGCCGCGAAACTCGCTCGGCACCGCAAGCACTCCCGCGCCGCCGTTCACGTATGCCCTGTTCCCACGGAACGTGCTGGACCGGCCGCCGACACTTCCGGATGCCGTGTGGTAGATGGCGCCGCCCGAGTGCCCCGCGAAGTTCCGAGTGAACGTGCAACCCGCGTACTCGGTGCCGGTGGCCGTGGCGAACACCGCGCCGCCCCTTCCCTGCTGGGCGACCAGCGCGTCGGTCGCGTTCTCCTCCATCAGGCAGTCCTCGAAGCGGAGCGTGAATCCGCCCGCGTACACGCCGCCCCCGAGTCGCGCGGAGTTCTCCCGGAAGACGCATCGCACGATCTCCACGTCGCCCTGCGCGAAGAGCGCGCCGCCGGCACGCGCCCTGTTCCCGGCGAAGAGGCAGTCCTCCAGCCGCACGGAGGACTCGAGGACCCACGCGCCGCCCCCGCGCTGGAGGTCCGTTTCGGGGCCGACCCGCGCATCGTTGTCCAGGAACTGGCACTCGCGGATCGCGACCGTCGAGCCGCCGGTGACGAGGAGGCCGGCCCCGTCCCCCGGGGTTGCGTTGGCGCGAAACCGGCAACGCACGAGCACCACGTGGGATGCCGGGCCGACCCGGATGCCGCCGCCGGACCCGATGCCGCCGGTGAATTCGATCCCCTCGATCGTCGTGCCGGCACCGGACCCGGCCACGCCCAGGCACCGGATCGCGCCGGCGGCGTCGATGGCCACGCAGTCCGGATCCCCGTGCTCGCTGCGCAGCACGACGCCGGACGCCATGGCGAGGCCGTGCTCGAGGTACCTGCCACACGCGACAGAAACCGTGTCGCCGCTGACGGCGGCAGCCAGGGCCGCGGCGATCGTGGGATAGGTCCCGGGAACGGGAAGCGTCGCGGACCGGACCGGGCCGGTCAGGGCGAGCATCAGGCCGATCAGGATCGGAAGGCGGCTCACGGCGTCGTCCTCCATGCTCCGGGACGCTGACCACCGTAGCCCCAGGTTATGTCCCCGGTGGCCGGCTTTGCAATACCGGTTCCGGGGGTCGTCCGGACCTGGCCTGGGCCGATCCGCGACCGGACGGTGCCCGGCGGGGAAACAAACGGGCCCCTCGAGACGTCTCAGTTCGCAGGAGGGCGGAAGATGTCACGGGTCGAGAGGAACCACCCCCACGTCCCGGGTCACGGGATCGAGGGGACCCTTGCGGCGCTGGACTTCGCGAAGCGGCTGACGACCGCGCACGGGCGGGCTTCCGGGGACGACATCGCGCGGCTGCGCGCCGCGGGGTTCAGCGAGCACGAGATCGGCGAGATCGTTTCGGCGGTACGCACGGGGCACCGGGGACCGGGGGCGCCGGGGCGCTGAGAGCGCCGGCTCATCGCCCCGGGGCGGACGCCGCGCAGCGGCATCCCCGGAGGAGCCGTTCGCCGCCGCGCTCGCGGAACAGCGCCAGGGCCTCCTGCCGTCCGGCGTCCGCGATCCCCAGGATCTCCACGAAGGCGGGGTGGCTCCGCAGCGGATCGAACACCGGGCTCCGCCGCAGGGTGGGCGCGGCGAAGTAGCCGCCGGTCACCGCGCGGCGGATCATTTCGAGCGACGCCTCGTGCCCGCCGGCGTCGCAGAGGAGCCACGCCGCCTGGAACACGGCCTCCGGGTCCTCCTTGATGCGGCCGCGGAACGCCTGCGCGTACGCGACCATGTCGGCCGGACGGCGGTCCAGCCACGCCATCAGCAGATCGGCCCACGTCTGGAACGTCGGCAGAGCCTCCGTGCCGCGACGCATCTCCGTGACGAGGACGCGCGCGTGATCGCGGCGTCCGGCGAGCCCGACCGCGATCGCGCGCAGGGCCTCGCCCCCCGTCCGGCCGCGCGCGGCCCCCTCTCCGGCTTCGAGGCGATCCAGTTCGCCCCTGCACAGCAGCGTCTGCCCCAAGCTCGTGGGCACGTTCGGGTCCAGGCGCCGGGCCTCCTCGTGCGCGGCCACCGACTCCTCCAGGAGACCGCAGTAGCGGCACACCTGCCCCAGGCCCGCGAACAGCTCGGCGTCGTTCCCGTGCCGCGCCGCCTGGTCCAGGAGTCGCCCGAGCGCGGACCGCCACTGGCCCATGCCCGCCTCGATGTTCGCGTAGAACTTGTGCGCGAGCGTGAGGCGCGGGTTCAGCTCCAGCGCGCGCTGCAGCGCCTTCACGGCCTCCTCGTCACTTCCCTCCGTCTCCGCGAGATAGCGACCGATCAGCCAGTGGCAGCGGCCCAGTGCCGCCCACGCCGGCGCGAAGCCCGGGTCCGCTTCCAGGCTGCGCAGGTACAGGTCCCGCGCGCGGGGGGCGTGCTCGTACTTCAGCGCCACCTCGTTCGCCTGCAGGTACAGGAGGTACGCACGGTCGTCGGGCGGCGCATCCGGCGCCGGGGTGGGGCGCGCGCCGGCCAGCGGCAGGGACAACGCCGCCACCACGCGCCGCGCGAGATCGTCCTGGAGCTGGAAGAGGTCCCCCAGCGGAACCTGGATCGTCTCCGACGTGAGCAGGGCGCCGCTCGGCGCATCCACGAGCTGCGCCGTGGCGCGCAGCTGATCCCCCGCCCGCAGCACGGTTCCGAGCACCACGCGATCGACGTCCATCTCGGCCACGAGCGCCTTCAGGTCCGGCGTCTCGCCGGCGAAGCGCGCGGCGGCCGCGCTGGAGCGCACGAGAAGCGCGTCGCGCCCGGACAAGGACGTCGCGATGGCGTCCGGCAGGCTGAACGCGAGGAAGTCCGTCTCGGCATCGGGGCGCAGCACGCGGAACGGGAGCACCACGAGGCGCGTGAGTGCGCGGATCGCCGTGGGCGTCTCGTCTCCCGCGTCGCGGCCGGCGGCGCGCAGCGCGTCCGCCATCTCCTCCGCAGTCGCCGGCCGCTCCTCCGGGCGCTTCGCGAGCGCGCGGCGGATCACGCGGTCCACCGCGGCCGCCGCCGGCGACCCGGTGAGCGCCGGTGGCTGCTCGTGCAGCACGGCGTGCAGGATGCCGACCACGTTGCCGCCGCGGAAGGCGGGGCGGCCGGCCAGCATCTCGAACAGCACCGCGCCCACCGCGAAGAGGTCGCTGCGCCCGTCCAGCGCCTCCTCGTTCACGCGCTCCGGGGCCATGTAGCCCGGCGTGCCCACGAGCATGCCCGCGCGCGTGAGGTTGGCGTCCGCGCCGGCGAACGGCGCGGTCTCGCCGCCGGTGGAGCGTGCGAGCCCGAAGTCCAGGAGCTTCACGCCGTGCGGCGTGAGGATGACGTTCGAAGGCTTGAGGTCCCGGTGCACGATGCCGCGCGCGTGCAGCGCGGAGAGCGCGGCCAGGATGCCCAGCCCCACCGTCACGGTCTCCGCCACGCCCACCGGCCCGCGGCGCAGCCGGTCGGCGAGCGACTCCCCTTCGAGCAGCTCCATCGCGAGGAAGAGACGCCCGTCCTCCTCGCCGATCTCGTGGATGTGGCAGACGTTCGGATGGTTCACGCTGGCGGCGGCGCGCGCCTCGCGCCAGAACCGCTGCCGCGCCACCTCGTCGTGCTCCGGGAGGGACATCACCTTGACGGCCACGGTGCGCTCGAGCCGGTCGTCCCGCGCGGCGTACACGACGCCCATGCCGCCCTGCCCCAGCTTGCGCAGCACCGTGTAGCGGCCGATGCGCGCGGGATCGGGCTGATCCGGCTCCGCGGCGAACTCCCCGCCGCCGGCCAGGGACGGCGGCGTGCCGCGGCGGAACCAGTCGGCGAGGGCCCGCCACGGGCTGCCGGTGGACTGCGACCGCTTGTCCGTCAATGGAGTGCCGTCTCCCCCGGCACGATGGCCGGTGTCCGCGGGTCCGGAAGGGCGCGAAGGGGGCTTCCGCGCCGCGCGGCCCGACTGCCGGCGCGAGGCAGTGCCGGGCAGCCTAGCAGAAGGCCGCGTTTCGATCACCCGACGCCTCCGGCGAACCCTCGCAGGTCGCGCGCCGGCGGCGATCCGTCCGACATTTCCGCTTGCTCCGTCGTCGGAGGAGCGGTCTCCGGCGGGCGGTGGATCGGTCGGCCGGCGGGTCCCGGGGGGTTGCGCGACGGACGTTGATTCGGTAAATATCGAATCAACGATGTCTGAACCGACGACAACCCGCCCCCTGGAGGACCCCCCATGACCCGGACCGGACCGCAGGACCGCACCGAAGCCCCCGACCTCGACCGCGCCGTGGACCTGTTCAAGGCCCTCGCGGACCCCGTCCGGCTGCGCATCCTGGGGCTCCTCGTGGAGGAGGAGCGCTGCGGCCAGGAGCTCGCGGAGACCCTGCACGTCGCCCCGGGCACGGTGACCCACCACCTCCGGATGCTGCGCGACCTCGGCCTCCTCACCGAGGAGCGGCGGCCGCCGTACACCTACGTGCGGCTGGACCACGCGAAGCTGCGCGAGGCCGTCGTGCCCTTCCTCAAGAAGGAGCGGATGCAGCAGTTCGCCGCCGGCCCGGACGTGGACGCGGAACGGCGCAAGGTCCTGCGCGCGTTCTTCGACGGTCCGAAGCTCCTGGCCATCCCGGCGCAGCGGCGCAAGAAGGAGATCGTGTTCGAGGAGATCCTGCGGCGGCTGCCGAACCAGACCTCGTTCGACGAGGCCACGCTCAGCCGGTTGATCGAGGGGATCCACCCGGACTTCTGCACGATCCGGCGGGAGTTCATCATGTGCCGCTACATGGAGCGCGAGGGCGGCATGTACCGGTGGACGGAGCGCGGTCGCGCCGTGCGCAAGGGCGGCCGGCGGGACTGATCCCGCCGGCCCGCGGCCGCCGCGCCTCCCGCCCGCCCGACCTACAAGCTGAACCAGCGGTTCATCTTGATCAGGAACACGTTGTGCGGGTGGACGTCGAAGAGCGCGTCCACGTCCCCCGCCAGATCGAAGCTCCCGTCCGGCTCGTAGCCGAAGCGCGCCTGCGACCACACCAGGTACAGGCTGGACCCCGGCGAGTACTGCCAGCGCACGACCAGGTTCGAGTTGAAGTCCCGCACGTTGAAGTCCGGGTTGCCGAAGGAGTAGTCGGCCACCGCGTCGCCGTCCTCGTCCACGCGGTACGCGCCGGCGTCCGCGTCGTAGGTCACGTCGCCTTCCAGCCGGCGGAAGCGGTCCGCGTAGCGCTCCGCGCGCGGGCTCGTCACGCGCTTGAAGTCCCCGTACCGCCCGGCGGAGACGAACGGCGCCCCGTAGTACTGCACGGTCAGCGAGGGCGTGATGCTGTAGTCCAGCCGCAGGGACATCTCCACGGTCTTCTGGTCCAGCGCACCGTACACGTAGCCGCGCTCGTCGCCCAGGTTCACCGAGCGCACGAACTGGAAGTCCGGTTGCGAGTGCCGCCAGGAGGGCTCGGCGTGGATCCGCAACGCGTCGTTCGGTCGCCACGCCAGGTAGGTCCACGCGTTGCGCGACTCCCCGGCGCCGTCGTCCGTCCAGTTCAGCCCGCCGCCCACGCCGCCGGACAGCTTGCGCCGCGAGTCCGAGTTGAGCCCGGCGTTCGCGCCCACGTCCCCCGGCATCCGGATGGACGGGCCGCCGCGCAGCTCGTACGCGGAGATGCGCTCGTTCTGCCGGGTGACCGACGCGTTGTAGTTCCAGTTGTTCCGGAACGCGGCGTTCGTGTTGAAGTTGAACGCCTGGTACAGGTTCTCCCCGCCGTACTCGAAGTCCAGCCACTGGTTCGCGTTGAACGACATCCGGCGGAAGATCCCGAACGGATTCCGGAGGGAGTAGCCCATCCACCCGAACTGGTTGATCTCGTCCGTGTTGCGCACGAAGCCCGCGTCGTTGATCTCGAAGCCGGCGGAGCGCCACGCCACGCCGGTGTCCGCGTTCAACCGGCCGCTGGACTTGCCCACCCGCACGGACCCCGCGTGCCCCGCGAGGCTCGTCCGCGTGCTGTCCACGGACTGCCCCTCGTTGTCCGGCCGCTGGAAGTAGTGCGCGGGGGCGGTCTGCGTGCGCAGGATGGCCTCCCGGCTGCCTCCCACCCGGCTCCCGAGCACGTTCACGGCCAGGTAGTACCGCCGCTGCGCGAACTGATGGAAGAGGTCCATCCCGCCGGCGTACGCGCTCTCGTGGAGGAACTCCACCTCCTCGTCGTCGATGGCGCGGTTCACCGCGGTCACCATGGCGCCGATGCGCGTGTCGCCGCGGCGGAGGTCCTTCTGCACACGGCCCACGGCGAAGTTCGCCGCCGGCTCCACCGTGACCTCGCGCCGCGCGCCGTCCTCCGCCTCGATCCGCGCGCGCTCCCGCGCGGTCACGCTCTCGAGCAGGCCGACCGACCAGCCGGACGGCGTCTTCCCCGTCAGCTTCGCCGCGCCCACGATGGACGTGTTCTCGGGCTGGTCCACGAAGCCGTCCTCGGAGAAGTCCGCGCGGTACTGCGGGGCACGCCCGATCCGCCGCGAGTAGAACAGCCGGTCCGTGGTGTGCGTGCCGAACGCCACCGACGGCGCGATGCGGAACTCCAGGATGTTCGCGCCCTCGATGAAGAACGGGCGGCGCTCGCTGAAGAAGCTCTCGAAGGCGGTGAGGTTCACCTCGGACGGATCCGCCTCCACCTGCCCGAAGTCCGGGTTCACGGTGAGGTCCAGGGTGAGGTCCGTGGTCACGCCGAACTTCCCGTCCAGCCCGCCGGAGAGCTTCCCGCGGGACCCGTCCGCGAACGGGTCGCCGGAGACCTGCTCGAAGCGCTCGCCCTGGGCCACCACGTACGGCAGCACCTCCAGCCGCCGCGGCGCCTCGATGCCGCGGATCCCGCGCAGCTCGCCGAAGCGGCTGACCCAGCCGTCCTGGTCCCGCGGGATCTCCTGCCACACCGACCGCTCCTCCTGCCGGTGGATGCGCCGCTGCACCTGGATGCCCCACACGTGCTCCGGCTTGTCCGCGTAGCGGAGCTGGCTCAGCGGGATCCGCGCCTCCGCCGTCCATCCCTGGTCGTCGACCGCCGCGCGGTGCTCCCACACGGGATCCCAGTTGCCGTCCCAGTTCTGGCCGTCCTCGGAGACGAACTCGTCCCCCTGCGTCCCGGACACGCTCGCCGTGAACGAGAACGCCGTGCGGTGGTCGTGGTAGCTGTCGATGTTGACCTCCACCCAGTCGCCGGGGAACTGGTCTCGCCGGCCCAGGATGCTGGCGATCCGCTGCGGCTCGGGATCGAACGCGCGGAAGGCGATGTAGAGGTTCGCGTCGTCGTACAGGACCTTGAACTGCGTGTCCGCGGTGGGCGGCGCGCCCTCCGTGGGTTCGCGCTGGGTGAAGCCGCCCGACCACTCCACGGCATCCCAGACCGCTTCGTCCACGCGGCCGTCCAGGTGCGGGGGCGAGGGCGTGCGCGCGGTGGTGTAGGTCCGCTGGGCGCTCTCCGCGGAGGAGGCGGTCAGCAGGAGGAGCAGCAGGAGGAGAACAACGCGGACGCTGCGCCGCGGGAGAGCCGGAGTTGCGCGCATCGGGATCCTCCGAGGCGGCGGGAGGCCGGCCCGGGGCCGGGCCGGATGGGGGCTGCCAACCCTTCAGACGTCCGGCCCGCCCGGTCCGTTCACCCGTCCGCGTCCGGATCGCGCCCCTCCGTCCTGCCGCCGGGCCGTCCGGTCCCGGACCCGCGCGGGCGCCCCCGCCCGCCCCTGCCCCGGGGTGGCTTCGACATCCGGTGGTCCGTACCGGCGGAAGACGACCGCTCGCATCTACCCGAAGATCCGCTCCAGGATCGTGGCGAAGTCGATCTTCGTGAACGCCACGCCCACCCCCGTGAGGCTCTCGCCGGCCACGATCCCGGCGCAGACCACCACGAGGTACTTCGACGTCCACTTCTTGTTCGCGCGCGCGAGCAGCAGCCCGATCACGGCGCCGAGGAACATGGTCACGCTGTAGTGCGCGTGCACGACGAACGCCAGGCCGAGGCTGGCCGGCGAGAGCGTCCACTTCCGCCACTTCGCCGGCGCCAGCTTCTCCACGAGCACCAGCACCACCGCGGCCACCGCGGCGATGAGCATGGCCGTGGGCGTTCCCTCCGGAATGGCCTGGAGGCCCACCTGGAACAGCTCCGCCACCGCTTTCCACGTGGCCACCGCCGGCGCCGGCCAGTCCCCGGTCATGAGCTGGTCCGCGGGGCGCGGGAAGAGGATCAGGTACACGAAGGATCCCGCCATCGCCCCGGCCAGCGCGCCGCACATCTGGGCCAGCGCCTGCAGCTTCGGCGACGCCCCGAGCAGCCACCCCGTCTTCAGGTCGTGCAGCAGATCCGCGCACTGGCTGGCGGCGCCGCCGGTCACATTCGCCGCCATGAGGTTCGGCGCGGGCTGGCTGGGCGCGAGGAGCCCGAACATCAGCTGCGTCACCTTCCCCATGGCGCCCACCGGCGTGATGTTCGTCTCGCCGGACACGCGCGCCGCCACGAGCGCCAGCACGAACGTGACCAGCACGCCGAGCGCGGCCGTCCACCACACGATCGCGAAGAACGACACCTGCAGGACGGTGGAGAGCAGCAACGCCGCCACGATGGCCGCGACGAAGATGTTCCGCGGCACGTCCCCGGTGTCCGGCTCCGGGCCCGTGCCGGCGCGACGGCGGAATGATCCCGCGATGGACCGCCACGAGAACGCGAACGAGAGCAGCGACGCCACCACCATCAACGTGACGCCCGGCCAGAGCAGCCACGTCACGAGATCGCGGAAGTCCGGGCGGATGGACGAGAACCGCGCGCCGCTCTCGAGCGCCTCCACGGTCTCCTTCGTGAGCCCCAGCGTCTCCGCCGCCTCGGCGAGCGGGCCGCCGTCCGGCGGCAGGAGCCCGGTCACGCGCACCGTCTTCGTGAGATCGTCGTACAGCACGCTCCCGTCGCCGAAGGCCAGTGCCGCCTGCCCCTCCGGCAGCTTCGGCCGGTTCGACGCGACGTGCAGCACGTCCAGCGCGGCGCGCACGCGGTCCATGGCCGCCGTGTGCTTCGGCGCCGCGGCCTGCACCTCGTCGGCGATGGCGCGCACCTCGGCGCGCGTCTCCTCCGTCATCGCGCCGAAGGCCACGAGCGTGCCGCCGGACCGGTCCAGCTGGATGCGGCTGGAGAGGCGGCGCGGCAGGTCGAAGGCGAACGGCACCTCGCCCACGTCCTCGCGGAAGCGCAGGGAACGCGTGGTGGTCCAGAGCGCCGCGTCCGCGGGGGCCTCGGAGTGCCGGTCCGAGCGCATCCACAGGCGGTGCACCACCTCGGCCCACGCCGGGTCGTCGCTCTGCGCCAGGAGACCGTCCCGCTCCTCCGTCGTCATGATCCCCTGGAAGCGCACCCGTCCGCCCTGCGCGTCGAAGGCGGCGTACCCTTCCGGCGGCGGCGGCAGTACCACGCCCGGCGGCAGTTCCGCGAGCGACTCCGACACCTCGAGCCGGATCTTCTCCTGGTTCAGCATGGCCGGCGCCACGATGGCCCAGGCCAGCACGGCGCCGATGAGCAGCGACACGCACGCGCGCAGCCCGATGAGCGCCCCGACGCCGTACATCAGCAGGTTCGTGTCGAAGCGGAACGTGAGCTGCGAGAGCGGGATCCCGCTCACGGATCCGGCGTACGCGATGCCCGCGGAGAACCACGCCTTCACGTCGGTGGCGTACTTCAGGAACCCGGCCACCACGCCGGCCCCGGCCAGCATCTGCACGCGCTTCATCGCCTCGGCGCCGTGCGCGTACATCTCCTTCAGCGTCTCGGCGCTGGCGATGCCCGAGACGAACGGCAGCTTCTCCTCGAGGATCATCTGCCGGCGCAGCGCGATGGCCACGGTGATGCCCACCATGCAGACGCTGAACACCCACAGGGACAGGTACGGCCAGCCGAGCGTCTGTCCGGTGAGCATGGCCAGCGCCGGGATGGGCGCCACGAGGCCCGCCGACGACACGGACGCGCCGGACGAGCACGCCGTCTGGTTCACGTTGTTCTCGAGGATGCCCCACTCGCGCGTGCGCGCGGTCTTCTCCAGGATCTTCCAGAACCCGAACGAGAGGAGCGCGGCGGTGATGGACATGTTGAGGCTCCAGCCGATCTTGAGCCCCGTGTAGATGTTGCACATCGAGAGGAGCGCGGCGAGGGCCATGCCGGTGAGGATGGCGCGCGGCGTGAATTGCGGGGACGTGAGGTCCAGGGGACGCGGCTGGAGGTCGTGCGCGGCGTCGGAGGGGGCAGGCTTCGCCGCCTCCGGGCGTGGCTCGGCAGGGTCGGGAGTCACGGAATCGCCTCCGGTGGCTGCGGGGGCCCGAGTTCGCCGATCCTAGGAACTCGGCCCCGCCACCGTCAACGAATAGCGGTCGTCAGTCGTCCGCGTCGCGCTCGTCCGCCTGCCGGCTGGCCTCGAGCAGCACGTGCGTCATGGTGACGTCGATGGTGCGCTCCGGCACGGTCGCGGCGGGATCGAACACGAACCGACCGCGGGCGGCCCGCGTCAACGCCAGCGCCCCGTCGAAGCCGCGCCGCCCGGCCGCCTCCGCGTGCACGGGGCGTCCGTCCACGAGCCACAGCTTGCCGGGGCAGTCGCCGTCCTCCACCACGAGGGCGCCGCTCTGCCCGCCCAGCTCCAGCATCTGCAGCACCGCGAACGCCGGGATGCGCTCGAGGCTGCCGTGCAGCGCGCCGCCCGTGACGGCCGCCGGCCCCATCACCATGGTGCGGTCGTTCGCGCCGCATCCGGTGGCCGAGGCGGCGAGCGCCTCCTCCACGTGGCAGAACGTCACGAGGATGTCGCCGATGGAGATCCGGTCCCCCGGGTGCAACGGGTGCTCGCCCGCGATGGGCGTACCGTTCACGAGCGTGCCGTTCGTGCTGCCGAGGTCGCGCACCCAGAAGCGGTCCCCCTGCCGGCGGACCTCCGCGTGCCGGCGCGACGCGCGCGCCGAGTCCACCGGGAGGTCGCATTCCGGCGCCCGCCCGAGGACCACGTCGCGCCGGTCGAAGAGGCGCACCGGCGGGCGCGGCGGGGCGAACAGCATGGGCAGGGCGGTTCCCTTGGGTTCGGACATGCCCTTCGGTCGGCAACCGGGCGGCCGGACTGGAGGGCTATCCTCCGGCCGCCCGGCCGCGCCGCTAACGGAGGCGCGTGACGCGCGCCGTGCGCGCCTCCCGATCGGTCTCCAGACGAACGAAGTACACTCCCGCGCCGACCAGGCGACCCGCGTCATCCCGGCCGTCCCACTCGGCGCTCGCCGGTCCGGACTCCCGCGTGCCGCGCCCCAGGTCCCGCACGATACGGCCGGCCACGTCGTAGACGGTGACGCGGACCGGCGCCGCCCGCCGCTGCGTCCACGCGACGCGCGTCGCGCGGCGCGCGGGATTCGGCTCTACGGAAATCGCGGAGAGGTCCGCCGGTCCCGGCACCGCGCCGGCCGCGACCTCGGGGAGCGCCGTCGTGCTCGTGCGGCAGATCCGGTACACGCGGCCCTTGCCGTTGTCCGCCACGAGGAGATGCCCGCCGGCGCCGATCTCCAGCGCCCCGTCCGCGAACGTCACGAAGCCGGACGCGATGAGCTCCACGTTCCCGGTGCCCGGATCGATGCGCCGCAGCGTGTGGCCGCCGTTCTCCACGACGTACACGCGCCCCTCGGCGGCGTCGAAGACCAGGCTGATCATCCCCGTGAGCGGCGTGGAGAGCGGGATCGCCGTGAGCACTCCGGTCGGGGACAGGCTGTAGAGGTTGTTCGGATCCGTGGTGGTGACGGTGTACACCACGCCGGCCGGACCCGTGGCGATGTCCCGGAAGTCCGGATCGCCCGCGAGATCCGCCACGACCTGCAACTCGCCCTCGGCAACGCCGGGCTTGAACGACCACACTTCGTCCGGCCCGCTGAAGCCCGGGTCCGTGACGAGGATGTCGCCCGGATCCACGTTCGGCCCGTCGAACCCGGCGGGCGCGAAGCACATGCCGGTGGGATCATCGTCGCCGGCGTGGAAGCCGCTCACCCACACCGACGACGTGCCGCCGGACCAGCGGAAGACGTTGCCCCCGCTGTCCTCGGAAATGAAGGCGTTGCCCGACCCGTCGAAGAGAACGTGCGCGGGCGTGGTGTAGGCCTGCAGCCGGACGCCGGAGCCCGGCCCCGTGATCCGGTACAGGCCGCCCCCCGACCCGGACGCCGCGTCCAGGAGTCCATAGACCTGGCCGTCCGCCGGATTGAACCCGATGCCGCCGATCGTGACGAAGCTCTCGTAGCCGCACGCCGCGAACTCGGTGGTGTGGAAGACCAGGGGCTCGTCGAGGTCCGGGCAGCCCGCGGCCCGGCGCGTGAAGTTGTCCAGCCCGACCACCTCGGAGCCGTTGACCACCTCGGCCTGGATGCGGCACTCCGTGACGTTCGCGAGCAGCCCTGCCCACGTGCCGGAGACCATGGTCCACGCGCTGGCCTGCAGGGGGAACTCGAGCCGCTTCCACTGCAGCGTGCTCACCGGGACGTCCACGGCCGCCAGCGGCATTCTCGCCACGCCGCCCGGACCCGTGAGCCGCACGAACTCCGGCACGTCGACGATCGGTCCGGAGTAGCTCACGAGGCGGAAGTCCAGCGTGATGCGACCCGTGCCGTCCAGCGCGGACCAGTCCCCGAGGAAGCGCGCGGGCGCGAACGCGTACGAGGCACCCGCGCCGTCCGCCACGCGACAGTATCCGCCCCCGTTCCCGCCGCTGCCGGGGTTCGTGACGCCGCCGGTGCTCGCGAAGGACCAGTCGCCCAGGTCCGCGGCGTCGAACATGTCGCCCACGCAGGGATCGAAGATCGGGGTCACGGTCCCCGTGAGGCGCACGTTGTCGAAGCGGACCTCCTCGTTCCCGCTGATGAACTCCACCTCGATCAGCACCGTGTTCACGTGGGCGAGGACGGCGCCCCACGTTCCGGACTCGATCACCCAACCCGCCGGGTCCAGCGCCGCCGTCACGGTCGTCCACACGTTCTGCGGCGGTACGTACCCGGGAAGCGTGTAGGCGGCGCCGCCCGGTCCGGAGATGCGGAAGAGGAACGGTCCGGGGGACACGGTCCCGCTCAGCTGCTGGAAGAACAGGTCCACCGAGATCGAGTCCGCCGCCGTCATCGCGCTCCAGTCGCCGAGATACGCCGGCGGCGCGACGGCGAAGTTGTTGCCTCCGGTCGCCAGATCGTTCACGTCGAAGCAGCCGCCGGGGTTCCCGCCGGTGGCACTCCACACGGACGCGTTGTCCCCGGTGACCAGCCAGCCCTCGGCGCTCGCGTCGAAGGTCGTGGTCACCGCAGCGGGGACGGACAACGGCAGCGCGACGGCGCCGAGGACGGCCAGGACGCCGGCGCGGAGGAAGGAGCCGGGACTGGTGGAGGGCATACCGTGGGGGCGGAGGACGCTCATGCGGCGATCTCCCGGTGATGACGGGTTGTGGGTGAAGCGGGACGACGGCAGGAAGCCACGTGATGGTACCAGAGCGGGATCGGCCGCCGGAAGAGCACCGCGCCGTCGCCGCGGGTCCATCCGATGCCTCCCGGCTTGACGGCACGGCGATCGTGCCTACATTCCGGTCCGGTGGCGCCCGTCGGCGCGCGGCCCCGTCCCCCGGGTGGTCCGCTCGCCTCTCCCTCCCGCCGCACGCGGGCACGGGCTCCCCGCGGCTCCGTCCCCCGGGCCGCGCGTGACCATTCCCCCATTCACCGGGTCCATCCCGCAAGCCGGGGGAGTCCGTCATGCTGCGTCCCGATCGCGCCGTGCCCACGCGTTCCGTGTCCTTGTCCATGCCGCAGGTCGCGGCAGGCGCCGTGCTCTTCATCCTCGTCGCGTGCATCGCGGGCTTCGGGCCCGCCGGCGCCGCCGCGCCCTACCCGCCGAGCCCGGTGCTCGGCGGCCTGCAGTGGCACGAGACCGTGAACATGGGTACGGACAACGACAACTGGCCCACCACCTGGTCGAACGACGATCACGTGTACACGTGCGCCGGGGACGGCACCGCGTTCGGCGGCGAGCGCGGGAGCTGGATCTGCCGGCTCACGGGGACGCCCGCGACCCTCTCCGGCGACAACATCGCGCTGATCTCCACGGAGTCCGGGGCCGAGGGCGAGAAGGGCTCCGGCATCCTCTCCGTCGGCGGGACGCTGTACGTCTGGGTCCGCAACGCCGACAACGACGGCAACCACGCCGACATCGGACGCTCCACCGACAGGGGCCATTCCTGGACCTGGGGCCCCACGTTCACGCTGCTCGGCTATCCCACGTTCCTGAACTTCGGCAAGGACAACGCCGGCGCGCGCGACGGCTACGTCTACACCGTGTCGCACGACCACCCGAACGCGTACACCTCCAGCGAGTGCTTCCTGCTGCTGCGCGTGCCGGCCGGGCAGGTCATGAACCAGGGCGCGTACCAGTACTTCACCGGCACGAACGCCCAGGGCAACCCGCAGTGGTCGTACGATCCGGCGCAGCGCGGCGCCGTGTTCACGTACGTGGAGCAGGGCGAAGGCCGGTGCCGCCGCTCGGGGATCAGCTACCACGCGTCGCTCGGGCGGTACCTCTGGTACCAGCGCTACCAGGAGACCGGCGGGTTCGGCGTGTACGACGCCCCGGAACCGTGGGGTCCGTGGACCACGGTGTACTTCACGGAGGACTGGGACCAGGATCCCGGCGAGTGCGGCGGTTTCTGCACGAAGTTCACGAGCGGGAACACCGTGTGGCTCGTCTACTCCGGCGGGGACAACCTGAAGCTGCGCCGCGCCACGATCTCCGGCGCGTCGACCGGGACGCCGGTGCCGGCGGCGCCGGTGCGCGCGCCGCTGGCGGCGTTCCCGAACCCGTTCACCACGACCACGCGCGCGGAGTTCCGCCTGGAAGGGACGCGCGCGGTGCGCGTGGACGTCCGGGACGTGCACGGCCGCCCGGTGGCGACGCTGCTGGACGGCGCGCTGGACGCGGGCACGCACACGGTGGAGTGGAACGGCCGCGACGCGCGCGGCGGGCGCGTTCCGGCGGGCGTGTACTTCGTCCGCGTGGACGCCGGCGGGGACGTGCAGTCACGGCGCGTGGTGCACTTGCGGTAGGTGTCCGGACCGACTCAGTCGATGCGCCGGTACTCCCGCACGACAGCGAAGTAGTCCACGGGAGTGCCCGGCGGGAGTCCGCATGGATCATCGGGCACGATGTCGGCGCGAACGAGGTACCGGTTCCCGGACAGACCCGACGGAAGCCCGGAGAGGACGACCGTGGCCGTGCCATGCCAAACAACCTCGCACGTGGCCCCCGTCTTGAAGAGCCGTCCGGCGTACACCAGGCGCGTGGGCGGGCCCGTGGAGTCCCCGGATGCCACCGTGAGGATCTCCGCGAGATCGCCGGCACGTACGCTGTACGAGCCCGGAGCCAGCGCCGGCGTGCGAACCACCGCGCGACCGACCGGGGCCACATCTCCGCAGAATGCCTCCGGATCCGGGTTGACCGAGGTTCCCTCGATCCGGATCTCGTTTCCTTCCACCTGCAGTCCGACGTGATCCGTTCGCCAGCAGGTTGTGGGGCCGAGACCGAAGGCGACATCGATGGCCACGGAGTCCCCCGCCGCGGCATGGGTGGGCAACACCATCGTGAGGAAGCCGAGGGGTCGGTACTGTGGATCCGGTGAGTCGTTCAGCAGACAGGCGGCGCACGGCAGGACGAGAGCGGCGAGCACGAAGCGCGCGATCCAACGGCGCGGACGACGGGCGCCCATGCGAGGTCTCCCCGGAGGGGTGGGGCGAACCTAGGGTACACCCCCGCATCGCCCGGAAACAGCGCGGCCCGGATCCCGAAGGACCCGGGCCGTGGCCGTCACCACTCGGGCCAGCGCCTAGAGCTTGCCGCTCCGGACGTGCTTGCCGGTCTTCACGTCGTAGAAGTCCAGCGAGGCGATCTTGTTCGGCTGCTGCGGATCGTAGGTGGTCACCTGCACCACGGTGTCGTCCGCGCTCGGCCGGTACAGCACCCACGCGCCGGCGGGGACGCTGCGCAGCAGGGAGAAGCAGGAGCAGGGATCCGGCTGCTGGGCCGCGGGCGTGCCGGGCATCCAGACGCGGCACGAGCCGGACGGCGGGAACTGCGCGGGCGGGATGCCGAGCACGGCCACGGGGCCCTGCACGGAGTGGACCGCCGAGGCGTGCGCGGCCGGCGCCGGCGCGGACTCCGGGCGGCCGGAATCGGGATCGCCGCCTGCCACCGACACGCGGCCCGAGGAACAACCACCCAGCACGAGAACCCCGATCACGGGAACCAGCGAGAGACGCATGTCGACCTCCAGGGGGGGCGGCCTCTCCCGGATCGGCTCTCCCGCGGCGTGATGTGACGGCGTTTCGCCGGGGCGGCGCACGCCCCTGTTGACCTGCGGGAGACGCTTGCATCGCGTGGCCGTTGCTGGCCCGCTTGACCGTCGCGCACGGGCTGGTTACGGTCGTTCCTCGCCCGGTCCCGTCACCCCGAAAGGCTCGCCGCGCGAACCGCCGGCCCGCCGCTTCCGGAGGCCTTCGTGCGCTCGGCCGTCCCGTACTTCGCCGTCTTCGTCTCCGGACTCTGCGTGATGGTCGTGGAGCTGGTGGCGGGGCGTCTGATCGCGAAGCACCTCGGCGTGTCCATCTACACGTGGACCGCGGTCATCGGGATCATCCTGGCCGGCATCGCGGGCGGGAACTACGTGGGCGGGCGGCTCGCGGACCGCTACACGCCGCGGCGCGCGCTGAGCGTCCTCTTCCTGCTGTCGTCCGTGCTCACCGCGTCCATCCTGGTGTCCGAGCGGATCGTGGCGGACTGGGTCACGCTGTGGATGCTGGACTGGCCGCTGCGCGTGGCCCTGCACGTGGCCGCCGTGTTCCTGGTGCCGTCGCTCCTGCTCGGCACGGTCTCCCCCATCGCGGCCAAGGCCGTGCTGGTGGATGCGCGGCACACCGGACGCGCGCTCGGCAGCATCTACGCCTGGGGCGTGATCGGCAGCATCCTCGGCACGTTCCTCTCCGGGTTCTTCCTCATCCCGTCCTTCGGCACCGAGACCGTGATCTGGATGGTCGTGGTGGTCCTGGCCCTGATGGGACTGCTGGTGGCCGGCGCGTCGGCCGCCGCCGGCGCCTGGATCGTGGTGATCGCCGCGGCCGGCGTGCTCCGCTTCGCGCCGTGGGCCTGGGCGGCGGACGCCGGCGTCACGGCGGGGCTGCGCACGGTGGCCTCGCCGGACGTGGTGGCGGAGCGCGAGAGCCTCTACAGCCACATCCGCGTGCTGCGCAGCGAGAAGGACGGCGTGGAGCGGCACCACCTGCTCCTGGACAAGATGATGCACAACACGGTCGTCGTGGGCCGTCCGCTGGACCTGCAGGACGCGTACGCGCGCATGTTCGCGGGGCTCACCGCCGCCTTCGCGCCCTCCGACCGCCGGCTCGCCACGCTCTCCATCGGCGGCGGCGGCTACGTCTTCCCCGAGTACCTGAAGAACGTGTACCCCGGCAGCCGCATCGACGTGGTGGAGATCGACCCCGCGGTCACCGCGGTGGCGGCCGAGGCCCTGCAGGTGTCGCTGGACGGGATCACCTCGTACCACGAGGACGGGCGCGTCTTCGTGAACCGGCTCGCGCGCGAGACCGGCGAGGGCCGCGGACTGTACGACCTCGTGTACCTCGACGCGTTCAACGACTACACGGTCCCCTGGCAGCTCACCACGCGCGAGTTCTTCCTCGGGATCCGCGCGCTCCTGAAGCCGTCCGGCGCGCTGCTCATCAACTTCATCGATTCCGGCGAGAGCGGCCGGCTGCTCGGCGGGCTCCTGAACACGCTGGACGAGGTGTTCCCGCACACGGACGTGTTCCTGGAGGGCACGCTGCTGCGCTTCGCCCAGCGCAACACGTTCGTCACGTGCTCGTACACCGGTGCGCGCGATCTGTCCGCGCTCGTGGAAACCGATCCCGCGCGCTTCGGCGTGCACCGGCTCACCGCCCAGGAGCTGGCGCCGGTGCGGCGCCGCACGGACGGCCTCGTGCTGACGGACCGCTGGGCGCCCACGGACAACCTGCTCGGGCCGGTGATCCTGACCTCCTCGCGCGGGCTCGCCGCGGGCGCGCTCGTCACGAAGGGCGTGGGCCTCCTGAACGGGAACCGTCCGGCGGATGCGGAATCCGACTTCCTGCGCGCGCTGGAGCTGGATCCCGCGAGCCACGCCGCGCACCGCTACCTCGGCTACGTGTACGAGGCGCTCGGCAACCGGGAGCGCTCCCGCGAGCACTACCGCAGGTCGCTGCAGATCAACCCGTACCAGAAGGAGCTGTGCATCGAGCTGGCGCTGGCGGCGGAGAAGCGCGGGGACCCGGCCGAGTCCGCGCAGTACCTGCAGGCGGCGCTGAACGCGGACCCGCGGGACGCGGACGTCCGCGTGAACCTCGCCATCAGCTTCGCCATGCAGAAGCGATTCCCCGAGGCGGTGTCCCAGCTGGAGCAGGTGCTGGCCGCGTACCCGGACCACTTCGGGGCACGCAAGACCCTCGGGCGCGCGCTCCTGGAGATGGGCGATCTTGCGCGCGCGGAGCGGGAGCTGTCGGCCGCGCGTGCGCTGGTCCCCGCGGACCCGTCGCTGGACGCCCTGCTCCAGCGCATCGCCGCCGGGCGCGGCGCGCGCTGAGGCCTGTTCGGCAGGCCCGGCGCCGATTACCTTCGTCGCATGCGCGCCGGGTCGCTCCTCCTCCTCGCCGCCGTCCTCCTGGCCGTGCGCCCGGCCCGCGCGGGAGATGCCATGGACCGGGATGACCTCGTGCTCGGCTTCGGGGCCGGGGACCGCACCGAGTGGGCGGCGATCCACGACACGGTCATGGGCGGCGTTTCGGACGGCGGGATCGTCCGCACCGACCGGGGCACCGGGATCTTCTCCGGCACGCTGTCCCTGGAGCACGGCGGCGGCTTCGCGTCCGTGCGCGCGGCGCTCGGCGCGCGGGACCTCGCGGCGTACGACGGCCTCGCGGTCCGTGTGCGCGGGGACGGCCGCACCTACCAGCTTCGCCTGCGCACGGACGACGACTTCGACGGGGTGGCGCACCGCGCGGAGTTCGCGACCGCGCCGGGCGAGTGGACCGAGGTGCGGCTGCCGTTCGACTCGTTCGTCCCCACGTTCCGCGGGCGCGTGCTCGAGGACGTCCCCCCGCTGGATCCCGCGCGCGTCCGGGCGCTGTCCTTCATGGTCGCGGATCGACGCGCGGGACCGTTCTCGCTGGAGATCGAGTGGGTGCGAGGCTGGCGGAAGGACACGCCGGCCGCGACGGGTGCCGGCGGCGCGGTCACGCCAGTGGCGGCCGTGGACCTGGAGCGCTACCTGGGCCTCTGGCATGAGATCGCGAAGATCCCGAACCGCTTCCAGAACGACTGCGCACGCGGCACGGCCGCCGAGTACACGCGGCGCGAGGACGGCCGCATCGACGTGCGGAACCGCTGCGTGAAGGCCGACGGCTCGGTGAACCAGGCGGACGGCGTGGCCGAGGTCGTGGAGGGATCCGGCAACGCGCGGCTTCGCGTGAGCTTCGTGAGCTTCCTCGGGTGGCGCCCCTTCTGGGGGGACTACTGGATCCTCGGCCTGGACCCGGAGTACCGCTGGGCCGCGGTGGGCACGCCGAGCCGGAAGTACGGTTGGATCCTGGCCCGGTCGCCGGAGCTGGATGCCGCCACGCTGGACGTGATCTTCGCGATCCTGGAACGCAACGGGTACGCGCGGAGCGCGTTCGTGCTCGGCCTTCCGTAGCGCTTTCCTGCGACCGGATCCCGCGCTCCCGCGTCTCCGGGGCAGGCCGCTTCCGGAGGAGACCATGCGCCCGCACTTCGTCGCCGCCCTGCTCGTGCTGCTCGCGTTCGTGCCCCGTCCCGTCCCCGGCGAGCCCGTCTGGCCGGACACCGACCTCGCCCGCCACGCCCGCGCGTGGTTCGCGCACCTCGAGGGGCCGGAGGACGCGGCGGCGGCCTTCTACGCGGAGCACTTCGCGGCGGACGCGCTGGCGCAGGTGCCCGTGGCCGAACGTCTGGAGCGGCGCCGCGCATTGCTGGAGCGGTCCGGCGGCCTCACGCCGCTTGCGGTGCTGGACTCGTCGCCCTCGCGCCTTCGCGTCCGCGCACGGGACGGCGGCGGCGAGGAGCCCGTGGTCACGTTCGAGGGCGAAGCCGACCCGCCGCATCGCCTCACGGGGCTGCGCGTCGAGCTGGGCGGCCCGGACGGGGAGCCGCAGGAGCCCGCGGGACCGCCGCTGCCGCCGGCCGAGGCCGCCCGCGAGATCCGGGCGCTGCTCGCGGCGCGCGCGGCCGGGGGCGCGTTCTCCGGCGCCGTCCTCCTGGCCCACGGGGACCGCATCCTTCTTCGCGAAGCGTGGGGCGAGGCCGACCGCTCGCGGCAGACGCCGATCACGCCGGAGACCCGCTTCAACATCGCGTCGCTCGGGAAGATCCTCACGCGCGTGGCGGTGGCGCAGCTGGCCGAGGCCGGCAAGCTCTCGCTGGACGATCCCCTCGCGAAGTACATGCCGGACTTCCCGGATGCGCACCGCATCACGATCGACATGCTCTGCGAGCACACGTCCGGCGTGGGCGACATCTTCAACGAGCGCTTCGAGACGATGGACCGGTCCACGCTCCGCCACAACCGCGACTACCTCGGGTTGATCCGCGACCAGGGCCTCTGGTTCGAACCCGGAACGGACCGCCGCTACTCGAACGGCGGCTACGTCCTGCTGGGCGAGGTGATCGCGAAGGCGTCGGGCATGGACTACTACGACTACCTGCAGGAGCGCGTGTTCCGTCCGGCGGGGATGACGCGCACGTCCGCGCCGATCCAGGGCGACGGCACGCCGGGCCTCGCGCGCGGCTACACGCGGGAGGGCGCGCCGGCAGGCGCCGAGCGTGACAACGCCGCCACCCGCCCGGCGCGCGGCAGCGCGGCCGGCGGGAGCTACTCCACCGTGGACGACTTCCTCGCGCTGGACCGCGCGCTCGCGCGCGGCGCGCTGTGCAGCCCGGGCTGGTCCGCGTGGGTGTGCGGCGGCATGCGCGCCGACCGCACGCTTCCGCCCTTCGGCTTCGCGGGCGGCGCCCCGGGAATCTCCACGGAGTGGATGCACGAGGGCGACACGGTGCTGATCGTGTTCACGAACCGGGATCCCGAGGTCACGCGGGAGATCCTCCGTCCGATCCGGGGTCTGGTGCGGCGGATCGGCGCGTGACGACGACGGCAGCGCCGGGCGTGCACCAGGCGCGGGACATGGCGCGGGCGCGTCAGGGCCGGCGGCTCTCGTTGTAGATCCGGAAGCAGGCGAGGAACAGCGCCAGCGCCGCCGGGCCGACGAGCAGACCGAGCAGTCCGAAGACGCGGATGCCGCCCAGGATCGCGAGGAAGAGCCACAGGATGGGCAGCCGCGTCTCCCGGCCGATGAGGTAGGGACGCAGGAAGTTGTCGATCAGGCTGACGACGAGCGTCCCCCACAGGAGCAGGCCCACGCCGGCGGCCACACGCCCCGTGGCCAAGAGGGCGATCGCCACGGGAAGCCACACCGCCACCGGTCCCACGAACGGCACGAGCGCCGCGACGAACGTGACGGCGGCGAGAACCACGGGCGCCGGCGCCCCTGCCACCGCGAACCCCACGCCGGCCAGCGCGGCCTGCAGCGCCGCGGTGATGATGACGCCGCGGAACACGGCGTTGATCGTGCGCGCGGCGATGTCGAGCAGGTTCGCGGCGTGCTCGGGCTCCAGCGGGAGGGCCCGCTCGAATTGTTCCAGCCAGCCCGGACCGTGCCGCAGGAAGAAGAAGTAGATGAAGATCGTCACGCCGGCGTACAGGAGCCTCTGCGGCGCCGACCGGCCCACCTCCTCGAGGTAGCCGGAGGCGAGTTCCCCGAATCCGGACACGGCCTGCCGCAGGGCGTCCTCGATGCCCTGCGGGCCGGGCGCCGGCGCCTCCGGGAGCAGCCGCACGATCAGGAAGCGAAGCCGCGACGAGTCCAGCCACTGGGCGGCCCGCTCGAACGTCTCCCCGCCGAGGTAGTCCCGCACCGACGGCCAGAGGTTCTCGACCTGCGACGCGAAGTGCAGCACCAGCAGGACGGCCGGCCCGGCCAGGATGATCAGGGAGAGGACGGTGGAGACCGTGGCGGCCAGGCGCTCGCGCCCGCCCGTGAGACGAAGCACGCGACGATGCAGCGGGAACAGCAGCGTGGCCAGCGCCGCCGCCCACAGGAGCGGCCGGAGCACGGGCAGGAGGATCACGATCAGCAGGGCGAGCAGGCCGACCGCCGTGGCACCGAAGCCCAGCGCCAGGGCCAGGCGGCGGAACTCCGCGACGCCCGCCGCCGGAACGGACGACCGCCCTTCGCCCTCCTGGGTCGGCATCATGGGCGCGGAGTATACCCACGCGGTTCGGAACGAGCCACGTCCCTCGCCGTGCGCCGAGGGAGGCGTGGCGCCGGACGGTGGCTTTGCCGCTCCGGGCGGGCTACGATGCGGGCGCACGCCCTCCGGGAGCGTCCCCATGTTCCCCGTCCCCTTCCGCGCGCCGGCGTTCGCGCTCCTGTCCGTGATGCTCGCGGCGTCGTCCTGCACGCGCGAACCGCCTTCGCCGGCTCCCCCGGAGCCGACGCCCGGACTCCCCAACGTGCTCTTCATCCTGGCCGACGACGTGGGCTGGGGCGACCTCGCGTGCTACGGCGGGCGCATTCCCACGCCGAACCTGGATCGCCTCGCCCGCGAGGGGATCCGGTTCACGGATGCGCACGCGTCGGCCGCGCTGTGCGCGCCGTCGCGGTTCAGCATGCTGACGGGCAGCTATCCGTACCGGAACGGCCGGCCCGGCGGGAGCTGGAACCTGAACATGCCGTGCGGCTTCCACGAGAACGGCGCGTGGACGGCCGCGGGCCGGCACCTCACCGTGGCCGAGATCCTGGGCTGCGCCGGATACCGCAGCGCGTTCCTCGGGAAGATGCACCTCGGCGGCACCGTGCGCGACACCGCGGGCGTGGAGATCCGCGAGGAGGCCGAGCTCTTCGACATGGACCTCGCGCGCGGGATCGAGCACTTCCCGCACGAGCACGGGTTCGACCACGCGATCGGGCTGCCGAGCGGCATCCAGCACGAGCCGTTCGCATGGTTCGAGAACGGCGCGTACCGGCCCGTCGATCCGGCGGACCCCGCGGACAACCGCAGCGCCGCGCTCTGGACGAACGGGCGCTACACCATGGGGGACAACGGCGTCTCCGAGATCGTGGAGCATCCTGAGGATCGTCCGGGACTGGGCGACCGCAACTGGGACTCGTCGCAGGTGGGTCCGTGGCTCGTGGAGGAGGCGCTGGCGTTCCTGGACGGGCACCTCGCCGCGAACGCATCCGCGGCGCGGAAGCGGCCCTTCTTCCTGTACTACAGCGCGCAGGCGATCCACGTGCCGCACACGCCGCCGCGCCGCTTCCCGGACGGCGCGCGGGTGGCGGGAACGACCGGCGGCGCCACCTCGGACATGCTGGTCGAGCTGGATCTCGCCGTCGGGGTGCTGCTGCGCCGGCTGGACGAGGCGGGGCTCGCCAAGGACACGATCGTGTTCTTCGCCTCCGACAACGGCGCCCTCTGGCCCGAGTCCGTGGAGTACGGCGATCCGTCGCACGACAACAACGGGCCGTTCCGCGGCTACAAGGCGTCCGTGTACGAGGGCGGCCATCGCGTGCCGTTCCTGGTCCGGTGGGGCGACGGGACGCCGGAGGGATCGCGCATCGCGCCCGGCACGGTGTCCGAAGAGCTGGTCCTGTGCCACGACTGGGTGGCCACGATGTACGAGCTCACCGGGCAGGTCATGGAGGAGGACCAGGCGCTCGACGCGGCGTCGCTGCTTCCGCTGCTCGAAGGGCGCCAGCCCGCCGGCGTGCCGGTGCACGATTCCGTGATCTATCAGGCGGGCTACGCGTACGACGGCGCCATCCGCCGCGGGAGCCACGTGCTGCTCGTGGACCGGGAGAACCGGGCCGGCGAGCTGTACGACCTGGCCGCCGATCCGGCGCAGGAGCACGACCTCTCCGGCGATCCCGCGCAGGCCGAGCGCGTGGCGGCGATGCACGCGGAGTTCCTCCGCTACAACGACCACCGTGACGACACGCGCGAGCCGCGCACCACGAGGCCGTTCACTCCGTCCGGGTGACGCGCAGCGCGCGGCTTCCCGCCGCGGTCTCGATGCGGACGAAGTAGACGCCGCCGGCCGCGCGACGGCCGCCCGCGTCGATCCCGTCCCAGACCTGCCGGTGCGCGCCGGCCTCGAGGCGTCCGTCCACGAGCGTGCGCAGCCGCCTCCCGGCCACGTCGTGCACGGTGATGCGCACGCGATCGGCGCGGCGCAGGGTGAAGCCGAACGCGGTCTCCCCGCGGAACGGGTTGGGCGCGGCGCCGTGCACGGTCACCGCGGCGCGCGGCCAGTCCGGCGTGGTCACGGCGACGGCCGGCCCCGCCTGCTCCGCGCCGCCGTGCTCCACCGCCACGAGGCGGTATTCGTACGTCCGGTCCGCGTCGACCTCCGCGTCGGTCCAGCGGTACGGGCTCCGCCCGCGCACGAGCGCGCTCGAGGCCGCGCCCCAGTTCCCGTCGCCCGCGTCCCGGCGCTCCACGCGGAAGCCGTCGTGGTTCGACTCGTACGCCGTTGACCAGGACAGCTCCACGGTCCAGAACCCGGCCGTGGCGGCGAAGCCGGAGAAGCCGACCGCCGTGACGGGCGGGCACTGCTTCGGGTAGCTCACGGCCTTCGCCGTCAGGTGCGCGGTCCACAGCGCGTCGTCCCCCACCGCGACCGCGAACGGCTGCCCGTCCGGGTGCGTGGCGCCGAGGTACCGGGGAGCATCGGGCATCGTGAGATCCAGGACGTGCACCGAGCGCTGGTCCGGCACGTAGGCCAGCGGCCCGTCGACGGCGATGTCCTGCGTGAACTCGGGGATCGGCACGAACGCCGCCACGGCCAGCGTGGCGAAGTCGTGGACGCGCACGCCCCGCTGCCCGTCGGAGACGAGCAGGTAGCCGTCCTTCGCGGCCACGGCCATGGCCCGATCCTCCACGGCGATCGTTCCCAGGTACGCGGGGTGCGCGGGGTCGGCCACGTCGAACACCTGCACGCCGGGGAACTCGTCGGCCACGTAGGCCACCTGGTCGTGGACCTCCACGTCCAGGGCGAAGCCGGGCGTGTCCGCGCCGCCGATCACGGCGGGACTCGCGGGGTCGGTCACGTCCACGACCACGAGACCCGCGGTGCCGTCGGCGAGGTACGCCAGGTCCTGCGCGCGCCGCGACTCGGTGAAGATGCGCGCCCGCCCGCCGCCGGGCGTGGCCACGTGCCCGATCTCGTCCAGCGCGCGCGGGCTGGACGTGTCCACCGTGCGGATGCCGTCGTCCGACACCACGGCGATGTCGGTGCCGGGCACGAGGCGGACATGCCGCGTGATCGAGCGCGGCACGATCCCGCCGATCCATTGGGGGGACTCGCGGTCCTTGGTGACGATCTGCAGCCCTCCGGTGCCGCACGCGTACAGCGCGTGCGCGCCGTCCCGCAGGGCGACCACGTCCGTGGTGGAGAACCCGGGGAGATCGGCGCTGCCCGCCGCCTTCGGCGAGTTCCGGGACGACACGTCCACCGTGGTCACTTCCAGGGTGGAGACGAGGTAGGCCACCTCCGCGCTCAGGGCCAGACCGGCGCCGTCACCGCGGCTGTCCGCGGCGCCATCCCAGGAGAGTTCGTCCGCCGTCACGGAGACGGCGCAGAGTCCGCGCCGCCCGGCGCACAGCAGCGCCCCCGCGGACCACTGCACGTCGACCGCGCCGGCGATCCCCGGCTCGGCGTCCAGCGTCACGGGGAGATCGAGGTCGGAGATGTCCACGAGTCCCACGCCGAAGTCCCGACCCGCCACCGCCGCGCGGTCCCCCGACACGGCCACGTCCCACGCCTGCGACACGGGCCCCGCCACGCCGCGCTGGTCCGGGTTCGCCGGGTCGGTGAAATCCACCATCGTGTAGCTCAGGAGGTCCGCGACGTGCGCGATCGGCCAGTGCAGGTCCACGCGCGTCGAGATCCCCACGGTGTTGTACGCGCCCAGCTCCGCCGGTGCGAAGGGATCGCTGATGTCCAGCAGCGCCACGCCGTCCAGGCCGTTCGCCACCGCGAGATGGTCCCCGTCCACGTCCACGCCGGTGGCCTCGTCGTACGCGCCGAGCGACGTCACGAACACGGGCATCGCCGGGTTCGCGAGGTCCACGATGTGCACGCCTCCGGCGGATCCGGCCACGTAGGCCACGGTGCCGGCGAGCGCCAGATCCAGCCCCGCGGTGGGCAAGGCCACCGAGCCGACCCGCTCCGGATCGAGAGGATCGCTGACGTCCAGGGTCTCCAGGGCGGTGTCCCCGGCCACCACGAGGTGGCTGCCGAGCAGCGCGGCGGCGTTGCCCCCCGGGAAGTCGCGGTCGATCGCGAGCAGGTGGTCGTCGTACCGGATGCAGTCCGCCGCGCGCGCGGCGGGAGGCCCGGCGAACATGCCGGTCATGAGCAGGACCGCGACGGGCCGCGTACGGCGGTGGGGCATGAGAGACCTCCGGATCCTCGGATTCCCCGACACTTCGTGTTCTTTCCTCCCTACCCAGCCGTAATCCCCGGGTGGAGTCCGCCAGTGGGCGGGCCCCGTGCTACCATTCCCGTCCGCCCGGGCTGCGATCCCCCCAGGAGAGTGCCATGCGGAGGATTCGCCGCCCCCTCGCGACCGCCACGATGCTGGCGGCGGCCGCGCTGTCCGTCCCGGTCGCCGTGCCCGCCGAGCCGTTCGCGTACGCCTGGGGCCATCCGCGCCCGCAGGGCAACACCGTCTTCGCCATGGCCTTCGCCACCGCCACGGACGGCTGGGCCGTGGGCGCCTCCGGGTTCGTGGTGCGCACCACGGACGGCGGCGTGTCCTGGTCGCTGCAGCACGGGATCGGCGAGGTGGCCCCGGATCTCTGGGACCTCCTGATCACCCCGGGCGGCGCGCTGCTGGCGTGCGGCGCCGGCGCGGGCATCTACCGCAGCACGGACGACGGCGCCACCTGGACGGCGATCGCGAACCCCGCGCCCGCCGGGCTGCGCGACCTCGCGATCCGGACCGACGGCGCGCTGTCGGCCGCGGGCGAGAACGGCGCGCTCGTCCTCTCCACCGACGACGGGCTCACGTGGACGTCGGCCGGGCCGGGCACGGGCGTCATCCGGCACCACGCGTGGCGGACCGCGAGCGAGGCGTACGCGGTGGGGCAGCAGATGGCGCATCGCACGACCGACGGCGGGGCCACGTGGGCCCCGTTCATCCCCATGGAGTTCCTCGGCTACAACGAGGTCTACTTCACGGACCCCTCTACCGGCTACGTCGTGGAGGACTTCGGCACGTGGTCGACGACGGACGGCGGCGCCACGTGGACCGAGCACTTCGTGCCCGTGCCGCCGCTGTACCGGTTCCGCACGCTCGTGCTCTCGGCGTCGCACTGGCTGCTCGTCTGCCACGGCGAGGGCGGCGAGTTGTGGGAGACCACGGATGCCGGCAGCACGTGGGCGAGCCATCTCTTCACGGACACCGTGGGCTTCCCGTGCATCGTGCAGGCTCCCGGCGGCCGCGTGCACTTCGGCTCCGACGTGGGGGATCTCTTCCGCACCGACGACCTCGGCGGGACGATCCTCAACGCGACCGCCACGCTGGCGGGGGAGGCGCCGTTCGCGTCGATCTTCCCGATCATCCCGCGCCCGGACGGCGTCCTCTTCGCGGGCAACCAGCCCGCCTCCGGGGAGCCGGGCATGTGGATCCGCAGCGACGACGGCGGGCTCACGTGGACGGAGCCGGCCGGCGCTCCCGGCTTCCAGCAGGTCGGCGCGGGCCTCTTCCGGGACGCGACGCACGGCATCGTGACGCGGCGCGACTCGGTGGCCGTGACGACGGACGGCGGCGATACGTGGACCCCGTCCGCGCTTGGCCTGCCGGACCATTCCATCACGGCCGTCGCCTGGCCGGCCGCGGATCGCGCGTTCGCGTCGACGCGCACGTCGTCCTCCGTGGGCGGGCTCTTCCTCAGCACGGACGGGGGCCTCGCGTGGGCGCCGGCCGGCGGCGGGATCCCCGCGGGCACGACCGCGTTCTCCGACGTCTCCTTCCCCACCGCGTCCGTCGGCTACGCGGTGGGATACACGGCGGCGCAATCGCCGCGCGTGTACCGCACCACGGACGGCGGCGGCGCGTGGGCGCTGCGCGCGGGCGCGGGGCTCTCGGGGCCGCTCGCGTCGGCGGTGTGGTTCGATGCGGACACGGGCGTGGTCAGCCGCTCGGGGACGGCCCCCGAGACCTTCCGGACGACGGACGGCGGCGCCACGTTCACGTCGGTCCATCCGGACCGCTTCATCCGGCTGGCGCGACGGAGCGCGGGCGAAGGCGTGGGCATCCTTCCGTTCAGCAACACGTTCCTGCACACCACGGACGCCGGCGCCACGTGGACCGCGCACACCGCGCCGCTCGCCGGCCCGTTCCCCGGGCTGACGGACGTCTGCACTGCCGCCGCGCCGACGGCCGCGGGCTGGGTGCTGGGCGGCGGGCGCAACCACGTGCTGGTGGCGGTCCCCGCGTCCGCGACGGCGGCGCCGATCGCGCCCGCCGCGGAGGCGGCGGGTGGCCTCGTGCTCGCGGCGGGACCGAACCCGTCGCGCGGCGCCACGGACGTGCGCTTCTCGTTCCGGCTTGCCGCGGCGGCGGCCTGCCGGCTCACGATCCATGACGTCTCGGGCCGGCGCGTGCGCGAAGTCCTCGCGGGGAGGCTCCCGGAGGGGCACCACGACGTGGCATGGGACGGCCGCGACGACGCGGGCCGCCCGGCGGCGTCCGGCGTGTACTTCGTGCGCCTGACGGCGTCCGGGCGGACCGCGGTGGGCCGCGTCGTGCGGATCGAGTAGCGCGGCGCCGGGGAACTTCGCGCGCGACGCGGAGTAGAGTGAATGGGACGGTCGGCGCCGCGTTCTGCTGACCGGCAAGTCGACATCCTCTGGACCCGCGGATCGGACGGTGAGAACCTCTTCCGTATGCCGACTCTTCGTCCGGACCGCCGCGGCGGCCGCATCGCCTCCGGTCGCTTTCTCGCAAGCATCGCCCTGATCGCCCTGGCCGCGGCCGCCTCGTCCGGCTGCGGCCAGGGCACGTCCGCCGAGGGCGGCGCCGGCGGACGCACGCCGGCCGTGGAGGCCGTCCAGGCGCGCGAGGGCGCGTTGCCGCTCACCCAGCGGCTCAGCGGCGTCGTGCGCGCCCGCAACCAGGTTGCCATCTACCCGCAGATCACCGCCGTCGTGACCGAGGTCCTCGTGCAGAACGGCGAGATCGTGCGCGCCGGGCAGCCGCTCGTGCGGCTGCGGGACACCGAGTTCCGCGAGCGGTTGAAGCAGGCGCAGGCCAGCCACCGCATCGCCGCGGCCGAGCTGCGGAAGGCGGAGGCGCAGGCGAAGGAGGCGCGGGCAGACCTGGCGCGCATGCGATCGCTGGCGGAGAACGACCTCGCGTCCGGTGCGGAGCTGGAGACCGTGGAGGCCCGCGCCGAGGCGGCCGAGGCCGAGGTGGCGCTGGCGGAAGCGCGCGTGGAGCAGGCGCTCGCCGAGGCGCAGGAGCAGGAGGAGAACCTCGCGCAGACGGTGGTCCGCGCGCCGGTGGCGGGCCACGCGGGGGATCGCGACGCGGAGGTCGGCATGCTGGCCGGCCCGGGCGGGCGCCTCTTCATGGTGGGCAAGCTGGACAGCGTGCGCGTGGAGGTGGTGCTCACGGATCGCATGCTGGCCTACATCGAGGAGGGACAGCGCGCGGAGGTCTCGGCGTCCGGTGTGACCACGTCGGCCAGGCTGTCGCGGATCTCCCCCTTCCTGCACCCGGTCACGCACACCACCGAGGCGGAGATCGACCTGGCGAACCCGGGCGCGGCGCTGAAGCCCGGCATGTTCGTCACCGTGGACGTCTTCCACGGCGAGAGCGAGCGCGCCACGCTCGTGCCGCTGGCCGCGGTGTACGAGTCCCCCGTCACCGGCCTCGCCGGCGTGTGGGTCACGGACGCGGCCATCGCGCAGGAGCCCGTGGAGGTGATGGACGCGGCCGCGCCCGCCGCGTTCACCGACCCGATCGCGTTCACCTTCGTCCCCACCGAGGTGGTGGCGCAGGGCCACATGGAGGCCGCGATCCGCGGGGTCGCCCCCGGCGCGTGGGTGGTGACGCTGGGGCAGGACCTGCTGGAGGGGGACAAGGCGCAAGCGCGCGTCCGCCCGGTGAACTGGACGCGCGTGGAGCGGCTGCAGCAGCTGCAGCGCGAGGACATGATGGCGGAGCTCCTGGAGCGGAAGGCGCCGCTGCCGTGAGGATCACCGACGTCGCCGTCCACCGGCCCATCGCCACCTCGATGGTGTTCCTCATCATCATCGTGGTGGGGATCATGGGCCTGCGCTTCCTCCCGGTGGACCTGCTCCCCGCCATCGAGTACCCGCAGCTCACGGTGCGCACCGAGTACCCGAACGTGGGCCCGGAGGAGATCGAGCGGATCATCACGGACCGCGTGGAGAACGCGCTGGCCGGCGTGCCGAACGTGGAGGAGATGCGCTCCCAGTCCGAGGAAGGGCGCAGCTCGGTGACTTTGGAGTTCACGCAGGGCACGAACATCGACGAGGCGGCGAACGACGTGCGCGCCGCGATCGACCGCATCCGCGACCAGTTCCCGCCGGAGGTGGAGTCCCCGCGGCTGTGGAAGTTCGATCCGGACAACTTCCCCGTGGTGATCCTGGGCGCCCGCTCCGACAAGGGCATGGAGGAGCTGACGCGCGTCCTGGAGCGGGAGATCGCGCAGCACTTCGAGCAGATCCCGGGCGCGGGCTCGGTGGACATCTGGGGCGGCGTGTACCGCGAGGTGCAGGTCCGGCTGAAGCGGGACCGGCTGGCGTCCAGCGGGCTCGCCGCGTCCGACGTGCGCGAGGCGCTGGAGCGCGAGAACACCACGCTCCCCGGCGGCGACCTGCGCGAGGGCACGCGCGACCTGTACGTCCGGACGCGCGGGGAGTACGTGTCCCTGGAGGAGATCGCGGACACCATCATCACCACGGTGGACGGCCGGCCGATCCGCGTGCGGGACGTGGCCGAGGTCGTGGACGGCTACGAGGACGTGGACCGCCTCGTGCAGATCGACGGGCGCCCCATGGTGCGCATGGGGATCCGGAAGCAGTCCGGGGCGAACACCGTGGCGGTGGCCCGGGAGGCACGGGCCGTGATGGACCGGGTGAACCGGGACCGCGACGACCTCGAGCTGATGATGGTCATCGACCAGAGCGAGTTCATCAAGGACTCCATCCGCAACGTGCAGTCGTCCGCGATCTGGGGCGGCATCCTCGCCGTGCTCGTGCTGTACTTCTTCCTGCGGAACGGCTCCACCACGTTCATCATCGCGCTGGCCATCCCGATCTCCCTCATCGCCACCTTCGGCCTCCTGTTCTTCAACGGCCTGACGCTGAACCAGATGAGCTTCGGCGGCCTGGCGCTCGGCGTCGGGTTGATCGTGGACAACTCCATCGTCGTGCTGGACAACATCGTCCGGCTGCGCGAGGGCAAGCGGCCGCTGCCGGAGAGCGCCCTCACCGGGACGAAGCAGGTCGGCGGCGCCATCGTGGCTTCCACGCTGACCACGTGCGTGATCTTCATCCCCGTCGTGTTCATGCACACGATCTCCGGGATGCTGTTCCGGGAGCTGGCGCTCGTGGTCGTGTTCGCGCTGCTGTGCTCGCTGCTGGTGGCCCTCACGCTGGTGCCGATGCTGGCCAGCCGGTATCTCACGGTCGGGCGGGAAGGGCGCTCGCGCGTGCGGCCGCTGCTGGACCGGCTGGGCGCGTGGTTCTCGCGCGTGGAGGAACGGTACGAGGCCCTCCTGCAGCGGCTCCTGCACCACCGGACCATGGTGCTGTCCGGCGCCGGGGCGCTGCTGCTGGCGGCCCTGCTGATGTGGCCGCTGCTTCCCGTGGAGCTGGCGCCGCAGACGGACGCGGACGAGATCAGCGTGGACCTCGAGATGGCGCAGGGGACCAGCATCGCGGTGGTGAACGAGTACCTGCACGAGCTGGAGGCGCTGGTGCGCGAGGCCGCGCCCATGGAGGACGTGAAGCACCTGACCATCGAGATCCGCGGCGGCGACGCGGAGGTGGAGCTGGCCCTGCACGGCGCCGGGGAGCGCTCCATGGACAGCTACGACATCGCGGATCGCATCCGCACGCACGTGGCCGGCCGCATCCCGGGGGCGGACCTGCGCGTGCAGGCGCAGAGCGGGCTGTGGATGCTGCGGCGGCTGTTCGGGACGGGCGAGGGCGCCATGCAGCTGGAGCTGCGCGGCTACGACCTGGCGAAGGCGGACGCGGCGGCGCTGGACCTGAAGCGGATCATGGAGGGGGTTCCCGGGATCGAGGACGTGCGCGTGAGCCGGCGGGAGGGCCGGCCGGAGCAGAACCTGATCGTGGACCGAGAGAAGATCGCGGACGTGGGGCTCTCCGTGCGGGACATCGCGGAGGTGATCCAGACGAACGTGGGCGGCAGCCGCGCCGGCGTGTTCCGCGAGGGCGGCGACGAGTTCCCCATCGTGGTCCGCCTCCAGCCCGAGGACCGGCTCACCACGCTGGACCTGGGCAGCGTGTCCGTGCGCACGGACCAGGGGACCATCCTGCCGGTGTCGGCGGTGGTGCACACCGAGCGGCGGCGGAGTCCCACCTCGATCGACCGCGTGGACGGGCAGCGGGTGACGTACCTCACGGCCAACCTGGAGAGCGGCGTGGCCCTGGGGGACGTGATCGAGGACCTGCGGGCGCGCCTGGACGGGTTCACCCTGCCCCCGGACATCACGCTGCTCTTCGGCGGCGAGTACGAGGAGCAGCGGAAGGCGCAGCGGGACTTCGTGCTGTCCATCGTGATGGCGGTGGTGCTCATCTACATGGTCATGGCCGCGCAGTTCGAGCGCTTCGTGGACCCGCTCATCGTCATGGTCACCGTGCCGCTGGCCGTCGTGGGCGTGGTGCCCACCCTGCTGCTCACGGGCACCTCCCTGAACGTCCAGAGCCTCATGGGGATCGTGATGCTCGTGGGCATCGTGGTGAACAACGCCATCGTGCTCGTGGACTACATCAACCTCATGCGCCGGGAGGAGGGGCTGGACGTGGCCGCCGCCGTGGTGCGCTCCGGCCGCATGCGCCTGCGCCCCATCCTCATGACCACGTGCACCACCGTGCTCGGCATGCTGCCGCTGGCCATCGGCGGCGGCGCCGGCGGGGAGATCCAGGCGTCCCTGGCGCGCGCGGTGATCGGCGGACTGAGCGTGTCCACGCTGATCACGCTGGTGGTGATCCCGTCCGTGTACACGGGCGTGCACGATCTCGGCGAGGCCATCCGGGCGCGGCGCGCGCGGCCGGTCCCGGCGGCGCCGGTCGCCTAGTCCCCGAGCATCGCCGCCGCGATCGCGTCGCTGAGTATGCGGTTGCCTTCGCCGTTGAAGTGGCAGCAACTGTCCACGTAGAGCGTGGCGGCGGCTTCCTCGAACGCCATCGTGAGATCGTGGAACTCCACGCCCGCGTCGCGCAGGTCCTCGCCGGCAGCGCGCAGGAGCGGGTAGCCTTCCTCCACGACCGGGCGGTACGGGCTCTCCAGGTCGAAGGCGTTCGCGCGCTCGGTGGCCGACAGCGGCTTCGAGCCCGGCAGGTACTGGTTCGGCTGCAGCACGTGCACGTAGCGGATGCCGTGCGCGTCGCACAGCGCCTTCAGCTGCAGCGAGGAACGCCTCCACACCTCCACGCACCACGGGACCAGCCCGCCTGCGGGCGCGTGGTCCCGCTCCGGACCGCGCACGAAGTACGGGATCTCCTCCACGGGGAAGGTGCGCAGCTCCCACGCGTAGCGCGCCGCCTTCCCCTCCAGCTCCCGGTCGGAGAGCTTCCAGAGCAGGCGCGCGGTCGCGGAGCGCGACAGCGGCGACGCGCGGAAGCGCGCCTCGCGCGCGCGCCGCTCGTCCGTGACGTAGGCCATCGCGCCGAGCGCGCGCCGCACGCCGGGATCCGGCGTGTCCAGCGCCACCATGCTCCAGTTCATGGGGAAGAGCGGGTGCGCGCCCTGGGCCGCGTTGAGCGCCACGGGCACCGCGATCTCGTTGAAGCCGTCCAGGTTCAGGACGATGTCGAAGGCGCCGCCCTGCGCCAGGACGGATGCGAGCTGGATGACCTGCTGCGGCTGGTGGTAGCCCGGCATGCCCAGCCGGACGAACTCGATCTCCTTCCCCTCGAAGGCGCCCCCTTCGCGCAGGGCCCGCTCCAGATGCGCCAGGTGGAAGCTGCCGAGCTGCCCGGCCACGGACCCGCCCAGGATCCCGATCAGGACGGTGCCGTCCCGGCGCGCGCGGACGGCGGGGCGGTCGTCCAGGAAGCCGTCCGCGGAGATGTGGATGCCCGGGGGCAGCGGCGGGTCGCCTTCCTTGCGCGGCGTGTAGACGTAGCCCAGGTAGGGGTGCAGGGACATGGCCGGGTCACGGAAGCCGAGGCCGGCGCGCTCGCGGGCGGCGCGCACGTCGGGGACCGCGGGATCGGCGGGCGCGGAGGAGTCGGGCGGCGCGGCGCTGTCGGCAGCGGCGCCGCCGCCGGCCGCCACGGAATCGGCGGCCGTGGACGAGTCCGCGACCTCACGTTGCGTCCCGTCCCCGGCGCGATCCGCTTCGTCCTCGCGCGGAACGGCTTCGTCCCCGCCCGCGGCCGAGGCGGTCGCGGCCGCATCCGCGCCGCCGGCCACGCGCGCGTACAGCGCGGCGGACACGAGCTCGATCACCACGATCGCCAGCGCGATCGCCGCCAGCGGGAACAGGATGCGCCGGCGTGCCGGCGCGCGGGACTCGTTCGTCATGGGCGGAGCATGCACGGTCCCCCGTCGTCCCGCTTTCACGATCCTGCACGCGTCGCGCGTGCTAGCATCCCGGCATGCAACGTCCCGCGCGCCGCGCGCACGAGCCCTGGCCGCTTCCCGTGGTCGCCGCCTCCGCGCCGGTGACGGAGGGCGCCGCCACGCGCCTCGTGCACGACGACGGCGCGGTGCAGATCCTCTCCTGGGCGTGCCGCGCGGACTGCGAGGCGCTGCGCGCGGAGCGCACCCACTCGCACCACGTGATCTCGATCCTGCGGCGCGGCGCGTGCACGGTGCGCCAGGCCGGGCGCACCGTCACCGTGGACCCCGCCGCGATCCTGGTGCACCGGCCCGGCGCCACCTACCACACGCGACACCCCTGGGGCTTCGTCGACGCGGGATGGAGCCTGGCGTACGACGATGCGGTGGCGAGCGAGGTGCTCGACGTCTGCGGATCCGCGCGCAAGGCCTGGCCGCCATCGCGCCTCGTGCGCCTGCGCGGCCCGCGCGAGCTCGCCGGCGTGTTCGCGGCGCTGTGCCGGATCGAGGCGGGCGCGCCGGCCGATCCTCTCGTGGCGCAGGGCGCGGCCCTGCACCTGCTCGCGTGCGTGCACGATCCCGACGCCTTCGCCTGGTCCGCCTCCCACCCGGCGCGCGCCGCGGAGCGCGCGCTCGTGGATCGCGCGTGCGAGTCCTTGCGCGCGCGCATGGCGGATCCCGTGCGGCTGACCGACGTCGCGCGGGACTGCGGCGTCTCGGAGTTCCGCCTCTACCGCGCGTTCCGCCGGCAGCGCGGCGCCACGCCGGGCGCGGTGCTGCGGGATCTGCGCGTCGCGGCGGTGCTGGACGCCCTGTCCCGCGGCGCGCGGTCCCTCGCGGACGTGGCCCTGGACGCCGGCTTCGCCAGCCACAGCCACATGACGGCCACGTTCACCCGGCACGTGGGCCGCACGCCGGGCGGCCTGCGCCGCGCGATGCGTCCCTCAGCGGCGGCCTGACGCGGCGCGCTCCGCCACCGCGCTGCCCGCCGCCCCGTCGGGACAGCGGTGCGTCTCCACGATCGTGTGCACGAGACCGAGATCCTCCGGGAGGCGGCGCTTGTAGTCGTCCGGGGGCTGCGGGTGCCCCGCCACGACCGAGATCGTGGCCGCGAACAGGCCCGGCCCCACGGACCAGACGTGCAGGTCGGCGACGCGATCGTCGGTCCCGCGCTCGATCGACTCGCGGATCCGTTGCAGGACGGGCGCGGGCGTCTGCTCGTCCAGCAGCACCCGGCTGGTGTCCCGCAGCAGCCCGCGCGACCAGCGCGCCACGAGGAACGCGCCGACGAACCCCATGGCCGGATCCAACCACGCCGCCCCGAAGTACTTGCCGGCGAGAAGCGCGGCGATCGCCAGCACGGAGGTGAGGGCGTCCGCGAGCACGTGCAGGTACGCCGCGCGCAGGTTGTGATCCGCATGACGCCGGGAGGGGGCGTGGGCATGGGCATGGCCGTGACCGCGGTCGTGGTCGTGGCCGTGGTCGTGGTCGTGGTCATGCCCGGGATCCTGATCGTGGTGGAGGTCATGCCCGTGACCATGACCATGGCCATGATCGTGTCCATGGCCCCCGGCGAGGATCAGCGCGCTCGCGCCGTTCACCACCAGCCCGAGCACCGCCACCAGCACGGCCTGGTCGAAGCGGATGGCCACCGGGTGCAGCATCCGCTCCGCGCTCTCCACGACCATGATGAGCGCGAAGACCGCCAGGAGGACGGCGCTCGTGAAGCCGCCGAGCGCGTTCACCTTCCCGGTCCCGAAGCTGTACCGCGGATCCCCCGCGCGGCGGCGCGCCACCACGTAGGCCACGGCCGTCACGGTGAGCGCCGCCGCGTGCGAGGCCATGTGCAGTCCGTCGGCCAGCAGCGCCATGGACCCGAACACGACCCCGGACACGATCTCGGCCACCATCATGATCGCCGTGACCGCGATCACGATGATCGTGCGGCGCTCGCCCTCCCGGCGGACGTCCTGCCCGAACGTGTGGTCGTGCTGCCAGTCCCGCAGCGAGCGTGTGTGCATCGGTTCGCCTCCCGAGGAACGAGCGCGCGCCGGGCCGGTCAGCGCGCCGCGCGTTGCAGCACGACCTTCCGGGTCACCGCGCCGCCGTCGGTCTCGAGGCGGACGAAGTAGATGCCGGAGCCGACCTCGTCGCCGAAATCGTCCCGGCCGTTCCACTCCACGGTGTGCCGGCCCGCGAGGCGCTCGCCGTCCGCGAGCGCGCGGATCCTCCGGCCGCCCACGTCGTGCACGGTGACGCGGATGCGGGCCGGGACCGGCGTGTCGAACTGCAGCGTCGTGCGGACCTCGAAGGGGTTCGGCGCCACGCGGAAGTCCACCGCCGCCCCCGCGACCTCCGGCGCCGCGACCGTCCCCGGCGGATACAGCCAGCGCAGGACGTCCGGGAACCGCGCCGCCCAGGCCGCCTCGTTGTGGTTCGCGTTCTCGTGCTCGAAGACCCGCAGGTTCGCGCCGAGGGCGAACCCCTGCGCCAGCATCACGTCCCGCATCGCGCGGAGATCGTCGATGCTGTCGTCCACGCCGTTGCCGTTCGCGTCCACGAGCGAGCCGGACTCCCGCGTGCCCATGTCCATCGACACGCGGGCGTCGGGCTTCACCCGCGCGGTCGCCCAGGCCACCATCTCGTGGTCGCTCCACCACAGGGACGGGGACAGCGAGGCGATCCTGCCGAACCCCTCGTCGTGCGCGTACGCGGCGTACAACGACATGAGCCCACCCAGGGACGACCCGGCCAGCCCGGTGGCCGCCGCATCCGGCAGCGTGCGGTACGTGGCGTCCACCCAGGGCTTCAGCGTGCCGAGGAACTCCTGCAGGTGCTGCTCGCCGCCGCCGCCCGTGCCGCCGCTGCCGGGCCAGGGCGTGTACTCGTGCACGCGCGCCGTCTCCCCGTTCGCCACGGCCACCACGATCAAGGGCTCGATCTCCCCCGCCGGGATCAGCTGCTGGCAGGTCTCGTCCACGTGCCACTCGCCGGCGAAGCTCGTGGCGGCGTCGAACACGTTCTGCCCGTCGAACATGTACAGCACGGGGAAGCGCCGCGCCGGGTCCGCGTGGTAGCCCGGCGGCAGGTACACCCACACGCGGCGTCCGGCCAGGAAGCCGGGCACCGTGACCAGCGACACGTCCCCGGTGATCGTGGACGGGGCGAGGTCCGCCCAGCGGGCCACGGTGAACGCGTGCGTGCCGCTGCCACCGATCGCGAGGACGCGGTTCGCGATCTCCTCCCCGGCGGGTCCCTTCTCCACGCGGGCCCAGGTCCCGCGCGTGAACTTGAACTGGATGGTGACGGGCGCGGCGAAGGAAAGCGTGATCTCGTGCCGCTGCGGCGCCACCTCCGTGAGGCGGTGCGCCGGGCTGCCGGGATTCCAGCCCTGGAAGTCCCCGGCGATGTAGATGGCGTCCCCGGCCGGCGTCTCCGCCGGCACGGTCACGCGGAAGGTGACGTCCGCGGCGATCGCGGCGAGCGGCGTCGCGAGGAAGCCGAGCAGTGCGAGCGGCGCAAGCGCGCGGCCGACGAGCCTGGAGCTTCGGTGCAGACGCGGGATTCGCATGACTGTCCTCGAGGAGCCCGGGGAACGACCTGCTCCCAGGGTACCGGAAGGGCGCTCGGGCCTCCACGGCGGAGGACGGCCGACCGCCGGAATGCGCGATCCGGCGGGGGGCGCGGGCGGGCCGGTTCGCGACGGCCCGCCGGTTCGCGCCGGCCCGCCGCACCGTCAGGCCTCGACCTTCGCCCCCGCCGCGAGCATCGCGTTCACCGCGGCCATCACCTCGAACGCGTCGGCCACGTACAGCACGTCCGCCTTCCCGCGGGCCCAGCCGCAGTTCGGATCCAGGTTGATCGCGCGGCGTTCCGTGATGAAGCGCCAGCCCACCACGTGCGGCTCCTCGCCGTGGCAGCACGTGGACAGCCCCTTCGGGTGGCGCGGCGTGGACCCGGTCTGGCCCACCTGGTTCAGGTGGGTCATGAACGCGAGCACGTCCTGGCCGGTGCCGGCCTGGTCCACGAGGGACTTGCTGGACCCCAAGGACGCCTTCGCGACGTCCAGGAAGCCGCGGATCAGCGCCTCGGCCTCCTTCGTGTGCGGCTGGCCGTCGCGCTGCTTCTTCGTCCAGCCCGCGCCGGCCACGAACAGGAGCGCCGCGTCCGGGCGGATGGTGCGCGTGCCGGCGGACGCCTCCTCCACGCCGATCACCTCGGTCCGGCGGTGCGCGTCCGCCACGGTCACGGCCACGTCCTCCACCGCGGCCGCGCCGCTCTCGCCGGTCCACGGGGCGAACACGCCGGACTCCACCAGCACGACCCACGGCCGCGCGGCGCGCGTCTGCACCGCCACCATGCGCTGCCGGTAGTACCAGCGATGGATGCGCACCTCGCCGCCCTCGGCGGAGAGGCCGGTGGCGCGCGTGTCCACTCGGCCGCCCGTGCGCGCCGCCGCGCCGGGAAGCGCGCGGGAGAGCCGGGACGTGGTGGGCGCCACGACGATCGTGGGATCGGCGGCGCGGATCAGCGCCTCCGCGGCGGCCGCGTCCGTGGCGTACCGCGACGCGGCGAAGTCCTCGCCGGCCACGCCGAGGAAGCGGGCCGCGCCGCACGCGGCGATCGCGTCCGCCGCCGCCTCGACCTCGCGACCGAACAGCGCCGCGGTGAGCGGCGCGCCCAGCGCCGCCGCCAGTTTCGTCGCGCCGCGCAGCGCCTCGCGCGCGGGGGCGGGCAGCGAACCGTCGGCTTCCGTGTGCGTCAGGAAGAGGATCCGTTCCACGGCGCTACCCTCCGATCCATGCGACGAGCTCGCGCGCGATCTCGTCCGCCGGCAGGTCCTTGACGATGCGGGTCTCGCGCCGCTGCGCGGGAACCTCCACGCTCCGGAACGTCACGGCGTCCCGCGCGATCGCCGCCGGCGTCGCCTTCGCGAGCGCGGGCATCACGCCGCGCATGTTCGCCATCCCCACCTTCGGGTTGTTCGGCGGCTCGGGGCGGCTGCCCGTGGCCCACGCCAGCACGGCCGGCGCGCCCGCGCAGCGGGACACGAGGTAGCGCCCGCCCTCGACGCGCTCGTGGATGCGCAGCGCGCCGCCGTCCTCGATCGCGAGCGCGTCCACGCCCAGGAACTGGTCCGTCACGCCGAGGGCCTCGCCCACGAGCTGCATCGTGACGCCGGCGTCGCGCGACGCGGAGGCGCACCCTCCGAAGAGCAGGAGACGCGCCCGGTCGAGCCCCGCGATCCCCTCGATCGCCTTCGCCAGCGCGGCCGCCGTCTCGTGCGCGTCCACGAAACCGCTCGACGGGCCGTCGATCGCCACCAGCTCGAAGGGCGCCTTCTGCGCCACCGTCATCATCAGCTGCTGCAGCCGCGGCTTCGGCCCGAGGCTCACCAGCCACACCTTCGTGTTCGGCGCGGTGGCGGCGAGGTGCGCCGCCTCGTACAGCGCGTGTCCCGCCCACGGATCCAGCACCGGCGGCAGCATGGCCTCGTTCTTCAGCGCCGGTCCGTCCGGACCGGTCACCGGCTCGAGGGTCTGCAGCGGATCGGGAACGATCCCGCCGCACACGACGACGTGGAAGCCTGCGCTCATCGCGTCTCCTTCGCGGGTTCTAGTTCTCCACGGAGTGCAGTCCGCCCGCGCCCGTGCGGAACCGCACGTTCTCCTCGGGGCAGTTCCACAGGCACGCCCCGCAGTGCACGCACTTCTCGCGGTCGAACCGCGGGACGCCGTCGTCGCCGGGCGTGATGGCCTGCCCGGAGCACATCTCGATGCACAGGCGCTTCCCGCAGTCCGTGCACACGCCCGCGTCCTCGAAGACCACGTGGTCCGCGTGGCCGGGCGGCGCCTGGACCTTGCCGCCGAGCAGCAGCGCGTCCTGGTGCGAGACGAGCAGCCTCCCGTCCGGCTCGATCACCGGCCAGCCGCAGCGCTCCATGACGGCGTCGTGCAGGCCCGCGCCCTTCGCCGCGCACTCGGCGTCCAGGCGGCGCAGCTCGTCCGGCGTGATGCGGCCCGCGCACCACGCCTCCACCGAGGGGATGCGGAGCGGCGCGCGGCGGCCCCGGCCGCCGAGATGCAACCGGCCGCCCGTGAGCCCCGCCAACCCCATGCCGAGGACGCCGGTGAGGAAGCCGCGGCGGAAGCCGTCGCGCGCGTGCTCGGCCACGCGGCCCTCGCGCTCCACGCGGCTGGCGCGGCGGCGGCGCACGTACGCGGCGTCGAGGCCCGCGCCGTCCATCGGCCGGCCCGCGCGCCACAGCTCGATCACGCCCTCCGCGAGGAGCGCGCCCGTGGTCCACGCCTCGTCCACGCCCGAACCCGTGAGCACGTTCGTGCTGCCCGAGCCCTCGCCGATCCGCGCGAACCCGTTCCCCACGAGGAACGGCTCGCCGCGCCGGCCCGACTCCTGCAGGGACTTCGCGCCCCAGGAGCGCATGGTGCCGCCGGCGAGGTGCCGCCAGAGACGCGGGTGCCGCATCCAGTGCTGCAGGTAGCGGTACGAGCAGCGCACCGGGGACTTCAGCGTGCTCGGCACGAAGATGCCCAGCGACGCCACGCCGCCGGGATGCACGTACAGGAACCCGAAGATCTCCGGCTCGGGATAGCCCATCGTGTGCAGCACGGTGCCCGGCGCGAGGCCGGAGTCCGGCGGCAGGTCCACCACCATCTTCATGCCCACGGCCCACTCGTCCCGCTCGTGGCCGGTGGGCGTCCCGAAGCGCTCATCCAGGGACCGGCCCACGGGGCCCACCGGGCCGTCGGCCACCACGGTCAGCGCCGCGCGCACGTCCATCCCGGGCATGTACCCGGCGTCCGGCCGGCCCGCGCGGTCGGTGCCCTGATCCAGCAGGCGCACGCCCGTCACGCGGTCGCCTTCGAGCAGCGGCTCCGCCACCGGCATGCCCGGCCAGATCTGCACGAGGCCCTCGCCGGTCAGCCGCGAGGCCACCCACTGGTTGAACTGCCCGAGCGACAGGAGGAAGCCGTCGTGCTTGCGCAGGAACGGCGGGACCCACGGCAGCTCCACGGCGTGGTCGCCGCGGACGGCCGGCGCCGCGCGCAGCAGCCGGTCCAGCGCGCGCACCGCGGCGCCGCGGCGGCTGGCGCCGTGCGGGTCCAGCAGGTACAGCACCTTCTCTCCCGTGACCGCCTGCGCCATGGGGATGCTCGAAGGATCGAGGTCCGGGAACGTCTCCCGGATGCCGCGCCCGCGCGTGACCGCGCCGGACACGCCGAACGCCAGGTCCTCCGCCCGCTCGAAGCACACCACCTGCAGGGGCATGCCCGGCATGGCGCGGCTCACGAGCGCGGGGGCGCCGTCCGCGCCGGCGAGCGCGCGCGACAGCGTGGCGAGGAAGCCGCCGGCCGCGGGGCCGAAGCCCACGCACGCCACGTCCACCTCGAGCGTCTGTCGTTCGATGCCCGACTCCGCCATGTCGTGCGCCCCTCCGGCCGCGTGCGGCTACTGCGGGTAGTCCAGCGCTTCCGGGATGGCCACGCCGGCGAGGGCGTGCGCCGCGCGATCCTTCGCCAGCCGCGCGCCGGTGATGCAGCCGTCCAGCCGCCGGCGCAGGCGCTCGAACGGCTCCAGACCGCGGAAGCTCGCGCAGGGACCGGCCTTCGGTGCGTGCGTGCCGTCGGCCTCCATGACGTCCCCGTACGCGCGCTCGCCCGCGTCGATGCCGGGCATCACGGACTCCAGCCGGATCAGGTCGCCCGCGGCGAAGCACGACGCGCCGCTTTCCCACGACGGGTGGCGGTTGTAGCCGAACACGAGCTCCGTGCAGATGCGCGCCGCCTCGCCGGCCGCGCGCGCCGCCTGCACGTGGCAGAGATCCTGCAGGAACGCGAACGTCCCCTCGTGTCCCGTCTCGTCCAGCTCCACCGCGTCCAGGATCTGGTACCGGGATGCCAGGAGCCAGCACAGCGCGTCCGCCATCGGGAACGTGACGCCCTGGCGCTGCCCGCGGTACAGCGCCTTGCCGTCCGCGTCCGTGGTGTTCAGGAGGTGGCGCAGCGTCCACAGCCACAGCTCCATCGCGGACGCGAGCGCGCACGCGCCGGTGCCCGGCCGCCGGCCGGCGATGCGCCGGAGCTCGGCGATCCAGTCCCGGAGCTGCGCCAGGAACACGTCGTTCGTCATGGTCACGGAGAGCTGCCGCCGCTGCACGGCCTCGGGCCCCTCGTACGTTGCCTCCAGCTGCGCGTCCATCCACTTGTGCGCGAGGAATCCGGGGCAATCCTCGGTGATGCCGTAGCCGCCCATCAGGCTCACGGCCTCGCGCATCGTGTTCGCGCCGTGGCCCGTGTTCCAGAGCTTGCAGGCGGGGCAGATCACGTTCGCCACCGCGTCCGCCAGCACGTACTCCACGAGCGGATCCGCGGCCAGCTCGGCGAGGCGCGCCTCGTCGCGCGTGGCGGCGGGCCGGCGCGCCAGCTCCAGCGCCTCGAGCGCGGCCGCCTCCACCTTCTTCAGCTCCCGCATCTCCGCGCGCGGCCCGTCCACGCCGCGCTCGCTCAGCAGTTCCTCCTTGCGGTCCTCCACGGGATCGAAGGCGTCGAAGTGCCGCGCCGCCGCGAACCCGAGCGAGGCGCTGGCCTCGCCGGTGGCCCACACGTCCACCAGCCGGTGCAGCACGTCCTCCTTCTGCTGGAGGCCCATGTCGTAGCGCGGCGTGCCGGGCTTCTCGGCGGCGCCGCCGCGGAAGCGCGCGCGGTGGTAGCGGATGAGCGGCTCGATCGCGGACAGCAGCTTCGCCGACGTCATCAGCCCCACGGTCACGCGCGTGCGCCGGAAGACGCTCTCGATCACCGCGCCGTGGTCGTGGTTCGGGACGATCACGCCGTCCCGCACCGTGTAGCCGCCCACGATCCGGCTCGCGGGAACGGAAAGCGAGAAGATCGGGTCGGTCGTGGACGAGAGCTGGTGCACCATCTTGCGCGTGGCGGTGCCGCGGTCGAACGTGCCGGGGTCGTTCTCCTCCAGCAGGATCACGCAGCTCCCGTGGATGCGCGGATCGTCGGACGTCACCGCCGCGGTCACGAAGTTCGCGAAGCCCATGTTCGTGATGAAGCGCCCGCGCTTCTCCACGCGCAGGATCGGCTCCGCGCCGTCGTCCCAGCGCTCCACGCGGACCTTGCCGGAGAGCACGCCGGTCTCCACGCCCACGAACGGCAGCGGCTCGGTGAGGCAGAACGCCCCGCGCCACGGCTTCGCGTCGCCGCCGGGCACGCAGCGCGCCATGATGTCGCGGCGCTGCTCCGGCGTGCCCTTCTCGTGGATGGGCGCGAGCGCGAGGCAGCCGGCCAGGCTGCACGTGGCCGCGCCGCCGTCCACCCACGCCAGCTCGAACGCCGCGAGCGCGAGCGCGAAGTTCTTCGGCCCCACGAGGTAGCCGCCGAAGTCCGGATCCATGTACAGCGACGTGAGCCCGGCCTCGTCGAACGCGTCGAGCAGGGCGGACTTCGCCTCGGTCCACTCGTGCGCGTGGCGCGCGCCTTCCGCCACCAGTCGCGCCACCGGGCCGCGGGCCACGGAGCGCGCGGACTGCACGACCATCTGCAGGTCGTACCGGTCCCGGAACCGCCAGAGGATCTGCCGGACGTCGTCCCCGGGCAGCGTCTCGAGCGCCGGCCCGGCGGCCGTCGCGGCCACCTTCGTGTCCATGGGGTAGCCCCTTTCGTGGTCGGGGCACGCGAGCCCCGTCGCTGGGGTCGATCGAGGCCAAAGTACGCAAAGGCGATCCGTGAGTCCACTTTCGTGGTGGGTGCCGCGGCGGGCGGGCGGCGGGAGATCCGGGGGCCGCGGCGAGCGCATCCCGCGGCGCGGCATGGACTTCCGTGAGCAGCGGGATCCGCCCGCGGCCCGGTGCCTCAGGGCGACGCGGCCGCCACCGAGGCCTGCCCGAGCGCGACTCCCCCGTCATTCGGCGGGAAGACCCGGGACACGAGGACCCGGACGCCGTGCGCCGCCAAGCCCGCGGCCATGCGCTCCAGGAGGCGCACGTTCTGGAACACGCCGCCGGACAGGACCACCGTGTCCAGCCCGCGCTCCGCGAGGATCCCCAGGCAGGCCGCCACGGTCCCGTCCGCGAGCCCGTCATGGAAGCGCGCGGCGATCCGCGCCGCCGGAAGGCCGGCGGCGGCATCGTCCCGCGCGGCGCGGATCAGCGCGCGCGCATCGAGGATCCGCGCATCCGCCGCCGCCACGACCGGCAGCGCGTACCCTTCGCCGCCCTCCGGATCCGCCGCGGCCTCCAGCTCCGCCGCGGCCTGGCCCTCGTAGGTCACGCGCGCGCGAAGGCCGAGCAGCGCGGCCACCGCGTCGAACAGGCGTCCGGCGCTCGTGGTCACGGGCGACGCGAAGCCGCCGCGCGCGAGCCGGGCGACCTGCGCCCACGACGCCGCGTCCACGTGTTCCCGCAAAGACATCGGCAGCGGCGGATCCTCGTCGCCGCACGCGACCAGCCAGGCGCACGCCATGCGCCACGGCTCGCGGATCGCCGCCGCGCCGCCCGGCATGCGCACCGGCCACAAGTGTCCCACGCGCTCGAAGCTCCGCGCGTCGCCCGCGAGGAGCTCTCCGCCCCAGACCGTGCCGTCCGGGCCGTACCCCGTGCCGTCGTAGATCACGCCCAGCGCGGAGCCGCGCGCGCCGTGCTCCGCCAGGCACGCCGCGAGGTGCGCATGGTGGTGCTGCACGCCGAGCCGCGCCACGCCCTCGCGCTCTCGCGCGTACGCCGTGGACAGGTAGTCCGGGTGCAGGTCGTGCACCGCGGTCTCCGGAGCCACCGCGCAGATCCTCTCGAAGTGGGCGATCCCCTCGCGATACGAGCGGAGCGTCTCGTAGTTCTCCAGGTCGCCGATGTGGTGGCCCACCCACACGCGCCGGCCGCGCCCCACCGCGAACGTGCACTTCAGCTCCGGGCCGCACGCGAGGACGGGTCGCGGCAGCGGATCCGGCAGCTCGAACGGGAGCGGCACGTACCCGCGCGAGCGGCGCAGCATCATCGGCACGCGCGCGCCGCCGAGCGACACCACGCGCACCACGGAGTCGTCCGTGCGGGTCCCGATCGGGCGGTCGTGCAACAGGAAGAGATCGGCCAGGTGGCGCAGCCGCTCCGCCGCCTCGGCGTCGTCGTACGCGATGGGCTCGTCCGAGACGTTCCCGCTCGTCATCACGAGCGGCACGCCCGCGTCCGCGAGCAGCAGGTGGTGCAGCGGCGTGTACGGGAGCATCACGCCGAGCTCGCGCCGCCCCGCCGCCACGGCGTCCGCCACCGGCGCGTCCGATCGCCGCGCCGCCAGCACGATGGGTCGCTCGCGTGACGAGAGGATCGCCTCCTCCTCCGCGCCGAGACGCACGAGGCGGCGCGCCGATTGCACGTCCCGCGCCATGAGCGCGAACGGCTTGTCGTCACGGCCCTTGCGGCGGCGCAGCGTGGCCACGACCGCCACGTCGTCCGCGCGGCACGCCAGGTGATATCCGCCGAGCCCCTTCACCGCCACGATCGCGCCGGCCCGCAGCGCGGCCGCCGCGGCGCGCACCGCGTCCTCCGGCGGCGCCGCCGCCGCGTCGCCGCGCGCCGCGTCCACCAGCCGCGCGCGCGGCCCGCACACGGGACACGCGTTCGGCTGCGCGTGGAAGCGACGGTTCGCGGGATCCTCGTACTCCGCGCGGCAGGAGTCGCACATCGTGAACCCCGCCATGGTGGTGAGCGCGCGGTCGTACGGCACGCCCCGCACGATCGTGAAGCGCGGCCCGCAGTCCGTGCAGTTGATGAACGGGTAGCGGAACCGCCGGTCCGAGGGATCGCGAAGCTCGGCGAGGCACGCGTCGCACGTGGCGATGTCCGGGGAGATCAACGCCTCCGTCGCTTCCCCCGCGGCACTCCCGAGGATCGCGAACCCGCCGCACGCGCCGGTGGGCGACAGCTCCTCGACCTCCAGGGAGTCGATGCGCGCGAGCGGCGGTCGCTCCGCCGGCAGGCGCTCGAGGAACCGCGCCACGGCGCCGGCGAACCCCTCGACCTCCAGTTCCACGCCGCGGGAGTCGTTGCGCACGAACCCGTGCAGCGCGAGCGACGCCGCCAGCCGATGCACGAACGGGCGGAACCCCACGCCCTGCACGATGCCCGAGAGGGCGACCCGGATCCGCCGAGGTGACTCCTGCGACATGCGCCCCCCATGCGCGTTCGCCGCACGGGGCGCGTGCGACGAGGGTGCCGAAGGGTACGCCGGACGTCCCGCCCGGAACAGGGACGCCGTGATCCGCGGGGCGCAGCGAGCCCTGCGCGATCCCGATCTCCCCCGGTGAACCGGTACGGACCTTGCAGTGTTCCCCGAAGGAGGGGCGCGCGTGACGGCGCGTCCGTCTCCGCACGCGCGGCGCTCCCCGCGGGGGCCGCCGCGCAACCCATCCACGCCGGGAGGACCGGAATGACGACGAGAACGAGCGGGAGCGACACGGATCGCACGACCTCGCAGCGGAAGGATCAGATGGAAACGCTGAAGGAGGACATGGGACATATGGGCCGGCTCGCGAAGACCGCCGCCGCCGATGCGCACGCACCCGTTGCAGACCGTGGCGGTCGCGGCGGGCGTCGGTTTCGTGCTGGGCTTCCTGACCCGGCGACGCCCGTGAGCGCCGCCGCAGCCCCGGGGAGCGCGACCGCGTGCTCCCCGGGAAACGGACACGCCGCCGGGGGCGCGGGAGACGAGACGCTCGAGCGGCTCGCCGGAATGGCGGCGGACCTCACGGATCTCGCACGGGTGCGCATCGAGCTGGTCCACGAACGCGTGCGGGATGCGTCGGTGCACGGTCGACGCGCGCTCTGGGCGGCGCTCATCGCGGCCGCGGTCTCGGTGACCGCCGTGGTGCTCGTGATCCGCGGGGCATCCGCGGGCGTGGCGTCGCTGCTGGGACCGGGGAGCGCATGGGTGGCGGACCTGCTCGTCGGTGTGCTGGCGCTCGCCGCGGTGGTCGTCACCCACTTCGCACGGCATGCCGCCGCGCAGCGGCGCCGCGTGCGCCACCTGGAGCGTCGGCTCGCCCCCAAGGGCGGTGCGCCATGACGCCCGCGGATTACTTGCGCCGGCGCGAGCACGGGCTTCGCCGCTCCCTGCATGGGCGCGGATCCGCGCTGGTCGCGGATGCCGACCGCCGGTTCGACCTCTCGGGGAGGATCCGCCGTCATCCGTGGCTCGCGCTCGGCGCGGGCGCACTCGCGGGCGGACTCGTCGGGGGACTCGCGGCGCGCGCGCCCGTCGGGGGCGCCGTGCGCGCGCTGGCGTCCCCCCTGCTGCGCATCGCCTCCGCCGCGTGGGACCCGCCGGGCGCACCGGCCGGAGCGACGGCCGAGGTGACGCCGCCCGACTGATCCGGCGCCGATCGCGCACGACTTCCTGAGCCGCACCGCCGTCCCGATCCGGGCTGGACGCCCGGGGCGGCCGCGGTATCCTCCCGGCATGCGCTTCCGCTGCCCGCTCCCCGCCCTGTGCGCGTTCGTCTTCGCCCTGCTCGCCGGGTGCGCCGGCAGCCGCCCGGACACAAGCGAACCCGTGGCGGATGCGGACCTCGCACGGGCCCACGAGGCGCTCGGGCCGTTCCAGCGGGAACTGATGGGCGCGCTGTCGAAGGCCATGGCGGACGGCGGCCCGGAGGCGGCCATCGACGTGTGCCGCACGGAGGCGCCCGCCATCGCGGCCGCCGCGAGCGGAGCGGACATCGAGATCGGCCGCACCAGCCACCGCTTGCGGAACCCGGCGAACGCGCCGCGCCCGTGGATGGAGCCGCTGCTCGCGGCCTACGTGGCGGACCCGGCGAACGCGAAGCCCCGCGCCGTGCGTCTCGGCAAGGACCGCATCGGCTACGTGGAGCCCATCCGCGTGAAGGGCATGTGCCTCGCGTGCCACGGACAGGACGTATCCGCGTCCATCCTCGAGCGCGTGCGCGCGCACTACCCGGAGGACGCCGCCACCGGGTTCGCGGACGGGGACCTGCGCGGGATGTTCTGGGTGGAACTGCCCGCGTCGTCCTGAGACGCCGGCGCGGCGCGCCGGTCAGTCCGCGCCCGCGCCGTCCCCGCTCGCGTCCGGCACCGCCACCGGCAGCACCAGCTCCACGCCTCCGCTCTCCTTCCCCGGCTCCACCAGCACGCGTGCCCGCTTCTCGCCGCAGCCCGTCGCCGCCGCGCGCACGTCCCAGGTCCCCGGCGCGAGGCCCAGGATCGTCCACCGGCCGTCGGGTCCGGTCGAAGTGCGGGCGACGTCCGAGCCGGACACCGCTTCCACCTCCGCACCGCCGACCGGCCGTCCGCCGCCCGCGTCCCCGTCGATCCGCCCCTCCTCCCGCACCAGCCCGGATACGGCGCCGCTCGTCGAGAGGTTCGCCACGCGGAGCACGGGATGGAAGTGGAAGGAGCGGATGTCCGCCGCGCGGCGCGCCGACGCCGGGATCGCGCGGAACGACCCGGACACGTCGAAGTCCAGGAGGACCTCCGTGGTGTCCTCCCCGCGCACCGCGATCGGCGGCTGCGGGAAAATCTTCAGCCCGCTCGTGTCGCCCGACGGCACGCGCAGGTCGAACGTGCGCCCGTCGGCCAGGGTCACGGAGCCCTCCGGAACGCGCACGCGGATCTGGTCCACGACGCCCGCGGGCAGATCCGCGGACACGAGCACCTCGGTGACCCCGTTGCGCAGTTCCATCAACTCCACGACGCGCGGCTCCTCGGACAGGACGTAGAACGCGGACTCCTCGTCCGCGTCCGCATCCACGTACACCTCCACACGGTCGATGAGCACCTGCGCCGAGGCGATCGCCTCGAACGGGTACGGCGCGTCGGAGACGCGCACCACGAAGGCGCCTCGCGCGGGCCGATCCTCGCCCGTGCAGCCGCCGGCAAGGCCCGCCGCCATCGCGGCCACGAGGAGGAGCAGGAACGGTCGATTGCTCGAACGGCTGTTCATGATCTCCCTCCGGTTGCGGGGGACTCCAAGGGCTCTTGCGAGAGGTGTACCAGAACGCGGGGGCCGAGGGAGCCGAATCGTTGCCAGGGATCGCGAACGGACACGAATGCGACCGCGCCGCGCGCGGTAGAACTTGCCGGATCGTTTCGAATCTCCACGAGCGCGAAGCCCACGCGTCCCCGGGTGCATTCCGCGCAACCCACGCCGCCCCGGCGGCTTGCGCGGCGTGGCACGCACGCTGCTAGGTGGATCCCGCGTGCTGTCCGGGACTCCCCTGGTGGAGGATCGGCGATGCAAACCCTACGCAGTCTCGTCACGAGCGCGGTGGCGCTCGCGCTCCTCGCGGCTCCGGCGCAGGCCACCCTGGGCTTCGGGCTCCGGGCCGGCTTCCTGGACCGCGTTGAGGAGAGCGGCCGCCCGCGTTCCTTCGGCGGCTTCGCCCGGGCGCACTCCGGGTTCTTCGGCCTCGAGGTCGGGGCCGATCGCTGGACGTTCGAACGCGCGGACGGTGCGGAGGTGACCACCACTCCGGTGTCGCTCGCGCTGCTCGCGTACCCGCTGCCGTTCGCGTACGTGCTCGGCGGCGGCGGGCTGTACGACGCGTCGATCGCGGAGACCGCCGGCACGGGCGCGGAGGTGTCCGAGCTGAGCTGGCTGATCGGCGCGGGACTCGAGATCCCGGTGCTGCCCGCGCTGCGCCTCACCGGCGACGTCCGCTACGGCTACGTGGACCGGGACCGGGATCGCCTGGCGCAGCTCGGGCTCGACGACCGCGACTGGGTCGTCTTCCACGCGGGCGCGATGCTGGCGCTGCCCCCGGGCACTCCGTGACCGCACACTTCCGAAGGGAGGAACGATCATGCGACACCGCGATCGCACGACCCTGACGCTCGCCGCCCTCGTCGCCGCCGCCGCGCTCGCGTGCGCACCGGCGACTGCCACCGCCATGGGCTCGCTGGCCCCGCCCGAGGCGGGCCGCGAGTTCGGCCTCGGTCTCGTCGTCGGCGAGCCCACGGGCATCACGGGCGAGAAGTGGCTCTCGCATCGCACGTCGGTGGACTTCGGCGCCGCGTGGTCGATGGACGGCCACGACTCGATGGATCTCGTGGCGGACCACCTCTGGTACGACCACGACGCGCTCGACGACGACCCGCGCCGCTTCGCGCTGCACTACGGCCTGGGCGGGCGGCTGCGCATCGAGGAGGACGGCGCCGACCGCATCGGCCCCCGCTTCCCGCTGGGCGTCACGTACTTCGCGGACGGCGGTCGCGTGGGGATCTTCCTGCAGGTGGCGCCGGTGCTGGACCTCGCGCCGGACACCGACCTCGACGTGCAGGCGGGTCTCGGCGCGCGCTACTTCTGGCAGTGAGCCGCGCCCGGCGCGCCGCGACGCTCAGCGCGCAGCCGCGATCTCCTCCGCGAGGAGACGGGCCTTGTGGGCGAGCGTCGCGGCCGCGTCCGGGTCCATCTCCATCGCGGTGCGCGCCTGCGCGACGAGTCCCTCCACCGCGCGTACCTTGTCGGCGCGCGCCGCGTCGGTCGCGGGGGCGAGTGCCGCGATCAGCCGCTCCGCCTCCACCACGTCCTTGCGCGCCTGCACCACCAGCTCGGCCCGCCTGTCGGTGCCGAGCTCCACGGCCACCTCGCGCTCCGGCACGGCGGGCGCCGCCGCCGCGAGGGTGTCGGCGGGCGCGGGCTTCGACGGCGCGGCGGGTGGCGGGACCGGCGCCGTCTCCGGCTCGGGCCGGGCGACCGGGGCGTCCGTGCGCGGCGCCACCGGTGCGGTGCCGCCGCATCCGGCCAGCCAGGTCGCGAGAACGAGCAGGATCGCCGCGGGTCTCATGCATCCCTCGCGGGGAAGCGAAGCGTGACCGTCGTCCCCTCGCCGGGCGCGGAGCGGATGTCCACGTCGCCGCCCTGCATCTCCACCGCCTGACGCACGAGGGGAAGTCCCACGCCGGTACCGTCCTTCTTCGTGGTGTAGAAGAGGTCGAACGCGCGCTCGAGCTGCTCGGGGGACATGCCGGGCCCCGTGTCCGCCACGGCGACGGAGATCCTGTCCCCGGCGCGTTCCGCCCGCAAGACGATTCTCCGGTCCCGCGACGGCGTCGCCTGGATCGCGTTGTGCACCACGTTCCGCAGCGCCTGCCGCAGCACCTCCTCGTCCCCGACCGCCCAGAGCGGCCCCGCGGCGTCCGGCCCCTCGAGGGCCAGCCCGGCGAGGTCGGCGTCCCCCTCGGACTCGCGGCACACGGAGCGCGCAAGGGCCGCCACGTCGAGCGGCTTCGACGCGGGCGGCCGCAGGCGCGCGATCGTGAGGAACCCGCGGATCACCCGGTCCAGCCGCTGCACCTTGGAGCGCGCCCCCGCGAGATGTTCGTCCACCTCGCCGCCCGTCGACACGGCGCGGGCCGCGTCCAGCTCCAGGCTGAGCGACTGCAGCGGATCCCGGAGTTCGTGCGCCACGCCGGCGGCCATCTCGCCGAGCCGCATGAGCACGCGCGCGGGGTCGCCCGCCGGACCCGCGGGGTCCGCGCGGCCCGCCGGCGCGCGATCCCGGTCGCGACGGAACTGCTCGCGGAGCAGGTTCAGCTCCCGCGCGAGGCGGCGGAACTCCTCGGCTCCGGACTCCGGGATCTCCGCGTCCAGCCGTCCCTCGCGGATGGCGGCGAGCCCGGCCTCCAGCGTGCGCACCTCGCGCACGGCCAGCCGCGAGAGCACCACGCCCGCCGCGATGGCCAGCGAGAAGACCACGACCGCCACCAGCAGCCCCCGCCGGAACGACTCCTTCACGGCTTCCCAAAGGAACGCGCGCGTCACCACGACATGGATGGACGCGAAGGGACGGTCGTCCCGCACGAGCGCCGTGGTGTAGGACCACAGCTGTCCCGGCTGCCGCAACGCCCAGAGCGTGGCGAACGACTCCGCGAGGTTGCCGGCGCGCGGGATCGGCGGGTGCTCCTGCACCGGCTTCCCCACCTCGCTGCCCAGGCTGTGCGCCACCGCGACGCCGTCGGGGTCGGTGACCGCCACGTGCAGGACGGTCACGGCCTGCGCGATCGCGTCCGCGAGCACGAGCGCGAGCCGCGGCTCGCGCGCATAGCTCCGCAGCGCCTCGCCCTCGTGCTCCCGCGCGAGCAGATCCAGCTCCCGCCGCACGCCCCGCGAGGTGAACTCGCACTCCGTGTGCGCCCGCTCCGTGGCCAGTCGCGCCACGTTCGCCAGCTCCAGGAGCCCGGACGACGCCACGAGCAGCAGCGCCAGCCCGAGGAACGCCGCGGTGCGACCCGCCCCGAACCGCCTCACGATCCGGAACCGTCGCCGCCGTCCGCCTCGTACGCGTGCAGCTTCGCGTACAGCGTCTTCGGGCTGATGCCGAGCACGGAGGCCGTCCTCCGCTTGTTGCCCTCGCAGTGCTCCAGCGTGCGCAGGATGAGCGCGCGCTCCGCGTCCCCGATGGACGTGCCCACGGGGATGCGCAGGTCGTCACCGTCCGTCGCGATCGGGCGGGGGGCGCGCGCGCCGCGGATCGCATCCGGCAGATGGTGCGGCTGGATGTCGCCCTCCGGGCACAGCACCACGGCGCGCTGCACGGCGTTGCGCAGCTCGCGCCCGTTGCCGGGCCAGCGGTGCCTGGCCAGCAGCTCCAGGGCGTCGTCCGAGAAGCCGGTGATGGGCTTGCCGGTCTCCTCCACCTGCCTCTCCAGGAAGTGCCCGGCAAGGAGCGTCACGTCCTCCGGCCGCTCGCGCAGCGGCGGCAGGTGGATGTGGAACACGTTGAGGCGGTAGTAGAGGTCCTCGCGGAAGGAGCCGTCCTTCGTCAACTCCTCCACCGCCACGTTCGTCGCGGCCACGACGCGCACGTCCACCCGCGTCTCGGAGGTCCCCCCCACGCGGCGCACGACGCCGTCCTCCAGCACGCGCAACAGCTTCGTCTGCAGGTCCGCCGGCATCTCCCCGATCTCGTCCAGGAGCAGCGTGCCGTCGTGCGCCAGCTCGAAGCAGCCGGCGCGCGCGGACGTGGCCCCCGTGAACGCGCCCTTCTCGTGCCCGAAGATCTCGCTCTCCAGCAGGCTGGCGGGGATGGCGGCGCAGTTGATCGCCACGAGGCGCGCGCCCGCGCGCGGGCTCAGGCGGTGCAGGGTGCGCGCCACCAGCTCCTTGCCCGTGCCGCTCTCGCCCGTCACGAGCACCGACGCGTTCGACGGCGCCACCTGCTCCAGCAGCCGGAAGATCTCCAGCATGGCGGGCGACTTCCCCAGGAGATCCTGGAACCGGCCGGCCCGGACCATCTCGCGGCGGAGCAGCATCACCTCGCGGCGCAGCGCGGAGCGCTCCAGCCCCTTCCCGACCACGGTGAGCAGTCGCTCGCGGTCCACGGGCTTCACGAGGTAGTCGTACACGCCAAGCTTCGTGGCCTCCACGGCGCTGCCGATGGAGCCGTGCCCGGTGAGAACCACGACCGTGAGCTCGAGGCCGCGCTCGCGCAGGTCCCCGATGAGCTCGATCCCGCCCGCGCCGGGCAGGTTCAGGTCCGTGATCACGAGGTCGGGGGGCGCGGCCAGGACCCTCTGGGTGGCGGCGGCCGCGTCGGCGACCGACTCCACGTCGTAGCCCTGCGCGCTCAGTACGCGCTCGAGGCCGCGACGGATCGACTCGTCGTCGTCCACGACGAGGATCCGGGGCCGGCGCTCGTCCGGTTCGCTCATGCGGCGTGGAACCCCCGGGGGACGGTTCGGTGCCGTGATCCGTGGCGAAAGGTAACGCGCGGTTCCTTCGTGCGCATGCAGGAAGTGCACACGGGCCGCGGCGGGGCGCCGGAAGGGCGCTGCGGGGCCGCACGGACGGGAGTCGGGGTGGCACGGACCTTGTTATGGGGAGGCGGCGTCGGGGCGAAGGGGGCCCCGGAAGGAGGACACCGTGGGAAGGCATGGACACCGGGGATCGGCGGTGCTGGCCCTCGCGGCCGGGCTGCTCTTCGTGAACGGCTGCGCGACAAGAGGCTACGTGGACGACCGCGTCGCGGAACTGGGGACGCGGGCGGAGGCGGATGACGCGCGGCTGCGCGAGGACCTCTCGCGCGGCGTGGAGGAGACGGGGCGCTCGGCCGAGGAGGCCCTCGCCCGCGCCTCCGCGGCGCGCGAGCTGGCGCTGGGCAACGTGGACTACCGGCCGTTGGAGGAGTGGACGATCCACTTCGCGTTCGACAGCGCGGAGCTCTCGGCGGAGTCCCGCGCGACGCTGGACGACGCGGCGGCGGCCGCCGCCGGCAACCCGCGGGCGCTCGTGGACATCCTCGGGCACGCGGACACGACCGGACCGGACGCGTACAACGACGACCTGAGCCGGCGCCGCGCGGCCTCGGTGATGAAGTACCTCATCCTCCACGGTCCGGGACCGGTGTCCCGGTACGCCGTCGTCGGCCTGGGCGAGACCTCTCCCGTCACGGCCGCGGGCGTGGAGGACCGGCCGGGGAGCCGGCGCGTCGTCGTGGCGCTGCTGGAGCGCACGGAGCCTTCGGGCGCGGGCCAAACGAAGGAGGAGCCCGTGATCTCGCGCGCGGACGACCGCTGAGACCCGCTCCGGAGCCCGCCCCGCCCTCCCGTCCTGCCGGAGGGGGACAGTGCATCACGCGACGGTGAGGGCGGGCGGGTCCGGTGCGGGCCCCGCCGCGGAAGTCGACGGGGACGAGCGGAGCAGGATGCACGGGGAGGAGAAGCGAGGCGGGGAAGCGCCGGCAAGCCCGGCGGGAAGGAGAAGCCCTGACATGAGGACGACACACGCGAGCCCGGCGATCCGGGCGGGAAGCGCGATCCTGGCTGCGGTGCTGCTCGCGGCCGGGTGCGGGGAGCGGACGGAGCTGGTGGAGGTCCCGGCCGGCGCCAGCTTCGTGGTGACGCTCACCGAGCCGTTGAGCACGTCCGGGAGCGAGGCCGGGGACACGTTCGAGGCGCGGGTGGAGCAGCCGTTGATCGTGCACGCGGAGCCGGTGATCGAGGTGGGCTCCACCGTGCGCGGCGAGCTCACGAGCGTGGTGAGCGGCGCGGACGGCCTCTCCACGCCCAGCCTCACGCTGGTCTTCAAGGAGGTCGTGGACGCGGACGGCGGCGTGCACGCCGTGCAGGCGCGCCCGCTCGTGGTGGCCGGGACGGAACCCGAGCCCACGGACGCGGGTGCAACCGCGCAGGAGACGGGCTCGGCCACGGGCGACGACCCGGCGCCTCACGCGCCCACGGAGGAATCCTCCATGGAAGAGTCGGACGCCCTGATGGCCGAGCCCGGTCCGGAGACCACGGAGACCTCGGAGGGGACCGGGCCCATGCTCGTCGCGGGGTCGGGGCCGGTGATGGTGCCCGCCGCGTCGGGGGACATCATGCTGCCGTCCGGCCAGGAGGTCCGCGTGGAGCTCGCGGCGTCCGCGCGACTGCCGCTGTAGTTCGACTCCCTGCGCCGCAAGGTGCTTGGACGGCGCCGTCCCGCCCGCGGGACGGCGTCACCTTGTGCCTCGCCCGCCACGGGGAGAGCGTGCCCGCGTCACGCGGGGACGTCGGCGCGGTTGCCTCCCCGGTTCGCGGCTGCCGTCCCGCCCGATCGCCGCCGAGGCAGGAGCAGTCCTGCGAGCGCGAGCACGGCCGCGGCGACGTGCAGCGCGCGCGATGACGAAGGCGAATCGGACCACGCGCGCACGAGCGCCCGGTCGACCCCGGGAAGCGCGGCGAGGACGGCGCCGGCGCACGAGACGATCGCCGCCGCCGGGAGCAGCCAAGCCGCGCGCGGACCGGTGGCGCGAGCACGCGTCAGAACCGTGGTCCAGCCCCACCCCGCCGCGAGGCAGGTTGCCGGGAGCAGCGGCAGGTAGTAGCGGTCGTAGGCCCAGTAGGTCATGCGCCACACGAAGAACGCCGCGACCGCCGCCCAGAGCGGAACCAGCGCCGTGGCCGCGGCAGCGCCGGGCAGACCCGGGCGCGCCGGATCCCGCGCGATCCAGGCGAGAAGCGCCGCGAGCGAGCCCACCCAGACGAGCGGCGTCTGCAGCACCTGGTTGGGACCGCCCGCCACCACCGCGCAGGCAACGACCCACGCGGACCAGGCTGCGCGCCGGAGACCGTCCGCGGACCCGCGCGATCCGCGAGCGGCGGCCGCGAGGACGAGCGGCACGAGGAGCACGATCCCCTCGACCCGGGGCGGGCCGAAGAAACGGGCCACCAGGAACCGCAAGCCCCACTCCTCGGGATGGAACGCCATTCGATCCCCGTGCTCTGCCGAGCGGGCCGCGCGTTGGAGGCACATGTGCTTCCAGTAGCCGAGCATCTCCGCGAGGCGACCGGCCGGATCCGGATGCAGGTACGGGTTCACCGCCAGGAAGGTCCCGGCGGCGACCGCGCCGAACACGAGCGGCAGCACGACGGCCGCCCCGATCCCGCGCGACCCGTCGTTCCGGCGGAGCGGCGTCAGGACGAGCAGCAGCGCGATCGTCACCGCGGCGGACCCGGCGTTCAGCTTCGCTCCCGCGGCCAGCCCCGCGAGGACGCCGGCGGTCGCCACCCAGGGAAGCGAATTGCCGGTCCGCCCCGCGGCAGCGCGCCCGAGCGCGGGCATCACGGCCGCCACCGCGAGGAGGGCCAGCGATGCACCGTGGATGTCGGTCATCGCGCGGCGCGACGTCTCGATCCACAACGGCGAGAGCGCCAGCGCGACTCCGGCGAGAAGGCCGGCGCCCGCACCGACGGATCGCAGGCCGATCCAGTAGAGCGCAACACACCCGATCACGCCGAGCGCGGCGGACACGCGGCGGGCCGCCCGGAGAACCCCGACGGGCGTAGGAGCGGCCGGCCGCCACTCCCACGCCTCGCCCTGCGCCGCGAGTCCCCAGCCGAACAGGTACTTCGCCACGGGAGGATTCGGGAAACCCCACCCGCCCTCCACGGCCCTCCACGCCGGATCTTCCCACGCACCCGTGCGGAAGCGCTCCCACGCTCCCTGGGACACGTGGATCCACAAGGCCTCGTCCGGCTCGAAGGGCTCGCGCTCCAGACCGGGAAAGGTGACCGCGATCGAGACGCCCAGGACGAGCAGCGCGAATGCAAGCTGCCATCCCGGTGGCCTTCCCGACATTGCATCTCCCGATCGCGCCCGGTGGGGGAAGATCAACGTAGCACACGGGGAGGCGCCGAGGACGCCGCCGCGTCGGCGTGTGGTACGCCGCCGCGCCGATCAGCCCCTTCCCCGGAGGTGACGCTTGCTCCCGCGCCAACGGATCGTGGGCTGATTCCTCAGCGGCGTGATCGCCGTCCGCGCCACTCCCGGGCGGCAACGATGACCAGCGTGAGGGCGGTGAGCGGAACGACGAACCCCAGCATGACGCCGCTGAACGCCGGCAAGGCGTCGTGCTGCGACGCGCGCAGGATCAGCCAGGTGACGTACACGCCGTAGTACACGAGGAAGAGCCCGCCCTCCCAGCGGTCGATGCGATGGCCGGTGGCGAAGATGGGCAGGCACGCGGCGGCGGCGGCGAGCATCACGGGCACGTCGAAGCGCATGGCGGCCGCGGAGGCGGCCACGCCGTCCGGCGCGAGCGCGGAGGAGAGCCCCAGCACGCCGAGGATGTTGAACAGGTTGCTGCCGATCACGTTGCCGGCGGCGATGTCGCGCTCCCCGCGGACCGCGGCCAGGATGGACGTGGCCACCTCCGGCAGCGACGTGCCCGCCGCCACGATCGTGAGTCCCACCACGAGCTCGGAGACCCCGAGCGCCCGCGCGATGTCCGAGGCGGCCGACACGAAGGCGCGCGAACCGGCCACGAGCAGCGCGAGACCCGCGAGCACGAGCGCGATGCTGCGCACCGCCGCGGCGGCGCCCGCCGGGGGCGGCGCGCCGGCGGCGGCCGCGTCGCCCGCCGACTCCCGCCGCGCCATGCGGAGCGTGAACGCGGTGTAGGCCGCGAGGCCGCCGAGCAGCAGGAGGCCGTCCACCCGTCCCACCTTCCCGTCGAGCGCCAGCGCGGCCCCGAGCAGTGCCACGCCGAGCGCCAGCGGCACGTCCAGGCGCACGAGCTGCCGCGCCACGACGAGCGGGGCGATGAGCGCGGAGGCGCCCAGAATGAACAGCACGTTGAAGATGTTCGATCCCACGACGTTGCCGAAGGCGAGATCGCCGTCGCCGGCGACCGCGGCCGACGCGCTCACCGCCAGTTCCGGCGCGCTCGTGCCGTAGGCCACGACCGTGAGGCCGACCGCCAGCGGGCTCAGCCCCGCGGCGAGCGCGAGGCGCGACGCCCCGCGCACGAGCAACTCGGCGCCGACGACCAGGCCGGCGAGACCGGCCAGGAGCAGGAGGAGCGTCATGCGGGAACGCCCGCCTCCTCCGGGAGGACCCGGTAGCGCAGCAGGCAGCCGACCCCGCCAAGCTCCAGGAGCGCCGGGCTCTCGTTCACGATCTCCACGGAGCATCCGCTCCGCTCCGCCAGACGCACGAGTTCCTCCCGCAGATCGGCGGACACGGGCCCGCGGGTGCCGCACTCGGGGCACGCCGGGGGTGGCGCCCCGAGATCCAGGGACCGGCACGCCGCGCATCGCCAGGCCGGGTCGGGCTTCCATGCCTTCGCGATCACGAGCGCGTCCGCCTGGGCCCAGCGCAGCGCCTCCAGCGTCTCCGCGGCCCCGGCCTCCCCGAGCCCGCCGGTCTCGATCTCGCGGCACAGCGAGTCCACGAGCGCCCGCGACTCCTGCTCCTCCGCCCGCACGAACGTCGCCAGCGTGGCGAGCACGACGTCCTCCGTGGGCGCGTCGGGCGAGGCGAGCACCGCGTCCACCAGCTTCGCCTGCAGGTGCCGGGGCAGCGCGTCACACACCCGCGCCACCATCTGCTCCTCGCCGGCCACGAGGAGGTGCGTATGACCGCCTTGGCGCATCAGCGAGTCGACCACGCGGATCTTCTCGCGCACGAACTCCTCGGTCTGGCCCTCGCGGTGGTGCCGGTAGTGCTCCCGGCTCCAGCGCTCCCGCACGCGCTCCGGCTCGGCCGGCCGCTCGCGCCAGATCTGCTCCGTGACCGCGCCCAGGTTCACTTCCACGATCCGTGCCTCGTGCGGCGTGGTGATGACGACCACGTACCGGTGGTAGGTGTCCTTCAACTCGACCAGATGGTACACGTTCGGCGTGGGCCCGACCGAGAACCAAGTGGGCAACGGCACGTGGAAGGCCATCGACGCGAACAGCGGCGTGTCGCCGCCGCGCGCGAAGATCGCCGCGCCCTTCGCGTCGTCGGGCCGGGACGCCAGCCACGACTCCACCGGGCCCAGGGCCTCCTCGAAGGGGCGCCGGGCCGCCCGCGGGAGGCTGCGGCGCACCGCGCGGATGCGCCCGTCGAGCACGTCGCGCCAGCGCCGGCCCGCGGCCAGGTCCACGTAGCAACTGATCACCGGGGCGTCGGTGGGCTCCACGGTCACCAGGTTCCGGATCGTCCGTCTCAGCTCGTCGAGTCGCATCGCCGCTCCTCCTTCCCTGTCCGCCCGGTTCCGTTCCGGGACGCCTCCGTTCTATCGGATCCGGATACCTGTAGACGATGATGAAGTTTCGAGGCTATCATTCGGTTTTCTCTGCATATGGGCGGGGACCGCATGGAGTGGCTCAACTACCATCACCTGCTCTACTTCTGGGTCACCGCACGTGAGGGAAGCATCGTGCGGGCCGCCGAGGTCCTGCGGCTGTCGCACCCCACCATCAGCACCCAGATCCGCATGCTGGAGGATTCCCTCGGCGAGAAGCTCTTCCGCAGGACCGGGCGGCGACTCGTCCTCACGGACGTGGGGCGCGTGGTCCTCGGGTACGCGGACGAGATCTTCGCGACGGGCCGGGAGCTCCTGGACACGGTCCGCGGCCGGGCCACCACCGGACCGGCGCGACTCCGCGTGGGCGTGGCCGACGTCCTGCCGAAGCTCGTGGTGCGACGCCTCCTGGAGCCTGCCTGGACCCCCGCGAACCCGGTGCGGCTGGTGGTCCGCGACGACAAGCCCGATCGCCTGCTCGCGGACCTCGCCCAGCACCACCTGGACGTGGTCCTCGCCGACGCGCCGCTCGGTCCCGGCGGGCCCATCCGTGCGTTCAACCACCTTCTGGGCGAGAGCGGCATGGGCATCTATGCGACGCGCCGCCTGGCGGCCCGGCTCCGCCGGGGCTTCCCGCGCTCCCTGGACGGCGCGCCGGTGATCCTCCCGACGGACACGGCCACCGTCCGGCGAAGTCTCGACGCGTGGTTCGAACAGGAGGGGATCCGGCCGCGCATCGTGGCGGAGTTCGAGGACAGCGCGCTCCTCAAGGTGTTCGGCGAGGACGGTCCGGGCGCGTTCCCGGCGCCCGTGGTCGTGGAGGACGCGGTGCGCCGGCGGCACGGCGTGGCGCTCGTCGGACACATCCCGTCGGTCCGGGAGCGCTTCTGGGCGATCACGGTGGACCGCCGCATCCGCAACCCCGCCGTCGCCTCGATCTGCACGACCGCGCGCACGGATCTCTTCGGGCCGGGCGGCGGGACCGCGTCGCCGTCGCGGTGAGCGCGACGGCCGGACGCCCGCCGCTGTCCGGCGGTCACCGCAAGCGCGCGACCTTCGTGGTGAGCATGCGGCCGTCGTGCTCCAGCCGGAGCCAGTAGACGCCGGCGGCCACCTCGCCCCCGCCCTCGTCGCGCCCGTCCCAGAGGAGGCGCTGGCGTCCCGCCGGGCGGAAGCCCAGCACCAGGTTGCGCACGCGCCGGCCGTTCACGTCGACCACGTCGAGGCGGGTCCAGCCCTCGCGCGGCAGCGCCAGCTCGATCTCCGTGGCGCCGCGCGCCGGGTTCGCGCCGGCGAGCGTCAGGCGCAGCGCGTCGGGCACGCGCGGGAGCGACTCCGCGTGCGTCGCGCCCCACGAGACCGCCACCGAGCTGCCCGCGCCGGCGAATCCCGAAAGGTCCAGCACGCCGCCGAGCCAGCTCCACGCGCCGGCGCCGGACACCGCGTGCGGGGCGCCCAGGGCCCCGGGGTCGATCGAGATCACGCCCAGCCCCGGGACGGCCTCGTCCACCTCGAGCAGCAGCAGGAGATCCCCCGCGCTCCAGGACGCGGCGGTCAGCGTGAGCCCCTCGGCGCGGAAGATCCGGACCGGCCCCAGCCGCGCCGCCGCGCGCTCCGCGGCCACGCCGCGCGACGGAAGCGCGGCGAGGAGGTGCAACGGGTTCGAGAAGGCCATCTCCTTCCCCTCCCCGTCGTACAGCTCCACGCGCACGAAGGACGGGAGCGCGGTGGACACCGCCACCGTGTCCCGGAACACACCGTCCGTGACGACCCCCGCGAGCGCCTCGTCGCGCAGGTACAACGGGTCCAGGTACGCGGGCCACACGTCGTCCCGCATCTCCACCTGCTTCAGCCGGACCTCCACGTCCGGCGGCACGCCGCTCGCTTCCACGAGCACGTCGTGTGCCGGGAGGTCCGTGAGCACCACCTGGCCCATGCGGAAGCCGTCGGTCGTGCGCAGGTCCAGCCCGCCCTTCCAGCGGTACGGATCCCCGAAGTACGCGCGTCCGCTCTTCATGGCGCGGACGAAGCCCGCCTCGTCGAACGTCTCCGCGTACAGCCACGTGACGAAGTTGTTGGTGAACTTCAGCCCGGCCTCGGACGGACCCCAGCCGTCCAGCTCGTAGGGGCCGCGGCCGTGGCTGTCCGTGACGCCGTTGCCGGTGACGAAGACCATGTTCGCGTTGAGCGCGTCCCACAGGTCCAGGTGGTGCACCAGATCGCAGCCGCCGCGCCGCCGGTATCCGGCCTCCAGCACGTCCACGCCGAGCGCCCGGTTGCCGATGTACACGCGCTTCGTGTACGTCCGTCGCGCGTCGCGGTGCTCCGGCGTCTCGTCCGGCATGTTCTCGTACCAGTACTGCGGCCCGAACAGGTGGTTGAGCGACACGGCCCCGCCCTGCGCGTGGACCTGCCCGATCGCGTAGTGCAGCGTGTCGGAGAACACGTGCCCCGTGTAGTCCACGAGCTCGAGGTCCGGCGCGTAGGCGTTCAGGTGCGGTTGCGCGCGGTACAGGGACACCTCGCTCCCCACGTAGTGCTTCACCGAGGGCGTCAGGGTCTCGTAGTACGCGGCGATCGCGCGCGCGGTGCCGACCAGGTACTCCGCGTCGCGCGCGGGGTCCGGCTCGATGCGGTACTCGTCGAAGAAGGCGACCACCGGCGCGCCGTTGCGGCACTCGATCCCGAGCCGGACGAAGGCCAGCGCGTTGTCCAGGACGCGCAGGCTGTCCGCGCCCCCGCCGGAGAAGCGCGCGACGGCGTCCGGCGTCACGTCGAGCACGTACTCGTTCCAGACGCCGGGCGTGAAGCCCAGGGGAATGGCGTCCGGCGACTCCCCGTCGAGGGATCCCAGCACGTACCGCAGCTTCGGCGTGCCGCCCGGATGATCGCTCAGCTCCACCTCGAACACGAGGCGCGCATCGGCCGCGTCCAGTTGCTCCGGGAGGATGCGGAAGCGCAGCTGCACGTGCCTCGCCAGGGAGTAGTGGTTCTGGAAATCCGAGCAGGTCTGGGTGGCGTATGCGCCGCGGAACGTGCCGCTGGCGTCGCCGGTGGCGGAGATCCGGAAGCTCCGGGCGCCGCCGAACGCCACCGAGTCCACCACGGCGGTCGAGAGGAACCCGGCGTCCGCCGGGGATATCTCCCAGTACCGGAACTCCCCGTACAGCGCCTCGTCCGGTTCCTTCCAGCGCCATCGGGACGCTTCCCACACCGTGCTCTCGAAGTCGTACCGCTTCATCGAGCGGACGCCGGACAGCCGCCAGTCGTGATCCGTCCACCAGACGACGTCCACGCCGAGGGACTCGGCCTTCGCCGTGTGCCACGCCCAGCTCCCGGACTGCTCGCTCATGCTGCCGTGCATGTGGAGGGCCACGGAGTACGCGGTTTCGGGCGGGTACAGATCCCCCACCCGCAGCGCCCGGGCCCCGGGCGGCGGGGGCGGGGAGGGCGCGGGGGTGAACGAGACGGCGCAGGCCGCGATCGCGAGCAGCGCGAGCGGCCGGCGGGAGAGGGATCGCATGCGGGCTCCAGGCGAGGGCCGGAGCGAGTGTGACCGATCGCCGCCTGCGGGTACAAGGGGGTCGAATGCGGGGTGGGTCCGCCCGCTCACCGGGCGCCGGCCGCGAGCCGCGCGCGCGCGCGTTCGGCCACCTCGCTCCCGCCGCGGGCCAGCTCCTGCAGGAGAGCGCGCGCTTCGTCCGTTCGCCCGGTCTTGCCCCAGGCGACGGCCAGGAGCCAGCGGGACTCGGAGCGCCACGGCTCCGGAAGCGAGTCGAGCGCGGTGGCCTCGAGCACGGCCGTGGCGGCCGCGAAGTCGCCCGCGCGGGCCGCCGCGTTCGCGAGGTACGCGCGGCGCAGCAGCTCCGCGGCCCCCGACGCCTCGGCGCGCTCGAGGGACCGGCGCGCCGCGTCCGCGTCGCGACGCGCGTAGGCGCGGAGCCCCTCCTCGAGCGCCGCGACATCCCCGGAGGTCGCCGCGTCGCGCGTGATCAGCAGTCCCGACGCGTCGGGGAGCCACACGAGGTCCGCGGCGTCCGGCCCCGTGGGCGGACCCGTCCGCAGGAACCACACCGCCGCGAGCGCCGCGACCGCCAGCCCGCCCGCGAGCGCGGACCGACGCCACCATGCCGCGAGGCCGGTGCGCTCCGGCCGCGCGCGCGGACCGCGCGCCCGGAACCGCTCGAGGTCCCCCGCAGTCCGCAGCAGCCGCGCGGCGCAGTCCCCGCATGCGCGCGCGTGGTCCAGCAGCGCCGCCTCGATGGCGTCGTCGTGGAGTCCGTGCACGAGATCCAGGCAATCGTCCTCGTCGAGATGCCGCGGCGTCACGGTCATGATCCGGTCTCCGCGTCGAGTTCCCCGCGGCGGTGGCGGTGCCACAGGTCCACCAGCACTCCCGCGGGAACGTCGGCGAGGTCGTGGCCCCGCCGGTCCATGCAGCGTCGCACCGCCTGACGGCCGCGGAACAGCAGCACATCCACGTGTCCCACGCGCGCGTTCACCTCCGGGTGCCGCGCGATGTCGCGGCTCGTCATCTCGAACAGCGCCCGCAGCACCCACGCGTTCCGTGACCGCCGATCCAGTCCCCGGACGCACCGGCACAGGGCGTCGGCGAACTCGCGTCGCAGCACCGCCCGGTCGGGCGGCTCGACATCGGAAGTCGTCGCCCACTCCATGCCCGCCTCCGGGGAGTCCTCCGCCGGATCGGACGGGCGCGAGGCGGCGTCGGATCCGGGTCGCGTGAACCTGCGTTCCCGTTCGAGCCAGTCGAACAGGCAGTTGCGGGCCGCCGTGGCGAGGTACGTGGCCGCCTGCCCGGCCGTGTACCCCGAGGGGTCCCATGCCCCGGATACGGCCCGGCCCACGAGTTCTAACGACTTCTGGGAGGCGAGGTCCTCGAGGTCCTCCGCCGGGGCCGCGCCGCCGGTGCGGGCGGAGTGCATGCGAAGGTAGCGGAGCAGCGCGGTGGACACGAGGAGCCACGCGTCGCGCCACGCCGGCGATCCGACCGCGTCGGGGTCGCTGCGCAGCTTCGTGCAGCACTCCACGAGGCGGGCCGCCCACCGGGGCTCGCACGCGTTCGACACGGGGGACGTCCTTCCGGACCGGCCGGCCCGGCGCGTCCCCCCTTCGCGGGGAACGCGGGATCGGATCGCGGTTGAAGACAGGATAAGGGAAATGCGAGGATCCTGGGACGAACCGACCGGGGTGAGCGCGGCCATCCGCACCGGAGCGCCGGGCCGGCGGGCGTCCGAACGAGGTCCCGTTGAACCTGCGCTCCCCGCTCCTGCTCGCGCTGCCGGCGTGGCTTGCCGCCGCCGTGCCGGCGGTCGCCGCCCCGGATCCCCCGGCCGACGAGCCCGCGATCGAAGCCCGGATCGACGAGTTCCGGCGGGCGGGCCGGTACGGCGACGCCGCGGGGGCGGCGCGCGACCTCGCGGACCTCGTCGGCGCCGACCCGGCCCGCCGTCCGGCCGAGGTGGAAGCGGCGCGCTGGCAGGCCGAGAGCCTCGCGCGGATCGCCGCGCTGCCGGACTCCTCCCGTGTGGTGATGGCCCGCGCCGACCGGCTCTACCACGAGCTGCGCGAGAGCGTGGCCCAGAACCAGGCCGGCGGGAGCGCGCGCGCCGAGGAGTGGCTGGCGCTGGTGCAGCGGGCGCTCGGCCCGCATTGCCGGGAGCTCGTGAGTGCCCACACGGAAGTCGGGGGCTACCACTTCTTCGACGGCAACCTCGATGCGTGCGAGCGGCACTTCCGGATCGCGCTGGAACTGACCCGGGAGCTGCTGGGGGAACGCCATCGCGAGGTCGCCGACCGCCTCAGCAACCTCGCGATCCCGGTGACGCTCCGGGGCGACTTCGTGCGGGCGGAGGCGCTCCTTCGTGACGCGGTGAGCCGCCTTCGCCACGAGGCGGAGCGCGACCCGGCGCGCGAAGTGCCCGTGGTGAACAACCTCTCGTCCGTGCTCGAGCGACGGGGCGACGACATCGGCGCGATGGAGCTGGTGCTCGAGGCCATGGCGCTGAGCGAGGCCGCCACGCCCGCCGGCGGCGCCCCTTCGGTCCACCCCGGGCATCTGAACCGCCTCGCGAAGATCCACCGCCGCCTCGGCGAGCCGGACGAGGCCGTGGCCTGCGCGCGCCGCGCCATCGAGGTCCACCGGGACAGCAGGTTCACGCGCAAGTCCTACGACCTGGCCATTGCCCACCTGGTGCTGGGCGAGGCGCTGGCCGATCGCGGCGACTGCGAGGGCGCGCTCGACGCGCTCGACGCGGCGTGCGCGCTGTGCGAGGACATGAAAGGGCCCGACCATGCCGAGACGGGGAAGTTCGTGGAGGCGCGGGCGCGCACGCTCCTCGCGTGCGGCCGCGTCGACGCGGCGGAGGCCGCGGCGCGGCGCGCGGTGGCCGTGCACGAGCGGAAGCTCGGGGCGCGGCACGCGCTCACGTGCCGGTCGCTGCACACGCTGGGCCTCGCCCTGGAGGCGAAGGGCGACCTCGCCGCCGCCGAGTCCACGCTCGCGCTCGCGGCCGCGGCGTTCGATGCCGCGCGACTCGGCAGCGCGGAGGACGAGCGCGCCTCGCTGCCGCTCGCGTCGCCGTACGAGGGACTGGCCCGCGTGCAGCGCAAGCTCGGCTCGCCCGGCGCGTGGCTCTCCTGCGAGCGCGCGCTCGCCCGCGCCCTGGCGGACTGGTGGACCCCGGGCGAGGTCGCGCCCGTCCGGCCCGCGGGCGAGACGGACGAGGCGATGGCCGCGCGACTCCACGCGCTCGAGAACGCGTGCCGCGAGCTGGCGGCCGCGGGCGGAGCGGCCTCGTCACGCCTGGCCGCCATGCGCGCGGAGCTCACGACCGTGGAGGCGGAGTGGGCCGCCCGGCGCGCCGATCGCGCGGCGCACGACGTCGAGGCGGACGCGGGAACCGTCTCGCTTGCCCGTGTGCAGGCCGCGCTGGACGAAAGCACCGCGCTGATCGGCTGGATCGAGGGCCGGCCGGGGGATCCGTCGGGATGGACCTACGTGATCCGGCACTCCGGCCCGGTGCGCTGGGCTCCCGTGGACGCGGGCGGCGGCGCCGGTGCGGCGCTGCGCGATCTCATCGACGAGGCGGCCGGGTGGCCGGTGCGTGTCCCGTGGTCGGACGACGTGGGCGGACGCGCGAAGGCACTGTGGAACGAACGGCTCGCTCCGGCGATGCCGCACCTCCACGCGGTGGATCACCTCGTGGTGGCGGCGTCCGGACCGATGCTCGGCATCCCGCTGGAAGTCGCCCTGGGCCCGGACGGTCGCTTCGCCGGACAGCGCTTCGCGATCACGTACGTCCCGTCCGCCACGGTCCACGCGATGCTGGCCGAACGGGGCGCGCGGCGCCGCGTGTCGCGGGACGATCCCGTCCTGCTCGTCGGCGACCCGATCTTCTCCCGGCGCGCGCCCGAAGGCCCCGCCCCGCCCGGGCAGATCGCATGGCGGAGCGCGCTGGCCGGAAATGCGGATGCGCTCGACCGGCTGCCCCGCCTGCCCGGCAGCCGCGAGGAGGCCACGCGGGTCGGCCGGCTCTTCGACAAGCCGCGCACGCTCCTCGGCGTCGCCGCCTCGGAACGGGCGCTGGTGGACCTGGCCCGTTCCGGCGAGCTGTCGCGCTTCCGCATCCTGCACATCGCCACGCACGCGCTCGTGGACGATCGCGCGCCGGATCGCTCGGCCGTGGTTCTCTCGCGCGCTGATCTGGCCGACCCCGTGGCCGCCGCGATGCGCGGCGAGCGCGTGTACGACGGTCTCTGGACCGCCAAGGAGATCGCGCGGGAGTGCCGGCTGGACGCGGACCTGGTGACGCTCAGCGGCTGCCGCACCGGGCTGGGCCGCGAGGCTCCGGGCGAAGGCTACCTCGGTCTCGCCCATGCCCTCCTGCGCGCCGGAGCCCGGGGGCTCGTCGTGAGCCTCTGGCCCGTGGAGGACGAGGCATCGGGCCTGCTCATGCGGCGCTTCTACGCCAATCTCCTCGCCGCGCCCGCCGGCAAGGGGCAGAGCCCCCGCCCGGGGATGTCGAAGGCGGAAGCCCTCCGGGAGGCACGCGAGTGGCTCCGGACGTACTCCGCCCGGGACGGGTCGCGCCCGTTCGAGCACCCCGTGTACTGGGCCCCGTTCGTCCTGGTCGGGGACGGGCGGTAGCGCAACGTTCGCGGGCCCGGTCCTGTAAGGTGCCGGTCCCGAGGGGCGTATCTCCCCGTGTGCGCGCCGCGTGCGGCCCGGGCCATTCCGGCGCCGGCGACCGGCGCGGTTCCCCGCATGGAGGAGTCCATGTTCCGCCCCCTCGCCACACTCGCCGTTCTCACGCTCGCCCTGGCCGCATCCCCGCCGGTCGTCTCCGCGACGCAGACCATCGTCCTGAGGACCGGACAGTCCGGCGGAGCGCCGGGGTCGTGCGGGAATCCCGACGACAGCTTCCGGTACTTCGCCGCCTCCACTTGCGGCACGGCGCTGAGCGCCGTGCCGTTCACCCCGGCGGACTTCGCCGCGGCGCAGGCCGGTTCGCCTGCCCTGGTGATCACGCCGCACGGGGCCTGGGGCCAGACCCTCGTCTGCGATCCCGAGGCGCGCTGGATCAACCCGCAGGCCGATCCGTTCGTCTGCACGGGCACGCCGATGTCGGCGCTGTACGCCTGCCCGTTCGAGGTGACCGGGCCCTGCTCCACGGCCACGGTGGACGTCTGCTGGCTCACCGACGACCACCTCGGCGACATCCTCTTCGGCGGCGGGAACCCGATCGGCGTGTACATCAACGGCGCGCCGCTGGACTCCACGTTCGCGGCGGGCAGCTACAGCACGGAGACGTCGGCGTCCGCGACGAACGTGACGCTCACCACCGGCACGAACTGGCTCTACGTGTACCAGCGGGACGCGGGCTGCTCGGTGAGCGGGCTCATCCTGCAGGCCACGATCCATGTGGACTGCCCCGTGTCCGTGGAGCCGGGCACCTGGGGCCGCGTGAAGTCGCTGTTCCACTAGGAACCCGGGGCCGCCGGCAGCATCCCTGCCGGCGGCCCGTGTCCGGTGGTCCCGCCGGATCGCGTTTCCCGGGGCGAAGCCCATCTTCGCTCCGGAGGCGCCATGCCGGGTCACCGCTGCAGCCCCCTCGCCCCTGCCGCACCCGTCCCGTCCTTCACGCCGGAGCCGGGCACGGCCCGCGTCATCCCCGTGCGATGATGCCCCGGGCGCGCGGGTCAGCCGTCGCGGAGGTGCTCGTGCAGGAAGGAGCGGGCCTTGCGCCAATCGCGGCGCACCGTGCGGTCCGTCACGCCGAGCACCTCCGCGGTCTCCTCCTCGGAGAGATCGCCGAAGAAGCGCAGCTCCACCACGCGGGCCAGCCGCTCGTTCAGCTCCGCGAGGCGCGTCAGCGCCTGGTCCAGCTCCAGGATCTCCTGCACCCGGGGCTCATCGAACGCGTGATGGTCCTCCAGCTCCACGACCCCCGCGCCGCCGCCGCGACGCAGCGCCAGCTTCCGCCGCGCGTTGTCCACGAGGATCTGCCGCATCGCGCGGGACGCCACCGCGAGGAAGTGCGCGCGGTCCTGCCACGGCCCCGCGTTCGGACCCGCCAGGCGGAAGTACGCCTCGTGGACCATGGCGGTGGTTCCCAGGGTGCCCGTCTGCCGGCCGCGCAGGTGGCTGCGTGCGATGCGGCGGAGGTCCTCGTACACCACGCGGAACAGGCGATCCCGCGCGGCCTCGTCGCCGTCGCGCGCGCCGGAGAGGAGCTTCCGGACCTCCTCGGTGGATTCCATGATCGAAGCCTAGCAGGTCCGACCCGACCCGGCGAAGCTGCTAAGCTGCGCGCTCGCCCCGAAGGCGGGAGGTGAGCCGGATGGACCGCGCCCGCTGGGAGCGCATCGAAGCCCTGCTGGACGAGCTGCTGGACCTCGAAGGGGACACGCGCCGCGCGCGGCTCGAGCGTCTCGCCGGCGACGACGCCGACCTCCGCGACGAGGTGGAGCGGCTGCTGGCCGCCGACTCCGACCCGGCGCAAGGCGTCCTGGACGGCGGTCTGGACCGCCTCGCCGACCCCCTGCTGGAGGACTCCGCTCCCGAGGCCGCCCCCGGCCGGCGCATCGGTCCGTACCGCGTCGCCGGCGAACTCGGCCGCGGCGGCATGGGTCAGGTGCTGCTGGCCGAGCGCGCGGACGGCGACTTCGAGCAGCGCGTGGCCCTCAAGATCGTGCGCGGCGGATTGAACCGCGGGGAGATCGCCCGCCGGTTCCGGCACGAGCGGCGCATCCTCGCGCGGCTGCGCCACCCGAACATCGCGACGCTCCACGACGGCGGCGTCACCGAGGACGGCCTGCCGTACTTCGCGATGGAGTTCGTGGAAGGCACGCGGATCACCGACTACTGCGACGAGCACCGCCTGGACCTCGAAGCCCGCGTGGAGCTGTTCGAGGCGGTGTGCCGCGCCGTGCAGCACGCGCATCGCAACCTGGTCGTGCACCGCGACCTGAAGCCGAGCAACGTGCTCGTCACGCGCGACGGCACGGTGAAGCTCCTGGACTTCGGGATCGCGAAGGTGGTGGACCCCGCGGCGGACGGCGAGGCGGACGGCGCGGAGGTCACGGCCACGTCCCATCGCTTCTTCACGCCCGCGTACGCCGCGCCCGAGCAGGTGCTGGGCGAGCCCACGTCCACGTTGACGGACGTGTACTCGCTCGGCGTCCTGCTGTACGAGCTGCTCACCGGACGCAACCCGCACGGCGACACGTCGCGCCGCGCGGACCTGGAGCGTTCGGTGGTCGAGACGGATCCCGCGTCGGCCAGCTCGGTCGTGACCGGGCCCGCGGCCGCCGCGCGCCGCGCCCGTCCCGAGGCCCTGCGCCGGCGCCTGCGCGGCGACCTGGACAACATCCTGCACCGGGCGCTGCGCAAGGAACCGGAGGGTCGCTACGCCTCGGCGGAGGAGCTGCGCGCGGACCTGGAACGATGGCGGCGCCAGCTTCCGGTTTCGGCGCGGCCGGCCACATGGCGCTACCGCGCGGCGAAGTTCGTGCGCCGGCACCGCGTGGCCGCCGCCGCCCTGGCCGCGGGAAGCGCGGCGATCGTGCTCGGCATGGCGGGGATCGCGTGGCAGGCGGGAGTGGCCTCCCGCGAGCGCGATCGCGCGCGCCTGGAAGCCGCGCACGCGCAGGCCGTGAAGGACTACGTGCTGGAGGTGTTCAGCGCGGCGGATCCCACCGCGGAGACCGGCGGCGACGTCACGGCGCGCGAGCTCGCGGAGCGCGGCGTCGCGCGCCTCGACGAGCGGCTGGGCGACGCACCGGAGCTTCGCGCCGACCTCGTGGCCATGCTGGGCACCGTGTTCCTGCGGCTGGGCGTGTACGACCGCGCGGACTCGCTGCTGCACGCGGCCCTCGCGCAATACCGCGAGGCGGACCGCCCCGGCGACGTCGTGGACATGCTGGTGCACCTCATGGACGTCCGCCGCTGGCAGGGTCGCGTGGACGAGGCGGACGCCCTGGCCCGGGAGGCCGTGGCGGTGGGAACGGCGGCGCTCCCCGCCGACGACGCGCGCACGCTCAACGCCCGCTCCGCGCTGGGCACCATCCAGCTGGAACAGGGAAGGTACGAGGAGGCGGTCGCCACGTTCCGCGCCACACTGGAGGACGCGCGCCGCACCGTCGGCCCCGAGAGCGCGCGCACGGCGCTCGAGCTGACGAACCTCGGCACGGCGCTCCGCCACACGGGCGACGTCACGGGATCGGCCGAGGCGTACGAGGAGGCGGTGCGCATCCGCCGACTGCTGGAGCCGGAGCCGGGCGTGGAGGTGGCGCGCGTCCTCGCCTCGTTCGCGGACATCCTCGAGGACCTGGATCGCCTGGACGAGGCGGAGGCGGCCGGGCGCGAGGCGATCGACGTGCTCTCGCGCGAGTACGGCGACAAGGGGCACGCGGAGCTGGCCGTCGCGGTGTCGAACCTCGCGGGAGTGGTCCGCCGCCGGGGCGCGTTCGAGGAGGCCGAAGCGCTCGGACGCCAGGCCATCGCGGTCTCGGAGCGCGCGCTCGGCCCGGAGCACTTCTACGTCGCGCAGGGCTGGAACAACCTCGGCGTGACCCTCGCCCAGGCCGGGGACCGGGCCGGCGCGGCGGAGGCGTACGGCACGGCGGTGCGGCTGGCGCGGGCGTCCGAGGGGCCCGACCATCCGCGGCTGGCCCCCCTGCTCGCGAACTGGGCGAACGCGCTGGTGGCCGACGAGCGATTCGCGGATGCCGAGGCCACCTACGCGGATGCGCTGCGGCTCGCGTCGCAGCCCGGACAGGATCCCCTGGCGGCGGCACACGTGCGGATGGGGCTGGCGAACGTGTACCGCAAGACCGGCCGTGTCGCGGACAGCGAGCGGTTGCTGCGGCAGGCGTGGGAGGTGCGCAAGTCCACGCTCGGAGAAGGGCACTCCGCCGAGCTGCAGGCGCGGGTCACGCTCGCCTCCCTCCTCGTCGAGCAGCGCCGCTTCGACGAGGCGCGCCCGCTCCTGGACTCCGCCATCGCCCTCGCCCGGACCGCCGGTGCGCCCGCCCGCGGGCGTCTCGTGAGCGCGCTCGAGGAACGCGCCATCCTCGCTCGCGACGCCGGCGAACCCGTCGGGATGCTGCGCGGGATCCTCGGCGACCTCGTGGCGGCGCGGCGCGAGGCGAACCCGGAGGATCCGCGCATCGCCGAACTGGAGGAGCAGATCGCCGCACTGGAACGGTGACGCGAGGGTACCGGCGCATCCCAACACGAGTCCACGCTCCGCTTTCATTCGCCCCCGCCCGCTTCCCCCGGCCCCCTGCGGACTCCTAGAATGCGGCCACCCCTAACCGCGAGGTCGGCGATGACCGGTCGCTGCGAAGTCGCGTGGATGTCGCGCGTCACCCGCTCCTCGATCGTCGGATTCCCCATCCTGCTCGCGTCCCTGCTCGTCTTCCTCGCCGCGCCCGGCACGTTCGCGCAGGGCGGCAACCCCGGCCCCGGCGACTGGGGCGACGCGCCCGAGGGCGCGATCGCGTACCCGTCGCTCGGTGTCGGCGGGCTCTTCCCCTCCTGCTTCGGCGGACCCGCGGGCTTCATGTGGCACGGCAACCCCGGACTGCCGGCGGACATGTACTGGGGCTTCAACGTGGACGACGAGATCGACGGCAACGCGGGCCTCTGCCCGCCGCCGCCCTACGAGCTCGACGAGTGCTGGGGACCGTTCGACGGCGACGGCGGTCTCGTCTCCCCCGCGGGCACGTTCACGATCAGCGCCGGCCTCGTGGTCCCGTGCGGCCCGACGCCGCCGGTCTCGCTCGGGCAGACCTGCCAGGTGCTCACGATCTTCCCCGGCGGGCCGTTCGAGGCGAACCTCGTGAACAACTCCGGCCTCCCCGGTTTCGTGAACGTCCTGTTCGACTGGGATCAGGACGGGCGATGGGGCGGCGCCGCGTCCTGCGGCGGCCTCGTGCCGGAGCACGCCATCGTCAACCTGCCCGTGCCGCCGTTGTACAGCGGGCCGCTGAGCGGACTGTCCCCGGGCCCGGTGCAGATCGGTCCGAACTCCGGATACGTGTGGGTGCGCCTCACGATCTCGAACCAGCCCGTGCCGCAGGGCTGGGACGGCAGCGGACTCTTCGACCTCGGCGAGACCGAGGACTACCTGCTGCGCGTAGACGACTCCGGCCAGGCCGGCGAGTACGGTGACGCGCCGGAGGGCTCGCTTGCGTACCCCGCCAACGGCGTGATCGGGGAGTTCCCCACCTGCATCGCGGTCCTGCCCGCCGGTTTCGTGTTCCACGCCGCGAGCGGGCAGTCCTACCTCGGTCCGTTCGTGGACTACGAAGGGGACGGCAACGCCACGAGCTGCCCGCCGCCGCCCTACGACCTCGACGAGTGCGCCGCGGCGCCCGGCAATGACGCGGGCCTCCTGTTCCCCACGGCGCTCTCGCTCACGCCCCTGGGCACGGTCACCGTGTGCCCGAACGCGCCGCCGGGCGGCTGGACCGGGTGCTTCGTCGCGAAATGGGGCGCGGACGTGGACATCACCGCCACGAACAACACGGCCGACGACCGTTACGTCAACGTCCTCGTGGACTGGGACGAGGACGGCAAGTGGACGACCGCGCAGCAGACCTGCCCGCAGGGGAACGTGGTCGAGGAGCACGTGCTCGTGGACTTCGTGGTGCCCCCGGGGTTCAGCGGCGCGCTCTCCGCGCTCGGCCCGCCGGACTTCACGATCGGCGCGCCGCCGGACCATCTCTGCTGGACGCGGTTCACCATCTCGGACGCGCCGGTGGGCGCGGGCTGGGATGGCGCCGCGAGCTTCGGCGACGGGGAGACGGAGGACTACCTCTTCCGCGTCGCGGCCCCGCCGGTCGGCACGCCCGAGCTCGGCGAAGCCCCGGGCAACGCCGGCGCGCTGCGCGTGGAGTCCGTGCTGCCGAATCCCGCGCGCGCGGGCGCGTCGATCCGGTTCGCCACGGCACATCGCGGCCGCGTGGTCGTGGATGTCTACGACTCCGCCGGGCGCAGCGTGGCCCGCGTCCAGGAGTCCGTGCTCGACGCCGGGACGCACTCCGTCGCGTGGGACGGCCGGGATGCCGGCGGCGCCGCGGTCACGCCGGGCGTGTACTTCGTGCGGACCCGTCTCGACGCGGAGGCGGTGACCACGAAGCTCGTGGTCGTGCGCTAGGCACCGGACGCGGCCGCCTTCCGGAACGCGGAGGGCGGCCGCGGCGGCGCGCCTTACGAGGCGTCGTCCGGCGGTGCCGCCGGCGGGTGCGGCACGTACACGCGCCAGTTCCACCACGGGCTGGGCGTGCGCTCGTCCCCGCCCGGGCCGGGCACGCGGCGGAACGGCCGGTAGTTCTCCCGGATCGCGTCCGAGATGTCCGGGTGGAAGCGCACGCTGCGCTCCTCGTGGACATCGAAGTTGAGCAGCACCATGGCGTACTCGCGGCCGTCGATCTTCTGCAGGATCGGCGCGGGATCCCACGCCCCCTCCGCCGCGAGCCGCGACATCATGTACGGCTCGAACGTGACCGCCTTCCCGTTGAGCAGCAACCACCCCGCATCCTCCGCGAGCAGCTCGCCGTCCACGCCGGCCACGAGCGCGGCAAGGTCCCGCGCGCGCTGCGCATCGTCGGCGTCCGGCGTGGGCAGCACGTCGTACGATCGGAACGCCAGGTGCGACACGACCGCCTGCACGGAGAGGTTCGCGAACAGGAGCCACGCCGCCAGGGAGGCGGACGAGGCGGACGCCCGCGACGCCCAGGACACCAGACCGCCGGTCACGATCGCGAGCGCGGCCACGAGATCGAACATGTAGTTCGACGCGGCGCCGGTCCGCCCGCAAAGGAGGAAGCTGGCCACGGCGAACCCCAGGTAGATCGCGGGCAGCTCCGCCTTCGGCTCGGCGATGCGCCACACGGCGAAGGCCAGCCCGATCACGAGGAACGCCGGCTGGTACCACACCCAGTGCTCCAGGAACGTGCGCATCAGCGCCGCGGACCAGGGCTGCACGTTGTACAGGAAGGCGTGGCGGAGGAACTCGCCGCCGGTGACCGCGCCGAGCGCGAGGTACGCGGCCGCGGGGAGGCCGAACGCCACCGCGCCCAGTCGCGTCGCCGCGCGACCGCGCCCGGACAGTGCCAGCCACGCGACGGCCGCGGCCGGGGCGAACACGGCGGTCTGCCGCGTGAGCATCGCGAGCGCGAACAGCAGGCCGGCCGTCCGTGCGCGCGCGCCGCGCGCCACCGCGTACAGGCCGCCCAGGGAGAGCGCGAGCGCGAGGGCGTCCGTGCGGTGCAGCGCGGTCCAGTCGTACACGAACTTCGACGACAGGAAGAGCAGCGCCGCCGCCGCGGGCGCCGCGCCTCCGCCGTGCAACCGGCGCACGAGCAGCCAGATGAGGAGCGCGGCGGTCAGCGCGGCCAGGGCGGACAGCGACCGCCCCCACGCGAACGAGAGCTGCCCGAAGCGCACCGGGACCGCGAGCAGCGTCTGGTACAGCGGAGCGAAGTTCGAGACGAGATAGGGCTCCTCGTCGATGGGCGTCCACGGCGACGCCCCGTTCGCGATCATCACCGCCTGGTTGAGGACGAACGCCTCCCCGTTGTCCAGGTCGTAGGGGAACGTGATGACGTGCCAGGCGTGGTACACGTGCTGCGCCGCCACCGAGAGCAGCAGGACGAGCGTGGTGACGCGGAGGATCCGCGTGGCGAGCCGCGGGGCTCCGTGGGACCGAGGCGTGGGCGGCGCTTCCGCGTTCTCCATGGGCGCACGGCTCCCATGGTCGACGGGACCGGCACGGCGAGCGGGGGGGTGAGGAGCTCGAGCCGCGGATCCGGGGTCCCGTGACGACCGGCCGGGGGAGCGCCGCCGGGGCGGCGGCGCGGGATCCACGTTCCTGTTTAGTCCGCTCGGACGCGGAGTGTCAAGCCGCGCACCGCCCCACGGTCGCTCGATGCGGGACGCTCCCGCCGGGGACGCGCACGGTCACGCGGGGACGCGCCGATGCGGAATCGCGGACGACTCACTCCGCTATTCGCACATCGCGCCGGACGGAATCGCTGGATCCGGAGGACCTCCGTCTGGTACGAACATCCCGTCCCCCGGGGCTCCCCCCGCCCCGCATGTCGCCGGCGGGCGTCTGCCCGTCGCCGCCTGCGGTCGGTTGCGGGGCCCGCCGTGAGGCGCACACGCGTCGCCCCGTGCCTCACGGAGTGGTTCCATGCGGAGAATCGGACTCCTCGCCCTCGCGATGTTCGCCGCGGCGCAGGTCGCCTCGGCCGCGCTCGTTCCCCTGTCGGCCTCGCTCGACGGGTTGCAGGAGACGCCCCCGAACGCGTCGCCCGGCACCGGCAGCGCGGTGATGACGCTGGACACGGTGGCCAACACGCTCACCATGACCCTGAACTTCAGCGGGCTGCTCGGCACGCAGAGCAACTGCCACGTGCACGGCCCCGGCGGCTTCGGCGTGCCGGCGGGCGTGCTCGTCCCGCTGCCGCTGGGCACCTTCTCGAACCAGGTGTTCGCCATCACGGACACGATCGAGGGACACATCCTGGCGGGCCTGACCTACATCAACGTGCACAGCACGGTCTTCCCCGGCGGCGAGATCCGCGGGCAGATCCTGCAGACCGTGTCGGTGGACGACACCCCCTGGGGCAACGTCAAGGCGCTCTACCGGTAGCGCCGGCCGATCGCATCGCGATCGCCGGGGTCACGGGCACCAAGGCGCGGGATCCGGCAGCTGCGGCCGGACCCGTCCCGCCCGGCGGGCCCTGCCCGGTGACGCGGAATGTCACCGGGTTCGAACCGCGCGATCACCCGGTTCCGCCTAGCGTTGTGGTCACGCCCGCGCCCGCCCGCGGCGCGGCGACCTCGTGGAACGCGGAGGCGATCCTCCATGTGCTCGTCACGTCACCTCGCGGCCGGAGTCCTCGGCGTCGCGTCGCTCCTGTCCGGCGCGACGGCCGCATCCGCGGCCGATGATCCCGCACCACCCGACACCCTCGACCTCGCCGCACGCGTCGCCGCGCTCGAGCAGCGCGTGGCGTCACTACCGCCCGCGCCGAAGGAGGCGAAGGGATTCGCCTGGTCCTCGGCGGACGGCAAGTCCGTGCTGCGGATCTCCGGCTACGTGCACTCCGACGGCCGCGTCTTCGTCGCGGACGACGAGCGGCCGGCGAGCACCACGCTCCTCCTGCGCCGCGTGCGCCCCGTCCTCGATGCGACCGTGGCGAAGCGCGTGGACGTGCGCATCATGCCGGAACTCGGCGGCGGCTCCGTGTCCCTGCAGGACGGATACGTGGACGTGCGCGCCGGCGCGGGACTCACGATCCGGAGCGGGAAGTTCAAGTCGCCCGTGGGCTACGAACGGCTGATGTCCACCACCGCCATCCCGTTCGTGGAGTTCGCGCTCCCGGTGAATCTCGTGCCGAACCGCGACGTGGGTCTCCTCGTGTCCGGCAGCCACGCCGGCGGGGCGATCACGTGGACCGCGGGCCTCGTGGACGGCGCGCCGGACGGCGGCAGCGTGGACGGCGACCTCCACGACGCGAAGGAGGCGGTGGCGCGCGTGTTCGCGTTCCCGGCGAAGCGCGCGCGCGTCGTCGCGCTGCAGGGGCTCGGACTCGGCATCGCGGCCACCGTCGGTGACAACCACGGCACGCCCGCCGCGCCCGGCCTCGGGACCGTGCGGAGTCCGGGTCAGCAGGCGATCTTCGCGTACCGCGCGACCGGGCGCGCCGACAGCACGGTGGTGGCGGACGGGCGGCGCTTCCGCTGGGTGCCGCAGGCGTCGTGGCACGCCGGACGCTTCGGGGGCTTCGCGGAGTACGTGGAGTCCGCGCAGGACATCCGCCTGGGCGACGCGGTGCTCGAGCACGAGCTGCGCGCGTGGGCGGTCACCGCGTCGGTCGCGTTGACCGCGGACGAGGTCGCGGCCCGCGGCGTGTCGCCGAAGCGGCCCTTCGACGCGTCCGCGGGAACGCTCGGGGCGTTCACCCTGGATCTCCGTCTCGCGCGGCTCACCGTGGAGACCGACGCGTTCCCGGTGTTCGCGAGCGCGTCGTCCGCGGTGTCCGAGGCGCGCGAACACGGCGTGGGCGTCACGTGGTTCCCGAACCGGCAGGTGAAGGTGCTCGTGGACCACGTGTGGACGGACTACGACGGCGGCGCCGCGGGCGGCGGGGACCGCGAGACGGAGCGCGCGATCCTGGCCCGCACCCAGGTGGTGTTCTAGCGTCACGTCCCGGAGGCGGTGCGGACTTCGCGGGTCGGCTCGGCCGGGAAGCTCGGGGCGTCGCCGTCCATCAGCTCGGCCAGCAGCCGG
>CAZNDO010000011.1:0-139281 GCA_964571855.1 uncultured Gemmatimonadota bacterium
GGAGCGAAGGCCGGAGCCGGGACGGCGGAGGCCGAGCGCCCGCCGGGGAGGACCCCTCCGGCCGGCCGTGACCCGCCTCGGCTCCCCTCGGGGTTCGCCCAGCGCGCGCCGCCGATCCCCTCCATCGCCCCACGCCGGGCCGTGGTCCGCACCTTCAGCCGAGCAGTATCGACTCGGCGTCGGCCCTCGCGGCATCCATGGCGTCGCCGATCTCGGGGAAGAGGTCGTCGCGCTCCTCCACGCGGCGGAGGAACGCGCGGTCGGCGTCCGTCATCTCGGTGGCGCCCAGCAGGCGCCGCGCGATTTGCAGGAGGTGCGCCACATCCTCCGCGTGACCGCGCACGCGCTCCGCGGCGTAGTCCGGCGCGCCGTCGGTCGTCATCAGGAAGGACCAGTCGGATGCGCTGAGCAGCAGCAGCTGGCGCGCGGCCGCGCGCAGGACGGCGTGCACGTCCTCGTCCTCGGAGGACGCCGCACGCGCGTGCAGCGCCCAGAGGTCCTCCTCGGCGGGCAGCAGGAGCTGCCAGGTCCAGTCCACGCGCTCGTTGCGCCACACGCCGTGGCCGCCGCCGTTTCCCCAGGAACCCTCGGGTAGCGCGACCACCGTGTCCGGCGGCGTCTCGCGCGCGTGCCGGCCCAGCGTGGTGAGCGCGACGCGCGGGTCCGCGTGCAGTTGCTCCAGCGCGGCCTCGAGGAACGCCACGCCCTCGAACCACCAGTGGCCGAACAGCTCGGCGTCGTACGGGGCGACGAGGATGGAGCCGTCCTCCGACCCCTCCAGCTCCGCGGTCACGAGCCCGCGGAAGTGCGCCGCGTGCGCGGCCACGCGCGCGTGCGCCTCCTCCGGCAGGTACGGCTGCTTGTCGCCGAGTTCCACGCCCGGACCGGTGATGCGCCAGTACCGGTGCCCCCCGGAGTCGGACTTCTTGTGGAACTCCAGGTAGGCGCCGTCTCCCGGGTAGCCCGTCTCGCCGCTCCAAACCTGCAGGCTCGTGGCCGCGTCGCGCACGAAGCAGCACATGGAGCGCGCCGCCTCCGCGGAGCCCACGCGATACGAGCGCCGCGAGTCCGCGGTGAACGGCTTCGCCGGGGGCGCATCCGCCGCTCCGCCCGCCGCGCGCCGCCCGCTTCCGCGCGGCGTGGTCAGGAGATCCGACCACGCGCCGAGCGGCGCGCCGCCCTGCAGCAGCGCGGAGTCCACCGGCGCGTACCGGAACCCGGCCAGCCCCACGAACTGCTCGATCCCGCAGCGCCGGCGCGCGAGCGCATCGCCCACGGGCGGCCGCCAGTCCCCCTCCGGCCGGTACGCCATCTCGGGAAGCCACAGGCCGTCCGGCGCGCGCCCGAAGCGGCGCGCGTGCACGCGTCGCGCCAGCTCCAGCTGCAGCGCGATGGTCTCGTCCCGGCCGAGCAGCGGAAGGTAGCCGTGCGTGGCCGCGCACGTGGCGAGCTCGAGCGCGCCGTCCCGCTCCAGCGCGGCGAACGCCCCGGGCAGGTCCCCGCCGAGATCGTCGAAGAAGAGCGCCAGCGACGCCGCGTAGAAGTCCGCCCACCGCGCCGCGAGCGCGGCCAGCTCCGCGTCCCCGCGCTCCCGGAAGCGCGCGGCGTCCTCGCGCGCGGTGCGCTCCCGCTCCTCCACGTACTCGCGGAAGATCGGGGCGAAGCGCGCGTTCGCGAGCTGCTCCGCCAGGACGGGGCTGATGCTGAGCGTGACACCGCCGCGCACGCCGCGCGCGGCCAGGCGGCGCATGGCGCGCACGAGCGGGAGGTACGTGCCGAGGCACGCCTCGCAGACCCACTCCACGCCGTGGGGCCAGCGACCGTGACCGAGCACCCAGGGCAGATGTGCGTGCAGGAAGAAAGCGAAGTGCCTACGGGGCATGGGGGCCCGGTCCCTCGGGCCCGCCGCCCGAGGGGACGCCGCCCGACGGGGCGCCGCCAGCGACCGGCGCGAACCCGATCCGCGTGTCGTCCGCCGCGCGGCCCGGCATCCGGATGGACCCGTGCGCCTCCTCGTACATCTCCACGTTGTGATCCAGCAGCTCCCGGAGCGCCTTCGCGTGCTGCGGCGTCATCACGACGCGCGAGTAGATCTTCCCCTTGCGTCCGCCCGGGAGCACCCGCGCGAAGTCGAGCACGAACTCGCTCTGCGAGTGCGTGATGAAGATGAGGTTCGAGTACGTGCCCTCGGCCACTTCGTCCGGAAGCTCCACCGGCAGCTGCTGCGCCGGGGGCTGGGGGCGGCTGTTCGGCTGCGTCATGGCGATTTCCTCGGCTGGAGCCGACGGAGGGTACCGGCGGCGCGTGACGCGGGCAAGCGGCCCGGCGCGCATCAGTCGCGGAGCAGGACCACCCTCCCCGCGGCGCCGCCGTCCGCACGGAAGAAGTACACGCCCGACGGCACGGCGTTCCCGCGCTCGTCCCGGCCGTTCCACACGGCCACGCGTCCGGCGGCGGTGAACTCGTCGGGCGCGTCGAGCACGCGCACCGGCCGCCCGCGCAGATCGAACACGCGGACGGTCCCGGCGGCGGCGCCCGCCGCGTCGACGCTCAGCACGAGCCCCGCGGTGCCGTGCAGCGCGGGGCGGAACGGGTGCGGCCGGGCGAACGGCAGCGGCACGTCCGCGATCAGGTTCGACACGGTGGCCGTGAACGACACCGCGCCCGAAGGCTGCGTCGCGATCGCCTCGACCTCCACGCCGCTGCCCGAACCGTCGTGCAGCGCGGACGACGGGTTCGACCCCGCGCCGAATGCGTCCGCCAGGCCGGGCCACGGGTCCGTGTCGTCCTGCGCCGGGTCCACGTCGCCGTCCTGCGGCACCAGCAGCAGCAGCCCGCGGCCGTCCGGGTAGTCGGATGCGCGGTTGCCGGCGCGCGTTTCGTCCACGTGGTACAGCAGCAGTCCCTGTCCCGGCAGTCCGGCGTCCCAGCCCTCGCGCGTGCGCACCTCCGCCAGGAAGTACTCGCCCACGCCGGGCGAGCCCGCGGCCCAGTCCACGCCGAACGGGTTCGCGCGGAGCTGCAGCGCGGCGGCGCCGCCGCCCGCGGGCTGCAGCACGTACGAGCCCTGCAGGATCTCGCCGCTTCCCGGCCCGAGGACCTCCGGCGTCATCCAGCCGAGGAATGCCTTGGACCATGCGGAGAACGCCGCGGGCAGGCTGCCGGGCAGCGAGTGCGGCGGATCCGACGCCACGTGCGTCCACGTCCCCGCGTCCATGATCTCCCACGCGCCGATGCGGCTGACCGCGGTCTGCGTGTCGTAGAAGTCCGGCAGGCCCAGCATGTGCCCGAACTCGTGGCAGAACACGCCGATGCCCGCGATCGAGTCCGTCCACGCCGGGAAGAACAGCGCGCGGGCCCGCTGCATCTCCGGCGCCGTGAAGTAGTCCCGCACGCGCGGCAGTCCCGCGCCGAAGTCGCCCTCCACCACGGACCACTTGTGCGAGTTGATCGCGTACGGGTCCGGGAACGGCGTGAGCGCGGGGCTCGATGACCCGGCCCATTCGTAGCCCTCGCCGGAGTGGATCACGAGCAGCGCGTCCACGACGCCGTCGCCATCCGCGTCGTAGTTCCCGAGCGGGACGCCCGCGGCCACCGCCGCGGCCACGGCGTCCTCCGCCATCCGCTGCCCGTTGTTCGGATACGTGCCCACGCCGCCGTTGCCGGACGAGTAGTACAGCTCCGTGCGCGGCAGCGTGAACCAGCCGTGCACGTCCCCGGTCACGTCCAGGCGCGCGCCGGACACGTCCCGGTAGTACGTGCGCATGGATTCGCCCGCGCCGAAGAGGTGCGCGGAGAACCGCGACGGCGCGATGCGGTGCGGCAGGTCCGCGAACTCGGCGAGCAGCACGAGCACGTGCACGTTCCCCTCGGACGGCGCCGCGGCGCGGAGCACGCCGGTCGCGGGAAGCGGGGGAAGATCGTCGGTGGCGCCGCGCAGCACGCCGGTGGCGAAGCGCGGCGGCGGCAGGGCGCACTCCGGCGCGGCCGCGGCATGGGACGCCACGCCGGCGAGGACCGCGCCGAGGAGCCAAGCGATGCGAGAACCCGGACCCGCCATCATCCATCCCGGGGGAAGCGCCGTGGGGCCTCACCATACACCGGGGCGGAGGCCCCGCCCACGGCCCGGCCGGTTGCTGCAACCCCTTTCCTTCCATCGGGTTCGACGGCGCGGCGCTTGACCCGGGCCGCGTTGACACCCGTTTCGCGCGCGTGCTACGGTCCGCGGTCGTTTCGTCGAGTCCGGCGGAAGCCGCCGCGCCCCGTCCCGTCCTCGGCCCGGCCACCTCCGGAGACCCGTCATGGCCCCGCCCCTCCTTTCCCCCGACCGCTTCCGGGAGATCGCGGCGCACTTCCCGGACCGCGGCGTACTCGTCGTGGGGGACGTGATGCTGGACGAGTACGTGCACGGGGAAGCGGCGCGCATCTCGCCCGAGGCGCCGGTGCCGGTCGTGGAGGTGGCGCGCGAGACCCTGCGGCTCGGCGGTGCCGCGAACGTCGCCCGGAACCTGGTGACGCTGGGCGGCCGGGTGGAGCTTCTCGCGGTCGTCGGGGTGGACTCGCGCGCCGAGCGGCTGCGCGCGGCCCTCACGGAGAAGGGGATCGACCCCGAGGGGCTGATCGAGGACGCCGGCCGGCCCACCACGCTGAAGACCCGCATCATCGCCGGGCAGCAGCAGGTGGTCCGCGTGGACCGGGAAAGCCGCGACCCGCTGGCCGGCCCCGTGCGGGACGCCTTCCTCGCCCGGCTCCGCGCGGCCCTGCAGCGCGCCGGCGGCGTGATCGTGTCGGACTACGGCAAGGGCGTGGTGGACCTGGAGCTGATGGGCGAGATCGCGGAGACGGCGCGGCGCCTCGGGAAGTTCGTCGCGGTGGACCCGAAGGAGTCGCACTTCTACCAGTACAAGCACGTGTCCATCGTCACGCCGAACGTGCACGAGGCGGGGCGGGCCACGCGGCTCGCCATCCGCACGCCGCAGTCCCTGGAGGACGCCGGCCGGCAGTTGCTGGCGGACCTGGACTCCGAGGCCGTGCTGATCACGCGCGGCCCGGAGGGGATGTCGCTCTTCCGCAAGGACCGGCCCACGCTGCACATCCCGGTGATGGCGCGCGAGGTGTTCGACGTGACGGGCGCCGGGGACACCGTGATCGCCACGTTCACGTTGGCCCGCGTGGCGGGCGCCTCCCTGGAGGAGGCCGCCATCCTCTCGAACGCGGCCGCGGCCGTGGTCGTGGGCAAGATGGGCACCGCGGCCGTGCTCCCGGAGGAGCTGGCCGCGGCGCTGGAGATCGGGTATCCGGCCGGGAAACCGTCGTGACGGACTCCCCGGAAGGGTCGAAGATCGCCACTTTGGAGGACGTGGTGGCCTGGCGGAAGCGCCTGGCCGCCGCGGGACGGAAGGTCGTCTTCACGAACGGGTGCTTCGACCTGATCCACCGCGGCCACGTGGACCTGTTCCGCGCGGCCCGGGCGGAGGGGGACGCGCTCGTCGTCGGCCTCAACACGGACGCTTCGGTCCGTCGCTTGAAGGGGCCGGCACGCCCGCTGGTGGGCGAGGACGACCGGGCGGAGGTGATCGCGGCCCTGGAGATGGTGGACCGGGTCGTGCTCTTCGCGGAGGACACGCCCGCGCGCGTCATCGACGCGCTCGTGCCGGACGTCCTCGTGAAGGGCGCGGACTGGGGACAGGACGCCATCGTCGGCCGCGAGACCGTGGAAGGGGCGGGCGGGCGCGTCGTGCGCGTGCGCCTGTCGGAGGGGCGCTCCACCAGCGCGCTCATCCGCACCGTGCTGGAGCGCTGCGCGGCGGGCAGCCCCGCGGCGAACGAGGAGGAAGCATGAACCTGCACGAGTATCAGGGCCGGGAGCTCTTCGCGAGCTACGGCATCCCGGTGCTGCCGGGGCACGTGGCCGCCACGCCGGAAGAGGCGCGCGAGGCCGCGAAGAAGCTCGGCGGCGGCCACGTCGTGGTGAAGGCGCAGGTGCACGCCGGCGGACGCGGCAAGGCCGGCGGCGTGAAGCTGGCCGAGAACGCGGAGCAGGCGGCGGAGCTGGCCAAGGTCATCCTGAAGCTGCGCATCAAGGACCTGCCGGTGCGCAAGGTGCTCGTGGCGCAGGCCGCGGAGATCAGGAGCGAGGCCTACTACGGCATCACGCTGGATCGCGCGGCGCGCCGGCACGTGGTGATCGCGTCGGCCGCGGGCGGCGTGGACATCGAGGAGGTGGCGCGGAAGACGCCGGACAGGATCGTGCGCCACCTCATCTCGCCGAAGACCGGGCTCACCGCGGACGAGGCGCTGGACATCGCGCGCCGCGTGCAGGGAGCGGAGGAGCAGGCGAAGCAGGCCGCGGACATCCTCCTCAAGCTGTGGAAGATCGTGGACGAGAAGGACACCTCGCTCGTCGAGATCAACCCGCTCGTGGTGAACGAGAAGGGCAAGGTGCTCGCCCTGGACTCCAAGGTCGTGCTGGACGACAACGGGCTCTTCCGGCACCCGGAGCTCGAGGCGCTGCGCGATCCGGACACGGAGAACAGGTCCGAGCGCATGGCCCGGGAGGCCGGGCTCTCCTACGTGAAGCTGGACGGCGACGTGGGCTGCTGCGTGAACGGCGCCGGCCTGGCCATGGCCACGATGGACCTCATCAAGTACTACGGCGGGGAGCCGGCGAACTTCCTGGATATCGGCGGCAGCTCGTCCCCGGAAAAGGTCCTCACCGCGATGAAGATCATCACCGCGGACAAGAACGTGCGCTCCATCGTGTTCAACATCTTCGGCGGCATCACCCGCTGCGACGACGTGGCGCGCGGGATCGTGGAGGCCGTGAAGAAGGGGAGGATCGAGCACCCCATCGTCGTGCGCCTCACCGGCACGAACGAGGAGGAGGCCCGGAAGATCCTGAAGGACTCCGGGCTGTCGCTCACGAGCGCCGAGACCATGGACGACGTCGTCCAGCAGGGCATCCGCCTGGCCCTGAAAGCCAAGATCGCCTGAGGGGAGCCGACATGGGAATCCTGGTCGACAAGAACACCCGGCTGCTCGTCCAAGGCATCACGGGGCGCGACGGGTCGTTCCACACGGACAAGATGATCGAGTACGGCACGAACGTGGTGGGCGGCGTGACGCCGGGCAAGGGCGGCCAGACCGCCTCCGGCCGTCCCGTGTTCGACACGGTGAAGGAGGCGGTGGCGGCCACGAACGCGAACGCCAGCGTCATCTACGTGCCGGAGAAGTTCGCCGCGAAGGCCATCATCGAGGCGGTGGAAGCGGAGCTGCCCTTCGTGGTGGCCATCACCGAGGGCGTTCCCGTGAACGACATGGTGAACGTCTGGGCCGCCGTGCAGGGCTCGCGCACGCGGCTGCTCGGCCCGAACTGCCCCGGCGTGATCACGCCCGGCGCGTGCAAGGTGGGCATCATGCCCGGGCACATCCACCGCCCGGGGAACGTGGGCGTGGTCAGCCGCAGCGGCACGCTCACCTACGAGGTCGTGGACCAGCTCACGCGGGCCGGCATCGGCCAGTCCACGTGCATCGGCATCGGGGGGGACCCCATCATCGGCACGAAGTTCGTCGACGTGCTGGAGCTCTTCGAGAAGGACCCGCAGACGGAGTGCGTGGTGATGATCGGGGAGATCGGCGGCACGGACGAGGAGGTCGCGGCCGAGTGGATCTCGGCGCACATGACGAAGCCGGTCGTCGGCTTCATCGCGGGCGCCTCGGCGCCGCCGGGCCGCCGCATGGGGCACGCCGGCGCCATCGTCTCGGGCGGCACCGGCCGCGCCGAGGACAAGATCGACGCCCTCACGAAGGTGGGGGTGAAGGTGGCGGTGACGCCCACGGAGATCGGCAAGCTGGTCTCGCAGCGGGTCGCCGCGTAACGTCGCGGAGGGAGGCCCCGCCGCGGCGCATCGCGGCGGGGCCCGTCCGCATCCGGAGGAGTCATGGCAGTGGAGAGGACGCTTCTCATCGTCAAGCCCGACGCGGTCGCGGCCGGGCACGCCGGCCACATCCTCGCCAAGCTCGAGGGCGAGGGGGGATTCAAGGTCCGGGCGCTCCGCATGGAGCACCTCACGGCCGCGTCGGCGGGCAGGTTCTACGCGGTCCACAAGGAGCGTCCGTTCTACAAGGACCTCGTGGAGTTCATGACCTCGGGTCCGTGCATCCCCATGGTGCTGGAGCGGGACAACGCCATCGCCTTCCTGCGGGATTTCATCGGGGCCACGAACCCGGCGCAGGCCCGGGAGGGGTCCATCCGCAAGCTGTACGGCTCCTCCATCCAGAACAACGCCGTTCACGCCTCGGATTCGGCCGCTTCGGCCTCCCAGGAGATCCCCCACTTCTTCCCCGAAACCGCGGTGGTGGCGGCCTAAAGCCCTGCCGGGACGGGAGTTCGGCGTCCGCCGGGGCGACCGGCCCCGGCGGAACCGATTTGACACGGCCCATGCCTATCCCTAATCTTGCCCGCGGTTCGACCGGGATCGATCTTCACGGGGTGCCCCCGGGGTCCCATGCCCTGGCGCTCCGCGGGGATTCGCTGCCGGTCGATCGGGAACTGGACCGCGTTCTCGCGGACTTCCGCTTCGACGGCTTCGTCGAGTGGGTCCCGGGGAACCGGCGAATCCGTGGTGTCCTGTCGGGCACGCTCCGGTCGAACTGCGACCGGTGCCTCGTCCGCTTCGACCGGGAGGTTCGCCTCGAGGTCGACGTGCCCCTTTCCCTCGGCGACGAGGCGGGGCCGCCGGATGCGGATCCGGAGGAGCAGGAAGCCGCGCTCGCGGTGCCGGCCGAGGACCCGACGCTGGATCTGGCGGAGCCCTTCGGGGCCCTCGTCCTTTCGGAAGTGCCCATCAAGAACCTCTGCCGCGGGGAGTGTCGCGGCCTGTGTCCCGGGTGCGGGACGGACCTCAACGCGGCGGAGTGCGCGTGCGGGAAGGACCGCACGGACCCCCGCTGGCAGGCGCTCGGGGAGCTGAAGTTCCCGAAGAGCGAGGAGTGATCAGACGCCATGGCGTTGCCCAAGTACCGGATCTCGAAGACGCGGAAGCTGAAGCGTCGCTCGCACCATGCGCTGGAAGTGCCGGCGCGCAACCTCTGCCCGGAGTGCGGGCAGATGAAGCTGCCGCACCGGGTCTGCCTGCACTGCGGCCACTACGGCGGCCGCAAGGTCATGGCGGGGAAGGACGACGCGTAGCCCGCGCGGGGGGTCGGCCTCTTCTTCGAGGGGCGGGGGCGTGACGGGATGAGGATCGTCGTCGACGCGATGGGCGGGGACGGTGCGCCGGCCGTGGAGGTCGAGGGCGCCCTGGCGGCGCTTGCCGAGGGCGGCCCGGACCTGCGGATCCGCCTCGTGGGCGACGAGACGCGCCTGCGCACGGAGCTGGCGCGCCACGGCGCCGCCGCGGACGAGCGGCTGGACCTCGTGCACGCCCCGGAACGGATCGACATGGGCGAGGACCCGGCGCGGCAGGTGCGCCGGAAGAAGGGCGCGTCCATCGCCGTCGCCACGCGGCTGCTGCGGGAGTCGCAGGCCGACGGGCTGGTGAGCGCCGGGAACACCGGGGCCGTGGTGGCCTCCTCGCTGCTCACGCTCGGGCGGATCCCGGGCGTCCGCCGGCCCGGCATCGCCACGCTGCTGCCCAGCCCCACCGGCGGCGCCGTGCTCCTGGACGTGGGCGCGAACTCGGACTGCACGCCGCAGAACCTGGTGCAGTTCGCGGTGATGGGCGCCATCTTCGCCCGGCGCGTGCTCGGGCGGGAGGATCCGAAGGTGGGGCTGTTGAACATCGGGGAGGAAAGCTCCAAGGGGAACAAGCTGGTGCAGACCACCTACCCGCTGCTGGCCGAGGGCCCGCTGAACTTCGTGGGCAACGTGGAGGGGCGGGACATCTTCCGCGGCGGCGTGGACGTGGTGGTGTGCGACGGCTTCGTGGGCAACGTGGTGCTGAAGTTCTCCGAGAGCGTGATCCACCTGATGAAGCACATGGTGACGGAGGAGATCGGCGGCAGCCTGCGGAGCAAGCTGGGCGCGCTGCTGCTCCGCCCGGTGGCCCGCAGCCTGTCGCGGCAGCTGAACTACGAGGAGTACGGCGGCGCGCCGCTGCTCGGCATCGACGGCGTCGTCATCATCGCGCACGGCAGTTCCACGCCGCGCGCCATCGCCAGCGCGGTGCGCGTCGCGGTCCGCTTCGCGAAGGAGCGGATCAACGACTTCATCCGCGACGAGATCCAGGAGCAGGACCTTGGCCAGATACCTGCCTGACCCCCCCGTCGGCATCGTCGGCATCGGCTCGGACGCGCCGGAAGGCGTCCTCACGAACGCCGACCTCGAGCGCATGGTGGACACGTCGGACGAGTGGATCGTGGAACGCACCGGCATCCGCACCCGGCACATCGCGGACGCGAACACCACCACCTCCATGCTGGCCACCAAGGCGTCGCAGCGCGCGCTCGCGGACGCGGGGCTGACCGGCGCGGACGTGGACCTCGTGGTCGTGGGCACGGCAACGCCGGACATGCTGTTCCCGTCCACCGCGTGCCTCGTGCAGGCGGAGATCGGCGCCACGCGCGCCGCGGCGTTCGACCTCGCCGCCGCGTGCTCCGGCTTCATCTACGGGCTCAACGTGGCGTCCGGGCTCATCCGCAACGGGACGCACGAGACCGCGCTCGTCATCGGCGCCGAGACGCTGAGCAAGATCGTGGACTTCAAGGACCGGACCACGTGCGTCCTCTTCGGCGACGCGGCCGGCGCGGCGGTCGTCCGCCGCGTGGAGAAGGGGAAGGGCATCCTGGCCTCGCGCATCCGCTCGGACGGCACGCTGGGCGAGATGCTCATGCTCCCCGCGGGCGGCTCGGCGCGGCCGGCCACGCGCGAGACGGTGGACGCCGGGCTGCACTACGTGAAGATGAACGGGAACAACGTGTTCAAGTCCGCGGTGAAGTCGATGGCGGAGGCGGTGGAGGAGGCGCTGGAGGACGCGGCGCTGACCGGGGCCGACGTGGACCTCTTCATCCCGCACCAGGCCAACGCCCGCATCATCGAGGCCACGGCGCGCCGCCTGCACATCCCCATGGACAAGGTGTTCGTGAACGTGGACCGCTATGGCAACACGTCCGCGGCGTCCATCCCGCTGGCCATCGACGAGGCGCGGCAGGCCGGGCGCATCCGCGAGGGCACGCTCGTGTCGGTCGTCGCCTTCGGCGCGGGCTTCACCTGGGGCTCCGCCGTGATGCGGTTCTAGGAGGCAGCGAGATGACGAAGCGAGCGCTCCTCTTCCCGGGGCAGGGCAGCCAGTACGTCGGCATGGGCAAGGGCCTGTGCGAGGCGTTCCCCGGGGCGCGGCGGTGGTTCGATCGCGCGGACGAGGTCCTCGGCTTCGGCCTCTCCACGCTCTGCTTCGAGGGGCCGGAGGACGAGCTGCGGCTCACGCGCAACACGCAGCCCGCCCTGTTCGTGAAGAGCTGGGCCGCGTGGAGCGTGCTGCAGGACCGCCTGCCCGGGGACTACGCCGCGGGCCACAGCCTGGGCGAGTACACCGCGCTCGCGGTGGCCGGCGCCCTGTCGTTCGAGGACGGGCTGCGCGCGGTGCGGCGCCGCGGCGAGCTGATGTACGAGTCCGGGGTGAAGCGCCCGGGCACCATGGCCGCCATCCTGGGGCTGGACGTCCCCGCGGTGGAGGCGCTGTGCGCGGAGGCGTCCGCCGCCGGCGCCGTGCAACCGGCGAACCTGAACGCGCCCGGCCAGGTGGTGATCTCCGGCGAGGTGGGCGGCGTGCAGCGCGCGTGCGAGCTGGCGCCCGCGCACGGCGCGAAGAAGGCGGTCCTGCTGAAGGTGTCGGGCGCGTTCCACTCCGTGCTGATGGAGGACGCGAAGGCGGGCCTGGCGGAGTTCCTCGCCGGCATCGCCGTCGCGGACGCGCGCATCCCCGTGGTCGCGAACGTGACGGCGCGGCCGGTCACGGCGGCGGCGGAGATCCGCGCGAACCTGATCGCGCAGATGACCGCGCCGGTCCGCTGGGAGGAGTCCATGCGCTTCCTGATCGGCGAGGGGCCGATCGAGTTCACGGAGATCGGCGCCGGCACCGTGCTCAAGGGGCTGATGCGTTCCATCGACCGCGCGGCCTCCTGCACGTCGGTCGGCTCCGCGGAGTCCGTGGCCGAGGCGCTCGGCGCCGGCGGGGTGCGCGGGTGAGCGCGGCGCTGGTCACGGGCGCGGCGCGCGGCATCGGCCGCGTGATCGCGGCGCGCCTCGCGCGGGACGGCTACGACGTGGCCTGCGTGGGGCGTTCGGTGGAGTCGCTGAAGGACACGTGCGCGGACGTGGAGGCGGCGGGCCGGCGGGCGCTGCCCCTGGCCGCGGACGTGGCGGACCCGGCGGCCGCGGAAGCCGCGGTGGCGTCCGCCGTGCAGGCGCTGGGCTCCGTGGACGTCCTGGTCAACAATGCCGGGGTCACGCGGGACGGTCTCCTCCTGCGGATGAGCGCGGCGGACCTGGACACGGTCCTCGACGTGAACCTCAAGGGATGCTTCCATTTCGCCAAGGCGGTGGCCCGCCCCATGATGAAGGCGCGCCGCGGCCGGATCATCAACGTGTCCTCGGTGATCGGGCTGGTGGGGAACGCCGGGCAGTCGAACTACGCCGCCGCCAAGGCGGGGATCATCGGCTTCTCGAAGAGCCTGGCGAAGGAGCTCGCGTCGAGGAACATCCTGGTCAATGTCGTGGCCCCCGGGTACATCGAGACCGCGATGACCGAGGGGCTTCCCGAGCCCGTGAAGGAGAAGATGAAGGAGTCGATCCCGCTCGGGAGATTCGGCTCCTCCGAGGACGTCGCGGGGGTGGTCTCCTTCCTCGCGTCCGACGACGCTTCGTACGTCACCGGCACCGTCCTGACCGTGGACGGCGGGATGGTGACGTGACGGGGCGGCGGCAACCTTCCATCCACTGGGGACGGAACGAATGAACTCTCCGAATTTCGAGAAGGTGAAGGAAATCATCATCGAGCAGCTGGACGTGCAGGCGGACCAGGTGACCGAGGACGCCTCGTTCATCGAGGACCTGGGCGCGGACTCGCTGGACACGGTGGAGCTCGTCATGGCGCTCGAGGAGCACTTCGACATCGAGATCCCGGACGAGGACGCGGAGAAGATCAAGACGGTGAAGGACGCGGTGTCGTACATCGACAAGAACGTCAAGACCGCCAGCTGAGCGGCCGGACGGACACACCGGGGGAAGCATGACCGGAAGGAAGCGAGTGGTCGTGACCGGCGTGGGGGCGGTGACCCCCATCGGGAACACGGCCGGGCAGTTCTGGGAGAGCGCGCTCGCCGGGAAGAGCGGGGCCGGGCCCATCACCCGGTTCGACGCCTCCCGGCACGACGTCAAGTTCGCCTGCGAGGTGAAGGACTTCGATCCGTCCGCCATCGGGGATCGCAAGGAGGTCCGCAAGATGGACCGCTTCACCCAGTTCGGCCTGGCCGCGGCGCTGGAGGCGGTGCAGGACGCGGGCGTGACGTTCGAGGGCCGGGACGCCGAACGCACCGGGGTCCTGGTGGGCTCCGGCATCGGCGGGATCGAGACGCTCGAGACCCAGAAGGAGGTGCTCCTCGAGAAGGGCCCCGGGCGCGTGAGCCCGTTCTTCGTGCCCATGATGATCGTGAACATGGCCACGGGAATGATCAGCATGCGGCTCGGCGCGAAGGGTCCCTCGAACGCCACCGTGACCGCGTGCGCGTCCGGGGCGAACGCCATCGGGGACGCCTTCCGCATCCTGCAGTACGGCGACGCCGACGTGATGATCGCCGGCGGGGCGGAAGCGCCCATCTCGCCGATCGCGGTGGCGGGATTCGCGTCGATGAAGGCGCTGTCCTTCCGCAACGACGATCCCCCGCAGGCCTCCCGCCCCTTCGACGCCGATCGCGACGGGTTCGTCATCGGCGAGGGCGCGGGGGTGGTCGTGCTGGAGGAGCTGTCGCACGCGCTCGCTCGCGGCGCGAGGATCTACTGCGAGCTGGTGGGCTACGGCTACACGGCGGACGCCCACCACATCACGGCCCCGAGCCCGGACGGGGAGGGCGCGGCGCGGTCCATGAAGGCCGCGATGGCCGACGCGGGACTGTCTCCCGCGGACGTGACGTACCTGAACGCGCACGGCACGTCCACGCCCCTGAACGATCGCTTCGAGACCATGGCGATCAAGACGGCGCTCGGCGACCACGCGAGGCGCGTGGCGGTGAGCTCCACGAAGTCCATGACCGGGCATCTGCTCGGCGCCGCCGGCGGGATCGAGTTCGCGATCCTGGCCTTCGCCCATCGCGACGGGCGGATCCCGCCGACCATCAACTACCGGAACCCGGACCCCGAGTGCGACCTCGACTACGTCCCCAACGAAGCGCGGGACGTGAAGGTGCATGCGGCCCTGACCAACTCCCTGGGGTTCGGGGGACATAACGTGACACTCGCGACCAGGAGTTATGAAGGCTAGCCAACCGTCCGCGCTGGGACGCGGGCTTTCCGTGATCGGGAAGCTCTTCGTCGGGACGCGCAAAGGACCGTCGGGCGACAGGGTCCGACAGCTCAAGAAGCTGGAACGCAAGATCGGGATCAAGTTCACGGATCTCGGTCTCCTCGAGCAGGCGCTCACGCACCGCTCGTATTCGCACGTCACCTCGCAGACCCGGAACCAGTCCAACGAGCGCATGGAGTTCCTCGGGGACTCGGTGCTCGGGCTCTCGGTCAGCCAGTTCCTGTACCTGCAGTTCCCGGACCGCTCCGAGGGCGCGCTCTCGAAGATGAAGTCCCTTCTGGTGAGCCGGAAGGTGCTGTCCGCCGTGGCGCGGGACTCGGGACTGGGCGAGTTCCTCCTGCTTTCGGGCGAGGAGTCGGAGATGGGCGGGCGGGACCGCACGTCCATCCTCGCGGACTCGTTCGAGGGCGTGATCGGCGCGATCTACCTGGACCAGGGGTTCCGCGCCGCGAACAAGTTCATCCAGCGGTTCCTGCTGGGCTCCATCCACGAGATCCTCAAGGACGAGGAGCACACGAACTTCAAGTCGCTGCTGCAGGAGTACGTGCAGTCCAAGCGGCTCAGCCACCCGGTGTACCGCGTCCGCCGCGAGGAGGGACCGGAGCACGAGAAGGAGTTCGCCATCGAGGTGGTGGTGCGCAGCGAGGTGTGGGGCGTGGGCCGCGGCAAGAGCAAGAAGGACGCGGAGCAGAACGCCGCACGGGCCGCTCTGGAGAGCCGGCAGTCCCGGGACGCGGCGCGTCGCGGGCGCGGCTCCGCGGACGGGGAAGGCGAGGCGGCCGCCACGGCCGAGCGTCCCGCGCGCCCGTCGCGCGAGGGCCGGACGGGCCGGGGCGAGCGGCGCGGGCGCGAGCGGCGCGAGCCGCGGGAAGCGCGCGAGCCGCGGGACGCCGCGCCGCAGGATCGCGGCGAGCACGGGATCCTGGCGTCGCGAGAGAAGCTCCGCAGCGCGCGCCGCGAGGAGGCGGAGCAGCGCCGTCGCGAGGAGCGCGAGTTCCGGGAGCGACGGGACGAGCGCACGCGCTCGGACGATCACGCCCGGGAGGAGCGCAGCCGGCCGGAGGAGGGCGCGCGCGCGGAAGGCCGCCGGCGGGACCGGCGCGGCCGCGGCGGCCGCGACCGGGAGGCGCGGGCGGAGCGCGGCGGGCCGTCGCCGGTGGAGGGAGCGGCCACCGCGGGCTTCGCGGCGAGCGTCCCCGAGCCTGCGGAGCGCACGGAGGACGCGCCGGTCGAGGCCGGGTTCGCGGAGGGCATGACCTTCCGGGAGCCGCCGGCGGAGACGGGGGCCGAGACGACGCCGGCGGCGGGCGGCTCCGCGGATGCGGACGCCCCCGTGCGCGGTTTCGGTCGTCGCCGGCGGTCGCGTCGTGGCGGGCGGGACGCCCGGGGGGAGGGCGGTCGGCCTCGCCGCGAGGACGCCGCGCCCGTGCGCGAGCCGGACGGGATGGCGGAGGAAGGTCCCTCCTCCGCGCCGGATCTTGCGGAGCCGCGGGAACGGACCGTGCGTGGGGAGGACGCGCGCGTCGACGTGGACGTCGACGTGGTCGGCGAGGTGGCGCCGCCGTCGGAGCGGTTCGAGGAGCCGGTCGCCGAGCCGGAGCGCTCCTTCGGGCGGTCGAGCGCGTTCGACGCGCCGGCGGACCGGGAGTTCGCCCCGACCGCCTACGAACGGGCGGAGTCCACGGCTGCCGAGCCCGCCTCCGCGGAGGGCACGGCACCGGAGGACGCCACGCCGGAGGACGCGACCTCGGACGACGGGGACACGGAGACGGCGGGGGTGGCGCGCACGGAGGGCGGCTTCAGCCGTCGGAAGCGGCGTCACGCCCGGGGCCTGCGCCGGCGCTGATCCGGCGGTCCCGGTTCCCCGAACGGGCGCGCCTCCCTCCGGGGCGGGCGCGCCCGTCGGCGTTTCCGGCCCCCGGATCAAGTCGCCGCTGGAAACTGCCGATCCCTGCCAAGATTGGGCGGGCTTGGTCGGCTTCGGGAAATCCCGCCCGGGGATGGCGCTTGCATGTCCGATTCGGACGATCCCACCGGGAACGCCCCGGCCTCGAATCCCTTCGACGAGGCCCTGGCGTACCTCCTGGTCTTCTCGGACGCCCTGCTCGACCTCGTGCCCGACGCCGTCGTCGTGCTCGATGCCGGGCTGCGCGTGCGGAACGCGAACGCCGCGTTCGCGGAGCGGTTCGGCTACCCGGACCGCGAGGCGGCGCGTGGGGCGTCCCTGACCGACCATCCGCTGCTGTCCCGCACCCTGCCGGGCGTCTCCGGCCGCAGCCTGAGGGACGCGCTGGGCGATCTCTTCCAGGGGGACGCCGGCCGCCTGGACGTGGAGCGGCTCGAGGCCGCGGAGGGCTCCGGCGAGCCCCCGTGGGCCGTCCGCGCCGCGGCCTGGGACACCGAGCACGATTCCTTCCGGCGCATCCTGGCATGGTTCCGGCCCTTGCCGGAGCCGCCGCCGGAGCCGGAGCGGCCGTTCGAGCCGGAGCCCGAACCGGCACCACCGCCCGCTCCCGAGCCGCCCCCGGCAGCACCGCCCGCGCCGGAGCCGCGGCCCGACGCCCCGGGCGCTCCCGCGAAGCGCGACGAGGCGCTCGCTCGGCAGCTCCTGGAGCGGCTGGGGGCCGCCGCCTGCCTGACCGAACCGGACGGCCGCGTCCTCGCGGCCAACACCGGGTTCCGGACCCTCTTCGGCGACCCGCCGGCGGACGGGCTGCCGCGCGCCCTTGTTCAGGCCGGGGCGCCCGAGCTGCTCCGCCAGGCCGCGGACGCCGCGGAGCCGGTGCAGCGCCGCCTCTCGATCGATCCTGCCGGGGAGGGGGCCCTTCCCTTCGAAATCGAAGTGCAGCCGATGCTCCGAAACGACGATGAACGAGGAATCGGGGAGCTCCTGCTCCTCCTCCGCGAGGTGCCGCCGATGAACCCGTCGACTCCGACGTCCGCGTCCCCCTACGTGCCCGAGGCGGTGGACGCGATCCTCGCCGGCGACCAGCTCGCCCGCTGGCCGGCGCCGGCCACCGGGCGCGTGCTCGTCGTCGAGGCCGACTCGTGGACCCGCATGGCCGTCACGGACACGCTCCGCGATGCCGGTCTCCACGACTTCGCCGCGTGCGATTCCGGCCCGGCCGTGTGGGCGCGGCACGATCCGTCGTCCTTCGCGCTCGTGCTCGTCGGCGTGGATGCCTCCGCGCGCGACGCCGCGGAGTTCTGCCGCCGCATGACGAACGACCATCCCGCGATCCCCGTCGTGGCCTTCACCGAGGGACCGCCCGAACGCGCGCGCGCGTGGGTGGCGGGGCTGCCGCTGGCCGGACTGGTCGCCGGCTCCGTGCGCGCCCCGGAGCTGTCGCGCGTGGCCGTGGGGCTCGTGCGCCGGGCCGGGGGCGCCGCGCCCGCGCCGCCGCCGCCCGCGCCGGCGCCCGACGTGCTCGGCGTGGACTCGCCCTCCGACCGGAGGCTGCCCGACGCGTCGCCGGCGTCCCCGGCTCCGTTCGAGGGAGCCGAGTCGGTGGAGGCGGGAGCCGCAGCGGCCGCCGCGATCTTCACGCCGTTCGAGCTTCCGGCCGCGCCCGCGATCGACGTTGCGGCCACGCCGCCGCCCGCGGCCCCGGCACCCGCCGCCGAGGCGCCGGCCGCCGCGGCGCCCGACGCCGGCGTCGGACCCGAGATCGTGGTGATCGGCGCGCAGGTCCTGGACCTCCCGGGCCTGCGCCGTCTCGCGCGCAGCTCAGGCATCCGCGTGCGCATGGTGTACGACCCGAACCCGAGCGCGGCCGGGCTCGTGCTCGCGCGCGAGCTCAAGCTGCCGTCCACGTCGGACTCGTCCAAGCTGCTCGAAGGGGACGCGCCGGATGCGGTGCTGGTGGGCGAGGGCGGCGGGGGCGACGTGCTGATGGCGCCGAAGCTCGCGAGCGTGCCGCAGATCCTCCGCGACGAGATCGATCTGTTCACCGCCGATCCGGCTTCGTTCCTCGAGGCGGCCAGGGCCGACATGGTTACGGCCCCGCCGGTCCACGAGGCGCTGCCGGCATACGATGCCGGGAGCGGAAGCACCGCGGCGAGCGCGCCGGAGCCGGTCGTTCCGGAGCCGCCCGCCGCGCCCGCGGCGCCGGCGCCGCCGACCGAGGACGTCAAGGCCGAGGCCGCAACGGAGCTGCCCGCCGCCGCCGTCGCGACGCCGGAGGACGCGCCGCCCGCCGCGGCCGCGCCCGCGCCGCTGCCGCCGGCCGAGCCGGTCGTCCCGAAGGCGCTCGTCATGCCCGCCCGCATCGAACGCGCGCGGCCCGAGGCGCCCGCCGCGCCCCGCTGGGCGGAGCCCGCGGAAGCGCCGCCCGCGCCCAGCGTCCTCGACCGCGACGTGAGCGCGCTCGCGGGCGCGTTCGACCTGCTGTTCGACTTCGAGCGGCTCTGCGCCAGCATCCTCGAGTCCGCGATGGAGTCCGTGCACGGCGCGTCCGGGAGCCTGATGCTCATCGACGAGTCGGGGCAGTACCTGCGGATCGTCACCGCGTACGGCCTGTCCGACCTCGTCGTCCAGGACACGCGCCAGCGCGTGGGCCAGGGCATCTCCGGGCGCGTGGCGGAGGAGGGCGAGCCGCTCCTGCTCGTCGGCACGATCGGCGACGAGCGATTCCCGGTGCGCGGCGAGCGTCCCGAGATCCCGTCCGCCGTGTGCGTGCCCGTGATCGCCGAGGGTCGCGTGCTCGGCGTGATGAACGTGAACTCCGATCCGCACTCCGATCCCTTCGACCAGCCGGAACTCCGGCGGCTCGCCGACCTCGGCCGTCGCGTGGGGCCGGCGCTCGATCGCGCGTGGCAGCTCCGCGTCGTGCGCGGACGGTCCTTCGAGATGTCCGTGCGCGCCGCGATCGAGTCCATCGCGGCGTCCGGCGGCGACCTGCTCACGAGGCTCCGTCAGGTGGCCGGCCGCGTGGTCGAGCTGTTGCGCGTGGACACGTGCGCGATCTGGGTGCACGACCCGCGCAACTCCGTGCTCGCGCTGCGCGCGCTGGCGGGAACGCAGGTGAGCGGCTGGGAGTCCGTGACCGTGCCGGTGGGCAGCGGCCTGCCCGGCTGGGTCGCGCGCAACCGGCAGCCGCTCGTGCTGCGCAACGTGCCGGAGGATCCCACCGACGCGGATGCGGCACGCGTGACCCACGTCCTCGCACCGCTGCGGCATCACACCGACCTCGTCGGCGTGCTGGCGATCGAGTCCGCGTCCGGGACGCTCGTGGACGACAAGAAACTGGATCTCCTGCGCACGATCGCGGCCGTGCTGGGCGAGCAGATCAGCGCGTCGCAGGCCCAGGCCAGCTCCGAGCGCATGGTGACCATGCTGTCGGCGCTGGCGGAGCTGGGCGTGGCGTTCTCCGCGGCGCGGGAGCGCTCGAGCCTCGGTCGCCTGGTGGCGTTCACCGCGGCCACCGTGCTGGAGTCCGACGTGGCCATCGTGCGGCTCGCGCGCGAGCAGGCGGCGCCGGGCGCGCACGGCGAGGACCTGCTGGAGCGCATGGCGGCGCACGGCGCGTCGCCGGGCGAGGGGGATCCGCTCACGGAGCTGGAGGATCGGGTGGTGCACGAGGTGGTCGCGCGGCTCGCGCCCGTGACGCAGGCGGACCTGCCGCAGCGCGCGGCGGAGTCGCTGCTCGCGCGCTCGAACGTGGCGTCGCTGCTCGCCGTCCCGATGACGATGGACGACGAACTGCTCGGCGTGATCACCGTGTTCCGCGTGGCGGATGCGCGCGGGCAGGACGTGACCTTCGGGGACCAGGATCACGAGATCGCGTCGCGCCTCGGGGACTACGCGGCCGGGGCGGCGCACCGGTTCTCGCCGTCGTCGCGGCGGGACGAGGAGGACGAGGCGTGAGCCATCCGTCCCCGGAGGCCACCCCGCGGCCCGATGCCGGCGGCGGGACGGACCGCGCCGCGCGCCTCGGCGAGGAGGCCCGCCGCATCGGACACGACCTGAACAACTGCCTCGGGGTCCTGGTGGGCCGCGCCGAGCTGGCGCGGCTGCACCTGGATCGCGGCAACCTCGACGGCGCCCGCAAGGGCCTGGACGTCATCCTCGCGCACACGGAGCGCATCAAGGCCCTCGCCGACGAGCTCCGAGGTCTCCGGCACAAGGACTGACCCGCCGCCCCGCGGCGCGGCGCGCGCCCGCCCGCCTTGACCGGTCCCGGCCCCCCGGGTACCCTCGTCCGGCTTTCCTCGACACTTCCGGGGCAGCCGCCAGGGGGGGTTCGCATGGCCACGAGAATCGGGATCAACGGCTTCGGTCGCATCGGTCGGCTCGTCTACCGCGCGCTCGCGGGGCGCCCGGGAATGGAAGTCGTGGGCGTCAACGACCTCACGGACGCCGCCACGCTGGCTCACCTCCTGAAGTACGACTCGGTGCACCGTCGCTTCGGCCGCGACATCCACGCCACGGATCACGGGATCCGGGTGGACGGGAAGGACGTGCGCGTCTTCTCCGAGAAGGACCCGGCGAACATCCCGTGGAAGTCGGTCGGGGCCGAGCTGGTCGTGGAGTCCACCGGCATCTTCACGAAGCGCGCGGACGCCGCGAAGCACCTGGCGAACGGCGCGCGCAAGGTCATCATCTCGGCGCCGTCGAAGGACGCCGACGTCACGGTGGTGATCGGCGTGAACTCCGACGCGTACGAGCCGGACAAGCACCACGTGATCTCCACCGCCAGCTGCACCACGAACTGCCTCGCGCCGGTGGCGAAGGTGCTGCACGAGAAGTTCGGGATCCAGAAGGGCCTGATGACCACGATCCACGCGTACACGAACGACCAGCGCATCCTGGACCTGCCGCACAAGGACCTGCGGCGCGCGCGGTCGGCGGCGCTGAGCATCATCCCCACCACCACGGGCGCGGCGAAGGCCGTGGCCCTGGCCCTGCCGGAGCTGGCGGGCAAGCTCACCGGCGTGTCCATGCGCGTGCCCGTGCCGGACGGCTCCATGGTGGACCTCACCGCGGTGCTGTCGCGGAACACCACGGCGGAGGAGATCAACGCCGCCATGAAGGCCGCGGCCCAGGGCCCGCTCAAGGGCATCCTGGCGTACACCGAGGACCCCATCGTCTCCGCCGACATCATCGGGGACCCGCACAGCTCCATCTTCGACGCGCAGTCCACGATGGTCCTGGACGGGAACCTGGCGAAGGTCGTGTCGTGGTACGACAACGAGTGGGGCTACTCCTGCCGGCTCGCCGACATGGTCGTCGAGGTCTCGCGGCAGCCGGTCGCCTGACGTGGCCGCCACCACCGGGGGCAAGCTCTCGGTCGCGTCCCTGGACGTGCGCGGCAAGCGCGTCCTCGTGCGCTGCGACCTGAACGTGCCGCTCGCGGACGGCGCGGTGTCCGACGACACGCGCATCCGGGAGAGCCTGCCCACCCTCCGCTGGCTGCGCGAGCACGGCGCGCGGGTCATCCTCATGTCACACCTCGGTCGCCCGAAGGGGAAGCCGAAGCCGGAGTACTCGCTGGCGCCGGTGGCCGCCGCGCTGGGGAAGTCCCTCGGGGTGCCGGTCGGCATGGCGCCGGACTGCATCGGGCCGGACGTGGAGCGGCTGGCGCAGCGCATGCAGGACGGCGACGTGCTGCTGCTGGAGAACCTGCGCTTCCACCCGCAGGAGGAGGCGAACGACGCGGAGTTCGCGAAGTCCCTCGCGCGGCTGGCGGACCTGTATGTGAACGACGCGTTCGGCAGCGCCCACCGCGCGCACGCGTCCACCGCGGGCGTCACGGCGTTCGTGCCGAAGGCCGCGGCGGGCTTCCTGATGGAGAAGGAGCTGCGCTTCCTCGGCGCGGCCACCGCGAACGCGGCGCGCCCCTACGTGGCCGTCATGGGCGGCGCGAAGATCTCCGGCAAGATCGACGTGATGGAGCACCTCTTCGACAAGGTGGACGCCATCCTGGTCGGCGGCGCCATGGCGAACACGTTCTTCAAGGCCCGCGGCTGGGAGACCGGCACGAGCCTCGTGGAGGACGACCGGCTGGACGTGGCTCGCGGGCTGCTGGACCGCGCGGGCAAGGCGGGCGTGCGGCTCGTCCTGCCCACGGACTGCGTGGTGGCCGAGGAGATCGCCGAGGGCGCGAAGCATTCCGTGGTGCAGGCGGACGCCATGCCGAAGGGCCTGAAGATGCTCGACATCGGCCCGGCCACGGTGGAGGCGTTCCGCAAGGAGATCCTCGGCGCGAGGACGGTGCTGTGGAACGGCCCGATGGGCGTGTTCGAGACGGAGCCGTTCGACGCCGGCACGGTGGGGATCGCGAAGGCGCTGGCGGACGCCACCGCGAAGGGCTGCGTGACCATCGTGGGCGGCGGGGACTCCGCGGCCGCGGTCGCGAAGGCGGGCCTCGCGGACCGGGTCACCCACGTGTCCACGGGCGGCGGCGCGTCCCTGGAGTTCCTGGAAGGGAAGGAGCTGCCCGGGGTGGGCGCGCTCACGGAGGCGGCGGGATGAGGCGACCCTTCGTCTGCGGGAACTGGAAGATGTACCGCACGCCCACGGAGGCGCGGGCGCTCGCCCGGGACGTGGCGAACGGCCTGCGCGGGGCGGACGGGCGCACGGACGTGGCGGTGTGCCCGGCGTTCCCGGCCATTCCGGCCGTGGCGGAGACCCTGAAGGGCACGCCGGTGGCCTGGGGCGCCCAGAACTGCGCCGGGGCGCGGGAGGGGGCGTTCACCGGCGAGGTGTCCACCCCGATGCTGGTTGACCTGGGGTGCCGTTTCGTTATAGTGGGCCATTCGGAGCGTCGCGGGATTTTCGGGGAGACGGATCGGACCGTCCGCGAGAAGCTTGAGTCCGTCCTGACGGCCGGGCTCACGCCTGTCGTGTGCGTCGGGGAGACCCTGGCGGAGCGCGAGGCGGCCCGGACCGAGGAGGTCGTCGAGCGGCAGGTCCGCTCGGCCTTCCAGGACATCCCCGGCCCCGAGGTCGCGCGGTCGGTCGTCGCGTACGAGCCCGTCTGGGCCATCGGCACGGGGAGGAACGCCACCCCCGAGATGGCGGAAGCGGTCCACCGGCGCATCCGCGTGATCCTCTCCTCCCTGGCGGGGGAGCCCGTGGCGGTCGCCACGCGGATCCTCTACGGCGGGAGCGTGAAACCGGACAACGCCCGGGAGATCTTCGCCCAGCCGAACGTGGACGGCGGTCTCATCGGGGGAGCCTCGCTGGAAGCGAAGAGCTTCCTGGCCATCGTGGGAGCGGCATGATCTACGGAATCGTCCTCGGACTGCACGTGGTGATCTGCGTGATCCTCGTGCTCATCGTGCTGTTGCAGTCCTCGAAGGGAACGGGCCTCGCCGGCGGCGCCTTCGGCGGCGGCGCGGAGTCCACCGTGTTCGGCGGGCGCAGCGCGGCCACCGTGCTCTCGAAGGCCACCACCATCTTCGGCGCGGCGTTCATGGTCACGTCGCTCTCGCTCACGCTGCTCGGCTCCGTCCGCGGCAGCGGCAGTCCCCGCAGCATCATCGCGGACGAGGCCGCGCGGCAGGCGCCGCTGGGCGCGCCGTCCGCCACGGCGCCTCCCGGCGCGGAGAGCGCGTCGCCCGGAACCGCGTTGCCCGGCACCGCACTCCCCGGGACCGCATCGGGAGCGCTGCCCGTCGCGCCGCCGGCGGGGGATGCCGGGGCTGCGCCGGCTCCGGCACCCGCGGAAGGCTCGCCGTCCGCGCCGCCGGCCGGGGAGGGCACCCAGACACCGTAAGGCCCGGGTGGTGAAATTGGTAAACACGCACGGTTGAGGGCCGTGTGGGGCAACCCTTGCGGGTTCGAGTCCCGCCTCGGGCACCAGTCGGCAGGCCCCGGAAGTCCTTGGGACTCCGGGGCCTGCGGCGTCTTGGCGGGCTCCTCTTGACGAGGGTCAGAAATGACCCTAGTCTGTGACCAGGGTCACGGAGGCGCCAATGGAGCCCACGGTCTCGAAGTCCCGCTTCAAGGCGCGAGCGCTGGAGTACTTCCGCCGGGTCGAACAGTCCGGCGAGGCGCTCGTGATCACGGATCACGGCAAGCCGGTGTTGCGCCTGGTCCCCTATCAGGGGGATCCGGACGCGGCGCTGCGCCAGCTCCGGGGCTCCGTCCTCTCGTACGAGAGGCCGGAGGATCCCGTCGCGATCGAGGACTGGGAGTCCCGGTGATCCTGCTGGATACGCACGCGTGGCTGTGGTGGAGCTCGGCGGACGCGTCGCTCTCGCCGGCCGCGTGGCGCGCCATCGACGAGGCGCGCGGAAGGTCCGCCATCCACGTCTCGTCCATCAGCGCCTGGGAGGTTGCGCAGCTCGTGGCCCGCGGCCGCTTGCGGCTGAGCATGGATGCGGCGGACTGGATCTCCAAGGCCGAGGAGCTGCCCTACGTGCGTTTCGTCCCGGTGGACAACCGCATCGCCGTTCGCGCCACGCAACTGCCGCCGGGCGTGGGGGCGGACCCCGCGGACCGCATGATCGTGGCGACCGCCGACGTCCTCGGGCTCACGCTCGTCACCCGGGACCGCCGTCTCCGGGCGTCCGACTCCGTCGCGACGATCTGGTGATCGGTCCCGCCGCTACTTCACCCGCTTCAGGAGCGCCGCCACGCGATCCATGCCCGCGCGGATGGCGTCCACGCCCACCGCGCCCACGCTGATGCGCACCCAGCCGGTCTCGCTCTCGCCGCCGAACGCCTCGAACGGCACGACGGCGAACCCGGCCTCCGCCAGGAGCACGCGGCGCAGGTCCTCGTTGTTCCGCAGCGTGACCCCGGCCACGGTGCGGCCGATGAGGTCGAAGCGGACCGACAGGTAGATGGCGCCCTGCGGCTCGATGTGCTCCACCGGGTGTCCCGCGTTGCGCATCGAAAGGAAGCCCTCGTCCAGGACGCCCAGCCGCGCGGAGAGCTCCCCGATCATCCAGCGGCGGTGCGCCTCCAGGGCCTTGCGGTCCCGCAGGAACCCCGCGGTGGCGATCTGCTCCGGCCGCGGCGCCCACGACCCGTAGTGCCCCAGCAGCTCCGCCATCTTGGACACGATCTCCGGCGGCCCCGCCGCCCAGCCCACGCGCAGCCCGGTGCCGCACAGGCTCTTGCTCACCGCGTCCACGAGCAGCGTGTACGGGGCGATCTCGGGGACGAGCCCCACCGGCGTGAAGTGCTCCGCGTTGCCGAAGGTGAGGTTGCCGTAGACCTGGTCGTACAGCACGAAGAGAGAGCGCGCGCCGGTCTTCCGGCGGCGGCGGTTCTCCTCCACCACGGCCTCGCAGATCCCCTTCAGCTGCTCCCGGCCGATCACCGTGCCCGTGGGGTTCAGCGGCGAGTTCAGCGCGAGCAGCCGCGCCTTCGCGAGGTGCGGCTCCACGTCCGCGCGGTCCGGGTGGAAGTTCTTTTCCGGCCGCCCGGGCACGGGAACGCCCGCGCCCTTCGCGATGTGCACGTAGTGGTGGTTGTTCCACGACGGCACCGGGTACACCACCACGTCTCCCGGATCCACGAGCGACGTGTACCCGGAGTGCAGCAGCGGCCGCGCGCCGCCCGCCACGAGGAAGCAGTTCGGGGCGTAGTCCAGCCCCTGGTCCTCGCGCGTGAGCGCGGCGAGCGCCTCGCGGAGCTCCGGCACCCCGTTCACGGGCGGGTAGTTCGTCTGGCGCGCGTGGAGCGCGTCCACGATGCGGTCCACCAGGCCCTGCGGCACGGGGAACTGCTCCGGGCGGAAGTCCCCCACGGTGAGGTCCAGCACGTCCTCGCCGCGCGCCTTCCGGTCCCGGATCTCGGCGGCGATGGTCAGGATGGACGACCCTTCGATGCCCGCGGCGAATGCGGACACGCGCTGCGGACCCGCCTCGCCGAGGATGCGCCCGACGTCCACGCAGTCGCGGGTGGGCGCCTTCGTTTCGCTCATGGAGCCAAGCCTCCTAGCCGCGCGTGGGCGGGATGCCCATCTTCTCCAGCGTCACGCGCCCGTTCGCGAGGCGGTAGACGTCGCCCGTCTTCGCGCACTCCGCGCGGCCCGACGCATCGAACGCCAGCCGCGATCCGTAGCGACCCACCCAGCCGATCGCCCGGGCCGGGCAGCCCACCACCAGGGCGAAGTCCGGCACGTCCTTCGTGACCACCGCGCCCGCGCCGACCATGGCGTGCGCGCCGATGGTGACGCCGCACACGATGGTGGCGTTCGCGCCGATGGACGCGCCTTCCTTCAGCCTCGTGGGCCGGAACTCCGTCTCCGGGTCCTTCTTGAAGGCCGCGCGGGGGAGGAAGTCGTTCGTGAAGCAGGAGTCCGGGCCGAGGAACACGTAGTCCTCGCAGGTCACCTTGTCCCACACGGACACGCCGTTCTTCACCGTGCAGTGGTTCCCGAGCACGGCGCCCTTCTCCACGAAGGACCCCTCGCCGATGTTGCACCCCTTTCCGACGACCGCACCCTTCATCACGTGGGCGTGCGCCCAGATGCGGGTGCCGTCCCCGACCTTCTCGGACTCGCACATGCCCTTCTCGTGGACGAACACACCCGGAGCCGACATCGCGCGTTTCCTCCCGAAAGCAGACCCTTCAGTCTACGGGGGCGTCCGGGGGTTGGCAACGCGGCCCGCGGCGTCCGCCCCGAGAGGATCCGGCCCGGGGCGGGCGGGGCGCGGCGCGCCGCCGGCGCCCATGCCCGCAGGTGACCGAAATCAGTCCCGGCGGCGCGCCCCCGCGGCCGGATTGCCGCGGCGGGCGCAGCCGGATACCCTCCCTATCGGAATTCCCCCGGTCCGCCGATACCCCGGCGTTCCCCCGACCCTCGGAGGCCCTTCCATGGCGACGTCCACGACCCATCGGTACATCGAGCTGGCGGAGAAGTACGCCGCCCACAACTACCACCCGCTCCCGGTCGTCATCGAGCGGGCGAAGGGCGTGTGGGTCTGGGATCCCGAGGGCCGGAAGTACATGGACCTCCTCGCGGCGTACTCCGCGGTGAACCAGGGCCACTGCCACCCGCGCATCCTGGACGCGCTGCGCGCCCAGGCGGAGCGCGTGACGCTCACCTCCCGCGCGTTCCACAACGACCGCTTCGGCCCGCTGTGCGAGCTGATCGCGAAGATGACCGGGTTCGACAAGGCGCTGCTGATGAACTCCGGCGCCGAGGCCGTGGAGACCGCGGTGAAGATGGCGCGCAAGTGGGGCTACACGAGGAAGGGGATCCCGGACGGGAAGGCGGAGATCGTGGTGTGCGCCGGGAACTTCCACGGCCGCACGACCACCATCGTGAGCTTCTCCACGGACGCGCAGTACCGCGAGGGCTTCGGGCCGTTCACGCCGGGCTTCCGCATCGTGCCGTACGGCGACAAGGCGGCGCTCGATGCCGCGATCGGCCCGAACACGGCGGCCTTCCTCGTGGAGCCGATCCAGGGGGAGGCCGGCATCATCATCCCCGAGGCCGGCTACCTGAAGCACGCGGCGAAGCTCTGCAAGGAGCGGAACGTGCTGCTCATCTGCGACGAGATCCAGTCCGGGCTCGGCCGCACCGGCAAGCTGTTCGCGTGCGAGTGGGAGGACGTGCGGCCCGACGCGATGATCGTGGGCAAGGCGCTCTCCGGCGGCTTCTACCCGGTGTCCGGCGTCCTCGCGTCCGAAGACGCGATGGACGTGTTCAAGCCCGGCGACCACGGCTCCACGTTCGGCGGCAACCCGCTCGCGTGCGCCGTGGCCATCGCGTCGCTCGAGGTCCTGAGGGACGAGGGCCTCGTGGAGAAGTCCCGCACCCTGGGGGACTACTTCCTCGGACGGCTGAAGGACATCCGCGCGTCCTCCGTGAAGGAGATCCGCGGCAAGGGCCTCTGGATCGGCGTCGAGATCAGGAAGGAGTGCGGCACCGCGCGCCCGTACTGCGAGCACCTGATGGAGCTCGGGCTGCTCGCGAAGGAGACGCACGAGCAGGTCGTCCGCATCGCGCCGCCGCTCGTCATCACGAAGGACGAGATCGACTGGGCGGTGGAGCGGATCGGCACGGCGCTGCGGAAGACGCACTAGGGCGGGGCGGCGAGGGGAGTGGCCGCCGGGGACGCCGACGCGATCGCCACGTCGCTTCGATAGCGTCACTCGAATGGCGTCCTCGCGTCCGCTCAGATCTGGCTGTGCTCCGACGTCGTCGGCGCTTTCCGGGCGCGGAGGAAGCGGGGGCGTGATTCCGAGATCGCGGCGCCGGCGGCGATCAGGAGGCCGCCGGCCCAGGCGGGGGCCGTGATCGACTCGCCCCACCACGTGGCGAAGAGTGCGGCGAACACCGGCTCCATCGTGTAGAGGAGCGCGGCCCGCGTGGGGTCGAGGCGCGGCTGGTAGCGCATCTGCAGGAACGTGGCCAGCGCGGTGGCCAGCAGGGCGGTGAGCGCCACGGCGAGCGCGAGGCGCGGCGTCGGGGCGGCGCGAGGGATCTCCAGCAGCGGGGAGGCGGCCAGCGCGAGCACCGCCACCGTGGCCAACTGCACCGCCACCAAAGGCACGGTGCCGGCGCGATCCGCCCAGCGGGCCACCAGGACCACGTGCAGCGCGAAGCAGGCGGCGCAGGCCAGGGTCCATGCGTCGCCCCGGACCCAGGCGCCCGCGCCGGGGGACGTGAGCAGCCACAGCCCGGGCAGCGCCACCGCGAGGCCGGCGAGCGACGCGCGGGGCGGCCGCGCGCCGAACAGCGCCGCCGCCCACAGCGGCACCATCGGCACGCACATCCCGGTGAGGAAGGCGGAGCGGGCGGGGGTGGTGGTCAGGAGGCCCTGCGTCTGGGTGGCGTAGCCGAGGAACAGCACCACCCCCAGCGGGATGCCGGGGCCCAGCGCCCGGCGCCAGGCTTCCCGGCCGCCGCGCACGGCCGGCGCCGCGGCGAGGGCGGCCACCAGGAACCGCAGCCCCACGAAGACCAGCGGCGAGGCGTCGCCCAGGCCCTCCTTGATGACGACGAACGTGCCGCCCCAGAGCGCCGCCACCGCCAACAGGGCCGCGGAGGGCCTCACGAGAGCGCTTCGGGGCCCGGCGGGACCGTGCTATAGTGGGCGGCCACGTCTTCCCCCGCTCGCCATACGACCTGTTCCCGCACGCCTCACCGCCTCGAGGGGTTCCGAATGTTCCTGTGCCCGCGACTCGCACTCGCCCTGCCGGCCGCCTGCGCCCTCGTGATCCTCGGGGGGAACGCCCCGGCGCGAGCCCAGACATCCTACAACGTGACCCTGCACAAGAACCTCACGCAGTACGACGGGACGAACGACTGCTGGGGCTACACCGCGCCGGGCGGTGTGGAGATCGCGATCTGGGGGCACCGCCTGGGCACGGCGTTCGTGGACGCCACGGATCCGGCCAACGCCGTGGAGGTGTTCAACCTCCCCGGGCCGCAGTCCGTGTGGCGCGACATCAAGACGTACCAGCACTACGCGTACATCGTGACGGAGGGCCCGGGTGCGGGCACCGGGCTGCAGATCGTGGACCTGTCGAACCCGCTGGCGCCGGTGCACGTGACCACCTACACGGCGAACAACATCTCCACGTCGCACAACCTCTGGATCGACACGGACACCGGCATCGCGTACGCGTGCGGCGCGGCGCCCGGCGGCGGAATGCACATCCTGTCGCTCGCGAACCCGACGGCCCCGGTGGAGATCGATTTCTTCAACCCGTACTACATCCACGACCTGTGGGTGGGCGACGGCGTGGGCTACGCGGGCGCCATCAGCAGCGGCACGCTGCGCGTCATCAACATGGCGAATCCGGCGAACCCGGTCACCATCGCCACGCACGGCTACGCCGGCGCGAACACGCACAACGCCTGGCCGAACTCCACGAAGTCGCACGTGCTGACCACCGACGAGATCGGCGGCGGGCACGTGAAGATCTGGGACATCACCGCCCTGCCCACGGTGACGCTGGCCGCCGAGTACGAGGTCACCTCCGAGACCGCCATCGTCCACAACGTCCTGATCGAGGATGACATGGCGTACATCTCGTACTACGCGGCGGGCACCCGCATCGTGGACGTCACGGATCCGACCGCGCCGGTGGAGGTGGGGTACTACGACACCACCACGCGCACCGGGGGGTTCGACGGCTGCTGGGGCGTCTACCCGTTCCGCACGGACAACGTGTACTACGCCTCGGACCGGCAGACCGGCCTCTTCATCCTGGAGTTCACCGGCGGCTTCGCGGGCGAGATCCGCGGCACCGTGCGCAACGCCTCCACGTCCGCGCCGCTGGACAGCGCGTACGTCACGCTGGCGGGTCCGGACTTCGAGGTGGCCACCGACGGCGCGGGCTTCTACTCGAAGCTCGTGTCCGGCGGCGCGTACCAGGTGATCACGCGACGCTTCGGCTACGAGTCCGACACGTCGAACGTCGTGGTGCCGGAGGACGGCCTGCTCGTGCACGACGTGGACCTCGTCCAGCTTCCCGCCGGGACCGTGGACCTCCAGGTGCTGTCCGCGCGCACCGGGCAGCCCGTGGCGGACGCGGTGGTCTCGGTGGACGGCACGCCGATGGTGGGGCTGACCACGGCGGCGGACGGCCACGTGCTGCTCGCCGGCCTGCCCGCCGGCTCGCCCTGGACCGCCCGGATCGCGAAGTTCGGGTTCGCCGTCACGGCGCACGAGGTCAACGCCGGCGCCGGCACCACGGTCGCGGACTTCGTGGAGCTCGCTCCCGGGTTCGAGGACGACTTCGACGTGGACCAGGGATGGGGCGTGGGCGGGCCGGGCGATGCGGCGACGGGCGGACTGTGGGAGCGCGCCGTCCCGGTCGGCAGCTACTTCCAGGGAGTGGTCGGGGCGGAGCAGGACGCGTCGCCTTCGGGCGCGGGGCATGCCTACGTCACCCAGAACCACCTGCCCGGCGCGTTCGTCGGCACGTCCGACGTGGACAACGGCGCCACCACGCTCCTGACGCCCGTGTTCGACGCCACCGGGGTGGGGGACCTCACGGTGGGCTACACGCGGTGGTTCTCGAACCGTGCACCCTCCGCGAGCACGGATCCGTTCACCGTGGACGTCTCGACGGATGGCGGTTCCACCTGGACGAACCTGGAGACCGTTACGACCGGGACGGACTCCTGGGCGCAGGTGCAGATCCCGCTCGCCGGGGTCGTGACGCCCACGTCCACGATGCGGCTGCGCTTCGTGGCCGCGGATCCGCCGCCGGACACGTACGTGGAGGCCGGCGTGGACGACGTGGTGTTCACGTCCAGCGCCACGGACGCCCCGGACGGGCGCCCGGCCCTCCCGCCCGCGGCGCTCTCGCTGGCCGCGCCCACGCCGAACCCGTTCTCTACCGCGGTGCGCCTGTCCTTCGAGCTGCCGCGCAGCGGCCGCGCCGAGCTGGCCGTGCACGACGTGGCGGGCCGACGCGTGGCAACCGTGCTCTCGGCGGAGCGTCTCGGCGCGGGACGCCACGCCGCGGCGTGGGACGGCCGCGACGATGCCGGGCGCGTGGTGACACCGGGCGTCTACTTCGCGCGGCTGGTCACGGATGAGGGGACGGTCTCGCGGAAGGTGGCGTTCGTCCGCTGACGCGGGACGCCGGGGGCGGGGCGGCTACTCGTCGGCCGCCTCGAACCCGGCGGTCTCCGGCTCCGCGGGGTGCGCGGCCGGCGGCGCCTGCGCGGAAACGTGGTCCTCGCCCAGACGCCAGGTGAGCGCACGCTCGCGGCCCGCCACCACGGCGGGGAAGTCCACGGACCCCGTCTCGAAGTCGCGCACGTGGCAGCCGATCTCGTGCAGCTCCTGGATGTTCTCCGCGAGCTCGCGCAGGATGCGGTCATGCTCCGGCGACGAGTTGCCGAAGTGCTCGCGCGCCTTGAGGAGGTCCTTCCAGAGGCCGGCCACGTCCGCCACGATGGAGCGGACCAGCGGAAGCGAGCGGTTGGCCTCTTCCAGCGTGAAGGCGTTCCGGGCGCGCGTGACCATGGGATCCTCCCGTTCCCCGGGCCGGCGCGACGCCGGCGGCCCGGGCCCACGGGGGATCTATCGGCGCCGCCCGCCGTCCCCTTGAACCTCCCAGACGTCCCCTTCGCGCAGCAGCCGCTCCAGGTCGCCCGGACCCTCCTTCTCGCGGGCCTGCGCGATCTGCGCGTGCACGCCGGTCTCGTACGCCGGGCGCTCCACCGCGCGGAAGACGCCGATGGGAATGGGGAAGTCCGGGTGCTCCATCCGGCTGAGGTTGAACGCGCGCGACGGGCGCGGGCGCGCCTCGTCGTGCACCAGGAGATCCTTCTCGGTGACGCCGTTCTCGCCCAGCCTCACGACCTCGAGGCCCTCGTTCCGGAAGCGGATGCCCTTGTCCCGGTCCTTGCCGAAGACCAGCGGCTCCCCGTGCACCAGCTCCACCTGCGCGTCGTTGCGCACCTCGCGCTCGGTCATGGACTCGAACGCGCCGTCGTTGAAGATGTTGCAGTTCTGGTAGATCTCCACGAACGCGGTACCGCGGTGCGCCGCCGCCCGCGCGATCGTGTCGCGAAGGTGCTTCGGGTACACGTCCACGGAGCGGGCCACGAACGTGGCGTCCGAGCCCAGCGCGAGCGACAGCGCGTTGAACGGCTGCTCCACCGTGCCGTACGGCGTGGACTTCGTCCGCTTGCCGAGTTCCGAGGTGGGGGAGGCCTGCCCCTTCGTGAGCCCGTAGATGCGGTTGTTGAACAGCATCACCTTCAGGCCCACGTTCCGGCGCAGCAGGTGGATCAGGTGGTTCCCGCCGATGGACAGCCCGTCCCCGTCGCCCGTCACGACCCACACGGACAGGTCCGGGTTCGCGAGCTTCACGCCGGTGGCGACGGCCGGGGCGCGCCCGTGGATCGTGTGGAAGCCGAACGTGCTCATGTAGTACGGGAAGCGGCTGGAGCAGCCGATCCCGGACACGAACACGAACTTCTCCTTCGGGACGCCCAGCTCCGGCAGCACGCTCTGCACGGCGGCCAGGATGGAGTAGTCCCCGCAGCCCGGGCACCAGCGGACCTCCTGGTCCGACGAGAAGTCCTTCTTCGTGAGCGTGCGCGGCTCCACCGTGGCGGACATGTCACTTCCCCCGGGTGCGGGCGATGGCGTCGAGGATCTCGGTGGTCTTGAACGGCTTCCCCTGCACCTTGCTCACGCAGCGCGCGTCCACGAGGTAGCGCGCGCGCAGCACGGTGGTGAGCTGCCCCAGGTTCAGCTCCGGCACGAGGACATGCCCGAAGCGGCGCAGGATGTCCCCGAGGTTCCGCGGCAGCGGGTTCAGGTGGCGCAGGTGCACGTGCGAGGCGTCGCCGCCTTCCGCCCGGAGGCGCCGGAGCGCGCCGCGGATGGCGCCGTACGTGCTGCCCCAGCTCACGATCAGCACGTCGCCGGACTCCGGCCCGTCCACCTCGGCGAGCGGGATGTCGTTCTCGATGTTCCGCACCTTGCGGTCCCGCAGGCGCACCATGGTCTCGTGGTTCGCGCCCTCGTAGTTCACGTGCCCGGTGACGTCCTGCTTCTCCAGGCCGCCCACGCGGTGCTCCAGTCCCGGCGTGCCGGGTACGGCCCACGGGCGTGCGAGCGTGGCGGGATCGCGCCGGTACGGCTGGAACCCCTCGGGGTCCGTGGCGTGCCGCACCGGGATCTCCGGGAGGTCCGCGAGGCGCGGCAGCGGCCAGGGCTCCGCGCCGTTCGCGAGGTAGCCGTCCGAGAGGTAGATCACGGGCGTCATGTACTTGACGGCCAGGCGGCACGCTTCCACCGCCATCCAGAAGCAGTCCCCGGGGGTGGCCGCCGCGATCACCGGGATGGGCGCCTCGCTGTTGCGGCCCCAGATGGCCTGGAACAGATCCGCCTGCTCCGTCTTCGTGGGCAGCCCCGTGGACGGCCCGCCGCGCTGGATGTCGATGATCACCAGCGGCAACTCCACCGTGAGCGCCAGGCCCATGGCCTCGGTCTTCAGCGCCATGCCGGGGCCGCTGGTGGCGGTGACGCCCAGCTTGCCGGCGTACGACGCGCCGATGGCCGCGCAGATGGCGGAGATCTCGTCCTCCGCCTGGAAGGTGATCACGCCGAAGCGCTTGTACTTCGACATCTGGTGCAGGATGTCCGAGGCGGGCGTGATGGGGTATCCCGCCAGCACGATCCCCGTCTTCGCCTGGTGCGACGCCGCCAGCAGCCCCAACCCGAGCGCCGTGTTCCCGTTGATGTTGCGGTAGGTGCCGGGCGCGAAGGACGCGGGCTCCACGCGGTACGTGGTCTGGAAGAGCTGCGTGGCCTCGCAGTACGCCACGCCCGCGGCCAGCGCCGTCTTGTTCGCCGCCACGATCTCCGGGCGCTGCCCGAACTGCCGCTCGATCCAGCGCTCCGTGGTCTCGGTGGGGCGGTTGTACAGGTAGAACGTCATCCCCAGCGCGAAGAAGTTCTTGCACCGGTCCACCATCTTGCGCGGCAGGTCCTGGCTCTCCAGCGCCTTGCGCGTGAGCGTGGTGATCGGGACGACGACCACGCGCCACTTCTCCAGGGACCCGTCCTCCAGGGGGTTCGCGTCGTACCCCGCCAGCTTGAGGTTCTTCTCCGCGAAGTTGTCCTCGTTGACGATCAGCAGGCCGTTCGGACGGAGGTCCCCCACGTTCGTCTTCAGCGCCGCGGGGTTCATGGCCACGAGCACGTCCGGCTCGTCCCCGGGCGTGTGGATGTCGTAGCTGGCGAAGTTGATCTGGAAGCCGGACACGCCGGGCAGCGAGCCGGCCGGGGCGCGGATCTCGGCGGGGAAGTCCGGGAACGTGGCCACGTCGTTGCCGACCGCGGCCGCCGTGTTCGTGAACTGCGTTCCGGTCAGCTGCATGCCGTCGCCGGAGTCGCCCACGAAGCGGACGACCACCCGTTCGACGGCCTCGATGCGGGTCTCCCGCGTGCTCTCGATTCCGGTGCTCATCGCCGGTCCGTCTTCACTCCTCGGCCCGCGGGGGAGCGGGCGTCTCGGGGCAGGATCACCCGGCCGGGTCCGCGGCCTCGGGACCCGGCAGCAGCGGCTCCGCGTCGCGTCCCGACGCGTCCGTCACCTCGAGGTAGCGCGCCGTGATCACGCGCAGCGCCCCCTCGTACGTGCCCTCGGGGAACTTCTCCAGGAACGCGATGCCGCCGGCCATCATGCCGTGGCCGCCCGCGCGCCCTTCGCGCCCGACGATCCTGGCGATGGTGGTCCCCGCGTGGCCCCGCCGCTCCCGCGTCCTGAGGGAAAGATACAGGATTCCGCCCTTTCGGCCTACGCACAGGGCCCACCGGGTGGACTCCAGCCGGAGGATCATGTCGCAGAACTCCGCGCAGAAGTCCGGGTTCCGCACGTCCCCGAGCGCCGTGATGGCCACGTCCCCGTACAGCGTGGTCCCGGCCAACGCGGCCCCCATGCCGCCGAAGTACTCGCGGGAGACTCCCGCGTGCTCGATGTCGGAGATCTTCCGGAACTCCGCGAGGGGCAGCAGCGCCACGTAGGCGTCCCGATCGGCCACCGAGACCTCGCGCGTGAGCGCCTGGGTCTCCGCCCGGATCCCGTAGAAGAGCGCCGTGGCGAGATCCGCGTCCAGCCGGAACCGGGCCGCGCGCAGGTACTCCACCATCATGGTGGCCGTGGCGCCGAAGCGGGTGCGGACGTCGTGGAACCGGCACCGGCGGGTCGCCGGGCGGAGCGGGTGGTGGTCGATCACCACCGAGGGTCGGATGCTGTCCGGCAGGGAGTTGTTCCCGGTCTTCGGCTGGGTGTCCACGAGCGCGAAGACCTGGTAGACCGACAGGTCCAGATCCGCCAGCGCCTTCAGCTCCGCCTTCACCGCCCGGACCATGGCGCGGTTCTCGGCCCGCCCCACGATCCCCCCGAAGCCGATGTCCACCTTGCAGTCCGGACGACGCCGCTCCACGAGGCGCTTCAGCGCGAGGGCGGACGCGATGGCGTCCGGATCCGGGTAGTCGTGCAGGAGCACGAGGGCCCGCTTCGCCCCTTCGAACACCTTCAGGAGGCGGCGAAGCCGCGTCCGGCTGGACTCCGTGATCTTCATCCGGCCGCCGAGCCTGCCTTTCCACCCGCGGACCGGGCCGTCCTGCCGGTTCCCCGGAAGGGGGGCCGAGGGTCGGGGGAGTCTAGCAGCGTCTCCCGGGCCGGGCCACCGGGGTCGAGCCGGGCGCTCAGAGGTCGAGCTGCTCGCGGACGTGCCGGCGGATCGCGTCGGCGGACGACATCCGCAGGACCTCCTCCGCGATGCGGCGCCACGCGGCGAAGTCCGTGGTCGCCACCACGCGCCCGATCGGCAGGATCCACTGCGGCGACATCGACAGCCGCTCCACCCCCAGACCCACGAGCAGCCCCGTCCACGTGGGATCGGACGCGATCTCACCGCACACGGACACGGGCTTGCCGGCCGCGCGGGCCGCGGCCACGATCTCCCGCAGAGTGCGCAGGAACGCCGGGTGGTACGGGTCGTAGTGGCCGGCCAGGTGGGCCGCGTCGCGGTCCACGGCGAGCATGTACATCGTGAGGTCGTTCGTCCCGACGCTCACGAAGTCCGCCTCCGCCGCGATCTCCGGGGCCAGCATGGCCGCGGCCGGGCTCTCGATCATCGCGCCCACCTTCAGGTCCGGATCGTGGCGGCGCCCCTCGCGGCGGAGCTCCTCGTGGCACTCCTCCACGAGCGCGCGGACCCGCTGCACGTCCTCCCCGGACATGACCATGGGCAGGAGCAGGCGCACCGGCCCGTCGGCGGAGGCCTGCAGGATGGCGCGCACCTGGGCCCGCAGCATGTCCGGGTGGGCGAAGAGCAGGCGCAGCGCCCGCAAGCCGAGCGCCGGGTTGCGCTCGCTGGGCAGGCGCAGCCCCGGGAGGTGCTTGTCGCTGCCGAGGTCCGGCAGGCGGATGTCCACCGGCTCGTGCACGAAGGAGCACGCCGCGGCCGTGTAGGTGGCCACGAGCTCCTCCTCGTCCGGCTGGCCATCGCGCGCGAGGTACAGGAACTCGGTCCGGTACAGCCCGATCCCGTCCGCCGCGCTCTGCGCGCAGGCGTCCACATCGCGCTGCGTGCCCACGTTTCCCAGGAGGTGCACCCGGAGCCCGTCCCGCGTGACGCGCTCGTCGCGCGGGTTGGACGGCGCGGGCGGCGCCATGATGCGCCGCTGCCGGTCGCGCTGCTTGAGCCGGGAGACGTCCTCCGGGCGCGGGTTCACCAGGAGCCGGCCCTCGTCCGCGTCCACGACCACGGGGTCCCCTTCCCGCACCTCCGCGAGCAGTCCGTCGACCTGCAGCAGCGTGGGCAGCGCCAGGGCCCGCGCGAGCACCGCGACGTGCCCCATCCCGGCGCCCTTCTCGCACACGATGCCGGCCACGCGCTGTGGATCCACGCGGGCCAGGAGGCTGGGCGGCGGGTCCACCGTGATGAGGACGATGCGCTCCCCGCCGGGCGCCGAGGCGGCCTCGCGGCGGCGGGCGCTCCCCAGGAGGTGCGCGAGGATGAGGCGCTCCGCGTCCGTCACGTCCTGGATCCGGTTGCGAATGATCTCGCTGCCGGACTCGCCGAGGATCTTGCGGAACTCGTCGAAGCGGCGATGCACGGCGGCCGCCGCGTTGCAGCGGTCCTCCCGGATGCGCCCCTCCACCCATTCCACGAGGGAGGGGTCGCGCAGGATCGCCCGGTGCGCCGCGAAGATCTCGGCCTCGCTCGGCGGCAGGCTGGCGCGCGCCCAGACCACGTCCTTCTCGGACTCGCGGTCCGCCGCCTCGAGGGCCGAGGCGAACAGCCGAAGCTCCGCCTCGATCTCCTCCGGTCCGCCGAGCGAGTACGAGGGGACGACCGACGGATCCTCGAGGTGGATCTCCGCGCGCCCGAACGCGATGCCGCCGGAGACCGGCCGACCGGCCAGCGAGACGATCCTGGACTTCGGCAATCCGCTCCTCCCCGCCGTGGACGCTCGTCGGGGGCAGGATACCCGAGGGACCCGGGGACCGCCACGCAGGACGGCCTTGACGCGCCGGGCCGCGGAGCGCATACGGGACGTCCGGCGCGAAGGAGGTCGATCGTGAAGATCTACACCCGGACGGGCGACGCGGGAGAGACCTCCTTCTTCGGCGGCGGCCGCGTTCCCAAGAGCGACCCGAGGGTGGCCGCCTACGGGGACGTGGACGAACTCGGCGCCGCGCTCGGGCTGGCGCACGCCCACCTGGCGTCCTGGCCCGCGCTCCGGAAGCGGCTCGAGGACGTGCAGCGCGTGCTGTTCGGCATCGGCGGCGAGATCGCCACGCCCAACCCGGCGGCCCGCGACCGTCTGCGCGGGCTGGTGCGGGAGGAGGACGTGGCCGTCCTGGAGCGGTCCATCGACGAGATGGAGGCGGACCTGCCGGAACTGAAGAGCTTCATCCTGGCGGGCGGAGGTCCCGCCGGCGCGGTCCTGCACCTCGCGCGGACCGTGTGCCGGCGCGCGGAGCGATCCGTCGTGGGACTCGAGGGCGCGGAACTCCGCCCCGAGATCGTGCGGTACCTCAACCGGCTGTCGGACTGGCTGTTCGTCACGGCGCGCTACGTGAACCGCCGGGAGCGGCACCCCGAGATCCTCTGGTAGTGCGGTCCCGCGCGCGCCGTCCTCCGGAGCCCCGGTTCCGGAACCCGGCCGCGACTGAGGGGTAGGCCGGCCAGCGCTTTCTTGTCCCCCTCGGGGGCGTGTGCTAGCGTGCCAGCACCGATCCCCGGGGGACGGGCGGCGGGTGCGGCGGTGGAGGACGAGCCCCGGCGGGACGCCGGGGGGAGGCTGGGGGACGCGTGGAACATCCTTTCGTATCGACATTGCTGCGCTCGGGCCCCGTCGGCCAGTTCATCCTGGCCGGTCTCCTCATCCTGTCCATCTACACGTGGACCGTCATCTTCGCGAAGACGGGCGTTCTCCGCTCGGCGCACAAGGCCTCGCAGGAGGGGCTCGTGCGCTTCCGCGAGGCGGGTCTGGAGTGGTTCGACGCGCCGCGCACCGCCGCGGTCGGCGGGCCGCTCGCGCGCGTGCTGACCGAGGGGCTGCGGGAGTACCGCGCGCAGCAGGAGCTCTCCGGGGGTGCGCCCATGGATGCGGAGGCCGCGGCTCGCCTCGCGGCCGTGCTGGAGTCCGAGACCGTGGACCGCATCAACGACCTGCAGCGCGGCCACCTCGGGCTCGGCATCTGCGCCAGCGCCTCGCCGTTCATCGGCCTGTTCGGCACCGTGTGGGGAATCATGAACTCGTTCCGCGGCATGAGCCTCCAGGGCTCGGCCGGCATCGCGGCGGTGGCGCCGGGCATCGCGGAGGCGCTCATCACCACGGCCGCCGGCATCGGCGTCGCCATTCCCGCGGTGGTCGCCTACAATATCCTGAACCGTCGCGTGCAGCTCCTCACCGCGCAGATGGATCGCTTCTCCGCGGAGTTCGTGCGCGCCGCCGTGCTCGCCTCGCGCCGCACCGCCGCGCCGCGCGCGCACGCCGCGCCGGCGCCGGTCGCCGCGGAGCCCGCCGCGGGATCCGTCTTCGCGCGCCGGAACGTCTGAGATCGCCGTGGCGAAGCGCCGACCCGTGCAGGAGTACCAGACCGGTATCAACATCACGCCGCTCGTGGACGTGATGCTGATCCTGCTGGTCATCTTCCTGCTGGTGGCGCCCGTGCTGAACCAGGGCATCGAGATCAAGCTGCCCGAGGCGTCCACCGGGGTGTCCGAGCCGGAGCAGGGCATGCACATCGAGCTCGGGCCCGAGGGCGAGATCATGATCGACGGCAAGCCCGTGCTTCCCGCCGCCCTGGACGACGAGTTGCGGCGCCGAGCCGGCAAGGACGCGGAGCAGCCGGTCCTGCTGGAAGGGGACTCGCGTCTGGGTTACGGTTCCGTGCTGGATGTGCTGGACCGCGCGCGCCTCGCCGGGCTCACGCGGGTCAGCCTGGCCACGCAGCCGCGGAGCGAGGTGCGATGAGCCGCTCGCTGGTGTTCTCGGCCGTCCTGCACGGGCTGGCGCTCGTGGCGGTCCTCAGCGCGCCCGCGCCGCGCGGCCCGCGCTGGATCCCGCCGGACGCGGTGGCCGTGGACCTGGTGGCCAGCGTCCGCCCCGCCGCGAAGCCGGCTCCGCAGATGCAGACCGCGCCGCCGGTGGAGCCGGAGCCCGAAATCGTGGTGCCGAAGGAGGCGCCGAAGGAGCCGCCGCGCGACACGCCCACCGTGAAGCCGCCCACGAAGAAGCCGTCCAAGCCCAACGCGGCGCGCACGCTCAAGCCGAATGCGCCGAAGCGGCCGCCGGAAGGGCCGTCGCTGGAGGAGCGCATCCGCCAACGATTGGCGAAGGTGCCGTCCGAGGAGGCGTCGGAGGACGCCGTGGCGGCGCCCGTGCCCGCCGCCGCCGTGGCGGGGGGGGCCACCACCGACGTCCAGGCCGTCGACTTCCCCTATGCCTGGTACCTGAACATGCTCCGGACGCGCATCACGGACGCATGGGACCCGCCGGGGGAGAGCCTCCTCACGGGCCGGTCGAAGCAGGTGATCATCGCGTTCCGCGTGGCGCGGGACGGTACCGTGGACAACGTGACGGTCAGCGGCGCCTCGGGGACTCCGGGGCTGGACGCCAGCGCGCGCCGCGCGGTGGAACGGGCGCAGCCGTTCCCGCCCTTGCCGGAAGCGTACGACGGGGCCACGCTGGAGGTGGCCGTGCGATTCACCGTGGGAGGAGACACGTGAGGCGAACGGGAAGGTGGTTCGCGATGTCGGCGGTGATCCGCCGGCTCGCCGTCTGGTGCGCTCTGGCCGGGACGTCCGCGGGGATCGCGGCGGGGACGGCCGCCGCGCAGGGCGGCGCGCCGCTCATCGACGTCACGAAGGCGGCGGACCGGCGCATCGCGATCGGCGTGGGGAAGTACCCGGGCATCCCGGGACAGGACGTGGGCTCGCCGCCCGGCGAGGTGGTCGCGTACGACTTCGAGCTGACCGGCTGGTTCCAGGCCGTGTTGCCCGGCGCGGTGCCGCCGAGCGGTCTCGGGGACTGGGGGCGGCTCGGGGCCGAGCTCGTGGTGGAGTTGGGCCTCGAGGGCAAGAGCCTGGACGCCACGGTTCGCGACGTGGGCACGGGGGACATCCTGTTCCGCCGGCAGTACGACCCGCAGCCCGGGGAGTCCCTGCGCGGGCGGATCCACCGGTTCGTGGACGAGGCGGTCGCCGCGCTCACCGGGCAGAAGGGTCTCGCGCGCACGCGGCTCCTGTGCGAGTGGGATCCCGGCGACGGCAAGCGGATCGTCGTGATGGACATCGACGGCTTCGGCATGAAGCCGCTCACGGGGGACAAGGCGCTGGAGCTCAGCCCGCGCTGGTCGGTGGACGGCCGCAAGGCGGTGTACACCTCGTACCGCAGCGGCTATCCGGACGTGTACATCCAGACGCTCGCCACGGGTGCGCGCGACAAGTCCGCCCACTACGAGGGCGTGAACGCGCAGGGGGATCTGTCCCCGGACGGGAGGACGCTGCTGCTCATGCTGTCGTACCAGGGGAATCCCGAGATCTATGCAAAGGACATGGCGTCGAGTAGACTGCGCCGGCTCACGAGCCACCCGGCGACGGACGCGACTCCGGTGTGGTCCCCGGACGGGCGGAGGATCGCCTTCGTCTCGGACCGGACGGGATCCCCGCAGATCTACGTGATGGACGCCGACGGCTCGCGGACCGAACGGGTCACGGTTCGCGGGAGCTACAACACCGCGCCGGACTGGTCCCCGGACGGCACGCGCATCGCCTACTGCGCGCTGCGATCGGACGGCTTCCAGATCCAGGTGTTGGAGCTCGAGAGCGGCAAGGTGACCACCGTCACCGATCTCTCGGGATGCGAGGACCCCTCTTGGTCGCCCGACGGACGCAGCATCCTCTTCTCGCGCAAGTCCGGTGGGCGCGCCGACCTGTACGTGGTGGACGTGAACGAGCATCGAACGCTGAAGGTATCCCGCGGTTCCGGCCGGTACTCGGCTCCGGATTGGTCCCCGCTTCCCTGAGTCCCCGAACTTCGAGGAGGAGCAACTCATGACCCGTCGTATCCCCTGGTACCTGACCCTCGTCGTGGCCGTGGCCGCCTTCTCGGTCGCCGGCTGCGGGAAGAAGGCCGCGCCTCCGGTGGAGGAGGACGTGACCACGCCGCCCGTCGAGCAGCCCCAGGACGCCACGCCGCCCGCCCGCGACGAGACCGTCACCTACGAGGATCCGGCACAGCTCTATCCCGGCGTCTTCACCGCGATCTACTTCGACTTCAACAAGTTCACGATCAAGGAGGAAGCGAAGCCCAAGCTCGAGAAGATCGCCGTCGCGCTGAAGGACAAGCCGGCGTGGAAGATCCTGATCGAGGGGCACTGCGACGAGCGGGGCACCAACGAGTACAACATGGGTCTCGGCGAGCAGCGCGCCCTGGCCACGAAGCGGTATCTCGTGTCGCTCGGCGTGTCCGAAACGCGGTTCCAGACCGTCTCGTACGGCGAGGAGCGTCCGGTGGACCCGGGCCAGAGCGAGTCGGCCTGGGCCAAGAACCGGCGGTCCGAGTTCCGCGTGGAGGTCCCGCGCTCGTGACGGCGCGGATCGCCTCGCTCTTCCGGATGCACGGCGCCGCGGCGCGGGCCCTCGTGCCCGCGGCCGCGGCCCTGCTCCTGGGCGGCTGCTTCGCCACCACGAAGCACGTCCGCACGGTGGAGGAGGACATGACCCGGCGGAAGGCCTGGACGGACGAGCGGCTGGGGGAGCTTGCCACCGAGATCAGCCAGCTCCGTGCCGAGAACGACGCGCTCCGTCTCCGCATGGACGACCTCGCGGACCGGCAGAACGCGCTGGGCGGCGAGGTTTCCGGCCGGCTCTCCACGCTCGAGGAGACCGACGCGCGCGTGTCCGACGAGGCGCGGCGCGCGGCGGCGCGTGCGGCCGAGCTCGGCGCGAAGCGGGAGACGGACCGCGAGGAGCTGTTGCAGCGGATGAACGTGATCCTGGATGAGGTGGTCCAGGAGAACAAGCAGCTGCGGGAGCGCATCTCCTCCCTCGAGACGTCGATGGCCGCGTCGAGCGGAGGCGGCGGGCACACCGTGCAGCCCGGCGACACGCTGGCCTCGATCGCCGCGCGCTACGGCACCACGGCGCAGGCGATCGCGGACGCGAACGGGATCGCGGATCCCAACCAGATCGCCGTGGGGCAGGTGCTGGTGATCCCCGGCAGATAGTCCGTTCGGGTAGCGGGTTCGCGCGCGGTGCGGACGGAACCGGGTTGCGCCTCCGTCCCGAGGCCGGGCCGGTCCGGGTCGCGCGCGTCCGGGGCCGGGCCTCTCTGCCGCGGACGCCCTTCCGGCGACGTCCTGTCGCCGGAAGGGCTCGGCGCTCCGGCGCCTCCGGCATCCATGCCTCCCGGCGCCTTCGCGACGCCGCCGCAGAGAGGCCCGGCCCCGGCCGCAGGCGACCCGGACCGGCCCGGCCTCGGGACGGAGGCGCAACCCGGTTCCGTCCGCGGGTGCGCGCGGACTCTACGTGGAGCGGCCCCGGCCGCGGCTCACAGGCCTTGTTGGCGCGACGTGTGAGCGACCGCGTCTCGCTGTCGCCGCCGCAGCGTGATCATCCCCCCGCGCCGATTCCCGCGAGGCCGGTGAGGGAGGCGCGGAGGACTTCGGAGGCGGTTCCGGCGAGCGTGACCAGGGTCCAGACCGGGAGCGTGACGGCCAGCGCGCGGCGGGTGGGGGACGCGGTCATCTCGGCGAGGCCCACGGTCCAGAGCGCGACGGACCAGATCGTGAACGGCGTGAGGCGGTCCAGCAGCGCGCCGAGCCAGCCGGTTCCCGCGTGCGGGAAGAGGGCGGCCAGGCTGGTGGCCGTGGTGAGGTGAGGCACCAGGTCCGGCCCCAGCTCGGGGCCGGCGGTCCACGTGACCCACAGGTCCACCGCGCGACCCAGCACGTCCGGGAGCCCGGCGCAGGCCACCACGCACATCGTGGTGCGCAGCGCCGCCCGCGGCAGCAGGAACGTGCCGAGCGACCAGAGCAGCACGGCCAGCACGCCCCAGCGGAGCAGCAGCGCGAACGGGGAGGCCAGCACCGCGACCAGCTTCATGCCCTCCAGCTGCGCGGCCACCGCGGCAGTGAGTTCCGGGTCGTCCACGCGATCCAGCAGGTGCACGGAGGCGCGCTGCGCGATGGAGATCACGAACACGTTCAGCACCATGGTGGGCAGCGCGACCAGCAGCCACGGGGCGAGCAGCGGCCGGCGCTCGGCGAGCCGGCGGTAGGCTTCCCGCGGGGAGAGGAGGACGGCCAGCGCGTCGGCGAAGTCCGCCGGCCATCCCCTCCGCGCCGCGGCGGGCGCCGCCGCGGCGGTGGTCACCACCCGAAGCCGCAGGCGAGCCCGCCGCCGATGGCGCCGATGACCACGCCCTCCACCTGACCGCTCACGAGGGACGCGAACTTCACGGCCTGGAACAACCCGCAGAGGAAGCTCATCCCGCCCCAGGGCGGCGACGCGGCGACGTGCGCGAGCACGACGGATGCGATCACGGCGACTCTCCTTTCGTCCGGCGCGCCCGCGTCAGCGGAAGCAGCCGTGGTTGTAGGCACCGATCGTGAGCCCGAGAGCGCCCACGACGTTTCCTCCGGCCAGCGCGGCGCCGGCGAGCGCACCGTAGGCCAGGCAGACCCAGTGGACTCCCCCGACCGGGGGCGCGGGATCCGGCGCCGGTGCGGACGGCAACAGCACGAAGCCGGCGAGCACCAGCGCGGCGAGCAGCGAACGCGGATTCACGGGACCTCCGTTCCGGGAGGGGTGGACACGAGCCGGGCGGACCTCGACCCCGTCGGCCTCGAGCGAGTCCTGGGGTTCCGTGAGCGGGCTCGACGCCCGCCGCGGCTCGCTCGCGTCCCTCGCAATCGGCGTGCCGCGACGGATCGTCGCGCGGGGCCCCTCCGCGCGGTTCTCCGGCGCTCGCCCGCGCGCGCCGTCGCCGTGCGGGGACGCTGCCGTCGCCGCCGGTTGTCACCGCACGTCGTGCGAGGCGGATCGGATCCGACGCACTTCTTGACGTCGCTCCCGCGCTCCGAAAGACTCGCTGCCCCGGAGGGTTCCCCATGTCGCCGTTCCCGCGCGCATCGCTCATCGCGCACGGCATCCGCAGCGCCGCGCTCGCCGCCGTCCTCGCCGGCCTCGCGGACGCGTGGACCACGGCGCACGCGTTCTTCGATCGCGCGCTGCCGCTGGTCTCGGTGGCGGCATGGGCCATCGTGGCGCTGCCGGCCGGCGCGCTCGGCGGGCTGGCCGCGTTCGCGCTCGCGGGCAGCGGCCCCGGCGCACGCCCCGCGCCGGCCACCGCGGCGGGTTTCCTCACCGCGGCGGCGCTCGTGCTGCCGGCCTGGATCCTCCTCCTGGTCCACGCGAACGTGGTCTGGCTGGCGGAGGACGCGGGCAGGGACGCGCTGCTCGTGGATGCGTTCACCGGCGTCGTCGCGCTGCTGCTCGTGCTCGCGCTGGGCGCGCTCCTCGCCCGCGCGTTCGCGCGCGGCGGTTTCGCCCGCACCCTGCTCGCCACGTGGCGCGGCGCCGGCGCCGTCTCCGCCGTGGCGCTCGCCGTCGGCTTCGCCGCCTGGCGCGGCGGCGTGGGCGCGGTCGGCCCGCCGGACGCCACGCCGCCGGCCTCCGCCCCGGATGTCGTCCTGCTCCTGATCGACACGCTGCGCCGCGACAACCTCTCCGCGCAGGGGTACGCGCGCGAGACGAGCCCGGTCCTGGACGAGCTGGCGCGGCGCGGCGCGCGCTTCCCGTCCTTCCGGAGCCAGAGCTGCTACACGAAGCCCTCCGTGGCGTCTCTGTTCACGTCGCGGCTGCCGTCGGGCCATCGCGTGGGACACCTGACCACGGTCCTCGGCCAGGCGCAGACGACCCTGGCCGAGCGCTTCCACGAGGCGGGCTGGCGCACGGCCATCTTCTGCGCGAATACCATCGTGGGACCGGAGTTCGGGTTCGCGCAGGGCGCGGAGCTGTTCCGCACGCTGCCCACCGAGCTCGTTCCCCGCACGAAGCTCGGGTACGCGCTCTTCCGTCTCGCGGAAGGGGACCGGCGCATCGCGCCCGTCACGGCGCTCCGCGGCGCGCTCTCGCGCGCGGAGCAGGCGCTGCTCGGACGCCGCGGCGCGGAGACGCTGTCATTGAGCGCGGCGGAGATCGTGCGCGACTACTCCGCGTGGCGCGCGAAGCAGGGCGACGATCCGTGCTTCGCGTACCTGCACGTGATGGAGCCGCACGCGCCGTACGAGCCGCCGGCCGACGCGGCGCGGGAGTTCGCTCCGTCCGGCGAGCCGATGTACGCGCACCCGCCCGCGGCCATCGCCGGCTTCCCGCCCTTCGCGCGGGGCGACTCCCTCGCGCCGGATCGCGTGGCCGGTCTCCTGCGCGCCTACGACGCGGAGATCCTCGCGGTGGACCGCGACCTCGGCGCGCTCCTGGACGCGATCGCGGCGTCCGGCCGCCCCACGATCGTGGCCGTCACGTCCGACCATGGCGAGGAGTTCTTCGAGCACGGCGGCTGGCGCCACGGGCAGTCGCTGCACGCGGAGATGCTGGACGTCCCCTTCGTGCTCGCGGGACCCGGCGTGCCCGCGGGGATCACGCCCGACGGCGGGCAGCTCGTGGACATCGGGCCCACGCTGCTGGAGCTGGCCGGGATCGCGCCGCCGGCGGATCTCCCGGGGCGTTCGCTCGTCCCGGCGTTCGCGGCGCCGGCGGACCCGGAGCGCGAGCACGTCGCGGAGATCGTGTACGGGGACGCCTACTGGTCCCGCTCGCTCCAGCGCGGCCGGCTCAAGGTGATCGAGAGCAGGCTCGGCGCGCGGGAGGCGCTGCAGCTTTTCGACGTGGGCGCGGATCCGGGGGAACTGCACGATCTCGCGGGGGCCGAGCCGGCCATCGCGGAGGCGATGCGCGCTCGCCTCGCGGAGATCACCGAGGCGGAGGCCAGCGGCGCCCCGCCCGGGGAGACCGCGGAGTTCGATCCGGTCACGCGCGAGCGGCTCCGCGCCCTGGGGTACGTGCAGTAGTCCGCGCGTCCACGATCTCGCCGAGCAGCCGGATCCCCTCCAGCAGATCGCCTTCCTCGTGCCGCGTGAGATCGAGCACCAGGAAGTCCGGCGTGGCGCCGGGGCGCCCGCAGGCGCGCGCGTCCAGCACGTGCAGGTCGCGCGCCGCGGCCGCGCGGGACAGCTCGCCCGAGCTCGCGCCGTCCGGGAGCATGACGAGCGCCGTCTCCGCGCCCGCCGAGAACATCGGCTCGCCGCACGCCGGCAGCCGGCGGCGGATCGTGCGCCGCACGGACGCGAGCAGGAGCCGCCGCCGCTCGCGCAGCGCCCGGTGCGCCCGCGCCCGCCCGGGCCACTCCAGCGCCGCTCCCAGTACCCGCTGCGTGAGCCGGTCCGGCGCGGCGCCCGCGCTTCCCGGTCCCGTGCGCAGCCGTTCCAGCGCCTTCGCTCCGAACGCGCCGAGCGCCGCGCGGTGCTCGCCGCCGATCTCGTCCTCCAGGTCGAACCAAGCGAATACCCGCCCCGGCGCGTCCAGCGCGGCCAGGGGCGGCGGCACGGGCGGCTCCAGGCGGTCCACGCCCGTGAGGTCCTCCGCCACCGGGACCCCCAGCTCCCGCGCCAGATCCAGCAGCGCCCGGCGCCGCACGAGGTCCGGCCCGCCGCCGGGCAACCGAGAGCACCCCGTGGCGGCCAGCAGCAGCCGGGCGCTCCCCCGGGCGGCCGCCTCGGCCGCTTCCAGGTCCTCGCCGAGGATCACGGCGCCGGCCATCCGCCGCTCCAGCACCGGCAGCAGCTTCGGATCCACCGGCGGCTCCACCAGGACCGTCCCCCCGGCGGGCACGAAGAGGTCCAGGAGGCGCGCCAGGGCGTCCGCGGCGTCCCGGAAGACCCCCACGTCGTCCGCGTCCCGCAGCACCCCGCAGCGGGCGAAGTGGGCGGCCCCCGCGCGCCGCAGGGCCGGCTCCCCGAGCGGGGGCGGGGCGGTGAAGATCGGCCCGCCGGCGGCCAGCGCGGCGCCGTGGAGCCGCCGCAGGGCGTCGGGCGGGAAGTGCCGGAGCCGCGGTCCGTTCCCGGCCAGATCGACGGCGGCGCCCTCCCGGGTCCCCGGAGGCGACCAGGCGGACGCCGGCAGCGGGTCCCGGGCCCGGGCGGCCCGGAAGGGGAGGTCCAGCTCCGCGGGCTCCGGGAGCGAGGCGCGCACCACGACGCCCTTGCCGGCCCGCGCGGCCACCAGCCGGCGCGCCGCCAACTCCGCGTACGCCGCGTCCACCGTCTTCCGGTTGACGTCCAGCCCGCGCGCCAGCGCCCGCGCCGCGGGCAGTCCGGCGCCGGCCCGGAGATGGCCGCGCCGGATCAGCTCTTCAAGGTAGCTCGCGATCTGCCGAGAAATGGCCACGGAGGAATCGCGATCCAACGGAATCAGCATGGCGCCCATTGAACCCCCGGCGGCGCGGGATCCGCAAGCGCCACGGACGGCCCCGGAGCGCCCGCCCAGGATCGCCGCGCCTCCCGACGCTTGACGCACGCGCCCGAAGACGAGTAAATCCGCCATTCCGCCCCGTCGCGGAAAGGCCCGGAGCACCCTTTTCCCCCGGCCCGGCGAGGACCCCATGGCCAAGACCAAGGAAGGCGACGCCCGCATGACCGCATCCCCGACGAGTCTCGATCAGATCCGCGCGGAGTGCACCAAGCGCGAGGTCCGCTACATCCAGCTCCAGTTCGTCGACGTCCTCGGGGTGCCGAAGTGCGTGGAGCTCCCGCTGAGCCAGCTCGAGAAGGCGTACAACAACGAGATCATGTTCGACGGCTCGTCGATCGACGGCTTCACCCGCATCAACGAGTCCGACATGGCGCTGTATCCGGACTGGAACACGCGCTTCTTCGAGTCGTCCCCGGACGGCGCGGGCGCGGTGCTGCGCGTGATCTCGGACGTCTACACGGACAAGATGGGCGCGGAGGGCGCGCGTCCGTTTCCCGGGGACCCGCGCAACAACCTGAAGCAGTACATGGCCCGCGTCCGCTCGGACCTGGGCTGGGACTACGTGACCGGCTGCGAGGCGGAGTTCTTCCTGTTCGACGCGGAGGCCCTGAAGGAGGGGCGCCTCGTCACGCACGACGACGGCGGCTACTTCGACGTGGACCCCGTGGACCGCGGCGTCCTCGTCCGCCGGGAGATCGTGAACGTGCTGCAGCAGTTCGGCTTCGAGATCGAGGCGCTGCACCACGAGGTGGCGGCCGGGCAGCACGAGATCGACTTCCGGTACGCGGACGCGCTGCACACGGCGGACAACCTGCTGAAGTTCAAGTCCCTCATCAAGTCCGTGGCGCGGGACTACGGCCTGCAGGCCACGTTCATGCCGAAGCCCAAGGCGGGCATCAACGGCAGCGGCATGCACACGCACATCTCGATCTGGAAGGACGGCTCCAACATCTTCCGGGACGACGCGTCGAAGACGCACGGCCTGTCGAAGACGTGCCTGCACTTCATCGCCGGCGTGATGAAGCACGCGCCCGCCATCACGGCGTTCGGGAACCCGCTGGTGAACAGCTACAAGCGGCTCGTGCCCGGGTACGAGGCGCCCACGGTGATCGCGTACAGCCTGGCGAACCGCAGCCCGATGATCCGCGTGCCCAAGGCCACCGGGAACTCGAAGCGGATCGAGGTCCGCTCGCCGGATCCGGCCGCGAACCCCTACCTGCTGTTCACCGCGCTGCTGGCCGCGGGCGTGGACGGCGTGAAGAACGAGCTGCCCGCGCCGCCGCCGGTGACGGAGAACGTGTACCAGCAGAGCGCGGAGTGGCGCGCGGAGCGGAACATCATCGAGCTGCCGGGCTCGCTCGAGGCGGCGCTGGACTGCCTGGAGGCGGATCCGGTCATCCGCGGCGTGTTCTCGGACCACACGATCGAGCACTACATCTCCTCCAAGCGCGAGGAGATCGCGGAGTACAAGATGCAGGTGCACGCGTGGGAGCTGGACCGGTACCTGGTCCAGTTCTAGCGCGCCCTGCGCGGCGAAGGCGGACGGCCTCCGGGGACTCCGCCCCGGAGGCCGTCGTCGTTTCGCACCGCCCCCCGCGCGAACGCCCGCAGCCCCGGGCGGGCACCCCGGGCGTGCGCCGCGCCGCCGGGAAGCGGACGTCCGGCCCACCTCGACGCGACGCCCCCGGGCGGGTATCCTCCCCGCGGTGTGTGCGGTCGTCCGGTCGTCCGCATGAGATCCCAAGTCCCCCGGCCCCATCCGAGGTTCCGTCATGTCGAACGGCACGTTCCGCACCCGGCTCCCCGTGAACGAGCCGGTGCTCTCCTATGCACCCGGCACGCGCGAGCGCGGCGAGCTGAAGGACGCGGTCCGCCGGCTCGGCTCCCGCACGATCGAGATCCCGCTGGTCATCGGCGGGAAGAAGGTGAAGACCGGCCGCACCGGGGACGCCCGCTGCCCGCACGACCACGCGCACCTGCTCGCGCGCTACGAGAAGGCGGGCGCGGCGGAGGTGCAGCAGGCCATCGAGGCGTCGCAGAAGGCGTGGCCGGAGTGGTCCCGCATGTCCTGGGAGGACCGCGCGGCCATCTTCCTGAAGGCCGCGGATCTCCTGGCCGGGCCGTACCGCCAGGTTCTGAACGCCGCCACCATGCTCGGCCAGTCGAAGACCTGCCACCAGGCGGAGATCGACGCGGCCTGCGAGCTCATCGACTTCTGGCGCTTCAACGTGCACTACATGCAGCAGATCTACGCGGAGCAGCCGGAGAGCCAGCCCGGCATGTGGAACCGCCTGGAGTACCGCCCGCTCGAGGGCTTCGTCTTCGCCGTCACGCCGTTCAACTTCACGTCGATCGCGGGCAACCTGCCCACGTCGCCGGCCATGATGGGGAACACGGTGCTGTGGAAGCCGGCGTCCTCCGCCGTGTACTCCGCGTACTACATCCTGGAGATCCTGCACGAGGCGGGGCTGCCGCCGGGCGTCATCAACTTCGTCCCGGGCTCCGGCGGCGAGGTGGGCGACCCCGTGATGGACAGCCCGCTGTTCGCCGGCGTGCACTTCACCGGCTCCACCGAGGTGTTCCACGGCGTGTGGAAGCGCATCGGCGCGAACATCGCGAAGTACGCGAACTACCCGCGGCTGGTGGGCGAGACCGGCGGCAAGGATTTCATGTTCGCGCACCCGTCCGCGGACCCGAAGGCCTTCGCGGCGTCGCTCGTGCGCGGCGCGTTCGAGTACCAGGGCCAGAAGTGCAGCGCCGCGTCGCGCGCGTACATCCCGAAGAGCCTGTGGAAGACCGTGAAGGCGGAGCTGCTCGGCCAGGTCGGCGAGATCAGGATGGGCGACCCCACGGACTTCGGCAACTTCATGGGCGCCGTGATCGACAAGGGCGCGTTCGAGGACATCTCGGGGTACATCCAGCACGCGAAGCGCTCCGCGAACGCCACCATCCTGGCCGGCGGCAAGACGGACTCCTCCGAGGGCTGGTTCATCGAGCCCACCGTCGTGGAGACCACGGAACCCGGCTTCAAGCTCATGCGCGAGGAGATCTTCGGGCCGGTCCTCACGCTGTTCGTGTACGCGGACAAGGACCTGGAGAAGACGCTGGATCTCTGCGACAAGGGCTCGCCGTACGCGCTCACCGGCGCCGTGTTCGCGCGGGACCGCGCGGCCATCGTCCACATGGCGGACAAGCTGCGGCACGCGGCCGGGAACTTCTACATCAACGACAAGCCCACCGGCGCGGTCGTGGGGCAGCAGCCGTTCGGCGGCGGGCGCGCGTCCGGCACGAACGACAAGGCGGGGAGCGTGCTGAACCTGCAGCGCTGGGTCACGCCGCGCGCCATCAAGGAGCTGTTCGTGCCGCCGCGGCACTTCGCCTACCCCTTCCTCGCGAAGGACAAGGAGTGAGCCGTCCATGACGCAGGCCACCGACGTCTTCCGCACCATGTCGGAGGACGAGATCCGCACCTTCGTGAAGGAGCTGCGGGACAACCTCAAGCCGCTGTACAAGCAGCTCGAGAACGTGGCCGCGGCCACGCTGCGGCTGCGGCCCGTGTACCTCGGCAAGCAGCCGTTCGAGAAGCGCTGCGAGCTGATCCGGAAGGCCATGTCGTTGAAGGTGAACGCGGACGCGGCGGCCGAGATCCTGCCGGCCTTCTTCATGGAGCGGCACTCCAAGGACGTGATCGAGCTCCTGGACCTCCTCGGCGTGGAGCACGAGGAGGGCATGCTGAAGGGCGACGCGCCGAAGGCGCCCACGGACGCGAAGCTCAAGACCGCCGTGAACAAGTTCCGCAAGGGCGGGGACAACCCCGTGCTGCGGGAGCTGCTGCTGAAGACGTTCGCGTCGCAGTCGGCCATCGACTGGCCGAGCCTGGACGCCATGCTGTTCCCCGCCGGGGAAGCCAAAGCCGTATCCTGAGCGAAGCCGGGCCGCGCGGACGCGCCCGCGGAGGAGAGCCATGAGCCGGACGATGACCGCACGCCACGCCGACATCCTGGAAGAGCTGGGCATCGGCAAGGTTTCCTCGGGCGCCTCGTGGGGCGAGTGGCTGGACTGCACGGGCGAGGAGGTGGTGAGCCTCTCGCCCACGGACGGCACGGAGATCGGCCGCGTGAAGACCGCGTCGCGCGCGGACTACGACCTCGTGATGAACAAGGCGCAGGCGGCGTTCCTGGAGTGGCGGATGCGCCCCGCGCCCGGTCGCGGCCTCGTCGTGCGCGCGCTGGCGGACGAGCTGCGCACGCACAAGAAGGCGCTGGGTGCCTTGGTCAGCCTGGAGATGGGGAAGATCCGCTCCGAGGGCGAGGGCGAGGTGCAGGAGATGATCGACATGGCGGACTTCGCCGTGGGCCTCTCCCGGCAGCTCTACGGCCTCACCATGCAGTCCGAGAGGTACGGCCACCGCATGTACGAGCAGTGGCACCCGCTCGGCGTGGTGGGCGTCATCACCGCGTTCAACTTCCCGGTGGCGGTGTGGGCGTGGAACGCCATGCTCGCGGCGGTGTGCGGCGACGTCACGCTGTTCAAGCCGTCGCACCGGACGCCCCTGACCGCCATCGCCATCCAGAACATCTGCAACCGCGTGATGAAGGAGCACGGCTGCCCCGGCGTGTTCAACCTGCTGATCGGGAACCACCACAACGTCATCGATCCCCTGGTGGAGGACCGGCGCGTGCCGCTCATCTCCGCCACGGGAAGCTGCCGCATGGGGCGGATCCTGGGCGGGAACATGGCGAAGCGGTTCGGCCGGCTCATCCTGGAGTTGGGCGGGAACAACGCCATCATCGTGGCTCCGGACGCGGACGAGGACATGGCGCTGCGCGCCATCGTGTTCGCGGCGGTGGGGACGGCGGGGCAGCGGTGCACGTCGGTGCGGCGCGTGTTCCTGCACAAGTCGAAGTCGGCCGCCTTCATCGAGCGGCTGAAGAAGGCCTACGCCAGCGTGAAGATCGGCGATCCGCTGGAGGACGGCGTGAACATGGGGCCCTTGGTGGACGAGCAGGCGGTGAAGGAGTTCGAGGACGCCATCACCACGATCAAGGCGCAAGGCGGCGAGATCGTCGCGGGCGGCAAGCGGCTCAAGCGCCCCGGCAGCTTCGTGGAGCCCACGCTGGTGAGGGCGAAGGTGGGCATGCCCATCACGCGCGAGGAGACGTTCGCGCCCATCCTGTACCTCTTCGAGTACGACACGGTCGAGGAGGCCATCGCGGCGCAGAACTCCGTGGATCAGGGCCTGTCCAGCAGCATCTTCACCACGAACCTGCTCAGCGCGGAGGAGTTCCTGTCCGCGCGCGGCTCGGACTGCGGCATCGCGAACGTGAACATCGGCACGTCGGGCGCGGAGATCGGCGGCGCCTTCGGCGGCGAGAAGGACACCGGCTCCGGGCGCGAGGCCGGGTCGGATTCCTGGAAGCAGTACATGCGCCGGCAGACCTGCACGATCAACTGGTCGAAGAACCTGCCGCTGGCGCAGGGAGTGAAGTTCGATTTGACGTAGGGTTTGCCCCCCCGGATCGACAGATAGAACGACAACACCCTTTAACGGGTTCGCAGTCCACCCCTCGGGCGGCGTGACTCCGTACATTGGGTATTTAGGCGCGGGCCGCCCCCTCCCCCGGGGGACGGGCCGTCACTCGCCGCTCGCCGCCCAAAAAAGGTAAACCCGTGCGCCTGGGTGCACGTTTTTCTGTTTGACACCGATCTTCCGGCGCGTATCCTGCGCGCTCGGAGGTGAACCCGCATGGACAAGTTGTCGTCAGACGGCCCGGCTCGGAAGGAGCGAATGGAGCGGTTTGACAGGGTCGCCGAACGCCGCACCGTCCGCGTGCTGAAGAGCCTCCGTTCGCTGGGCAATTGTGGTAACAGGCACGCCTACGAGTACGCATCTAGCGACGTGGAGAAGATATTCCGGGCGATAGAGCGCGAGGTTGAGATCGCGCGCTCGAAGTTCCGGGATCGGAAGGAAATCGACTTCAGGCTGCGCTAGAGCGACACGCGAAGGCGGGTAAGGTGCCTGGCGAGAGACGTCGAGGGGGCCGCGGCGGCACCGCGACCCCCCGACAAGTGTCCAGTGTCCCGAAGCGGGGACAAGGACGTACCGCAAGAGCGAAGCTACCAACGCTCTCTTCGGCCTGTCAACGCTTCGGGATCTCACTGAGCCGCGAGAGACCTTCTGCGGCTCTCGCGAAAGGGAGATCCAGATGAACCAAGTGCAGTGCATCAACAAGAGCGACCGGCTCAATCCGCACGAGCGCATCACGCACATCGGCGGCGTGAACGCGGACGGGGCGCGTTGGAGGGTCACTCAGCAGGAAGCGATTGACGGCATCAAGTCCAACAAGTGGGCGTTCTTCGTGTCGGTCGGCGGGCGCCGGGTCGACGTCATCGTCGCTGTCAGCCGGTTTGGCCACGAGTACCTCAAGACCGAGGCCGACGACGAGATGCCCAACAACTTGCTCTCTTCGGGAGTGTCCGTAGAAGCGCAGCGCGAGGGTGGCGGCGCTGCGCGCGCACGCCGCCACGCCTCGGAGAGTCGGGGGGCGCTTCGTCGCAGGATCGCCCTGCGAGAGGATGGCGAGGAGAGGGGGAGGATGCCTTGGGTGTGCCTCAGAGCGTACGAGACAGACTGCTCGTGGAAGCGGGCCACCGGTGCACGGTCTGTGCCGAGAAGTGTTTCGAGATCCACCACATCGTCGAGCGGCGCGCAGGGGGCGGGCATGACGAAGACAACCTCATCGTCCTGTGCCCGAACTGCCACCAGCAGCGTGTGCACCGGAACGGGGAGTTCACGCCAAAGCAGCTCCGCATGTACAAGGAGAAGCTCCGCGAAGACAGTCAGGTCGAGCGTCGTCTCCTGCTGGACCTTGAGGAGATTCGCGAGGCGCTACCGGCGGTCGAGCCCGCAGAGTCGGAACGGCGGCTCCGCGCCGTAGTCGAGGAGGCCGCGCGCGTCGTAAGCCAGGATCGCGCGCCGCGTGTGTTTCGTGGAGTGGCCGACCTCACCGGCTGGCTTGCGGAGCGCGAGATGATCAAAGGTGGGGCGCGACGGGCGATTGAGGTTGATTGGGAGATCGCTCGTGCAAGAGAGAAGGCGCGGTTTGGCTCGCCCGTGTGCCTGGTGGCGTGGGACGAGGGCTCGTGGACCAAGGCCCGCGACTTCGAGATGGCGTACTCCACGCACTTCGTGCTGAGCCGCGTCCCTTGCCGCGATTGGGTCGATCTCTTTGAGCACCACGACAAGAACTCTTACTACATGATGCGACGCAGGACGACGGTCCGCGGCGACCGCGTGGAGATGATCGTTGGCGAGCGGGACGACCTTCAGCGCCACGTCGACCACCTGAAGCACGTGATCCAGCGGACGAACGCGTTCATCGAGCAGACCGTCTTCTCGCGAATTGACGCGACGATCGACGAGAACAAGGCTCGCGCGCTTCGCGAGTTTGACGCCGTCGCGTCCCTCAAGGAGCGCAGTCGAGCCATCAAGATCTGAGACACCCGGAGGACGAGGGGAGGAGGTCGACGTGAGCCGGAAGAAGGAACTCCTGTATTGGAAGGAGGCCGTTCGCGAGGACGGTACGGTGGTGCGCTTTGCCATCCGCAATCGCGGACGAAGCTGGTGGATCGACGATCACCTCGTGCACCCTTCGAGCGGATCGGATGTGGACAAGGAGATTCGTATTGTGTTCCACGCGAAGGTCACCGGAACCGTGCTGCCCGGGGGCATACGGGTGTAGCGCCGGTCAGAAGGGGCCGTCGTCGGGTGGGGCCTGACGGCGCCTCGACCCTCGTCCCCATCTTCGAGTGCTGTCTCGCCCTCTGCACTAGCCTCCAGGGGGGCCTGGTGCCTAGGCATTCTGGCAGAGAGGGTGCCGACGCTGCGACCGAATCCGAGGTCTGGGGGAACGCCCGCTTCGCGGCGCGCCCCCCCGCTACGCCCGCGGCCCCGTCATCTCCTCCGGCCGCACCCACTCATCGAACTGCTCGTTCGTGAGGATCCCCAGCCCCACCGCCGCCTCGCGCAGGGTCTTGCCTTCCTTGTGCGCGGTCTTCGCGATCTTGGCGGCGGCGTCGTAACCGATCTTCGTGTTCAGGGCCGTCACCAGCATGAGCGAGCGCTCCAGCAGCTCGCGGATCCGCGCCTCGTCCGGCGCCATCCCCTCCACGCAGTGCTCGCGGAACGAGTGGCACGCGTCCGTCAGCAGCCGGCACGACCGCAGCACGTTGTGGATGATGAGCGGCTTGTACACGTTCAGCTCGAAGTTCCCGGACATGCCGCCCACGGTCACGGCGGCGTCGTTGCCCACCACCTGCGCGCACACCATGGTCATGGCCTCGCACTGCGTGGGGTTGACCTTGCCGGGCATGATGGAGCTGCCGGGCTCGTTCTCCGGGAGCTTGAGCTCGCCGATGCCGCAGCGCGGGCCGGAGCCCATCCAGCGCACGTCGTTCGCGATCTTGAACAAGGACACCGCCACCGTGCGCATCGCGCCGGAGAGCTGCACCAGGGCGTCGTGCGCGGCCAGCGCCTCGAACTTGTTCGGCGCGCTGACGAACGGGTGCCCCGTGAGCTGCGCGATCTTCGCCGCCACCCGCTTCGCGAACTCCGGGTGCGTGTTGATCCCGGTGCCCACCGCGGTGCCGCCCTGCGCCAGCTCGTGCACGGCGCCCAGCGCGGCCGAAAGCCGCGCGATCCCGTTCGTGAGCTGCTGCGCCCAGCCGGACACCTCCTGGCCCAGCGTCAAGGGCGTGGCGTCCATGAGGTGCGTGCGCCCGATCTTCGTGATCTCCGCCCAGCGCTTCGCGTGCGATGCGAACGTGTCCCGCAACGCCGCCAGCGCCGGGATGAGCCGCTCCTTCGTCTCCACCGCCGCGGCCACGTGCATCGCGGTGGGGAAGACGTCGTTGGAGGACTGGCTCTTGTTCACGTCGTCGTTCGGGTGGACCGGCTTCTTGCTTCCCATCACGCCGCCGGCCATCTCGATGGCGCGGTTCGCGATCACCTCGTTCGCGTTCATGTTGGACTGCGTGCCGGACCCGGTCTGCCACACGACGAGGGGGAAGTGGTCGTCCAGCTTGCCCTCGATCACCTCGTCCGCGGCCGCCGCGATGAGCTTTGCCTTCTCCGCATCCAGGAGGCCGAGTTCCCGGTTCACCTCGGCGCACGCCTTCTTCACCACGCCCAGCGCGCGGATCATCTCGCGGGGGAAGCGCTCCCCCCCGATCCGGAAGAAGTGCACCGAGCGGGCGGTCTGCGCGCCCCAGTACCGGTCCGCGGGGACCTCGAGCTGGCCCATCGTGTCGGATTCGATTCGCACGTCCATGGAACTTCCTCCCGAGGATCCCGGCGGGCCGGCGAGCGCGGCCCGGGATCGTAGCGGCGCCGCCCGCGGCTGGGCAAGCATGGGGGGTTCTTGCGCTTTCCGGTCAAGAACTGGCCGTTTCCGGCCGATCCTCCCGGCAAGGAGGACGGATGACGAACGGACCCGCCACGGACGCCCCAATCTACTTCGTGCACATCCCGCGGACCGGCGGCACCACGCTCAAGGAGCTGATCGCCCGGCAGTTCCCGGCGGATCGCTGCCTCCTGGCGGGGTCCCGGCGGCGCTTCGCCGAGGTGATGGCCGCGCTGCCGGACGAGGACAAGCGCCGGCTGCGCTTCGTCTCCGCGCACTGGGACACGAGCGTCACGCGGCTCCTGGGCCGCGCGCCGCGCCTCGTCACCATGCTGCGGGAGCCGGCCGAGCGGCTGCGCTCCCACTGGGAGATCATCCGCCGCATGCCCGAGCACCGCCTGCACCTGGAGGTGACGGCCGGGATGCCGTTCCTCGAGTGGCTGGACCACCCGAACGGCGGGGCGCTGGAGCGGGACCGGATGGCCCGCCAGATCGCGGGGATCCTGGACGGCGACCCGACCGGCGCCCCCTCCGGGGAAGCGCTCGGCGAGCTGGCCGCGGAGCGGCTGGAGGAGTTCGCCTTCTTCGGCGTCCGGGAGGCCTACGAGGACTCGCTGCTCCTCCTGGCCGACGCCTTCGACTGGCCGCCGTTCGGGGAGCCGCCGCGGCTGAACGCCGCCGACGGCCGCGTCCTCACGCCTCAGGAGCGCGCCGCCGCCCACGCGCGCAACCCGGCGGACGTCACGCTCTACCGCCTGGCCCGCCGCGCCTTCCGCGCCCGCCTGGCCGCCCTGCGCGAGGCCGCCCCGGCCTCCGCCGCCGTCCCGGGCTTGCCGGTCCCCGGCCGCTCCGCGTAGTCTCCTCCCGTGGGCACCGCCCACGCTCCCAACTCGACGAAGAGCGCCCCGGGCACCGAGGGGGCGGTCGGCGTCCCAACCCGGGAGGACCCCGTGAAGCGCCCCAAGGCGATCGCCCTCGTTTCGGGCGGTCTCGACAGCACGCTCGCGCTCGCGCTCGTGAAGGAGCAGGGCGTCGAGATCGAGGCGGTGAACTTCTCCACCGGCTTCTGCTTCACCGACCACCACCGCGCCATGAAGAGCCCGAAGCACACGCTGCGCAACGAGGCGCTGCGCGCGGGCGCGGACCTGTCGATCCCGGTGACCGTGATCGACATCTCGCGCACGTACTTCGACGACGTCCTCATGCGCCCGAAGCACGGCTACGGCGCGAACATGAACCCGTGCCTGGACTGCCGCGCGTACATGCTGGCGCGGGCGCGCGAGGTCATGGAGGAGGCCGGCGCGGACTTCGTGTTCACGGGCGAGGTGCTGGGGCAGCGGCCGAAGTCGCAGTACCGGCAGGCGCTGGCCACGGTGGCGGAGGAGTCGGGCCTCTTCGACCGCCTGCTGCGCCCGCTCTCCGCGAAGCTCCTGCCGCCGACCCTCCCGGAGCGCGAGGGCTGGATCGACCGGTCGAAGCTCCTCGCCATCTCCGGGCGCAGCCGGAAGGTCCAGATCGCGGAGGCCGCGCGGCGCGGCATGGACGCGGACGAGCTGCCGCAGCCGGCTGGCGGCTGCTGCTTCCTCACGGACGAGGCGTACTCGCGCAAGCTGCGCGACTGGCTGGACCACCAGGACACGCCGCGGCACGACGCGGAGGCGTTCGTGCTGCTCAAGGTGGGCCGGCACCTGCGCCTCAACGACGACGTGAAGGTCATCGTGGGCCGCGACGAGGCGGAGAACGCGTTCCTCGCGAACTACCGGCGCGGGCGCTGGGAGTTCTTCGCGAAGGACGTGACCGGCGCCACCGTGCTGGCGGAGGCCGCGCGGGATCTCGAGTGGGAGGAGATCGAGCGCATCGCCGCGATCACCGCGCGCTACGGCCATGCGAAGGACGTGGAGCGCGCGGTCATCCGCTTCCGCGCGCCGGCGGGCCCGGACGAGCGGCTGCCCCAGGTGGACGTCCGCCCGGTGGAGGAGATCGCGGTGGAGCCCGCGGAGCTTGGCGCCATCGAGGCCCTGCGGGTCTGAGCCCGGCGAGTTGTGGCGCGAGGCGGCGGCGTGCGATGATCGAGGCCTTCGGAGGCGGACTTCCTTGACGAACCCCGTGCGCGCGTGGCTCCCGGCCGTCCTCGCGCTGGCGGCGTCCGCCGCGCCGCCGCCCGCCCTCGCCGCCGAGCACTCCGTGCGCCCCGACGGAGCGGGGGATTTCCCCACGATCCAGGCCGCGGTCACGGCCGCCGCCCCCGGCGACGAGATCGTCCTTGAGGACGGGACCTTCACCGGCCCCGGCAACCGGGACATCGACTTCGGGGGCAAGGACCTCACGGTCCGCTCGCGCAACGGCGCCGCCGCCTGCACCCTGGACACGCAGGGCACGCCGGCGCAGCCGCACCGCGCGTTCCACCTGCACTCCGGCGAATCCGCGGCCGCGCGCATCGCGGGGCTCACGATCACCGGCGGCTACACCACCGGCCCCTTCCCGCAGGTGGGCGGCGCGGGGATCCTCGTGGAGTGGAACACGCACCCCACCATCGAGGACTGCGTGTTCGAAGGGAACGAGTCCGGCTTCCAGGGCTTCGGCGCCGGGCTCCTGGCGTGGGAGGGCTGCAACGTCACCATCCGGGACTGCATCTTCCGCAACAACGTGTCCGGCTGGTACGGCGGCGGCTTCACGCTGCGGAAGAACTGCCACGGGCTCGTGGAACGGTGCGTGATCCAGGGCAACTACGCGCTGCACGCGGGCGGCGGCGCGTCGATCACGCGGTCGAACGCCATCCTCAACGACTGCGTGTTCGAGGACAACTGGATCACGGAGGCGGACGGCGGCGGTCTGCTCGTGAAGGCCGAGGCGATGCCGGTGCTCACGCGCTGCGTCTTCTCCGGGAACCGCGCGCCGTTCGGGGCCGCCATCGGCATCGGCAACTTCCCCGCGGTGACCGCGGTGGACTGTCTCTTCGAGAACAACGACGCCGCCTTCGCCGGCGGCGGCGTCGAGGTGGGGCAGGACCCGTCATCCATCGATCTCGTGAACTGCACCTTCGCCTTCAACGAGGCCCCGTCCGGCGCGCACGTCTACTTCTCGACCACGGGGTCCGGGACGGTGCGGAACACCATCTTCGGCCCGTACTGCGGGAACAACGGGATCCACGTGTACGGTGCCATCGACATCGACTGCTGCGTGGTCCCGGGCGGCGCGGCCACCGTGTTCGCCACGGGCGGATTGACCTGGGGCGCGTCGAACGTGGATGCCGATCCCCGGTTCTGCGCTCCGGATCCCCTGCAGTGCGAGTCGGACCCGCCGGTGACGGCACAGTACACGCTGGACGTGGCGTCCCCGGCGGCACCGGGCGCGAACCCGTGCGGGCTCGTGGGCGCCTACCCGGTGGCGTGCACCGTGACGGCGGCCTCCTCCGGGATGCGGTTCGAGTCCTGGGGGCGCGTGAAGGCCGGGTATCGCGCCGGCGGACCGGCCCGTCGGTAGGCGCAGCGGCCGGACGCGGCTAGAATGATCGCCACCTCCCCCGAACGCCCGAGGAATCGCCCGTGATCCACCGCAGCGCGCTTCTCCTTCCCGTCGTCCTGCTCGCGGCCACTCCCGCGGGGGCGCAGACCGGCCTTCCCACGTACACGCGGCTCCTGGACGGCGTGCCCGTGTTCGACGGGATGGGCCCGGTGTCGAGCCCGTGGCTCGGTGGCTGGGAAACGGCGCGGCCGCAACTCCTCGACGCGGATGCGGACGGCGACGCGGATCTCTTCGTGTTCGAGTCCATCGGCCGCCTCCGCTTCTACCGGAACGACGGCACGCCGGCCGCGGCGAGCTTCACGTTCATCACGGACGACTGGGGCGGGCGGCACGAGGACTATTTCGGGCGCGTCGTGGACATGGACTCGGACGGGGACCTGGACCTGCTCACGCAGGCCCCCGAGTTCGAGACGGTCATCGGCGGCACCACCGTCTTCCAGACCGGCGCGTACCTGTACACGAACACGGGCTCGTCCGCCGCGCCGGTGCTCGTGAACCAGAGCACGCACCCGGAGGGTTTCCTGGTGGACACGGGCGGAGCGCCCATCCCGTGCGTGACCACCGCGCCCGATCTCGTGGACCTCGAGGGCGACGGCGACAAGGACCTGCTCATGGGGGACCCCAGCGGCGCGTTCATCCTGTACCGCAACGTGGGCACGCCGACCGCCCCGGCGTTCGTCTTCGAGACGAACCACTACCAGGACCTGCTCATCGTGTTCGGGTCGTGCACGGGCGAGGGCACCGAGCCGCGCACGCTCGGCGCGATGCTGGCGGCGGACGCCGGGCTGCGGCACGGCTACATGCTCTTCGCGTTCCACGACGTGGACGGCAACGGACGGCCGGACCTCTTCCTCGGGGACCAGTTCAACTCGAACGTGTACTTCCTGGAGAACCTGGGCGGCGCGCCGAACCCGGAGTTCGCGTGCCGCACGCAGGACTACTTCCCCACGCAGCCGGAGTTCGCGCAGATGATCGTGACCGGCATGGCGGACCTGGACGCGGACGGCGACCCGGACGCCGTGCTCGGGTCCGGCGTGTCGTTCACCACCGGCCTGTTCCTGTTCCGGAACGACGGCACGCCCACCGTGCCGCTGTTCCGGATCCGGGATGCGGACTACCTGCCGGAACTGGACCTCGGCGGCAACGCCACGGTCGCGTTCGCGGATCTCGACGGCGGCGGCGTGCCGGACCTGTACGTCGGCTCCGGCAGCGAGCAGCGCGTGGCGCACTTCGGGAACTTCGGGACGCCGGGGGCGCCGAGCTTCGGCGTGGAGGAGCCGAACTGGCTGTCGCTGCCGAACGCGGCGTGGGCGGCGGCGGAGTTCGCGGACCTGGACGCGGACGGGGACCTGGACCGGTTCGTCGGCATGACGTCGGGCGCGGTGCGGTGGTGGCGGAACACGGGCACGCCCACGGCGGCCGCGTTCACGGAGGTGACGGACGACCCCGCGTTCGGCGACGTCGTGGGCCGGACGATCCGCACGGCCGTGAACGCGCAGGCGGTGCCGCGCTTCCTGGACGACGACGGCGACGGGGACCTGGACCTCGTGGTGGGCGGGTGGAGCTTCTCGGGCGAGGCGAAGCTGCAGCTCTTCCGCAACGACGGAACGCGCCAGGCGCCGGCGATGGTGCTGGCGTCGTCGGACTGGCGCGGGTTCGGCGTGCTCGGGCAGCAGCTCGCGCCGCTGTTCGCGGACCAGGACGGCGACGGCGACCGGGACCTCCTCGTCGGCCGGTACGACGGCACGTTCGTGCGCGCGGAGAACGTCGGCACGCCGGCCTTGCCGGCCTTCGGTGCGATCGAGGTCGTCCCGGGCCTGGACGTGGGGCAGGGCGCGGTTCCGGGCGCGCTCGATGCGGACGGGGACGGCGACCTGGATCTCGTGGTGGGCGAGAGCGCGGGGGGCGTGAACCTGTTCCGCGCGGACGCCTCCGGCCCCGCGCCGCCGGCCTTCGCGCTCGGGACGCCGGCGGCCGGCGCCGCGGTGGACGGGCGGCGGCCCGTTCGCTTCGACTGGCCCGCGGTGACGGATCCCGCCACGGGTTCGGAGTGCACGTACGAGCTGCGGATCGCGGCCGCGCCGGATGCGCCGCCGCACGAGTGGATCGTATTCGCGGGCCTGGCTGCCAGCGAGGCGGACGTGACACTCCACGTCGGCGACTTCCGCTTCCGCGAGGACTTCGTGTGGACCGTGGTGGCGCACGGCGTGCGGCCCGCGCCGGTCCCCGCGTGGCGCCCCGGCGTCCACGCCACGTACGACGGCGTGCACGGGAACCCCATCCCGCCCGGCGAGGTGGATCCCACGCCACGCACGCCGCCGTCGCTGGCGCTGCGCACGTCGCCGGTCCCGGCGCGCGGTCCCGTGCGGCTGGATGTCGCGTGGCCCGCGGACGCCCCGGGCACGGTGGAGATCTTCGACCTCGCCGGCCGCCGCGTGCGCACGCTGCACGACGGCATGGCGGCGGCGGGGGAGACGGCGTTCACCTGGGACGGGCGGGACGCGGCCGGCCGCCGGGTGGCGGCGGGCGTGTACCTCGCGCGGATCCGCCAGGAGGCGGAGGCGCGCACGCGGAGGATCGTGCTGCTGCGTTGACGGGTCTCAGCGCCCGCCGGGCAGGGCTGCGTCCAGCTCGTCGAGGCGCCCGATCACCGTGCACGGCAGCTCCGTGCCCAGCCCGAGCGGATCCAAGAGGACCGGCGCCATGCCCGCGCGCGCGGCCCCCACCACATCCACCTGCGGGAAGTCCCCCACGTAGGCGCAGCGCGCCGCGGGCTCGCCGAAGTGCGCGCGCGCCACCTCGAAGATGCGCGGATCCGGCTTCTCGAATCCCACCTCGTGCGAGTCCACGATGATCTCGAAGCGGTCGGCGAGCCCGAGCTCCTCCAGCAGGCGTCGCACGCGGCCGTCCGCGTTGGACACCACGCCGAGCCGGAAGCCGCGCGCGGCCAGCCGGTCCAGCGTCTCGCGCGTGCCCGCCGGCACGCGGCGCCAGAGGTTCTCGCGGCGGTGCGCGGCCTCCACCGCCTGCTGCGCCGCCGCCCACGCCGACTCCGGCACGCCGGCCGCGCCCAGCAGTTCGTGCACGTACACGTCCCAGCGGCCGCGGTCCGTGAGCGACGGGTCCGCGCCCGCGCGCCGGTACATCACGGCGCGCGCCCGCGCCTCGGCGCCCTCCAGCGCGGACTCCTCCACGGGGTGCCCCGCCGCCGCGAGCGCCTCCCGCACGCGGCCCACGTGCAGGAAGGCCAGCGTGTTCCCGGCGTCGAAGAGGATTGTCGAGATGTCGCCCAAGCGGGTATTCCTCATGCGCTCCTCGTGCGGGCAGGCCGGAGAGACTGCCGCACGCGGCGCATCCCCGCAAGCGGAGGGGCGCCGTTGCGCTTCGGCCCGTTCGAGATCACGGAACGCCGCGAGATCGCGGGCGGGGGCTTCGACGCCGCCGCCCGGGACGAGTCCGGGAAGGACGTGTGCCTCTGGGCGGGACGCCCGGGGAGCGCCGCGCTCGCGGCGGACCTGGAGGCGCTGCGTACGCGCCTCGCCGTGGTGTACCACGCCAGCCTGCCGCGCGTGCTCGGCTCCGCCGTGGTGGAGGATCGTGCGGTTCTCGTGCTGGCGCCGTACGCGGGGCCGCGGCTCGCGGACGCGCTTGCCGCCGGTTCCCTCGCGCCGCCCGACGCCATCGACCTCGTGCGCACCGTCGCCGCGGGCCTCGTGAAGGCGCACAAGGCGGGCCTTCCGCACGGCGCCATCACGACCGCCGAGATCGTCCGCGCGGAGGACGGGCGCACCCTGCTCCTGCACCTGGGGTGGGGCCCCTTCCTGGATCCGCGCGAACCGCGCGCGCCCGAGGACCTCGATGCGCCGGGCGGCACGGAGGAGGGCGACGTGTTCGCGCTCGCGCGCGTCCTCGTCCATGCGATCGAGGGCGCCGATCCCGTGCCGCCCGGCCGCGACGCGCTCGCGGCCTTCGCCTCCGGCGCCGCGCCGGCGCGCACGGCGGGCACGTTCGCGCCGTCCCTTCCCGAGGGCCTGCGCCGACTCCTGGCCCGCGCGCTGCACCCGGACCCGGCGCGGCGCATGCGCCGGGCCGAGGAACTGGCCGGCGATCTGGGCGTGCTGCGCGCGTCGTGGGATTCGCTGCACGCGCCGCCGCCGAAGCCGTCCATCCCGTTCCCGCCGCTGCTCCACCCGGGCGTCCTGGCCGGTCTGGCGCTTGGTTTCGGCCTGCTTGCGCTCGCCCTCCTGCGCTCCTGCGGCGCCCAAAAACCGGGTTGACTCCCCGGACGCGAGGCCCCGATGATCCCGGGGCTTCGGACCTCCCAGGGAGGTCCATCGTGCGAGCGAGACCTGTGGGCCCAACTCTCGGAGGGGAACAACGGTGACCGAGATCCTCGTGGTTCAGTCGAAGATTCGCGACATGATCAAGAACGAAGGCTGCGCCACCAGCCAGGAGGCGGTGGAGGCCCTGTCGAAGGAGATCGAGCGCATGGTGAAGCGGTCGATCGAGCGCGCCAAGGAGAACGGCCGCAAGACGGTCAAGGGCCAGGACATCTAGCGAATCCCGGCTCGGATCTCACCTGACGGGAGGGGCCGGCTGCGGCCTCTCCCGTCTTGCGTTCCCCTCCACCTCCGTGCGGAGCTGGCCGCACGCCGCCGAGATGTCCGGGCCCATGCTCCAGCGCACCGTCACGACCGGCGCCTGCGGGTGGAGGCGGGTCGCGAACGCGTCCACGCGCTCCCGGTCCGGCCGTTCCAGCTCCGGCGCGGCGCCCGGGTTGTACGGGATGAGGTTGATCTTGAAGGGGCCGCCCTTCACGAGGCGCGCCAGGCGGTCCGCGTGCGCCGGCGTGTCGTTCACCTCGCGCATGAGCACGTACTCCAGGGTCACGCGGTTGCGCGTGGCGTGCGCGTAGTCCCGCGCCGCGCGCAGCAGCTCCTTCACCGGGATCTTCGCCGCCTTCGGCATCAGCGCCTCGCGCAGCTCCTGCGTGGGCGCGTTCAGGGACACCGCCAGGCGCACGCCGAGCCCGCTCTCCGCCAGCTTCCGCAGGCCCGCCAGCGCGCCCGCGGTGGACACCGTGATCCGCTTCGGCGACAGGTCCAGGCCCAGCGGATCCGTGAGCAGCCGGCACGCGGCGATCACCGACTCCGCGTTGTGCAGCGGCTCGCCCATGCCCATGAACACCACGTTCGTGCGGGTCTTCCGGTCGCGGATCTCCTTCCACAGCGGCAGCACCTGGCCCACGATCTCGTGCGGCTCCAGGTTGCGCGCGAACCCCATGCGCCCGGTCTGGCAGAACACGCAGTCCAGCGTGCAGCCCACCTGCGAGGAGATGCACAGCGTCACGCGCCGCTCCGTGGGCATGAGCACGGACTCCACGGAACCGCCGCCGGGCAGGCGGAACAGCCACTTGCTGGAGGCGTCCACGGCGCTGCGCCGCGTGGCCGCCACCTGCAGGCCGCCCACCTCGCAGTCCGCGGCCAGGCGCGCGCGCAGGTCCCGGGACAGGTCGGTCATCTCCTCGATCGAGTCGACGGCCTTGTCGAACAGCCAGCGGGCCATCTGGCGGTACCGGTACTCCGGCAGGCCGCGGGCGCGGACGAACTCCCGCAGGCCGTCCAAGTCCAGCTCCCGCAATGCGATCCGTTCGGTCACGCCTGGCTCCGGGCGATGGTTGCGCGCGCGCGGGCGCGAACCTATCCTGCCTTCCGGGTGGACCCGGGAGAATAGCGGATTCCGGCACTGGCGCGCCGGTCCGCGTGGAGGCGGCGATGGGCTGCCGGATCGGCACGACGGCCGCGCGCGCGGCCGCGGCGCTGCGGGCGGGGTTCTTCCTGGCGGCGTCCGCCGGCTTCTGCGCCGCGGGCGCGGCGCCCGCGCGCGCGGAGGACGACCCCAAGGCCCCGGACCGGCACGAGAAGCTCCTCAAGCGCCTCGAGGATTTCGAGGTCTCGGGGGGCGTGCGGACCGAGCAGGGTCACATCCTCCCCGAGCTGATCACCGTGGAGATCCGCAGCGAGATCTGCGTGGAGAGTCGCCGTCCCGGCGCGCGGTTCTGGTCCCTGGACTACGACACGTGCTACGTCTGGGTGTCGCGCGACACGGTGGACGCGCGGGGCGAGTACCAGGTCTCCGTGCCCTGCCTGGACGCGGACAAGACGTACGAGCTGAAGGACCGCGCGGGGGAGCTGCGCCTCGTGCCGCGCGGGCCGGTCACGTACCTCGCCGAGTCCGACGCCGGCTGGCGCATCCAGGACACGTTCACTTCCGCGCGCAGCCAGCGCCGGGATCTGATCCTGGAGCTCACCACGGACCGCTTCTTCGTCATCCTGGACGAGGCGCCGTTCCGGGAGCGGCCGCGGGAGGACGCGGCGCTCCTCGCGGGCTACGCGTTCGGCGAGGGCGTGGACGTGCTCCGGTTCCACCAGGGGTGGGCGGAGTGCGTCATGGGCGGTCGGATCGGCTGGATGGAGATGCGATTCCTGGGAACGGAAGAGGAGATGAAGGAGCAAGCGCCCTTCCGGGAGAAGCCCCCGCTGCGCGGGACGGATCGGGGGGAAGGGGGAGCCGCACCGTGAACACGGCCCCGCCGGTGCGCGGCGAGTCCGCGGTGATCACGCCGCCGTGGTTCGCCACCACGCGGTGGCACACGGCCAGCCCGAAGCCGTGGCCCTTCGGTTTCGTGGTGAAGTGCGGCTCGAAGATGCGGTCGCGCACGTGCTCGGGGATGCCGGTCCCCTCGTCCGCCACCCGCACCGTGGCCGAGGTCGTGCCGCGGATGGTCTCCACGCGGATCGTGCCGCCCGTGGCCGTGCGCTCGCGCGTGGCCTCCGCCGCGTTCGTGAGCAGGTTCAGGACCACCTGACGGATCTGCTGCGGGTCCGCGAACACGCGCAGCGGGCCGTCCGCCTTGGTCAGCTGCAGCGTGATGCCGTCGAAGCGGTTCTGCGGCTTCACGAACTCGATCGTGCGTTCCACCAGATCGGACAGGTCCACGTCGGTGGGCGAGCTCTCCTTGCGGGACGCGTCCAGCAGGCCGTCGGTGAGCCGGCGCATCTCGCCCACCTGCTCGGCGATGATCTCGGCGCCGCGCTTGATCTTCGCCAGGCGCCGCGGGTCCTCGCCGCCCTCCAGCGCGGCCACGATCAGCTCCGCCCGCCCGCCGATGGCCATGAGGTAGTTGTTCAGCTCGTGCCCGATCTCGCCCGCCATCTCGCCCATCGCGGACAGGCGCTCGGAGTGCACGAGGCGCCGCTCCATCTGCTTGATCGGCGTCACGTCCTTCGCGATCTGCAGGAACCCGGCCGCGTGGCCGCCGGTGTCGCGCAGCAGCGTCTGGATCACGAGGAGGTCCTTGCCGCCGTCCTCGCCCGCGCCGGGGAGATGCGTCTCGTTCACGCGGCTTCCGCCGTGCAGCAGCGCGGGCAGCAGCACCTCGGGGTTCGCGCCCGCCTCGCCGGCGAACTCCTCCAGTCGGCGGCCCACCGCGAACTCCGGCTTCGTCCCGAAGATGTGCATGGTGTGCGTGTTCGCCGACACGACCGTTCCGTCCAGGTCCGCCACGATGATGCTGGCGCCCACGTTCTCCACGATGTTCGCGAGGTGCTCGCGCGTCTCCGCGATCTCTCGCGTCTTCTCCTGCACGCGCTGTGACAGCTCCCCGCTCCACGAGTGCTGCCGGTCCTGCCAGCGGCGCAGCTCGTCGGTGAGCTGGTTGATCGTGCGGCCGAGCGCGCCCAGCTCGCCGTCGGCCTCCAGCCGGACGCGGTGGTCCAGGTCGCCCTCCGCGATGCGCTCCGTGTCGGCCACGAGGTCGGGCAGCGGCCCGAGGAGCCGGCTCGTGAGGAAGCTCGCGCCCGCGGCGCCCAGCACGAGCATCGCGAGCGTCATGGCGATGATCCGCCAGCGCAGCTCCGCCGCGGCCTCGGCGCGCGGTGCCAGGGCGTAGGCCATCCGCAGCACGCCGCTTCGCGCGGCGTCCGCGCGGCCATCCGCGCCGCCATCCGCCACCGGCGGCAGCGGGAGGGCCAGATCCAGGACCGGGCCGTCCTCCCCGTCCACCAGGGCCGCGCGCATCCCGCTCCCGGGCGGGACCGGGCGGCCGTCCAGGCGCGCGCGCAGCGGGGCGGGGCAGGCCTCGTCGAGGAGGATCGTGCCCGCGGGCGACTCCACGGCGGCGAGGAGCAGCGAGGGGTCGTGCCGCAGCCGCGACTCGAGCGCCGTGCGCGCGCGCAGGAGATCCCCGCGCGCCACGTCCAGCGCCACCGCGTCCGCGAGGGACGAGGCGACGCGCATGGCCGCCTGCCGGGAGGCTCCGCGGGTCTGCGTCTCCCAGGTCGCGAGGAACAGCGCGGACAGCCCCGCGCCCACGAGGCACAGGAAGGCCACGAAGCCCACGGTCGCCTGCACGCGGAGGCTCCTCGCCCCGGCGCGGACGCGCGCGAGCGCCGAGTGTCGGGTCATCCGTGACGCCGCCTTCCCGGGACGCGACCGCGCGCGTGCCGGACCGCCTCCGGCCCGCACGACGCGGTCGATCGGTTCCGCCGTTCCTCGTAAACTTCGACCAGGAACGGGAGTCCCTTTACGGGACTCGTCACCCGGGGATAGACGGGGACCGCATGGAGCAAACCGACGAGCCGCTGGAGGACGCCCGGGGACTGCTGTGCCCGCTGCCGGTCATCCGCCTGGGCGCCCGGATCCGCGGGTTGGCCCCCGGCGGCACCCTCCGGCTGCTGGCGGACGACCCGGCCGCCGAGGAGGACGTGCGGCTCTGGGCCAAGGGCCACGGCCACACCGTCCTGGCGGTGGAGCGGGAGGGGTCCTGGACCATGATCCGCGTCCGGCGCCGCGACTGACCGCGCCCGTCCCAGCGGACCGGGCGCTCAAGAAGCGCAAGAAGCGGTCAAGGGAGGGCACGGGGAGGCCGATGCCTCGGGTAGTCCACCGCCCGAGGAGGTCTTCCCGATGAGTTCGTCCCGCGTTCTGTGCGCGTGCGTCGCGCTCGCGACGTGCGTCGCCTTCGTTCCCACGCCCGCGCCCGCCGCCGGCGCGTCCCTCGACGGCATGCGCGGGATGCTGCGCGTTCCGTCGGCCGATCCGCATCCGGTCGGCTACCTCGCCGGCACGTTCTGGGGCTCGTACGCCCGCGTGCAGTACGAGGCCACCGAGTCGCCCAACGGCCGGCCCGAGACGGTCAAGTTCGGCGGCTCGTCGCTCGCCGTCACGTACGCGCCCTCGCGCATGTTCGAGCTCGCGCTGCACGGCGCGGCGGAGACCCAGTTCCTGAACTCCGAGGCGGCCGCCGTGTCGGAGAGCAAGTTCGGCCTGCAGGGGATCGGGCTCGGCGCGAAGGCGCTGCTGACGCCCGAGTCGCGGCAGGACTTCCGGCTCGCGGCGCTGCTGGACCTGGGCACCACGCTCGGCAACCAGGACGCGCTGGCCGGCAGCTGGGACTCCGACGGCTTCGACATCACCGGTCGTCTCGCGCTGACCTACACGAGCCCGGCGGCGGAAGGCCGGCAGGGCCTGCGGGCGCACGTGAGCACCGGCTACCTGAACCGCACCGGCGCGTTCGACCAGGCCGCCTGGGCCGTGACCGCGGCCGGGCCGACGCCGTCGCGCGCCGTGCTGCACGGCGACCAGTTCCTGTACGGCGCCGGGATCGAGTTCCCCGCGCCGAAGGGCTGGACCGGGTTCGCGGAGTGGTCCGGCGAGTACGACGTGGAGGCCGACGCCGCGTTCTCGGACAACCCGATGCGGATCACGCCGGGCGTGCGCTGGTCGGCGCCGGGCGACGCGATGGTCTTCACCGCGGGCGCGGACGTCTCGCTCGCGTCCGAGGAGGCCGGTCCGTCCTGGGGCCTGCTGGCGGGCTTCTCGTTCGCGGGCCACATGGCGCCCGTGCGCGGCACGCTGCTCGGCACGGTGCGCGACGCCGACACCGGCGAGCCGATCGCGAACGCCCGCGTGGCCCCGCGCGAGGGCGGCGCCGCCGCGATGACCGACGCCGGCGGCCGCTTCGAGGCGCAGGCGAAGGAAGGCTACGCGGTGATCGAGGTCTCCGCGGACGGCTACGTCACGAAGACGCGCGTGGTGGAGATCCCCGCGCACCGCTCGCAGCAGTTCGACTTCACGCTGCCGAAGCGCAACGTGCTCGGCGCCGTGGCCGGCAACCTGCGCGACGCCGCGACCGGCGCCGCGGTGGCGGGCCGCGTGCGCGTGCAGGGCGGCGAGTGGGTGGCCGCCGATCCCGCCACCGGCAAGTGGGAGATCGCGAACGTCACCGAGGGCGACGTGGTGCTCGAGTTCGACGCGCCGGGCCACCGCACGGAGACGGCGGCGGTCGTGGTGAAGGCGGGCGAGACGCTCGTGCGCGACGCCAACCTCGCGGCCGACCCGAAGGCCGACTACGCGCGCATCGAGGGTGTCGTGCGCGACGCCGCCGGACAGCCGGTCGCGGCCGTCGTGACGGCGCAGGGCAAGTCCACGGCGACCGCGAAGTCCGACCCGGCCACCGGCCGGTACGAGATCCGGCTGGAGGCGGGCGACTACACGGTGTCCGTGGCCAGCGCGGGCTACTCGGGCGTGAAGGAGGCCGTGCAGGTGGCGGCCCGCGACGCGCGCGAGATGCACTGGAAGCTGGCGGAGGCCCCGACGCAGCTCGCGCTGAACGGCGTGCTGTTCGACTCCGGCGGCGCCACGATCAAGCGCGAGTCGCTCACCGCGCTCGAGGCGGCGGCGAAGTTCCTCGCCGACAACCCGGATGCGAACGTCCTCGTCCAGGGATGGGCGGGGGACAGCGCGTCGCCGGAGGCGAACGTGGCGCTGTCGCAGCGCCGCGCCGACGCCGTGCTCAAGTACCTCGTGGTGAACTACGGCGTGGATCCGTCCCGCCTCGCCGCGAAGGGCCTGGGCGCCGCGGGCGCCGGCGCGGATGCCGCGGGCGGCCGCATCGAGCTGGTGGTGCAGGGCGCGAGCTCGAACTAGCCCGCGCGCACGAAGTCCGGGGGGCGGTCCGTCGTCGCACGCGCGACGCGGGCCGCCCCTCGTCGTTCTACCACTCCGCGCGCAGCTCGGCCTGCACGTGCAGCGAGGTCCCGTCGGCGCCGGGCACGTGGCCTTCGTTCCGCAGCGCGAGGACTCCCGCCTTCACGCGGAGGTCCGCCGCGTCGCGCCACGCCGCGCGCAGCCGCGCGTGCGGGAACACGCGTCGCTCCACCACGCCCGACAGCGCGCCGCCCGAGCCGCGCGAACCGCCGCTGGCCGGATCCCACGCCTCGCCGGCCGTGCCCTGGCCGCGCCGCGTCACGTCCACGCCCGCGCCCAGGCGGAGGTCCGTGCCGAGGTCCCGCTCCGCCCACAGCTCGGCGTGCTCCACGTCCGGACCGTTCCCGTAGCCGAGCGGCACGCCGTCCAGGACCAGGTCCGCGTCGTAGAACACGGCGTAGGTGTAGCGGTACACCTTCACGAACTCGGCGCGCGCGTCCACCGCCTGTCCGCCGGCCGTTCCCGCCCACGACAGCCCCACCTGGTAGCCGATCCGGTCCGGCTGCGACGCCGACTCCGTGGCCAGGTCGTCCACCAGGAGCTCCGCGTCCGCGCGCAGCCCCGCGCCCACGCGCCAGACGAGGTCCATCCCGGCCAGCACGTTGTTGCGGTGCGGGAGGAGGGAGGATCCCGGCGGCGTGGCGCGATCCAGCCAGCGCTGCACGAGCGTGTAGGGCACCACGCCGATCGCGTACAGCAGCTCGACCCCGTCCGCCCGGTACGCCGCGGCCTCGTGCAATCCGAGCCGCACGGGTCCCCATCCGATCTCGATCCGGTGCGCCGCGAACTGCAGCCGGCCGGCCGGCGCGGCCGCGGTGTCCACGGCCGGCTCGTGCAGCGTGCCGACCATCGCGACCGCCCGCGCGCGACCCCCGAACGTGCGGGACAGCTCCAGCGCGGGATACGACATCGCGGCATCCGAGAGCAGCAGGGTGCCGGAGCGCCCCGGTCCCCAGCGGTTCGTCACGAGCCCCGCCCGCAGGTCCAGCGCGGCGGTCCGCCACGACAGGTACGCGTCCTCGGACGAGAGGTACCAGTCCGAGTTCTTCACGATCGCGTCGCCGATCGCCCCGTCCTCGATCTTCTCGACCGCCACGTCCGCGAGCGCGAACCCGCCGCCGGGGAGATACGCGCGGAAGGTCGCACCCCCGCGCGTGCCGGGCACGATCTCGCCCGTGTCGTCCGTGGTGATGGCCCGCGCGCGCAGATCCGCGCGGACGCGCAGGAGGGCGTCCCCGGCCGCTCCCGCCAGCAGCGGCCGCGTCTCCGCGTACCCGGCTCCCGCGCCGAGCCGCTCCAGCTCCCAGGCGAACTCGCGCTCGAGCCGCCGGGCCGGCGCCAGGGAGGCCAGGTCCGGCCGCGCGATCCGGAGTGCCGCGAGCGCGCGCGCCACGTCCGCGCGCGCGAGCGGGCGCGTGAACACCGGGAGTTCCGCGAGGCCCCCGCGGTTCCACAGCGACTCCACGTCGGCCCAGGCCGGATGGTCGGGCGGCAGCATCTCGGCGGGTGGGGCGTCGGCGGGCGGCGGTTCGCCCGCCGGCGGGACCGCGGCGGCAGGTCCGGCCGCGGGACCGGCCACCAGGGCCAGAGCCACGGGAACGAGGGCTGCGAAGCGGCGCAGGATGTTGCGGGACAAGGCCTCAGGGCGCATAGTGGCGCACGCTAGAAACGCCATCCCCGCCTGTCAAGCGAACCGCGAGGGCCGTCCCGGATGCCGTCCGCCCCGTTCCGCAGCCCGGCGCGATCCGTCCGGGCCTCCGTGCTCGTGTGGGCGGTCGCGGCCCTCGCCGCCTTCCCGGGCGTGGGCCGTTCCGACGACCGCGACCTCACCGAGAAGGTCCTGGACAGCAAGTACTCCCGCGGCGACTACGCGGTCTACCTCGGCTGGCACGATCCGGCGGACTGGCAGTTCGACGAGCACGGGTCATGGGCGCTGCCGGTGGGGTTCAAGGTCCGTTTCCGGTGGCTGGACTGGCTCCGCGTGGAGGGAGACGTGAGCTACTTCCGCCGGAGCAACAACCCCGAGGTCCTCGTGGCCATCTTCCGGGCGCCGAACTTCGACGGGCTTCTCGTCGGCGGCAGCCTACAGGCGGTGCTCCGCCGCAGCGGCGTCTTCCGTCCGTACGCGGGCGCGGGGCCGATCGTGGCGTCGCTCGGGAACGACTTCCTCGCCTTCCGCCCCGAGGTGCGGGACGCGGATCCCTCGAATCCCGACCAGTTCGCGCTGGCCTCGTGGAGCCAGGTGGACGTGGGCCTGCAGGCGATGGCGGGGGTGGACTTCTACCTCGGCCACCGGGTCTCGCCGTTCCTGGAGTATCGCCATCTCGTCGGCAGCCTCGACCTGGACCGCGGCGACGTGACCATCGGCGCCTTCCCGTTCGCTCCCGAGGAGTTGAACACCCTGCCGGCAACGCCGGAGGACGACGGCCGCCCCCACTCCTCGCACTACGACTGGTCCGGTCCGGTCGTGGTGGGCGGATTGAAGATCCGCTTCTGAGGCCCTATACTCGGGGTCCCTGCGTCCGCCCGCCCGCTCCGTGCCCCGGGGGAGGGAATCGCGGTTGATCCACCCCGAATCGGGGGGCCGTTCGTGAGCTGCGCAATCCCGTCACCGCCCCGGGCGGCCCTCGCCGCCGCGGTCGCGCTCGTCCTGTGCGCTTCCGGCGCGCGCGCGGCCGTGCTGCGCGTCCCGACCCAGATCTCCAGCTTCCGCGTGGCGGTCCAGACCGCCGCGCCCGGCGACACGGTGCAGCTCGTCGGGAACGGCGGCGCCACGTACGTGAGTTCGAACGTCACGATCGACAAGGACCTGCTCGTCCAGGGCGGGTGGCGCGCGGACTTCCAGGTCCGGGATCCGGCCACGTACGTGAGCGTCGTGCGCGACGTCGCGGACACGCCCGCGCTTCCGCTCATCCGGGTGGCCGGCACGTCGCGGGTCACGTTCGACGGCGTGTGGCTGTGGGGCGGGACGGCCGGCGTCCTGGCCGAAGGGGGCGCGGAGCTGGTCTTCCGGGACTGCGTGATCCGGGGGCAGCGCAACACGGGCGCCGGGGATGCGGACGGGAACCGCGGTGGCGGGATCCGGCTGGTCGGCGGCAGCCTGCTGCTGGAGCGCGCGCGGATCCAGGGCATCAACACGGCCTTCGGCGGCGCCGGGCTCGCGGCCATCTCCGCGTCGTCCGTCGTGCTGCGGGACTGCACGATCTCGAATTGTCTCTCCACGCGGTTCTCCGGCGGCGACGCGTCGGGCGCGGGCATCTACGCGCGGTCCGTGGGCGAGCTGCGCATCGAGGGATCGACCCTGTCGGACTGCGGCACCGTGCAGAACGCGGGCCTCGTGCTGGCGCGATCCACCACGGTGAACGCCGTCGCCAGCCGGTTCATCCGCGGCCTGGCGTCCACGAACGGCGGCGCCTTCTCGCTGGAGGACGCCACGGCCACTTTCGAGGACTGCGACTTCGAGGAGAACCGGGGGATCGCCGGCGGAGCGCTGCGCATCGCGGCGGGGAGCACGGTCACCGTGCGGAACTCCCGGTTCCGCCTGAACCGCGCGGTCGGGCTGGGTGGAGCCATCTGGAGCGACTCGGCCACGCTCCTGCTCGAGGGCAGCACGTTCGAGGAGAACCACGTGGCGGGCTTCCCGTCGCCCGCCATCCCCGAGCGCGGCGGCGCGGTCTATGTGCTCGCCACGGACGCCGTGGCCCGGGACTGCACGTTCCGGAACGAGCGCGCCACCGGGAAGGGCGGCGCGTGGTTCCAGGTCGGCGGCCACGCGTCGATCACGACCTGCCGCTTCGAGTCCTGCGACTCCGGGATCTTCGGCGGGGCGGCGGCCATCGAGCTCGGCGGCATGCTGGAACTCTCGAGGGTGCTCGTGCGCGGGTGCAGCGCGCGCTTCGGCGGCGGCGTGGCCGCGTCGTTCACCGGCGCCATCCGGGTCGCGAACAGCACGTTCGTGGACGGGATCGGGCGCAGCTCCGGCGCCGGCGTGTACGTGGACACCGGGGGGACCGTGGACCTCAAGGACTCCATCCTCTGCTGCGCGCTGCAGGGGGACCAGGTGTTCTGCCAGGCGGGGGCGGTCCGCGCGGACCACTGCGACATCTGGAACGACGACTCGGAGAACATCCGCGAGGAGTGGGGCGGGGCATGCCCGGATCCCACCGGCACGAACGGGAACCTGAAGGTCTCCCCCGGATTCTGCGCCGGCGATCCGGACTTCCGGGTGGCCGACGGATCCCCGTGCGCCGGGAGCGCCTCCGACGGCGGGGACCTGGGCTGGCTCGCGGCGGGGTGCCCGACCGGTCGGCCGCTCGGGATCGAGCCCAGCAGCTGGGGCCGGATCAAGGCCTCGTGGCGGTAGTGCCAGGTTCCGCGGAGCCCGCCGGGCCGCCGCATTGACCCTCGCCGCCCGGGGTTGCTAGACTGTCCGTCGGTCGTCCTGAGTCCCGCCCCCCAGGTCAGGTTTCGCAACGGGTTCCCGCTACGATTGCCCAGGAAACGCGAATCGAACACGGACATGCCCGTACGGACTCACCGTCCGCGCGACCCTTCGGCGTGAGGGGTCGTTCGCGCCGCCCGCTCGCTGCCCCTTCCCTTGCCTCGAGGTGATTTCGATGTCGGTTCCCCGGACTGCGACGAAGGTGCTCCGTCGCCTCTGCCCGGCGGTCGCGGCCGTGCTCATGCTCGCCGCCGCCGAATCCCGAGCCTCCGGCAACCCGTCCGCGCAGCTCACGTTCCGCGCCGAGGACGTGCGCGTGGCGTCGCGCGGCGACGTGGCCGAGGTCTCGATCGCCGGGTTGCCCCGCGTGGGCGGCGCCGACGCCCCCGCGCTGCCGGTGTCCCTGCACACGTTCGCGGTCCCCGCGGGCTATGCCGTCCGCGAGGTGCGCATCCTCCCGCGCGACGAGGTGCGGGTGGCGCAGGACGTCCGGCTGGGTCTCCGCGAGGCGGCCGCTCCCGGCGAGCGTGATGCCGTGACGCGCGCGTTCCCCGCGGGGGCTCTCGAGCCGGGCGCACCGATCCACCCGGCCCGGCCCGGCCTCGCCCTGCACTCGGGCAACGCGGGCGGCTTCACGCTTCAGAGCGTGGCCGTCTTCCCGCTGCGCTGGGACCGGCCGAGCGGGGATCTGGTCCTCGCGCGCACCGTGGACGTGGAGCTGGAGCTGGAGCCCGCGGCGGCCGTGGACCTCGTGCGCGAGCGGCGCGGGACCGAGGCCGAGCGCGTGATGGCGGCGGCGCTGGCGTCCATGGTCGAGAACCCGGAGGCCCTCGCCGAGGGCCGGATCCTGGACGACGCGCTGCGCAGCGACGACGGCGGCGGCTTCGCCCCGACGGACCTGCCCAGCCTCGAGGGCACGCCGGTGGACATGGTCATCGTGACCACGTCGGCGCTGGCCGCGTCGTTCCAGCCCCTCGCGGACTGGAAAACGAAGAAGGGCGTGCCCACGGTGATCAAGACCGTGGAGTGGATCGACACCAACTACCCGGCCGGCCACGACCGGCCCGAGCGCATCCGCGACTTCCTGCGGGATGCGTACGCGAAGTGGGGGACGTACCTGGTCCTGGCCGGCGGCGACTACAGCGTGGTCCCGCCGCGCGACGCCTACAACCGCTTCTTCTTCGGCGGCACCCTCGTCCCGACGGACCAGTACTTCGCCTGCCTGGACGGGGACTGGAACGACGACGGCGACGGCCTGTACGGCGAGGGCATCTTCACGGTGACGCCCGGCGACGAGGCGGACCTGTACCCGGACGTCTTCGTGGGCCGCGCCTCCGTGGAGACCACCACGGAAGTGGCCACGTTCATCGCGAAGTCGATGGCGTACGAGAAGACGCCCCCGGCGGGCTGGGCGAAGAAGGTCGTCTACCTGGCCGAGGTGCTGTTCCCGGAGAACTGGGTCTACGGGGACCCGCCCGAGAACATCGCGCTCGACGGCGCCACGCTGTGCGACATCTTCGACACGTTCGTCCCGCTGGACTGGACCCGCGTGAAGCGGTACCAGAGCCAGAACAACCTGGATCGGTCCATCGCGCTGCAGGAGCTGAGCGTCGGCCACAGCCACCTCGTGACGCTGATGAACCACGGCGACGCCTTCAAGTTCTCCACCGGCAACGGCGTCAACCCGCGCGTCTACATCGCGGACACGGACTCCCTGCACAACGGGAGCTACCTGAGCTTCGTGATGGCCACGGCGTGCAACCCGAACCAGATCGACCTCGAGTGCCAGGGCGAGTCGTTCATGAACAACCCGAACGGCGGCGCCGTGGCGGTGGTCGGCCCCACGCGGGAGGACTTCCCGGTCTCCGCCGCGAACTACCACGAGTCCGCGCTGGCCTTGATCTTCAAGAGCCGGGTCACGCGGTTCGGCGTGGTGGGCCAGCTGCACCGCGTCCCGTTCATCGGCCTGAGCCAGACGGACCAGACGCCGGACCGCTGGACCATGCTCACGCGCGAGCTGCTCGGCGATCCGGAGCTGCGCTTCTGGACGATGGAGCCCGGCACGCTCAACGTGGCGCACTCCGCGTCCCTGCCGCTCGGCACGGCCTCGGTGAACGTGACCGTCACCAACGGGGCCACCCCGGTGGCGGACGCCGCGGTCTGCGTGAGCGACGCGAACGGCACGTACTCGCGGGGACGCACGAACTCCGCGGGCGTGGCCACGCTGGCGCTGACCAGCCGCGCCACCGGCACCGTGAACGTCGTGGTCACCAAGGCGGAGTTCAAGCCGAAGGAGACCACCTTCACGCTGACCGCCGCCGCGGGACCGTTCCTCGCACTGCAGTCCTCGACGTTCGACGACGACGCGATCGCCCCGTCGTCCGGCAACGGCGACGGCGTGCACGACGCGGGCGAGACCTTCCAGCTGGACGCCACCGTGCGCAACGGCGGCGTCTCCACGGCGAACGGCGTGACCCTGAGCGCCGCGATCGAGCCGGGCTCCGAGGCCACGTTCGACCTGCTGTACGACGGCGTGCGTGATCCGGCGAAGGTGTTCGTGGGCCCGGGCCGCGTGAACCCGGCCGGCGTGCCCTTCACGCTGGACTTCGCGAACCCGTTGATCGACTACATCGGAACGCCTCCCATGTCCTTCGCCGCGGACACTTCGTCCGGCGACCTGGGCGTGTTCGTGTGGCAGGACGACGAGGGCTGGCACGTGCGCTGGGCGTCCGGCGCGGACTCCACCGTGGTGACCGGCACGGTCACGACGGACGGGCGCGTGCGCACGCTGGCCACGCCGGATCTGGACTCGGCCACGGACGTGGCCGCCATCGTGGCGGGCGGCGACTCGCTCACGTTCACCGGCTCCACGTACGGCCAGGACCTCTGGGACGGCGTGGACTTCACGATGGCCGACAACACGATGCTCACGATGGTGGACGGCACCGACGCGCTGGGGAACGTCGCCGCGGCCGGCACCGCCACCGGCGAGGTCGTGTACTCCATCGCGAACGACGCGCGGGACGGGCAGCTCGGCTACGTGGACCTCACGTGGACGTCGGCCACGCTGCAGACCTGGACCGGCGTCGTGCCGGTGGTCTTCGCGGCGCCGGCGCTCGAATCCATCGTGTTCGACGTGCTGGACGGCAACGCGCCGCCCATCTCCGGCGACGGGGACGGCGTGATCGAGGTGGGGGAGACGGTGCGTCTCATCCCGAAGGTGCTGAACCGCGGCGCCGGGCGGGCCGACGGCGTCAACGGGCTCGCCACCGCCGCCGCCGGGATCACGTTCCTGGACGCCGCGGACGCGTACGGCAGCATCGCGCCGCTGGGCCAGACCACCGGCGCCGACGGCTACCTGTTCACGGTGACCAGCGCCCTGGGCACGTCCATCACGCTCACGCTGACGGACTCGCTCGGGCGGCAGTGGGCCAAGGACCTGGAGTTCGTGGCGCCCGCCGCCCCCACGACCCTCTCGTTCGTGTCCACGCCCACGCAGATCGAGGTGATCTGGGCGCCGAACGCCGAGGCGGACCTGGCCGGCTACAACGTGTACCGCAGCGCCACGCCCGGCACCGGGCACGTGCAGCGGAACTTCGAGCTGCTGCGGACCGGCAGCCGGTACGCGGACAGCGGCCTGTCGTTCGGTTCCGGCTTCTACTACATCGTCACCGCGGTGGACTCCTCCGGGAACGAGAGCCTCCCGTCGGCGGAGATCTTCGCGTACACCACGCAGCCGCAGCTCGCGGGCTGGCCCAAGGGGGCGAACAGCAACGTCTACTCCTCGCCCGTGATCTACAACGCGGACGCGGCGGGTGCTTCCGAGCTGTTCGTGGGGTCGCAGGACTTCCGCATGTACGGATGGGAGGCGGACGGCTCCGAGGCGGGCACGTTCCCCGTGTCCACCAACGCCGCCATCTGGAGCTCGCCCGCCATCGGCGACCTGGATGAGGACGGGACGGCCGAGGTCCTGTGGGGCGCCATGGACTCGCGCTTCTACGTGGTGGGCCACGACGGCACGCCCCACTTCGGCTCCACCACCTGGCTCTTCGACGCGTCCGGCTCGGGGAACACCATCCGCGGAACGGCGGCGGTCGCCGACGTGGACCGGGACTCCGACCTGGAGTTCTTCGTCGGGACGGACAACGGCCGGCTGTACGGGTTCAACCACACCGGCACGGGCCTCACGCAGACCGGCGGCATCTTCCACGAGACCGCCAACGGGCCCGGCCAGCTGAACCCGCCCATGATCTGGGGGCCGGTCGCCATCTCGGACTGGAACAACGACGGCGTGCGCGAGATCGCGTTCTCGTGCTGGAACGATTCGCTGTTCGTGAAGAAGCCGAACGGCACGAACCAGGCCGGCTTCCCGAAGAAGCTGCCGAACGACATGCGCAACGGGCCGATCTTCGCCGACCTGGACAACGACGGGACGAAGGAGCTGCTCGTCGGCTGCGTCGACGGCAAGGTCTACGGGTACAACCACGACGGCTCGAACTACCTCGCGGGGGGCGTGTTCGCCACGCTGCCCAGCGAGGTGCGTTGCCAGCCCGCCGTGGCCAACCTGGACGGCGACCCGCAGCTCGAGGTGGTGGTGTCCTGCTGGGACGGCCACCTGTACGCGTACAACCACGACGGCACGGGCTTCCTGAACCCGAGCGGTCGCTTCGCCACGGTGGACAGCACGGGCGCCACCGGGCACTTCTCGGCCAGCCCGATCATCGCGGACATCGACGCGGACGGGCAGTTCGAGATCTTCTGCGGCCACCGCAACGGGAAGTTCTACGGGTTCCGCTCCAACGGGACCATGGTGACCGGCATGCCCATCCCCACCGCGGGCGAGATCTTCTCCACCGCGTGCGCGGGCGACCTGGACGCCGACGGGGACGTGGACATCGCGTTCGCGTCGTACGACGGCACGGTCAACGTGCTGGACTTCGGCGGCGCGTCGACGCCGGCCGCCTACCCGTGGCCGATGAGCGGCGCGAACCCGTGGCGCACGTCCAGCTACGGGGAGATGCAGCCCTACCAGACGGGCGCGGACGTCCTGCCCGCGGCGCCGCTGGTCTTCGCCATGCCGCAGAGCGAGCCGAACCCGTTCCGCGGGGCCACCACGATCCGCTACACGCTGCCCGCCGAGGGACGCGTGATGCTGCGGGTGTTCAACGTGGAGGGTCGCGAGGTGCGGACGCTCGTGGACGCGGTCCAGCCCGCGGGCGCGCACGCGCTCGTGTGGGACGGCCGCGACTCGCAGGGGTCGCGCCTGTCGTCGGGCGTGTACTTCTACCGGATCGAGGCGCCGCAGGGTTCGGTGACGCGCAAGGCGGTCGTGCTCCGCTAGGGTCGGAGCGCGACCGCACGGACCCGGGCCGGGGGGCGCAACGCCTCCCGGCCCTTCGCGTGCGCGCGGCGGCGGCGTTGACAGCGGACGCGCCCGGCCGGATCCTCGCCGGCCATGCGCCGCACGAAGATCGTCGCCACCGTCGGCCCCGCGTCGTCGGACCCCGACATGCTCGCGCGCCTCGTGGCCGCGGGGGTGGACGTCTTCCGCCTGAACTACTCGCACGGCGACCACGAGGGGCACGAGCGCGCGGCGCGGGACGTGGCCGCGGTGGCGGAGCGATCGGGTCGACCGGTCGCCGTCCTGCAGGATCTGGGCGGCCCGAAGATCCGCACCGGGGACGTGGAGGGCGGCGGCGAGATCGAGCTGCGCCGCGGCGACACGCTCGCGCTGGGGCGCGCGCCCGGCCCCGTGCGCCCGGGACGACTCACCACGAACCTGCCGGAACTGGCGGACGAGCTGGAGCCGGGCCACCGGCTGCTGCTGCGCGACGGGCGCCTCCTCCTGCGCGTGACGTCGCGCGGGGAGGAGGGAGTGACCCTCGTGGTGGAGCGCGGGGGACCGCTCGCGGGGCGCGGCGGGATCAACCTGCCGGACACGAGCCTGTCCATCCCGTCGCTCACCGCGAAGGATCGTGCGGACCTCGCCCACGGCCTGGGGATCGGCGTGGACCTCACCGCACTGAGCTTCGTGCGGCGGGCGGAGGATCTGCAGCGCGCGCGGGAGGCGGCCGGCGGGCGCGACGTCTTCCTCGTGGCGAAGATCGAGAAGCCGGAGGCCGTGGAACGCCTCGACGCCATCCTCGCCCACGCGGACGCCGTGATGGTGGCGCGCGGCGACCTGGGCGTGGAGATCCCCCCCGAGGACGTCCCCCGCGTGCAGAAGCGCATCATCCGCGCGGCGAACGCGCGGCGGATCCCGGTGATCACGGCCACGCAGATGCTGGAGTCCATGGTGGACCGCCCCGTGCCCACGCGGGCCGAGGCGTCGGACGTGGCGAACGCCATCCTGGACGGCACCGATGCCGTGATGCTGTCCGCGGAGACCGCGACCGGCCGGTATCCGGAGGAGGCGGTGCGCATGATGGAGCGCATCGCGGAACGGGCGGACGCACCGGACCCGGAGCGCTTCACGCGCGTCCGTTCCCGGGATCGCGCCCTCGACCCGGACGAGGCCGTGGCGCGCGCCGCCAGCCGTGCGGCGGAGGACGTGAACGCGAAGGCCATCGTCGTCTACACGGAGTCCGGCTCCACCGCCCGGATGCTGTCGTCCCAGCGCCCCACGGTGCCCATCCTCGCCCTCTCGCCGGAGGCGGTGACCGTGCGGCGGCTCTGCCTCTGCTGGGGCGTCACGCCCGCCCGGATGCCCCGCGTGGACCGCATGGCGGAGATGTTCGCGCTGGGCGAGGAGCTGCTGGTGCGCAGCGGCCAGGTGGAGGCGGGGGACCGGGTGGTGGTGGTGTCCGGCACGCGTGCCGCGAACCGCGGGGGCACGAACATGATGAAGATCCTGACGGTCGGCGAACTGGACTGAGCCGGGCCGCGGCCGCCCGCGGCGCCCGCCCCTACGGCGTCGACCCCGCGGCCGCCCGCGGCGCCCCGTCCGCGTCGACCCCGCGCCCGCCCGTTCAAGCGACTGGCCATTTTTGCCGATGTTCCCGGAAACCCGCCCGGGAGCCCTCTCGATGTCCAGCGACGATGTCCGCCGGGACGCGCTCTACCGCGATCTTGCGCACCTGAAGGACCTTCCGCCCGCCCCGCGGACGATCGCGGAGATCTGGGACGTGCTCGGGCGTCCCGAGAGCACGGCGCGCGCCCTGGCCGACGTCCTCCAGCGGGACGCCGCGCTCAGCGCGAAGGTCCTCCGCCTCGCCAACTCCGCCTACTTCTCCCTGCCGCGTCCGGTGTCCGACGTGCGTGCCGCGTGTGTCGTGCTCGGGTTCGACACGATCCGCGCGATGGCCGTGGGCGTCGCCGCGCTGGACTCGTTCTCCTCCCGCGTCGCAAGGACCGTGGACCTGGACGCGTTCTGGCGCCACTCCCTGGGCGTGGCGACCGCGGCGCAGGCGCTCGCGCGGCAGGCCGGCATCGAGGCGACGGGCACGGCGTTCTGCGCCGGGATCCTGCACGACGTGGGCAAGCTCGTGCTGGCCACGCTGGCCGGGGATCGCTATCGCGCCCTGGCCTCCGGAAGCGGCGCCGGCACTGCCGCCGAGGCGGCGGCATTCGGCGCCGACCACGCGGAAGTGGGCGCATGGCTCGGGACCCGCTGGCACTTCCCCCCGGACGTGCTCGAGGCCGTCCGCACGCACCACCGGTCGCCGCCGGAACTCGGCCGCTGGGGCGCCCTCGTGCAGACGGCGGACGTCGTGGCGCATCGCGGATCCGCCGCCGGCGGAGGCGGTCCGTCCCCGGCCGCGGCCGGCCCTGCGCCCGAGGTGCTCGCGCTGCTGCCCGTGGACGCGACGTCGCTGCGCGCCGTGGAGGCGGGCTTCGCCGCGTCGCTGGAGCGCGTCGAGGCCTTCGCCGAGGCGGCCCGGAGCGCGGCATGATCACGGAGCGACTGGAGCGCATCCTCGTCTGGCTGGAGAGCGACGGGCCGGACGAGCCGGTCCGGGCCGCGGCCGCGCGCGAGACGCGCGCCGCCCTGGACGAGGCGCGCGAGGCCCGCACGCGCGAGCGCATGGTTCGCGAGATCCTCAACGCGCGCAACGCCGACTTCGAGGAGAAGGTGCTGGAGCTCTCGATCGTGAGGGAGGTGGGCGACCACATCGCCCGCTTCCTGCGCGAGGACGACCTCCTGCCGCCGCTCCTCTCCGTGCTGGTCCGCGAGCTCGGGGCGCAGGGCGCGGAGGTCCTGCTGCTCGATCCCGCCACCGGCGGCCTGAAGCTGGAGGCGCAGGCGCCGCCCGACGCCCCGTCGGGCACGCGCTTCCCCGATGCGCTGGCGGAGAGCGAGGGCCTCGGCGGCTGGCTCGCGACCTCGCGCGAGCCGCTCGTGGTGGAGGATCTGGCGCGCGATCTCCGCTTCCGCCGCACGGGCGGGACACCGGCCCAGGGCTCCGTGGTGGCGGTGCCGCTGGTGGCCGAGGACCGCGTGCTCGGGGCCCTGCACCTGCACTCGTCGCTGCCGGGGACGTTCCGCCCGGCGCACGTGCGGATCCTCGGCATCGTGGCCGGCCAGCTCGCCGCCGCGCTGCTCGGGCGGGAGCTGCACCGCGAGCTGGTCACGTTCAGCGAGCGCGTCGAGTCGGAGGTCCGCGAGCGGACCGAGGAACTGGAGCGGAAGACCGAGGACCTGAGGCGCAAGAACGCCACCATCACGGATCTCTTCCGCTCGCTGGAGGAGGCGCAACGCCAGTTGGAGGAGCGCAACCGCGAGGTCGTGCGCGCGCTCACGTTCAACGACAACATCGTGGAGACCGTGAACGTCGGCATCGGCGTGGTGGATCAGGACGGCAGGATCGTGACGTGGAACCGCGCGATGGAGCACGTGTCCGGCGGCGCGGTCCCCAAGGAGAAGGTGCTGGGCCGGCATTACGAGGACCTGCCGCCGGAGGTGCGCGACGCCTTCGGCATGGGGCAGGACCTGGCGGACGCGCTCCTGCTGGGGCGCCCCTCCACGCGGACGGGACAGGTCGTGGACCTGCCGTCCGGGATGCGGCTGCACCTGAACGTGCACCATCTCCCGGTGTCGTTCCAGAGCGACGGCCGGCACCATGCGATCCTCGTCATCGAGGACGTCACGGCGAACGTGGCCCTGCACGCGCAGCAGGTGAAGGCCGAGCGCCTCACCGCCATCACCGCCACGATGGTCAGCGTGAACCACGAGGTGAACAACCCGCTCGCGGTGATCCTCGGCTACGCGCAGATGCTGCAGCACCGGCTCCGGGCCGGGGACGATCCGCGCGCGCTGCTGGAGCGCGCCCGGACCGACCTGACCCGCATCGAGGCCGAGACGCTCCGCATCCGCGACATCACCGCCCGGCTCGCCGCGCTGATCGAGCCGGTGGTGACGTCGTATCCGGCCTCCGGTCCCGCGGTGCCGATGGTGGACCTGGGTCGGTCGAGGTGACCCGATTCGCGGCCGAGAGTGGACCCGGGTCGGTCGACGTGACCGATCCGCGGCGGGGGGGGACGGCGGCCGGCCGACCGGCGGCCGGGCTCCCGGGCGCCCGCGTCCCGGTCCGACCTCGTCGAGGCGGTTGCCCCCCCGGTCCGCGGACGGGAGACCGACGCCTCGGGTGCACCGCCCCGCACCGCGGAACGGACGCGTTCTTCCCGGGTTGGACCGGGGCGTGCTAGACTGGCCGCTTCGCTGGCAGCAAACCCCCGACGCCACGACCGAAGGAGTCCCCATGCGACGGATCGCAGGATTCGCGCTCGCCCTGGCCGGCCTTGCGGCCTTCCTGGGCGCCGAGCCGGCGGAAGAAGGCAAGAGCTTCTTCCTCGTCTACTCGGCGGACGAGCGCTCCGAGCTGGCCCCCTGCGGCTGAAAGGCCAAGGACAAGGGTGGGCTGGCCCGGCGGGCCGGCGAGATCAGGGAGTTCACGAAGGTGCACGGGCAGGTCTTCACCTGCACCGCAGGGGACATCCTCGAGTTCAACACGAACCCGGGGGAGATCGCGGCGGAAGAGGCCGCGCTGAACGCGCGGTACCAGATCCAGGGTTTCGGGCTCCTGCACTACGACGCCATCGGGCTGGGCGAGAAGGACCTCGCCTTCGGCCGGGAGTACCTGAAAGCGGCCCAGACCGAGCACCGCCTGAACCTCATCTGCTCGAACGCGGTGGATGACGCGTCCGGCGAGCCCCTGTTCCCGCCGTATCGCGTGGTGGAGAAGGGCGGCAAGAAGGTCGGCTTCCTGGCCGTGGTCTCCCCGGAGCGGCACGTCGTGGCGCCCGTGGAGGAGCCGCTGAAGGCGGACGGCATCCGCCTCCTGGATCCGTCGGAGACCGTGCGCAAGTACCTGCCGGAGCTGGAGGCGAAGGCGGACATCGTGGTGCTGCTGGCGCACACGGGCATCGAGACCGCGGAGTTCCTCGCGGAGGACCTGGACGTGGACGCGGTGATCGTGGGCCACTACCCGGCCATCCTGGACGAGCCGAAGCGCCACGGGGACACCGTGGTGGCCATGGCCGGTTCGAAGTCCGACCGGTTCGGCACCCTGGACCTGAAGTACGACGCCGCGGGCAAGCTGCTGGAGGCGAAGGGCGACGCGGTGCGCCTGCTCAGCCAGGGGCCGATGGACGGCGAGATCCACGCGCTGTTCGAGGACCTGGACCGGGCGCAGAAGGAGATGCGCCGGGAGCGCCAGCTCGCGAGCCAGCGGGACCGGGAGCACAAGGCCCAGGAGCAGCGGATGGTGGAGGTGGCCCACCGCAACGGCATCCTCGGCGCGGAGTCGTGCAAGTCCTGCCACGTGCCGGAGTTCGAGGCCTGGCAGCAGACGCCGCACGCCACCGCGTTCGCCACGCTCGCGGAAGCGGATGCCTGGGACGATCCGGAGTGCGTGGGCTGCCACGTGACCGGCGTCGCGGACAAGCGCCACGTGGCGGACGCCAACCTGCCGCCCGAGGTCTGGAACGTGCAGTGCGAGGAGTGCCACGGCATCGGCTTCCAGCACGCGCGCGACGGGTCGTTCCTCGGAGCCGGCGAGTCCACCTGTCGCCGCTGCCACGATCCCGAGAACAGCCCGGAGTTCGACTACGAGTTGTACTCCTCGTACGGCGTCCACTAGACCGCCCGACCCCGGCGGGAGCGCGGAGAGGGAAACGACCGTGTCGCCTCCCCGCGTTCCGCCGCTCGTCGTGGTCGCGTGCCTGGGCGCCGCGATCCTCGTTCCCGGCGACGCCGGCGCGTGGGGCGGGCGCACCCACGAGATCATCAACCGCCGCGCCGTCCTCGCCCTGGACGGTGAGGCGGGGGTCGCATGGCATCCGCTGGCCGCCTCGCTGGGCATGCACGCGTCCGACGCCGATCACCGCAAGGGAACCGACGCCGAGGAGCCCCCGCGGCACTACCTGGACGCGGACGCGTTCGATCGGCCGCCCTTCGCGAAGATCCCGCGGACCTGGGACGGCATGCTGAAGAAGTACGGCGCCGCCGAGGCGCGCAGCTTCGGCATGGCGCCTTGGGCGATCGACGAGTGCTACCGGATGGTGGTCGCCTCGCTGCGCCGCGGCGACTGGTCCTCCGCGGGCGCGTGGGCCGCCGACCTGGGCCACTACGTGGGCGACACGCACCAGCCCCTGCACTGCACCGTGAACTACGACGGCCAGCGCACGGGCCACGATGGCGTGCACCTTCGCTGGGAGGTCCACATGATGGACCACCACTTCTCGGAGGACACGCTGCCGCCGGCCCCGTCCGTTCCCCGCCTCGACGGCACCGTGACGGACGCCTGCTTCCGGTGGATCGCCGAGGCCTTTGCCGGCGTGGAACCCCTCCTCGCCGCCGAGTCCGCCGCCCGCGCCGTGGACCCCTCCTTCGGCGCCGCCTACGAGGCCACCCTCTGGGACCACACCGGCGACCTCGCCCGGCGCCAGGTGGCCTCCGCCGTGACCGACCTCGCGATGCTCCTGGAGGCCGCCTGGACCGAGGCCGGCAGCCCCCCCGGCCCCGGGGCCCCGCTGCCCCTCCAGGCCCTCCCGATCGCCTCGTTGGCGGCGGGGGAGGAGCCCCCCGGGGGCCTCCCGTTCCGCGCCCTCGGCCTGGCCGCCCTGGCCCTCACCGGCACCCTCCTCGTGGCCCGCTGATCGTGGTGCGGAGATTGTGGAAGATCGCGCGCAACGCGTTCCATTCCAATGGCTTGGCCGGTGTCCCTTCGAGTTTCTGAGCTGATGTGGCTCAAGTCCTTGTCAACAAGCGGGTTCCCCGCCGTCCTCCACAATCTTCCCACCACGACTCAAGGGGCACAGGTGGGTTGCCGATTCTGGCGCAAAGGTGCAACGGGACGCGGGGGCCGGATGGACGCAAAACGAATCCTCGTCGTCGATGACCAGGAGAGCATGCGATCCATGCTCACGGACCTCCTGGACATGATGGGCCACGAGACCCTCACCGCGGCCGGCGGGACCGAAGCGCTGGAGCGGATGCGGGACCAGGCCATCGATCTGGTCATCACCGACCTCAACATGCCCGAGATGGACGGGATGGAGCTCACGAAGCGGATCAAGTCCGCCTCGCCCGACGTTCCCGTCATCGTGATCACCGGGTACGGCACGTTCCACACGGAGCGTCAGGTCATCGCGGCCGGCGCGGACGGGTACATCCCGAAACCCTGCACCATCCACCGCGTGCAAGAGACCGTGAACGCCGCCCTCGGCGTCGCCTGACCGCCGGGACGTTCCGCCGGCCACCCGCGCATCCGCCGTTCCTTGCTATGCTGGCCGGCCCCCACCGGAGGGCCGCGATGTCGTGGGTCGTCGAGGCGTTCGGGCCGTGGTACCCCGTGGTGTACCCGCATCGGGACCAGGCCGAGGCCGACGGCTGGATCGCTGCGCTGGACGACGTGCTGGGATGGCGCGGCCGGCGCGTGCTCGACGTGGGGTGCGGGGCCGGTCGCCACCTCGCGCCGCTCGCGCGGTGCGGCGCGCGGCCGGCGGGGCTGGACTACTCGCCGACGCTGCTGGACCTCGCCGCCGCGGCGCGGCGGAAGGCGGGCGCCCGCTGGCCGCTCGTGCGCGGGGACATGCGCGCCCTGCCGTTCGCGCCGGCCGCCTTCGACGCCGTGGCCAGCTTCTTCACCAGCTTCGGGTACTTCGGCCCGCAGGAGGATCGACGGGTCGTGGCGGAGGGAGCCCGCGTGCTGCGCCGTGGCGGGCACCACGTGCTGGACTACCTGAACCGCGCGCACGTCCTGGCGCATCCCATGCGGGTCGGCGAGCGCACGCAGGGGGAGTTCGTGATCCGCGAGGAGAAGCGGCTGGAGGGCGGCGGGCGGATGGTGGTGAAGGATGTGCGCATCCGCCGCGCCGGCGCGGACGGCCCGCCGCTGGCCTCCTACCAGGAGCGCGTGACGCTGTACGGCACGGAGGAGGTCCAGTCCTTCCTGGAGCGGGCGGGGCTGCGGCCGGTGCACGTCTTCGGGGACTACGACCGCTCCCCGTTCGACGAGGCGGCCAGCGCGCGCCGCATCGTCGTGAGCCGCAAGGGAGCGTCGTGACGCGGCCGCGTCTCGCCGGCATCGCGCCGATCGCGCCGGAGACCGGCGGGTTCGCCGCGGACTGGGCGGCGGCGAAGCCGGGCGCCGCATCCTGGATGCCGCGCCATCCCGCGGCGGGGAGCGCCTGGACGTCGCGCCTGGAGGAGCTGCGCGATGCCGCCGTTCCCGGGCCGGTCGCGGCGCGGATCCGCGCGCACGCGGAGCGGTTGGGCGCCGGCGCCGCGGCCCCCGCGGCCGCCGACGCGCTCGCGGCGCCCGGGGCGCGGTGCGTGGTCACCGGGCAGCAGCCCGGGCTCTTCCTCGGGCCCCTGTTCACGCTGCACAAGGCGTGGACGGCGGTGGCCCTGGCGCGGCGGCTCGAGGCGCGCACCGGGCTGCGCACGGTTCCCGTGTTCTGGAGCGCCGGGGACGACAGCGACTTCGCCGAGATCGCGAGCACGGTCCTGCCCGATCCCGTCGGCAAGCTCGCCCGGTTCGCGCTGGGCGGCGGGGAGCTGCCTGCGGGCGGGATGGTGGGGGACCTGGGCACGGCCGGCAGCGCGCGCGTCCTCGCGGAGGCGGCGCCCGTGCTGGGCGCGTGGCCGGGCGGCGACGCGCTGCGCTCCCTCGCGGCGCGCGCGCTGGAGCGCGCCGCGGACCACGGCGAGCTGGCCGCGGCCTGGCTGTACGCGCTGTTCCCGGACACGGGGCTCGTGGTCGTGGACGGACGGTGGGCCGAGCTGCGGCGCGCGGCGGCGCCGCTGTTCGAACGGTACGCGCGGTGCCGCCGGGGAGTGGGGGAGGCGGTGCGCGAGGCCGGCCGCCGGCTCGAGGCGGAAGGCTACCGCGCGCGCATCACGGACCCGTCCACGGAGCAGGCGCTGTTCGACGCGACCGACGGCCGCCGCCTCCCGTTCGCCGGCGACGACGCCGCGCTCGCGGAGCGCGTCCGCACCGCCCCGGAGACGCTCTCGCCGAACGTCCTGCTGCGCCCGCTCGTGCAGGACTCGCTCTTCCCGAACGTCGCCACGATCGCGGGACCGGGCGAGGTGGCGTACCACGCGCAGCTCGCGGGCGCCTACGCGCGCCTCGGCGTGGGCATGCCCGTGCTCTTCCCCCGCTTCGAGGCCACCTGGGTGCCGGAGGGGCTGCTGGAGCTCGCGCGCCGGCGTGACGTGCCGCCGGCCGACCTCGTCCGCGATCTCGACGGCACGCTGCGCGCGTCCGCCTCCGCGGCGCTGCCGCCCGCGCTCCGCGACGCGCTCGCCACCCTGGAGGCGCGTGTCGCGGAGACGGTTGCCGCCGCGCGGGAGGCCGCACGGGACTTCGACGCCTCGCTCGCGGACGCGGCGGCGGACACGGAGCGCCGATGTCGCGAGGCCTGCGATCGGCTCCGCGACAAGGCCGCCGCGGCCGCGCGCGCCGCGGAGGCGCGGCGCGATCCCGCGCTCCGGCACTACCGCGAGCTCGTCCGTCCCCGCGATCTCCCGCAGGAGCGCGTCGTCTCGGCGGCGCTCGCGGTGCTGGCGGGCGTCCCCGAGGGGGCCGAGGACGCCGTGCGCGACCACGTGGAGCAGGTGGAGTCCGGGCGGATGTCGCACTGGCTGCTCCCGTTCCGCCTGCCGGGAGGTGCGGCATGAGGGTGCTGGCGTTCGCGGCGCATCCGGACGACGTGGAGCTGTACGCCGGCGGGCTGTGCGCCGCGCTCGCGAAGGCCGGCGCCACGCTCGCGCTCGTGGACCTGACCCGCGGGGAGCTGGGCACGCGCGGCGACGCCGGCACGCGCACGCGCGAGGCCGCCGAGGCCGCCCGCATCCTGGGCGCCGCGTCCCGCGAGTGCCTCGACCTCCCGGACGGCGCGATCTCGTCGGCGGACGGGGAGCACGCGCGTGCCGTCGTGGAGGCGCTGCGCCGGCACCGGCCCTCGCTCGTGCTGGCGCCCTGGGACGTGGACCCGCATCCGGACCATCGCGAGACCGCGCTGCTCGTCCGGCGCGCGCGCTTCCTCGCGCGGCTGCCGAAGCTCGCGGCCGGCGGCGAGCCGTTCGCGCCCGGCCCGGTGCTCTTCTACGAGCAGAAGACGCCGTTCGAGCCGGACGTGGTCGTGGACATCGGCGCCGTGCTGGACGTGAAGCGGGCCGCGGTGCGCGCGTACGCGTCCCAGTTCACGCGAGGGCCGGGGGACCCGGCCCGCACGGAGATCTCCGAGCCGTCGTTCCACGAGGTTCTGGAGGCGCGCGCGCGCGTGCACGGCGCGCGCATCGGCGTGACCTGGGGGGAGGGCTACAAGCGCGAAGGCCCGCAGGCCGTGCTGGATCCGCGGCACCTGTTCGCGCCGTCGCCGGCGGCCGGGCCGTCCGGGCGCGGGGAGGGCGGCGCGTGAGGATCGGGATGATCTGCTACGCGAGCTACGGCGGCTCGGGCATCGTGGCCACGGAGCTCGGCATCGAGCTGGCCGCGCGCGGCCACGAGGTCCACTTCATCACGAACGACGTGCCGGTGCGCATGAACCGGTTCCGGGAGAACCTGTACTTCCACCGCGTGGAGGTGGACACCTACCCGCTGTTCGCGCACGCGTCGTACTCGCTGAACCTGGCGGCGAAGATCCTGGACGTCATCCGCGGGCACGGCCTGGACCTCATCCACTCGCACTACGCCGTGCCGCACGCCACCTCGGCGTACCTCGCGAAGGAGATGTGCCCCGGCTGCCCGGTGCGCACGGTCACCACTCTGCACGGCACGGACATCACGCTGGTGGGGCTGCGCCCGTCCTTCTACGAGATCACGCGCTTCTCCATCGCGCGCAGCGACGCCGTCACCGCCGTATCGGACTGGCTGCGCCGCAAGACCCACGACAACTTCCCCGCGGTGGGCGAGATCGACGTCATCCGCAACTTCGTGGACGCGGAGCGCTTCCGGCCCCGCCCGGACGAGCGCGCGCGCCGCCCGTGGACCCGCCCGGGCGAGTTCGTGATCATGCACGCGTCGAACTTCCGGCCGGTGAAGAACGTGCCCACGATCCTGGAGGTCTTCCGGCGTCTGCTGGAGAGGTACCCCGTGCGCCTGCTGATGGTGGGCGACGGCCCGGAGCTGCCCGCCGCGGAGGAGCAGGCGCGCCGCTCCGGCGTCGACCACGCGGTGCACTTCCTCGGCGCGCAGGAGTACCTGGAGGATCTCCTCCCGCTGGCCGACGCGTTCCTGCTGCCCTCCGAGCACGAAAGCTTCGGTCTCGCCGCGCTGGAGGCGATGAGCTGCGGCGTGGCGGTGTGCGCCACGAACGAGGGCGGCACGCGCGAGATCATCCGGCACGGCGAGAACGGCCTCGTGCACGCGCCGCGGGACGTGGACGGCATGGTCGCTAGCCTCGGGGCCCTGTTCGACGACCCGGCGCGCCTCGAGCGGATCGCCGAGGCCGGACGGCGGACCGCGGTGGAGGAGTTCACCGTGGAGTCGGCCGTGGCGCGGTACCTCTCGGTGTACGAGGAGGCGCTGTCGCGATGAGCGGACGGCGGCGGCGGCGGATCCCGCGATGACCTTCGTGGAGTCCCCGCTCGAACTCCGCAACGACGAGGACCTCCCGGTCCGGGCCGACGTGTGCGTGCCGGACGGGGAAGGGCCGTTCCCGGTCGTGGTGATCGTGCACGGGTTCAAGGGCTTCAAGGACTGGGGGATGTTCCCGCCCACGGCGCACCGGCTCGCGGGGCGCGGCATCGCGAGCGTGCGCATGAACGTCTCGTGCAACGGCATCGGGGAGGATCCGGTGCAGTTCACGGAGCTGGAGCGCTTCGCCCGCAACACGCCCGGGCGCGAGGTCGCGGACGTGCGCCTGGTCCTGGACGCGATCGCCCGGGGCACCGCCGGCGCTTCCGTGGATGCGGCGCGGATCGGCCTGCTCGGCCACAGCCGCGGCGGCGGCACGGTCCTTCTCGCGGCCGCGCGCGCCGGCCTCGTGCGCGCGGTCGTGACCTGGGCGTCGATCGCCTCGTTCCAGCGCACCACGGACCGGGCGAAGCAGGAGTGGCGCGCGCGCGGCCGGCTCGACGTGCCGAACGCGCGCACCGGGCAGACGATGTGGATGGACGTGTCGGTGCTGGACGACCTCGAGGCGAATGCCGCGGCCTACGATCTGGAGACGGCGTGCGGCGCGCTGCGCGTCCCGTACCTCGCGCTGCACGGCGACCTGGACGAGGCGGTGGACCCGTCCGAGTCCGAGCGTCTCGCGGCGTGGTGCTCGAGCCCGGTCAAGGAGCTGCGCCGCGTGCCGCGCACCGGGCACACGTTCGGCGCGGTCCACCCGTGGGCGGGTCCCACGCCCGCATGGGACCGCGTGGCCGACGCCACCGCGGGCTGGTTCGTGGACCACCTGTAGACGCCGTGCCCGCCGCCGCCCCGTCCCGGGGAGGCGCAGCTCCCGCGGGGGGACGCGCTACCCCGCGTCCTTCTCCAGGTCGAGCGCGCACGAGTTGATGCAGTAGCGCTGCCCGCCCGGGCCGGGGCCGTCCGGGAAGACGTGGCCGAGGTGCGCGTCGCAGCGCGCGCACGTGACCTCGATGCGGCGCATCCCGTGCGAGAGGTCCTCGGCGAGGTGCACGCGCGAGGGATCCATCGCCTCGGTGAAGCTGGGCCACCCGGAGCCGGAGTCGAACTTCGTCTCCGACCGGAACAGCTCCTGGCCGCAGCAGATGCAGCGGTACGTGCCGGGCTCCTTCGTGTCGGTGTACGCGCCCGCGAACGCGCGCTCCGTTCCCTTCCGGCGCGTGACCTCGTACTGCTGCGGGGTGAGCGCCTCGCGCCACTCCCGGTCCGTCCGGACCACCTTGTCGCTCATCGATCCTCCGTTCCTGCCGCTCCGGGGTGCGCGTCGTGCCGCGGGCCGGAGGCTTCCCGTGCCGCGGGCCGGCGGCCTGTCGTGCCCGCGGGCGGGGCGATCCTCGGGACGGCCACCGACTCGGATGCGTCCGGGGGACCGGCGGTTTCGCGCGTTCGGGTCCGCACGATCGGGTCCGCAGCCTTGCCGCTCCCGGGGGCGGGAGTTACCATCCTGGGCCATCCTCACCGGGGACCGGACATGGACAGGAACGCCGCTCGCCGCGCCATCCTCGGGGCCGCGCTCGGGCTGCTGGCGGCGTCACGCGCCGCCATGGCCGCCCCCGAGGTCCCGAACCCCTCGGCCTTCGGCGCCGCCCTGGAGGCGGCGCTTCCCGCCGGGGCGGCGGCGGTCGATCGGCTCTGGGCGCCGGACGCCCGGGACGAGTCCCGCCGCATGATGGACATCCGCACGTCCGCGATGTTCCTGTGGACGGACGTCCGCGTCGAGACGGAGTCCGTGCGCGAGTTGCGGTCCGCCCCGGACGGCGCGGCGCGCGCGGCGGTGGTGACCCGCACCCACGGCACGGCCACGTGGCGCGGCGCCGCCTGGGGCGTGGCGCAGTCCTTCTGGACGCTGCAGACGGACGAGCGGCAGGAGTCGAATCCGGTCGTGCGCCGCGAGGAGTGGGCGCTGGAGCGGCGCGGCGACGCGTGGCTCGTGATCGAGCGACGCGAGCTCGGGGTGCTGGACCTCCTGGACGTGCGGCTCACGGTGGACGCGTACCCGGGCCAGGATGCGCTGCTGGTGGAAGGCGCGTACTACGTCCGCGCGCTGGCGGACTCGGTGCGCTTCGTCCGCTTCCTCCTGGATCGCCGCGCCGCCGTGTACGACCTGCGCGTGGACGGCCGGCTCGCCCCGGTGGTGCGCGGCAACGAACTCGGTTCGCTGGGGCTGGGCGGGTTCAGCCCGGAGCTGGAGTCCTCGTTCGAGTTCCCCGAGCCGCTCGCGAGCGGGGAGGAGGCGCTCGTCACGTTCCGCCTCCGGTCCCCGCTCGTGCACATGTCGGAGCCGGGGTATGTCACCTCGCTTCCCCTCACGGAGGGGGCGTTCCGCGAGCGGCTGTGGATGCCGGTCCTGCGACCCGCGCGCGCCGCCGCGCCGGACTCCTCGGAGATCGAGGTCGCCCTGCGCTGGCCACGCGGCGTCTTCGATCGCGCGGGGGTCGCCGCGCCGTCGTCGTGGACGGCGGCCACCGGATCGGGCGAGGAGACGGGCTCGGTGGTCGCGTCGTGGTCCGGGGACGTGCGCGACGTGGACTTCGCCCTGCTCGCCGCCGGCGTGGAGCTGCCGGGCGCGCTGGCGCGGTGGATCCCGGGCGGGCCCGGCGTCCCCGCCCGGCTGCAGCGCGCGGATCCGCCGCCTGCCTCCGCGCTGCGGGTCGGTCGAAGGGAACGCGCGGCAGTGCTCGCGCCGCTGCTCGCCACGACCGAGGCGTCGCGGGACCTGGGCACGGAGCTCCAGGAGCTCCTGCCGCTGGACGACGACCTGATGGACGAGCTGTTCGACGACTCGGCGACCGACGCCGAGCGCGGCGCGGACGATCGCGCGGCCAACTAGGCGGATTCCCGTTGGAGCCCACGGAGTATCGGCGACTCCGCGAGGAGGAGCGGGACTACTGGTGGCACGTCGGACGGCGGGCGATGCTGGCCGCGATGCTGCGGCGGGGCGTGCCGCCCGACGCGGCGCGCCGCGGCCTCGACATCGGCTGCGGGACGGGCGCGAACTTCGGGTTGCTGGCCCCGTACGGACGCTTCTTCGGCACCGAGATCGTCCGCGAGGCGTGCGCCGACGGGCCGGAGATCCCGCCGCGGCCGGTCGTGCTGGCGCGGGGCGAGCAGCTCCCGTTCGCGGACGGATCGCTCGGCCTGTGCACGATGTTCGACGTGCTCGAGCACGTGGCCGCGGAGGACCGGTTGCTGCGCGACGTGCACCGCGTGCTGCAGCCGGGGGGGAAGCTGCTGATCTCGGTGCCCGCGTACGCATTCCTGTGGAGCGACCACGACGTGAGCCTGCACCATCACCGTCGCTACGTGCGCGGCATGCTGCGCGACTCGCTCGTGCGCAACGGCTTCCGCCCGGAGCGCATCACGTACGCCATGGCGTCCATCCTGCTTCCGGTGGCCGTGGTGCGTTGGGCTTCCAGGCTGCGGCCCCGGCGCGGCGCGCCGCGGTCCACCTACGTGCGGACGCCGGAGCCGCTCAACTCGTGGCTCGCCGCCGTGCTTCGCGCGGAGGCCGCGTGGCTCCGGCGGGCGGATCTCCCGTTCGGCACGTCGGTGATGGCCCTGGCCGAACGGCCCTCGGCGGAGCGGCCATGACGAGGAGGCCCGTGCCGCTGCCCGCGGAAGTCGTGCGCCGGTTCCGTGCCCTGCAGGAGCGCGCCGCGAGGACCGACCTGCCCGAGCCCACGGCGGTGATCCTGGCCACCGCGGACGCGAGCGGCCGCCCGTCCACGCGCGCGGTGCTGCTCAAGGCCTTCGACGAACACGGATTCGTCTTCTACACGAACCTGGAGAGCCGCAAGGCCCACCAGCTCCGGGACAACCCGCGGGCCGCCCTCACCTTCTACTGGCCGCCGCTCGGCGAGCAGGTGCACGTGGAGGGGGACGTGGAATCGGTGACCGACGCCGAGGCCGACGCGTACTTCGCCACGCGCCCCCGCGAGAGCCGCCTGGGGGCCTGGGCCTCCCGCCAGTCCGCTCCGCTCTCGTCCCGCTGGCGCCTCCTCCGCGACGTGGTCGCGGCTGCCCGCCGCTTCGGCGCCGGCCCGATCCCGCGACCGCCGTTCTGGTCGGGATTCCGGGTGCTGCCGGACCGGGTGGAGTTCTGGAAGTCCGGGATGCACCGGCTGCACTCGCGGGACGAGTGGGTGCTGGAGTCCTCCACCTGGACCTCCCGCCACCTGTATCCCTGACCCTGTGGTTCGCAGATTGTGGAACACGGGCCCCAATGCGTTATTCAGCAACGAGTTGGAGCGTCTGCCTCGCGGGGCGCTCGAAGTCCTTGGACGATCGGAGGTTGGCCGCGTCCATCCACAATCTCCGCAGCACAACGAAAGGCTTCCCATCCGGGCGGGGTTCGGATATCTTGCCGTCCCGCTTGCCGAAGTGGTGAAACTGGTAGACGCGCACGGTTCAGGGCCGTGTGGGGGAAACCCCGTGTGGGTTCGAATCCCACCTTCGGCACCAGATTCTCGAGGAGGGCGGCGGTTCCGTCGGCGCCGGCACCGGGGCGGACCGGTTCCAGGAGGAACGCGATGGGCCTCGTCGGGTTCGCCCGGGCCGCGCTGCCCGTCCTCGTCGGCCTGTTCGGCTTCTTCACCCCGTTCAGCATCGCCGGGGCCCACATCAGCCTGGGCCTCGCGGTCTTCATCCTGCTCCTGGATCCCGACGCGCGCGCGAAGGCGGTCGCGCTGGTCCGGGATCCGCTCGCGGCTCCGGTGGCGGCGTGGGTCGTCGTCAGCGTCCTGGCCGCGGTCTTCGCTCTGGATCCCGGCGGGTCCCTCGGGAAGCTGAAGAAGCTCGCGCTGCTGCCGCTGCTGGTCGTGGCCGCGCAGCCCCTGGTGCGGCGGCGATTGCGTGCCGTTCTCGGCGTGTTGATCGCGTCCGCGGCCATCGTGTCGGCGTGGGGCCTCGCGGTGCACTTCGCCCAGGGCGGCGGGCTCGAGGCGCGGCTCCGCGGGATCTCCGGCTTCTACATGACGGTTGCGGGGATCCTCATGGTCGTGGGGCTCGTGGCGGTGGCGGAGTTCGTGGCGGCGCTGAAGGATCCGCACCCGCGCCGCATCGCCTTCCTCTCCATCTGCGGCGCGCTCATCCTGGCCGCGCTCCTGGCCACGTACACGCGCGGGTCCTGGCTCGGGTTCGCGGCCGGCGTGCTGTGGCTGCTGCGCCGGCGATGGGCCGTGCTCGCGGGGATCGGCATCGGGGTCGCGCTGCTCTTCGTGATCGGGCCGCCCGACATCCGTGATCGCGTGGCCTCGGTGACCGACCCTTCGCACCCGCGCAACGTGGAGCGCGTCCTCATCTGGAAGCACGGCCTCGGCCTCGTGGCGGAGCGCCCGCTCACGGGTCTCGGGCTCGTCATCCCGAAGGACCGCATGGACGAGGAGGTCGTCACGCCCCAGGGACGCTTCCACGTGCACAGCCACATGCACAACGCCTACCTGCAGGTCGCGGTGTCCATGGGGATCCCGGCGCTGGTGGTCTTCGTGTGGCTGCTCGTCGCCTTCTTCCGGCTCGGACGCCGCGCGGCGCGCGGGTGGATCCGGAACCTCTGGGAGGAGGGGCTGGTGAGCGCCTACCCGGCCGTCGTGGTGGCGCTGGCGGTGAACGGGCTGTTCGAGTGGAACTTCGGGGACTCCGAGGTGCTCGGCCTCTTCTACTTCGTCTCGGGACTCGTGCTCGGGATCGCCACGGAGCCGGAGCGCTGACCGGCGGGATCGCCTCGCCGCTTCGCCGGGGCCCGTGGCGCTGGGTCCTGCTCGGCGCCCTGCTCCGCGTCCTGTGGCCCGACGGGTTCCTGTTCCGCCAGGACGAGGCGGAGCACCTCGTGGACAGCTTCGCCGTGTCGCGGGAAGGGGAGCGGCCGGCGCACGCGTGGCCGTCGTCCGCCGGCCTGCCGAACGGGCCGGGGTACCTGTACTTCCTCGCGGCGATCACCGCGTTCACCACGGACCCGCGCGCGGCGCAGGGCGCGATCACGCTGCTGAACGTCGCGGCGCTCGCGCTGTCGGTGCCGCTGCTGCGCCGGTGGCTGCCGCGGCCGCGCGACGCGGAGGCGGCGGTGGCGGTGTACGCCGCCTCGCCCGTGGCCATCTGGTTCTCGCGCAAGATCTGGGATCCGTGCCTGCTCCCCGTGCTGGCGGTGCCCGCGCTCCTCCTGGCCACGCGCGCACGGGCGGCGCCGCGCGCGCGCACGGCCGCGCTGTTCCTGCCGCCGCTGCTCGCCGTCCTCGTGCAGGTGCACCAGTCCGCGGTGTTCTTCGCGATCCTCGTGGCGGCGGTCGCCGCGCCGCCGCTCGTCCGGGGCGCGAAGGCGGCGCTCGCGGTCGGGGTCGCGGCGGGCGCCGTGCTGCTCGCGCCGTATGCGCGCTTCGTGCTGGAGGCCGCCGCGCGCGGCGAGCTGGCGGTGCGCACGCGCTCCGCCGGGCCGGACGTGGACGTCCTCACCAACCTCGTGCTCGACGCCACGGGGCACAACATCCTGCAGACCGCGGCGTTCGGCGCCGGCGGGCTGCTCCGCTGGCCCGTGCCCCCGGTGGGGCTGCTGGTGCACCTCGCCGCCGTGCCCTTCGCCGTCACGTTCGTCCTGGGTTACGCGGAGCTCGTCCGGCCGCGCACGGACGCGCTCGCCGGCCCGGCGCGCCCCATCCTGCGCGTCCTCGCCCTGGGCCTTCCCGCGCTCTTCCTGCTCGCCCGCGTGCAGGGGGCGGCGCACTACTACCTCACCATCTGGCCGGTCCTCGCCGCGGTCCTGGTGCTCGGCGCGCGCCGGGCCGCGTCCGGCGCGTCCCCGTGGCTGCGGCGCCTGCCGCCTCCCGCGGCCCTCGCGGCCCTCGGCGCCGCGTCGTGGCTGCTGTTCCAGAGCTATGTGAGCGCCCACCGGGGGACCCCGAGCTACGGGCTGCCGTACGCGGACCTCGTGGCCGCGGCCCGCGACGTGCGCGACGCCGCCCGCGCCGCCGGCCTGGGCACGCCGGAAGCCCCGCTGCGCCTCGCCGTGGAGGTCCCGCGCGATCGCGGCCCGCTGCCGTGGCAGTACCGCTACGTCCTGGAGCACCGCCTCGGCGTGGCCGTGCGCGCCCCGGCCCCGGGCGAGTCGCCGCACCTGGTGCTGCGGGTCGACTGGGGGGACAACGGCCCCGTCGTGCTCGGGCCCGTCCCCACGGGCGCGTGGGAGATCGTGGCCGGGCCGTGACGACCGCCCCGCGCATCGCGTGCTATCCTGCGCGGCCGTTCCCCCGCGGAGCCTCCGATGACCGCCGAAGCCGTGAAGCTCATCACGTCCAACCGCCGGGCGCGGCACGACTACGCCATCCTCGACACCTTCGAGGCCGGGCTGGTGTTGACCGGGACGGAGGTGAAGTCGCTGCGGGACGGCAAGGCCAGCCTGCAGGAGGCGTACGCCCGCGTCGACCGGGACGAGATCTGGCTGGTGGGCATGCACGTTCCCGAGTACAGCCACGGGAACCGGCAGAACCACGAGCCCACGCGCACGCGCAAGCTGCTGCTGCACCGCAAGGAGATTGAGCGGCTCCGCGGGTTGCTGGAGCAGAAGGGGCTCACGCTGGTGCCGCTGCGCCTGTACTGGAAGGACGGGCGGGCGAAGGTGGAGCTGGGCCTGGGGCGCGGCAAGAAGGACTACGACCGCCGGCAGGACGTGGCGAAGCGCGAGGCGCAGCGCGAGATCGAGCGCGCCATGTCCCGGCGGACGCGGGGGAACGAGTGAGGGCGACGTGCGCGGATTGATCGGCGTCGGCGCCGGGCTGGGGGCAGTGCTGGCCGCGGCGTCCCTGTGGATCGCCGTCGCCGCGGGCGCGGCCGCCGCCGCATCCACCGAGGAGGTCGAGGGGCTGCTCCGCACGAGCGACCGTCCCGAGGGCCGGCCCATCCCGGTGGCGCGGCTCGACGGCGTGGACTACCTGGACCTGCGCGACGTGGCGCTCGTGGCGCGCGCCACCAAGTACTGGCGCGCGGAGCTCGGCAAGATGGTCCTGAAGGTGGGCGAGCGCCGCGTCACGCTCACCGTCGGCAGCCCGTACGTGCAGGTCGACCAGGCGGGGACGAACCTCCTCGCGCCGGTGGTGTGGCACCGCGGGCGCATCTTCGTGCCGGCGCGGCTCGTCACCGAGGTCCTCGATCCCCTGATCCCGGAGCGGGTCCAGTGGGCGCGCGACGCGCGCGAGCTGCGCGTCGTGCGCGGCGACGCGAACGTCCTGGGGCTGCACTGGGACCTGCGCGGCGGGAGCACGGTGGTGGCGCTGCGGATCACCGAGGAGCTCGGCGGCGAGGTGGCTCGCGAGGGCCGCCGCTGCGTCGTCCACGTCCCGGGCGCGCGTCTGGCGGAGTCCATGCCCGCGCGCTCGAAGGGCATCGGTCTCGTGGACAGCGTGGAGGTGGCCGCCGACCCGGCCGGCGCGCGGCTCACGTTCTGGCTGGACGGCGCGGCCGGTCCGGCGGAGCTCGTCGCGCGTCCGGCTCCGCCGCGGCTCGAGCTGGTGGTCGCCTCGCCGGAGGCCGCGGACGTGCTGCCCGACGCGGAGTTCCAGGAAGCCGTGACCGTTCCGGCGGAACGCCCCGTGCGCGTGATCGTTCTGGATGCGGGGCACGGCGGCTCCGACGAGGGCGCGAAGTCCGAGGGCGGCCTGGCGGAGAAGGAGGTCACGCTGGCGCTGGCGAAGCGCGCGCGCGATCTCCTGGCGGCCGACGGCTTCCGGGTCGTCCTCACGCGCGACCGCGACACCTTCGTGGCCCCGGAGGCGCGCGCGCTCGTGGCGAACCGGGAGGACGCCGACGTGTTCGTCTCCCTGCACGCGAACGCGTGGTTCGATCCCGACCTCGAGGGCTTCGGGCTGGGCGTCTCGTCCGCGCCTGCCGCGCCCGCGGCGGATCCCCTCACGCCGCGCCCCTGGGGCGCGCGCGACGCCACGGCCGTCCGGGGCTCGGAGCTCCTGGCGGACCTCCTGTCCACGCAGCTCGCGAAGGAGACGGCCCGCCCGAACCGCGGCGTGCGAGCCGCGGCGTGGGCTCCGCTCGCGGGCGTGTCCACCGCGGCCGTCGTGGTGGAGTGCGGGTTCCTCACGAACGAGGGGGACGCGAAGCGTCTCGGCGATCCCGCCTTCCGGGACAAGGTGGCCGCGGCGGTGGCGGGGGCCGTGCGGGCGTATCGCGACGCCGTGGCTGCCGCCCTGGGCGCCGCCGCGCTGGATGCGGGCGATCCCCTCGGGGAGGACGCGCCGTGAGCGGGATGGAACCGGTCGAGGGCGGCCGCAACGAGACGCGCCGCTGGTGGATCACGGGGGCGGTGGCGTCCGTCACTCTTTTCGCCGTGGTGCTGTGGGGCCTCACCGTGGCGTTGCGGCGCGAGCGCGTGGAGATCGCGCCGCCCGGCGAGGACCTGCCCGCCGGGTCGCGCACGGTGGAGTTGCGGCTTCCGGCCCCGGATGGCGAGATCACCGCGGAGCGCCGGGAGGTCCTGGGCGGGGAGACCCTGGAAGGGGACGTGCGGCGCGTGGTGGAGGAGCTCATCCGCGGCAGCGACGAGGGCCTGCACCCGTTGCCGCCGTCCACGCGACTCCTCAACGTGTTCTTCGATGGCGAGGGGGGCCTCGTCCTGGACTTCTCGGACGACCTGCGCACGGATCACCCGGGCGGGTCGGCCGCCGAGTCGGCCACGCTGCGCTGCCTCGTGGGAACGATCGCCGCGAACTTCGCCGCGGTCGAGGACGTGACGCTGCTCGTGGACGGCGAGCCCGTGCCCACGCTCGCGGGGCACACGGACCTGTCCGCGCCGCTGGACGTGGACGACTACCGCTAGCCGCGCCCGCCTGGGCCGGGAACCGCTGCCGCCCCGCGCGGCGAGGAGGGACGATGATCCGACCGGACGGGCGGGCCGCCGACGCGCTGCGCCCCGTGACGCTCGAGACGAAGGTGGCGAAGCACGCGGAGGGCTCCTGCCTGGTCGCGATGGGGGAGACGCGCGTCCTGTGCACGGCGTCCGTGGAGGACGGCGTGCCCGCGTTCCTGCGCGGGAAGAGCCAGGGCTGGGTGACCGCGGAGTACGGCATGCTGCCGCGCAGCACCACGACGCGGTCGCGCCGCAGCCTCACCGGCGGGCGCACGCTGGAGATCCAGCGCCTCATCGGCCGCTCGCTGCGCGCGGTGTGCGACCTCGAGGCCGTGGGCGATCGCACGGTCACGCTGGACTGCGACGTCCTGCAGGCGGACGGCGGCACCCGCACCGCGGCCATCACGGGCGCGTGCGTGGCGTTCTTCGAGGCGTGCGACTGGATGCGGCGCACCGACCGGATCACGCGCTGGCCCCTGAAGGAGCTGGTGGCCGCGGTGTCCGTGGGCGTCGTGGAGGGCGCGCCGCTGCTGGACCTGCCCTACGTGGAGGACTCCAACGCCGAGGTGGACATGAACGTGGTGATGACCGCGGGCGGCCACTTCGTGGAGATCCAGGGCACGGCGGAGGCCGCGCCGTTCGACGACGCTCGCCTCGCCGAGATGCTGGCGCTGGCGCGGCGCGGCATCGCCTCGCTCGTGGGCGCGCAGCGCAAGGTCCTCGGGCTGGACGAGTAGTGCGCCCTCCGCGCGTGGTGCTGGCCACGTCGAATCCCGGGAAGGTGATGGAGCTGGCGCGAGCGTTCCCGGACTGGGAGCTGGTAGGGCTGTCCGCGCATCCGGGCGTGGCGCTGCCGCCGGAAACCGGGACCTCGTTCGAGGAGAACGCCGCCCTGAAGGCGACGGCCGTGGCCGCGGCCACCGGGCTGCCCGCCCTGGCGGACGACTCCGGCCTGTGCGTGGACGCGCTGGACGGGGCGCCCGGCGTGCACTCGGCGCGGTACGCGGGGGACGACGGGGATGCGGCGAACCGGGCGAAGCTGCTGGCGGCGCTGCGGGGCGTGCCGCCGCCGGCGCGCACGGCGCGCTTCGTGTGCGTGCTGGCGCTGTCCACGCCGGCGGGCCGCGTGGAGCGCGTTCGCGGCGAGTGCGCCGGCACGATCCTGGACACCGAGCGGGGGACCGGCGGGTTCGGCTACGACCCGCTCTTCGTTCCCGGGGGGCACACGCGCACGTTCGCGGAGATGACGGTGGCGGAGAAGGAGCCGCTGTCCCACCGCGGCCGGGCGATCGTCCTGGCGCGGGAGCGGTTCCGGCCGCCGGGCGGAGGGGCGTGAGGGCCCCGAAGCATGGGGTGGGTGACGGGACTTGAACCCGCGGCACCCTGATCCACAGTCAGGCGCTCTACCGACTGAGCTACACCCACCGTTGCTTCATGCCGGGCGTGCCGGCCCCTGCGGGCCGGCCGTTCCGAGGACTGGCGCGCCCGGCAGGATTCGAACCTGCGACCCACGGCTTAGAAGGCCGTCGCTCTATCCTGGCTGAGCTACGGGCGCGGGGATCCCGCGCGGGGGCGGGTCGGACTGCCGGGCGTGGTCGGGGCGAGAGGATTCGAACCTCCGACCCCCTGCTCCCAAAGCAGGTGCGCTACCGGACTGCGCCACGCCCCGCCTCGACGCCTTCCTCGAAGCCGAACCCGCGAAGGGTACGGTCGGGCCGGAAGGGTGTCAAGGACGCCCCCCTCGGTATCGGCGCCGGCACCCGCGCGGCGGAACCGGGGAGCGAAAGGAAGCGGCCCCCTTCCTCGCGGAAGGGGGCCGCCCGTACCCGGTGGATCCCGGCGTACCCTAGGTGTTCGGGCCGTCGCCGGCGTCCTTCACGTGGCACTTGTTGCAGAGCGAGCGCTGGTTGTTGACGAACGTGTACTGGTAGTACTTGTTCGTCACGTCGTCCGCCGTCGCGCCGCCGTCCGTGAGCTGCGGGTGCGAGTCGACGATGAACGTCTCCGCGAAGTCCCAGCGGCCCGCGTCCGGGAAGGCCGTCGCGTGCGCGCGGTGGCAGCTCACGCAGGTGACGCGGTCGTTCGCGGCCGGGCCCTGCGTGTAGTTGTTCACGTCGGCCGTGGTCAGGTCCACGTTCACGATGTCGAACGGGATCAGGCCCCAGTACGCGGTGGCCTGGCTGCCGCCGGTCTGGTCGTCCGTGCTCACGTACGCGTTGTAGTTGTCCGCGAGCCCGTTCAGCGGCTCATCCACGGGGTGCACGAAGTTCGTGGTGTTGTCGCTGTGGAAGTTCGTGTGGCAGTTCGCGCACCAGTCGCTGATGCCCGACTTGTAGATCGTGTGCTGGGCGTTCGTCTCGTTGCCGCCGCCGCCCACGTAGGTGCGCCGCGAGTCGCCCTTCGCGATCGGGGCGTTGGACGGGAAGTTGTAGCGGCCGCCCACGTAGATCGGGCCCTGTCCGGTGTTCCCGTACAGGATGCGGAAGTTCTGGTTGCCGTGCGGATCGTGGCAGGAGGTGCAGGTCAGCCAGTCGCTGTCGAACGTGCCGCCGGGGGCGGTGAGCAGCGTCTGATCGGCCGCGATGCCGTTCGCCGGCGAGATCACGTTGTGGCCGTGGCTGTCACCCGTGCTCTCCACGTTGCTGCCGTGGGACGTCCAAGTGAAGGTCTTGGTGAGCCAGTAGAAGTCGCCGCCCGGACCGTAGCCCGTGCCGCCCAGGAACTGGCCATAGGCCGCGTGGCAGGCGAGGCAGGCATCCGTGGAGTTGGCGGCCTTCAGCAGGTAGGCATGGCCGCCGGCGTCGGTGATCAGGGCGCCGTCCTGGCTGTTGTGCATCGTATGGCAACCCGCGCACTCCGCCACGCCAGCACTGTGGAAGGCGAAGGCGCTGGGCGTCACCAGGAGGAGGCTGAGGATCGCCGCCGTGACGAGTTTCGCGCGCATCATGTGTGGACTCTCCTGTTAGGGCACTGCTCGGGACCAACCAGGAACTTCTCGGGAGACCGCGCTGCCTGGGTGTGCTTCCGGTCTCCGGAGACCCATTCCTGGATATAAGACTACTGGGTCGCCTTTTGTCATACAAGACCCGGCCGTGACATTTCTATGACCGATATATCCCGTTACAGGGTGAACGTGACGAAATTCTCATTCCCGTCGGTGCCGATCCCCGGCTGGCAGTTGAAGTCCGGCCGCTCGGCTCTTCCACCGGCGCGCCGGCGGGTATATTGCCCGGGACCGATACCGGATCATGAGATCCGATTTCCCCGATCGCCGGGTGTGCCGATGCTCCACCGCGATCCTCCGCCCCGCGTCCGGGCGGGCTCCGTCACCCTCCTGGTGCTCGCCGGGCTCTGCGCCCTCCCCGCCCCGGCGGCGGCCGTCCAGGCCACGGTGGACGTCCAGGACAACCGGCAGACCGCCCGGACGGACACGGACACCTTCGAGTCCCGCTGGCGCCGCACGACCCTGTCGCTCCAGCAGGGGTTCCTGCTCTCCCGGCCCGTGTTCGTGGACTTCCGGTTCTGGGCCCTCCGGGAGACCACGGGGAACGATGCGACGGGCATCTCGGAGGAGTCGCGGAAGCGGTCGTACCAACCCGAAGGCACGGCGAGCTTCCGGACGCAGCGCTTCCAGGCCGGCCTGCGCGGGAGCTGGTACGAGCGCACGTCCGAGGGGGCCACGGCGCTGCCCCCGGAGACGCGGCGCGACCAGCTGGCGTCCTGGCTCGACGCCGAGCTCACCGCCACCACGCAGCTCTCGGTGAATGCGTCCCGCACGCACTCCGAGGACGACCCCGACGGCCCGTCCGGCATGGGGCGGGAGCAGGAGGAGCGCACGGGCTTCCTCCGCGCGCGCCAGTCGCTGCCCGGGAGCTGGCAACTCGAGTACGTGGGCTCCCGCACCTCGAGCGACCTGAACGTGGACGACACGAAGCGGACGTTCCTGTCGCAGGGGTTCGAGCTGGTCGGGACGCCGAACTTCGCGGACGGCCGGCTGCGCACCTACGTGCGCGCCCGGACGCTCCTGCTCGACCAGAAGACGGAGGTGGGTTCCGGCGTGGGGGACGAGTTGTACCGCGCGCCGCTCGAGGCCACGCTCGTCCTGGACGACACGCCGGAGACGCTGGATCCCCTGGAGGACGATCCGGTCGCCGTGCCGGAGCTGTTCGACCGGAACCGCGAGGCCCGGACCACGATCAACGTCGGCGGCGCAGCGTCCGTGGTGCGGGAGTTCGGCGGCGACTTCCGCAACCTGGCCTGCGACTTCGGCGATCCCACGCCGCTCTCCTCCGCGTTCCTGCACGTGGACCGCCGCCCGCCGAACCCGGAGCTGTACGTGTGGCGCGTGTTCGTGACGGACGACCCGGACGGCCGCCTCTGGCAGGAGCTGGCAGCGGACCGCGCGCAAGTCCGGTACGTGGAGATCGGGACCGTGGTGCAGGGCTGGCAGGTCACGTTCGGCGACGACGTGGCCGCGCGCTTCTTCAAGCTCGTGGACGAGAAGCTGGGGCCGGCCGAGCCGGAGCTGTACGTCACCGAACTGGAGGTCTTCGTCCCGGCGGACGGCACGGGCAGCACGCGCGAGGAGGACTCGCAGGACTACCGGTTCGAGGGCCGCGCGGCGTACGACGTCACGCCCGAGGTGGAGGTGGGCTACGAGACCCGGCTGCGCGCGCGCCGCTTCGACGACGACGGCCGCAACGTGGAGGACATGGACCACGGCTTCCGCTCCCGCTGGGCGCGCGGGAAATACGTGGTCGCCGGCCGCGTGGATCTGCGCAACGTCGATGCCCGGAACAACCGGCGCAACACGGACGTGACCAGCTACCAGCTCGCCGCCACCCGGCTCCGGAGCGAGCGGCTCTCCGGGTCGCTCACGTGGAACCGCACGGTGGACACGAGCGTGGGCCGGGACCGCACCACCGACACCTATGCCCTGGACTCCAGCTTCCGGGCCGCGCCCGGTCTGCGCCTCACGCAGCGGCTCTCGCACGGGCGGCGCCGGGACGACGACGCGGGCCGCCGGGGGTCGTCGATCTCCGTCTCGCATCGCGTGGAGGCCACGCCCGTGCGCACCTTCACGGTCGAGGCGGAGCGGACGGACCGCTGGGTGGACGAGGAGATCGGCTCGGGGTTCTCGCGCTTCAGCGACACGGTGGCGGAGGCGGGGTGGTCGCCCGTGCCGCTGGTGAGCGTGTCCGGCGACTTCCGCTACCAGGAGCGGGACGAGGACGACTGGAACACGCGCGAGGCCGTGACCTGGACGCCGTTCCCGCGCGGGAACCTGCGTCCCACGTTCGCCGTGGACAGCTACTACGACTCGCGCGTCGGCTCCTGGGAGCCGGGCGCTTCGGCCGCCGTGAAGTGGTTCGTGCGGCGCGGCCTGCTGGCGGAGGGACGGGTGGGGGTGCGGCGCTACGAGATCGCCGGGGAGGAGACGCTGCCGGTGGAGACGCGGGTGCACGTGAACTGGTCACCGTGAGGTAGATTGTCCGCAAGGGACGATGCCTCGAACGAGGGGGAAGGACCGATGAAGCACGAAGGGATCCGCAGGGGCGCGAGGCTGGCTCTCGTCGTGGCGGCCCTCGCCGGGGCCGGCTGCGGATCCCCGGGCGGCAGCTACGTGCACCCGAACGTGGACTTCACGCACATGAAGCGGGCCGCGGTGCTTCCGTTCCAGAACCTAACGACGGACTTCCAGGCGGCGGAGCGCATGCAGTCCATCTTCCTCATGGAGCTCTTGGAGGAGGACGTGCTCGCGCTCGTGGACCCGCGCGAGACCCAGGCGGCGCTGCTCACGCTGGGGCTCCCGGCGGGCAGCGCGCTCACGCCGGAGCAGGCCATCGCGCTGGGGAAGAAGCTGGAGGTGCAGGCGCTGTTCTTCGGCACGGTGGAGGAGTACGGCTACGGCCAGGGCGACCGTTCGCGCGGGCCCGTCATCACGGCCACCTTCGGCATGACGGAGACGCAGACCGGCGTGCTCGTGTGGCGCGCCCAGTCGCACGCCACAGGGTCCTCGGTGTGGAACAAGCTGTTCGGCGGCGGCCCCCGGGATCTCTACGTCGTCTCGCGCGAGACGGTCCGCAAGGCGCTGCGGACGTTGCTCGACTGATGCGCGCCCGCCGTTCGTTGCCGCTCGCGTCCCTCCTCGCGGCCGCCGCCGTCCTCGCGCTTCCCGCCGCGTCGGCCGCGTCCGAAGCGTCCGACGAGCCGCGCTCGGCGCTCGTGCTGTTCGTGGCCTTCCCCACGAACCTGTACGACTTCCCGGATCCCACCGCGCTTCGCCACCTCGCGAACCGCGAGCTGGCGGCGGCGCTCGCCGCCCGCGGTCGCTCGGTCGTCGCCGCGCCGGAGATCGAGCCCGCGATGCGCACGTGGCGTGTCCGCTCCGAGCGCGACGTCGGGCCTGGGTTCCTGGGCGCGCTCGGAACCGAGCACGGCGCCCGCGAGGTCGTCCTGGCCACGCTGGCCGTGTACCGCGACCGCGTGCTGCTCCTCGCGCGCGGGCTCTCCCCGAACTCGGGCCGCCTCGGATGGGTCCACTCCGTGGAGGAACCGCGCGACGAGACCGCCCCGGCCGATCTCGACGTCGTCGTGGCGGCCGCGGCGGTCCGGCTCGCCGAGGGGTGCGCACCGCGCGGTCTCGGGGAGCGCGCGGAGGATCTCGTGGTCCTGCCGCCGCGCCCCGTGGGACTGGACCGCGGCCCGGCGGACCTGGCCGTGCACTGCCTGCTGCGCTCCCTGCTCGCCACCGGCCGCTGGTCCCTGCCCGACCCTACGGCCGTCGTGGCGGCGCTGCAGGACGCGGGCCGGGACCCCTACCTGCTGGACGCCGGTGCGCGCCGGGTGCTGGCGGAGCGGTTCGGGGCCGGCCGGCTCGTCGTGCCGCGGCTCGTGGCTTTCCCTCCGAACGCGCCGCCCGCCGCGCTCGCGGCCCTCGCCCGCGACGACTTCGGCGCGTCGATCCCGGGGGCCGCGCCGGAGACCTCCCTGCTCCTCTCGCTCGTCGCGATCGACACCGGCACGGGGCGCATCCTGACGGGGGAAACCACGTACTTGGCCGCCCGGAACGCTGCCGGTATTTTCGGGATCGCAAGGCACGATCCCTTGGACGCGCGCCTCCAGGGCGAGACCGATCGACTGGTCCACGCGCTCCTGGACGGAGAAGGGGACGCCGAATGAGCCGCATCGCCCGCCCGCTCGCCGCCCTGCTCCTCGCGCTGCCCGCCCTCGCGTTCGCGAAGCCCGGCGACGTGCGCGTGCTCGCCTCCGTGGACGGCAACCCCATCACCACGCGCGACCTGGACGAGCTGCTCGCGGCGCAGCCGCCGCCCGCGCCCGGGATGCCGCTTCCGTCCGTCACGGCGGAAGGCGTCCTGCGCCGGCTCGTGGAGAACCGCCTGCTGGAGGAGGAGGCGTTCCGCATCGGCGCCGACGAGGCGCCCGAGGTGAAGAACCAGGTGTGGGACCTGCGGCGCCACCGCGGGATGATGGCGCTGATGGATTCGGTGAGCGCCACCGTGGAGCCGCCGGACGCCGCGTTCGACGTGGCCATGGCGCAGACGTCCACCATGTGGCGCGTGTACCACATCCGCTCCGCGTCGGAGGCCGACAGCCGCGCGCTCCTGGGTCGCCTGCGCGCCGGCGCGTCCTTCGCGGAGCTGGCGAAGGCGCACTCCACGGACACCACGTCGGCGAAGCGGGACGGCGAGCTCGGCTGGGCGCGCGAGGACCTGTACATCCCCGAGTTCCGGAACGCCCTCACCGGCCTTCCGAAGGGCGAGCTGGCCGGCCCCGTGCGCACGGAGGACGGCTGGCACATCCTGAAGCTCGAGGACATCCGGACGGAGACGGTGGGCCAGTCGGGCGCCATGCAGCAGCAGCTCAAGGACGCGGCCATGCGCGAGCGCGTCATGCAGAAGATGAGTGCGTTCGTGGACTCCCTGCGGAAGAAGTACGGCGTCACCGTGGACACGAAGAAGGTCGCCACGCTGGACTACGGCTCCGCGGATCCCGCCGTGCAGAAGTACCTGCGCGAAGGCAAGGACGTCGTCGCCACGCTCCCGTGGAAGCGCATCACGGTGGCGGACCTCACGCGGCAGATCCGCTTCCAGTACTTCCACGGCCTCGAGGGGCGCCCCGAGGCGCAGACGGCGCGGGACAAGGTGCTGGACGAGTGGATCATCGAGCTGCTCCTGCGGCACGAAGCAGGGGAGCGCGGCTACGACCGCACGCCGGAGGTCCTGGCCCAGGCGGACGCGCTGCGCCGCGAGCTCATGCGCGAGCACGTGGGCAAGAAGATCCTGAGCGAGGAGTTCGAGCCGTCGGAAGACGAGCTCCGCCGCTACCACGAGCAGCACCGCACGGAGTTCACGCCGCCGCGCCGCGTGCGCCTGGACGCCGTGCTGCTCTCGGACGAGGCCGCGGCCGGCCGGTTCCGGCAGCAGCTCGAGGGCGGGGCGAAGCTCAAGTGGCTGGCCGGCCGCACGGCCGAGGTGGCGGACGCCAGCCCGGCGCGTTTCGCCGATTGGGTCAAGCCGGAGGACCTCGGCCTCTCCGCCGCGGATCTCGCGCCCGGCCGCCTCGTCGGGCCGTTCCCGGTGGAGGACGCGTGGGCCGTCGCGTCCGTGTCCCGCCTGGAGGACGTGCAGCCGCTGCCGCTGGACAAGTGCCGGGACCAGGTGATCGCCGCCATGAAGCGGGAGCGCGTGCGCCAGCTCATGACGGGCGCCATCGACCGCCTGCGCGCGGCCTCGCGCGTCGACGTGGCGAACGGCGCCACGGACATCATCGCGGCTCGTCTCGCCGAGTGGCGCGGAGGCGCGCGGTGAGTCGCCGGCGGCTTCTCCCGGTCGTTCTTCTCGCCGTCCTGCTCGGCACGGGCGTCCCCGCGGACGCCGCCGGCCGCTTCGGCTCGAAGCAGGCGAAGGACTGCCTGGACTGCCACGACGCCACGAAGGAGGAGATGAAGACGTCGAACGCGCACGACCCCTTCAAGAAGAGGGACTGCGAGGCCTGCCACAAGCCCCACGGGCTGCTCGGCGCGCTGAACCTGAAGGCGGAGGGGAAGGACCTGTGCCTCTCCTGCCACGCGGACATCGGCACGAAGCTCTCCGCCGCGAACGTGCACGATCCCGTGAAGGGCGGGGACTGCCTCGCCTGCCACGATCCGCACGTGTCCGGCCGGCCGGGCCTCCTCCCGAAGGACGAGCAGGAGCTGTGCTTCTCGTGCCATGACCGCGCGCAGTTCACGGGCGGCACCATGCACGAGGCCCTGAAGGGGAAGAAGTGCTCGTCCTGCCACGACCCGCACGGCTCCGCGCACCCCGGTCTCCTGCCCGTGGCCCCCGTGCAGCACTGCCTCTCCTGCCACGACGGCGGGGACGCGCTGAAGGCCGCGCACGGCGGGTCGGACGTCTCCGGGGCCAGCTGCACGCTGTGCCACGATCCCCACCGCTCCGCCGACGAGGCCATGCTGCTGCAGTCCGTGCACGCGCCCGTGTCGGACATGGAGTGCGGCACGTGCCACGGCATGGACGCTTCCGGCGCCATCACGGAGACGCAGGGCGCCTCCGTCTGCAAGGACTGCCACGACGTCCCGGACAAGCCGGTGAAGGTGGCGCACGCGCCGGTGGACGACGGCGAGTGCCTCACCTGCCACTCCCCGCACGGCTCCGCGCAGCCCGCGCTCCTCCTCGCGCGCGAGGACAAGCTCTGCGCCGAGTGCCACGAGGCGGTCGGCGCCGGCGAGGCGGACGCGCACGCCCCGGTGCAGGGCGGCGAGTGCAGCGCGTGCCACGTGCCGCACGGCTCGGACCAGCCCGGGCTGCTCAAGTCCGACGAGCGCGCGCTGTGCCTTTCCTGCCACGAGGACCTCTCGGAGCAGCACCACGCGAACGAGGTGGCGCACGCTCCGGTCACGAAGCAGGCGTGCACCGTGTGCCACGATCCGCACCGCTCGCCGGCCAAGAGCCTGCTCAAGGCGGAGACCGGCGATCTGTGCCTGTCGTGCCACGTGAAGATCAAGCTGCTCAACGCGTCGAAGTCCCCGCACGAGGTTGTGGCGAAGGGCGAGTGCCTGGCCTGCCACGGCGCGCACTTCGCGCCGAAGGCGGACCTCCTGAAGGCGGATGCGGGCACGCTCTGCGCGGGCTGCCACGGCGACCTGGCGCAAGCCCCCGCCGGCGGCACCGTGCACTCGCCGGCCGAGTCCGGGGAGTGCCTCACGTGCCACGCGCCGCACGGGTCGGATCTCCCGTCCATGCTCACGGAGCCGGCGGCGGCCCTGTGCGCCTCCTGCCACGACGACCTCACGGACCCCGCGGCGTTCGCGCACCCGCACGACCCCGTGGCCGCCGGGCAGTGCACGGAGTGCCACGACGCGCACCACTCGAAGAACCCCGCGCTCCTCGCCGCGCCCTCGCCGCTCGTGTGCCAGGGCTGCCACACGGACGTGGTGGCGTTCGAGGGCGCCGCGGCCATCCACGCGCCCGCGCAGGGGGACTGCCTGGCCTGCCACGAGCCGCACGGCGGCGCGGAGCGCGGCTTCCTCAAGCAGGCCGTGCCCGCGCTCTGCTTCGACTGCCACGACGCCGGCGGCGCCGACATGAAGACCGCGCACCTCGGGCTGGACGCGGCCACGCTGGACTGCCTCTCGTGCCACGAGGCGCACCACTCGCCGCAGAAGGGGCTGCTGCACGCGCAGGTGCACGCGCCGTTCGAGGAGCGGGACTGCGCCTCCTGCCACGACGCGCTCGACTCCGGCACCAAGGTGGCGGCGGTGTGCCGGGACTGCCACGACGTGCCGGACGTGCCCGCCGGGAAGGTGGCGCACGCGCCGTTCGTGGAAGGGGACTGCGCCTCCTGCCACAACCCGCACGTGGCCACGGGTGGGAACCTGCTGCCCGCGCGCACGGACGAGGCGTGCTTCGAGTGCCACGCGCAGAGGGACCTCTATCCGGAGCTCGCCACCGCGCACGCGCCCGTGAAGGAGGGCCGGTGCGAGACCTGCCACGACGGGCACGGCTCCGGGAACGAGAACCTGCTCACGAAGACCGGCAGCGCGCTGTGCTTCGACTGCCACCAGGAGATGCAGGCCCTGCAGACGCAGAAGACCGTGCACGCGCCCTTCCAGAAGGCGAACTGCACGGCGTGCCACGATCCGCACGGGAGCCGCGAGGAGTCGGCGCTCATCCGGCCCATGCCGCAGCTCTGCTTCCGCTGCCACGCCGCCTCGTCGCCGGAGCTGCAGGCGAAGCACCGCGGCTTCCCCCTGGAAGGCGCGGACTGCGGCGCGTGCCACGACCCGCACGCGTCGAACGGCCTGCACCTCATGCATCCGGTCGCGCACGAGCCGTACGCGGACGGGAACTGCAAGGCGTGCCATGAGCCCGGCTCGGGGAAGATCCTGGGCAACGAGCAGGCGCTCTGCCTCAAGTGCCACGCCGACCTGGAAGGTCCGGTGACGGGGAGCCACGCGCACGCGGCGATCGCGGGGGAGAAGGCCTGCACCACCTGCCACGAGCCGCACACCGCCCGCTTCGAGCACCTGCTGCCCAAGGGCGAGCGCCAGCTCTGCGGGCAGTGCCACGAGGGCCAGGCGAAGTCCCAGGCCACGGCGGACCACACGCACCCGGCGCAGTCCGCCGGCACGTGCACCATGTGCCACGATGCGCACGCGTCGCCGCCCAAGGACGGGCTGAACTTCGCGGACCGGCGCTGCGCCACCTGCCACGCGGATGCGGCCGCGGACCACGTGAGCCACCCCATGGGCGCGAGCATCACGGATCCGCGGACCGGCGGCGCGCTGTACTGCGCCAGCTGCCATGATCCGCACGGCTCCGCCTTCGAGTACTTCCTCGCCGAGGATCCGAACGGGAGGCTCTGCGTCACGTGCCACACGGACAAGATCCGCACGAAGTGATCCGCGGGGCCGTGCGCACGGCCGTCCTGGGCGCCGCGCTGGCCGCGGCGGGCGGGGCCGGGGCCGTGCCGGTGCTGCGCTACGAGACGGTACTCGCCGGGGACCCGCCGCTGGGGCGGCCCAGCTCCGTCACGCTGGAACGGGTCACGGGCGAGCTCTGCATCGTGGACGATGCGTCGCGCACGCTGGACGTGTTCGACGCGCGCGGGCTGCACCGCTTCCGCACGGACCGCACGTCCCGCCTCTCCATGCCGCGCAGCGCGTGCCTGGACGCGGACGGCGGCTTCGTGCTCACGGACTCGGCGCCGGAACGCGGGCGGACCATCCGCAAGCTGAACTTCCTGGGGGAGCCGGTGGCGTACGAGCCGGAGCGTCCGCGGGAGGACTGGAGCCCGGTGCACCTGTCGATCGCGGCGGACGGCAACTACCTCACCGTGGACATGAAGGGGCTCCTGGCGAAGCACGACGCCGCCAGCGGGGCCGTGCTCTGGTCCCGGGCGCTGGAGGATCCGTCCTGGGAGCGCGCGGATCTCGTGGGGCGGCCGGTGGAGGCACCGGACGGGCGCATCTACGTGCCGCACGCGGGCGTGGGGCGCGTGCTCATCGTGGAGCCGGACGGCAGCGCGAGCGGCCAGTTCGGCGAGAAGGGCACGAAGCGGGGCGAGCTGGCGTTCCCGGCCAGCGTGGCCTTCGCGCCGAACGGGCTCATCCTCGTGGTGGACCGCATGAAGCACTCCGTCCTCGCGTACGACTCCCGGCACAAGTTCGTCACGGAGTTCGGCCGCGCCGGGTTCGCGCCGGGGGACTTCTACTTTCCGGAGAGCGTGGCGGTGGACGCGAACGGGACGGTCTGGGTGGCGGAGGGGTTCGAGGGCCGCGTGCAGGTCTACCGCCTGGGCGACAGCGCGGACGAGCCGCTCGGCTCCGGCGCCGGCGCGCCCTGAGGCCCGGTCCGCTATACTGCGGCGGTCATTCCCCTGGAGTCGGTTCCTTGGAACGGAGGAGTGCGGTGGTGTCGCGTCCGCTGCGTCCGCTCGCGTCCCTCGTGCTCGCGCTGGCCGTGACGGCCGCCGGGTGCGGAGGCGACGACACCTCGGGTCCCACGCCCACGCCGCCCGGGCAGCCGGGGCCGGACGCCGTCGCGGATGTCTCCGTACCGGACGTGAACGACACGTCGCCGCGTTTCGGCGAGTTGGTGTCGCCCCGGGACTACCTGGGGAAGGTGTCCGCGTGGTACTTCGGCCACGCCACGTGAGGCTACTGCCGTAGCCAGTTCGGCTACCTGGACACGATGCAGCAGGAGCTGGCGGCCGAGGGGTTGCCGCTCGTCGTGCAGATCCTGGGCATCAACCCGGCGGGGCAGGAGTCCGGCAACGATCTGATCTGCACCGGGCGAGATCTGCCGTGGCTGCAGGAGTCGGCATCGGACAGCGTGTCCGCGTGGGGCGCCTGGGGGATCGTGTACCGCGACGTGCTGATCCTGGATCCGGAGAACGAGAAGGTCACGGCGTACAACCTGACCACGCACGACCTGGCGGACTCCGCGAACTTCGCCGCCCTGGAGGCGCTGATCCGGGACGCGGCCACGCCGTAGGATCGTCGAACTTCCCGTTGGCACCGGCGGGGAATCCTGCTAGGATGCCGGGCTCGATGCGCCGTTAGCTCAATTGGCAGAGCAACTGGCTCTTAACCAGTGGGTTCGGGGTTCGATTCCCTGACGGCGCACCACATCTCCGGCGGCGGCGGGCGCTGAAGAGGCCCCGCCGCCGTTCCGATTTCGGGGTAGGATGGAACCGTTCCGGCCCGGCCCGCGTCTAACCGGGTGGCCGGACCCGCCCCGGGCCGGCGGACAGGCCGCGCGAAGCCCGGGACACCACGAACAGGGGGGCGACAGGTTTCGACGGGGTTCACCGAGCCAGAGACTGCGTGCCGAGGCGCCCAGGCCTCGTTAAAAATGGGCACCTGTACAACTGCCGACCACGAGTTGGCCCTGGCCGCTTAGCGCGACCACGGTGGCTCCTCCAGGGCCTGCGGGGGAGGATGCCACCGCCGATTAACGCAGGATCGCTGCTCCCGGGCGCCTCGGCGGGGAGCGGCTAAACTTCACCGAGGCTGGTCGCTGCGGGATCCCACCCGTCGGAGTTCGTGGCGACGAGATTCGTAGGCGGGGAGCGCACGGATGAGTCTCCGGTAAGGGTTCTTCGGACGTGGGTTCAACTCCCACCGCCTCCACCACTCCAGGGGCCCGTAAGTCGCGTACTTACGGGCTCTTGTGCGTTCAGGGGATTTCGGCGGCGAGGCCGTCTCCCCGATGTCTCCCTTTTCGCGGGCGAGATCGCACGGGGGACGGGCCGACTCGCGCCGAGCCATCCCGGGCCCATCGCTCGGCCGTTCACTTCTTCAAGTGCTCCGCGAGCAGAAGTCCACCAGCCCCGATGATGTAGAGAACGCCGCAGGCAATCCGCCAAAGATGGATCTCATGTCCGAGGCGCTCCTTATGCGCGTTCAGGAGCTCCAACGACTCCCGGTGGATGTCCCCGATCTCCCCCATGTGCAAGACGTAGGTGTCGTAGTCCCCAATCTCCGCGACGACCGCCCGGAGACGCTCTCGGCGATCTGCAAGGACCTGCTCAGGCACCTTGGCCGCCTGGAGAGTCTTGAGGATGCCAAATCGCGCGTCACTGGCGGCCGCCCTTAGGAGGACGATCGCTTCCTTGTGCAACTCCTCGCCTGCCAACGCCATCGCCGCAGTCGACAGCGAGTACGTGTGTTGGAAGCGAGCCTCAAACGCGACAACGTCGTGCGCCACCATCTCATCCTCAGCGGGCTCAAGGAACAGGAACTGACCGATATACGTGGCGAGCAGCAGTGCGCCACCTCCAGTGGCCACCCACTGGGCATACCGTCTCACCCAAACAACCACTGACGCCCACCCCCCTGCGGCCGTCTGCCACATCGTCGCGCTCTCCTTGTCGGAAGTGCTCGTCACCGGAAAGAACGTCCGTCGGAGGGCGATCGAGCCGCATCCTCCGCTGGGACCGTTTGGCCGAGTCAATCCCCGTGGGTTCCACACACGAGCCGGACGAGGACGCCGCATTGTGAAGTGAGAGGGGGAGTCCTGCCAACCGTCAGGGGGCTGCTATGCGTTGATCCAGCAGCCGCACCGCCGACTCGCGCGCTGCTGGGCTCAGGTGCGTGTACCGCTGCGTCATGCTGAGATCCGCGTGCCGCATCAGCTCCTGGATCGCCTTCGGGCTGGCCCCGCGCATCGCGAGGTGCGAGCCGAAGGTGTGGCGCAAGCAGTGGACTCCGCGCGGCGGCAGCCCCGCGATCCGCTCTGCCGCCTCGACGTGGCGGCGCACGATGCGCTCGGTGAGAGGGCGACCGTCGTCGCGGCACAGCACCCGGTTGTCCTGCGCGAGGAGTCGGGAGCGCGGCTGGTGCGCGGCGAGGGCGTCGGCGAGTCGCTGGCAGAGGTCCACGGTGCCCGGGCGACCACCCTTGGGCGTGTCGATGTGCCCGCGGAAGTCGTTCTGGCGGACGGTCAGGCGCGCGCGGCCCAGGTCCACGTCGGTCCAGCGCAAGGCGATGACCTCACCGCAGCGTAGGCCCGCGAGTGCGCCGAGCGCGACGATGAGCGCGGCGTTCGGGCCGACCTTCGACGCGCCTTCCTGCAGCCGGTCGAGTTCTTCGAAGTCCCAGAAGCCTGCCTCCTCGTGTGGGCGCGGCAGCATGCGGATGGTACAAGGCAGGCGGTCGATGAGGTCGCGTTCCAGGGCGAGCTTCAAGAGCGCGGAGAGCACGGTCAGCGTGTTGTTGACGGTGCTGGGCGCGTGCTGGCGGAGCCGCAGCTTCACCTTCGCGATGTCCTCGGCGGAGATCTCGCTGAGGCGACGCTTCCCGAGGAGCGGGAGGAGGTGGACGCGCAGCGCGGAGTCCTTGCGGACGATGCCGGAGTGCTTGTGGCGCTCGCTGCGGCAGTGCTCCAGGAAGACGGGGGCGTACTCGTGGAGCGTGGGCGCGGCGATGTCGGACAGGCCGTTCCGGCGCAGGAGATCCCGCTCCAGGGCCTCGCCATAGCGGCGCGCCGCAGTCTTGGACTTCACGGGCGGCTTGCGGCGCACGCGGATCGACTTGCCCGAGGGTAGCCGAAGGCGCACGTCGCACTCCCAGCCACCGCGGAGCCAGCCGACCCGGACGCTCATCGCGGCCCGTCCTTGCCGTCGAGGCCGAGCCACGTGAGGAGGTCGTCCCGGCGGATGAGGAGGCGGCGGCCGATTCGGATCGCGCCGGGGAGCTGGGCTCGTTCGGCCATCGCGTAGATTGCCCCCTTGGACGTGCGCAGGACCTCGGCCGCCTCCGCGGGCGTCAGCAGGCGTGGGAGATCGGCCGGGCCGCTCACGCCGCCCCCACGGGCCGGGGTGCCATGGACGCTCGGCCTTCCCCCGGCAGCAAGGCGATTGCGGCCGACACGGGGGCTGGGTGGCGCTCACGTGGCCGAACCGGGCCGCAGCTCGCCGTGCCGGGACGGCTGGTCCACCTGGGTGTTCGTCTCCGCGCACTCGGCGCTGCGCTCGGTCGTCGGGGCAGGCGGCCGAACCCAACTCCTCGCGCGCCGGCCGCCCCTCGGTCCATCTCCGCAATCTCCTCTCGATTCCTTCGCTTGACCCGGATGTGGAAAGGCAGTACCCGAACGGCGACAGGGCTGCGCAACCCCCGCCGACGCGAGACGCCGCCGCCCCGTCGCCAAGGAAAGAGTCGTTGCCGGGCTCCGAGAGTTCGCAACGGTCCGGGAAGTTCTTCATGCGACGAGGTCATCATGAGACAGCCGACACGGCCGATCACTCCACACGGCGTACTGAACTCGCTCCGCTTCAGCCTTCTCCACCTCCGCCAACCCCATGCCATCGGGTTCCTCGCACGCGAGGCCTTCTTGGAGGCCTGGGACCGGTTCGGGGAGTGGCGGGAGACGCCCTCAGGGCGTTCGCGGCTCGACGCCGCGCAGGCGATCGCCCGTAACGCGGGAGCCGCTGACGTCAGCCTGCCGGCTGGCCTGTCGTCGCACGTCCTCGTCCAGGACATGCAACGGTTCCGCTGCGTAGAGGACCGGATCCTGAACGTGCATGATCTTGCACCGGAGATCCACGTGGAGTTCGCGACGTTCGCGTTCTGGGAAACCGGACAGGATCCGGAGGCGGAGTGGGGCGCGTACTCCAGGTATCACGCGGTGCTGCGGTCCCTCCGAGGGGAGTACGGAAGGAGGCTCAAGCGGACGCCGATCGGCGAGCGGGTTGTCGGGATCTTCTGGGGGGATCCGACGAGGACAGAGGAGTACGTGGACGACATCGTGACGATCCTCGTTCGCAAGCTGGGACGGATCGAGGCGTCCTGCCATCCCGATCGAGCGATTCGCGCCGAGGAGACGAGGCAGGTCGTGCGGGGCTACGTGATCGGGCGGCTCACTCACCTGCAGCCGGTGCCGTGGCGGGACTGGGTGCCAGCCCTCCTGGACGGTCGAGTCCTCTCTCCGCGCGTGGCTAGGGCGCGCGTGATCGACGCCTTCCGCAAGTCGGAGCGAGAGGACCGCTGGCGCTTCGAGCGCGAGGGTAACGATGAAGACCAGCGCGACGAGGACGAGGCCCCCTCGCTTGTTCCCTCCGTGCCGGCACTCCTGAACGGCCCGGCGCAGGCCTGGCTCGACGCAGAAGCCGGCATCGGGTGTGCAGCAATCATGAATGCCTACCTGGATCCGGGGAGACATGGGGCTCTGACCCAGAGAGCCGTTGCGGAGGCCGTGGGGGTGAGCCGTCGGACCGTCTTCGCCAGACTCGCGGCGGTGCGCGGCAACGAGAAGGTCCGGGCGTTCCTGAGGGAGCACCTGCTGGATTGACGACGGCCGAGCCTGAGCGGGGACCATTGCGAACTTCCGGCCCCCTCCAGCGACTCTTGGTACGTGCGGCCCCCTGCGGGCTGCGGGGAGGCGTTGGAGGGTGGCCACCGCCATGCACCTCGACGAGGTACGGTTCCGGCCGAGCCCCCAGCCCGGGCATGTCCTGGGCTGGGCCAGCTGCGTCCTGAACGGGGCGGTCTTCCTCAACAACATCGCCGTCGTCCGCGACGCCGCCGGCCACGTCCGGCTCACGTATCCCTCCCTCCGAAGCCAACGCGCCGTCCGTCACTTCCACTTCAGCCCCATCACCCGCGACGCCCAGCGCGCCTTCGACGAGGCCATCCTCCGCGGGCTGCCTCTCGCACCCTTCCACCCGGAGACGGAGCGGGGGTAAGCCACCATGCCGCGTGCGTGTCTCCGAGTGGGCCTGGGAGGAACAGACCAAGCGCGTCCCGTTCGTCGCGCCCCCGGCCAGCCCTTTCTCCGCTCCGTTCCGCCTTCCTGGAACAGACCACCGGGCGTCGTCGTCGCGCGCCGCTCAGGGGGGTGGCGGTCCTCCGGGGATCCGCGCTCGCAGCCGCCGACCCCGCTCCCCTCCGCAGCCTTCCCTTTGTGTCGGATCCAGAATGGTCTGTTGCGCGAGGGCCGTTTGCGGAAGGACATGGGCTGGCGTCAGTTGCGCCATCAGGGGATCTGCAGCGGTTGGGGTAATTGTGGGTATTACCTGGCACGGGGGGGTGGGAAACCCCCGCATCCAATTACCTGCACCGGGGGGGTGGGTAATCCGGAGGGCGTGGGGTGAGCGACGCCAACGGAGGGTTGTGGGAGTACGAGGAGCCCGAGGACTCGAGAATGAGCTGTCGGGAGACCCTTGAGTACCTGAGGAGCGCGCCGTTTGCCATCGTCCGCGCGGACCACTTGGCGCTCGCCTTCGTTCGGAGACCCTCCGGGCAACCGCTGCTGTCGGTGTCGCTGCTGAAGGTCCTCCTGTGCCTGCTGTTGCACGTCAACTGGGACCCGGGCACTCAGGGGGGATACGCCGCGTGCTGGCCCGGGAGCAAGGCCATCGCACGGGAAACGGGCCTGTCCGAGAGCGCCGTGATCAAGCACTTGGCCGCACTGTCTGACGGCCCGTACATCGACCGGTCGAGGAACCGCGACGTGCGCTACGCGGGTCTCCGCGTCATCCGCAAGGCGACCCCCGACGAGGCCGCGAAGGTGCGGGAGCACCTCGGGGCCGTGGGGCGTCCCACGACGGTTTGGATCCTGTGCCATCCGCGAGATTGGCGCTTGCCGATCTTCGCTCAGGAGGAGTTCGAGAAGCGACTTGCCCAACTGCGCAGTCGCCCCGCCCGCAAGCGCCGGGCGACGGGATCTGGGCGGCCGAACGGACGGGAATCGACGCCGTACGACAGAGAACCGGACGGAGGCGCAAGGTGAAGGCAGCCAGTCGTCGCCGTCAGGCGTTCCTCGACGCCTTGCCCAGCTACCTCGGCGGCAAGCGCCGCCTTCTCGGCCACATCGCGAAGGTGCTGCCGTCGCCCGCTACGGCCCCGGTGCTCCTCGACGGCTTTCTCGGCGGCGGGTCGGTGTCGCTCTGGGCGAAGGCGCGGGGCTACCGCGTGACGGCGAACGACGTGGCCGAACGCTCGATCATCGTGGGCCGCGCCCTCCTCGAGAACGACCGCGTGAAGCTCTCGTGCGAGGACGTGACGCGGCTCTTCGCGGAGCCCACCGGGGAGCCTGGCTTCGTGGAGCGCGTGTACGGTGGCGAGGTCGTGCCCGTGCGGCACGCGCGCTTCCTGGACGGCGCGCTCACGGTGGCCCGCTCCACCCCGGGCTCGAAGGGCTGGCTGCTCAGGCTGCTCTGCCTGCGCTACGTGGTGGCGCTACGGCCCATGGGCAATTTCGGCGCTCGGACGATCGTGAAGCAGATCGACGAGGGCGCGTGGGAGTCGGTCAACCCCACATTCCTGCGCGACAAGCTCGCCCGACGGATGGAGGCGCACCCGCGAACGCTATGCGAGGAACTCCGCGTCCGGATCAACCGTGGCGCCTTCGGGACGGGGCTCGACCACGAGGTCCGGCAAGGCGACGCCGTGGCGTTCCTGCGCGAGACCGAGGGCTCGGTCGCCTACCTCGACCCGCCCTACGGGGGGACGTCCGCCTACGAGTCCGCGCTCAAGCCGCTCGACTCGATTCTCGCCGGCACGGTGGTCGAGGCCACGCCCTCGCGCTTCAGCGGGCGCGGCACCGAGCCCCTCGACGAACTCCTGGAGGCGTGCCGGCACATCCCGCACCTCGTGCTCTCTTACGGGAACGCCGCGCTCGACCCCCACGACCTGGAGCGGCTGGTCGCCCGGCACCGTCACGACGTGCGCATGGAAGTCCTCCGATACCAGCACCTGGCCGGGCTGGCCTCGGAGGAGTCGCGGGAGCGGAACCGCGAAGTGCTCATATCCGCTGGGAGAGGACGATGATGGCGACGAGACCGGACGGCTCGACGGGCAAGACCCCGCACGAGGTGGCGCTGGCCCGGCCGCAGAGCAAGGCGGCGGCGATCCGGGCGAAGTGCTGGGACTGCGAGGGCGGCGACGCGGACCCGGGCTGGAAGCAGCGGGTGCGGGACTGCGTCGTGGCGGGATGCCCGCTCTGGCACGTCCGGCCCTACCGGGGCAGGGGGTCAGGGAGATCGGGTGCCGAAATGGCCCTTCCTGGCCGGTTTGGCGGGCACGGAATCGATTCTGAAGGGGCGGCCGCGCCGTCGGCGTGGAGGGCGGGATGACCGTGGTCCGGGAGAGCACGCTGAAGGTGGTGGACCTGCCGGTGGAGGCGCTGCAGCCGAATCCCTGGAATCCGAACCGGGTGCCGCCCGAGCTCTTCGCGAAGCTGCGCGCGTACATCCAGCGCGAGGGCTTCGTGGAGCCGCTCGTCGTGCGGAAGAAGGGCGAGGCCTACGAGATCCTCGGCGGGTTCCACCGCTGGTCGATCGCGAAGGAGCTGGGCTACGCGGCCGTGCCGTGTGTCGTCGTGGACCTGGACGACCGCCGGGCGAAGATCCTGTCGGTGAACCTCAACGAGCTGAAGGGGCAGTCCGTGCCCGCGCTCCTAGCCGAGCTCATCCACGACCTGAGCCGGGAACTCACGCTGGACGACTTGGCGTCGCAGTTGCCGTACCAAGTGCCGGAACTGGAGGACTACCTGAAGCTCCTGCAGATTCCCGACGGGCTGGAGGCGCAGCTCGAGGCCGAGGCCGAGCGCATGGAGCGGGAGCGCGTGCGCGTGCTGTCCTTCGCGGTGTCCGCGGAGCAGGAGGCGGTGATCGAAGAGGCGCTGACGCGGGCCGCCGGCGCGGCTGGGTCGTCGCGTGCCGCCGTGCTCGTCCACGTGGCCCGCAAGTTCCTGGAGGCGCAGGGGTGAAGGAGAAGCAGAAGCACCGGGAGGCGTTCGAGCTCTACTTCGCGATGGGGCCAGGGCGCTCCCTCACGCGGCTCGCGGCCAAGCTCGGCGTCTCGGAGAGCACCGTGAAGATGTGGTCCCGGGTCTTCCGCTGGGCGGAGCGCATCGAGGAACGGGGCCGCCAGGCGGCTGCCTCCCTCGTGAAGCAGGCGGGCGACACCGCCGAGGATGAGTTGGCCAAGGACAAGCAGATCGTCCGACTGGGCCTCGCGCACGTCACGAAGTCGCTGGTGGAGGGCCGGCTCAAGGGCAACGTCTCGGACATCGAGCGGATGATCCGGCTGAAGCGGGAACTCGACGCGGACGGCCGGCGGGGCCAGGACATGGTCTTCCAGGTCACGTGGCCGAGCGCGGTGGGGCCGGACCCCGATGCGGAGGGGGACGTGTACGGCCAGGGCGGCGCAGACGGCGAGCCCCCCGGACCGGGACCGCCCATGCTGCCCCGAGATGACCCGCCAGCCCCGGAATCTGACCCGATCTGACCCGAAATCTGTACCGGCGCTTTACCGAAGTGTACCGGGGCCGAGCTGGCTGCCCGTGCCAGCGTAAGTCCTTGCGGGACAACGTCCTCACATCGCGCGGGGACCCCACGGGAGCGCGCCCGGAGCCCGGAAATCTAACCCAAGACCGCGGGCGCGCGTTTCCGGTACATTTCGGGTCAGTTCGGGTTAGTCGCCCGACTTCGTCGATAGCGGAATCTGGGAACTGACTCCAAGGGGCGGGAGCTGCGAGTGCTCGTGCCCGATGGTTGGGGAACGGATGCCAACGGTCTTCTTGTTCTGGGACAATTCCAACATCTTCATCTCGGCCAAGGACATCGCCGCTGGTCGCGAAGGCCGTGCCGCACGAGATCAAGTCAGATTGCACTTCGAGAACCTCCTACAGCTTGCGCTCGCGGGCCGCAAGCTCGGCAAGGCATTCGTAGTGGGCTCCGTTCCTCCTGAGGAGCGAGCGTTGTGGGAGCGCTTGGAGGCGGCGACTGGAGTGCGTCCGGAGCTCTACGAACGGGGGCAGGTCTCCGGTCAAGAGCAGGGGCTGGACCAGTGCCTGCAGGTTCACATGCTCAGGACGATTAGCGACAATCGCGATCCAGAGGTCGCGGTTCTCATGACGGGCGACGGCAAGGGGTACGACGATGGCGTCGGCTTCCATGCGGATATGGAGCGGATGCATCGCGCGGGCTGGGGCATCGAGGTCGTGTCCTGGGAACGCACCTGCAAGCGTGCCCTGCGAACGTGGGCGGAGACGGCGGGGTGTTTCGTCCGGCTTGAGGACTACTACGAATCCGTCACCTTTCTCGAAGGTGGCCGTCGGGCGCGGGGGCTCGATCTGTCCGCGCGACGGCAAGCGACTCCGCGGCCAAGCCCCTACAAGCTCGTCGAAGTCGCTACGGAGCAGCGGCTGAGAGGAGCGATGCAGGAATTGCAGGAGGAGGTGACTGCCTTGAAGGCAAGGAAAGCTGCCAAGGACAAGAAGAAGGTCAAGTACGAGCGCTCGGCCCAGCGACGGCGAAGGGGATAGCCCACAACCCTCGATGCCCCCCTACGGGGGCCTCGGGCGTCGGGAGAACAGGGGGGAGTCTGGGTGCCGAGTCTCTCTGCAGTCCTCGGCCAGGTGCGGACGCGCGCAGCGGGGCACAGGGCTCGCAGCCTCAATGAGCAGGAACACGAAGGCCACCCTGATCGAGCCCGTGCTCCGCGCCCTCGGCTGGGACCTGGAGGACCTGGAAGTACTCCAGCGCGAAGCACAAGGCGCGGCCCCGGGCGAATCCGGTGGACTACGCGGCCTTCCGGAGACGCTGTGAGGCGGAACTTCGTGGACCAAGATGTGAAGGCGTCGCAGGCCTCGGTACGGGTTGACTTGGACTTTCCGCCCGACGCCAGGCCTCAGGGGTGCTACACACCCCGCCTACAGTTGTTCGCGGGGTGCGTATGCTGCTGTCTGGCCCTGCTTGTGGCATCCGTGCCGGTACGCGGATCTGATCCTTCGCGGCAACTCACCTTCAACGCGACGGTGTCGCGGTGGCCAGCATGGTCGCCGAACGGGGAGCTCATCGCATATGCGTCCCGACAAGGGGGTGACGCCAAGATCTGGGTGATGGGCAGCGACGGCTCTGAAGCACACGCTGTCTCCTCCGAACCAGAGGTCGAGCACTACCAATGCTCCTGGTCCCCGACGGGCGTCGAGCTCGTGTTCGACACCGCCAATCTGGGCTGTTGCCCCGCGGCACTGTGGGCGGTGTCCGTCGTGACAGGCGTTACGAGGCAGGTCACCGACGAACGCGGTTTCGGACCAGACTGGTCGCCGGTGGGTGAAGAGATCGCCTTTCGACGACATCACGATCACACAAATGGGGTTTGGATCGTCCCCGCGGCCGGTGGAGAGAGCCGACGCATCACGTGGCCACCAGGAGATCCGTCTGCGGACGCGCAGTGGTCTCCTGACGGAAAGACGATTGCCTTCTCAGCGACTCTGCCCGAAGAGACTCGGAGCAGCATTTATCTCGTCTCAACCTCGGGCGGCACCGTCGCGCGAGTCATCGAGGATGCCAACGATCCATCTTGGTCACCGGACGGCAAGCGGCTTGCCTTTGTTAGACATGTAGAAGTCGGCCACTCCGAGATCTGGATCGCACCGGTTCAAGGGGGGGGCGCTGTCCAACTTACCTCTCACGCATGCTGGAACGTGGACCCAGATTGGTCGCCTCAGGGGGACGCGATTGCGTTCTCTTCAACACGGACTGGAACGTACGAGATTTGGGTGATCAGTGTCGGGACGCCGGTAGCCAATCGTGTTCCCGGATGGGGTTCTACCAAGGGGTTGTTTCGTTAGCGGCGCTTTAGAAGGGAGGGCAGTCGGGATCCACTGGGATCGAGGAAGAAGGAGCTTGCCGCGGCAGGAGGGTCCCAGGGCGTGAATCAGCGGTCTTGCACCCGCGGCGTGGAGTGCCTGATCTGTGACGGGGCTCGCCCTGTGGATCCTGTTGGACGAACCCGTTGTTTTGCGTCCGCGTGAGGTCCCGCCGTGGCGTCGGGGCCGTATAGCGACTAGCGCAATACTGCAAGCGTGCCCGCCCGAGCGCATCGAACGACGGGAACTCATATCCGAGGACGGCTGGTTGGGTGTGTGCGATCCGGCAGCCTACGGTTACCAGAAGACTGCAACCCCCCTTGCAGGAGACATCGCATGCTGGCGCGGTGGCCGAGATCTGCTGTCGCGACTGTCCCGTTATGTTAGCGGCTGCCGCTACGCCCACACCGGACTCGTTGTCCGCGACGGCATTGTGGGCCACATGACGCTGCGGGGTTGGATCGAGGAGAGCATCCCGGTCGATGTCGAGTGCTACGACGGCGAGTGGTCGCCTGGGGAACGAGCGGCATTCCGGACTTGGCAGGCAGCCCAGAGACCCCCAAAGGGCTACGGATTCCACAATGCCTTGCTTGTGGCCGCCGCTAATGTCGGGTGCTTTAGCGGTCGCTCGAATCTGTTCCATTTGCTCGACGTGTTCACCTCGGCGGCACTCCTGTGGTGGTCTGGCCTGCGATGGGTGGCGATGTTCTGGACCGCCTTGGGGTGCGTTCGCGTCGCAGTCAATCTCGGAGTTCAGCGCGCCCCAGGTTAGTTGGCGACGGAATCACCCACCAGGGAAAGGAGGCCCCGCAATGCACCCCGAAGATCAACGGACCCTTCTCGTTCAGGAATGGGAGAACTTCCGGTTCCAGGATGGTCTGCGGTGGTCGAGATCTCAGACGATAGCAGCGATCGAGGGCGGGTTCCTTTACGCCGGGTATGCGCTAGACGTGTTGAGTGGCACGCAGAAACTCCTGATCGTGATCCTCGGATCGCTCCTCGTTGCCGCCTACAGCATCTTGATCCTGAAAGACGGCCTTGACGCCCGCGGGCATCTCACGAGAGCACGCGCTCTTGAGCCGGCCGGAGCACCGACTTGGACAGGACAGGCGCTTCCCCTGAGGCTTTCGGGAACACGTGTCGCGAACGCGGCCATGGTCATCCTGAATGTCTTCAACCTTGCCGTCGTCTTGGAGCGGCTCTTGTAGGGACTCTGCTGTCCGTGGAAGTGTTGCTCCGGCAGGGCGTTTCCGTCGGGGGGCGTCTTAGGGTTGCCGACCCTGGGAGGAGGTCACGCCCGCGTCCCCTTCGGGACAGATGACGGCGCGGGCAGTGGCTGGAAGTTCGACTTGCCGGTAGAATTCGCCCCACGGGGGGCCGCCCCAGTCCCCCAAGTGGAGGAAAGCAGTGGCACCCCCGCTGATCGAGGCTCTGACCGAGACCCGCGAGCGCGTCTCCCGGTACAAGGGTCGCGGTCTAAACGAGCAGAACACCAAGGCCACCCTGATCGAGCCGGTGCTCCGCGCCCTCGGCTGGGACCTGGAGGACCTGGAGGTCGTCCAGCGCGAGCACAAGGCGCGGCCGCGGGCCAACCCCGTGGACTACGCGCTGTTCAGCGGGCGCGAGCCCGTGCTCTTCGTCGAGGCGAAGGCGCTGGGGCAGGATCTGGGCGATGAGAAGTGGGCGAGCCAGGTGCTGGGCTACGCGACGGTGGCGGGCGCGCCATGGGTGCTGCTCACGAACGGCGACGAGTACCGCATCTACAACGCGCACGCGCCGGTCCCCGTGGACAAGAAGCTGTTCCGCAAGGTCAGCGTCAGCGCCTCGCAGGAGGAAGCCGCTGAGACGCTGGCGCTGCTGGAGCGGTCGCGGATGGCGGGCTCCGACCTTGAGGCGCTCTGGAAGTCGCACTTCGTGGACCAGGAGGTGCGCAGCGTCATCGAGGAGTTGTTCGGCGCGGGCGCGCCCGACGGCTCCCTGGTGAGTTTGGTCAAGAGGCGGGCGAAGGGGCTGACGCCGCGTGATGTGAAGGCGTCGCTGGCCCGGGTGCGGGTGGAGCTGGACTTCCCGCCGGAGGCGCGGCTGGCGCTGGCCACGCCCATGCCCGCGCGCGGCGCGAAGCGCCAGGCCGCAAAGGCAGGCAAGACCGGCAAGGCCGCCCGGAAGGCTCCGATGCGGTCCGAGGTGACGCTCGCCGACCTCATCGCCGCCGGCGTGGTGCGGCCGCCGCTCCGGATCTTCCGAACCTACAAGAAGCAGGAACTCGCCGCTCAGATCGAGGCGGACGCCCAGGTGACCTTCCGCGGCGAGCGGTTCGACGCGCTCTCGGCTGCGGCGGGCGCGGCACGCAAGTCCGTCATCGGCTCGCCGCATGGGTTCAAGTACCCGCCGACGAATGGCTGGACGTTCTGGCAGTTTCGGGATGCCGATGGCAAGGCGCGCGAGCTGGCCACGCTCCGGGAGCAGTTCCAGCGGCGCTCGCGCCTGAAGGTGGTCGGGTGAGCGCGGCCGAGAGGCCGGCCAAGCGGCCACGGGCAACAGGCGCGTCGAAGCGCAAGGCCGCCAAGGACACGACCGCGAACGTCGGGTTCGAGCAGAAGCTCTGGCAGGCGGCCGACGCCCTCCGGAACAACATGGATGCGGCGGAGTACAAGCACGTCGTCCTGGGCCTCATCTTCCTCAAGTACATCTCTGACGCATTTGAGGCGAGACACGCCGAGCTGGAGGCGCAGCGGAAGGGCGGGGCCGACCCCGAGGATCCAGATGAGTACCGGGCTTCCAGCATCTTCTGGGTGCCGAGAGAGGCGCGCTGGGCGCACCTGAAGGCAAGTGCCCCGCAGCCGGCGATCGGGAAGCTTGTGGACGACGCCATGGCGGCCATTGAGCGGGACAACCCCTCGCTGAAGGGTGTGCTGCCGAAGGACTACGCCAGGCCGGGGCTAGACAAGCAGCGCCTCGGCCAGCTCATCAACCTGGTCAGCGACATCGCGCTTGGCGACTTGGCGGCGCGTGCTAAGGACACACTCGGGCGGGTCTACGAGTACTTCCTTGCGCAGTTCGCCAGCGCCGAGGGGAAGAAGGGCGGCCAGTTCTACACACCTACCCACGTCGTTCGCGTGCTGGTCGAGATGCTCGCTCCCTACAAGGGCCGAGTCTACGATCCCTGCTGTGGCTCGGGCGGCATGTTCGTCAGCTCCGAGAAGTTCATCGAGGCGCACAGTGGGAAGCTGGGCGACATCTCGATCTACGGGCAAGAGTCGAACTACACGACGTGGCGGCTGGCGAAGATGAATCTCGCGATCCGCGGGATCGACGCCCAGATCGCGCACGGCGACACGTTCCACAACGACCAGCACCCGGACCTGAAGGCGGACTGGGTGCTGGCGAATCCGCCGTTCAACGACAGCGATTGGCGCGGCGAACTGCTCCGCGAGGACAAGCGGTGGGCCTACGGCATCCCGCCGGCTGGCAACGCGAACTTCGCCTGGGTTCAGCACTTCATCCACCACCTGGCACCGACGGGGATCGCCGGGTTCGTGCTGGCGAACGGTTCGATGTCCTCCAACCAGTCCGGGGAGGGGGAGATCCGGAAGGCGATGATCGAGGCCGACCTCGTGGAGTGCATGGTGGCCCTCCCGGGACAGCTCTTCTACTCGACGCAGATCCCTGTGTGTCTCTGGTTCCTCGCGCGCAGCAAGAAGAGCGGTCGCTTCCGGGATCGCTGCGGCGAGACGCTGTTCATCGACGCGCGGAAGCTCGGGACGATGGTCGATCGGGTCCACCGTGAGCTGGCCGACGGAGACGTCGCGAGGGTGGCCGGCACGTACCACGCTTGGCGCGGCGACAAGGGCGCGGCCGAGTACGCGGACGTGCCGGGGTTCTGCAAGGCGGCGACCCTGGATGAGATCCGCAGCCAGGGGCACGTGCTGACGCCGGGGCGGTATGTGGGCGCGGAGGCTGCAGAGCAGGACGACGAGCCGTTCGACGAGAAGATGCGGCGGCTCGCCACGACGCTGCGCGAGCAGCAGACAGAGGCCGCAAAACTGGAGGTCGCCATCGCGGCCAACCTGAAGGAGCTTGGCTATGGCGGGTGAGGCGGCGGTTGAGCGCGCGATAGACCTGGCCTTCGCGCTCCCGGACGACTGGGAATCGCCCCCGCTCTCGGCACTCTGTGAATTCGTCCGGGATGGCGACTGGATCGAGACCAAGGACCAGGGCGGGTCGGACCTTCGCCTCCTTCAGATATCGAATGTTGGCGTCGGGCGGTTTGTTGAGACAGGGAACTTCCGCTTCATCACCGAGGAAACGTGTCGGCGGCTGAATTGCACGGAGATAGAGCAGGGTGACGTCCTTGTTGCCCGCATGCCTGACCCGACCGGCCGGGCCTGGCATGTCTCGAACCTGCCCTGGCGAGCTGTGACGGCGGTCGATGTCGCCATCATCCGCACTAGGACGGGCGAACTCGATCCGCGGTTCTTGGCGTATGTCCTCAACTCCCCTGCCTGCCTCAGCCTCGTTCACAGCCTAACGACGGGCACAACGCGGCTTCGCATTCGCCGTGCCGACATCGAGCGCCTTCGAGTGCCGCTGCCCCGCCCTGAAGAGCAGCGCGCCATCGCCCATATCCTCGGCCCGCTCGACGACAAGATCGAGCTGAACCGTCGCATGTCCGAGACGCTGGAGGCGATGGCGCGTGCGCTGTTCAAGTCGTGGTTCGTGGACTTCGACCCGGTGCGGGCGAAGGCCGAGGGGCGGGGCACGGGGCTGCCCAGGGAGTTGGCCGACCTGTTCCCGGATTCGTTCGTGGATTCCGAGATTGGGAAGGTTCCCCGGGGGTGGGTGATCGGCTCGATCCTCCAGGAAGGGGATCTTCTGAGCGGTGGAACACCGAAGACGGACCGGCCCGACTACTGGGACGGCGATGTGCTTTGGGCCAGCGCCAAGGACGTGTCTCAAGCGGGGCAGGCGTTTCTGGTGATGACAGAACGCGCGATCAGCCGGAAGGGCCTGGAAGAGAGCGCGACGCAGCTCATCCCGGCCGGAGCGACGGTTGTCGTCGCCCGCGGAGCAACGACCGGCAGGATGGCGATCTTGGGCCGCGAGATGGCGATGAACCAGACCTGCTACGCGGTCGCGAGCAAGCACGGCGCTCCGTTCCTGCTCTACTGCCGCCTTCGCGCCAGCGTTGGGGAACTCGTCCACGCCGCACACGGTTCGGTGTTCGACACGATCACGACGGCCACGTTTCGAAGCGCGCGTGTCGTGCTACCCACGCCACCCGTGCGCGCAGCCTTCGAGGGCGTCGTGAAGCCGCTCTTCCTTAGAGTGCTGGTCGCAATCGAGGAGGCGGCGACGATCGGCAACATTCGCGATGCGCTCCTCCCCAAGCTGATCTCCGGCGAACTCCGCGTGCCGAACGCCGAACGCATCGTCGCAGCGGTCGCCTGATGATCTCGGGACTGACCGAGTCCGTCGTCGAGGAGGCCGCGGTCGAGTGGTTCGTCGGTCTCGGGTACACGGTGCTCCACGGCTCGGTGATCGCCCCCGGCGAGCCGGCGGCGGAGCGCGACGGCTACGGCGAAGTGGCGCTCGCTCGCCGCCTGCGCGACGCCCTGGAGCGGCTAAACCCCGACCTCCCGACGGAGGCACTTGAAGACGCCTTCCGCAAGGTCCTCCTTGTGGAAGGGCCGACCCTGGAGGCCCGGAACCGCGCCCTCCACCGGCTCTTGGTCGAGGGCGTGACCGTCGAGTATCGCCGCGCGGACGGCTCGATCGCAGGAGCCCAGGCACGCCTGATCGACTTCCAAGATCCGGACGCGAACGACTGGCTCGCCGTGAACCAGTTCTCGGTCGCCGAGAACCGGCACACCCGCCGGCCAGACGTCGTGGTGTTCGTGAACGGGCTTCCGCTTGCGCTCATCGAGTTGAAGAACGCGGCCGACGAGGACGCCACGATCTGGACGGCGTTCGACCAGCTCCAGACCTACAAGGCGGAGCTGCCGAGCCTCTTCGCGTTCAACGAGCTGCTCGTCGTCTCGGACGGCACGGAGGCGAGGCTGGGGACGCTGACCGCCGGCAAGGAGTGGTTCAAGCCGTGGCGGACCGTGTCCGGCGACGCGCCGGCCGATGCGCGCGTGGCCGAACTCCAGGTACTCATCCAGGGCGTCTTCGAGAAGCGGCGGTTCCTGGACCTGCTGGGCCACTTCCTCGTTTTCGAGGACGACGGCGGAGGCGCGCTTGTCAAGAAGGTCGCGGGCTACCACCAGTTCCACGCGGTGAACGTTGCCGTGGCGGAGACGCTGCGGGCGGCCCGCGCCCGGGAGGCGGGCGACGATGCCGGGGCGAAACGCGGGGGCGAGCCGGGCGACCGCCGGATCGGCGTGGTCTGGCACACGCAGGGCTCGGGCAAGAGCCTCTCGATGGCCTTCTACGCGGGCCGCGTGATCCTCCACGCCGAGATGGAGAACCCGACGGTGGTGGTCCTGACCGACCGCAACGACCTGGACGACCAGCTGTTCGGCACGTTCTCGCGCTGCCGCGATCTCCTGCGCCAGGAGCCCGTGCAGGCCGAGAACCGCGCCGACCTCCGTGCGAAGCTGAGCGTAGCCGCGGGTGGCGTCGTGTTCACCACGATCCAGAAGTTCTTTCCAGAGGAGAAGGGCGATCGGCACCCGGTGCTCTCCGATCGCCGGAACATCGTGGTGATCGCGGACGAGGCCCACCGGAGCCAGTACGACTTCATCGACGGCTTCGCCCGACACATGCGGGACGCGCTGCCGAACGCCTCGTTCATCGGGTTCACGGGCACCCCGATCGAGTTGACGGACAAGAACACCCGCGCGGTCTTCGGGGACTACATCAGCGTCTACGACATCCAGCGCGCCGTGGAGGACAGGGCCACCGTTCCGATCTACTACGACAGCCGCCTCGCGAAGCTGGAACTGGCGGAGGACGAGCGACCCAACATCGATCCGAAGTTCGAGGACGTGACGGAGGGGGAGGAGCCGGAGCGCGCCGAGAAGCTGAAGACAAGGTGGGGACGCCTGGAGGCTCTGGTCGGCTCGGAGAAGCGCCTGAAGCTGATCGCCGCGGACATCGTGGCGCACTTCGAGGAGCGGCTCGCGGCCATGGCCGGGAAGGCGATGGTCGTCTGCATGAGCCGCCGGATCTGCGTGGAGCTGTACCGGGAGATCGTGGCGCTCCGCCCCGCGTGGCACGGCGACGAGGACGAGCAGGGCCAGGTCAAAGTCGTCATGACCGGGTCGGCGTCGGACCCGGTGGATTGGCAGGGGCACATCCGGAACAAGGCGCGCCGCGAGGCCCTGGCGAAGCGGTTCCGCGACCCCAAGGACCCGCTCAAGGTGGTGCTGGTCCGGGACATGTGGCTGACGGGCTTCGACGCGCCTTCGCTGCACACCATGTACCTGGACAAGCCGATGCGCGGGCACGGGCTCATGCAGGCGATCGCCCGCGTGAACCGCGTCTTCGCGGACAAGCCGGGCGGTCTCGTGGTGGACTATCTGGGGCTCGCGCACGAGCTGAAGCAGGCGCTGGCGACCTACACGGAGGCCGGCGGCAAGGGCCAGACTGCGCTGGACGTGGAGGAGGCCGTGGCCCTGATGGTCGCCCGCCACGAGGTCTGCTGCGCGATGCTCCACGGCTTCGACTGGTCCAAGTGGACCACGGGGACGCCGGGGGAACGGGTCAACCTCCTCCCGGCGGCCCAGGAGCACGTCCTCGCCCAGGAGGACGGGCGGGCGCGGTGGCTGCAGGCGGTCCAAGAGCTGAGCCAAGCGTTTGCCCTGGCCGTGCCGCACCCGGAGGCCATTCGGATCCGGGACGACGTGGGCTTCTTCCAGGCCGTGCGCGCGGCCCTGGTCAAGAGCGCGCCAGGAGAAGCGCGGACGGACGAGGAGCTGGACCTCGCGGTGCGGCAGATCGTCTCGCGAGCGGTCGTGTCCGACGGCGTCATCGATATCTTCGCGGCGGCCGGGCTGGAGAAGCCGGACATCTCGATCCTCTCGGACGAGTTCCTCGCTGAGGTGCGCGGGATGCCGCAGCGGAACCTCGCGGTCGAACTCCTCCGGAAGCTGCTCCATGGGGAAATCCGAAGTCGGCGGCGGAAGAACGTCGTCCAAGCCCGGTCCTTCGCGGACATGCTGGAAGAGGCGATCCGCCGCTACCAGAACCGCGCCATCGAAGCGGCCCAGGTCATCGAGGAGCTGATCGGCCTCGCCAAGGAGATGCGGGAGGCTGAGGCGCGGGGCGAGGGCCTGGGGCTGACCGAGGATGAGCTGGCGTTCTACGATGCCCTGGAGACGAACGACAGCGCGGTGAAGGTGCTAGGCGACGAGACGCTGCGCGGGATCGCCCGGGAGCTCGTGGCCGCGGTCCGGGCCAACGTGACGATCGATTGGACGATCCGCGAGAACGTGCGTGCGCAGCTTCGGGTGCTGGTGAAGCGGATCCTTCGGAAGCACGGGTATCCGCCGGACAAGCAGGAGAAGGCGACGCTGACCGTGCTGGAGCAGGCGGAGGTGCTGTCGGAGGCGTGGGTGGCCGTGTGATCGCCCGGGTGTGCGCTCACATGGAACGGGCGCGCAGCCGACGGGTATGATGGTCTCGGAGGGACGCAATGTCGGTCGCCAGTACGCAGCTCGTCGGGAACGGGATCTACACAATCGCTGAGGCAGCCCGCCTCATCCGGGTGCCGCCTCGCCGGATTCGCCGCTGGGTTCTTGGCTACGAGTACTTGCGCGGCGGCAAGCAGGTGCGATCGCCAGAAGTCGTCTCGCTTGACTACGACCAGATCGAGGAGTCGGTTGCCCTCAGTTTTCGTGACATGATTGAGCTGCGGTTCGTCGATGCCTTTCGGCGTCGGGGCGTCAGTTGGCACGCGATCAGGCTTGCGTCGCGTCGGGCTACTGAGCTACTTGCGACGGACCATCCGTTCTCCACGCGAGCGTTCCGAACCGACGGCAAGACGATCCTAACCGAATTGGTGGCTGAGGAGCGCGATCCCGACCTGCTTGATCTCGTCAAGAACCAGTACGCCCTTCGCCGCATCCTCTCCCGGTACCTGTATCAGGGCATTGAGTTCTCTCCGGAAGATCGCGCTGAGCGGTGGTGGCCGCTCGGTCGTAAGCGGCGCGTGGTCGTTGATCCGCGGCGGAAGTTCGGCAAGCCAATCACGAGCGAAGAGGGTGTCCCAACCCAGGTGCTCTATCGTGCCGTGCTTGCGGAAGGATCCGAGGTGGCGGTGGCGTCGTGGTTCGAGATTGACCGCCGATCCGTCGCCGACGCCGTCGCGTTCGAGGCAGGGCTCGCAGCGTGAAGTACTTCTTGGACGAGAACCTGTCGCCCAGAATAGCGCGCGCGCTAAACGCCCTTGGGTCGTCGGAGTACGGAGCAGTACAGCACCTGTTCGAGAAGTTCGAGATGGGGACGGCAGATGACGTGTGGATGCCGACCTTGGGCGACGAAGGAGATTGGAGCGTGGTTACAGCAGATAGGGAGATCCTGCGGAACCCACACCTTCGGAAGGTCTGGAAGGACTCGCGCTTGACCACGTTCTTCCTTGAGAAGGCGTGGCTGTCGCTGCGGCTCTGGGACCAGGCAGCGAAGCTGGTTCAGCGTTGGCCGACCATTGCCCAGGCGGCCTCCGGGATCCAGGCAGGGACAGGCTTCCTCGTCCCTGTCCGAAGTCCAAAAATGACGGTTGTGTTCGGTCCGTAGTACCGCAGTGCGGTGGGCGTCCCGGACGCCCGTAGGCGGAAACTCAGTGGATATCCACGCTGCACGATTCCGCCGCACGATCTCGGTGGGGGGCTCCCCCTGAGTCTCGCGCCCTGAGACGCTTGGACGCGTCTCGGCGGCAATGCGCTGTCCGCTCTTCGGCTGAGTCGCAGGTTTGATGAACGACCAACCTGAGTTCACGGCCTTCGTGCCATCAATCGACGCCACAAGGGGAGCTTGTCCCGGATCGTTCCGGGCCGGATCTCATTCACCATCGTGGCGGACATGTCCGCGAAGGCTGCAGTGGCCCTCTTGAGATGTTGGCTCCGAAGCTCGTTCAGTTTGCCGGGACTGTCCTTAACCGTGTCGAGCTCTTCCGCGGGCAGTGCGGTCATGGCCTCCAGGTGCTTCGTCACGTCGGTGTAGCGAGCGAGTAGTGCTGCGGAGCTGTTGAAGAAGACGAGCCGGACCGCAAGACCGCGCATGCGACAGTGCGCCCGTAGGAACCCCGACTCGATTGCGTGGCGTGGGTCCTGGTCAATGGTGAGCCCGTTCTTCAGGGAGTACTTCCGGCGGGAGTAGTCCATCGCGCCGTCGGTGGCTTCCCAGAAGGCTTCATTGAACTCATGCAGTGTGTCGCGGCGGTTCTCCGTTTCCGTCCTCAGTCGGGCGTATCGCGCCGCCAGGGCCTGCGCGACACCGGCTCCCAACGCTAGCAGGACCACCTGTGGCACGTGTCCGCGCACGACCCGCCAAAGGGAATCTAGCGCGGAGACGATTTCAGTCGAGATCATCGTTCCGGCCATCTCTATCCTCACGACAGGAGCGTCAGGTTCCTGTTCAACTTCGTCCGGGCCGCCCCTCCGTCGATGATTGTCGTCGGCGAGGAGGGAGCCCGTCGAGCGTCGCGATCTCGTGGTCGAGCGCGGCCACGTCCTTGGCGAGGCTGGCGCGCAGGCGCTTCAGGCGGGCGAGGCGCTCTGAGATGGTGCGGGACATTGGCTGCCCTCGAAAAGCCGTCTGCGTGTGGCGCTAGCGGCGCGATCTACTGAGGGTAAGCGGCCTCTGAGGTGCCCCCCGGAATCTGATCCACCCGCTATGAGGGTCCGGTACAGTCCC
>CAZNDO010000012.1:0-115793 GCA_964571855.1 uncultured Gemmatimonadota bacterium
CGTCCGCCAGCGCTCCCCCCCGCGTCCACTCCTGACCGACGGCGTCAAACCTTCTCGAAGCGACCCTGGAAGAAGCGCAGCTTCTCCGGCTCGTACACGAACTTCAGCCCGCGGATGCTCTCCCGCCGGTCCCACACGCGGCGGATGCCCTCCGCCACCGCGGCCATGTGGTCGTTCGTGTACACGCGCCGCGGGATGGTGAGGCGCACGAGCTCCAGCGCGGGCCGGTAGTTCTTCCCGGTCTCCGGGTCCCGGCCCTTGGACACGTTCCCCCGCTCCATCGCCCGCACGCCGGTCTCCACGTAGATCTCCGCGGCCAGGCGCTGCGACGGGTACTCGTCCTGGTCGATGTGCGGGAGGAAGCGCTTCGCGTCCACGAAGATGGCGTGCGATCCCGGCGGCGTCACGATGGGGATGCCGGCCTCGCTCAGGAGCGCGCCGAGGTACTGGGTCTGCCCCACGCGCGATCGGATGTACCGGTCGTCCAGCATCTCCTCGAGGCCGCGCGCGATGGCGGCGAGGTCCGCGGTGGCCAGCCCGCCGTCCGTGGGATTCCCCTCGTACACCCGCAGCAGCTCCAGGGACTTCTCCGCCCACTCCGCGTTGTCCCGGAACGCCAGCAGCCCGCCGATGTTGATGAGGAAGTCCTTCTTGCCGCTCACCGTGCAGCCGTCGCCGTACATCATCATCTCGCGCACGATGTCGCGGATGCGCACGTCGCGGTAGCCGGGCTCCTTGAGCTGGATCATGTAGGCGTTCTCGACCACCCGCGTGGCGTCGAAGAACACCGGGATGGCCTTCGCGCTGCAGTACTCGTACACCTCCTTCATGTTCGCCATGCTGACCGGCTGCCCGCCGGCCATGTTCACGGAGTGCTCGAAGGAGATGTAGGCGATCGCGCCGGCGCCGTGCTCGTCCACCAGCTTCCTGAGCTTCGCCAGGTCGATGTTCCCCTTCCACGGGAACGCGCTCTGCGTGTCGTGCGCCTCGTCCACGATCACGTCCACGAACTTCCCGCCGGCGATCTCCTGGTGGAGCTTCGTGGTGGTGAAGTACATGTTCCCGGGCACCCACTGCCCCTTGCGGATCATCATCTGGCTCATGATGTGCTCCGCGGCGCGGCCCTGGTGCGTGGGGATGATGTGCTCGTAGCCGAGGATGTCCTTGAGGAGCGCGGTGAGGCGCGCGGACTCCTCGCTGGCGGTGGCCGACGCCTTCACGCCGTCGTACGCCGCCCACTGGTCCGTGCTCATGGCCGTGGTGCCGGAGTCCGTGAGGAAGTCGATCGACACGTCCGCCGAGCGCAGCAGGAACGTGTTGTAGCCGGCCTCGCGGATGGCGGCCTCCCGCCGGTCCCGCGGCAGCACGCCCACGCGCTCCACGGTGTGGATGCAGTAGGGGAACGTGTCGAAGTCGAAGGGGACGAGGTCCGGGAAGACCCAGTGGAACTGGAGCTGGTCCTGCCAGGACCCGGTGCGCACCGCGTGCAGCGGGGACACGCGGTCCCGCTGCCGGTGCAGCCCCACGATGGCCTCGGCCACCTGGTCCAGCTGCTCGTTCGTCATCGCCAGCCGCGGGATCTGCACGGGGAGGAGCGCGTCCTTGCCGGCGAGGCCGGTGGCGGTGGCGCGCACGCCGGACATGAGGTAGAGCGCCGCGGCCAGCGCCTGCGGCTGCCACGCGTCCAGGTGCGGGAGGAAGGCGGCGGCGTCCAGGTACGCGCCGTCGCAGCCGCGCTCCAGGGGGATCCCGGCCTTCCTCAGGCGCTCCGTGAAGCGCTCGGTCTGGTGCATGACCCACCGGACCTCGTCCTCGTCGCACATCTCGTCGATGCCGCGGGCCAGCACCTCCATGGTGCGGCCGGCCATGCCGCCGTACGTGTGCAGCCCCTCGTACACCACGACCTCGTTCATGAACTTCTCGTGCACGTCCGGGTCGTCCGTGGTGAGGATGCCGCCGGCGTTGCACTTCGGGTCCTGCGCGCCGTCCATCTGGAAGACGTCGCAGGTCTTCACGAACTGCCGCACGATGTCCGCGATCTTCCGGTCCGCCTGTCCCGGCTCGTGCTTCTGGATGTACCAGGCGTTCTCGAGGATGCGCGACCCGTCGCACACCACGCGCTTGCCGTGCTTCGCCGCGAGCGCCCGCACGGCGCGGAGGTTCGCGAGGCTCACGGGGTGGCACCCGTCGGCGAAGGCCTGCAGGCCGACGAAGGCCACGTCGCCGCTCTCGAGAATCGTCTCCAGTCGCTTCAGGTCCAGGTTCCCGGTGAAGACCGGGTCCTTCGCATCGCGGACGTTCGGGTAGCGGATCTCCAGCGGGCCGAAGGTGTCGATGCGGGAGCGGGCGTTGCTGGGGACGGCCGATCCCTTCGGGACCATGGTGGCCACCACGAGCTTCACGCAGCCGAGCACGTTGTGGGTGGGGCAGACGTACCCGTGTCCGAGGACCCGGCGGACCGCCTCCTCCAGGCGCTCGAAGTTCCGGGAGCCCGCGTAGGCCTCGTCCCCCACGAGCTGGCCGGAGAGCTGCTCCTGGGTGAAGGCCGAGGTGCCGAGCGAGCACATGTCGAAGTTCACCTGGGCGGGCGTGAGGTGCCAGACGTTGAAGGCGACCTTCGCCAGGTGCTTCTTGCGCTCCTCGAGGGTGGGGAAGCCGAGCAGGCGGACGGTCTTGATCTTGTGCGGTTCGTGCGGAGCCATCGGGCGGTCTCCCCCGGGCAGAGAGGTGGGACGGCGCCGCGGGCTCGGTTCGGCCGGAACGAGCGGACGCCGCGGCGGGGCGGGTCCGTCCCGGGAAGGTACTCGGGGGATCCGCGGCGGGAAGGTGCGCCCTTGACTTGCCGGGCGCCGGTCGATATATCGGATATACAGATCCGGTTATCCGATTTCCGACCTCGGAGGATCGCATGTTCTCCCAGACCGCCGAGTACGCCCTCCGTAGCGCGGTCTTCCTGGCGGCCGCCGAAGGCCACTCGTCGCCGGTCCGCGTGGTCTCCCGGCGGACGCAGGTCCCGGCGAGCTACCTGACCAAGATCCTCGGAGCCCTGGGCCGCGCGGGGATCGTGCGCGCCCAGCGCGGCCCGAACGGCGGCTACGTGCTGAGCCGGCCGCCCGACCGGATCACCGCCCTGGATGTCATCCGTGCGGTGGAGCCGCGCCCCGAGATCGACGTCTGCCCGCTGGGCCTGTCCGAGCACGCGCACGGCCGCCTGTGCTCTCTGCATCGCCGGCTGGCGGACGCCTACCTGCGACTGGAGGCCGCGTTCGAGAGCACAAGCCTCCAGGACCTCGCGGCGCCGACGACCGAAGCCGAGTGCGCATTCCCCGGAGTCCCGCCCACGAGCGCGAGCCGGACCGACACGGCCGCACCCGTTCCCCTGCGCCCCGCGGACCGCAAGCCGCGGCGTACGCGCGGCACCGTCGGAGAGGAGGAGACCTCGTCATGACCCGGAACGTCGCGATTTCGACGGCCACCGCCGCCATCCTCCTCGCGGGGTGCGGCGGCGAACGGAGCGGACCCGCCGGCGCCGGCTCCGCCGCCGTGGACCAGATCGTCGCCGCGCGCAACCTCACGCCGGACGACGTCCTCGCCGCGGTGAAGACGTACACGCCCTCCGGGCGCCACGACGAGTACCTCACCTTCGCCTCGGGCGGGCACGCCGGGCAGGTGTTCGTGATCGGCGTGCCGTCCATGCGTCTCCTTCGCTCGATCGCGGTGTTCACGCCCGAGCCCTGGCAGGGCTGGGGCTACGGCGTGGGCGAGGAGGTGCTCCGCGACGGCTACGTGAACGGGAAGGAGATCACCTGGGGCGACACGCACCACCCGGCCCTGAGCGAGACGGCGGGCGACTACGACGGCCAGTTCCTGTTCATCAACGACAAGGCGAACGCGCGCATCGCCGTCATCGACCTGCGGGACTTCGAGACGAAGCAGATCCTGAAGAACCCGATCGCGATCAACGATCACGGCGGCGCGTTCGTCACGCCGGACACGGAGTACGTGATCGAGGCCGGCCAGTACGGCACCCCGCTCGGCTGGGACTACGTGCCGATCGAGCAGTACAAGGAGTCGTACCGGGGCATGGTCACGCTGTGGCGGTTCGACCGGGAGAAGGGGCGCATCGACCCGAAGCGGTCGTTCGCGCTGGAGCTTCCCCCGTACTGGCAGGACCTGTTCGACGCCGGCAAGCTCGCCAGCGACGGCTTCATCTTCGGGAACTGCATCAACTCGGAGATGGCGACCGGCGGGATCGAGAAGGGCAATCCGCCGTTCGAGGCGGGGACGACGCAGGCCCCGGTGGACCTGCTGCACATCATCGACTGGCGGAAGGCGGAGGCCGCCTTCCTTGCCGGCAAGGCGAAGACCGTGCGCGGCTTCGCCGTCCTCACGATCCAGACCCTCATCGACGACGGCATCCTGTTCCTGGCGCCGGAGCCGAAGAGCCCGCACGGCGTGGATGTCGCCCCCAAGGGGGACTTCATCGTCGTCGCCGGGAAGCTGGATCCGCACATCTCCGTGTACAGCATCGAGAAGATCAAGGCGACGATCGCCGCGGGCAAGTTCTCGGGTCGCGACCCGTACGGGATCCCGATGCTGGGGCTGGACGACATCCTCGAGGCCCAGGTGGAGCTCGGGCTGGGACCGCTCCACACACAGTTCGACGACAAGGGGTATGCGTACACGTCGCTCTTCCTCGACACGGCCGTGGCACGGTGGACGCTGGGCGGCCCCTACGACGAGCTGAACCCGGATGCGCCGTGGACGCTCGTGACCAAGACCCCGGTGCACTACAACATCGGCCACCTGACCTGCCCCGAGGGCGACACGGTCAGCCCGGACGGGCAGTACTGCATCGCGCTCAACAAGTGGTCGGTGGACCGCTTCTTCCCGCCCGGCCCGCTGCTCGCGCAGAACTTCCAGCTGCTCGACATCACGCAGACCGGCGACGACGTGCAGCTCCTGTACGACATGCCGATCGGCGTCGGCGAGCCGCACTACGCCCAGACGATCAAGGCGGACAAGCTCAAGCCGTGGAAGGTCTACCCCCAGGTGGGCTGGGATCCGCACGCCCAGGCGCCGGCGGTGGACCCCGCGGTGGCCGGGAAGGAGGGCGTGGTCCGCAAGGGGAACGAGGTTCACGTGTACATGACGGCGGTCCGCAGCCACTACACGCCGGAGCACGTGGAGATCCGGCGCGGCGACCGCGTGGTCTGGCACATCACCAGCCTGGAGCAGGCCGAGGACGCCACGCACGGGTTCGCGATCCCCGGCTACAACATCAACCTCAGCCTGGAGCCGGGGGAGGCCGCGACGTTCGCGTTCGACGCGGATCGCGCGGGAACCTACCCGTTCTACTGCACGGAGTTCTGCTCCGCGCTGCACCTGGAGATGATGGGCTTCCTCCTCATCCATCCGTCCTGACGAGAGGCGGGGCGGGCGCAAGGGTGCGCCCGCCCCGCACGTCGCGCGTTGCAAGGAGACCGGCGTGAGCGGTATCGAGACGATCCTGGGTCCCCGGGTCCCGGCCGACGAGTTCCGGGCGCACCGGGCGCGGTACCTGGCGCCGACGATGCTGCTGGCGTGTGCGGTGCTTCTCCTCGTGGTCTCGCTGGTGCTGCCCTACTGGCAAATGACGCTGCACGCGCCGCAGTACCCCAAGGGCCTGCACGTCCAGGCGCACCTCACGCACCTGACCGGCGACGTGCGGGAGATCGACGGCCTCAATCACTACATCGGCATGCGCCCTCTCGGGGAGGCCGCGCAGTTCGAGCGCTCGATCGCGGTGATGGCGGTGGTCGTGCTTTGCCTCCTCGTGCTCGCCGCGATCCTTGTGCATAACCGGTGGGCGGCCGCCCTCGCGTTCCCGGCGCTGCTCTTCCCGGCCGGATTCCTCGTGGACCTGTGGCTCTGGCTGCATCACTTCGGCCACAATCTCGACCCGCGCGCGCCGCTGTCGTCGTCCATCAAGCCGTTCACCCCGCCGGTCCTCGGGGTGGGGAAGGTGGGCCAGTTCCGGACGGTGGCGCTTCCCGATGCCGGGCTCTGGCTCGCCTTCGCGGCCTCGGCGCTCATCGTCGTGGCCCTGTGGTACCACCGCCGCGCGTACAAGCCGCTCGTCGACGCGACGGCGCACCGGGACGACGCGGGAGGGCGGGCGTGATCCGGTCCCTTCCTTGCCTGCTGGTCGCCGTGTCCGCGGGGCCCGCGCTCGCGTTCGACCTCCACGGCGCCGTGGACGCCGCCGCGCCCGGGGATACGATCCGGGTCCCGTCCGGCGTGCACGTCGGCCCCGTGGTCATCGACCGGACGCTGGTCCTCGAAGGCGAGGCGGGCGCCGCCATCGATGGCGGGGGCGCCGGAGACGTGATCCGCGTCATGGCGCCGGACGTCGTGGTGCGCGGCCTCGGGGTCCGCGGCACCGGGACGGCTTTCGAGCACCGGAACTCCGGCATCGCGGTGCTGGCGCCCGGCGCGACCGTCGAGGACAACGTCCTCGAGGACGTCCTTTTCGGCATCACCGTGGAGAGCTCCCCGGACTCGCGGGTCCGCGGGAACCGCATCCGGGGACTTCCGCTCGACATTGCGCGTCGCGGGGACGCCATCCGCCTGTGGGCGAGCGATCGCACGGTCGTGGAGGACAACGACGTGGCCGACGCCCGGGATGTCGTCGTCTGGTACAGCAAGGACGTCGAGATCCGCCGGAACCGGATCGTGCACGGACGCTACGGGCTGCACTTCATGTACGCGGACGGCGCCGTCCTCGAGGGCAACCGGCTGGAGGGCAACTCGGTCGGCGCGTACCTGATGTACAGCCGGAAGATCCGCCTGACCGGGAACGTGCTCGCGCGCAGCCGCGGCCCCTCCGGGTTCGGGCTCGGGCTCAAGGATGCGGACGACGTGGAGGTGCACGCCAACAGCATCGTCGGGAACCGGGTGGGCGTGTACCTGGACAACTCCCCGTGGTCCGTCGACTCCCACGATCTCTTCGACGGGAACCTCATCGCCTACAACGACATCGGGGTCACGTTCCTGCCCGCCGTCCGTCGCAACCGGTTCCGCGGGAACGCCTTCGTGGACAACCTGGAGCAGGTGGCGGTGCAGGGCGGCGGCACGCTGCAGGGCAACGAGTTCACCGCGGACGGCCGCGGCAACCACTGGAGCGACTACGCGGGGTACGACCTCGCGGGCGACGGCGTGGGCGATGTTCCCTACCGGTCCGAGAGCCTCTTCGAGAACCTGATGGACCGGGAGAAGAGCCTGCGGCTGTTCCTGTTCTCGCCGGCCCAGCAGGCGGTGGAGCTCGCCGCGCGGTCGCTTCCCGCCATCCGCCCCCGCAGCAAGATCGAGGACGCGGCGCCGCTCGTGGACGCGCCGATGCTCGCGGCGCCCCCGCTGGCCGCGGCGGCGCGGTGGCCGCTGGCGCTGCTGTCGGCCGTCCTGGGCGCGGGGTCCGCGATCGCGCTCCGGCGCGCCACCCGGGCCGGCTACCCGGTCGCACGAGCGCTCGAGGCCGCGCACGCGCCCGCGACATCCGCCCTCCGCGTCCGGGGGCTCGGGAAGCGCTACGGGCCCCATGTGGTGCTCGAGGACGTGGCCTTCGACGTGCAGGTCGGCGAGGCCGTGGCGCTCTGGGGCCACAACGGGGCCGGGAAGACGACTGCCATCCGTTGCCTCCTCGGGCTCTCGCGCTGCGCGGGCTCCCTCCTCGTGCTGGATGCGCCGCTCGAGCGCGGCGGCAAGGAGGCGCGGCGCCGCCTGGGTTACGTGCCGCAGGAGCTGGCCCTGCACGACGACATGCGCACGGACGAGACGCTGGCGTTCTACGCGCGGCTCAAGAGGGTCGGCGGGGAGCGGCCGGCGGAGGTGCTGGCCGAGGTGGGCATGGCGGCGCACGCCGGGAAGCGCATCCGCGAGCTCTCCGGCGGGATGAAGCAGCGCGTGGCGCTGGCCGTCGCGCTGCTGGCCGATCCGCCGATCCTGGTGCTGGACGAGATGACGTCGAACCTGGATCAGGCCGGGCGCGGCGCGTTCCTCGTCCTGCTGGCGGATCTCAAGGCGCGCGGCAAGACGATCCTCTTCACATCGCATCGGCTGGACGAGGTCCGCCTCCTCGCCGACCGCGTGGTCGTGCTGGACAGGGGGCGCGTGCGCGCCGTCTGCCCCCCGGCCGGCTTGCCGGACGCGCTCGGGCTGACCGCCACGGCGCGCATCCGCGTGCCGCTGGATCGGCGGGAGGACGCCTTGCGGGCGCTCGCAGGGGCCGGGATCGATGCGCCGGAAGTCGACCTGGAGATCGACACCCCGGGAGACCAGAGCGTCCCGCAGCCGCGCCGGAAGGAGGCGTGAGCATGGATCGCTTCATCGTGGCGACGATCGCGCGCAAGGAGGTGCACGACTCCCTCCGGAACCGCTGGTTCCTCCTCTACACGGTGGCGTTCGCCGTGCTGGCGCTCTCCGTCTCGTGGATCTCGCTCGCCGGCACCGGGACCTACGGCTTCGCGGGGTATGGGCGGACGGCCGCCGGGCTCGTGAACCTCGTCCTCCTGATCGTGCCGCTCATGGCGCTCACGCTCGGAGCCGCCAGCGTGGCCGGCGACGCGGAACGCGGCACCCTGGCGTACGTCCTGGCGCAACCGGTGTCGCGGGCCGAGGTCCTGATCGGAAAGTACCTCGGGCTCGCCGTGGCGCTTTCGGTGTCGATCTCCCTCGGCTTCGCCGCCTGCGCCGCGATCCTCGCGGGCGGCGGCGCCGGCGTCGGGATCACCAGCTTCGCCACGCTCGTGGCCATGACCGTGGTCCTCGCGCTCGCGATGCTGAGCGTGGGGTTCCTCATCTCGGTGATCGCGCGCCGCGCCTCCGTGGCGATGGGCGCGGCGCTCATCGTGTGGCTGGCGCTCGCGTTCCTCTCCGATCTGGGGCTGATGGGCGGGACGCTCGCGTTCCGGCTGCACGTGCACGAGCTGTTCTACGCCGCGCTCGCGCATCCGCTCCAGGTCTTCAAGATGGCCGTCCTGGGCTCCGTGCACGCGTCTCTGGACGTGCTCGGCCCCGCCGGGCTCTTCGCCACCCAGACGCACGGACGCTCGCTGCCCGTCCTGTTCGCGGGGGCGCTGGCCGCGTGGACCGTGCTCCCGCTGGCGGCTGCCGCGCTCGTCTTCCACCGGCGCAGCGAGGTGTGATGTCATGACCTCCTTCCCGTGCAGGCCGCGGACCGTAGCCGCCACCGGCGGCGCACTGCTGTTCCTTGCCCTGGCCGGATGCGGTGGTTCTCCCGCGCCGGGCCCTCCCGAAGTGCGCTGGGGCGAGGACGTGTGCTCACGCTGCACGATGATCGTGAGTGAGGAGCGACACGCGGCCGCGGCGGCCGTGGCGGCGGCGCGAGGCCACGAGTACCGCGTGTACGACGACATCTCCTGCCTCCTCGGCGAGCAGGATGTGGCGGGTTTCGCGGCGCGATGGGTCCACGATCTCGAGGAGGTCCGGTGGATCGGGGCCGACTCCGCACGGTATGTGCCGAGCCGCGAGCTGCGGACGCCGATGGGCTCCGGGATCGCCGCCTTCGCGTCGACGGAGCGCGCTGCGGCGTTCGCGGCCAAGGAGGGGGCGGAGGTGCTGGACTGGTCCGCGCTGCGCGAGCGGCGCGCAGGGGGATCGCGATGAGACCGCACGAGCCGGCCGACGCCGGCGTGCCGGGGGTGGCGGCGGGCGGACACGACGCGGGAGAACACGCCGGACACCTGGCCCACCACTTCGACAACCCTTCGCAGCAGCTGAACGCCTCGAAGCTGGGGATGTGGATCTTCCTCGGTACCGAGCTCCTGATGTTCGGCGGTCTCTTCACGGCGTACGCGATCTACCGCGGCAACCACCCCGAGATCTTCCGCTGGGCCAGCGTGCTGCTGGATCAGCGCCTGGGCGCGATCAACACGCTCGTGCTCATCACCTCCAGCCTCACGATGGCGCTGGCGGTGGGCGCGGCGCAGCGGGGGCAGCGCGGCCGACTCGTCACACTGCTCGGCCTCACGTTCCTCGGCGCCTGCGGCTTCCTCGGGATCAAGGCGATGGAGTACCGGCCGAAGTTCGAGCATGGCCTCCTGTGGGGGCAGCGCTACCACCCGGACCCGGAGTACATCGCGCATCACTACGGGGTCGAGACGGGGCATGCGCCGGGGCACGGGGCGCCGAAGGCCGCCGCGCCGGTGGACCTCGAGCGAGGGCGGAAGATCCTCACCGAGACGTGCGCAAGCTGCCACGGGAAGAACCTGCGCGGCCTGCCCAACAACGGCGTCGACCTCGTGGCTTCCGAGTTCGTCGGGCGCAAGTCCGAGGAGGAACTGGTGGCGTTCCTGAAGGTGGGCCGGCAGCCCTTCGATCCGGAGAACCGGACGAAGATCCAGATGCCGCCTCGTGGCGGCAATCCGACACTGAACGATGACATGCTGCGGGACACGGCAGCGGCGCTGAAGGCCGTGTGGCTCGGCCCCGAGGCGGTCGCGGCCGCGGCCGCGACGGGAAGCGAGCCGGACAGTGCGGCGGCCGCCGTCGGGGCCGAAGAGGAGATTCCCCGGTCCGTGATGCCACCCGGCGCCGCGGCGCCGTCCGGCCTCGCGTCGGCTCTGGTCACGCCGGCTCCGTCCGTGCCGGCCGCACCGCCGAACGTGCACCACTTCTTCGCGATCTACTTCCTGATGACCGGGCTGCACGCGATCCACGTGATCGCGGGCATGTGCGTGATCGGGTGGCTGATCGTGGGCGCGCTCCGGGGCCGGTTCGGTCCGGAGTACTACACGCCGGTGGATCTCGGCGGGCTGTTCTGGCACCTCGTGGACCTGATCTGGATCTTCCTTTTCCCGCTGTTCTACCTGATCTGAAAAGGGGGGAGCGGACACTCGACCGCGGCTCCGTGGTCAGGCCTGCCGACCGCTGCCCCAAGCGCCGGTAGACAGGATGCCGCCCCGAATGCGGAGGCGACCGCGGAGCGCGCCGTTCAGGTCCGCGGAGGCGGGTCGGATGGGCAGCAGTCGCGCGATCGGCCGGCCGTCCCGCGCGATCACCACGCCCTCCTGCGGCAAGTGGTCCAGCAGGGCGGGGCACTGCGCCCGGAGCTCCGTGTCACTGATGGACTTCATGGGGTGGTCCCCCCGGCATTGGTGGCGCTCCGCGGACTCGCCGGGCGCGTCGCGAGCGCCGCCTCTCGGACGAGCGCCTCATGCAGCGCGCGGATGGGCCGGTCCGAGTTCCCCAGGATCGTGACGCGCAGCGCCCGCCCCGGATGGACGGAGGACCGGAACCGCACGCCCGGGTCCGCGCCCATGGCGTAGATCGAGGCTACGTCGGGTCCGTACTTCGTCAACCACAGGCCGTAGCCGTACCACGAGTCCACGCCCTCCTCCGGGGCCGGCGCGTGCGGGGCCAGCATCCGGCGCGTGCTGTGCGGCGAGAGGAGGCGCTCGTCCAGGAGGGTCGTCCAGAAGCGGGACATGTCCGCAGCGGTCGTGAAGGCGCCGCCGTCGGGGCCGCCCACGACCGGGAGCATCCCGGCGTTCGGTCGCCACGTCCCCGAGGCCTCGTCGATCGCGTAGCCCGGCGCCGTCCGTTCCGGGAGACGGTCCAGCGCGAAGTAGCCCGAGTCCGTCATGCCGCACGGCGCGAACACGCCCGTCTCCACGAAGCGCGCGAACGGCATCCCGGACGCGTGCTCCACCACGAGACCGAGCACGATGAAGCCCGCGTTGTTGTACGCGAAGCGCGCGCCGGGCGGGAACACCTGGGGGAGATCCCGGAACATCGGGAGGAAGTCCGCGGGCGTGCGCATGGAGGACGCCGGGCGGTCGCGCCACAGCGCGGCGTAGTCCGTCATCACGGACTCGTCGAAGTAGTCCGGGATGCCGGCGGTGTGCGTGAGGAGGTGATGCAGCGTGACACCGGGATCGAAGCGCGGGAAGCGGAGCGGCAGGCAGTCCGCGAGGCGCGCGTCGAACGACAGGCGCCCCTCGTCCACGAGTCGCGCGACGGCGGCGGCCGTGAACGTCTTGCTGCCGGACGCCGTCCCGAAGCGCGTGTCCGGCGTGTTGGGCACGCGCGCGCAGCGGTCCGCGAACCCGAGCGCGCGCGACAGCAGGACCTCGCCGCCTCGCTCGACGCGGACGACGCCCGAGAAACGGTCGGCGCCGGCGTGCTCGTCGAGGACGGCGGCAAGTCGCAAAGGATCCTTCGCCATGCCGTCGTCCCGCTCCCCCTCGGAAGCTGCCGAACCCGGGTCGTTGGCGCGCGGTGGCTACCGCAACCGCTCGATCTTCCGCGACGTCGACCGCTCGCCGATGGCGAGATTCACGAAGTAGACGCCGGCCGGGACCGCGCGGCCCTCGTCGGTTCGTCCGTCCCAGTCCACGACCACCCGTTCCCGGGTTGCCGCTCCGCGATAGAGCGTCCGCACGGTCCGCCCGGAAACGTCGAAGATCCGGAGCAACGCTTCCGTGCCGGTCCCAAGCGCAGTGAAGCGGATGCGCGTGCCGCCGCGGAACGGGTTCGGGGACGGCAGCAGATCCAGGATGTCGGACGCGCCCGCGCCCGCGGCAGGCGTGGCCAGCACGGGACCCGCACCGCTTCCGACCGGCGGCAACTCGAGCGCGAACGCGCCGTGAGCCGCCGTCCCGGCGAGCAGCACGCCGCGCTCGGCGGAATAGTCGACCGACATGACGTCCGGACTGGTTAGCCCCGCGGTCACCATTCCCAGGCCCTCGATGGCCACTCCGAGATCCGTGGCGAGGAAGACGCGGGGCGAGTCGCCCGTCGTGTCCCACGCCGCGTCCCGGATCTCGGGCAGCGCGCGCTCCCGGCGATCCGGCGCCGCGGATGCCCCGGCAGCGGCTTCTTCCCAGCGCATCGGCACCGTCGCCCATGTGAGCCCGCCGTCGGTCGTCTCGAATGCGCCGTGTCGCTGGAACGCCGCGAGTACGTGCACCGGATTCGCCGGATGCAGCAGCAGCCGCACGGGTGTGTCGCGGCGAGGCAGGCCGGTCGATCGCGAGGACCACGTGAGGCCGCCGTCCGCCGTGAAACGGATCGGGTCGCCCTGCACGAAGCCCGCGTACATGCACAGCGGGTTGCCGTCGACGAACGCCGCATCGCGAACCGCCGTCCCCGCGTACGAGACGAACTGGAACGCGCTGTCCGGGTCGTCGCGCCGGTAGAGACAGCGCTCCTCCCAGGCGTACACGGTACGGGACGCTTGCGTGCCGAGAGCGATGGCCGTCACGGAGCCCTTGTCGGCGAGGCCGGGGATGGACCAACCGGTGGTGGGCTCGGGGTCCCAGTGAACTCCCCCGTCCGTGCTGCAACGCGCGTAGGGGCTGTGCGTCCCGCACCCCGGATACTCGCAGAAGTCATCCCCGCTCTCGAACGCCAGTCCGGGAACCGCCCGGCTGACCTCGAACTCGAACAACGGGCCCTCGCAGGTGCCCAGGACATGGCGATCCCAACTTGCGCCGCCGTCCGTCGACGTGAACAGGGACTGCGACCACGGGGAGCGCACGTACCATCGGTCGCCCGCGCCCACGCGCACATGGCTCACGGGAACGGAATGCAGACCGCCGTCCACGAAGGACCAGGTGCCGGGGGCGCCGTTCGCATCGGAGCGCGCCAGGCGCGTTGCGCTCCACGCGACCGCGACGCGCGGCTCCGGCGACGCATCTTCCACGTGCAGGAAAGTCGCGGGCGCTCCTGGATAGAGGGGATACGCGTCCTCGCACGAGGATGCGATGACCTCGGTCCAGGTGGCGCCGCCGTCCGTGGATCGGCTCGCTGCGCCGAACCGTGCCTCGTCGTACGCGTACCCGCACCCCGCGGCCGTGTAGGCCACATACAGCTCCATGGGGTCGACGGGACTCGTGACAAGACGACTTCCGCCCCGCGCGCCGATCGCGGCCCATGTGGCGCCGGCGTCAGTGGACTCCAGGCAGGAGCCTGCCCCGAGTGCTCGCACGAGCCCCGGCGCGGAGGGGACGTTCCAGTCGATCTCGCGGACCGATGCGCCCGTCCAGACCATGGTCCATGTGAGGCCGGCGTCCGTGGAGCGTGCGATGCCCGTGCCGGTGCCGGCGAGGAGTTGGGACGGCGCGCCGGGCTGCGCGGCGAGCTCCCGGACCGGCAACGTGGCGATGCCATCGTTCGTGGGGATCCACGTGGCGCCGCCGTCCGTGCTTCGCCACACGCCGAGGCTCGCCCCCTGCGTGACGCCGGCGCGAAGCACGAGCGGGTCGGCGGCGTCGGGCAGGAGGGCGCCGATCAGGGTCCCGGAGGGGAGGGCGGCGCGCAGGCTCCACGTGTCCCCCGAGTCCGTGGAGCGGAACAGGTGTCGGCCCTCCGGGGTCGCGAAGAACAGGGCCTCGTCCGCGGCGGATCCCGCAAGGAGGCGGATCTCGGTGTTGCGGGGCAAGCCGGTGCCCGCGTGCAGCCACGTGCTCCCGGCATCCTCGGAGCGGAACAGGCCGCCGCCCTCGGCGGCCATGAGCCAGCGCCCCGGCCGGGCCGGGCTCGCCGTGGCCGCGACGACCTGGGCCCGGTCGATCAGCGGGAGGCTGCGCCCCGGCCCCGCCGGCGCCCCGGCGGATGCGGGTGCCGCGGAAAGCAACAGCGATGAAACGGCGGCCCACACAGGGACCGGATGCGCACGCATCGGGATCCTCCCGTCACTCCGGAGGGGCACGCACCACAGTGCTCCCGCGGACGCGGCCGGGTCAAGGGCCGGCCGCCATCCCGCCGCCGCTCCCGCATCAGAAGATGCGGCTCAGGATCCCCCGCGTCGCGCGGCGGGTGACGTTGTACTCCACCCACGGCGGCACCGAAAAGCTGCGCGACTCGTCGCCGCTCGGCGAGATGATCTGATAGAAGCCCATGTTCGCGTCGAGCACGTTGTTCTGCAGCCCGCGGCCGGCCACGATGCCCGTGCCCCACAGCCGCCGGAACATGTGCAGGAGCGCCAGGTTCTGCCCCACGTTGCACGCGCGCATGTCCACCCACGCGTTCGCCACGAACTTCGGGGAGAGCCGGCCCAGGACGGAGCTGTGGCTGGCGAACGTGGCGGTGTCGAGGCGCGACGGCCCGAACCACACCGCCTGCGGCGACCCGTGCACCTGCACGTGCAGGAGCGCCATCTGCCGCGACCCCAGCGCGGCGAGCACGTTGTCCACGAACGTGGTGACGCTCTGGAACCCGACCTCGCCGATCGTGGTGGCGCTCTCCACCCAGCCGACGCTGTCCGTGTCCTCGATCGCGATGATCTCCGCGCCGATTCCCATGGCTCCCCCTCCGGATGGGGTGAGCCGGGGACGATAGCACGGGCGGATCAGGGAATGGCGACGACGCGGCGCGTGACGCTTCCCGAGGCGGTCCGCAGGTTCACGAAGTAGACGCCGGGCGCGGCGCGGCGTCCGTCCGCCCCGCGGAGGTCCCATGTCCGGTCGTGCCGGCCGGCGGGGAGCACGGCGTCCAGGAGCGTGCGTACGCGACGGCCGGCGGCGTCGAAAACGTCCACGCGGACACCGCCCTCGGACGGCAGGGAGAACGCCACGTTCGTGCGATCGGCAAACGGATTCGGATGGGCGCGAAGCGAGAGCGGCGGGCCCGCAGGGACGGGCGCCGCGGTCGTCGCCTCGCGCGCCGCCGCGCCGAGCGGCGGGAGATCCAGGGCGAACGCACCGACCGACGACCCCGCGAGCAGCACGCCGTGCACCGGATCGTAGCTCACGCTCCCGAAGCCGATGGACGGCAGTCCCTCGTCCACGAAGCCGCGGTCCGAGATCCACACGCCGGCGCTCGTCGCGAGGAAGATCCGCTCGCCGGAGGGCGCGATCTCCCAGTCGCCGTCGTGGACGACCATGTCGCGCAGCTCCAGCGCCGGTGGCGCGGGGCGGGTCTCCGGGGACGCGGACGGCGCTGCCCCGGTGAGATCCAGGACGGTCCAGGAGAGCCCGCCATCCATCGACGTCCACGGGAGGCCGGAGCGGAAGAAGACCAGGAGGTGGTCCCCGTCGGCAGGATCCATCCGGAGCCGCACCGGCAGCTCATCCGGAAGACCGGCGCTCCGCGGCGTCCACGTCGCCCCGCCGTCGGTCGTGCGGAGCACGGGGCCGGGGTGCCCCGCGACCGGACCGTCCGGGATCAGGAACACATGCAGGTCGTTCCCCGGCGTGATGATCGCGCACCGGGGGAACGGCTGGCTGCCGAGAAGCGTGTAACTCTCCCCGCCATCGTCGCTGCGGACGAGGTCGGCCAGCCAGCTCGACCAGAGCGGGACGCTCCAGAGGTAGATGACCTCGCCCGTGCCATGCGTCAGCGCGCCCCGCCATGGCAGGAACATGGGCCAGGGAGATCCGATGCCCGGCGGGTGTCCGTCCGGCGGAGTCCAGGTCTGGCCGCCGTCCGTGGTGACGCGCGCGTAGTACGACGGAACGTCGTAGGAACCGTCGAAGCCGGCGTCGAGCAGCAGGCCCGGGCGGGTCTCGCTGGTCTCGCGGACGGACCCGTCGCCCTGGGAATCCAGTCCCGACCAGGCGAACCCCCCGTCGGTGGAACGGGTGACCCCCTGACCGCCGCTCGGGTAGGGGATCCGCGTGAACAGGAAGAGCGATCCCGAGCGGTCGTTCGCCAGACCCACGACATCCACCTCGTGGATCCCGGCCGTCCGGTTCATCCAATCGCCACCGTTGTTCTCCGAGTACTTGATCGCGAAAGGTGCGGCTCCCACGTCCGGGAACCACGACCACTGGCGGTTCCCCCGGATCTCCACGCCGCCCGCGGCATCGCTCCGGCCGCCGACGAGCTCGCACCCGACGAGCGTGCGCTCCTGCCACGTGGCGCCCCCGTTCGTCGTGCTCACGAGCGAGCCTTCGTTGCCGTAGCCGAAGTTCTGCCCGCCGCACCACGGCGAGTCCGCGATCAGCAGCCGATCGGGATCGTCCGGATCGAGCGCGAAGGGCCTCGGGCCCTCGCCCAGCGTCCGCCCGAGCTCATGCCACGTGACGCCCCCGTCCGTGGACTCCACCAGATCCCGCTGGTGCGCGACGAGCACCGTGCCGGCCGCGTCCCACGCGAGCTGCGAAACTGCCGGGCCTGGACGAACGGCCGCCCACGTGTCCCCGCCATCCGTGGACCGGGCGATCGCGCTCTCCGCGCCCGCGACGATCAGATCGGGATCGCCGGGGTGGACGGCCAGCGCGTTCACGTCCACGCTGCCGCCGACGAGTCGCGGCGACCAGGTCGCGCCGCCGTCCGTCGTGCGGTACACGCCCGCTTCGTCGCCGCCGGCCGTGCCGATCCATGCGTCCATCGCGGCCGGTCCGGGTACGAACGCGCGGATCTCCGTGCCCGGCGCGGCGGATCCCCAGCGTAGCCACGAGGCGCCGAGATCCGTGGAGCGGTACACGCGATCCGCCGCCGTGGCCCAGGTGATCCCCGCGTCCGCCGGATCGAACGCAAGCGTGCGCAGCGTGGGCATCGCGCGCTGCCCCTCGAAGCGGGCGGGAACCAGTTCCCAGTTCGCTCCCCAGTCCGTGGAGCGGTGGATGAGCCCGCTCCAGAGCAGCACGCGCGGGTCCGTGCCGGGCGCGGGCGCCAGGATGCGCGGGGACACGGCGGGTCCGAAGGGGATCTCGCGCCAGGCGATCGGGTCGCCGGAAGCCATCGCGGACGACGCGGCGAGGAGGGCCGCGGCGACGAACAGCCGCGACCAGACGGCGACCCACGCGGGGACGGGTTGCGAACGCATCGGGACCTCCCGGTACTCCGGAGGGGCACCAGGAACGGTGCTCCTCCGGACGTGGCCAAGTCAAGGGCGCCGCGCAGCTACCGCAGTCGCACCGCCTTGCGGGACGCCGAGAAGTCCCCCGCCGTCATCTTCACGAAGTAGATGCCCGTGGGGACGAGCCGCCCCTCGTCGTCCCGGCCGTCCCAGGTGCGCACGTGCCGGTCCGCCGGCAGGCGTTCGTGGACGAGCGTGCGCACGCGGCGGCCGAGGACGTCGTGGATGACGATCGTCACGTCCGTGCGCACCGGGATGGAGAACGTCACCCGCGTCTCGCCGGATGCCGGGGACGGCGCCGGGAGAGCCAGATCGAATCCGGCGTGCGCCGCCATCGGCTCCGGTGCGTCCGGGATGACGATGAGATTGCACGGCGCTCCCATGGGGGTCTGCAGCCCGAACACGTCCTCCAGGACGCGCGAGATCAGGCATGCCCGCCCGAGATCCGAGATCAGGGCCGTCAGCGCGAACCCGCAGTGCACCGCGCGGCCCCCGCCGGCGACCCGGTCGTTGCGCACGACGGCCGCGCGCCCGTTGGTCTGGCCATCTCCCGACGTGTACATGGCGAACATCGACGGCTCGTGGACACCGGGTACGGCGGGCGCGACCGTGAGCTTGTCGAAAGTGAGCCGTGTCGGACACTCCCCGTACAGCGTCATGGCGTCAGGCACGACCGTGAGCAGGGTCACGCTGAGGAACCGGTCCGCCGTTGCATCGTCCAGCACCGTCGGGAACGTCACGCCGAGGTAGTCTGACAGGAACCCGATCGTCGAGTCCGCGTTCAGGCCACCCGCGCCGAGCTCGTACGCCACGTTGTCACCCGACGAGAGCAGGCGGCCGCCGTGATCGAGGTAGGCCTTCAGGTCGATCCGCGTGCCGTCGAGATAGGTCCACCGCTGGCGATCGCCGTGGATCCAGATGAGCGCATCGTAGAGCGGGATGCCGGCACTGTCCGCGACCCCGCCAAGTCCCTCCCGGGGGTCGGCGAGGATGCGCGGCTCCCGCTGCTGCGAGCTCCCGGCGCCGTCGACCGAGTAGACATCCCAGCGATCGGCCCCGAAGAGAACGGCGAGCGACCGGTTCATCAGGTCGGCCGCCGGTGCGAACGCCGGATCGGTGAACCCGCCGAACCCCGCACCACCCGTGGCGCTGAAGCCCGAGGAGAACTCGAAGTCGAGCCGACTCCGTGCGTCGTCGTCCACGAGCAGCAGTCGATTTCCGGCGGGTGTCGTCGTTCCCCAGGGCAGGATCGAGAAGTCCAAGTACTCCGGCTGCGCTCCGCCAGCGTCCCGCGGGAGGGTCGTCACCGCGCCCGGTACATCCTGCGCGCGGATGTAGTACTGCACGACTTGGCCCGCATTCCAGATGGGGTCCTTGGCCGCGTTGCCGAGGCTGCCGGCCTCGTCCGAGGAGTAGTCCTCGCTGGTCGTGTTGCCGATCACGGACCGGTACACGCCCTCGCCCGGCCCGCCGAACGGGGAGGAATGGACCATCGCCTTGGCATTCCAGGCGCCCCAGACCGTCGGGACGCCGCTGCCTACGCGCCACCACAGGTCCATGGCCGCCACCCCGTCCAGATCCTCCACGCGCACGGCGAGGGAGTCCTCCGGCGCGAAGGAGCGCACGCCGCCGTTTCCGGCCCACTGCCCTTCCTCGTCGTTGTCGAGGTACTGCGAGTGCGCGGGGTCGACGCGCGAGAACGTGTCGCCCAGGCCGTCGATCATGCGCATCGACAGCTGCGTGGCGGTCTGATCGAAGCTCCCGATGGAGACGTTGTCGATCAGGTACGTCACCTGGTTGTGCACGCCCCAGGACAGATCCCCGGGGTGCGAAAGGTCGACCATCCGCCAGGCGAACTGCAGCGAGTCCACCCCGGGGCCCAGGAAGGGCGACAGGTCGCGCTGCTCGTTCATCCACCACACGGAGCAGTTCTGATCCACCCAGAAGTAGTCGTCGTAGTGCGCCAGCGGGGTCCAGCCGTTCACCGTGTCGTGGACGCGCCAGGCCCGCGTCACCAGATCGTTCCGCGCGTCCGGCGTGCACCAGTAGTGCGCGAACTCGATCACGCCGCCGGTCCATCCCGAGACGTCGATCGCCGGCGTGACCAGGTAGTAGTCGAATCCGTTCGAGGGGATGGGACTGCTCGGAGGCTTCGCGGACCACATCCAGTCGTTCGAGAAGGTGCAGGTGTTGCCCTTGTTCACGTATTTCGGATCGAACTCCAGGTGCCATCCGTCGTACGCGTTGCCTTCGAGGCCGCCCGGTATCCACATCGCGGTGCCGGAGGACGCCACGACCCCGCCGAGGTCGCCGGTCTCGAAGTCGTCCGTGACCGTGACGCCGCCGGCCGCGAACGTGACCGTCACGTTGTCCACCGCGCCCAGGCCGTCCGTGTCGCCGTTTCCGTCCTGGTCGGACCACGCGCCGTCCGAGGTGGCCCGCCAGCGGAGCATCATGCCGCCCGACTGCGCGGGCAGCGGGAAGGTGACATCCGTCAGCCAGGTGGAGTTCCCGTAGTAGGGCGACCCCAGGAAGGTCCCGGAGTGCCCGAAGTAGTCCCCGCCGCACGCCGCGCCCGCGTTGCCGGACACGCCGTTGAAGCGTGCGGGGTTCCCGGAAGCGTCCGTGAGCGCCGTCCACTGGCCGTCAGAGGTGCGCAGGTACTCCAGGTACACGTAGTCGTAGTTGCACTCGGCGTCGTAGCGGAGATCGAACTGCACCGAACCGCCGGCCGAGGCGTCCTGGCCCGCCATGTCCAGGGTCAGGGAGTAGGCCCAGTGGTCCCCGTAGCCGTCCTTGAACACCCACCACGCCACGTCCGCGCACGCGGACGGCGCGCCGGTGCTGTCGCAGCCGCACCAGGCGTTGAACGCGCCGGTCGTTGCGCCCCCGTGCGCGGAGGTCACGTGCCAGCGGGACGGGGCGCCGCCCGGCGGGGCGTAACGGGACCAGTGCTGCCAGTGCGCCGGGGGGTTGGCCGGCCAGGACGGGTCGCCGCCGGCGCCCTCGAAGCACCACACGTGCGCCGGGGTCTGGTTGTGCGGGGACCCCACGGTGTCGGCGGTGGCGCAGTTCTGCCCCACGAGGATCCACGTGGTCTCGGCACTGGTGATCGTGAAGTCGGGATCGGCCGCGGGGCGCAGCCGCGGCGGGACGAGCCGGGCGGTGAGCGGCTCGGCCGGGGCGACGGCGGCGAGCGCGAAAGGCAGCAGCGCGACGAGACGCGCAGGGCGGAGGGGCACCATGGTAGGCCACCTCGAGGGGGCGCGCGGGACGGGCAAAGCAAACTATACGCTCCGGTTCCGCCCCGCGTCCATGGGGATGGCTGCTACAACCGGGCCACGAGCACCCCGTCCGGCGCCTCCGCCTCGCCCTTCACCGCCTCGTCCTCGCGCCCGCGCAGCGCCACGTCGGAGAGGAAGACCCGCACCAGTTCCGGGTCCGTGAAGCTCCTCTCCTCGCGGCGGAAGATCTCCAGGATCTTCGACACGGGCGATGCCACCTGGTAGGGACGGTGCGTCCGCAGCGCGTCGAACACGTCCGCCACCTGCACGATGCGGCTGGCGAGGTGCGGCTTCCAGTCCACCGCGGCCCGCGGGTAGCCCTCGCCGTTCGCGCGCTGGTGGTGCTCGTACGCCACGATCACCGCCATGTCCGGGATCCCGGGAAGCGCCATGAGCATGCGCGCGCCGTCCTCCGGGTGGCGGCGGACGATCGCGGCCTCCTCCTCGGTGAGGCGGCTCGGCTTGCGCAGGATCTCCGAGGGGATGCGCTGCTTGCCCACGTCGTGCAGCACGCCGGAGAGCAGCACGTCGTGCACGGTGGCGCGACCGCAGCCGAGGTAGTGCGCCGTGGCGGCGCTGAGGATGGACACGTTCACCGTGTGCACGAACGTGTACTCGTCGTGCTCCTTGATCCGCGCGAGCGGCAGGATCGTGTGCGGGTGGGAATTCACGATCGCGAGCAGGCCGCCCACCACCTCGGCGAGGTGCGCGTAGTCCACCACGTCGCCGCGCAGGATCGCGCCGTGGATGTCCTGCACGAGCGACGTGGACCGCTCCAGCAGCGCCTCGCGCTCCTCCTCCTTCACCAGGAACTCCAGCCGCACGTTCGGCGTCTCGCGCAGCAGTCCCTGGCCGCGCGCGGCCGGCACCATGGAGTCCAGGAACGTGGACAGCTCCTCCACGGTCACGCCGGGGCGGAACGTGACGCGGTCCACGAAGGAGGCGCGCAGCGCGCGCTGGATGGGCCGGCCGGAGGAGGCGGCGCTCGGGAGCGCGTCGTTGCCGTGGAGGAGGCGGTCGTCCACCACGGCGATGGCGAGCGGGCCGGCGGCGTCGTGCATCGCCAGCAACGCGGCCAGCAGCTCCGTCTCGGCGGCGCGCACCGAGGGATGGGTCGACGGGTAGAACGAGCGCGCCGCGAGCGCCTGCGCCCACTTCTTGAGGATCTCGTCCGCGGGGTGCTCGAAGGTCATCGCGATCCTCCCGCCAGCTCGCCGATCCAGCCGAGCAGCCGCGCCGGCGAGCGTCGCCAGCGGCCGAGCGCGCGGCGCACCTCGGCGTCGTCCGCGTGCTTCGCGAGCGACGCGGCCAGCCGGCGCGCCAGGCGGGCGCGCGGGGGCGCGGGCGATCCGCACACCACGGAGAGCGCGGCGGCCGCGCGGCGGACTCCCGCCTCGCCGCGCTGGAGCAGCAGCGCCGCGATGCGCGCGGTGATGTCCGGCGACAGGTTCTTCCGCTTCTCGAGCAGCCAGCCGAGGAAGCCGGTGACATCGTCGGCGTCGTCGGAGGAGGACGCCAAGGTCTGCAGCGCCCAGCGGGCCTGCTCCGGGTCCGTACCGGTCACGGCCTCGGTGAGGGCGTCCAGATGCTCGGCGGCGCCGTCGCGCTCCACGAGCACGGCGAGCGCGGTGGTGCGCAGGCGCCGATCCGCGTGGTGCTGCAGACGCTCGACGAGACCGCGCACCTCGGCGGAGCGGCCGTCGCGGAGCAGGGTTCGGACCCGCGCGATCCGTTCCGGGGACTTCTCCACGGTGTCCGCCAGCAGCGCGGCGAGCGGCTTGCCGTCCGCGTCGAGGAGCAGCGCGCGGAGGAAGTCCGCATCCTTGTCCGGCGCGCCGGCGAGGAGCAGGCGCAGCGCCTCGCGCGAGACGGTGTCCGCGGGGAGGAGCGCGAGGATGGCCCGCATGTCCTCGCGCTCCCGCGCCGATTCCGCGCCGCACGCGAGGAGCGGCTCCAGCTGCGCGGCGATCCGTTGCACGAAGGCCGCGCCGTGCGCGGAGGCGGCCAGGTCGTTCGCCTTCACCGCGCGCGCGGCCACGGCCACGAGGTCCGTACGGCGGCGCTCCAGCATGCCGGGGAGGGCGCGTTCGATCCGCTCGAGGACGTGCGGCACCTCCTCCGCGTCCGCGCCGTCCAGCGTGAGCGCGGCGATCCCGCCCACCGCCGCGGCCAGCCCCGCCGCGTCCTCCAGCGCCTGCATCCGCTCGGGCGACCCGGCGCCCGGCAGGTTCTCCTGGCGGGCCAGCTCGTCGAGGCGGCGCTGGTAGTCCTCCGGGTTGAACTCCGCGTCCGCGCGCTTGGCGAACATGGACTGCAGCGCCGCGGCCACCTCGGCGGCGTCGGCGTCGCTCGCGCTCGCCTCCAGTTCGCCCGCCATGGCGTCGCCGTCGGGGAGGCAGTGCAGGATTTGCGTGAGGATGGCCGTGGTGCCGCGCGGGAGCGCGCCCTGCACCTGGCCCACCTCGAGGAGCGTCGTGAGCGCGTCGCGCGGGGGAAGCGGGCGCACGAGGCGCGCGAGCATGGACGAGCCCTCGGGTGTGCGGATGCGCAGGAGATCCGCGCGTACCGCCTCCGGGAACGCGGCGAGCAGCTTCAGGATGCGCTCGGAGAGCGCGCCCTCCTCGCCCGGCGGCGCGTTCTCGAGGCGTTGCATCAGCTCCGCGCGCGCGGCGGCCAGCCCCATCGCCTCGCGGCCCTTCCAGGAGTCCATGAGCTCCTGCGCGGCGCGCGCGGGGTCGTGGTCCGGTGCGGCGAGGTACTGCTGCAGCCCCTTCCACGTGCTCTCGGCGGGAGCGTCCTCGCGGCGATCGGTGTACCGGAGGTGGTCCATGTCCAGCGCCGTCACCTGCACCGCGGTCACGCCGGACTCCGCGGTCCACTGCCGGATGGCCTCGAAGGGGCGCGGCGCGGAGCGCAGCGTGTGCACGAGGTCCAGGAGCGCGAGGACGTCGTCGTGGGTCGCGTCCGCCTGCACGGTGATCGCGGTCACGTGCAGCGCGTGGAGCATCCGGGCCATCGCCTCCACGCGTGGCCCCGGCAACTCGTTCCCGTCACCTTCGCCCTGGCCCATCCGGCCCGGCCCGATCCGGACGCGCACGGCCCCGGCCTCCGCCAGCGCCGCCGCCCAGGCGCGGGCGTACGCCTCCCGCGACGCGCCGACCATCGGGTGCGCGTCCGGGTACAGCAGCCGGCGCTCCAGCGCCACGTCGAGGGCGAGGATCGCGTCCAGCAGGGACGCCGGCGCCGCATGGGGCGCCCCGGCGTCGAGCGAATGGGACACTCGCGCCTCCCGGGAGGACGAAGACGGGGATCACCCGGGTATCGGCAGGGCGGGGCGGGGGGTTGACTCGCCCCGGAGGGGGTTCGGAGGAGGCGGTGTCGCTCTGGAGGCTATGGAGTTCGTCCGGGACCTGCGCGCGACGCCACCCACCCGGTAGCGACCGGCGCGCCAAGGCGGTCGGGTCCCGCCCGGGCGGTACTTCCGCCGCCGACCGGGGGGCGTCCCGGCGTGGTCTCAGGCTGGGACACAATCGGCGCACGAGGCCCGTTGACTTGGCGCCGCTGGCTGTGCCAGCCTCATTGCACGTCGTTGCAACCTCCTCTACGGAGGTGCCCCATGCGAATCGACCGTCTTCTCGCCCTGCTCTCTCTCGTCTTCGTTTCCCTACCGGGCGCCGGGCGATCCCAGGGCCCGACCTTCAACCTCACGATCAGCTACAGCTCCACCGACCCGCTCGTGACCCACGTGGTGTCCGCGGACTCGACGACGTTTCGCGTCTACCTCTGGTGCCAGTGCGCCTCGACGAACGTGAGCATGCTGGAAGCCGTGGCGGTCACCGACTTCGAGGTTGAGAGCTTCACGCCCGCGGACTCGGTGCTCAATGCCGGGACCGCGGAGCATCTCAAGCTGGCGATCGATTGCGTGGGCGGCGGGACGCTGCTGGGCGAGTGGGTCGTCACCGACACCGGGACCCCGGGGGACGGCAGCTTCTGCCTGGCGGAGCCGGGCGTGGCGGCACCGTCCTGCCGCGTCTCGGATTGCGTGCTTCTCGGGTCCCCGGGCGGGTACGCCGCGGGCGTCGTCGGGTTCTCCGTCGGGGAATCGTCGTCCTGCGCGTTGGATCTGGGTTGTTCCGGTGGTAGCGCCGCGAGCCGGCCCCCTCAGAGGGAGGCTGGCGGCGGTGCGCGGAGGTAGTCGGTCCGGAAGGAGGTGCGGATCATGGAGTGCGCACCGAACGGCAAGTGGGCGGCTGGCGTAGTCTCTGCAGGCTTCCTGGTCGCCTCGAGTTCGCCAGCGATGGCAGCGTTCGTGGATTCCCCGGACGTCCAGGTGTTCGTGCCGGGGATCGGGACGCAGCACGAGGCCATCGAGACGGCGGTGGCCGTGCATCCGGAGCAGGACGCGACCATCCTTGCGGCCTGCATGATCGCCCTGGGGACCAACGCGTACGATGTGGCGGCGTTCGTGTCCACCGACGCGGGGAACTCCTGGAGTACGACACCGTCCGTGTCGCCCGAGGGCCAGGGAGCCCCCGGCGACGACTACGCCGACCCCGTAGTGGCCTGGGTCCGGACCGGCCCCGAGTGGACCGCCCTGGTCGGGTTCCTTGCAGAGAAGGTTGCCAACATCGGACGTCACCTGAAGATCGCCCGCTCGACAGACCTGGGCGCGACCTGGGTCTCTTCGACTGTGACCTATCGCGCAGCCGGGAACGGACTCGACAAGCCTTGGATGGCTGCCACTCATGACGGTACTGGCCACGTCCACATGGCGTACGTGGCCTATGACCCTGCGCCCGACTCGCTGAAGATCGAAGTGGTCCGGTCCCCGGATGCGGGCACCACATGGTCACTTCCCGCGCTTGTCGGCACCGGTGTTCCCGGCGGTCATCACCTGCCGAGGATGGCGGTCGGGCCGGACTCCGAGGTGTACGTGGCATTCGCGACGTTCGATGGCACCGGGACGGCAGGTGGGGAGAAGGGATACGGGCTCGTCAAGTCCACGGATGCGGGGCAGACGTGGTCGAACCCGGGCGCGCCCGGGGTTCAGGGCGTTCAGGGGATCTTCGGTGTGGGGCCACCCTTCCATTTCAGGCACAACTCGCAGCCGGCACTGACTATCTGCAGGAGTATCGGTCCGAACCGAGGAGACGTGTACCTCGGTTGGACCAACCTGGATGCCGAAGGTGAACCGGGTTTCGGTGACGACAGGCCGACCCTGTACGTGGTGCGGTCGACGGACGGAGGTGCCTCATTCGGGTCTTGGCAGCCGATCGGGGGCGGCGCGCGGCCGACGCAGTGGGGCATCGACATGGTGTGTCACCCCACCAACGGGGCGCTCGCCGCGGTGTGGTACGACCACGACCCAGGTGCTGTATCGGATGTGGGCGACGACGACCTTGCGTGCTGGACGAGCTTCTCCACCGACGCCGGAGCGACGTGGCAGTCGATGCAGGCCGGGGACCTGAGCGCCGGCCTTGATGCGTACGCTGGCCAAGTGAACTTCATGGGGGACTACATCGGGATCGACGCCTCTGGCTGGCGGGTCGTCCCGTTCTGGATGGATGCACGCAGCGGGACGAATCAGGTCTACATGTCGCCGTTCATCTTCCCGGACTGGTCGGAAATCGTGACGCTGAACTGGGACTTCCTGGTGGGGACCGGCCAGGTCCTGGAGATCGCTCCGGGCACGATCGTCCGGGCCGTCGGTTTCACGGACCTCCACAACGTCGGGAGATTCCCGGATCTCGTCGAGGTGGTCGTGGACGGGGAGACCCGGATCAACGGCAACTACGGGTCACCCGTCACCTTCACCTCTACGGTTCCGACGGCCGGGAGCCACGGCGGGCTGCTGTTCCGGGACACCGCGGACATGAGCACGAGCGATGTGTACTACGCGGACTTCGAGTACCCGGTGTACGGGATCGAGGTGGACTCGCTGGGCGGGACGATCTACGGCTGCCGGTTCACGAAGACGGAGACGGGGGACATCCGTGTCACGCGAGACACTCGGATCACGGAGAACGCCACGTGGCGACTCGACCCGCCGACCCACCTGCTGTTCGCGACGCGGGCGAACGACCAGACGCCGCCCGGGCACAGCTTCGGGGGCGACGGGGATGGGGTGGAGGCGAAGGTCGCTGGGGCGTTCGTCGCCTCGGCGCCCGCGGGATCGGACTCGGTGTGGATCGTGCCGGAGCTGACAGGGGGCGCGACGCTGACGGACATGGACTTCCAGGGGCTGACGCTCTCGAGCTTCTTCGGGCTGGGTCAGTTGGACCTCAACGGGGTCGTGATCCGCGGGGCCGAGAATCCGGTGGTCGTGGAGTTCGGCACGTCGGCGATCGTGCGGAACTCGACGATCGAGTGGTACCAGAACAACGGGATCGTGGACTACGGGGTCGGCGCGGAGATCCGGTACTGCGTGATCGACGGATTGGAGGCAGGGGAAACGCAGAACACCGGCCCGGGCACGGGGGTCCTGCTGAACCGGTCGACGGGGTTCGTCCTGAGCAACGTGATCGGCTGGCACCGGAACTCGGCGATCGACGTGGCCTTCACCGAGACGGACTGCGAGTACCCGATCCAGCCGGACACCCTTCGGGTTATCGCGAACACCTTGACCGGGGAAGGCGCCGAGAGCCAGTCCCACACGACTGGGTCGGGGGTCGCCGTGACCTGGGGGTGCAATCACCGTCACGTCCGGATCGAGGACAACACAATCACCGCGTGGCCGGAGGTCGGAGTCGATCTAGTCCAGTGCGCGGACACGCGTTTGACCTGCAACGCGGTCAACGACAACCGCATCGGGGTGCGACACGAGCGCAGCATCGCTCAACCGGGCGGCAAGAACCACCTCAAGTGGAACACCGTGCATGGGAGCGTCGAACGCAACGTCCTGGTGCTCGAGTCGCAGTACATCGCCTTGGGAGACGCACCCAAGTCAACCGGCAACGACCTACGATCGGCGACCAACGCATCCAATCTCAAGAAGCTGCCGATCGGCAGTCCCGATCTCGATGCCCGGTACACGTACTGGCGCGACGCCGCGGGCTCGCTGCTCACGGCCGACCTCGCCATTCGCGCCACCTTCGATCCGAGCGGCGGAGTGGCGACGGTCGACATCACCGGCTACGGCGTGATCGAGCCGCCCGAGCTGTGCGGCCCTGGACAGGCCGATCCGGTGGTGGAGACGTCGCTGGAGGGTGACGGGGACGCTTCTCGAGACCCGCCGGCGAGCGCATCGCCCGGAGCGGCGACGCCCTCCCGCACGGAGCTTCTCGAGGTCCGCTCCGGGGCCGAGGCGGGGCCACTGACGATTCGGTTGGCGATCGCCGGCTCCGCTGTTGAAGGGGTCGAGCTGAGCGTCTTCGACGTCACCGGCCGGCGGGTCCGATCGCTGATCCGCGGGCGACTGCCGGGTGGATATCACGAGGTGGTCTGGGACCGGACGAACGACTCGGGTGCCCGGTGTGTTGCGGGAGTCTACTTCCTGCGGATGACAGCCTCCCCGTACGACGGTGTGCGGAAGGTGGTGCTGATTCGATGAAGGCGGAATGGGCGACCGTAAGTCTCGCGTCAGGCTTCCTCCTGGCGTCCTCGGCGGGCGCCGCCGTGATACGCGTGCCGGACGATGCGCCGAGCGTGCTCGCGGCCGTCGACGCAGCGGTGCTGGGGGATTCCGTGCTTGTCGGGGCGGGTACCTGGACCGAGCACGACACGCGGGTCGTACCATTCGCCGGGGGACTGAGTACGATCACGTCGGGCGCCTTCGTTCGGGAGGGCATCTCGATCATCGGAACGTCGGGTCCCGCGCAGACCGTCCTGGTCGGCTCCGCTAGTGCTGCGATCTCGCGAAACGCGATTACGGTCACGAACGGAGCGACAGGCTCCGTCTTGATCGAGGGGCTGACACTTACGGGTCCTGAGTCCGCGCTCGAGGTTGGCGAGGGATCAGATGTCGCCGTGCGGAACTGCCGTCTCGTGAATACCGGGTTGGGCGTTCGGATCACCGACTCTCCGGTCCTGATCGAGGACTGCCTGATTCAGGGGAACAGTGGGATCGCGCCCAACGTGCAGGCGTCAGGAGTCGACGCCATCTCTTCGGATCTTCGGATCGTGCGGACGGAGTTCTCGGAGAACACCGGTCGACCGTGCCTGGATGTCTCGGGCTTTCCTCCCACGACGTCACGCTTGGTCATTCAGGACTGTTCGTTCCGCGAGAACCGCGTTGGGGGCGGTACCGTCCGAGAGGCGTCAATCCTGACCGTGGAGCGGAACGCCTTCATTCGCAACGCGTTCGACAGTGGCGGCAGCGGGGGGATCCAGACCGTCGAGTGCAGCGGCGCTGTCCGGTTCAACGTGTTCGCCTGGGACAGCGTCCGCGTGTTCGGCAACTGCGGCGGGATCAACCTCTACAACAGCTCCCTGGATGTGGCGGGTAACACCTTCTTCGGGTGTCATATGACCCTTCCTGACGGGGCCGCTGCGGTCGCTGTCTTCAGCGATCTCCCCATGACGTTCCGGAACAACCTCGTCGTGGGCTGCACCGGCACGCCGGCCGTTCGGAACTACGGTCCCGTCCCTCCCACGGTCTCCTGCAACGTGTACTGGGACAACGAGGTGTTCAACCCGAGCGTTTGGCCGGTATCCGCTACCGACCTCTTCGTGGACCCGCGGCTTTGCGATCCCGCCGCGGAGGACTTCACCCTGCGGGCCACCTCGCCCTGCGCCGCGGAGAACCATCCCACCTGCGGGCAAGTCGGTGCGTTCGGCGTGGGCTGCGACACCGTGGGCGTGGATCCCACGACGTGGTCGCGGATCAAGGCGGCATTCCGGAACTGATCCCGGGAGGTGAGCCATGAACCGAGCGTCCTTCCTTGGCACCGGCCTCTTCCTGTTCCTGCTCGCGGTGGGACCCGCGGCCGCCGATCGGGCCGAACTCCCGCTGGGCACGGCCACGATCATCTCCAGCGAAGCCGGCGCGGCACGGGTCCTGTTTCGCGCTCCCGACCTTGCTGCGCTGGGCGACCCCCTCATCTTCTCGGCACACCTGGAGTTCACGCTGCCTCGGGCCGCGACGGGGCCGGAGACCTACGTGCAGGTGAACGCGATCACCCGGGACTGGGCAACGGGCTCGGTGAGCTGGACGTCGCCGTGGACGCGCGCGGGCGGGGACCGGGACGACACGTACTTCCGGAGTGGCCAGGTGGATGCGGAGGCGACGGCGCTTCGCCTGGACGTGACCTCGCTGGTGCGGGCCATGGTGGAAGGCGAGATCGAGTCGTACGGGTTCATGCTGTCCGTGCCGTACGGCGTCGGCGAGGGGTTCCGCGCGGCGGAGCTGAGCCGGCTGGGGACTCTCAGCGCCGGGCGGCTGGTGGTGGAACACCGTCAGTTCCGAGCCCCCAAGGCGGTTCGCGAGAGGGCCGGTCGCGGGTAGCGCGAAATCCCTTTGCCCGGCCCGCTCTACTGCTCCGACGTCCGCGCCGCGATGCGCCAGCCGTCGGCCATGCGCTGCAGCGTCAGCGTGGTGGTGGCCTGGGTGGACTGACGGCCGATGCCGCTGAGGTCGAACTCGATGCTTTCCAGGAAGCGGACGGTGGCGGTCGTGGCGCCCACGCGGGCCTTCACGTTCGCGATGGACAGCGAGAGGTAGCCGAGCTCCGCGTACGACTTGCGCAGCGCCGCCACCTTCGGCTCGTCCAGACCCACCCACAGGACGCGGTAGGCGTCCGCGTCCAGCGACTCCTGCGCGGCGCGGTAGCGCTCCAGCAGGTCCTTGATCGCGAGCTGGTCGTCCACCGTGCGGATCCACTTCACGGTCTGCTCGTCGTCCGGCGTGAGCCCGGCCAGCTCGGGCAGCAGCCGCGACGCCTCCGGCCACGACTCCGCGGCCACCGCCGCGCCGATGTCCGCCTGCAGCGCCGCGATCCGCTCCGCGCGCTCCTGCGCCGCCCGGTCGCGGGCGTCCATCGCGTCGAACGCCGCGCGCGTCACCGGCGCGGTCAGCCCGAACCCGCCCGCGTCCGCCAGCATCGGCTCCGCGCGGTAGTCGATCACCGCGCGCGCCTCCAGCACGCGCGCCGGGGGCGCGGCCTGCGGCAGCACGTTGCGCACGCCGCCCGGCCACAGCAGCACGCCGCCGGCCGCCGCCACCGCCAGCCCGCCGGCCACCCAGCCGCCGCGCTTCGGCTTCGCGGCCGGCACGCGCCGGGTCGTGGGCCGCGGGGTCGGCTCGCCGCGTCCCTTCACGGCGGCGTCGCGCACGGACGCCGGCGCCACCTTCCGCGTGGACGGCTCCCGCACGCCCAGCCGCACCGCCACCTCGTTCATCGTCTTCGGGCGCAGCTCCGGGTCCTTCGCCAGGCACGCGACCACCGTCTCCTCCCACTCCTGCGGGATGGGCGGCTCGTCGATGTCCAGCTCCGCGCGGCGGCGGTTCATGGTGGGCGCGGTCTCGTGCCCGATCTGCATCACGAGGTCGCCGCGGTAGAACGGCGGCTTGCTCGTGAGCAGGGCGTAGATGGTGGCGCCCATGCTGTAGATGTCGTCGGTGGGGCGCGGGCGCTGGCCGGCGAGCTGCTGCGGGCTCATGTACGGCGGCGTGCCCGCCACCGCGAACTGCCCGGTGTGCTGGTAGCGCGTCTCCGCCACGCTCTTCGCGATGCCGAAGTCCAGCACCTTCGCCGTGCCGAAGCGGTCCACGATGAAGTTGGACGGCTTGAGGTCGTGGTGGATGACGGCCTTCTTGCCGCCCTTCTCGGAGTGGGCGTAGTCCAGCGCGTCACACAGGTCGGCGATCCACGCGGCGATGTCCCGCGGGTTGAAGCAGCCGTTGGGGCGCTGTGCGGCGAGCGTGCCCGTGGTGGCGCCGTCCACGAACTCCATGGCGAGACCCACGATGGGCCCGTCCTGCACGAAGTCGTATGTCTGTACGATGTGCGGGTGCGTCAGCTCGCGCGAGCGGAGGGTCTCGCGCTTCAGCTCCTCCACCGCGGCCGGGTCGTCCGCGATGGCGTTGTGCAGCACCTTGAGCGCCACGTCCTTGCCGAGCAGGCGGTCGTGCGCCTTCCACACCACGGCGAAGCCGCCGCGCGCCACGCGCTCGCGGATCTCGAAGCGTCCGAGCACGACGGTGCCCGGGCGGATCTCGGTGAATCCGTCGTCCGTCACGGCCAGCCTCCCGGAACCGTCATCGACAGGAGGAGGGCGCGGCTGGATACCGGACACGAGGATCCGCGAGGGGAACCGCGGTCCTGCGCAGTTCCGGCAAGACCTGCTAGGCTCCGCGGCCGGACCGGAGGCGAAGATGCGGCGACGGACGTTCCTGGGAGGCGCGGCGGCGGCCGCGGCGGCAGCGTTCGCGGGTGGCGCGGCGGGGACCGCGGCGGCGGAGCGCATGAGCGGCGGGCCGGCGGCCGCGTCGCCGAAGCGGCGGATCGCGGTCACGATCGACGACTTCGCGCTGGCGGACCACCCGGCGCTGTCCGCGGCGGCGCGGGACCGCGCCATCCTGGACGCGCTGGACGACCAAGGCATCCGCGCGGCCGGCTTCGTGTGCGGGAAGCGCGTGGACTCGGAGGCGGGCCGCGCGGTCCTCGAGGGGTGGAGCCGGCGCGGGCATCCGCTCGCGAACCACACGTACTCGCACGCGGCCCTGTCGCGGTCGGATCCCCGGGACTTCGGCGCGGACGTGCTGCGCTGCGAGGCGATGCTGGCGGACCTGCCCGGCTTCGCGAAGCTCTTCCGCTTCCCGTACCTGGACGAGGGCCGGACCGCGGAGCACCGCGACGCCGCGCGGACCTTCCTGCGCGAGCACGGCTACCGCAACGGCCACGTCACCGTGGACGCGAGCGACTGGTACGTGGACCAGCGCCTGCGCGCGCGGCTGGACGAGCGGCCGGATGCGGACACAGGCGGGTACCGCGACTACTACGTGGAGCATCTGCTCGAGCGCGCGCACTACTACGAGGATCTCGCGCAGCAGGTTCTCGGCCGCGCGGTTCCGCACACGCTGCTCCTGCACCACAACCTGCTCAACGGCCTCTTCCTCGGCGACGTGCTGGACGCCTTCGCCGCGGACGGCTGGGAGTGGATCGACGCGACGGTTGCGTACGAGGACCCCGTGTTCGCGTCCGAGCCGGATGCGCTCCCCGCGGGGCAGAGCCTGATCTGGGCCCTGGCGAAGGCCACCGGCCGCTTCGACGACGTGCTCCGCTACCCCGGCGAGAACGACACCTACGAGAAGCCGCGCATGGACGAGCGGGGGCTGTGAGCGCCGCGGCGGGTGAGCCGGAGGACGTGGACGGCTCGGTCGAATTCGTGGTGCGGCTGGGGCGGGCGCTGCACCGGTACGGCGCGCCGTCGCACCGGCTGGAGGAGGCGCTCGTGCGGGTGAGCGAGCGGCTCGGTCTGACCGGGCAGTTCTTCGCCACGCCCACGTCGGTGTTCGCGGCGTTCGGCCCCACCGGCCGGCAGCGCATGGTGCTGGAGCGCTTCGATCCCGGCGAGGTCCACCTGGGGAAGCTCGCGGAGATCGACGACCTGCTGGAGGATACGGCGCGCCCCGGGTCGTCGCTCAAGGAGGCCGAGCGTCGGCTCGCGGGGATCGAGCCGGTGCCGCCGCCGCTCGCCCTGGCGCCGACCGCGGCGGCGCACGGGCTCGTGGCCGGGTCCGCGGCGTACTTCTTCGGCGGGTCGACCACGGATCTCGCCGTGTCGGCAGCGGTGGGCGTGATGGTCGGCGCGTTCGTGGCGTTGCTGGGGATGGCGCGCGCCACGCGGCGCCTCGTGGACCTCTCCGCGCCGGCGCTGGCCGCGCTGCTCGCGGGGCTGGCGGGCGCGCGGCTTCCCGATGCGCACCCGCACGTGATCACGCTGGCCGCGGTGCTCATCCTCCTGCCCGGGCTCAGCCTGACGACCGCCACGGTGGAGCTGGCCAGCCGGCACTACGTGGCGGGGGCGTCCCGGTTCGCGGGCACGGGCGTGGTGCTGCTCACGCTGGGGTTCGGCGCGGCGCTCGGGACGCAGCTCGCCTCGCGGGCCTTCGGTCCGCCGCTCGGCGGCGGCGGCGCGTCGCCGCTGGCGGCGTGGTTCGTGCTCCCCGCGCTCCTCGCCAGCGCCGTGGGGCTGGCGGTGTCGTTCCGCGCGAAGCGACGGGACTTCCCGTGGGTGCTGAGCAGCGGCGTGGTCACCTACTTCGCCGTGCAGGCGGGCGCGCACGTCACCGCGTCCGCCGAACTGGGCGCGCTCTTCGGCGCCTTCGTCCTCGGCCTGCTCGGCAGTCTCGTGGCGCGCGCCTTCCACCGGCCCGCGGCCATCGTGAACCTGCCGGGGTTGATCCTCCTCGTCCCCGGCAGCGTGGGCTTCCGGAGCATCGCGTCGCTCGTGCAACAGGACACGCTCTTCGGGATCCAGACGGCGTTCTCGATGCTGCTGGTGGCGGTGGCCATCGTCACGGGGCTGCTGGTGGCGAACGCGATCCTGCCGTCGCGACGAGCGCTCTGAGGACCGAACCTGTTCATCGCCCGGAGTCCGGGCTAGGATCCCGACCATGCGAGTCCATGGCTTCGTGTGCACGATGTTCGTCCTGCTCGCCGCAACGGCGTTCGCCGCCGGCCGGCCCAAGCGCGAGGGCTATGCGGGCGTCTCGTTCCGCGACATCCCCGGCGGCCACGTGGTCGTCTCCTGGATCTTCCCGGGCCCGTTGTCCGGCAAGGGTCTCGAGTGCGACGGCGCCGACCTCGCGCGCCCGGATCTCGTGGTGGCGCTCGACGGCGCGCCGCCGCGCAGCGCGAAGGAGGCGGACGCCGCCATCCGCGCGAAGGCCCCGGGGGACACGCTGCGCCTGGAAGTGCGCACCGCCCGCAAGCGCGGCGGCGCGATCCCGGACTCGCTGGACCACGAGGACGCCGTGCGCCGCATCGACGTGGCGCTCGCGGACCGGGCGGAGTGGACCGGAACCTTCGGCATGGACGCCGTCACCGAGCTCGCGTGGACGCCGCCTCCCGGCGAGCCGCGTCTCCTCGACCCCGCGGACAGCAAGAACCTGCTTGGAGCCGCCGTGGACTCGCTCGGGCTCGGCGCCGAGGCGGCGAAGCTCACCGGCGTCTTCCGGGACTGGATCTTGCGCTACCCGGATCACCACACGCTCTCGCGCGTGCGCGCCGGCTTCGAGGATCCGTTCCTCCTGCCGGAGATCGCGCGGACCACGGCGGCGCCCGCGGCGGACGCGCCCGCGGATCCGCTGGGCACCGCGGTGCGGCTCTTCCGTGCGTCGCTGGACACGGAGGACCGCCGCGCCCCGCGCACGCACGGGAAGCCCGGCAAGCGCACGGCCGCCGCGGACGAGGCGGAGACGAAGTCCCGGCAGAAGCGCCCGAAGCGCGAGCTGCAGTGGTGGGTGGCGGAGACGCGGCTGGAGGACGTGCTGCGCGACGTCGGCCGCCACCTGGACGAAGCGCTCGGCGATGCCGCCGGCGACACGGTCCTCGCGCGCCGCACGCTCGCGCTCCTGCGCGTTCCGCGCGAGACCTTCTATCTGGAAGGCGACGTCACGCGCGAGCACGTGTCCGTGATCCGCCGCTCCACGGCCGTGGACTACCGCGCGCTGGCCGATGCGCTCGCGGCGTTCGCGCCGCTCGTGAAGGCCGATCGCAACGGCCTCACGGACTGGTCCGCGCCGCCGGATCGCGCGACCCCGCTGCCCGCGGAGATCGCGGACGCGGTGGAGGGCACGGTGCGCTCCGTGTTCCTCGTGGAGGACGTGGGCTGGATCGTGGTGGGCGGGGACGGCAACAACCGCTACGACATGTCGCGCCTCGCCGGCATCCTGGAGATGGGCGGGGACGACGAGTACTTCGCCACGGACCTCTGCCTCGGCGCGCGCGCGGTGGTGGATTTCTCCGGAAACGACAAGTACACGGGCACCGCCGACCAGGGCCCGGCGTCCGCACTCCTCGGCGTCACGCTCGTGGACGACCGCGCGGGCGACGACCGGTACGAAGGCGCGCTCCTCTCCACCGGCGCCGCGGCGTTCGGCGCCGCGCTGCTGCTGGACCGCGGCGGCACGGACGCGTACGCGGGGCGCGAGTGGTCGATCGGCGCGGGCGTGTACGGCGCGGGATTCGTGATCGATCTCGGCGAGGGCTCGGACGCGTACCTCGGGGACTTCCTCACCGAGGGCGTGGGAGGTCCGCGCGGGCTCGGCGCGATCGTGGACGCGGCCGGCAACGACCTCTACCGCGCGAACGGCCCCACGCCGTCCGGGTACGGCACGCCGGGCGTGTATCAGTCCTTCAGCCAGGGCATCGGCTTCGGCTTCCGGCAGTACGCGGCGGGCGGCATCGGGCTGCTCGCCGATCTCGCGGGCGACGATCGCTACGAGGCGGGGGAGTTCGCGCAGGGGGGCGCGTATTTCTGGGCGCTCGGCGTGCTGTGGGATCGCGCGGGGCGGGACCTCTACTACGGCAACCGGTACGGCCAGGGCTTCGGTGTGCACCAGGCGCTCGGCGCGCTGCTCGAGGACGGCGGGGACGACGCGTACTGGTCCATGACTGCGGCCAGCCAGGGCTCGGGCTGGGACATCGGCTGCGGGCTGCTGCTGGACGCGGCCGGCAACGACCACTCCCGATGCGACGGCCTCGGCCAGGGGGCCGCGGCGCAGCAGGCGATCGGGCTGCACGTGGACCTGGCGGGGGACGACGTCCGGGAGGCCGGCGGCGCCGTCGTGCAGGGCGCGGCCGGCGGGAACGAATACCACGCCGCCGAGACCGGGGCGGGAAGCCTGGGCGTTCTGATCGACCGGGGCGGGGACGACCGGGATGTTGCCCCCCACGGCTCCAGCAGACACCTTAGCGGGCATTGGGGGGTCCGGGTCCACCGCTGAGACCCTAGCGGGGGCGTGTCGCCCCACCAGCGCCAGCTCCTGCGCACGTGGAGTGCGGCCGCGTTTCGCGGCCACGTTCCATCCAAGGTACGGCCGCACAGAGGCACAAGGCGACGTCACTAACAGTAGCCGGCCGCGAACTCCCTTAGTGGGTACGGCTCCGTCGCGAGGCCTTCGACCGGCACGAGTCTCGCTCCACTTCATTGCGGGCACAGGGACCAGTCCTACGATGTCCCCAACAACAGCCTGCGCGCTTGGCTCAGTGACCAAGGCTGACGCAAGAGATCTGTAGCTGCTCGACATCACGAATAGCAACCTCAGGCCCCCTCCGGCTCCGAGCCGTGAGTCGCAATGCCTGCACTTGACGTGGACAGGGCGCGCGCAACACAATCCAACCGCCCGATTGCACGCATTGGGATCGGCAGCAAGAGCAATTTGGGCACGCGAAGACGACCGAGTGGCGGCGGCTCCGCCAATAGGAGAGTCTCCTAATGAACCGCTCGATCTGCTGCCTTCTAGCTGCGACCATCGTGTCGGCTGGATGCGTTGCGCAGCGCAGCGACGTTACTCAAGGTCTCCAGTCTCCGTCATTGGCCGATCTCGATCCATTCTCGCCACCGGAGTTCATTGCAGAACTCGTGGGAGACCTCGAGACAGGAACACCGTACAGCATGACCACGGTCGGGATCTACACCCGCGATCTCAGCCCGGAGTACTTCGAAGATATCCATGTCATCACTGTCGACATCGACTTTCCGGAGAACTACAGTGCATCGGGTCCGGGACCCTACATCTACGCTGGGTACACCGAGACCTATGTGACGACAGACGCCTCCATCGACGTGGACATCATCGACGTCGATCCACATCCGATCAACTTCAACTACATCGCTCGCGTCCACTTGACGTTTGGCGACGAGGAGATCGAGTTCGTGGACGACTGGATCCCGCTGCTGGACGTTCACTTCCTGCTTACGGGGCCAGCGTACTGCGGCGAGTCGGAGTTCGATCTGACGTACTTCGTCATTCAAGACTGGGACGAGTTAGTGTTCTACCCGACGCAGTTGGACGGCTGCGTCGTGGAAGACTGCGAGTAGCCGCCTGGCCGACTCGGAGCCCTGCCAGTGAAGGGGGCTGACGCGGAGCCACCATCCCGCGGAACCTCGGCGCCCGCCGGCAGCGGCCCCGCCTTGTCGACGCAGCTCAACAGCGGAGGCTCGCTGTGTCCAAAGCCAGGCTCCAGCGGACGAGACATCGTCCGCAACGGCAGCATGATGGCCCGCGAGGGTGATACGCTTTCCCGGCCTCGGCGGGCTCACGCTGACCAGCTTCGGGTCCGGTCCCCGGGAGATCGACAACGCGTGCGGTCCGACCTAGACATCGACACCGGCCTCTTCCTGGACGACCTGCTGATCGTGCAGGAGGGCGTGACGGACGTGGGCGGGATCATCATCGACACGATCGCGAGCGGCCAGGACGCGTTCCACCTTTCCGACAACGGCATGTGGGGCATGTTCGAGGCCGACCTGGTCGGCGGCATCAGCGGCGCCTTCCTCATGGACTTCACGGGCCCGGTGCCGGTGCGCGTGTCGCACCTGTTGGCGGTGCCGCAGGATCGCCGCGTCGTCCTCTCCTGGGAGACCGCGCTCGAGGTGCAGCACGACGGCTTCCACGTGTACCGCTCGGACGCCCCGAACGGGTCCTACGTGCGGATGACGTCGGATCTGGTCCGCGGCGTGCGCACGTACGCGTGGGAGGACCGGAGCGTCGAGGCGGATCACACCTACTGGTACAAGATCGGCGCCGTGGCGCTGAACGGCTCCGAGGAGTTCCTCGGCCCGGTCAGCGTGACCACGCCGAAGTGGCTGGTCGCCCGCGGCGCGCTGGCGCCGCCATCGCCGAACCCGCTGGTGGACCGCACGCAACTCCGCTTCACGGTGGACCGCGAGGGTCCGGTGGACCTCGCGGTGTTCGACGTGTCGGGCCGCCTCGTGCGGTCGCTCGTTCGGGGCCCGCTGGCGGTGGGCGAGCACGTGTCCGAGTGGGACGGCCGCGCCGCGAGCGGCGCGCAGGTCCCGGCGGGCGTGTACTTCTCGCGGCTGACCACGGCGTCGCGCACCGAGACGCAGAAGATCACGGTGGTGGGCGTGCGCTAGACGGACGGAAGGGGCGCCCCGAAGGGGGCGCCCCGATCCTCGCCCGGCCCCGGGCGGGCCCGCATCAGAAGTGGGCCGAGAACATCGCCAGCGGGAACGCGAGGAAGTCCCCTTCCTCCTCTAGCGGGCGGAAGCCCGTCAGCGTGAAGCTCGTCTCCTCCCAGAAGAGGCGGAAGCCCACGTTGATGATCCCCTTGAAGTCGTTGTCGTCGCCGATGGCGGACTCGCTGTTGCCGTACTCCGCGAGCAGCTTGAAGCCCGTGCCGACCTGCACGTCGCCGCCCAGGAGGAAGAACGCCTCCCCGTCGCCGTCGGCCGAGGCGTAGTGCACGGCGGCGGTCGCGCTGCGCCGGAGGTTCCCGACCGTCACGATGCCCCCGAACGTGCCGACGCCCTCGTCGTCCGCGAACCAGGCGGACGCCGAGGCCGCCAGGGCGACGGCGGACCCTTCGGGGGTCAGCCGGACCTTCGCCCCGAGGCTGAGGATGCGGACGTCGCTCGTGACCGGGAACGCCGCCATGACGCTGAGGTTCACGTAGTCGGTGACCGCGTAGCCCAGGTTGTTGAACAGGAGCAGGAAGTTGCGGTAGTAGACGTCGCCCTTCGGCAGCGTGCGGGCGGTGGGGACTAGGAGGAGGGAGTTCCCGTCGGGATCGTCCCGCCACGCGGTGGCGGCCGGCGCGTCGACATCGTACGTCACTGTCCGGATGCGTTCCCGATCGATTTCCACGCGGCCCAGCGACGGAGACTCGATGACGATGGAGGCATCCGTCTCGGACACGATCCGCCCGCGCACGGTGGTGCCGTCGACGAGGACCAGCTCGGCGAGAGGGCCGGCCGGGGCGTCCTGACCCGGGGCCGGCGGCGCCGCGCACAGGAGCAGGAGGAGCGCGGCCAGGGACCCCGCAGTGCGCCGACGCCACATGAGGACCTCCGTTCGAGGCCGTCCCCGGCGCGTGGCACGCACGACGCGTAACGGCCCCACATGGACGCTGCGCCCTTCCGTGCCTCCGCGCAACACGTTTCGGCGACTCCGGCCAGGCCGGACCGCGTGCCGCCCGGAAGCCCGAAGGACCTCCGGGCCGGAGCGTCAGACGTCCGGCGCCTCGTACTTCTTCACCCACCGGGCATAGAAGAAGATCGCCACCGCGGACGCGATCCCGGTGGACGCGAAGGGGATCCACAGCCGCCACGGCTCGTACGCGTGCCAGAGCATCCGCGTGGCCTCGGCGGCGTCCACGCCCAGCACCTCCTGGAGCTTCACCATGGCGCCGGTCCGCTCCACGCCCTCGGTGACGCCGTGGCGCTCGGCGAGGAAGCGCAGCGCCAGGTTCGCCTTGTCGCCCATCTCGTCGTAGATCTTCCCGCCGAGGAACGACCCGTACGCCCAGCCGATCGCGGTGGGCATGTTCGCGTAGCCCATGTACAGCGCCTTCTGGCCTTCGGGCGCGATCACGCCGAGGTAGTCGTTCATCTTCGGCGACGACAGCATCTCGCCCACCGAGAAGCACAGGATGCCGAGGATGCAGAACCAGCCGGACATCGTGAACCCGGCGGCCATGAGCCCCAGCGACGCCACCATGATCCCGAGGAGGATGGAGTGCACGCGCCGCATCCGCGCCACGAGGTGCGAGATGCCCACCACGCACAGGATGATCAGGAACGAGTTCGCGTTGATCATCCACTCCTGCGCGATCATCGTGCCGCGCGTGGTCTCCGTGGTGAACAGGTGCGGCAGGTGGAACGCGGCCACGATGGCGGACGAGTCCACCCAGTCCACGATGAAGTTCGGCAGCATGTCGAAGAGCTGCATGAACATCAGCCAGAAGCCGGACATGATGAGGATGAAGATCAGCAGCCGCGGCTGCGCGAGGTTCCGGAACGTGACGGCGGCCACGTGCAGCACGCCGCCGGTGTGCGCGCCGCCGGCCTCGATGTTCCGGTAGGTGAACAGCATCAGGAAGTTCAAGGACACGATGACGGCGCATCCGTAGAACACCATGGGCCAGGACACGCCGTAGAGGTAGTGCGCCAGCGGCGGACCGAGGAAGCCGCCCACGTTCACCAGCATGTAGAACGTGCCCCAGCCGATGGACGAGTTCTCCTTCGTCATCGTGCGCAGGAGCGAGCCCTGGATGCCGGGCTTGAAGATGGCGGTGCCGAACGCCAGCACGAGGCAGCCGATGGTGAACGGCCAGAAGTCCCGTTGGGTGGCCATGAGCAGGTAGCCCGCGATCTTGATGGCGATGGACGCCGCGATCGTGCGCTTGTAGCCGTACCGGTCCGCGAAGCCGCCGGAGAACACGGGGACGCCGGTCTGCACCAGCGCCCACAGCATGAAGATCTGGCCCTTCTGGACCTGCGTGAAGTGGAGGCCCGCGGCCTCGTCCGCCTGCGCGATGTAGATGGGGATGACCACGCGCACGCCGTAGTAGGCGAGGCGTTCGAACATCTCCATGATGTTCAGCATCCAGAACGCGCGCTCCATCCGCGCGAGCTTCGCGAGGAGTCCCTCGCGGGGAGCGGCCACGCCGTCGGTCATGCGGCCTCCTCGGGTGCGGCGGGCGGGGGAGCCCGGGCCGGGGGGCATGGTGCCACGGGGCGGGGATTCCCGCCGCAGGGAAGGGGACGGACGGCGTGCCGGCGGGTATGCTGCGGGCATGCGTCCCCGCGTCCCGTGGCGGCTCGCCGCCGTGTTCGTCCTCCTGGTTCCCGCCGCGCCGGTCTCGGCCGCGGCGACCGCCGCTCCCCTCGTGGACGGGGAGTTCGCGGACTGGGCGGACGTGCCGGTGGCGGCCGAGTTCGCGCCCGCCCCGGACGCGGAGCGCGCGCAGCTCGTCCGGATCCGGGCCGTGGCCACGGACCGGCGCTTCGTCTTCCTGCTGGAGCTGGATCGCGAGGCCCACGCGGACGACGTGCCCGTGGAGTTCCTGTTCGACGCGGACGCCGACGCCGCCACGGGCGTGCGCGCGGGCGATCTCGGCGCGGACTTCACGTGGCTGCTCGGGCGCAAGGAAGGGCGCGTGTACGTGTGGGACCTCCCCGTGCGCGTGCGGCAGGGGACGCTGGGGCTGCGGCGCGCGCCCACGGTGTCCTCGGACCGGTTCGAGGTGTCCTTCTCGCGCGAAGCGTCGGCGGCCGGAGCGCCGGTGTTCCCGGGCGGGCCCGTGAACGCGCTGGTGCGCGCCGGGGCGGGCGGCGCGGTGCGCGAGTCTCCCGTCCTGCGCTTCCCCGCGCGGTCCGCGGCGCGGCCGGAGCCGGCGCCGGACGCGGCGGATCTCTCGCGCCGCGACCCCGGACACCTGCGCGTCCTCAGCTACAACGTGCTGTTCGACGGGCTGTTCAAGCGCCCGGACGCGTTCCGCCGGATCCTGCGCGCCATCGACCCGGACGTGGTGGTGTTCCAGGAGATCTTCGAGCACACGCCACAGCAGACCGCGGAGCTGATGGCGGACATCCTGCCCGGCACGACGTGGAGCTTCGCCGGCGCCCGCGCCGGCGTGGTGCTGAGCCGCATCCCGATCGACGACACCGGCCCCACCGGCGGCGCGCGCGAGGGCTTCTGGGTGCGGCTGGCGTCCCGCGAGCCGGCGTGGCCGGAGGGTCTCGTGATCCTGAGCCCGCACCCGCCGTGCTGCGAGAACGAGGCCGGCCGGCAGGACGAGATCGACGCGGCGATGGCGTGGTGGCGGGACGAGCGCGCGTCCGGGCGCGCGACGGCGCGAACGCCGCTGGTCATCGCGGGGGACATGAACCTGGTCGGCTCCGCGTCGCAGCTCCGCGCCTTGCTGGAAGGCGGTGTGGCCGACACCGCGAAGTGGGGACCGCCGTTCCCCCCGGACGCGGATGGGACCGCGCTCACGGACCCGGCCCCGCTGCATACGACCGGCCGGGAGTCCTACACGTGGCGCGGGGACGACGGGCCGTTCGCGCCGGGGCGGCTGGACTACATCCTGTACTCGGACGCGCTGCTCGCGCCCGGGAACACGTTCGTGCTCTGGACGCCGGAGATGTCGGAGGAGGAGCTGCAGGCGCACGGTCTGGAGCGGGAGGACACCGCGGTGGCATCGGACCACCTTCCGGTGGTGCTGGACCTCGCGCCACGCGGCACGCCGGCCCCGGAGCCAGCGCCCGAGTCAAGCATGCGATCCCCGTGATCACGACCGGGAACCGCCGGGATGTCTACCGCTGACTCTTCCGCCTACCGCTCGTCATAGGCCTGAAGCGCAGCCGGCAGCGCCTGGGTCACCACGTTGCCGGCCGCCGGGAGCCCCACCAGGATGGCGCTGATCACCTCATCCCGGGACGCGCCTGCTTCCTTGGCGTGCGCCACGTGGAAGGGCACCCCGCTCTGAAGGCGCAACGCCGCCAGAACGGCGAGATAGGCAAGCACATGCGTCTTCCGGTCGAGCGCACTGGCGTCGCCCAGACCGCGAATCGCGTTCCCCCACGCCTGGGCGTGCTTCGGACTCTCCTTCAGGAAGAGCTGGAACGCATCGCTGACGAGCCTGTCCTTGTCGGTCATTCCTCGTCCTCCGGGCGGGGCCGATCGTCACGGACGTGCCGCCGCCCGATCGCGGCGCCGCACGCGACCGGCGGACGCCGGTTCCTCGGTGGCGGCTCGCCGCGAGTGAATCACCCGCGATCATGATCCCCGGCGCCCGTCCGCTGCAAGCGCTGGTCAGGCAGGGGGCAGTCCTCGTACTCGAGGTGCAAGTCCACCGGGGCCACGCGTCGGTGGATCCGTACGATGTGGAACGCGCGGAACGGTGGCGTCGGCAGAAACGCGTCAAAGCAGCCCATGCGTCGAGTTGCGCGCACCACGATCCGGTCCTGTTCTCGCCTCACCGAGTCGATCAAGATCCAGCTCGCGCGGGGCTCCGCCTCGTCCAGCAGAGCCAGGACGACCCAGTTCTCGAAGTCGACCGCAGGGGGCGGGGCAGAGGCTGCGATATCCCGGGAAGCGCTCTCCCAGAACACGCGCCACGACTCCCGGTTCTCGATCAGGAAGACTGCGGCCACCGACGAGTCGCACTCCGCGCAGCCCCAGTAGCCTCCCTCGAGGATGGTCACGAACGGGATGTTCACGGGCGGCCGCGGGCCCACGACCTCGTCGCCGCCGCAGCTCATGAAAGCCAGCATGGCGAGAAACAGCAAGGAACTGGTGGGCTGCCTCATCTCTTGCCTGCCCGACGATTCCGCGGTTCAGCCGCGCCGAGCGCAGCGAGAGAATCGCCGCGGACCGGTGGCGTGGGCTGCAACCGCTGGTCGGCGGGAGCCTACTACTGTGTGGTGCCGGTCAGGTCGACCTGCCGCAGCACCCGGAATGGCCCACCGGGATCGCGGCTGAGAGTGAGAAGTACCGGGGTGCGTATGGACGACACATCGCCCGAGCCAAGGACCACTCGGGATTCCACCTGTGCGGTCACGGTGTACTCCCCTGCCACCGTCCCCCTCGCAATCTCCTTGGACACATAGCGCAACGACTGGACCGATCCCTCCTTTGCCATGGAAGACGCGAAGGCCATCTCGGCCTCTCGATCCCAGGAGTGGGCATCCGCGCCCGGGCCCGTGAAGTACGTGTAGTCCTCGTCGAGGACGCGTTCGAGTGCCATCCGATCGCCGGCCCGCCACGCATCGGCGAACGTGTCGAGCGTTGCCTGAACTGCAAGGACGTCGCTGGAGTCAGGCGCTCCGCCGCTTCGGTCGCTCGCGGGTGCTGCGCACGGAGCAAGAAGGATCAGGCAGAAGAGAACGCTTCGCATCGCCACTCACCAGAAGGGGATACGGGGCCCGTTGAGCTTACACGACAGGCGAAGAGTGCGTCGACGCCACTCCCGCCACCGCCCTGCGCTTCGGCGGCGAGCGCACGCCGCGAACTCGCCGGCCCCACCCGGCATAAGGGAGGGAGTTGACACCATAACGTCATGACGCTATGGTGTCAACATGGCTACCGCAAGACGCGCCACGATCTACCTCGACGAGGCTCTCCACCGAGCCCTCCGCCTGAAGGCCGTCGAGACCGACCGCTCGATCTCAGACCTCGTGAACGAGGCCGTGCGTCTGAATCTGGCCGAGGACGCCGACGACTTCGAGGCCTACCGAGCGAGGGCCAAGGAGCCGGGCGTCGACTTGGAGACGGTCCTGAAGGACCTCCGACGCCGTGGCAAGCTATAGCCTGCTCATCAAGCCGCCGGCCGCCAAGGAACTCGAGTCGCTCCCCACGAAGGACCGCCGGCGAGTAGTGCAACGCGTCCGCGCGCTCGCTGAGGACCCTCGCCCCCCGGGCGCCGAGAAGCTGAAGGGCATCGAACTCTATCGCGTCCGGCAGGGAGACTATCGCGTCCTCTACGAAATTGCGGACGCCGAGCGCGCGATCACCGTGATCAAGGTCGGGAACCGTCGGGATGTCTAGTCAGGCGTGACGGCGACCGCTACGCCGCGGCTTGTGGCGGAGAACCCGCGCCATCGTACGCAGCGCTTCGTTCACTGCTGCGGCATCCGGAAAGACATCCATGACGGACGGATCGATCGCCACGTTGTTCGAGCCCCGTGCGTAGCGCTTCGCGGTCGCACCTCGAACTGCGTCCGAGAAATCATACTCCGGCCGCATCGTGTCGCGGTCCGCAGCCGGCTCAGCCTTCCGTCTTGCCTGGCTCTTCTTCATACTTCCGCCGCTCCGATCGGGTCGCGGGTCGGGCGCTGATCAGGCGCGTTCGCGGCGGGCGCTCCACGAACGCCACCACGATCAACCTTTGGCGGTCCGACATGCCAAGAACGAGGTACCGCTACTCATCCACAGAATGTTCCGGGTCCGGCTTCAGAAGCGCAAAGTGGTCCGAGAAGGCCGTGGTGGCCTCCTCGAATGGAATCCCGTGCTTCCGGCGGTTCGCGGTCGCCTTCCGGGGATCCCAGTCAAACAGATATCCCTCGGCCACACCGCCACCACCCTTCCAACGCCTAACGCTCCGGTTCAGCGGCGGGCCGCGCAGCGGACCGTCCGCTGCAACCGGTTGTTGGGCTGCCGCTTGCGACGATTCTCGTAGCTGTGACGGCGACCCGCAAGAAAAAGTTGGGATACCCCTTGACCCTATACTTAGGTAGAGGCCGTACACTGCATGCAGGAGATGAGCGATGACGGATCTCAAGGTCGGTGAGGTCGCCAAGCAGGCGGGCGTGAACCTGCAGACGATCCACTACTACGAGCGCCGGGGGCTACTTCCGAAGCCGCCTCGGACCGGCTCGAACTACCGGGCGTACCCGGAGAACGCCGTGCTACGGGTGCGCTTCATCAAGCGCGCCCAGGAACTCGGCTTCACGCTGAAGGAGATCAAGGAACTGCTCTCGCTCCGCGCCGCACCCCGCACTCGATGCGCGGACGTTCGCGAGCGAGCGGAAGCCAAGGTGCAGGACATCGACGGCAAGGTCCGAACCCTTCAGGCGATGCGGAAGGCCCTGACCAAGCTCATCGGCGAGTGCTCGGGTAGCGGCCCCGTGAGCCAGTGTCCGATTCTGGAGGCCCTCGACTCGGAGAGTGAAGACTGATGACGCGCGTCGAGCTGATCTACGACACGGACTGTCCGAACATCCAGCACGCGAGGAGGGCGCTCCTCGAGGGCTTCAACCTGGCCGGACTCCAACCTTCGTGGACGGAGTGGGATCGGATGTCGCCCGACAGCCCGGCCTACGCCCGCACATTTGGTTCGCCGACGATCCTCGTGGATGGACGGGATGTCGGCGGCGCCGCACCGGGCGACGGCGGATCGAGTTGCCGCCTGTACCGCAACGGCTCCGGTGCGTTCGGAGGCGCGCCATCCGTTGACCAGGTCGCGCAGGCCTTGCGCGGCAACAACAGCCAGCCGCCCACCGCCACGCGCTCGTCTTCAGGATGGCGAAGTTCCCTGGCGACCATCCCAGGGATCGCGTTTGCATTCCTCCCCAAGCTCGCCTGTCCGGCCTGCTGGCCCGCGTATGCGGGCCTGCTCAGTTCGGTAGGGCTGGGGTTCCTGCTCGACACCGCCTACCTGCTCCCGCTGACGGCGGTGTTCCTGGTGCTGGCCGTCGGCGCGCTGGCGTTCCGCGCGCGGAGCCGGAGGGGATACGGTCCGTTTGGCGTGGGGCTGGCGGCGGCCGGCGTCGTTTTGGTCGGGAAGTTCGTCTTCGAGTCCGACGCCGCCATGTACGGCGGCATCGGGTTGCTGGTTGCTGCGTCGGTGTGGAATGCGTGGCCAAAGAGAAGTGATAGTGTCGGCTCCTGCCCCAAGTGCGTTCAGCAAGAGCCGGCGACGGAAACAAGGAACGCACAGTAACGGAGGTTCTCACATGGCTACCAGGAGGAAGATCGAGGTGTTCAGCGCGGGATGCCCCGCGTGCGAGGAGACCGTTCAGCTGGTCAATCGCATCGCGTGCCCGTCATGCGAGGTGAGCGTTCTCGACATGAAGGATGCCGCCGTCGCCAAGCGGGCGAAGAGCCTGGGTGTCCTGTCGGTTCCGGCCGTGGTGATCGACGGCAAGCTCGCCGACTGCTGCGCGGGACGTGGACCGCAGGAATCCACGCTTCGGGCGGCGGGCGTCGGCCAGGCGATCTGAGTCGGTTTCCGGGCGAAGTGGGTCCGGCAGCCCAACTAGACTTCGACGGACCCGCCCATCCGGGACCGTCCAGCGTGCTCCCGAGGCTAACGCCGCCGCGATCCGCGGCGCAAGTGGTGCAACTGGCGTCCCGCGAAGCGAGTCGGGCAAGGCACCGAGGCGCGGCTTCCGTGCGTATGCGGGTCTGCGTAAGCCGGTTTCGCGCGGCGGGCGAGAGGCGGTCCAGGCGGGCTTTGCACCCCCGCGCCGCCACGGTTGAGCACCCGCAGCGGCTGGCCCAGGCCGCGGCTCCCGCTACGACTCCCGCTGCGCCAGGTTCAGCAGCAGCAGCCGCAATATCCGGTCCTTCGCCTCCACGCTGAGTGCCGGCACCACCTCCGCCATCTTCCGCAGCGTCCCCGCATCACGCGCGCCGTCGCCGCCCATGCCGTTCGCTTCCTGGAACGCTCGCAGCGCCGCCGCGGCCTCGTCGTCCCAAGTAGGCGAACCGTCGTCCGTGTCGTAGCCCAGCGCCGCGAGCACGGACTTCAGCACGAGCCGCTCCTCGTCGCTGAACCGGTCCGGCAGGAACGCCGGCGCGGCCTCGATCGTGATCTGCTTCGGGTTGCGCACCACGATCTGCGGCTTCCCCTTGTAGGTCTCCACCTTGCCGGTGACGCAGATGTCGGCGCCGTCGAACAGCACGTTCGGCGCGGTGTCGAACTGCGCGCGGGCGTCGTCCCAGATGACCACGGTGAAGGCCTGGTTCGGGTACACGCCGCCCAGGTTAAGGAACGTGGGGCGACCGCGCAGCCCTTCCATCCAGGTGGCGCCGGCCACGTGGCCGCACACGGTGACCTCCTTGCCGATGTGCCGGTGGGCGTCCCGGTCCGGAACGCGCGGCGGGCTGGCGGCGGCCACGGCGGCGGCGAGCAGGAGCACGAACGGGACGGTCCGGACGGCGGCGAGCGCGCGCCACGGCGCCGCGGCGACGGGTAACTTCATGGGAGACCTCCTCAGGCGTTCGCTTCCTCGGGATGCAGGATGTCGTGGTCGGCGCGGGACTCCAGGTGCGTGGTCACGTGCGCGCGCGGCTCCAGCGTGCCCTCGATGACGCGCTCGATCTCGGTGGCCTGCCGGTGCGCGTCCTTGAGCGAGATCTCCGCGGGGAAGAGCAGATGCACCTCCACCCACCAGGCGTCGCCCACGTTGCGGTGCCGCAGGTGGTGCCACGACACGCCGCGCGCTCCGGCCTCGCGTTCCAGGATCTCGCCCAGCTTGCGCTGCACGTCCAGATCCGCGCGATCCATCAACCCGGAGAAGCTGGTCTTCATGAGCCCGATCCCGGACCACAGGATGTTCAGCGCCATGAGGATGCCGAAGATGGGGTCCCACGGCAGCCACCCGGTCAGCAGCGTGAGCCCCAGCCCCACGAGCACGCCGAGGCTGGTCCAGCAGTCCGTGAGGACGTGCTTGCCGTTCGCCTCCAGGATGAGGGAGCGCCGTTTCCTCCCGGTCCAGATCAGGTACGCGCCGAGCCCCCCGTTGATGAGCCCGGCGGCGGCCGTGATGAGCGTGCCGAGCCCGAGGTTCTCGAGGTGCAGGCCGGTCAGCCACTTGTGCACGGCCTCGAAGATGATGAACGCGGCCGCGAGGATGATCATGGCGCCCTCGAAGCCGGCGGAGAAGAAGCCGATCTTCGCGTGGCCGTAGAGGTGCGTGTCGTCCGCGGGCTTGAACGAGAGCCGCAGGCTGTAGTACGCGAACGCCACGGCGGCCACGTGCACCACGGACTCGGCGGCATCGCTGAGGATGGCGGCGGACCCGGTGAGCGCGTACGCCGTGACCTTCATGAAGAACATGGCCACGCCCACCACGAGCGACAGGGTCATGGCGAAGGTGAGGGCGCGGCGGTCGGCCTCGGTCCCGGCGACGGCTTCCATGAAGGGCCTCCAGGGCCCCGAATCTACGCCCGACCCAGGGGTCGGACCAGCCGGGGCACGGCGTCCTCCGCGGGGCCGCGGCGCGGGCTTGACATGTGCTGCACATGCAAGCATCATCATCCCATGTCCAAGATGATCCAGATCCGCAACGTGCCGGACTCCCTCCACCGCCGCCTGAAGTCCCGCGCCGCCCTGGCGGGCCTGTCCCTCTCGGAGTACCTGCTGCGGGAGGTCCGCACCCTCGCCGAGCGACCCACGCTGCCGGAGATGCTCTCCCGGCTGGAGGTCCGGACGCCGGCGGCGCCGCGCGAGGCGCCCGCGGAGGCCGTGCGCCGGGAGCGGGACGGGCGTTGATCGTCGTCGACGCCTCGGTGATGCTGGAGGTGCTCCTCCGCACGCCCGCAGCGGCGGCCGCCCGGGAAGCGCTCGAGTCCGGCGGCGCCCTCCACTGCCCGCACCTGCTGGACGTCGAGGTGGCGCAGGTGCTCCGCCGCTACGTCCGGTCCGGCGAGCTCGACGCCGCCCGCGCCGCAGCCGCCCTGGGGGATCTGGCGGACTTCCCGCTCGTGCGGCACCCGCATGCCCTGCTTCTCGATCGCATCTGGGAACTCCGCGACAACGTGACCGCCTGCGATGCGGCCTACCTGGCGCTCGCCGAGGCCCTCGACGCGCCGCTCGTCACGCGCGACGCCCGCCTGGCCGCGGCCCCCGGCGTGCGCGCCGTGGTCCGGGTGTTTTAGGCGCTCCCGCGCGCGGGGCCGCGGCGCTACAATGCGCGCCCCGCGCGGGTCCGGGCGGTCCGGCCGCCGGCGATCGAGGTGTCGAGATTGAGCCAGCCCATGCTCTCCGGCGGGTCCGCCGGCCCGGCGCGCCGCTTGCCGGCGCGCACGATCGTCGCCATCGAGATGATCCAGCAGGCGCTGCAGGATCGCGCCACCGCGCGCACGCGGCGCTGGTGGGAGAAGTACCTGCGCGGCGAGGCCGTGTTCCGCGGCGTGCGCATGGCCGACGTCCGCCGTGTGGTGCACGCGTGGGATCGCGCGGACGGCGCGGAGTTCTCGCCGTCGGCGAAGAAGGAGCTGGCGCTCGCGCTCCTCCGCGAGGAGCCCACCGAGGACAAGCTGGCCGGCATCCTCTTCCTGTCCGAGATCCTGCTGCCGCGCGGCGACCTCGGGCTGCGGGACCTCGCCCGCTTCGCCGGGCTCTTCCGCGACGGCTCGCTCGCCGACTGGAACGCCTGCGACTGGTTCTGCGTGAAGGTGCTCGGTCCGCTGGCGCGCCAGGCCGGCCCGCGCTGCGCGCGCGCCATCGCGGACTGGCGCTCGTCCGGGAACCTCTGGCAGCGGCGCGCCGCGGGCGTGGCGTTCGTGGACGCGGCGAAGCACGGCGACGACGGCAACTTCACCGGGTTCACCACCATGCTGCTGCGCGTGTGCGACGCCACCGTCCGCCACCCCGAGCGCTTCGCCCAGACCGGCACCGGCTGGGTGCTGCGCGAGTTGTCCGTGGCCGAACCGGAGCGCGTGGCGCAGTTCGTGGAGCGCCGGCTGCCGCAGTTCTCCGGCGAGGCGCTGCGGCAGGCCACGTCCCGGCTGGACAAGACCACCGCGCGGGAGCTCCGCCGCGACGGGCGCCGCTGCCGGCGTCGCGCCGCGGTCGCGTGATCCGGCGCGGGCATTCCGGAGGACGACCATGATCCCGGACTTCCGGCGTCGCGCGCGGCTCGCGGCCGGCACGCTGCTCCCGCTCGCGGTGGCGCTCGCGGCGCAGGCCGCGGAGCCGGTGGCCACGTTCTCCGTGGTGGGCCACGATCCCGCCACCGGGGAGTGGGGCGTGGCGGTGCAGTCGAAGTTCTTCGCCGTGGGCGCGGTGGTGCCGTGGGCGAAGGCCGGGGCCGGCGCGGTCGCCACCCAGGCCTTCGCGAACACAACCTACGGTCCGCGCGGCCTCGAGATGCTCGCTGCCGGCAAGGACGCAGCGGCCGTGCTCGAGGCGCTGCTCGCCGACGATTCGGACCGCGCCCGCCGGCAGGTGGGCATCGTGGACGCGAAGGGCAACGCGGCCACCTTCACCGGGTCGGAGTGCCAGGCCTGGGCGGGCGGCGAGAAGGGCGCGCACTTCACGGCGCAGGGGAACATCCTCACCGGGGAGGCCGTGGTGGCGGCGATGGCGCGTGCCTACCGCGAGACGGAAGGCATGCTCGGCGAGAAGCTGATGCGCGCGCTGGAGGCCGGGCAGGAGGCCGGCGGGGACTCGCGCGGCATGCAGTCCGCCGCCCTCCTCGTGGTGAAGGCGGGCGCCGGCTACGCGGGCTTCGACGACCGCTATTGCGACCTGCGGGTGGACGACCACGCCACGCCCATCGCGGAGCTTCGCCGCATCTTCGATCTGTGGAAGGTGCAGGCGCTGATCCAGGAAGGCTACCGGCTCGTGGAGGGAGGGCGCTTCGACGGCGCGCTGGACGCCGGGCGGCAGGCGGTGGCGCTGGACGCCACCGGGGAATCGCACTACCACCTGGCGTGCTATCTCAGCCGCGCGGGGAAGCCGGCGGAGGCGATGGCCACGCTGGTCGAGGCCGTGCAGCGCGACGCCGCGCTCGGCCCGCGCGCCGCCGGGGATCCGGACTTCACGCCGTTGCGGGAGGATCCCGCGTTCCGCGCGCTCACCGCGCCGAAGTAGCGCGCGTCAGCGCAACCGCACCACCCGCTGCGTCTCCGTGCGCTCGCCGGACCGCGCGCGGACGAAGTACGTGCCCGCGGCAACGAGCTGCCCCGCGGCGTCCTTGCCGTCCCATCCGAGCTGCAACCGGGCCGCGCTCGTGACGCCGCTCTTGAGCTGCCGGACGCGCCGGCCGGCGGCGTCGAACACCGCCACGTCCAGCTCCGCGCCCGGCACGGCCTGCACGTCGAACACGGTGGCGCCGCGGAACGGGCTGGGACGCGGCGCGCCCAGCAGCAGCCCGCCGGCCTCCGCCGGCAGGGGTTCCACCCCCACGAACGCGGGATCCGGCACGATCTTCCAGATCTCGCCGAGCGCCGCGCGATACTCCACCACGTACAGCTCGCCCGCGTCGTCCTCCCAGAAGGACGCCGGGAACAGGATCAACCCGCCCGGTCCCACGCTGAGCGCGGCCGTCCAGTCCGTGAACTCCGTGACCGTGCCGCCCTCGTACCGGAAGCTCCAGATGCCGGCGGAGCAGTAGTCCGAGTAGAAGTAGTGCCCGTACAGGGACGGGATCTGCGTGCCGCGGTACACGTAGCCGCCGGACGCCGAGTTGCAGCCGGTGCCGTGCATCCACGAGTGCACGGGCAGCGTGAGCGAACCGTCGTTGCAGCCGGTGGGGGGAAGGAAGCAGGCGGGTCCCTCCATGAGATCCCAGCCGTAGTTCCGCCCGCCGGGATGCGACGCCGGCTCGAAGTTGATCTCCTCCCACGTGTTGTGGCCCACGTCGCCGATCCAGAGGTCGCCGGTGAGGCGGTCGAAGCTGAAGCGCCACGGGTTGCGCATGCCGCGCGCCCAGATCTCGTCGAGCGTGCCGGGGTCGCCCACGAACGGGTTGTCCGGCGGGATGGCGTAGTTGCGGTTCGGGTCCGCGGGGAAGTCGTCCCCGTCCACGTCGATGCGCAGCATCTTCCCGAGGAGCTGCAGCGGATCCTGCGAGCGCCAGCCGCCGGTGCCGCCGTCGCCGAAGCCGGTCCAGAGGTAGCCGTCCGCGTCGAACAGGAGGTGTCCGCCGTTGTGGTTCGTCTGCGGCTGCGGGAGCAGCAGCACGTTCTGCCCGGACGCGACGTCCGCGGAGTCCGGGTCGGAGGACACCGTGTAGCGGCGGATCACGGATGTCCCCGCGCCCGTGCCCGTGATGAAGTTCACGTAGAACCACCCGTTCGTCGCGTAGTCCGGATGGAACGCCAGCCCCAGGAATCCCTGCTCGCCGCCCGGGAACAGCACCTCGGGCGTGATGTCCAGGAACGGCCGCGGCAGCAGCGCGCCGTTCTTCAGGATTCGCACGGCCCCCTGTTGCCCCACGATGAACAGGCGCTCGGTGTCCCCGGGGGGCGCGCAGAGGACCGTGGGATAGGCCAGGTTCTGGACCAGGCTGACGCCCTTGATCTGCGCCGCGGCGGGGGGAGGCGGCAGGCAGAGGGCGACGGCCGGCAGGAGGAGGAGGGCGATGCGCATGGACACCTCGCTGACATGCCGGAAGAAGCCGCCGGGTCGCCCGATCAAGGTAGCACACCCGGACCGCGCGCTTCCGCTCCCGCCGTCTCGAGGCCCGCGCGGCAGGGGCGGCCGGATTCGCCCCGTGTGCCCTTGTCGGGGCCGGGAGGGGGAATCATCATGCCGCAAGCGGCCGGGGCCGCAGGAGGACGCATGATCCAGGAAGCCAGGCGCGATCCGGCCGGCGGTCGCGGCCCGCAGTCCCCCGCGTACGTCCAGACGCTCGCCTTCTTCTCCGGCATGTCCATCATGGCGGTGGAGCTGTGCGCGTCCCGCCTCGTGGCGCCGTTCTTCGGCACCTCCACCTTCGTTTGGACGAACATCATCGGCGTCATCATGGTGGCGCTGTCGGTGGGGTACATGGTCGGGGGCCGGCTGGCGGACCGGCACGCGGACCTGGACTTCCTGCTGAAGCTCCTGCTCGCGGCCTGCGCCTACCTGCTCGTCCTGCCGTTCGCCGCGCCGCCCGTGCTGCGCTGGCTGACCGGCGCGCTGGTGGGGTTGCAGTCCTCGTTCTCGTTCCTGTTCGCGGGGTCGCTCGCCGGCATCCTGCTGCTCTTCGCCCCGCCGATCGTGCTGCTGGGCATGACCAGCCCCTTCCTCGTGCGCGTGCTCGCGCGGCACGACCGCGTCGGCGCGTCCGCCGGGCGCATCTTCGGCATCTCCACGATCGGCAGCGTGCTTGGGACGTTCCTGCCGGTGCTGGTCTTCATCCCCGCGGTGGGGACGGGACGGACGATCCTGATCTTCGCGGGCGCCCTGTTCGCGGTGGCGGCGTTCGGGCTGCGGCGGCGCGGCGCCGCGGGCGTCGCGGCCGCGGCCGTAGTGCCGTTCCTCGTGCCGATCCCCGAGGCGCGGCGAACGCCGGGACTCGTGTGGGCGGGGGAGTCCGCCTACCAGTACATCGAGGTCTTCGACCGCGGGACCATGCGCTTCCTCAGCTACAACGACGGCGCGGGCTTCCAGACCGTGGCCAACAAGGCCGGCCCGTTCACGGGGCTGTACTACGACTACTACGCGCTGCTGCCGCTGTTCCTGCGGCGGACCGAGGGCAGCGCGCTCCTGCTCGGGCTCGGCGGCGGGGTCATCGCGAACCAGTACCGCTACTTCCACCCGGGCATCGCCATGGACGCGGTGGAGATCGACCCGGAGGTCATCCGCGTGGCGCGCGAGCACTTCGCCCTGACCGACGCCACGCGCACGTTCGACCAGGACGGCCGGGTCTTCGCGAACCGCTCGCGGGACCGGTACGACATCGTGATCATCGACGCGTACACGCAGCAGATCTACGTGCCGTTCCATATGACCACGCGGGAGTTCTTCCGCACCGTGAAGGACCGGCTGACGGACGGCGGCCTCGTGGCGATGAACGTGTCGTCCGCGCGCGACGATGCGCCGCTGATGAGCGCCATCGATGCCACGCTGCGCACCGTCTTCGCGCACGTCTACCGGCTGCACATCCCGGGCTCCTACGACAACGTCGTCCTCGCGTCGGAGCGGCCGGTGGACTTCGCGCTCCCCGCGGGCGAGCACGGCGACGTGCTGGCCCGTCTGGCGGAGCGGTGTCGCCGGGGCTTCGCGGAGGTGCCGGCCGGCACGGGCGTCCGCCCGCTCACGGACGATCGCGCCCCCGTGGAGCACATGGTGGACTGGGAGTTGCTGGAGCGACGCCGCGCGCCCTAGAGCGGGCGGCGAGACGTTGGCGACGGGGCCTCGAGGCAACGGGCCGCAGCACGGCAGCCCGGAACGGGGGGGGCGTCGCGTGTCGCCGGCTACCGCGCGGGGTTCTCCAGCACCACGTGCCGCACCCACACGCCGGTCACGTCGTCCTCGCGGCCGCCGAGCGCACGGTACCGCTCGATCACGCGCTCCGCGGACGCGGACGGCACCTCGCTCAACCCGCCGGCCCCGCGCAGCCGCGCCTGCGACGCTTCGCCGAGCGCGGCGTATTGCACCGGGCGGTCCGGCGACGGCGCCGGGAGCGCCGCGAGATCCGACTCCAGCTCCGCCACGGGCTCCGGGCTCACCACGATGAGGAAGTGCTCGCGCCCGCCCGCGCTCGTGACCGTCCACGCGTTCTCGCGTCCGCCCATCGTTCCGGGCAGCACGAGGGAGGAGTCCGGCGGCAGCGGGTTCCGCAGGTCGAACGCGGGCTGCGGGAAGAGCAGGTAGGCCTCGCCGCGCTCGTCCTCGTTGATCACGTAGGCGTACACGGCGCGCGTGGCGTGCAGTTCCAGGGACAGCCGGTCCCCCGGCTCCACGCGATCGCCGTTCGCCAGGCGCACCGAGCCGCCGTCCGTGCGCAGCACGAGGGCGGCCTCCACGCCGTAGGCCGCGAGCGCCGGCGCGGCGGGCGGCGGCGGCGCGAACGGGCGCCACGGGCCGCGCGCGGCAAGCACCGCGAGGAGAGCGAACGCCGCGATGACGGCCGCCGTGCGCACCCACACCGAAGGCGGCGCTACCGCGCGCGGGCGCGGCCCCGTGCCGCTCGCCGCCGCGGCGCGCAGCGCATCCGCCAGATCGGCCGCGCGCGCGAAGCGATCGGCGCGCTGGGGCAGCGTGGCGCGGTCCACCACGGCGGCCAGCGCCGCGGGGATCTCCGGCCGCTCGTCCCGCACGGGCGCCACGCCCTGCGCGGCGCGCACCTTGAGCTCCGCGAGGTCCTCCGCGTTCTCGAACGCATGCCGCCCCACGAGCGCGAAGCGCACGAGCATGCCCAGCGCGTAGAGATCGGTGCGCTCGTCCGCCGCGCCGCCGGCCAGCAGTTCGGGCGCCATGTACAGGGGCGTCCCCGACGGGCGCAACGACGGGCCGGCCGCATCCTCCAGCGTGGTGCCCAGGCCGAAGTCCGCCAGCACCCAACGGCCCTCGGCGTCCCGCACGACGTTCGCCGGCTTCACGTCCCGGTGCACGAGCCCCGCCTCGTGGACCGCGGCGAGCGCGCCCGCGAGATCCGCGCCCAGCCTTGCCGCGTCCGCCGGGGCAAGCGGCCCGTGCACGCGCACGTGCCTCTCCAGCGACGTCCCGCTGGCGAGCTGCATCCAGAGCCCCACGCGCCCGTCGCGCACCTCCAGCCCGTGCACCGTGACCACGTTCGGATGGCGCACCCGCGCGGCGGCGCGGCCTTCGCGAAGGAGCGGCGAGTCGTCCAGGGATGCGGCGTCGTCCCGCAGGAGCTTCAGCGCCACCTCGCGGCGCAGCGCGGGATCCCAGGCGCGCCAGACGTCGCCGCGCGCGCCCGTGCCCAGGTGCTCCAGCAGGATGAGGCTGCCCCAGCGCGCGGGCTCGGCGCCGCCGGCCAGCGGCCGCGCCGGCTTCGGATCGCGCACGAGGTCCTTGTGGAACGCGGCGATGCGCGCCACCTCGCGCAGGCTCTCGACGCGGCGCCGCTCGTCGCCGCCGGAGGACGCGAGCGCGCCGTCCCAGTCCACGGCGCTCTCGTCGCAGACGGACTGCAGCAGCCTCTCGATCGCATCGGTCGCCCGCGGGTCAGCGCTCATGGCCCATTCCCTCCGCGAGCCGGGCCAGCGCGCGCTGCACCGCCATGCGCGCCGCGTCCCGGGTCGGCTTGCCCGTCATCGCCGCGATCTCGTCGAACTCGAAGTGGAGCTCGAGCCTGAGATGCAGCACTTCCTGGTCGGCGGCCGAGAGGGCGGCCATGGCGCGCTCGTACCGCGCCAGCACGTCCGCCCCGATGGCTTCCTCCAGGGGCGAGGGGACGGCGTCCGGCAGATCCTCGGGCACCTCGCCGGGGCCCGGCCGCCGCGCCGCCCACCGCACCTGATCCCGGATACGGTTGAGGATGGCCTGCCGAACGTAGGCCTGGAACCCGCCCGGCCCCCGGACCTCCACCCGGTCCAGCCCGGTGAAGGTCCGGAGCAGGGCGTCCTGCACCAGATCCTCGGTGTCCAGGAGGGAGCGGGCGTACCGGGGGAGCCGCCCGGAGGCCCAGCGGCGCAGCCGGGGCACGAACCGGGAGAAGAGTTCGTCCCGCGCCCGGGCATCCCCGGCCTTGGCGGCGTGGAGCAGGTCCTGGGTGGCGGCCAGGGGAGGGCCGCCGGGCGCCGGAGCGGTCTCGTCGACGGCCATGCCGGATCTCCTGCCGGGGAGGCGCGCAGTATAGGCGAACGGGGCCCCGGCGCCAGCGGGGAGGCGGCCCCGGACGAGGCGGCAGGTTGTACGGGCCGCCCGGATGGTGCCATAGTGGAACCTGTTCCTCGCCCGCGGGGGAGGCCACCTTGCGCTCCCGTGCAACCCTCGTTGCTTTGCTGATCGCCGCCGGGGCGGCTCATGCCTCGCCGCGCAGCATCGTCGTCTTCCCCGACGGCAGCGGCCAGTACCCCACCATCCAGGAGGCCGTGGACGCGGCCACGACCGGGACGGAGATCCTCCTCGCGGACGGGACGTTCCGCGGGGAGGGGAACGCTATCGTCGACTACAAGGGGAAGGCGGTCACCATCCGCTCCCTGTCCGGCAACCGATCCGCGTGCGTCATCGAGGGACACTCCGCGGACCGGGAGTGCGGGGGCGCGGTGCTCTTCGTCACGGGTGAAGGTCCGTTCTCGGTGCTGGCGGACGTCACCATCCGCCAGGCCGGCGCCTGGTCCTCGTACGGTTGCTTCCCGCGTGGCCAGGGCGCGATCTCCTGCTGGGATTCCTCGCCGACCATCCGCAACGTGCAGTGCATCGACGGCTTCGGCGGGATCGAGATCCGCGATGGCGCGTCGCCCCGCCTGGAGGACGTGCGCGTGGCCGCCTCGAGCGCGCCGGGCATGATCATCGAGGCGTCGGCGCCGGTCCTCGTGGGATGCGTCGTCGAGGCGAACACGTCGCCCGGGTCCTGGGGAGGCGGCACGGGCGGCGTCGCCCTGTTCCAATCGGGGGCCACGCTCGAGCGCTGCCGCATCGAGGGCAACGGCGGCTCACCCTGGAACACGGTCGGGGGCGTCCACATCGGCGGCGGGTCTCCCACGCTGCGGGAGTGCGTGATCGTGAACAACGCCGGAACGCAGACCGGCGCGGTGAACGTGACGGGCCTGGCTTCCGTGCGGCTCGAGGCGTGCACGATCTCCCGCTGCACCGGGGATGCGGGCGGGATGAGGATCGCCTCCGGGGCGTCGGCCGAACTCGTGCGCACCATCCTGTGGGGCAACTGCGGCACCGCGTGGGACGAGGCGCAGCTGGACGGCGGCGCCCTGCTCACGGCGACCTGCGCGGACATCCGCGCCGCCGGGGTCGGCGGCAGCGGGGCGTACCTGCCGGACGCGGACACCATCGACAACGCCCCCATGTTCTGCGGGCCGCACCTGTGTGGCCTGAACACGGGCGGCTGGTACGCCGTGGACGAGGACTCCGAGGCGATCACGGCCGCGTGCGGCCCGATCGGGGCGCTGGCGTCGGAGTGCGACATCGGCGTGGAGGCGGTGAGCTGGGGGCGGCTGAAAGCGCTGTACCGGTAGCCCGCGCCCCGTCGTGCTTCCATCGTCCGTGCGGCCGGCGCTATCCTGGGGGTCGACCCTCCCGGGGAAGCTGAGGTAGCCGTGAACGGGCTCCGTCGATCCGGCCCACTCCTCGCGCTGGTGCTGACCGCTGCGCTCTCCCGTCCGGCCGCGGCCGAAAGCTATCTCGTCCTGCCGGACGGCAGCGGGGACTTCCCCACCATCCAGGCCGCCGTGGACTCCGTGGCCGACGGGGACGAGATCCTGCTCGGCAACGGGACCTTCACCGGGCCGCAGAACAGCGGCGTCTCGTACCAGGGCAAGGCCATCACCATCCGGTCGCAGTCCGGAGACCGTTCGGCGGTCACCATCGACTGCGAAGGGAACACCGGGTTCGTCTTCCGGAGCGGGGAGGGCCCGGGCTCCGTGCTGCGGGACCTGACGATCACGAACGCGAACGGCTACACGCCCGGCGCCATCTACAGCGAGGGCGCATCGCCCCGGGTGCGGAACGTCGCGGTCCGGAGCTCCGGCGGGATCCGGCTCACCGGCGGCTCGCCGGAGCTGGACCACGTGCACTTCACGGAGTCCTACGTGCCGATCCTGGTCATGGGCTCCGCGGTCACTCTGACCGGGTGCGTGCTCGAGATGAACACGATCATCGGCACCGGCGGGCACGGCACCCTCTCCCTGTCGGGGTCCAGTGCCGTGATCGACAGCTGCGTGATCCGCGGCAATATCGGGGATGCGGGCGGCGGTGTGGCGATCCGGAACTGCGCTCCCGTTCTCCGGAATTGCATTGTCGTCAACAACTCCGGCGGCCACGCCGGTGGCGTCTACGTGTCGGACGGCTCTCCTGCCTTCGAGCGGTGCACGTTGAGCCGCAACATCGGGGTCACCGGCGGGATCTTCGCGACGAACGGCTCCACCCTGGTGTTGGAGCAGACCGTCGTGTGGGGCAACTGCGGCTTCTCGCGGGACGAGATCTCCCTGGAGCTCGGCAGCACCCTGAATGCCGCCTGCTCCGATCTCCGCCTTGCCGGCGTGGGTGGAGGGTCGGTGACGACGATGGACGTGATCGACTTCCCGCCCATGTTCTGCGCCCCGCAACCGTGCGGACCGTCCGTCATCGCGGGCGCGTACGGCGTGGACGAGGAGTCGCACGTCATCCTCGCGGCCTGCGGGCAGATGGGAGCCCTGGCCGCGGACTGCGACATCGGGATCGAGGCCGTGAGCTGGGGGCGGCTGAAGGCGCTCTACCGCTAGCGTGGAGGCCGCGGCCGTCCGGTCCCGCCGGCTGCACGCGCTGGCCCTCCTCGTCCTGGCGCTCCTCGTGGCCGGGCTGTACGCGCGCACGCTGGACGATCCCTTCCACTTCGACGATCCCGGCGAGCTCACGTCCACCGTGCGGCAGGCGGCGCCGCGCGTGGCGACGGACCACTACCGCGGCATCGTCGTGCTCTGGCTGTGGGCGTGGAACCACCGGCTCGGCGGGGAGGACCCGGCCGTGTACCACGCCACGAACGTGGCGCTGCACGCCGGGGCCGTCGCGTGCCTGTACTGGCTGGCGTGGCTCGTGCTGCCGGCGGGCCGCGCGCGGCGCGGCGCGGCATTCGCCGCCGCGGCCGTGTTCGCCGCGCATCCGCTCGCCACGCAGTCCGTGGCGTACATCACGCAGCGCTCCACCTCCGCCGCGGCGCTGCTCTTCCTCCTGGCGCTGGCCGGGTGGATCGCGGGGCGCCGCGCGCGCGGTCCCGCGCGATGGGCGTGCTTCGGCCTCGCCCTGGTCGCGCACGGCCTGGGACTGTGGACCAAGCACGTGGGCGTCCTCGTGCCGGTGGCGGTGCTGCTGTACGAGCTCCTCTTCGAGGTGCCGCCGCGCCGCCGCGCGCTGGCCCTGCTCGTCCCCTTCGTGCTCCTCTCCGCACTCCGCGCCGCGCAGTACGTGCCGCGCCTGGAGCGCACGGCGCCGCAGTTCCGTACCGCGGAGGAGGCGCGCATCCTGCCGCGGCTGCCGCGCACGGTGTACGCACTGTCGCAGCCGCGCTCGGTGCTCGCGTACGCGCGGCTCTTCGTGTGGCCGCGCGGCCAGAACCTCGACGCGGACTACGTCCCCGTGCGCTCGCCGGCGGACCCGGCGGCGTGGGCGCCCGCGCTCGTGCTGGTCGCCGGCGCGGCCGCCGCATGGCGCGTGCGCCGCCGGCAGCCCGCGGTCACGCTCGGTGCCGGCGTGTTCCTCCTGGCGCTCGTGCCCACGTCCACCGTCATCCCCAGCCCGGACGTGTTCTTCGAGCACCGCGCGTACCTGCCCATGGCGGGTCTCTGCCTCGCGCTCGGCGCGGGCGTCGCGGCGGGTGCGCGGGCCCGGCCGCGAGCGGCCGCGCTCGCGGTCGCCGCGGTCCTGCTCGCGCTGTCGGCGGCCACGGTGCGCCGCCTCGCCGTCTGGGACTCGGACCTCGCGCTGTGGGAGGACGCCGTGCGGAAGTCCCCCGCGAAGGCGCGTCCGCACATCAACTACGCGCTGGCGCTGCAATCCGCCGGCCGGCTGGAGGAAGCCGAGGCGCACTACCGGCGCGGCCTCGCGCTGCGGCCCGACTATCCCTTCGCGTTGAACAACCTGGCGAACGTGCTCCGCCGGACGGGCCGGCCGGACGAGGCGCAGCGCCTGCTGGAGCGGTCCATCGAGTTCCGCCCCGGCTACGTGAGCCCGCGGCTCAACCTGGGCAACCTCGCGATGGACCGCGGCGATCCCGCCGCCGCCGAGGCGTGGTACCGGAGAGCGATCGAACTGGCCCCGACCGTGAGCGAAGCGCACTACAACCTGGCGAAGGCGCTCGAGCGGCAAGGGAGGCTCGACGACGCGATCGTCGCGTTCGCGCGCGCCGCGGAGCTGCGGCCGCGCGAGGCGCTGTATGCGAACGATCTCGGCTGCGCGCGGCTCGCGGCGGGGGATGTCGCTGCCGCGGAAGCCGATCTGTTGCGGGCGATCGGGCTGCGGCCGGACTGGGAGGCGCCCTGGTACAACCTGGGTCTCGTGCGGAAGGCGGCCGGCCGCCCCGACGAGGCGCGCGCGGCGTTCGATCGGGCCCTCTCGCTCGCGCCGGACCTGGCCCCGGCGCGGGAGCAGCGCGAGGCGCTGCATCCGTAGGAGCGCCGGCGCCGGAAGCGGCACCGGACGCTGCCGCACGCACGCCGCCGGGAGCTAGTGCACGCCGCGCTCGAGATAGGACGTCCACTCGAAGCCCGGGCTGTTCACCGGATCGTGGCACACCGTGCAGCGCTTCGGATTCGCCTTCAGCGGTCCCGGCGACGCGACGTGCGCCGCGCCCGGACCGTGGCACTCCTCGCACTGCACGTTCAGCCGCGCGGGGTCCATCGAGTCCGCGTCCAGGTAGAACTTGTCCTTCGCGCCCGTCGTGTGGCAGCCGATGCACCGGGCGTTGTTCCAGTCGTCCGTGACGGCGAGCGTCTCGAACGCGTGCGCGTGCTTCGTGCGGCTCCACGCCTCCCACTCGCTCTCGTGGCACGCGCGGCAGGATTCCGCGCCCGCGTACTCGCCGTCCGGCACGGCGTCCGGGAACTCCAGCACCTCCACCTCCGCGGCGAAGCCGTCGATCACGTCGTCCCGCGGCCCGTCCCGGTGCAGCTCCACGGGGCCGCCGGCGAACCCGGTGATGGCGCCGTCCGGCCCGAGCGTGAGGCGCAGCACGCCGAAGTGGTCGGACTTCTCGCCGGCGCTGGCGGTGATCACCGCGCCCTCGCGGCGCGGCGTGCCGATCGTGGGGCGGTGGCCCGGGAGAACCACGTCCGCACCCAGCGCCTCGGCCAGCCGTTGCGATCCCTCCACGCCCGCGTGCGCCAGCAGCACCACGACGTCCGCGCGCTCCCGCAGCTCCGCCAGCAGTGGCCGCACCTCGGCCGCGGGGTCGCGCAGCTCGATCCGGTGCCGGCGGATCTCCATCTCCCGCAGGCCGAGCACGTCCCCGGCGGGGGACACGACCGCCACGAACGCCACGCGCACGCCGCCCCGCTCCACCACGGCGTACGGCTCGAGGATCCGCGCGCCGTCGGCGTCGTACGCGTTCGCGCACAGGAAGGGGAGGCCGTGCTCGTCCCGCAACCGGCGCAGGAAGTCCGCGCCGAAGGCGAGGTCCGTCTCTCCGGCGGCGAGCGCGTCGTACCCGATGCGGGAGAGCGCCGTGGTCATGGCCTCGATCTTCAGCTCGCGCAGGCGCGCGGTGGCCTTCTCCGTGGGGGACGCGAACACGTCGCCGGAGGAGCACTTGAAGACCGGCGCGCCTTCCGCCTCGATCGCCGCGAACTCGGCGGCGCGCCGCGCCAGGCCGCCGGTGTCGCCGCCCTCGCACTCGCACGGCGCGATCTCGGACTGCTCGTCGGAGGAGTGGAGCAGCACGAACGTGCGCGGCGTGGCGCCGGCGTCGCGCGCCGGCTTCGATCCGGCGCCCGGGAGCACGACGAGCGACATGACCAGGAGAACGGCGGCAGCACGGGGTGACATGCGGAAGCTCTCCGTCAGGAAACGGTCGTCCATCCTACCACGACCCCGCGCGGGTCCTGTGCTAGATTGCGGAGGACACGTTCGCCCCCACGACAGCGCCGGAGGCAGCCCCATGAACCAACGACGCTTCGGCGAGCCCATCGACGTCCGCTCCTTCCGGCCCGGGCCCGGGTTCGGGAGGACGCTGCGGAACATCGGGCTCGCGGTCATCGCCGTCCTCGTCCTCCTCACCGGCTTCTACACCGTGGACCCCGAGGAGATCGGGATCGTGGTGCGGTTCGGGCAGTACGTCCGCAGCTCGGACCCCGGACTGCACTTCCGCATCCCGCTCGGCGTGGAGCGGGTCATCAAGGTTCCGGTCCAGCGGCAGCTCAAGGAGGAGTTCGGGTTCCGCACCGTCACGCCGGAGGTCCGCAGCCAGTTCACCACCGCCGGGCTCAGCGAGGAGTCCGATATGCTCACGGGCGACCTGAACGCCGCGGTGGTGGAGTGGGTGGTGCAGTACCGCATCGTGGATCCGTTCAAGTACCTGTTCCGCGTGCGCGGCGTGCGCGAGACGTTCCGCGCCATGTCCGAGGCCGTGATGCGGCAGGTCGTGGGGGATCGCACGGTGAACGAGGTGCTCACCGTGGGTCGCGCCGAGGTGGCGTCGCTGGTGGAGCAGGAGCTGCAGGCGCTCTGCGAGCAGTACGAAACGGGCATCAAGGTGGACCAGGTGGTGCTGCAGGACGTGAACCCGCCGGATCCGGTGAAGCCCAGCTTCAACGAGGTGAACCAGGCGCAGCAGGAGCGCGAGAAGCTCATCAACCAGGCCCAGTCCGAGTACAACCAGGTGATCCCGCGCGCGCGCGGCCAGGCGGAGCAGGCCGTCCAGGAGGCCGAAGGGTACGCGCTGGATCGCGTGAACCGCGCGCGGGGCGACGCGGCCCGGTTCAAGGCGTACTACGACGCCTACCGGCAGTCCCCCGAGGTCACGCGGCGCCGCATCTACCTGGAGACCATGGGCACCGTGCTGCCGCAGGTGCAGCGCAAGGTCATCGTGGACGACGCCATCCGCGGGGTCCTCCCGCTCCTGAACCTGGACGGCCGTGGCACGGCGGGGGGCGAGCGATGAGGGCGCTGCTGAACGTCGCGGGGGTGGTCCTGGCGCTCGTCCTGCTCACGTCGTTCTACGTGGTGAACGAGTGGGAGCAGGTCATCATCACGCAGTTCGGCCGACCGGTGGGCGAGCCGGTGAACACGCCGGGCATGAAGCTGCGCGTGCCGCTCATCCAGAAGGTGCACCGCTTCGAGAAGCGGTTCCTGGAGTGGGACGGCGACGCGAACCAGCTTCCCACCAAGGACAAGCGGTTCATCTGGGTGGACACGTACGCGCGCTGGCGCATCACGGATCCGCTCCTGTACTTCCAGCGCCTGCGGGACGAGCGGGGCGCGCAGACCCGGCTGGACGACATCCTGGACGGCGAGACCCGCAACGCCATCGCGAACCACGACCTCGTGGAGCTGATCCGCACGTCGAACCGGGAGCCCGCGAAGGACGAGTTCGAGGTGGAGGAGTCGCAGCTGGACTCCATCGCCGTGGGGCGCGAGTCCATCCGCCGCGAGGTGCTCGCGAAGGCGCAGAGTCGCACGTCGGACCTGGGCATCGAGATCCTGGACGTGCGCTTCAAGCGCATCAACTACGTGCAGGAAGTGCAGTCCAAGGTGAACGAGCGCATGATCGCGGAGCGGCGGCGCATCGCCGACCGCTTCCGCAGCGAGGGCGAGGGCGAGGCCTCGCGCATCCAGGGCGAGCGGGAGCGGGACCTCAAGGTCATCCAGTCCGAGGCGTACCGCCAGGCGGAGGAGATCCGCGGCAAGGCGGACGCCGAGGCCAGCCGCATCTACGCGGAGGCGTTCGACCGCTCGCCGGACTCGCGCGCGTTCTACGAGTTCCTGAAGACGATGGAGACGTACCAGGCCACGATCGACAGCACCACCACGCTCGTGCTGTCCACGGACGGGGACTTCACGAAGTTCCTGGACCGGGCCGCGGGCCGTTAGGCGGGGGCGCGGTGCCCGCCGTCTACGTGGATGCCGACGCCTGCCCGGTGAAGGACGAGGTGTACCGCGTCGCCGCGCGCTACGCGTGGAAGGTGTTCGTGGTGTCGAACGGCTTCCTGCGCACGCCGCGCGACGGCGACGTGGAGCTCGTCACCGTGCCCGGCGGCTTCGACGCGGCGGACGACTGGATCGCGGAGCGCGCGGGCGCGGGCGACGTGGTGGTCTGCACGGACATCCCGCTCGCGGCGCGCTGCCTGGAGCGCGGGGCCGCGGTGCTGCGGCCCAACGGCAGGCGCTTCACGGAGGACAACATCGGGGACGCGCTCGCGAGCCGCGAGCTCCTCGCGAACCTGCGGGACATGGGCGCGGTGGGCGGCGGGCCGCCGCCGTTCGACAAGCGGGACCGCTCGAACTTCCTGCAGAGGCTGGACCAGGTGATCCAGGAGATCCGGAGGACGTCCGCGTGATCGCCGCCCCGGCGGCGGCGCGCTGGGTGGTCGTGGCGGCGTGGGCGGCGGCCCTCGTGAGCCTCGCGTGGCGCGCGCGGGCCCGGCGCTCAACCGAGCGGCGGCGCGATCCCGTGTCGCTCGCGGGGCTGGCGCTGGAGTTCGCCGCGTTCGCCGGGCTGTACGTCCTGCGGGATCCCGCGCGCGCGCTCCCCGCCGCGGCGCCGGAACCGGTCGCGTGGATCGTGGTGGCGCTGGCCGCGCTGCTGCTCGCCGGGTCGGTCGTCCTGGCGGATCGCGCGCTGGCGCTTCTCGGGGCGCAGTGGCGCGTGGTGGCGTCCGTGGCGGCGGAGGACCGCCTGGTCATGGACGGCCCCTACGCGCGCGTGCGCCACCCCGTGTACACCGCGATGCTCGGCATGCTCGCGGGCACGGGCGTGCTGCTGGCCGCGCCGGCGGTGGTCGCCGGCGCCGCCGCCGTGTACCTCGCGGGGACTGCCATCCGCATCCGCGCCGAGGATCGGCTCCTGCGGGCGCGCTTCGGCGCGGCGCACGAGGCCTTCGCGCGCGAGGTGCCGGCGCTGCTCCCGCGGTGGAGCTCCGGGCGCGCGCGCTGATCCGTCCCGAGGAGGTGTCGAGGGCTCGCCGATGTCAGGGGAGGACGACCCGGTGCGCGGCCCGGACGAAGAAGCGCTTGCACTCGTCCCACCGGAACGGCGCGATCATCGTGGGCTCCGGCTCCGCCTCGGCATCCTCGAACCACGTCAGGCTGCGCAGGATGTGTCCGGCGTTGACGCGCCCCTCGCCGTAGCGGCGATCCAGGAGCCCGAAGTAGTGCGTGAGCGGGAGGCCGTCGCGCAGGAGGAAGTAGAGATCCACGAAGTCCTTCCGGCTCCCCCGGCCGGCGATCGCCACCAGCTTCATCAGGGCGATGTCCACGGGGTCCGCGACCGCGAAGGACCGGAACGGGCGGGTCGGCTCGAGGAAGGGCTCCGGCACGACGAAGAACGACACCTTGACGCCGCGCACGCGGGCGGTGAGGTCATGCTCGCCGCTCCGCACGTGCTCGTAGCGCCCGACCGCCGCGACACGGTCCGCGAGCGAGGACACATCCAGTCCGTCCGTCCGGAAGAAGTCGAAGTCCTCGGACCGCCGATGCCCGAGGTGCAGGGCCAGCCCCGTTCCTCCCGCGAGGACCCAGCCGTCCAGCAGGGAGGGATCCGAGCGCCCTATCGCATCCAGGAGCCTTCGGCTTCCCGTCGGGAGAACCTTCTCGTGCACTCGCGACCCTCCAACGCCAGCATGGCCTCCCAGAACGCCCTGGTCTTCCGCGACTCGAAGGGAGCCCGCGACACCTCGTCCAGGAACCGTTCCCGTCCGTAGTGCGCCTCCAGGAGCCGGACATCCTCCAGCGTGCCGTGCTCGAGGACCCGTCCGACGACCCATGCCGGATAGCGCTCGAGGTCCGCGGGGCGAAGCCGGCGATCCCAGAACAGCCGCTTGAGCCGCGCCACGGGACCGGCCGCCTCGCGGGCCCGGGGGCGAGGGATCGGCAGGAATCGCACATCGAGGCGGCATCCCAGGGCGGTCGCCAGCTTGCCGAGCGTGGTCACCTCGAACCGCCGCCAGCCGCTCTCGTACCGGTGGATCGTGGGGGCGGACGTCCCGGCACGCCGTGCCAGCTCCGCAAGGGTCCACCCGCGCTGCTGCCGGAGGCGGCGGATTCCCGGGCCGATCTCATCCGGTCGCATGGGATTATCCTATGTGATAATGCAGCGTCCGTCAAGTCGCCCGGTCGATCCCCGGGCGCGCCGCCGCGGGCCGCGGCGCGCGCCGCTCCGAGGTGATGGCCACCACCGACGCCACGATGATCGCGGTGGCCGCGAGCGTCCGCGGCGCGAGGGTCTCCCCGCCGAGCGTCACGCCCAGCAGCACGGCCACCGCCGGGTTCACGAAGGCGTACGTGGCCACCTTGGACGGGGACACGACCTGCAGCAGCCACACGTACGCGGTGAAGCCCACGATCGATCCGAAGAAGACGAGGTACAGCAGCGCGAGCACCGAGCGCGTCGAGACGGTCTCGAGGTGCACGCGCGACGCCTCTCCCGCCAGCAGCCCCGCGAGCACGAGCCCCGCCGCGCCCGCGAGCATCTGCATCCCGGTGGAGAGCAGCCGATCGCGCGGGAGCTTCGCGCGGCGCGAGTACAGGGAGCCCGCCGCCCAGAGCAGCGCCGCGCAGATCAGCGCGAACGCCCCGGCCAGCGCGTGCGCGCTCGCCGCCAGCTCGCCGCGCGGCTCCACGAGGAGCGCCACCCCGCACAGCCCCAGCCCGATCCCCGCCCAGCCGCGCGCATGCGGGCGCGTGGCCGGATCGATCACGCCGTTCAGGAGCGCCATCCACAGCGGCACGGTGGCCACGAGCAGCGCGGCGAGCCCGGACGGGACCCACTGCTCCGCCCACGTGACGAGGCCGTTCCCGCCGAGCAGCAGCAGGAGCCCCACGACCGTCGCGTCGCGGACCTGCTCCCGGGTGGGGCGGACCGGCCGGGAGCGCGCCACCCACGCCACCAGGATGATCCCCGATGCGAAGTGCCGCGCGCCCGCCATCAGGAGCGGCGGGAGCGTCTCCACGGCGAAGCGGATCGCGAGGTAGGTGGAGCCCCAGATGACGTAGATCGCGAGGAACGCGACCGCGATCTTCAGGTTGCTCGGGCGGACGGCGTCGCCGGCAGCGTTCATGGAAGGTCCTCCGCGAAGCCGGGCAGACTACCCGAACCCGGGCGCGGCCGGCGGCCGATTCCGGACCTCGTCGCCGCCGGTCGTCCCCGCGGAACCGTCGCGCGGCCCGCGGGTAGACGGGCCGAGAGCGCGCCTTGACACCTCCTCCGCACGGTTCCTAGGCTTCCCTCGACGCCGTACAGGTCCGCCCCGAGTTCCCGCGGAGAGCCCCGAATTGAGCGGTTTCCGGCCCCCCTGCGTCCGCCACCCGCGCCTCGCCCCGCCGGTGGCCGCCCTGATCGCCGGCGCGCTTGCCTTCGCGGCCGCCCCGGCGGTCGCCGCCACCGGCATCCCGGCCGTCCGCTTCTGGTCGGCCCCGGACCACACGCGGATCGTGGTGGATCTTTCCGAGACGGCGTCCTACCGGCACCTCGCGCTGGACTCGCCGCCGCGCGTCGTCGTGGACATCGATGACGCGACCTTCCGGTTCGACGCGGCACCCATCGAGGTGGCCGACGGGCTCGTCCAGCGGATCCGCTTCGGCCCGCCCACGAAGCCGGGGGAGCCGGCCCGCATCGTTCTCGACCTGGAGCTGAGCGCGCGGTACGACGTCTTCGCCCTCGAACGCGTGGAGGACAAGCCCGACCGGCTGGTCCTGGACGTGAAGCGCCCCGCCGCCGCCGGCGCCGTCCCCGGGATCCCGGAGCCGCGGCCCCGCGTGCAGCGCCGCATCGGGCCGGACACCGTGGGGGACTTCCTCATCATGGTGGACCCCGGCCACGGCGGCGAGGACGCCGGCCGGCGCAACCCGGACGGCCTCAAGGAGAAGCACCTGGCGCTGGACTTCTCCAAGGCGCTGGCCGCCGAGATCGAGCGCCGCCCGGGCTTCCGCGCCGCGCTCACCCGCACCGGGGACTACTTCGTGCCCCTCGGGAAGCGCCGGCAGATCGCGGAGGAGAAGGGGGCGCACCTCTTCGTCAGCATCCACTTCAACGCCGCGCCGTCCCCGCAGGCCCGCGGCACGGAGATCTTCTTCGTCTCGCTCAAGGGCGCCGACGACCGCGCCACCCGGGAGCTGGAGGACGTGGAGAACTCGGCGGACCTGGTGGGCGGCCTCCCGCCGTCCGACACGAAGTCCTCCGACGACCTCGCCCGGATGCTTGTCGACCTGCGGCAATCGGATACCGTGGAGCGCAGCCAGCGCCTCGCCGTGAGCATGAACGACGAGGTGGCGAAGGTCCGCAGCGTGAAGACCCGGCCGGTGAAGCAGGCCGGGTTCGCCGTGCTGAAGCAGCTCTTCATCCCGGCGGCACTGGTGGAGGTGGCGTTCCTGTCGAACCGGGAGGACGTCCGCTTCGCGAAATCGAAGGAGAACCGCGACGCCTTCGTCGCGGCGCTGGCGGAAGGGATCGTGCGGTACTGCGAGGACGTGGAGATCCCGCGCATGGGGTGGCGCATGCACACCGTGGCGCGCGGGGAGTCCCTCGTGCAGATCGCGCAGGCGTACTCCATGAGCGTGGACTCCCTGCGCGCGGCGAACGGGATCGACGGGGGGTCGGTCCGGCCGGGACAGCGGCTGCGGGTGAAGACGCCCTAGGGGGGAGGACGGGCCATGGCGAAGACGATCGCGATCCTGACGGGGGGCGGCGACGTCCCCGGGCTGAACCCGGCCATTCGCGCCGTCACGGTGCGGGCCGTGCGCGAGGGCTACCGCGTGATCGGCATCAAGCGCGGGTGGGCCGGGCTGGTGGAACTGGTGCGGGAGAAGGACGCGGACAACACGGACTGCATCCAGGTGCTCACGGAGGAGATCGTGAACCGGGCCGGGCGCACCGGCGGCACGTTCCTGCACACGTCCCGCACGCGTCCCAGCCACGTGCCGCACGTGAACCTCCCGCCGCACCTGGCCAGCCGGTACACGGGGGACGTGAACGACCTCACGCCGGAGGTCCTGAGGAACCTGGAGTTCCTCGGCGTGGACTACCTGATCCCCATCGGCGGGGACGACACGCTGAGCTACGGCGTCCGTCTCCACAAGGAGGGCGTGAAGGTCGTGGCCATCCCGAAGACCATGGACAACGACGTGCCGGGCACGGACTACTGCATCGGGTTCAGCACGTGCGTCACCCGCACCATCGAGCTGACGCACCGGCTGCGCACCACCGCCGGCTCGCACGAGCGCTTCCTGGTCATCGAGGTCTTCGGCCGGTACGCCGGCTTCACCGCGCTGCTTCCCACCATGGCGGGCGCGGCGGACCGCTGCGTGATCCCGGAGCACCCGTTCGACATCGACCACCTGTGCGGGCTGCTCAGCATGGACCGGAACCGGCATCCCAGCCACTACTCCGTCGTGCTGGTGTCGGAGGGCGCCGTGTTGAAGGGCGCCGAGGGCATGTCCTTCGAGGGGGACGAGAAGGACATGTTCGGCCACCGCAAGCTCGGCGGCATCGGGGACAAGGTGGCGGCGCTGCTGAAGGAGCGGTCGCCCGCGCACAACGAGGGCCGCCGCGTGAACGTGCTGAACCAGCGGCTGGGGTACCTCGTGCGCTGCGGCGATCCGGATGCGCTGGACTCCATCGTGCCCATGGTGTTCGGGAACCTGGCGCTGGACCTCATTCTCGCGAACCGGGCGGGGCTGCTCGTCTGCCTCCACCACGGCCGGTACGACACCGCGCCCGTGGATCGCGTGGTGGGGGAGAAGAAGCTGATCGACGTGGCGCGGCACTACCACACGGAGCGGCTGCGACCCATCTACGAGAGCTTCGGCGGGAAGCCGCTCTTCGTCCTCACCGGCTGAGAGGCGCGGCCGGCGGCCGAAGACGGGTGCGCGGCCTCGCCGCCCGCCGCCGTGGCCGCCGCACGGCGCCGTCGCCGGTCGCGACAGCCCCTACGCCCATCCGGTATCATTCGCCGCGTTTCATCCCGGAGGGCCCATGCCGATCCAGGGCGCCCGCGAGCTGGCCAGGGAGCTGGGCTCCATCCGCAAGGGCGACGGCAAGTCCATCTACCTCGTGCACGGCACGGAGCGGTACCTCGTGCGCACGGCGGCCGACGCCATCGCGCGCGCGCTGGCCGACGGCGCCGGCGCGGAGCTGGTGCGCGTGGACGCGACCGGCCTCACCGCGGACGCCGCGCTGGACCCGGTGCTCTCGCTCGGGCTGTTCGCGTCCGCGCGCGTGGCGGTGATCCGCAGCTTCGCCCCGCTGCTCGCGGGGGACGCGGCGGACCGCCTCCTCGCGCTGCTGGACACCGGGCTCGGCCCGGGCTCGGGCGTGGTGTTCGCCGCGCTCGGGGACACGCCCGCGGACAAGCTGGACAAGCGCGTGCGCGGCTACAAGGGGCTGTCCTCGCGCGGCGTCGTGCTGGAGCTGAACGCGCAGAAGCCCGAGGACCTGCTGCACTGGCTCGGCGAGAAGGCCGCGGAGGAGGGGAAGAAGCTGGACGCCGATGCGGCCCGCCTCCTTCTCGCGCGCGCCGGCGAGGACATGGAGCAGCTGCGCGGTGAGCTGGACAAGGCGCTGCTGTACTGCCTGGACCGGGACCGCATCCGCGCGGTCGACCTCGCGAAGCTGGTGGGGAAGACGAAGGAGGACAAGGCGTGGGACGTGTCCGAGGCGGTGGCGTGCGGGGACGGCCCGCGCGCGCGGGAGCTGCTGAAGGATCTGACGGTGTCCGGCACGCACCCGCTCGTGGCGCTCACGTTCCTCGCCCGGCAGACCCGCCACCTGCTGCAGGCGCGGCTCCTGTGGGATGCCGCGGGCCGGCCGCCCTTCGGCGACTACCGCTCGTACCAGGGCCGCGTGGCCGCGCGCCTGGAGGCCGGCCTCTTCGGCAAGGGTCCGGATGACGTGACCGGCATGCACCCCTTCGCCGCGTTCAAGCGGTTCGAGGCGGCGCGCGGCCTCGCGGTCCCGGTGCTCCGCGGCATGATGGCGCGCGTGCGCCAGGCCGAGGTGGACATCAAGACCGGCGAGGGCGAGGGCGCGGAGGAGGTCGTGGAGGAGCTCGTGCTGGACCTGGCCGCGCAGGCGCGGAGGGCGGCATGAGCGCGCTCCTCGGTCACGATCCCGTCCGCGAGCGTCTGTTCGCCGCCGCGGCCGCGGGGCGCCTCCCGCACGCGCTGCTGTTCACGGGGCCGGAAGGGTGCGGCAAGCGCACGCTCGCGCTCGAGCTGGCGCGCGCGCTGGTGACGGCCGGGGACGCGGAGGACGCGGCGCGCTTCGATCGCGGCGCGCACGACCGCTTCGCGCTGTACGTGGACGTGGACCAGCCCTGCGCGGTGCGGCGCGGGGACCTGCTGCGTGACGACCTGGACGAGGACGGCCTGCTCGCGGCGTATGCCCTGCTGGAGGAGGAAGGCTGGATCGAGGGTGTGGCCGCGGGCCGCGGGCCGGACGTGGTGGATCTCGTGCGTCGGAATCCCGAGAAGCTGCTCGGCCGCCGCGGCATCCCGTTCGCCGACGTCCTGGAGCGGGAGCTGGCGTCGCTGGAACGTTCGAAGAAGGGGACGGCGGCGGCGGTCGCGGTGGCGCGCGCGCTCTTCTCCGCGGGGACGTCGCGCGTGTTCTACCGGCGGAACCTGGGCATCGAGCTGGTGAACGGGAAGGGCGACGGGGAGTACTTCCGCGCCATCGCCACGCTGCTCGCGCGCACGTCGGGCGGGGGCTGGCGCGTGGCCGTCGTGGACGATGCCCACAAGATGACCGAGCCCGCGCAGAACGCGTTCCTCAAGACGCTGGAGGAGCCGCCGCCGGGAACGCTCCTCGTGCTGGTCACGCCGGACCCGTCGGCGCTGCTCACGACCATCCTGTCGCGGTGCGCGCGCGTGGTGTTCGACGCCCTTCCGGCGGGGCTGGTGGAGCGCTTCCTCGTGGACACGCAGGACGTGGCGCCGGCGGATGCGCGCGCCCTGGCCGTGCTGTCCGGCGGCAGCCCCGGGCGCGCGCTGGCCATACGCGGCCTGGACGTGGCGGACCGGCGACGGTTCGTGGAGACGCTGCTCGGCACGGTGGCGGACGGGAAGCTGCTGCGCGCGCTGGCACTGACCGGGCAGCGGCTGTCGGGCGCGGGGCGCGAGGGCGTGGACGGGCGCGACGCCCGCCGCGACGAGGTGCACCTGCTGCTGGACCTGCTCGCGCTGGGCGCCCGGGACCTGGCGCTGGCCGCGTCCGCCGCGGAGGTGCCGCGCCTCTCCGGCCTGGACGATGCGCTGCTGGACGAGCTCGCCGCGCGCCGGCCCGCGCCCGTGTGGGAGGCGGTCCTGGAGCGCGCGGAGCTGGCCACGCGGGACCTGTTCTCCTCCGTGGAGCCGCGGTTCGCGCTCGAGGCACTGCTGGCGGAGGTCGTGCCGGCGGCGGAGGCCGCGTGAGGCATCCGCCCGCTTCGGTCGCGTCCATCGCAACCGTGCTGCTCGCGGCCGGCTTCGCCGCCTTCGCGTCGTCCTGCGAAAGCCGCCGCGATGCGGAGCGCCTGGCCGAGGAGGCCACCGCCGAGGCGAAGCGCGGGCCCCGCCCGGGCGAGGGTCCGCAGGCGCTCATGGTGCGCTTCGAGGAACGACGCGGCCCGATCCTGGAGCGCGAAGGATGGGAGCTGGAGATCCTGCAGCTGGGCGGCGACGCGCGCCTGCGCGGGTCGCTGCGCTCACCCGCGTCCGTCACGCCCGTGGCCGGCGTCCTCACGCCGGAGGAGTTCGCGGACCTCTGGGCGGAGCTGCAGGCCCTGCCGCTGGACGGCTTCCGCGTGGCCGTGGACAGCACCGTCGCGGAGGCCGGGTGGATCAAGCGACTCGACGTGGACATCGTGCTGGGCGTGGACCGGCGGATCCGCTCCCGCAACGCGTGGACCCGTCCGCCGCTGGGCGCGCCCTGGCTGGCGGACCTGGAGTCCCTGCTGCTCGCGATCGCCACCGAGCACGTCGCCGCCGAACCGCCGTCCGGATCGAACGTGCCGGACTCCACCCGGCAAGCGGTGGACCGCGCCGTGGAGGACGCGATGCACGACCTGGCGGCCCCGCCGGGCGCGGCGGGCGGCGCGGGCGGGGACGATCGTCCGCCGGCCTCGCCCCCGGGGGACGCGGAAGCCGCGCCGTAGTACGATCCGGAGCCCGACTCCGTCGCCGCGCGATGGCGTCGCCGAATCCGGGAGACTTCCTTGCCCTGGCGAGATTGGACCCAGAACGCGGGCGCCAAGATCCTGAGCTTCGTCGTCGCGGCCGGGCTGTGGTTCTCCGTGACGAACCGGATCGAGTTCGAGGACACGGCGGACTTCCCCGTGGAGTACGTGAACCGTCCGGAGGGACTGTCCACGATCGAGCCGCTCCCGGAGAGGGTGCACGCCCGCGTGCACGGCAAGGGGAAGTTCCTGCGCTACCGGCTGCGGGACGGCATCTGCCGCGTGGACCTCGCCGGCTTCCAGAAGGGGCAGAACCGGATCACGTTCGCGGGCGAGGACGTCGTCCTCCCGGAGGACGTGGCGGTCACGCGGGTGGAGATCCTGGAGCCGCGCCGCGTCACCGTGGAGTTCGACGAGACCGTCACCCGCGACGTGGCCATCGTCCCCGCGGTCGTGGGCGCGCCGGACTCGCGCTACGTCCAGGTGGGTCGCACGTTCCTGAACCCCGCGCGCGCGAACGTCAAGGGTCCGCGCAAGCTGGTGGACGAGATCGCCCTGGTGCACACGCGCGAGATCGACATCGACGGCAAGCGCAGCACCGTGCGCCGCGAGGTCCGGCTCGTGCCGTCGGACTTCTCCACGGTGGAGATCACGCCCGCCACCGTGGACGTCGGGATCACGATCGAGCCGCTCGTGTCGCAGCGGCTGCCGCGCACGGTGCTGCGCGCCGCCGGGGCGCCCGCGGCCCTGCGGGTCGTGTTCGAGCCTGCGGAGGTCATCGTGGAGGCGGAAGGCGCGCGGCCCGTGATCGAGATGGTGGCGAAGGAGGACAGCCTCGTCCTCGCGATGGAGGGCGACGACTGGCAGCCCGGCGTGTACGCGCTGACCGTGACGGAGATGCGCGGCGGCGGCATCACGTTCGATGCCCGGCCGCGCTCCGTCACCGCCGGGGGCGCTTCGGATTCCGGTCCGGCCGAGGCGGCCGCGCCCGGCCGGCCGCTGCAGGGCGTGATCGCGCTTCCGCCGGACGTGGAGATCCTCTCGCTCACGCCGGCGCGGTTGGGCATGACGGTGACCGCGGCGAGCCGCCGGGGTCAATCGTGACGACGACGCCCGGCGCCGGCCGCGGGAAGGGGCGATCGTGATCCTGGGCATCGAGACCTCGTGCGACGAGACCGCCGCCGCCGTCCTGGACGACGGCGGCGGCGTGCGCTCCAACGTCGTCGCGTCGCAGCGCGTGCACGAGCTGTACGGGGGCGTCGTGCCCGAGATCGCCTCGCGGGAGCACGTGCGCCGGATCCTGCCCGTGGTCGACCGCGCGCTGGCCGACGCCGCGGTCTCCCTCGACGACGTTCGCGCCATCGCGGTCACGTCCGGCCCCGGCCTGGTGGGCTCGCTCCTCGTCGGCGTCACCACGGCGAAGGCGCTGGCGCTGGGCCGCGGGCTGCCGTTCCTGGGCGTGAACCACCTCGAAGGCCACGTGCTGTCGCCCTTCCTGGAGGATCCGTCCCTGCGGCCGCCGGCCGTGGTGCTCGTGGCCTCCGGCGGGCACACGCTGCTCGTGCACGTGAAGTCCTTCCGCGAGCTCGACGTCCTCGGCCGCACCCGTGACGACGCCGCCGGCGAGGCGTGGGACAAGGTCTCGGTCATGCTCGGCCTGGGGTATCCGGGCGGTGCCGCGCTGGAGAAGCTGGCCGCGGACGGCGATCCGCGCGCCTTCGAGTTCCCCCGCGCCCGGCTGGAGGAGGGCACGCTGGACTTCAGCTTCTCCGGCGTGAAGACCTCCGTCCGCGTGACCCTGGACCGGCACCCGGAGTTGGCCAAGGGCCCCCGCGCCCGGGACGTGGCCGCCTCCTTCCAGGCCTCCATGATCGACGTCCTCGTGGACAAGACCCTCGCGGCCGCGTCCCTCACCGGCGCCGCCGCCGTGGCCATCGCCGGCGGCGTGGCCGCCAACGGCGCCCTCCGCCGCGCCATGGCCGCGGCCTGCGAGCCCCGCCGCCTGACCTTCGTGGTCCCCCGGCTCGCCTACTGCGGCGACAACGCCGCCATGATCGCCTTCGCCGGCAAGCACCGCCTGGAGCGGGGGGAGAGGTCGGGGTTCGACCTGGATGCGGTGGCGGGCCTCCCCCTGGGCTCCGTCCCCAACCGCGCCCCCCGCCCGCGCCATTCCCCCCGCCCCCCCCGCGTCGTCTGACCCTTGTGGTTCACGGATGGTGGAGAGCCCGGGGGCGGAATGGCCTCCCTCGCAAGCCATTGCCCTTCCTTGCGTTGTCTGATCAGGAGCAGCCGCTCCGCAACCGCAACGAACCCGATCTGGGCGGGAAATCGACCCCGTCCGCAATCTGTGAACCACGCGGGGGGACTCCGGAGAGGGAGGGGGAGTGCCGATACCCGACCGAGCGCAACTCCGCCGGGCAGGGACACTTCAGGGGGATGGGCCGGGACGTGAACACCTTCAGCGCGCCGGGCATGAGCGGTGTGTGGTCACCGCCCAGGGTCCTCGTCGTGGACGACGAGCCGCCCATCCGGGACATCCTGAAGTTCCAGCTGGAGAACGCGGGCTTCGTGGTCCGCTGCGCGGAGGACGGCGAGGAGGGCCTGCAGATGGTGCAGGAGGACCCGCCGGATCTCGTGCTGCTGGACCTGATGATCCCGCACATGGACGGGTACGAGGTCTGCCGCCGCATCAAGAGCGACTACGGCACGCGGCACATCCCCGTGATCATCCTGACGGCGCGCGGCGAGCTGGACGAGAAGCTGAAGGGCCTGCAGAACGGCGCGAACGACTACGTGACGAAGCCGTTCTCCATGCCGGAACTGCTCATGCGCGTGAAGAACGTGCTGAGCTGGAGCCAGTCGCAGCGCGAGGCCAACCCGCTGACCGGCCTGCCCGGGAACGTCTCCATCGAGCGCGAGCTGACGCAGCGCATCGAGTCCAAGAAGCCGTTCGCGTTCATCTACAGCGACATCGACAACTTCAAGTCGTTCAACGACTACTACGGCTACGCGAAGGGCGACGACGTGATCCGCACCATGGCGAAGATCCTCACCGGCGCCGTGGCGAAGGTGGGCAACCGCGACGACTTCGTGGGCCACGTGGGCGGCGACGACTTCGTGCTGATGACCACGCCGGACAAGGCGGACGCCATCGCGCGCATGGTCATCGACATGTTCGACAAGAACGCGGAGAAGCTGTTCGACCCGGAGGATCTCGAGCGCGGGTACCTGAAGATCCGGCGCCGCTCCGGCGAGATCATGCGCGTGAAGTCGCTCGGCGTGACCATGGCCGTGGTCACGAACGAGAAGGAGCCCATCACGCACATCGGGCGCGTGGCGGACATCGCGTCCGAGCTGAAGCGCTACGGCAAGAGCATGACCGGCAGCGTGGTCGTGCGCGAGCGGAGGGCCACCACATGAGCGCGCACCCCACGCCGTCCGGGGCGTCCATCCGCGCGCTGCCCGGCGCGGCCGGTCGAAGCCTCGCGGTCACGATGCTGGACGTGCACGCCGAGCGGCTGCAGACCGCGCAGTCCGTGGAGGAGATCGTGCAGCGCGTCCGGGACGCCGTGTCGGCCGCGGCCGGCGTGGGACGCGGTGCAGTCTTCCTGGTCGAGAGCCACGCGGAGCTCGTGCGGGTGGCCGCGGTGGAGGGATCGGAGGCGCGCCTGTCCGTCCCCGAGATCGAGCTCGTGGGCATCGCGCGCCGCGCGTTGCGCGAGGGCGGCGCCGTGCGGCAGGCCGGCTCCGGCAACGCCGCCCTGTGGGCCGTGCCCATGGAGTCGCCGCGCGGCGCGGAGGGCGTGGTGGCGGCCGTGGGCGATCCGGGCGAGACGCATCGGCTGCTGGCGCACGCGGGTCTCGCGCTGTTCCGGGAGCGCCGCCGCCGCGCGGACACCGAGCGCATCCGGGATGCCGAGTCCCGCGCCCACTCGCTGGAGCGCGCGCTGGAGGTGCTGGACGAGCTGGTCCGGGAGGGCGGCAGCGAGCCGGTGCTGCGCCGCATCGCGGGCGCGGTGGCGGGGCTGCCGGGGCTGGGCCGCACGTCGCTCTGGACCCTGCGCCCCGACGACGGCTGCTACGTGGAGTCCGTGCGCCCGGACAGCCAACGCGGGCGCCCGGAGCTGCCCGACCGCCTCGCGGTGCCCGACAGCGCGCACCGGGCGGAGGCCTTCCGCGAGTGGTCCGCCACGCTGCCGCGCTGGGGCGGCTTCGCGTGGATCCCGCGCGGCACGATCCAGAGCCTTCGCCCGGGGCCGGGGGACACCCTCCTGCTGCCCCTGACGGCGCACGAGGCGCGGCACGCCATGGGCTTCCTGATGGCGGAGGTGGAGCGGCCGCTGGACGACCCGTCGCTGCTGGAGGACCTGCAGCGCTGGACCTCCATCGCGCGGCACGCGCTCACGAGCCGCGACGGCCGCGGGCAGGGCCTGCGCAACCTGGAGGACCTGCGCGCGGAGAAGGAGCGGCTGGACGAGCTGCACCGGATGAAGGCGCAGTTCATCGCCACGGTGTCCCACGAGCTGCGCACGCCGCTCACGAGCATCAGCGCGTACGCGGAGACCCTGCGCTCCGCCGCCGTGCGCCCCGACCCGGACACGCGGGACCGCTTCCTCCGCGTGATCCAGGACGAGAGCCGGCGGCTCACGCGCATCGTGGACGACATCCTGGACCTGGCCACGATGGACGCGGGCCGCGTGCGCATGTCGTGCCGTCCGGTGGACCTCGTGAACGTCGTGGCCGACGCGCTGGACGTGATCCGGCCGCTGGCCGAGCGCAAGGGGATCCAGCTCCTCGGGCCGCTCAGCGGCGAGGAGGCGGGACTGCACGCGGATCCGGACCTCGTGAAGCAGCTGGTCGTGAACCTCCTGGAGAACGCGGTGAAGTTCACGCCGCGCGAGGGGCACGTGCAGGTGGACGTCGTGCGCGAGCCCTCCGCCGTGCGCCTCGTGGTGCAGGACGACGGTCCCGGCATCCCCGTGGACAAGCTGGACCTCATCTTCGAGCGCTTCTACCAGGTGGACGGGACGAACGCGCGCACCCACGGCGGCTCCGGGCTCGGCCTGGCCATCTGCCGCAGCATCGCCACCTGGCACGACGGGCGGATCTGGGCGGAGAGCGAGCCGGGGCACGGGGCGCGGTTCATCGTGTCGCTGCCGCGGCTGCGCGCCACGAGCCGCGCGCGCGCCGCGGAGCCCACCGTGAAGGACCCGGGGCGCGACGGGATCAGCCTCCCGGAGCTGCTCATCGAGATGATCTCCGAGGTGGTGGGCGCCGAGTCCGTGTCACTGATGCTGCTGGACCCGTCCGGCCACGAGCTGTTCATCCAGGCGGCCATCGGGCTCCCGGACGACGCCATCCGCGAGGCGCGCGTGGCGGTGGGCCAGAACATCGCGGGCATGGTGGCCGCCACCGGCGAGACGCTGTTCGTGCCGGACCTCGCCACGGACCCGCGCTTCGGCCCCTCCGATCGCCCGGAGCAGTACCGCACGCGCTCCCTGATGTCGGTGCCGGTGAAGCTGCGCTCCAGCGTGATCGGCGTGATCAACGTGACGAACAAGACCACCGGGCAGCCCTTCGAGGAGACCGACCGGCGGCTGCTGGAGATCCTCGGCCAGCGCGTCGCGCTGGTGCTGAACAAGCTGCGCGAGTTCGGCGACTCCCGCGACGCGATGAACCGGATGGAGGAGGCGATGCGCGGCGTCATCGACGTGCGCCGCCACTACTACCCGTCCGGGCACCCGTTCTCGCGGCTCGTCGTGGAGGTGTGCTCGGAGCTGGGCGTGGACGCCGACGAGACGGCGCGCATCCACTACGCGTCCATCCTGCGCGACGTGGGCATGACCCGCCTGCCCGAGGGCACCTACAAGAAGCCGGCGGCGCTCACCGAGGAGGACCGGCAGATGATCCGCCGGCACCCGGAGGAGGGCGCGCGCGTGCTGCGTTCCATCGAGTTCCTGCCGGACATCTTCGACATCATCCTGGCGCACCACGAGGAGCCGGACGGCACCGGCTACCCGCGCGGCCTGGCCGACGGCGGCATCCCGCGGGGGGCGCGGATCCTCGCGGTGTGCGACGCGTACCACGCGCTGCGCACGGGACGGCCGTACCGCGCGTCCATGACGCGCGAGGCGGCGCTGGCGGAGATCCGCCGGAACGAGGGGAAGCAGTTCGATCCGGAGGTCGTGGAAGCGCTCGTCCGCGTCCTCGAACGGAGGGCCGAGCGACGCCGAGAGGGAGGCTCATGAAGAAGGGGAAGATCCTCGTCGTCGACGACGAGAACTACATCCTCCACATCCTGGACTTCAGCCTCGGGGCCGAGGGTTACGAGGTGATCACGGCCGAGGACGGGGAGGAGGCGGTGCGCAAGACGAAGGAGGAGCGCCCGGACCTCGTGGTGCTGGACGTCATGATGCCGAAGATGGACGGCTTCGAGGCGTGCCGGGCGATCAAGCGCGACGCCGACGTGGCGCAGACGCCGGTGATCCTGCTCTCCGCGAAGTCCCGCGACATCGACCAGAAGCAGGGCTTCGAGGCGGGCGCGGACGACTACATCACGAAGCCCTTCAGCCCGGGGCGCCTCGTGGAGCGCGTGCACGGACTGCTGAAGACGAACGCGCAGTAGCCCAGGACGAACGTCCCGACGAGCGGACCCGCGCCGGAACTCCCTCCCGGCGCGGGTCGTCGTTCTCCGGGCCCGCGGCTACTTGCCCTGCTGCTGCTTCTGCATCTCCTCCATCTGCTTCTTCATCGCCTCGGCCTGCTTCATCAGCGCGTCGATGTCCACCTCGCCCGGCGCCGCGCCCGGCGCCGCGCCCGGGGTCATGCCGGGCATCGCGCTGCCGGCGAGCTTCGCGGGATCGAAGAGGTCGTCGGAGAGCCGGCTGTTCGTCTCGAGCTTCACGATCCTCGAGACCATCGTGGGCTTGCCGTCGGAGAGCACGTCGATCCGGTAGGGCAGGTCATAGCCGTCCACCTTGCGGAAGTCCGAGAAGGTGGTCCGCACGGTCCTGCCGGACATCCTCGTCTCCGTCTGCACCCAGATGAAGTTCTTCTTGTCGATCCAGGTGAGGGTGGGGCCCGTCTCCGTCGTGGCGGCCTCCGGGACGTCCGGGCCCTGCACGATCCAGCAGTCGCGTCCGTTCACCTTGTCCTGTCCGGTGATCCTCGAGCCGGGCGCGGGCTCGGTCCAGTAGGACGCCATGGCCTGGCCCTGGAACTGCTCGGCCGAGAGCTTCGTCTTCATGCCCATGGCCACCGTCCAGACGTCCTTGCCGTCGAACAGCGTGACGGTGTCCATGGCGCCCTGGCCGCCCATGGACATCATGCCCTCGGTGCGCCAGCGCTCGCCCTTGCGGTACATCGTGGACTTCATCGTGTTCTCGCCGCCGCGGCCGGGCACGGTGAACGTGGCCTCCTGCTCCATCGTGATGTCCACGACCTTCTTCATCATGCCGTCGTGGAAGGCGCGCGCGTCCTTCCGGAGCTGCTCGATGTCGTAGGCGGACGCCGCGAACGGCACGGCGAGGAGAAGGGCCAGGGTCAGGATCGTTCGCATGGGATCACCTCGCGGGGATCGGGGAAGGAGCGGTCAGGCGGCGCCGCGCCGGACGAGGCCGCGCGCGCGGTCCATCGCCTCGCGGAGGCGCCGGGCGGCGGCCTCCACGGAATCCGTCGTGAAGCCGGGCGCGAAGACCTCGCTGCCCACGCCCACCGCCACGGCGCCCGCGGCCACGTACTCGGCCAGGTTCGCGGCGGAGGGTCCGGACGTGGGCACGAGCGGGATGTCCGGGAGCGGTCCGCGGATCTTGCGGAGGAAATCCGGGCCGCCCAGCGGTCCGGACGGGAACACCTTCACCAGGTGCGCGCCCGCGCGGTGCGCGGCCAGGATCTCGGTGGCGGAACCGCCGCCGGGGATGGCGAGCATGCCCAGGCGGTGCGACTCCGCGATGACCGCGGCGTCGAGCACGGGGGACATGGCGAAGCGGGCGCCGGCCGCGGCCACGTCGCGGGCGGACTGCACGGTGAGCACGGTGCCCGCGCCCACGATCAGGCCGCGCTCGCCGGAGAGTTCGCGGATCGCGTCCAGGGCGCCCGGCGTGGTCAGCGTGATCTCCAGGAGCTTCAGCCCGCCGCGGGCCGCGGCGCGGCAGGCGTCCAGGAGCGGCGCGTCGCCGGAAAGGCGCACGGCCAGGAAGACGCCGTCGTCGAGGCAGTCCAGGAGCGTGCGCCGGATGGGAGCGGGAGAGTCCACGGCGCGCATTGTACGCACTCCCGCCGCGGACGTTGAGCGCGTATTCTCGGACGACCCTCCCCGCCGCCCCTGGCAGGATGCTCGTGTCCCGAAGCCTCCGGATCCCGAGTCCGCCGTTGCCGGGCCTGCCCCGGCCGGTGCCGCTGCTGGCCGCGCTGACCGTGCATGCCGCGGCGGCGGCGCTCCTGTGGCCGCAGGTGACCGCGCTGCGGGAGCGCGGGCGGTTCGTGCCCGTGCGCCTCGAGGCGGGGCGGGAGATCGCGCGGCCGGAGACCGCGACGCCCGCGGACCTTCCGCGGGTTGCGCCGGCGGCCGATCCGGCGCCGCCGGCCGGCCCCGCCGTGCGTCCGGCGGTCCCGCCGCCGGCGCGCGTCCCGGTGGCGGGGTCCCCTTCGACCGTCTTCCTCCGGCCCCCGCCCGCGCCGGCCCCGGAAGCCTCGTCCTCCCCGGGCGTTGAGCGCGCACTCGCGGGCTTCTGGAGCACGCGATCGGCCGCGGCCTACGTGGCCGCCGCCCGGGCCGGGAACGCGCCGGCGGACTCGGTGCTGAACCCGCCGCCCACGCCGGAGCAGGCCGCGCTCGCCCGGAACACGGACGCGTACAACGACCTCGCGGCGCGGCTCCGCGGCGCGTGGATGCTGGAGAAGTTCCAGGAGGCGTACCGCGAGAACTTCCCGGCGATGCGCTGAGCGCTCGCCTTGACCCGGGCGCGCGGCCTCGCGAGACTCCCCGCTTCGCCCCTTCCCGGGAGTCCGCCCTGACCGCGCCCGCCGTCCCGTCCGGCTTCGTCGCGCTTCGCACCCCGCTCCTGCCGTTCGTCGCGTTCGAGGGCTGGTCGCGCGGGTTCTCCGCCGCGCGCGCCCCCGGGGACGCCGCGGCCTGGACGCGGGACACCGCGCGGGCGCGGGCCCGGCTGCGCGCGCTGCTGGACGATCCCGTGGTGCGCGAGGCGGTGTGGCTTGCCTCGCCGTCGCTGGACGAGCGCACCGCGGCGTGGCGCGACGACCCGGACAGCGAGAACGGACGCGGCGTGGAGACCGGGCTCGTGAAGTACGTGTCGCGGATGGCCGTGCGCTGCACCCCGTTCGGGCTCTTCGCGGGGAACACGGTCGGGCGGATCGCGCGGGACACGCGGCTCGCGCTGCTGGACCGCGGCGCCGCCGTGCGCCACACGCGGCTGGACATGGACTTCCTCTTCGACGTGGTGGAGCGGCTCGCCGCGGACGCCGGGGTGCGGGAGCGCGTTCCCTTCGCGCCGAACACGAGCCTGTACGAAGCGGGCGGCACGCTGCGGTACGCCGAGGCGCGCAAGGTGAGCGGGCGCCGCGCGTACTTCCTCGTGGACGTGGAACCGAACGAGGCGATCGCGGTCGCGCTGGAGCGGGCGAAGGGCGGGGCGAAGCTGCCGGCGATCGCGGCGGCGATCGCGGACGACGACATCCCGCTGGAGGCGGCGCGCGGCTTCGTGGACGAGCTCGTGGAGGCGCAGCTCCTCGTTCCGGCGCTGGGTCCCGTGGTGACGGGGCCGGAGACGCTGGACGACCTGATCGCGCGCCTCGCGGCGAGCGGCGCGGCCGGCGAGGCGCGCGCGCGGCTGGAGGCGGCGCGCGACGGGCTGATCGACATGGATGCCGAAGGTCCCGGCGTGGATCCCGCGCGGTACGGCGCGCTCGCCGCGCCGCTGGCGGAGCTGGCGCCGGTGGAGCCCTCGCGCTTCGTGCAGGTGGATCTCGTGAAACCGGCGGCCGGCGTGACGGTGTCGGCGGACCTCGTGGACGAGCTGCTGCGCGGCGTGCAGGCGCTCGTGGATCTCCTCGGCCAGCGCACGGATCCGCTGGCGGAGTTCCGCCGCGCCTTCGAGGAGCGCTACGGCGACCGCGAGGTCCCGCTCGTGGAGGCGCTGGACGAGGAGATCGGCATCGGGTTCGGCGCGGGACAGGGGCCGGGCGCGGATCCGTCGCCGCTGCTCGCGGGACTGCCGTTCCCGGCGGCGGAGCCGGAGGAGCGCGTGACGTGGGGCGGGCGCGTGCGCTTCCTGGAGTGGAAGGTCGCGGAGGCGGTGGCATCCGGAGCGGAGGAGATCGTGCTCACGCCCGCGGAGGTCGCCCGCTTCCGCGCGGAGAACGCGCCCGCGCTGGCCGACGCCTTCGCGGTGATGGCCACGCTCCTGACGCCGGATCCGCGCGACCCCGACGCGCCGCGCGCCGTGCTCGACCACGCGGCCGGCCCCTCCGGCGTGCGTCTGCTCGGCCGGTTCTGCCACGGCGATCCGGAGCTGCGCGCCGGCGTGGAGGCGCACCTGCGCCAGGAGGAGGCGCTGGAACCGGACGTGCGGTACTTCGAGATCGTGCACCTGCCGGAGGGGCGCACGGGGAACATCCTGGCGCGGCCGCTGCTGCGGGAGTGGGAGCTGGCGTACCTCGGCGGATCCGGCGCTCCCGCGGAGCGCACGCTGCGCATCGACGACCTCTCGATCCGGCTGCACCGCGGGCGCGTGCTGCTGCGCTCCCGCCGGCTCGGCTGCGAGGTCCGCCCGCGGCTCACCTCCGCGCACAACACGATGTGGCGGAGCCTCGGCGTGTACCGCTTCCTCTCCGTGCTGCAGTCCGAGGGGCGCGTGGAGGGCGTGATGTGGGCGTGGGGCCCGCTGGAGAGCCAGCCGCGGCTGCCGCGCGTGCGCTTCGGGCGGCTCGTGTTGAGCCGCGCCACGTGGAACGCGCGCAAGGAGGAGCTGGAGGCGCTGCGGCGGCACACGGGCCACGCGGCGTTCCGCGCCGTGCAGGAGTGGCGCGTGCGGCGCGGGCTGCCGCGGCTCGTGGGGCTCGTGGACTCGGACAACGTGCTGCCCCTGGACCTGGACAACCCGCTCTCGGTGGCCGCGTTCGTGGACGAGCTGCGCGGGCGCGACGGGATCGCGCTGCAGGAGCTGCTGCCGGGCGCGGGGATCGCCGCGGCGGAGGCGCCCGAGGGCCGGTTCACGAACGAGATCGTGGTGCCGGTGGTGCGGCCGGCGGTGGCCGCGGCGGCGTTCGCGTCGCCCGCGCCCGCACCGGCGGCTCCGGTGCGCACCGGTGCCGCGTCCCTGCGCCACGCGTTCCCGCCCGGGTCCGAGTGGCTCATGGCGAAGCTGTACGCGGGGCCCGCGCTCGCGGACCGCGTGCTGACGGAGGTGGCGGCGCCGCTGGCGGAGTCGTTGCGGGCGGCGGGCGCGGTCACGAAGTGGTTCTTCCTGCGGTACGGCGACCCGGACTGGCACCTCCGGTTGCGACTCCACGGCGAACCGGAGCGCCTGGTGCGCGAGGCGATCCCCGCGCTGCACGCGGCCACGGACGCGCTCGTGACGGACGGGCGGTTGCACCGCGTGCAGCTGGACACCTACGTGCGCGAGGTGCAGCGCTACGGCGGCGATGCCGCGATGGAGCCGTGCGAGACGCTCTTCCACGCGGACAGCGCGGCGGCGGCGGCGTTCCTCGCGGACGCGGCGGGGGACGCGGGCCTGGACGCCCGCTGGCGCTTCGCGCTCGTCGGGATGGACCGGCAGCTCGAGGATCTCGGCTTCGACCTCGCGGGGCGGCGGACGCTGATGGAGTCGCTCGCGGACATGTACGGCACCGAGTTCCGCCTGGACTCCGCGCTCCGGCAGCGGCTGCGCGAGCGGTACCGCGAGGAGCGCCGCGCCCTGGAGGAGCTCCTGGACGCGCGGGGCGACTCGGCCGCCGCGCTCGGCGCGGGCTACGACCTGCTGCGCGCGCGCACGGAGGCGGGCCGCGAGGCGTGCGCCGCGTTGCGCACGCTCTCGGCACAGGGTGCGCTGGCCGTGCCGCTCGCCGACGTCGCCGTGAGCCTCCTGCACATGCATGCGAATCGCGTCCTGCGTTCCGCGAACCGCGCGCAGGAGATGGTGCTGTACCGGTTCCTGGAGAAGACGTACGCGTCGCGCCTCGCGCGGAGCCGCGCGACGGCGGAGGTGGCGGCGTCGTGACCGGGGCTCCGCGGAAGCCGGCGGGAGACGACCTCTTCCGGGACGAGGCGGTCCAGGACTACCTCCAGGCGCGCACCCGCGGGCAGCTCCTGCGGATCTCGCCGGCGTGGTCGGCCTGGCTGTTCTGGGTCATCGCGGCCGCCGCGGCCGGCGGATTGCTGTTCGTGAGCACCGTGCACGTGGACCAGTGGGTGCACGGGAGCGGCGTCGTCGTGGCGCGCGACGGGCGGCTGGAGGTGGCCGCGTTCCTGCCCGCATCCGCGCGGGCGCTGCTCGCCCCGGGGCAGGAGCTCCTCGTGCGCCTCGACGGCGCGGACGCGCCGATCCGCGCGCGCGTGGACGCGCCGGGCGCGGAGATCGTGAGCCCGGCGGGCGTGCGCGAGCGCCTCGGCGCCGCCGCCGACCTGCTTCCGCTGGCCGGGCCGAGCGTGCCGTTGCGCGTGGCGGTTCCCGACCCCACGCCCGCCGCCGTCCCCGGCGCGACCGGCGTGGTGGAGGTGCGCGTGGGCCGCCGCACGCTCCTGGCGTCGCTGCTGCCGGAAGGAGCGCCGTGATGCTCGGGCTCCGCCGCCGTCGCGTGCCGTACGTGCAGCAGCTCCACATGACGGACTGCGGTCCGGCGTGCCTGGCCATGGTGCTGCGCCATCACGGCAAGCACGTCTCGCTGGACGACATCCGCGACCGCCTCGGCGCCGGCCGCGAGGGCTCGTCCGCGTACGACCTCCTGGAGGTGGCGCGCACCTTCGGCCTGCGCGGACGCGCGGTCCGCCTCGACCTCGAGGACCTGGACGTGCTCCCGCCCGCCACCATCCTGCACTGGCGCATGAGCCATTTCGTGGTGCTGGAGCGGCACCGCCGCGGCGGCGTGGACGTCGTGGATCCGGACGGCGGCGGCCGCTTCGTGCGCATGGAGGAGATGGGGAAGTCGTTCACCGGCGTGGCGCTCCTGTTCGAGCCGGCGGCCGAGTTCGAGACGGAGCGACGGGACGAGGGCCACCTCGCCGCGTACGGGCGCCGGCTGGCGGCGCACTCCGGGATCCTCGGGCGCGCGGTGCTCGCGTCGCTGCTGCTGCAGGTGCTGGCCATGGCGATGCCGCTGGCGATGGGCACCGTGGTGGATCGCATCGTGCCGCGGCAGGACTTCTCGCTCCTGGGCGTCCTCTCCGCCGGCGTGGCGATGGTGGCGGTGTACGCGTTCCTCACGTCGTGGGTGCGCGCGCACCTGCTGCTCGCGCTGCGCACGCACCTGGACCTGCAGATGACCACGGGCTTCCTGGAGCACCTGCTGCGCCTGCCGTTCCCGTTCTTCCAGCTCCGGCAGACCGGCGACCTCATGATGCGCCTCAACTCGAACGCCACGATCCGCGAGCTGCTCACCGCGGGCGTGATGTCCGGGCTGCTGGACGGCCTGCTCGTGGCCGGCTACCTCGTGGTGATCTTCCTCACGCACGCCACGCTCGGGCTCGTGGTGGTGGCGCTGGGGCTGCTGCGCGTCGGCGTCTTCCTGGCCACGCGGCGGCGGTATCGCGTCCTCGTCGGCGAGTCGCTGCAGGCGATGGCCGAGATGTCGAACTACCAGGTGCAGATGATCGAGGGGATCGAGACGCTCAAGACCTCCGGCGCGGAGCGGCGCTCGGCGGAGATCTGGTCGAACCTGTTCGTGGACGTGCTGAACGTGTCCATCCGCCGCGGGCGGCTCTCCGCGGTGGTGGATTCGCTGCTGTACGCGCTGGAGCTGGCGTCGCCTCTCGTGGTGCTGGCGTACGGCACGTCGCTGGTGCTGGAGGGCAGCCTCTCGCTCGGGACGATGCTGGCGATGTCCGCGCTGGCCGCCGGGTTCCTGCGCCCGCTCGGCTCGCTCGTGGCCACGGGGCTGGAGCTGCAGCACCTCTCCAGCACGGTGGAGCGCGTGGACGACGTGATGCGCCAGGAGCCGGAGCAGCCCGAGCGCCGGCCCGCGGCCCCGGCGCTGCAGGGCGGCGTGCGCATCGAGGGGTTGTCCTTCCGCTACGGGGATCGCGCGCCGTGGGCCGTTCGGGACGTGGATCTCGAGATCGCGCCGGGATCCCAGGTGGCCATCGTGGGCCCGTCCGGGTCCGGGAAGTCCACGATCGCGCGGCTGCTCGCGGCGCTGTACGTGCCCACGGAGGGCCGGATCCTCTTCGACGGGGAGGACCTTTCCGGCCGCGATCTCACGTCCCTGCGCCGGCAGCTCGGCTTCGTGCCGCAGCATCCGTTCCTGTTCGGCGCCACGATCCGCGCGAACATCGCGATGGCGGACCTGGACGCGGCCCTCGACGAGATCGCGGAGGCGGCGCGCCTGGCGGACCTCGAGGCGGAGATCGCGGAGATGCCGCTGGGCTACGAGACGCCGCTGGCCTCCACCGGCTCGAACCTCTCCGGCGGCCAGCGCCAGCGCATCGCCATCGCGCGCGCGCTTCTGCACCGCCCGCCGATCCTCGTGCTGGACGAAGCCACGAGCCACCTGGACACGCGCTCCGAGCGCAAGGTCTACGAGAGCCTGCGCGCCATCGGCGGCACGCGCATCGTGATCGCGCACCGGCTGTCCACCATCGTGGATTCGGATCTCATCGTGGTGATGGACCACGGCCGCATCGTGGAGCGCGGGCGGCACGACGAGCTGGTGCGGCAGGGCGGGCTGTACGCGGAGCTGTCCCGCACGGGGAGCGGCGGCGCGGTGGAGGCGTAGCGCTCGCGCCGGCCGGCGACGACGCGGCCTGCGTCTCCTCAGGCCCCCAGATCCAGCATGAGCGGCCGGTCCCACGCGAGGTCCTCGTCCGTCAGCGCGGACAGCAGCACCAGTCCGGTCCCCGTGGCCCCCGTGAGCCACGCGGGGTCCTCGAGGTACTCGCCCGCCTGCGTGCGCTCGAAGCAGAACGTGGAGAACCCGGCGATGTTCGGGCGGTCCTCGTCGCGCTGGAGCATCCGATCGAACCACGCGATCGCCGCGCGGCGGCAGGTCCCGTCCCCGGTGGCGCGATACAGGCGATGGAACACGTGCGCCACGCCGGCGGTGCCGTGGCAGATGCCGTCGTCCACCACGCCGGTGGTGGCGAAGTCGCGGCCGGCGGCCGTGCGCGCCACGTCCAGCGCGAAGGCCTCCAGCTCGCGGTCCGCCAGCGCGCGCGCCGCGGCGAAGAGCGCCGCGGCCACGCCCGGATCGCCGTAGCACCACGCCAGTCGCGCGGGCGCCGGCGCCACGTCGTCCGCCACGTGATCGGCGTACGCGCCGTCCATCCCCGCGGGCAGGCGCTGCGCGCGGATCCACGCGATCACCCCCTCCAGCAGTGGCCGCACGCGCGCGGTCAGCTCCGGCACCGGCAGGAGCCGCGCGAGCAGGCCGATCACGCCCGGCACGCCGTGCGAGAGGCCGAGGTTGAAGTAGCGCTCGTCGGGCTCCACGTCGTTCCCCTGCGCCGTGCGCGTGATGAGCCCGCTTGGCCAGGACAGCCCCACCGTCTGTGGCACGGCGATCCCTTCCAGCCGCTGCAGCACGAGCGACATCAGCTTCGGCCCGCCCGGGCGATGCCGGCGCTCCAGGGCGTAGACGCCGTGCCCGGCCAGCCCGTCGATCAGGTCGTAGGCCGGGCGGTACGTGGGGTCCTCGAAGCCGGCGATGAGCGCGTCGTCGATATCCGCGTTCGGATCCTCGTCCGGCTCCTCGCCGAGCAGCGCGAGCAGGTGCTCCGTGGTCCACGCGACGCCGGGGAAGCCGCAGAGAAGCGACGCGTCCATGGTCTTCTCGGGGAGCAGCTCGATGGCCTCGCCGAGCAGCCGCGCGGCGACGTCGGCGCCGCCGTCCTCGATCCCGGTGCGCGCGAGCGAGGCGAAGAACACCGCGGGGCCGCACCGCCCCAGCGCGAGCGAGATGGACCGGAGCCCCGTGTCGCCGGGGCGGCGGGAGAGGACCCAGTCGTCCCACGGGCGGTCCAGCGCGCGCGCGATCTCGCGCACGCGGTGCAGCGCCTCGTCGCGGAGGGCGCCCTCGAGGAGCGGCGGCGGCGTCATGCCCGGACACGGAACGGGCGGCCGCGCAGCCCGCGGCCGCCCGCCCGGAAGAACGGAACCTCTCCGGCTAGCAGAAGATCAGGCAGGAGTTGTTCGGACGCGAGCTCGTGTGCGTGCACGGGCAGAGCTTCGTGGTCTTGTCGGCGGCGCCCTCGACCCGCTTGGTCTCCGTGTCGGTCAGGCAGCGAAGCGTCTTGCGGTTCAGCTCCAGCTTCTTCAGCTCGATCTTCTTCACGGGGGAACCTCCGAGGAGAGAGGGTGACGCCCGCGGGCGCGGACGCGCCGGACGGGCAGCGCAGGATAACCATTCGCGGCGGCCGCGCGCAACGGGGACCCGGCCGCCCGATGGGGGTACACTGTGCCTCCCGCACGGGACCCCGCAGCGAAGGAGGGGCGCCATGGGCGCGGCCATCGGCACGAGTGTTCCCCGCCGCGAGGGGGAGGAGAAGCTCCGCGGCACGGCGCGCTACGTGGACGACCTGCCGGCGGAGGGCGCGTGGTTCGGCGCCACGGTGCGGACCACCGAACCGCACGGCCGCCTCGTCCGGATCGAGCGGGATCCGGACTTCCCCTGGGATCAGGTGATCCTCGCCACGGCGGCGGACGTGCCGGGGCGGAACGTGGTCCCGCTCCTCGAGGATGACCAGCCCGCGCTCGTGCAGGACGTCTTCCGGCATGCCGAGGAGCCGGTGGCGCTGGTCGCCGCCCCCACGCGGGAGCTGGCGCGGCGGGCGGCCGTAGCCGTACGCCTCGTCACGGAGCCCCTGCCGCCGGTGCTGGACATCGACGCCGCCCTCCTCGCCGAGGCGCCGCGCGTCTTCAAGCGGATCGAGATCGTGCGGGGCGACGCGGCGGACGGGCTGCGCCACGCGGCGCTCGTGGTGGAGGGGGAGTACCGCACGGGCTCGCAGGAGCACGTGTACATCGAGCCGCAGGGGATGCAGGCGGAGTGGACGCACGACGGCGTCATCCTGCGCGGCTCGTTGCAATGTCCGTATTACATCGTGAAGGGGCTGGCGCCGCTGCTCGGCGTGGACGCGCGCGAGGTGCGCGTGATCCAGGCCGCCACCGGCGGCGGCTTCGGCGGCAAGGAGGAGTACCCCACGATGCTCGCCGCCCATGCGGCCATCCTGGCGCGCAAGGCGGGCCGGCCGGTGCGCATGGTGTACGACCGCGTGGAGGACATGCGCGCCACCACGAAAAGGCATCCGGGACGCGTGCGGCACCGCACCGGGCTCGCGAGGGACGGGCGCATCGTGGCCATGGACATCGACGTGGTGCTGGACGGCGGGGCGTACTGCACGCTCAGCCCCGTGGTGCTCTCGCGCGGCGCGATCCACGCGGCCGGCCCCTACGACGTGGCGGACGTGCGCGTGCTCGCGCGTGCGGTGGCCACGAACCATCCGCCCTTCGGCGCGTTCCGCGGCTTCGGCGCGCCGCAGACGCTCTTCGCGCTGGAGGCGCACCTGGACGAGTGCGCGGCCCGGCTGGGCATCTCGCCGGTGGAGCTGCGCCGGCGCAACCTGATCCGGCGCGGCGGCACGCTGTCCACCGGGCAGCAGGTGGGCGAGGACGCGTTCGCCGACGAGGTGCTGGAGCGCGCGCTCGCGGAGTCGCGCTGGGACGCACGCCGCGCGGAGTTCGATCGCTTCAACGCGGCGGCCGCGAGGTCCGGCGGCCCGGATGCGTTCAAGCGGCGCGGCATCGGGCTGGCGCTCTTCCACCACGGCGCGGGCTTCACCGGCAGCGGCGAGGTGACGCTGAAGTCCGAGGCGGGACTCCTGGCGCAGCCGGACGGAACGGCGCTCGTGCTGTCGGCGCAGACGGAGATCGGGCAGGGCACGCGCACGATCCTGGCGCAGGCCGCCGCGGACGGGCTGGGCGCGCCGGTGGAGATGGTGCGCACCTCGGATCCGGACACCGCCATCGCGCCGGACTCGGGGCCGACGGTGGCATCCCGCACGGGCATGGTGGTGGGCGGGCTCCTGGTGCGCGCGGGGCGGGAGATGCGCGCCCTCGCGGAGGCGGAAGGCGGCGGGCCGGCGCGGACGCCGGAGGAGCTGGCCGCCGGCATCGCGCGCCTCGCGCGCACGGCGCGCGCGCGTGTGACCGTGCGCTACGAGCCGCCGGCCGGAGTGCAGTGGGACGAGCAGCATTACCGCGGCGATGCGTACGCCACCTACGCCTGGGCCTGCTACGTCGTGGCGCTGGAGACGGACGTGCTCACCGCGGAGACGCGCGTGCTGGACGTGACCGCGGCGCAGGAGGTGGGCCGCGTGCTGAACCCCGTGCTCGCCGCCGGGCAGGTGGAGGGCGGCGTCGCGCAGGGCGTGGGGTGGGCGCTCCTGGAGCACGTGGTCTGGGAGAACGGCCGCATGAAGAACCCCACGATGACCGACTACGTGGTGCCCACCGCGCCGGACACGCCGCCGATCCGCGTGGTGTTCGTGGAGCATCCGCACGGGCGGGCGCCGCACGGCGCCAAGGGGATCGGCGAGCTGCCCATGGACGGACCGGCGCCGGCCGTGGTGAACGCGCTGCGGCAGGCAGTGGGCGTCCGGCTCGCCGCGGTGCCGGCCACCCCGGAGCGCGTGCTGGTCGCCATGGACGAGGCGGGAGGCGCGGCGTGAGCACGGCCGGGACGACGATCCGTTTCCGGCTGAACGGCGAAGCCGTGGAGGCGACCGTGCCGCCCATGAAGCGGCTCCTGGACGTGCTGCGCGAGGACCTCGGCCTGCCCGGCACGAAGTACGGCTGCGGCGAGGGGGAGTGCGGCGCGTGCACCGTGCGCGTGGACGGCGAGGCCGTGATGTCGTGCCTCGTCCCCGCCGCGCAGGTGGACGGGCGGTCCGTGGAGACCGTGGAATCGCTGGCCGCGGGCGGCGAGCTGTCGGACCTGCAGCGGGCATTCCTCGCGACGGGCGGCGCGCAGTGCGGCATCTGCACGCCCGGCATGCTCATGGCGGCCGAGGACCATCTGCGCCGCGGCGGCGCGCTCGACGATGCGTCGATCCGGGAGGCGCTCGCGGGCAACATCTGCCGCTGCACCGGCTACACGCGGATCCTCGACGCCGTCCGCATGGCCGGCGAGGCGCGCCGCGGCGGAGCCGCGGCATGATCGCCGTCGATGCGCAGGTGCGATCCCCGCAGAGCCTGGCCGAGGCGCTGGATCTCCTGGCGTCGCAGCCGCACGAGCGCTGGCGCCCGCTCGCCGGCGGCACCGACGTCATGGTCGGCATCGAGTACGGCAAGGAGACGCACCGGCGCTGGCTGGACATCGCGCACCTCGCACCGGAGATCGGCGGCATCGCGAAGGGGGAGGACGGCCGCGTGCGCATCGGCGGCCTCGCCACCATGACGGCGCTGCGCCACTCGCCGCTCCTGCGCGACCTCTGCCCCATGATCGCCGCCGCCGCCGCCACGGTCGGCGCCGTGCAGATCCAGAACCGCGCCACGGTGGCCGGCAACGTGGTGAACGCATCCCCCGCCGGCGACACGCTCCCGGTGTGGCTGGTGCTGGACGCCGAAGTGGAACTGGCCTCCGCGCACGGCATCCGCCGTGTCCCCTACGCCGCCTTCCACCTCGGCTACCGCAAGGTGGACCGCCGCGACGACGAACTGCTCACCGCGCTCCTCGTCCCGCCGCTCCCCCGCGAAGGCACGCACGTCCTCTTCCGCAAGGTGGGCACACGAGCCGCGCAGGCGATCAGCAAGGTGGTCCTCGCCGCGGTCCGCCGCGTGGACACCGAGGGCCGCCACACCGACGTCCGCCTCGCCTTCGGCAGCATGGCGCCGACGCCGGTCCGCGCCCGCGCCGCGGAGGAGGCGGCGCGCGGACAGGGCGCCACGGAGGCCACGGCGCGCGCCGCCGCCGCCCGCCTCGCGACCGACCTCACCCCGATCGACGACGTGCGCTCCACCGCCGCCTATCGCCGCCGCGTCGCGGAGAACCTGGTCCGCGAGTTCCTCGCCGGCCGCCTTGGCCAGACCCTCTGACCCGCGTCCTGTCTGCCACGGCGCGGCATGCACGCAGCCCCGCGAGGCGACCCGTCGCACGCCCCGCTACCGGCAGAACAGGATCACCAGGACCTGGGCGGCGAGGATCCGGAGCAGCATCGTCAGCGGGTAGACCGTCGCGTAGGCGATCGACGGCGCGTCGGACTTGGCGACCGCGTTCGCGAAAGCGAGCGCCGGCGGGTCGGTCATGCTGCCGGCGATCAGGCCGCTGAGGCTCATGAAGTTGAGGCGGAAGAAGCGGCGCGCCACGGTGCCCACGAGGAGCAGCGGCACGGCGGTCACGAGCGCCGCGGCGCCGAGCCAGACGAGGCCTTGGTGGGTCACCACCATGTCCAGGAAGCGTTCCCCGGCCTTCAGTCCCACGCAGGAGAGGAACAGCAGGATGCCCAGCTCGCGGAACGCGATGTTCGCGTTGAGGGGCATGTACCAGATCACCGGACCGATGCGTCCGATGCGGCTCAGCAGGATGGCCACGATGAGCGGTCCGCCGGCGAGCCCGAGATGCAGCGGGGTGGGCATGTTCGGCACGTGCACCGGCAGCGATCCCAGGATGACCCCCAGCGCGATGCCCACGAAGATGGGGACGTAGTTCGTCTCGTTGATCGCCTTCAGCGAGTTCCCCAGCACGCGCGTGGCCTCGGCCAGGTTCGCCTCCTCGCCCGTGACGAAGAGCATGTCGCCGAACTGCAGGCGCAGCGCGGGAACCGCGGTCACCTCCACGTAGCCGCGCGTCACGCGCGTGACCGTGACCCCGTGCAGGTGGTCCAGGCCCAGCTCCGCGAGGGACTTGCCCACCACGTCCCGCCGCGTGACCACCACGCGCTGCGATCGCACGCGTCCCGGCCGGGCAGCGAGGTCCGCCTCGCTCCGCTCCCCGAGCACGCGCCGGAAGGACTCCAGGTTCTTCCGGCTGCCCACCACGAGCACCACGTCGCCGCGGTGCAGCACCGTGCCGAGCGTGGCGGTGCGCGGCTCGGGATCCCCCGGGGACTGGATGCGCGACACGATCACGCCCGTCTCCACCCGCCCCGGCACGTCGGCGATCGCGAGGCCCTCGAGGTTCGGGTTCGACACCACGAGGTTCGCGCGCTCCAGCGGATCCACGCCCTTCGTGAGCTCCGCGCGGTGCAGTTCCGCCTCGCGCTCGGGGTCGATGCGGAAGAGGAAGCGCAGGAGCAGCAGCGAGACGATGCTGCCGAGGATGCCGATGGGGTACGCCACGGCGTACGCGAGCGCCGGCAGCGCCGCCTTGTCCGGGCTGGCCGCGTCCAGCAGCCGCAGCGTCTCCTGCGCGGCGCCGAGCGCGGGCGTGTTCGTGGTGGCCCCGGCGAAGAGGCCCACGCCGGCCACGAAGTCGATCGAGAAGGCCACGGCGGCCGCGCCCGTGATGGCGGCGCCCAGCACCACCACCGCCGCCGCCATCAGGTTCAGCCGCAGCCCCTCGCGCCGCAGCGACGTCGTGAACCCCGGGCCGAGCTGCATCCCGATGGTGAACACGAAGAGGATCAGGCCGAATTCGCGCACGAAGGCGAGGATGGACGGGTCCATCCGGTACCCGAGGTGCCCGATGAAGATGCCGGCGAAGAGGACGCCCGCGATCCCCAGGCCCACGCCGCGCACGCGCAGCGTGGACAGCGCCAGCCCCAGCACGATGATCAGGGCGAGCAGCAGCACGGCGTGCGCCACCGGCTGCGCGGAGTACAGGTCCCCGAAGATCATGCGCGCACGCTACCCCGCGGCGGGGCAACGCGGTAGGGCGAAGGTCACCGCTTCGTGCCGTGGTAGCTGAACCGGACCTGCACCCGGAGCGTCTGCTCCGGGAAGCCGGCCGGCAGCGGACGGTACGGCGCGGCGCGGCGGAGCGCCTGCACCGCCGCGTCCGTGAGGGACCAGTGGTCCACGTCCTCCTGCAGGACGTCCACGCGCAGCATCGTGCCGTCGCGGGCGATCTCCACCTCCACCACCGCCCAGCCTTCGATCAGCCCCAGGAAGAAGGCCTGCGGCGGGTGCCACCGCTCCAGGAGCGCCCGGCGGAACGCCTGGAGCCACGGCGCGTAGTCCCAGGCGGTCGTGCTGAGGCGGATGTCGCCGGCGCCGGCCGCGTTCGTCGCGGCGTCCATCGCCTCCTGGAGGATGTCCGAGTTCCCGGTCCGGCCGGCGGCGGGGCGGTCCTGCCCGATGGCGGCGCGCAACGCCTCGGCCAGGGTGGGCGTGGCACCCGCCGGTGCGGCCGGCGGCGCGGCTCCCGGCACTTCGACCGCCTCGTCCGGCTCGGGCGGCGCGTCCGCCGCATCCGCCGCATCCTTGGTCTCCCGGGGAACCGCGGGCGGGGCGGCGTCCTCCCCCGGGATCAGCGCCACTTGCGGCATGTCCGCCCGCCCCTCGGACGCCGGCATCGCGTCCTCGCCACCGGGCACGCGGTCCTGCGCGACGGCGTCCACGTTGCTCAGGAAGTCCGCCCGGTCCGGCGGGTTCGACGAACCGTCGTCCGGCTGTTCCGTGAAGACGCGCGGCGGTTCGGCCGGTGCCCGCGGGGCGGGGACGAGCTGCACGTCCAGGGCATCCGCGCGGCGCGCGGTCAGCTCCAGCCGCTCCGGCACGCGCACGGAGCGCAGCGCGACGAGGAACGCGGAGTGCGCGAGCAGGGCGAGGAGCATGGCCCACAGCCACGCCCGGCCGAAGCCGTCTCGCGCTCCCTCCGCTCGCGCCGCCTCCGTCATCCGGCCCCCGCGCCGCCGGAAGGCCCGTTCCGGCCCCCGTGGAACAGTCCGCGGCTCGCCGAGTTCGCGCCAGGAGGAGGCGCGAACCCGTCCCGCCCGGTACAATCCCGGCCATGGAGCGCTCCAGCGATTGGTTCCGCCAGGCGGAAGCGGATCTTGCCCACGCCCGGACTTCGCGGGCAGCCGGCGACTGGTCGTGGGCCGCGTTCGCCTCCCACCAGGCTGCCGAGAAGGCGATCAAGGCGGTGTTCCAGAAGCTGCACCTGGACGCCTGGGGCCACACCCTCAGCGTCCTCCTCGCGAACCTCCCGGAGGCCGTGCGGCCGGACGCGACCCTGATCGACAAGGCGAAGGAACTCGACAAGCACTACCTGCCCACGCGCTACCCCAACGGCTTCGAGCAGGGTGCGCCCGTGGACTACTACACGCGCGTCGACGCCGAGCGCGCGATCACGGCCGCGGAGGAGATCCTTGAGTACTGTCGTCGTCAAATCGGTCGATGACGACGCGGTCCGCCGCGCGGCGGACGCGTGGGCGGCACGGTTGCTCGCGGCGCATCCGGAGGTGGACGAGATCGTGTTCTTCGGGTCGTTCGCGCACGGGAACTTCTCGCCCGGGAGCGATCTCGACACGTTGATCGTCGTTTCCTCCGCCGAGGGTCCGCCGCGGGATCGCGTGCCGAAGTACCTGCCGGGGGCATTCCCGGTCGGCATCGATCTGTTCGTGATGACGCGCCGCGAAGCGGCCGGCGAGGCCTCGCGGCGATTCCTCGCGGAGGTGGGACGAAGCCGCTGGCGGCACCTGCGTCCCGGCACCCCGTCGGCCCTCCCGGTCTGAGCCGGCGGGATGACGCACCGTCCGGCCCGCGCGGTCTTCCTCGTCCTCGCGTTCACGTACCTCCAGTTCTTCCAGGCCGCCACCTGGGGATCGGCCGTGCGGCTGGACCTCGCGCGCGCGCTGGCGGAGCGCGGGACCATCCGCATCGACGCGTACAAGGGGAACACGGGCGACGGGGCGTTCTTCGCCGGACATTACTACTCCGAGAAGGGACCGCTGGCCTCGTTTCTCGCGGTTCCCGGCGTGGCCGCGGCGCACGGGATCCGGGCCGCGGCCTCCTGGCCGAAGGATCCCGCGGCCGCGCTCGCGTTCCTCGGCGGGCTCGCGGCGTTCTTCGGAAGCGGGCTGGCGGCAGCGCTGGCGGCGGCCGTGCTCGCGCGCACGGCCGCCTCGCGCGGCGCGCCGCCGGCCGTCGCCGCGTTCACGGGGTTCCTCGCCGGCGCCGGCACGCTCCTCTTCCCGTACGGCACGGTGCTGCAGGCGCATGCCCTGGTGGCGGCGGCGGTGATGGTGTTCTTCGCGGCGGCATTCCCCGCGCGCGGCGCTCCGGGAGTCGCCGGCGGCTTGCTCGCCGGCGCGGCGGCCTCGGCCGGGCTCGCCGCCGACGCGCTGGCCGGCCCCGCGTTCGCCATCCTCGGGGCGCTCTCCCTCGTGCGGCACCGGCGCGTCGCCGTTGCCCTCGCGTTGCGCATGCTCGCGGGCGCCGCGCCGGGGCTCGCCCTGCTCGGCCTCTACCATGACGCCGCGTTCGGCAGCCCCTTCACGTTCGGGTACACCCACGTGGCGCTCCCCGCCTTCTCCGAGGGGATGGGGAAGGGCGTCTTCGGCATCCACGCGCCGGATCCGGTCGTGGCCGCGAAGCTGCTGTTCGGCCCGTACCGCGGCCTGTTCTTCGCGTGTCCCGTGCTGCTGGCCGCCGCGGCCGGGCTCGTCCTCCTCGCGCGCGACCCCGCGCGGCGGATCGACGCGATCGCCGCGGCGTGCGTGTTCGCGTTCTACCTGCTGGTCACCTCCGGCTACTACATGTGGAACGGCGGGTGGGCCATCGGCCCGCGGCACCTCGCGGCCGCCATCCCGCTGCTCGGGCTCGGGCTGCCCGCCGCGCTCGCGCGCTGGCCGCGCGTCACGTGCGCGCTCGGCGCGGTGTCCGTGCTGTTCATGCTCGCGGCCGCGTCCGTGCAGCCGGAGGTGCCCGAGGACGTGGCGAACCCGCTCCTCGGTCATCTCCTGCCGCACTTCGTGCGCGGGGAGCTGATGATCGGCGAGCAGGGCTTCCTGGACCTGTACCCCGCGCGCGTGAACCCCGCGGTGCCGGACCGCTGGGACGCGTTCCTGCTCGGCGAGCTGTTCGGGTTGCGCGGCGCCCTCGCGCTCCTGCCCGTGCTGGCGGCGTGGGTCATCTTCGTCCGGCGCGCCGCGCGCGCTTGACGTATCCTGCGCCGGTCATGTCGTCCACCTCCGCGCTGCCTCGCGCCGCCGCATCCGCCGCTCCCGCCGCCGTCGCCGACGTGGCCCTCGCGGTGCCCGTGCGCACCACGTTCGCGTACGCCATCCCGCGCCGCCTCGCCGCGCGCGTGCGTCCGGGCTGCCGCGTCGTCGTGCCGTTCGGCGCGCGCCTGCTCACCGGTGTCGTGGTGGGCCTGGATCCGGCGGACGCGCCGGACGACCTGAAGCCGCTGCGCTCCGTCGTGGACCCGGAGCCGCTCGTGGACCCGTGGCTGCTGGACCTCACGCGATGGATCGCCGAGCGCACGCTGTGCTCGTGGGGCGAGGCGCTCAAGGCGGCGCTGCCGGGGCACGCGGCGCCGCGCCGCGAGCGCATCGTCTCCCTCGGCGCCTCGGCGCCCACGGACCTCTTCGGCGCGGCGGAAGGATCCCTGGCCGACCGCATCGTGGCCGCGGTGGGCGAGCGCGGGGACATCCCCCTGCGCGCGCTGGCCCGCGCGCTGGAGCTCAAGCCCGCGGAGATCGCGGAGGAGGTGCGGCGCCTCGCGCGGGCCGGGCGCCTGCGGCTGGCGGAGCGCGTCGCGGAGGGGAAGGGGTCGCGCGCGCCGCGCATCCGCGTGGTGCACTGGATCGGCGGCGACGCGGAGGACGAATCCCTCCGGCGCGCGCCCGTGCAGGCGCGCTGCGCGGAGATGCTGCGCGAATCCGGCGGGGAGCTGCCGCTGCGCGATCTCGCGGAGGCGGTGGCGGGCTCGCGGGCCGCGGTGAAGCGCCTCGTGGAGAAGGGACTGTGCGAGGTGCGCAGCGAGGCGTGGGAGGGCGAGGACCACGAGGCCGCCATCCGCCCCGCGCGCCCGGAGCTGCACGCGGCGCAGGCGGCGGCGGTGGACGCCATCACGGCCGCGCTGCGCGCGGGCGAGCCGCGCGTCTTCCTGCTGCACGGCGTGACCGGCAGCGGCAAGACGGAGGTGTACCTGCGCGCGATGGAGGAGGCGCGGCGCCTCGGCAAGGGATCGGTGTTCCTCGTGCCGGAGATCGCGCTCACGCCGCAGACCGTGTCCCGTCTGCGCGGCCGCTTCGGCGCGCGCGCGGCCGTCCTGCACTCGAAGCTGGCCGACGCGGAGCGGCGTCGCACGTGGCACCTGGCGCGCGACGGCCGCTTCGACGTGGTCCTCGGCCCGCGCTCCGCGATCTTCACGCCCGTGCCGCGGCTCGGGCTGGTCGTGATCGACGAGGAGCACGAGGGCGCGTACAAGCAGGACGACGCGCCGCGCTACCACGCACGCGACGTTGCCGTGGAGCGCGCGCGCCGTGCGGGCGCCGTGGTCGTGCTCGGGACGGCCACGCCGGACCTGGACACGTGGGCGCGCACGGAGCGCGGCGAGTACGCGCGGCTGCGCCTTCCGGAGCGCGTGTCGTCGCTGCCGCTGCCCGAGGTGCGGCTGGTGGACCTGCGCGGCGAGCGCGGCCTCTTCTCGCCGGTCCTGCTGGAGGGCATCGCGGCGCGGCTGGAGCGGCGCGAGCAGACGATCCTCTTCCTGAACCGCCGCGGCTTCAGCCCCTTCGTGCAGTGCACCACGTGCGGGGAGGCGATCCGCTGCCCGCGCTGCGCGGTGTCGCTCACGTACCACCGCACGGACCACCGCCTGCGCTGCCACTACTGCGACCACGAGGAGGAGATGCTGCCGCGCTGTCCCGGCGCGAAGTGCCGCGCCGCCACGCTGGCGCTGCGCGGCAGCGGCACGCAGCGTGTGGAGGAGGAGCTGCGCGCGCGCTTCCCCGACGCCCGCCTCGCGCGGCTGGACTCGGACTCGGTGAAGCGCGCCGGCGCGCACGAGGAGATCCTGGGCCGGTTCCTCGAGGGGGAGATCGACATCCTGCTCGGCACGCAGATGGTGGCGAAGGGGCTGGACTTCCCGCGGGTCACGCTGGTCGGCGTGATCAACGCGGACACGGGGCTGCACCTGCCGGACTACCGCGCCACGGAGCGCACGTTCCAGCTGCTCGCGCAGGTGGCGGGTCGCGCCGGGCGCAGCGAGCTCGGCGGCGAGGTCATCGTGCAGACCCGCTGCCCCGACCACTCCTGCCTGCAGGCCGCCCGCGACCACGATGACGCCGCATTCCGCGCCGAGGAGCTGCCGCAGCGCGAGGACATGCGCTACCCGCCTTTCGTGCGCCTCGCCGGCGTCCTGGTGCGTGGCGAGGAGCTGCCGAAGGTGGAGGCGGCCGCCGACCTGATCCGCGCCCGCCTCGCCGAGACGGCCGCCGCCTGCCCCGCCTGGACGGACATCCTCGGCCCCGCCCCCGCGCCTCTCGCGCAGCTCCGCGGCAAACACCGGGTTCGCCTGCTCATCAAGGGGGAGCGCCGGGAGGACGTGCGCCGGGTCGCCGCGGCCGCGCAGGAGCCCCTGCCCAAGGGGTTCGCGGGGATCGACGTGGTCGTGGACCCGGATCCGCTGGACATGCTCTGAGGCCGGCCCGCGGGCCGGACGGCCTCCCCGCGGGGGGGGCCGGATCGTCCCGCCCGGCGCTCCGCCGTCCGGGAGGTGACCGGAACCGCCTCCCGCGGGTCAGGGTTCCAGGAACCGAGAACCGTTCCGGCAAGCCGGGGCCCGCCACCTTGACGCTCCCTCCGACTGGTGGCTAACGTCTCCGGTCTTTGCCAGCCGATCCCCGAACCCCCGTGCGCCCGCCGGGGGGCATCCCGGAGGGAAACCATGAGCCGTCCCCTCGTCGGCCTGTCCGTGGTCGCCGCACTGAGCCTGTCCTGGGTCCCCGCGGCGGACGCGCAGCTGCAGAACGCGCTGGGCAATTGCAAGTTCTATACGAAGTCCCAGCAGGACTTCTACCAGGGCCTCCCGTACTGCGAGCAGTGCATCACGGAGCATCCGGAGAACCCGGAAGCGCGGTACTTCGGCGCGTGGTGCCTGGCCGAGGTGGGCCAGTACGACAAGGCGTGGGAGTCGTTCAAGTGGCTCATCGACCGCAAGAACGACAAGGATAAGAAGATCCAGAAGCACGCGAAGTGGGCGCAGGAGCGCGTGCAGGCGTACTTCGCGAGGCACTTCAACAAGGGCGTGGAGTTCCTGAACGCGAACGACCTCCCGTCCGCGAAGGACGAGTTCGAGTCCGCCTCGCAGATCAACCCCACGAAGCCGGAGGCGTACCTGAACCTCGGCTACGTGGAGAACCAGTTGGGCCGCTCCGACGAGGCGCTCCGCGCGTTCAAGCGCGCCATCGAGATCGCGCCGGACAACGCCACCGCGTACGAGTACTACTCGGTGGCGCTCGGGCGGAAGCGCGAGGCGCTGCTGGCCCAGGCGAAGCCGGACTCGGTCGCCGTGGCCGAGGTGAGCGCGGAGCTGCGGAAGACGCTGGAGCGCGTCGTGGCGCAGACGCCGGACAACGACGCTGCCCTGCTCCAGCTGGGCGACCTGGAGCTGGCCGCCGGCAACGAGGACGCGGGGATCTCGCTCGTGGAGAAGGCCATCAAGATCTCCCCCGAGAACGTGGTGAAGCTCTACAACATCGCGGTGGGCTTCTACCAGCGGAACGAGTACGAGAAGGCGGCGAGCACGTTCGCCCTCGTGGCGGGGCACGTGGGCGATCCCGAGGACGACCTGTGGCGGGACGCCCAGTACAACCGCACGCTGGCCCTCAAGGAGGCGAAGAAGCCGCAGGAGGCGCTCGCGGTGGCGCAGGAGCTCCTGGCGGCGGACCCGGACCAGGCGGACTACCACAACCTGGCCAGCGGCATCTACGTGGAGCTGAAGGACCTGCCCAAGGCGGCCGAGCACGCGGAGCGCGCCGAGGCGCTCAAGACCGCCACCGTCCAGGGGAGCACGGAGGGAGCGCAGTAGGCTCGCCCGCCGTCTTCCGGGACGCCGACGCCGATCCGGCCCTGCTGCGCGGGGCCGCGATCGGCGTCGTCGGTTACGGCAACCAGGGCCGCGCGCAGGCGCTCAACCTGCGGGACTCCGGGCTCGCCGTGCGTCCGTTCGTTCGCGCGGGGGGACCGTCCGTCGCGCGCGCGGTCGCCGACGGGTTCGCGCCGGCCGCCGCCGCGGCGCTGGGGGAGTGCCGCGTCGTGGCGCTGCTCGCGCCGGACGAGGCGCACGACGCGCTCGTCGACGGTCTCGTCAATCCGCACGCCGCGCGCGGCGCGCTTCTCGTCGTCGCGCACGGGTCGTTCCTGCACTTCGGCGGCCTGGCGAAGGTGCGCGCCGACCTGGACGTGGCCGTCGTCGGCCCGCTCGGTCCGGGGACGCTGCTGCGCTCCCGGTTCGCCGCGGGACGCGGCCTCCCGGGGCTCCTGGCGATCGCGCGCGACGCGTCGGGTCGCGCGCAGCCCGTCGCGCTGGCGTACGCCGCCGCGCTGGGGATGACGCGGGCCGGCGTGCTCGCCGCCACGCTGCGCGAGGAGACCGTGTCCGACCTGTTCGCGGAGCAGGTGCTCCTGACGGGGGGCGTGATGGAGCTGATGCGCGCCGCGTGGGAGACGCTGGTCGCCGGCGGCGTGTCCGGGGAGGTTGCGTACTACTCGTGCGTGCAGGAGCTGAAGCAGATCCTGGATCTCGTGCACGCGGAGGGGATCGCCGGGATGCGCGCGCGCATCTCGCCTGCCGCGCTGTACGGCGGGCTGACCCGCGGTCCCCGGGTGGCCGGGGCCGCCGCGCGGGAGGAGATGTCCCGGATCCTGGCCGAGATCGAGACCGGCGCGTTCTCCCGGGAGTGGGCGGCGGAGCGGGCGGCGGGGGGGGCGAACCTGACGAATGCCGTCCGGGAGGACCGCGCCCACCCGATGGAGGATGCGGGGCGCCGGGTGCGTTCGGCCCTGGGTGGGGAGGTTGACACCCCCGGGGGCGCACCGTAGGATCCATGCATTCGGCGGCGGGCGCCGCTTCCAGCCCGCCGAGCAGACGCCCCGCGCGGGGCATCGAAGCTTCCGGCGTTCAATCTCCGCTCCCTTGCCGCGCCCGCGCGATCGCGCCTCCCGATTCCTGCGCCGGACCTGAATCCCACCGAGAGAGAGACGATGTCCCGAGAGAAGACCGTGACGCGAGACAAGCCTGCGTCCCGCAACCGCGGCACCCCCCCCGAGGATCGGCCGGCCGGCGAGCCGCGTCCGTCCGCGGAGGAGCGCGTGGCCGTGGAGGACCGCCCGGTGGAGACCCGGCCGCACGTGCCGAAGATGAACCTGGCGGAGCTGAAGAACAAGACGATGGCCGAGCTGGTCCAGGTGGCCGCCGATCTCGAGATCCCGGGGACCTCGGGGCTCCGCAAGCAGGAACTGATCTTCAAGATCCTCGAGGCGCAGACCGAGAAGAGCGGCCTCATCTTCGCCGAGGGGACCCTGGAGATCCTGCCGGAGGGCTACGGCTTCCTCCGTTCCCCGGACTACAGCTACCTCCCGGGTCCGGACGACATCTACGTCTCGCCGTCGCAGATCAAGCGCTTCGACCTGATGACCGGGGACACCATCTCCGGCCAGGTGCGCGCCCCGAAGGAGGGGGAGCGGTACTTCGCGCTGCTGAAGGTGGAGGCCATCAACTTCGAGAACCCCGAGGTGGCCCGGAAGCGCACGCTCTTCGACAACCTCACGCCCCTGTACCCCGAGGAGCGCATCCAGCTGGAGCACGATCCGGAGGACATCTCCACGCGGATCATGGACCTGCTGGATCCCATCGGGAAGGGACAGCGCGGGCTGATCGTGGCGCCGCCGCGCACCGGCAAGACGGTGCTGCTGCAGAAGATCGCGAACGCGATCACGGCGAACCACCCGGAGATCGTGCTCATCGTGCTGCTGATCGACGAGCGCCCCGAGGAAGTCACGGACATGCAGCGCACGGTGAAGGGCGAGGTCATCAGCTCCACGTTCGACGAGCCCGCCACGCGCCACGTGCAGGTGGCGGACATGGTGATCGAGAAGGCGCGCCGCCTCGTGGAGTACGGCAAGGACGTGGTGATCCTGCTGGACTCCATCACCCGCCTCGCCCGCGCGCACAACACGGTGATCCCGCACTCCGGGAAGATCCTGTCGGGCGGCGTGGACGCGAACGCGCTGCAGCGGCCGAAGCGCTTCTTCGGCGCGGCGCGGAACATCGAGCACGGCGGGAGCCTCACCATCATCGGCACCGCGCTCATCGAGACCGGTTCCCGCATGGACGAGGTGATCTTCGAGGAGTTCAAGGGCACCGGGAACATGGAGCTGGTGCTGGACCGGAAGCTGGCGGACCGCCGCATCTTCCCGTCCATCGACCTGCAGAAGTCGGGCACCCGCAAGGAAGAGCTGCTGCTGGACCAGACCACGATCAACCGCACGTGGATCCTGCGGAAGTACCTCAACGAGCTGAATCTCGTGGAGGCCATGGAGTTCCTGGTGGAGCGGTTCAGCCAGTACAAGAGCAACAAGAAGTTCCTGGACAGCATGGTGTCCGGCTCGTAGCCGGCGCCGGCGTCCCGAATCCCGCCGCGGAGCGCGGCATCGAACGATCGGCCGGACGTCCGGAAGAGTCGTCCCAACCCGGGGAGAGAGCCCGATGAAGCCCGAGATCCATCCCGCCTACTCCGAGACCACCGTGCACTGCGTGTGCGGGAACTCGTGGAAGACCCGCAGCACCGTCGCCGGCTCGCTGAACGTGGACATCTGCTCCGCCTGCCACCCGTTCTACACGGGCAAGCAGAAGCTCGTGGACACCGCCGGCCGCGTGGAGCGCTTCCGCAAGCGCTACGAGAAGACCGAGGCCCACAAGGCCGCGGCGGCCGCGGCGGCCGAAGCCAAGGCCAAGTCCTAGACCCGTCCGGAGGTCGCCGTGCCGAAGGCCCCCCAGTCCCTGGTGGGCGGTCAGGCGGTCATCGAGGGCGTGATGATGCGCTCCCCGAAGGGCGTGGCCACCGCCGTGCGCCGCACCGACGGGTCGATCTCCGTCCGCTACCGGGACCACGTGCCGCTCGTGCGTCGCGTCCGGCCGCTGTCGTGGCCGGTCGTGCGCGGCGCCGTCACGCTCGTGGAGTCGCTCGTGCTCGGGACGGGGGAGCTGCTGTGGGCGGCGGACGAGTCGTCGCGCGAGGGGAGCGGCGGCGCGGCGGCGGCGCGGAAGACCGGCGGGTGGACCACGCTGGGCTACGCGGCGGTGACCGTGGTCTCCTTCGGCATCGGCATCGCGCTGTTCTTCTGGCTGCCGCTGGTGCTCACGGACCTCACGGGGATCCGCAACGGCCTGCTGTACAACCTGGTGGACGGCGCGTTCCGGCTGGCGCTCTTCTTCGCGTACCTGTTCCTGATCTCGCGCTGGCGCGACATGCGGCGCGTGTTCGAGTACCACGGGGCGGAGCACATGGCCATCTTCAACTACGAGGCGGAGGTTCCGCTGTCCGTGGACAACGCGCGCGGCCGGCCGCGGCTGCACCCGCGCTGCGGCACCAGCTTCCTGTTCTTCGTGATGGTCGTGAGCATCCTGGTGTTCGCGGCGCTCGGGAAGCCGGAGACCATGGCCGAGCGCCTCCTGCGGATCGCGTGCGTGCCGCTCATCGGCGGGCTGTCGTACGAGGTGATCCGCCTGTCCGCGCGCATCGAGGGCACGGGGTTCGGCCGGCTGCTCTCCGCGCCCGGCAAGGGGCTGCAGCGGCTCACCACCGCGCCGCCGGACGACTCGCAGCTGGAGGTGGCGGTGGCCGCGCTCAAGGCGGCGCTCACGGGCGACGTCCGCTCGCACGTGCCGGATCCGGGACTGGCGGCCTTCGCGCAGGCGACGCTGCGCGCGCAGGAGGGGACGTCGTGAACGAGCGGGCGAGGGCGGCGCTGGCGCGCTACCGCGAGCTGAACGAGGAGCTCGGACGGCCGGACGTGGCTTCGGACGTGCGGAAGCTCAAGGAGCTGGGCCGGGAGCGCGCGACGCTCGCCGACCTGGCCGAGGCCGCCGCGGAGTACGAGCGCATGGAGCGCTCCGTGGCGGAGGCGAAGGAGATCCTCGGCGGCGGCGACGAGGACCTGGCGGACCTCGCGCGGCTGGAGCTGGCGGACCTGGAGCCGAAGCTGGAGGCGATGACGGAGCGGCTCCGCGTCCTGTCCATCCCGAAGGACCCGGACGACTCCCGCAACGCGATCGTGGAGATCCGCGCCGGTACCGGCGGGGACGAGGCGGCGCTCTTCGCGGGCGAGGTGTACCGCATGTACCGCCGGTACGCGGACCTGCGGAGCTGGAAGACGGAGCTGATCGAGGTCAACGAGACCGGGATCGGCGGGGTGAAGGAGGCCATCTTCTCGCTGCAGGGGGACGGCGCGTTCGGGCGCATGCGCCACGAGAGCGGCGTGCACCGCGTGCAGCGCGTGCCGGAGACCGAGGCGGGCGGGCGCATCCACACGTCCGCGGTGTCCGTGGCGGTGCTGCCGGAGGCGGAGGAGGTGGACGTGAGGATCGAGCCGAACGAGATCCGCATCGACGTCTACCGCTCCCAGGGTCCCGGCGGCCAGAGCGTGAACACCACGGACTCCGCGGTGCGCATCACGCACATCCCCACCGGCCTCGTGGTGACGTGCCAGGACGAGAAGAGCCAGCACAAGAACAAGGCGAAGGCCCTGCGCGTGCTCCGCGCGCGGCTGCTGGAGCGCGAGCGCGAGGAGGCGGCGCGGGAGCGCGCGGAGGCGCGCCGCAGCCAGATCGGGCACGGGGACCGTTCCGAGAAGATCCGCACGTACAACTTCCCGCAGAACCGCGTGACGGACCACCGCATCGGCGTCTCCGTGCACGACATCGACGGCGTGATGGCGGGCAACCTGGACGCGTTCATCGACGCGCTGATCGACGCGGAGGTCAACCGCGCGCTGGAGGGTGCGGAGTGAGCGCGGAGCGCGCAGCCGCGCCCGGCGGTCCGCCCGCGCGGACCGCCTCGGACTGCACGTACCGGGAGCTGCTGGATCGCGGCACGGCCCGGCTGCGCGACGCGCGCGGCGCCGCCCGCGAGGATCCGCGCGGGGAGGCGCGACGACTGCTGGCGGCCGCGGCGGGGCTGGGCGGCGCGGACCTGGTGCTCCATGCGGACGAGCCGGCGCCGCGCCGCGCGAAGGCGCGCTTCCTCGCGCTCCTGGACCGGCGCGCGGCGGGCGTGCCGCTCCAGCTGCTCGCGGGCGAGACCGGCTTCCACGACGTCGTGCTCTCCGTGGAGGAGGGCGTGTTCGTCCCGCGGCCCGAGACGGAGCTCCTGGTGGAGGAAGTGCGCCGCGCGCTCGCCGCCCGGCGCCGCCGCGGGGTCGCCGGGCCGTTCCGCGTGCTGGATCTCTGCACCGGCACCGGTGCGGTGGCCGTGGCGGTGGCGGCCGCGGAGCGCGCCCATGCGGGCGTCGTGCACGCCGGCGACGTGGATCCGCACGCCGTGCGCCTGGCCGCGGGCAACGCGGCGCGGTGCGGCGTGGCCGTGGACGTGCGGCGCTCGGATCTCTTCGCCGCCTTCGACGACCTCGCCGGCGCGGTGGACGTGGTGGTGTCGAATCCGCCGTACATCGCCCCGGAGGAGCTGGAGCGGCTGCCGGTGGAGGTGCGCGGGTACGATCCGCCGCGCGCGCTCTTCGATCCGGACGGCGGCACCGGGTTCCACCGCCGGCTGGCGGCGGAGGCGCGCCGCTTCCTGCGGCCGGGGGGCACGCTGTTGCTGGAGATCGGGGAGACGCAGGGCGGCGCCGTGCACGGGTTCCTCGCGGAGGCGGGATACCGGGACGTGTGCGTGCTGCCGGACCTGGCGGGCCGGGATCGCATCGTCCGCGGCGTGTGGCCGGGGGAGGGGAGCGCATGGACGCATTCGTTCTGACCGGGGGCGCGCGGCTCTCCGGCACGGTTCCGGTGAGCGGCTCGAAGAACGCGGCCCTGCCGGTGATGACCGCCGCCATCCTGTTCGATCGCGAGACGGCCGTGGACAACGTGCCGGACCTGCGCGACATCGAGACGCTGCTGAAGGTGCTGGGCGTGCTCGGCGTCACGGCGCGGCGCGAAGGCGCGCGGCTGTGGCTGGACGGGAGCGGGCTGTCGTCGCACGAGGCGCCGTACGAGCTGGTGCGGCGCATGCGCGCGTCCGTGTACGTGCTGGGCCCGCTGCTCGCGCGGCTCGGGCGCGCGAAGGTGTCGCTGCCCGGCGGCTGCGCATGGGGCCCGCGCCCCGTGGACCTGCACGTGATGGCGATGCGGCAGCTCGGCGCCACCGTGGAGATCGAGCACGGCTACCTCGTGGCGGAGGCGCCGAAGGGCGGGCTGAGAGGCGGCACGATCACGTTCCCCATCTCCAGCGTGGGCGCCACGTGCAACGCCCTGCTGGCCGCCGTGCTCGCGAAGGGGCGCACGCGGCTGGAGAACGCCGCGCAGGAGCCCGAGGTCGTGGCGCTGGCGGACTACCTCGTGGCCTGCGGCGCGGACATCCGCGGCCAGGGCACGCGCCTCGTCACGATCGAGGGCGTGGAGGGGTTCGCGCCCGTGCCGCGGCCCGTGATCCCCGATCGCATCGAGGCCGCCACGTTCCTCGCGGCGGCCGCGATCACCGGGGGGGAGCTCACGCTCACCGGCACGCAGCCGGACCATCTCGCCGCCGTGCTCGAGATCCTGCGCGGCATGGGGGTGGGCATCGACGCGGGCGGGGACCGCCTCGTGGTGCGCGGGGACGGCCCGCCGCGCGGAACGCACGTGGTGACTGCGCCGTACCCCGGATTCCCCACCGACATGCAGGCGCAGATGATGGCGCTCGCGTCGGTCGGCAGCGGAGTGAGCGTGATCACGGACACCATCTACCCGGACCGCTTCACGCACGTGCCGGAGCTGGTGCGCCTCGGCGCGGACATCCGCCTGGACGGCAACACCGCGGTCGTGCACCCGGTGGGGTCGCTGTCCGGCGCGGCGGTGATGGCCTCCGATCTCCGCGCGTCCGCCGCGCTCATCCTCGCGGGGCTCGTGGCGCAGGGGACCACGCGCATCAGCCGCGTGTACCACATCGACCGCGGCTACGAGCGCATCGAGGAGAAGCTGCGCGCGGTGGGCGCGAACGTGGAGAGAGTGCGCGAAGAGGGGCCGTGACCGCGGCGGCGCGCGTCCGACCCGCGCTCGCGCTCGCGGCGCCGTACGCCGCCGTGATCCTCGCGTACGTGGCGGTCCGGCGCGGGATGCTCGACGAGGGGTGGTACCTGCTGGCCGGGAAGCTGGCCTGGCGCGGGGAGGTCCCCATCCTCGACTTCGCGTACTTCCAGGCGCCGCTCCTCCCGTACCTGTACGGCGCCGGCCAGCAATGGGCGCCCGGGATCCTCGCGGGGCGGCTTACCGCGGCGGCGTGCGCGCTCGCGGCCGGGTGGATCGCCGTGGACTGGGCGGGTCGCCTCGGCGGCCGGGCCGCCGCCGGCTGGACCGCGGCGCTTCTCGCGGCCTGCGTGTACTTCGTGTCGCACTTCCCCCTGGCGCTCACGTACGGGCCGGCCGCGTTCCTGCTCGTCGCGGCCGCCCGCGCGGCGTGGTCGGGGCGCATCATCGCGGCCGTGCTCCTCGCCACGGCCGCCGCGGGCGTGCGCTTCTCCCTGGCGCCGTGCCTGCCGGCGCTGGCCGCGTACGCGTACGCGCGGTCGCCGCGGGGGCCGTCGCGCGCGCCGCGTCTCGCGCTGGCGTGCCTGCCCGCCGCGGCGGGTCTCCTCGCGGCGGGGCTGCACCTCGAGCGCGTGTGGTTCTGCCTCGCGGGGTACCACCTGGACGGCGCGGGAGCGGCGGATCGCGTCCGCGCGGTCGCGACCTCGCTCGGCGATGCGGCGCTCCTCGCCGCGCCGCTGCTCGTCGCCGCGGCCGCGGCGCGACCGCGCGCGCTCGTGTGGCTGCTCACCGCGCTCTTCGCCGCCAACCTCGTCCCGCGCACCACGGCGGCCTACTACCAGAGCGTCCTCGTCCCCCTGGCGTGCGTCCTCGCCGGTGCGCGACTCGCCGCGATGCCGGCCCGCCGGGGCTTCGCCGCCGTCGGCCTCCTCCTCGCGCTGCAGATCCGCGGCGTGGCGGGGAACGACGTGCTCGCCCCCCCGGCGCGTCTGGCGTCGCTGCGCGACGCGGGTGCGGAGCTGCGCGCGCTCGCCGGATCGGGGCACGCGCGCGTGTGGACGCTTGCCCCCGCGATCGCGGTGGAAGCGGGATTGGACGTCCTGCCGGGGATGGAGATGGGCATCTTCGCCGTGCAGCCGGGCTGGCCGCGCGCGCGGTGCGAGCGGTTCGGCGTGGTCAACCCGGAGATGCTGCGGGACTCGATCGCGCGCGGCGCCGCGGAGGTGGTGGTGGTGACCCCGCTGGACGCGGCGCGGCTGGGCGGCACCGAGGGGCCGGTGCTGCAGGCGCTGCGCGGGCGGTACCGGTTCGCGGCGCGATGGGACGATCTCGGGCAGTTCGACGGCCCCACCGTGGTGTTCGTCCGTCACGCGCAGCGCCGCACGTCCTCGAACCGGTGGCGGCGCGACAGGCCGGCCCGGGCCTGACGCGGTCCGCGCCGCGCCTCAGCGGAAGGTCCACCCCGCGAGCAGCTCGAAGTCCTGGAGGTCCCCCACGAGCAGGTCGAACTCCAGGAAGAACAGGTTGCCGCTCCGCAGGGACCACTCCAGCCCGCCGATCAGATCGATGGCGAAGTCCACGTCGTCGTCGTCGCCGCGGTAGCCGTCCGGGGCGTCGAAGTCGATGTACCCCACGGTGACGCCGCCGCCGGCGTAGGGCGCGATGTCGCCCTTCACCGGGAAGCGGTAGTGCACGGGCGCGCTGAAGGCGAGGATCAGGAAGTCGTCGCCGAGGCCGACCTCGGCGTCCGGCTGGAAGCGGACGCGCGACGCGAGACGGCCGGCGTCCACGTGCAGGCCGAGCACGAGTTGATCCGGATCGGAGGCGAGGCCCACGCGGGGCCCCCAACCGCGCGTGTCGGCGTGAACCTCGACCGGCGCCCCGGCAAGGGTCGCCGCGATGGGCAGGGCGAGGAGCAGGGTGCGGCGCATCGGATCCTCCGGGACTCGGGAAGCGCCGGAGGGCGGAAGCCCGCCCTCCGGCCGGGGGGGACGAGTGTCGAACTACCGCGGCGGCGGGAAGCAGGGGAAGCAGCCCCCGCACACCTTGAACGACGTCTTGCGGCCCCACGCCACGGGGTTGTTGCAGCAGTCGTAGCCGAACTGGCCCACGACCGTGGTGTAGCTGGCGTTGCTGTAGTACGTGCAGTTCGACGCGGCCTCGACCTGGTGGGACGGCGCCATGACGACGAAGGTGGCGAGCAAGGCGAGCAGCAGAACGCCGAACAGGACCTTGCGACCTCCGGACAACCCGTCCATCGGTACCTCCATCCGCGAGCGGTTCCCCGGTGCGGGCACTCCGCGCCGGTCGCGGCACCATACCCCAGGGTCGACCGGGGGCGCACGGGCCAAACCGCGGGCTCCCAGCCTGTCGGGAGTTGCCGAAATGGCAGTTCGATGCGTCGCGTCGTGCGCGCCTGGCTGCCATTGTGACACCTTCGGATCGGCGCCGGCGTCGACCCGAGGTGTCCCAGATGCCAGCTAACGTATTCCGTGACAACACGTTCGAGGGACATCGCGGCTCCTGGCACGCGCCGTGCTTTGCTCCCCGGCGTCACCCAGTCGGCCCCGGACCAGGGGCCCGCCAACCAAGGGAGGTTCAAGCCATGTTGACCCGTCGTGAGTCCGGTCTCGTTCCGGTCCGCAGCGCCTTCGACGTCGCCCTCGACCGCGTGTTCCGGGACGTCTTCGACGGCTTCCAGGGCTGGGAGCCGGCGGCGTGGGGTCCGCGGACCTTCCCGGCCGTGAACGCGTGGGAGGACGAGAAGTCGTTCCACGTGGAGGCCGAGGTCCCGGGCTTCGAGGAGAAGGACCTGACCGTCACGGTGCTCGGCAACGAGCTGCGCCTGAGCGGCGTGCGCACGGCCGAGAACGAGGAGGACCGCAAGATCTTCCACCGCGAGCGCTACACCGGGGAGTTCACCCGCGTGCTGCGGTTCCCGGTGGACATCGACGACAGCCGGATCTCGGCGAACTTCAAGAACGGGCTGCTCCGCGTGACGCTGCCGAAGGCGGCGGCCGCCCTGCCCCGGAAGATCGAGATCAAGGGCTAGCACGGAAGAGCCGGGGGCCAGGACCGCCCTCCCGCGCGGGAGGGCGGCTCCCGGCTCCCGCCGCAATCACGGACGGAACCCCACGGAGGAAACGATGAACACCTGCATCGAGACGACGACGACGAAGGACGCCGCGGCCGGCATGCCCGCGCGGATCCCGGCCGGGAGCCCGCGACTCGACGTGATCGAGACCCCCGAGGGGTACCGCCTCGAGGTGGAACTGCCCGGCGCGGCGCGGGAGGACGTGGAGGTCGGGTACGAGCGGCGCGTCCTCACCGTGAAGGCGCGCATTCCGGCGCACACCGGCGAGGCGCGGCGCTATCATCTGCGCGAGTTCGGTCCGCGGGAGCTGATCCGCCGGATCCACGTGGACGAGACGATCGACCCGAGCGGCATCGCCGCGGAGGTGAAGAACGGCCTGCTGACCGTCCGCCTCCCGAAGGTGGCGGCGGTGCAGCCGCGGCGGATCGAAGTGGCGTAGTTCCCGGGAACCCGGGAGCCGTCCGGAACGTTCCCATGGGTGCGCCGGGAGTACCCCGGCGCACCTTTCCGAGGAGACCACCCCATGTTCTTCGACCCGCTCTATCTCATCATCGTCGCTCCCACCATGCTGCTGGCGTTGTGGGCGCAGATGAAGGTGAAGGGAGCCTACGGCAAGTGGAGCCAGCACGCGGCATCGTCCGGTCTCACCGGCGCGCAGGCCGCGGCGCGCATGCTGCAGAGCGCGGGCATCCGGGACGTGGAGGTGGAGCGCGTGGACGGTTTCCTCTCCGACCACTACGACCCGCGCCACAAGAAGCTGCGGCTCTCGTCCGGCGTGTACGGGACGAACTCGGTGGCGGCCATCGGGATCGCGTGCCACGAGGCCGGCCACGCCATGCAGCACGCGCAGGGCTACGCGCCGCTCGCGTTGCGGAACGCCATCGTGCCGGTGGCCAGCGTGGGCTCGTGGCTGGCGTGGCCGATGATCATGTTCGGCATGCTCCTGCAGATGCAGGGCCTGGCGCTGCTCGGCGTGATCGCGTTCTCCGGCCTCGTGCTCTTCCAGATGATCACGCTGCCGGTGGAGTTCGACGCGTCGAACCGCGCGAAGGCCCAGATCCGCACGCTCGGCTTCGTGCACTCGGACGCCGAGGGCAAGGGCGTGTCCGTGGTCCTGGATGCCGCCGCGATGACCTACGTGGCCGCCACGGTCACCGCCATCGCGCAGCTCCTGTACTTCGCGCTGCGCCTCGGCCTCCTCGGCGGCCGGCGGGACTAGCCGGTCGC
>CAZNDO010000013.1:0-114162 GCA_964571855.1 uncultured Gemmatimonadota bacterium
CGGGAGCCACAGCGGCCACGGACCGCCGCGATCGATCAACCGGTGGCGAGCAGCACCAGGCGGAACTCCGCCGACGGCTCGAACCCCGCGGCCTCGTAGGCGCGCCGCGCGGGAGCGTTGCCGCGCGCCACGTGCAGCGACACGAACCCGGACGTGGCGAGGAGCTCGGCGCACACGGCGGCGACGGCGCGGCGCGCGATCCCGCGGCCGCGGTGCTCGGGACGGGTGAACACGCCCTCGATCTGCGCACCGCCGGCGTACTGCGCGGAGACGTCCACCTTGAAGACGGCGCCCCCGTCCTGCTCCACGAGCCATGTCACGCCGTCCAGGATCTTCCGGCGCATCGACTCGCGGATCCCCTCGCGCGAGAGGCTGCCCTCGGCCAACCCGAAGTCCTCGAGCAGCATCCGCTCGGACATCTCCACGACCACGTCGAGGTCCGCGATGCGTGCGCGCCGCACCGGCATGCGATCGGCGGACAGGCGGCTCGCGCGCACGACGTAGAAGTCCTGCACGCGGTTCAGGTGCATGGGCCGGCCGCGCCAGCGGTAGTGGGAGAGGAACCGGTCCGCCGCATGACGCGGGGCGACCAGGATCACCCACCCGGCTTCCTTGCCCTGCGCCAGCGCGGCCGCGGCGCGCACGAAGCCCTCGGCCTCGCCGGCGAGGACGACCCCGCGGCGATGCCCGAAGAAGACCACGCCGTCCAGGCCGTCCGGGCCGAAGTGCCCGTAGAAACGCCCGTGCGCCAGCGACGCCTCGTTCACCACGCCGTCCAGCGCCACGCGCGCCAGGAGGTAGAGGTTCTGCTCCGGCTCGCGCTCGAGGAACGCCACCAGGACGCGCCGATCCGTCTCGAGCAACGGACGCAGCGCGGGCGGTTCGGGCGCGGGACGCGTCTCGGGGTTTCCGGCCATGCGGGCATTGTCGGGGGAAGGACCGGCGCGCGTCCACGGGCATCGCCGGCGCGGCGCGCCCGCCGGGCTTGCCGCCGCGGGAGGCGCCTCCTATCCTCCCCGCTCCGGCGGAGGGAGCCTTGGAAGCCGACTCGCACGACACCGCGTTCGCCGGGCTGCCGGCGGACCTGCCCCCGCTCCTCCGCGGGGCACCCCCTGCCGCGGCGGCCGCGGCGCTCCTCTCGCTCGCGCATGCCGCCGCCGCCCGACTGCCCGGCGTCGCGCTCCGGATCGCCGCGGAGCCGGATGAACGTCTGGCCGCGCGCGGCGGCGGGTTGTCCGTGCGCGCCCGCCCGGCGGACGCCCCGGACGCGGCCTCGCCGCACCTCTTCGCGGACGCCACGCCGGAGTCGCTGGACGTGGGTGTCGCGGCCGGCGACGGGGAGGCCGCGGCCCGGCTCCGGCGCGCGCTGCTCGGACCGGAGGACGGCGCCCTGCGCGGGACGTGCGCGGAGCTCCTCGCGCACGGCTGGTCGGTGACCGGTGCGGCCCTGCCCGACGCGGCGGACGGCTCCCTCCCGGAGGCGTTGCGCCCGTGGCTCGTGCGGCGCGGACTGCGCGCGCACCGCCGCCTCGCCTGGACCGACCGGCTGGCCGAGGCGGCGCTCGCCGACGAGGTCGCCGACCTGTGGCGCGCCGTGCTTCCCCTCCTGCGCGTGATGCGTGCCGAGGAGTCGGCGGCGCCACGCGGGGACGCGCGATGACCGGCGCCCTCCGCCTCGACGGGAAGGTGGCGCTCATCACCGGCGGCGGCACCGGGATCGGCCGCGCCGTCGCGGAGACGTTCGTGGGCGCCGGCGCGCGCGTCGTGATCTCCGGCCGGCGCGCGGCGAAGCTGGACGAGGCGCGCGGCGCGCTCGGGGCGGATGCGGTGCTCGCGGTGCCGGGCGACGTCACGGTCGCCGCGGATCGCGCCCGCATGCTGGCCGCCGCCCGCGACACGTTCGGCGGCCTCGACGTCCTCGTCGGCTGCGCGGGCGCGCCCGCGCGCGGCCCGCTGGACCGGATGCCGGAGGCGGACTGGCGCCGCGTGCTGGAGGTGAACGCCACCGCGCCGGTGCTGCTCGCGCGCGAGGCGCTGCCGATGCTCCGCGCGCGGCGCGGGTCCGTGATCCAGGTTTCGACGGGCGCGTCCGTGCGCCCGGTGCCCGGCCTCGCGGCGTACGGCGCGGCGAAGGCGGCGCTCAACCACGCGTCGCTCGTGTTCGCGCTGGAGGCGGCGCCGGAGGTGCGCGTGAACCTGATCTGCCCGGGCGGCGTGGACACGCCGATCTTCGGGACCTACCTGCCGCCGGACGAGATCGAGGCCGCGAAGCGCTGGTTCGCGGAGGCCACGCCGCTGGGGCGCATCGGCCGCCCGGACGAGGTGGCCGCGGCCGCCCTGTTCCTCGCGTCCGACGCCGCGTCGTACATCACCGGCGCGATGCTCCCGGTGGACGGCGGCCTCAACCTCGGCTGAGCCGGGCCCGGCGGCACGCGCTCAACGGCGCTCGGCCAGCGTGACCTTCCCTTCGCGGCTCTCCCCGCCACGCACGAAACGGATCGAAACCTCGTCGCCGGGCGCGTGCTCCGCCAGCACGGCCTGGAAGTCCTGGATCGTGTCGATCGCACGGCCGTCCATCTCCACGAGCAGGTCCCCCGCCGCGAGCCCCGCGGCCTCGGCCGGGCTCCCCGGCATCACGCCGGACAGCAGGATCCCGCCGGACTCGCGCGAGAAGTCCGGGATCGAGCCGAAGGAGACGCGGCGCGGCCCGCCCGACCCGGGCGGCTTCGCGAGGTTCTCCGCGCCCGCCGGCCGGAACTCCAGCCGCTGCGCGGTGCCGCCGAGGTGCGCGACCAGCTCCGCCACCATGTCCGCGAGCGTCGCCGTGCGCTCGAAGTCCACGAGCTCGATGCGGTCCCCCGGCCGGTGGTACTCCGGCTTCGCCCCCGAGAAGAAGTGCAGCACCGGGATCCCCCGCTCGAAGAACGGCGTGTGGTCCGAGGCGCCCACGCCGCCTTCGTTCCACGCGAGATCGAACCCGAAGGGGTAGTTCACGCCGGTGAGCAGATCCTTCCACTCCGCCGCCGTCCCGGCGCCGAACACCACGACGCGGTCGTCCTCGATGCGGCCCACCGTGTCCAGGTTCAGCATGGCCGCGCAACCCTCGAGCGGCGCGGGCGGGTTCGCGACGAAGTGCTTCGAGCCGAGCAGCCCGGTCTCCTCGCCGCTGAACGCCACGAACCACACGGAGCGCTCCGGCGCGGGCAGCGCGGCCGTCGCGCGCGCGATCCGCACGAGCGCGGCCACGCCGGACGCGTTGTCGTCCGCTCCCGGGTGCACCTCCCCGGCGTGCCCGCTGCCCGGCTTCCCGACACCGAGACCGTCGTAGTGCGCGCCGACCACGATCCACTCCGCTCCCGTGCCGGCCACGCGGCCCGCCACGTTGGCCAGCCGCGCGCCGTCCGGTCCGTCCAGTTCCTGGAGCCAGCCGTCGCCGAACCCGGGCGCGAGCCCGGCCGCCGCGAGCTCCGAGCGCACCAGATCGCGCGCGCGATCCAGCTCGGCGGTGCCGGCGCCGCGCCCCCGCATCGAATCGCTCGCCAGCAGGTTCACGATCCGCTCCACGTCCGCCGCGGGATCCGCGGCGCCCGCCGCCGGCGCGAGCATCCACGCCGTCGCGGCGGCCGCCGCCGCCCGCCTCATCCCCCGCCTCATCGCGCACCTCCGTCCAGCGCCACCGCGAGCGGCGACGCCCCCGCGTCCCAGACGCCCTTGCCCACGTTGCGGTCGCCGTCGAAGGCGAGCCAGCTGTACTTCGAGTAGTGCGGCACCTTGCGCGCGATGCCCGGCACCGCCGCCGCGTCCAGCGCGTCGCCCGCGATCGCGCCGGCGGGCCGGTCCGCCCGACCGTCGAGCCGTCCCGCCACCACCGTTGCCGTCGCGGCGCCCGCCGCGGACGGCACGGGCGGTAGCCCGGCCAGGAACGCGCGCGCCGCCGCCCCCGGCCCGAAGAACCACGTGCCCCCCTCGAAATCCGGCAGCGCCGCGCCGGCCGTCTCCTCCACCACGACCACCGTGCTGTCCTTCGCCCAGTCCCGCGCCGCCGCCGCGAGCGCCTCGCGCACGGCGCCCGCCGCATCCGCGCCGAGCACGATGCGCGTGGCCTTCGCCCCGAGCACGCCGCTCAGTGTGGGCGCCACCTCCCCCGCATGCAGCCGCCGGAAGAGATCGAACCCGGGATCCGCGGCCACACGCTCCGGGGCGAAGTCGGTGCGGAGGGTGAACGGCGTGCGCTCCGCGTCCGCCTCGACCACGTGCTCCGCGCTCGCGCCGCTTCCGGTCACGACCAGGGGCACGCGCACGGCGAAGGCGGGCGCCTCCTGCACGAGCGTCCCGCGGACCACCCACCGCTTCCCCTCGCGTTTCGCCGCCACGTCCGCCAGCGACAGCACCGGCGCGCCCGGCCGCTCCACCCACTGCGCGAACCACGCGTCCAGATCGCGCCCGGTGCGCGCCTCGAACGCGTCGCGCACGTCGTCCCAGCCCGTGGGCCGGAAGCGCCGCGTCTCGTACAGGTGCCGCAGCGAGGCGAAGAACGCGTCGTCCCCCACCAGGCGCCGCAGCATGTGGAAGACCATCAGCGTCTTGCCGTAGCCCACCGCCTGCGTGGCGGCGCTGTCCCGTTCGCGGAAGTCCACCAGCGGGAAGTCCTTCCCGCCCGCCGCGGCGAAGTCCGTGTAGCCCACGAGCGCGTCGCGGCGGTAGTCCCGCGCGGCGGTGCCGCCCTCCGCCTCCTTCGCCGCGTAGTCCGCGCCGTACGTGGTGAGTCCCTCGCACCAGTTGCCCTGCTCCGCGTCCACATACACGCCGTTGCCCCACCAGTTGTGCAGGATCTCGTGCGGGTAGCTGGTGTGCACGATGAACGGCAGGCGGATCACGCGGTCGCCGAGCAGCGTGAACGACGGCATCCCGAAGCCCGTCTGCCAGTAGTTCTCCACGAGGGCGAACTTGCCGAACGGGTACGGTCCGTAGACCGCGGCGAACCGGTCGATGGCCTCCGCCGCCGCGTCCAGGTACGGATCGGACACCGTGGTGTCGGTGGATGCGTAGCACCAGGTCTCCAGGCTGACGCCGCCGTGGTCCCGGCGCCGGATCACGTACGGTCCGGACACGACGTAGATCTCCTCGGACGGCGCGTCGCAGCGCCAGCGCATCACGCGCGCGCCGTCCGCCTCGCGGTCCTCCACGAGATCGCCCTGCGACATCGTGCGCCACGCCGCCGGGGATGCCACGGTAAGGTCGTACGTGAACAGCCCCTCGCCGCTCCACGGGATCCAGAACGTGCCGCCCGCCAGGAACGCGCCCTCGGGGACCACGCGACCCGACGTGGTCTCGAAGCTCCGGCCGTACTCCCGCACCGGCGCATGCAGGCTGTCGGCGATCACGCCCTCGTACGAGAGCGCCAGCCGCCGCGGTCTCTCGCCCCAGCCGCCCCGCGGCGGCGCCACCTCGAACTCGCGCACGAGGTCCCAGCCCTCGAGCTCCGCGTAGGGCGGGCGCGCCCAGAAGTGGCGCGGGTCGAAGCGGGGGCGCGCCGTGACCGCGAGCGCCTCGTCCCCCGCGCGCACGGAGGTCACCTCGAGATTCCGGTTCAGCACGAAGCGCCACGGCGCGTCCGCCGCGGGCGGCGCGTCCAGTCGGACCACGTCCTCCACGGCGACGCGCCCGGTCGCGGGATCCATGGCGGTGATGCGCACGTCGTGGTGGGCCGGGGGACATCCGGGGCCGGCCACATCCAGCGCGGCCGCGACCAGGAGCAGCGGGAGCATCGTCACGGGTTCCTCCTAGGGCGCGGCAAGCGCCGCGGCCAGCGCGACCGGATCGGTGACCGGCGCCCGGCAGGCGAAGGCCCGGCAGACGTACGCCGCGGGGCGCCCGCCGGCGAGCGTCTTGCCGTGCAGCAGCGGGATCGCGGTCGCGGCGTCCGGCGCGTCCGGATCCAGGCGGGCGAGGACGCCGAAGGGGACGAACGCGCGCTGCGCCTCGCGCACGAGCGCGCGCGTGGCGGCGTCCCCCGGCGCGCCCACCACCGCCACCTCCGCGCCCGGCGACGACTGCGCCTGCAGCGCGAGCAGCAGCGAGATGGCCGCCGCCGGCGCGCGCGCCACGGAGGGGGCGAAGCGGCGCAACGCCGCGTCCGTCCGCTCCCGCCAGAACGCGTCCCCGGTGAACGCGGCGAGGCGCGCGCACACGGCGGCCGCCGCCCCGTTCGCGGAGGGGATGGAGCCGTCGAAGCCGCCGGACGGGCGGGCCACGAGGCGTTCGCCGTCCTCCGCCGTGTGGAACCAGCCGCCCGCCGGATCGCGGAACCCCGCGTTCATCGCGCGGGCGACGGCCTCCGCCTCCCGCCAGTAGCGCGGATCGAACACGGCCTCGTACACGTCGAGCAGGGCGCCGGCGAGGAACGCGTGGTCCTCGAGGAACGCCGGGATCTTCGCCACCCCCGCGCGCCACGTGCGCAGCAGCCGGCCGTCCGGCGTGCGCAGGCGGGCCAGCACGAAGTCCGCGGCGCGCACCGCGGCGTCCACGTAGCGCGGCTCCTCCAGAACGCGCCCGGCGTACGCGAGCGCCCCGATCATCAGCGCGTTCCAGGACGTGATCACCTTGTCGTCCAGCCCGGGATACGTTCGGGCGCGCCGCGCCTCGAGCAGGCGTGCGCGGGCGCGCGCCAGGCGCGCCGCCACGTCCGCCTCCGCCAGCCCGGCCCGCGCGGCGAGCGCGTCCGGCGGGACGGCCACGTGCAGCACGTTCGCCCCGGGCGCGCCGGGCGCCGCCGGATGGTGCGGGTCCTCGAAGTTCCCCTCGCGCGTGACCCCGTACGCCTCCGCGAACAGTGCCGCGTCCTCGCCGAGCAGCCCCTCGATCTCCGGGAGGGTCCACACGAAGTAGCTCCCCTCGCGGCCGTCGCTGTCGGCGTCCGTGGCCGAGAAGAACCCGCCCTCCGGACCGGTCATCTCGCGGAGCACCCAGTCCAGGGTCTCCCGCGCGACCCGCGCGTACGGCGCCTCGCCGGTCACCTGCCACGCCTCCACGTACACGCGCGCGAGCTGCGCGTTGTCGTACAGCATCTTCTCGAAGTGCGGCACGAGCCACCGCTCGTCCACCGAGTACCGGTGGAACCCGCCGCCGAGCTGGTCGTACATGCCCCCGCGCGCCATGCCGCGCAGCGTGCCCTCCACCACGAGCAGGTGCTTCGGGTTCCGCTGCGTGCGGTGGCGGCGCAGCAGAAGCTGCAGGGAGAGGGACGGCGGGAACTTCGGCGCCTGCCCGAACCCGCCCCACTCGGGGTCGTACCGGGCCAGCAGGGTCTCGAGCGCCGCGGCGACCGCATCATCCCCGGGCGCCGCATCCGCCGGGGTCGCGCGCGACTCCTCCCGCAGCGCCTCCGTGAGGCGCCGGCCCTGCGCCTCGACCTCGCCGCGCCGCTCCTCCCACACCGCGGCGAGCCGCTCCAGCACCTCGCGCCACCCGGGCCGCCCGAAGCGGCGATCGGGCGCGAAGTACGTGCCGCCCCAGAACGGCTCCCCCGCCGGCGTGACGAAGACGTTGAGCGGCCACCCGCCGTGCTCGCCCAGGAGCTGGACCGCGGTCATGTAGACCTCGTCCACGTCGGGCCGCTCCTCGCGGTCCACCTTCACGCAGACGAACCGCTCGTTCATCAGGGCCGCCACGTCCGGGTCCTCGAAGCTCTCGTGCTCCATCACGTGGCACCAGTGGCACGAGGAGTACCCGATGGAAACGAGCACCGGCTTGTTCTCGGCGCGCGCCCTCGCGAACGCCGCCTCGCCCCACGGATACCAGTCCACGGGGTTGGCGGCGTGCTGCAGGAGGTAGGGGCTGGTCTCGGACGCGAGGCGGTTCGGCATTCCCGGCAACGTAGCCCGGGCGGTCCGGAGTCGCAAGGCCGGCCCGGGCCGCGGTCGCCGCGGTTGACAAGGAGGTTCATGCGAACGGCCCAACGACCCTGTCACTGAACCGGATACGGATCGTACTGTCTGCCCGGCGCTGCCCGGCGCCACCCGGCTCTCCCGCGCCCCGCCCGCCTCCTGGCACCCATCGGGTTCCCCGCGCCCCGCCCCGCACTCCTTCGCCCCGTCGCCTCCCCGCGGCGCGGCGTGAACCCGATGCCCCTCCGGGGGTTCCTCCGCGCGTTTGCGGAACGGCGGCGCGCCGTGCATCCGGCGGCCGAGAGGCCCGGCGCCCCCGGGCCACCGGCCACGGGTTGGCTGGCCCGGCGGGATCCGCTACCATGCCCGTCCGCTTTTCCGGCGTCCCCCGGGGCGCCCAAACCGGTACGGAATCCAGGTGTCGAGCATGATCCGAGTCGAGAACGTTTCGAAGTCCTACGGGCCGACCAAGGCCCTGGACGGGGTCTCCTTCTCCGTGGAACGGAACCGCGTCCTGGGATTCCTCGGGCCGAACGGCGCGGGGAAGAGCACCGCCATGAAGATCATCACCACGTACCTGTCCCCGGACGAAGGGCAGGTCACGGTGGACGGCGTCGACGTGGTGAAGGACCCGCTCGCGGTCCGGCGCAGGATCGGCTACCTGCCGGAGAACGCCCCCCTGTACGCGGACATGCGCGTGAAGGACTACCTCGCGTTCGTCGCGGCGGCGCGCGGGCTGGACGGCGCCGAGCTGTCCTCCCGGCTGGAGTGGGTCTACGACGCGACGGGCGTCCGCTCCGTGCTGTTCAAGAACGTGAACGAGTTGTCGAAGGGCTACCGGCAGCGCGTGGGCCTGGCCCAGGCGCTGGTCCACGACCCCGCCGTCCTCATCCTGGATGAGCCCACGTCGGGCCTGGATCCGCGCCAGATCATCGGGATCCGGAACCTGATCGCCGGGCTGGCGGCCACCAAGACCATCATCTTCTCCTCGCACATCCTCGCCGAGATCTCCGCCGTCACGGACCGCATCGTGATCATCCACGAGGGCCGGATCGTGGCGGACGGCCAGACCGACGAGCTCCGCCGCAACGCGATGCGGGAGAACCGCACGCGGGTGCTGTTGTCCGGAAACGGGCCGGACGCCCTGGGCGCGTTGAAGTCGATCCCGGGCGTGGTGGGCGTGGACGCCGCCGGCGAGGGCGGGGCCCTCCTGCTCCGCAGCGCGTTGGACCGCGACCCGCGCCGCGACATCAACGAGCTCGCGCGCGCGCGGGGCTGGGACGTGCTGGAGCTGTCGGCCGAGCGGCCCTCGCTCGAGCAGGCGTTCATCGAGCTGACCGGACGGAGGGCCGCCTGATGCGCGACGTCGGCATCATCTTCCGCCGCGAGATGGGTGCGTACTTCGAGTCCCCCATCGCGTACATCTTCATCATCGTGTTCCTCGTCCTCGCGGGCGGGTTCTACACGAACGGGTTCTTCCTGAACGGCGTCGCGGACATGCGCGACTTCTTCGGGACGCTGCCCCTCTACCTCCTGTTCTTCATCCCCGCCCTCACCATGCGGCTGTGGGCCGAGGACCAGCGGCAGGGCACGTTCGAGCTGCTGATGACGCTGCCCATGAAGCCCGTGCACATCGTGCTCGGCAAGTACCTGGCGTCGCTGGCGTTCTACGCCATCACGCTGGCCTGCACGTTCACCATCCCCCTCTCGCTCGTGTGGATCGGGTCCCCGGATCTCGGCGCCATCCTGTGCGGCTACGTCGGCGCGCTGCTCCTCGGCGGGCTCTTCCTCGCCGTGGGGATCTTCGTCTCCGGGCTGTTCAAGGACCAGATCACGGCGTTCGTGCTGACGCTGCTGGCGTGCTCCCTGTTCGTCCTCGCCGGCACGCCCTTCTTCGTGGCGGTGCTGGACGGCTGGATCGCCGGCCTGGGCTCGTTCCTCAGCGACGCGTTCGCGATCTCCGGGCACTTCGAGGGGATCCAGCGCGGCGTGCTGGGCCTGGCCGACGTGCTGTTCTTCGTCTCGTTCGCCGTCGTCTTCCTCGTCCTCAACACGCTCTCGCTCGAAGGGCGCAAGTACTAGGAGGCGGCCATGTCGAAGAGCACGAACTTCCGGACCGGTCTGGCGCTCGGCGCGGTGCTGATGCTCGGCATCGCCATCTTCCTGAACCGGACCGCGTCGAACCTGGGCCTGGGCCGCTTCGACCTCACCGAGGACCGGCTGTACACGGTGTCGGACGGCGCGAAGAACATCCTCGGGCGCCTGAAGGTGCCCGTGCAGGTGCGGTACTACGTGACGCCCACGGACGAGATGCCGGCCGGGCTCAAGACCCTCAGGCAGGAGGTCACGGACAAGCTCAGCGAGCTGTCCATCGCGTCGAAGGGGCGGCTGGACTTCAAGATCGTGGACCCCTCGGAGAGCGAGGAGCTGCAGCAGACGCTGCAGACCAAGGGCATCCGCCCGTTCCAGGTGCAGTCCGTGGAGCGGGACGCCGTGGCGGTGAAGCTGGTCTACTCGGCGCTGTCCATCGGGTACAAGGACGAGGGCGAGGAGATCCTGCCGCAGGTGCTCCCGGACAACCTGGGCAGCCTGGAGTACGAGCTGCTCTCGCGCGTGCTGAAGCTCGTGCGGGACACCGAACCCGTGGTGGCCGTGTACTCCGAGAAGGAGGCGCTGGACCCGCAGCTCGTGAGCTTCTACCTGCAGGCCGGACAGCCGCTGCCGGAGCCGCAGGATCCGTTCCAGCCGATCCCGGACTACCTGCGCAGCCAGGGCTACGACGTCCGCCCCGTCCAGATCACGAAGGACAGCCCCGTGCCGCCCGAGACCCGCACGCTTCTCCTGCTGGGCGTGCGCGAGCTGAACGAGCGGCAGCGCTGGGAGGTGGCCCGCGTGCTGCGGCGCGGCGGCAGCGTGATCGTGGCGACGCAGGGCACCACCTACGACTACAGCCCGGGCCCGCGCGGGGGATTCCAGATCTCCGTGCGGCCGAACACGCTCGGGATCAACGACCTCACGTCGTTCTGGGGCGTGCGGATCGACGACCGCATGCTGATGGACGCGCAGATGGCCACGCTGGCCATCCCCCGCTCCGCGATCATCGGCGGCATCCGGTTCCAGACCTCGGAGCCGGTGCAGGCGCCGATGCAGATCCGCGTGCTGGGCGACGACATCCGCCGCGACCTCCCGTTCACCGCCGGCGTGCCCGAGCTGCTGTACCTGTGGGGCAACCAGCTCGTGCTGGACGACGAGGGACTGGCGGCGAAGGGCCTGACCGCGACCACCGTCTTCACCGGCAGCGACAAGGCCTGGGTGGTGGACAAGACGTCGGGGATGCTGGCGAACGAGGACCTCGACCCCGAGGGGCACCCCGCGCTGCAGGAGCCGCCGCTGTGCGTGCTCGTCGAGGGGCAGTTCCCCGATCCGTGGGAAGGGAAGCCCGTGCCCGCGTGGCCGGCGCCGGCGGACACCACGGATGCCGCGGGTCCCGACATGGCCGCGGCCGCGGACAGCACGACGGGCCCGGGGCGGCTGCTCGTGGTCGGGTGCTCGAAGCTCTTCGAGGACATGCTCATCGAGCAGGCGGGCCATGCCGCCCTGCTCCTCAACTCCGTGGACGCCCTCACCCTCGGCGAGGACCTCATCTCGATCCGTTCGAAGACCTTCGAGTCGCGGACGTTCGGCGCGGTCTCCGACGGGAAGAAGCTGGCGTTCCGCATCGTGAACATGGCGCTGGTCCCCCTCCTCCTCGTCGGCGTCGGGCTCGGCGGTCGCTTCCGCCGCCGCCGCGAGGCCGAGGAGTACGCGGAGCGGCAGGCGCAGGGTCAGGGAGGGACGGGACGATGATGAATCGCAGGACGCTCGGGATCCTCGCGGGGGTGCTGCTCGTGCTGGGCGCGCTCTCGCTCGTGACGTCGCGGCAGCGGTACGGCGCCGCGGAGGGCGGCGGCTTCGAGACGCTGCTGGCGAAGGACCTGGACGCCGCCTCCGTCCACTCGATCAAGGCCTGGGTGGGCGCGCTGCCGGACAGCACCGTGGAGCTGGCCCGCGACGGCGAGGGCTGGGTGGTCGCGTCCCGCTGGGGCTGGAAGGCGAAGACGGACCTCGTGGACCGGCTGCTCGAGGACCTCGCCGGGCTGACGGGCGAGCTGCGCTCCTCCACCGGCGAGGTGCTCGCGGACTACGACATCGACGACGAGGAGGGCCTGCACCTGGTCGGCACGGGCGGCGCGGGCTCGGAGCTGTTCCACCTCGTGGTGGGCAAGTCGGCCACGCGCGGCGGCACGTTCGTGCGGCGCGAGGGCTCCGACGACGTGTACCTGGTGTCCGCCTCGCTGCGCTCCTCCTTCGGCCTGTGGGGCGAGGAGACGAAGGCGCCGGACGTGAAGCGCTGGATCGAGCTGCGCGTGACCCAGGCGAACCGGCAGGACGTGGACCGGATCGTCCTGCACGACGGCGGCGCCACGCTCACGCTGGAGAAGGAGTTCGCGCAGGCCGCGCCCGCGGCGCCCGACACGTCCGGCGCGGCCGCGCCGGCGGGGCCGGACCGCACGAACTGGACCTGGAAGGCCGACGCGGCCGGCGCCATCGACAAGGCGAAGGCGGACGGGATCCTCGGCACGGCGTGCAACCTGTACGCGACCGACGTGGTGGAGCCCGCCGACCCCGCGCTCTTCGGACTCGCCGCGCCGGCGCGCTGGTTCGAACTGCACCTGCACGACGGCACGTCGCTGGCCGTGCGGTTCGGCGACGCCCTGGACGAGGAGAACAAGGTCTACGTGCAGCTCGGCGAGGACGGCCTGCCGGCCAAGACGTACAAGAGCACGGCGGACCGCATCTTCCTGAAGCGGAGCGAGTTGAAGCCGCAGACGTCGTAGCCGACAATGGCGGGCATGCCACGCGCCGACGCCCGCTGCGCCCCGGAGGGCGGCCCGATCCGGGAGCGCAACCCGTTCCCGGTCTTCCCCGGGGATCCGAAGGTCGAAGGGCCGATGAAGCGGTCGCGCATGGGACGGCGCCGGGCGCTCGTGCTCGGCGCCGTCCACGTGCTGATCGCCGGGCACATCCTCCACTGGCAGGTCGCCGGGCGCACGCTCTCGCCGGTGGAGCCGTCCGAGGCCATGCGCACGCTGGAGCTCGGGCAGGTGAACGCCGGCGCGATCTTCTTCGCCCTCGCCATCCTCTCCACGCTCGTGCTGGGCCGGTTCTTCTGCGGCTGGGGCTGCCACGTCGTGGCTCTGCAGGACCTGTGCGGCTGGCTCATGCGCAAGGCGGGGATCCGGCCGCGCCCGTTCCGGGCGCGGCTGCTCGGCTGGGTGCCGCTGGCCCTCGCCCTGTACATGTTCGTGTGGCCCACCGCGAAGCGATGGCTCGTGGTCCCCTGGGCGAAGGACTTCCTCCCGGAGCGCGGCTTCCTCGCGGCGCCCGCCCCGTTCCCCGGATTCTCGGACCACCTCACCACGGAGCACTTCTGGGAGACGTTCGCCGGCGTGGCCGTGGCCGTGCCGTTCCTGCTCGTGTGCGGCTTCGCCGTGGTGTGGCTGCTGGGCTCGAAGGGCTTCTGCACCTACGGCTGTCCGTACGGCGCGTTCTTCGGGCTCGCCGACCGCACCGCGCGCGGCCGCATCCGCGTGGACGAGAACTGCAACGGCTGCGGGCACTGCACCGCCGTGTGCACGTCGAACGTGCGCGTGCACGACGAGGTGCGCCGGCACGGCATGGTCGTCGACGCCGGCTGCATGAAGTGCCTGGACTGCGTGAGCACGTGCCCGAAGGATGCGCTCCGCTTCGGCTTCGGCCCGCCGGCCCCCCGCGGCGCCGCGCCCGCGGAGCGCCGCTGGGACCTGGACGCGAAGGGCGAGGTCGCCGTGCTGGCCGTGTTCCTCGGCGCCTTCGCGGCGTGGCGCGGCGCCTACGGGCTCGTCCCCATGCTGATGGCCGTGGGCGTGGGACTCACCGTGACCGGGCTCGCCTGGGTGGCGTGGCGCCTCGTCACCGCGCCGGACGTCTCCCTCCAGGGCTTCGCGCTGCGCCGCGACGGCCGCTGGCGCGCGCCCGGCGCGCTGGCGTTCGCCGGCGCCGGCCTCGCCGTCCTCCTCACCGTGCAGGCCGGCGCCGCCGGCCTGCTGAAGGCGCGCGCGGACGCGGCCGACGCCGCCGTCCGCGTGACGCGCGAGGCGGCCTTCGCCGGCCGCATCACGGACGCGGACCGCGCCGCCGCCGCGCGCGCCGCCGCCTGGTACCGCCGCGCGGACGGGCTCACCGCGGGCGGCATCGGCCTGCTCGCGCCGCGGGACATCGCCGCGCGCCGCGCCTGGCTGGCCCTGGTCCTGGGCCGCCCCGCGGAGGCGCTCGCGCACCTGGACCGCGCCGCGATCGCCTCGGATCCTGCCGCCCGCCTGGACCGCGCCCGCATCCTCTCCGCGGCCGGCCGGCATGCGGAAGCCGCGTCCGCCGTGGAGGCGGTCATCGCCGACCGCCCGGACGACCCGGCGGCGCACCGGGCCCACGCGGACGTGCTCGCGGCCGCCGGGGACACGGCGGGGGTGGCGCGGGCGCTGGTGGTGGTGGTGAACCTGGATCCGTCCGACACGACCTCCCGCCGCCGCCTCGCCGCCACCCTGGACTCCCTCGGCCGCCCCGCCGAAGCCCTCCGGTATCGCTGAGGTCGTGGTTCGCAGATTGTGGATGGGGCAGGCCCAGGTCCGCGCCGGCCAACGGCTTGGACCTCCCCCGGATCTCCCATGCCGCAAGTGGCTGCGAAACAACCGGTTACCCGACGCCTTCCACAATCTGTGAACCACAAGCAGCTTGCCAGGGTGGGCTGTGCCCCGTAGGTTTCCGCGGATTCTTCGGGTCTGCCGCGGGGCCCCCGCCGCCGCGGTCCGGCGGAGCGATCAGGGAGGCGCGATGGCGTCCGAAGGGAGCCCTCTGGGCTCATCGATCGGCACGAAGGTGGTCATGGGCGTCACCGGCCTCCTTCTCGTGGGGTTCGTCCTCGTCCACATGCTCGGGAACCTGCAGATCTTCCTGGGACCCGACACCCTCAACCACTACGGCGAGCTGCTCCGCACGCTGCCCGAGCTGCTCTGGGCGGCGCGCATCGTGCTGCTCGCCGCGGTCGTGCTGCATGTCGCCTCGGCGCTGCGCCTCACGGCGCAGAATCGCGCGGCCCGTCCGCAGCGCTACGTGATGAGCGTGCCGGTGAAGGTGGGCATCGCGCCCCGCACGCTGCTGCTCACCGGGCTCGTGATCGCGGCCTTCGTGGTCTACCACCTCATGCACTTCACGTTCCTGGTCACGCATCCGGAGTTCCACCACCTGGTGGACGCGAAGGGTCGTCACGACGTCTACGCCATGGTCGTGGCCGGCTTCTCGGATCCGCTGGTCTCCGGGTTCTACGTGCTGGCGCAGGTCCTCCTCGCCATGCACCTCTCGCACGGCGTGGGCAGCCTGTTCCAGACGCTCGGGCTGGCCACGCCGCGCTGGCGGCCGCGCCTGGACCGGCTGGGCACGGCGCTGGCCTGGATCATCCTGATCGGGAACGTCTCCATCCCCGCGGCGGTGCTGCTGAAGCTCCTCCCCGGGACGGGAGGGGCGTGACATGAAGCTCGACGCGCGCATCCCGTCGGGGCCGATCGCGCAGAAGTGGGACCGGCACCGGTTCGAGATGAAGCTGGTCAATCCGGCGAACAAGAGGAAGTTCGAGGTCATCGTGGTGGGCACCGGCCTCGCCGGGGCCTCCGCCGCCGCCACGCTCGCGGAGCTGGGCTACCGCGTGAGCGCGTTCTGCTTCCAGGACAGCCCGCGGCGCGCGCACAGCATCGCGGCGCAGGGCGGCATCAACGCGGCGAAGAACTACCAGAACGACGGCGACAGCGTGTACCGGCTGTTCTACGACACGGTCAAGGGCGGGGACTTCCGCGCGCGCGAGGCGAACGTGTACCGGCTCGCGCAGGTGTCGGCGAACATCATCGACCAGTGCGTGGCGCAGGGCGTGCCCTTCGCCCGGGAGTACGGCGGGCAGCTGGACAACCGCTCCTTCGGCGGCGCGCAGGTCTCGCGCACGTTCTACGCGCGCGGCCAGACCGGGCAGCAGCTCCTGCTCGGCGCGTACTCCGCGCTGGCCCGGCAGATCGGGCGCGGCGCCGTGGCCATGCACCCGCGCACGGAGATGCTGGACCTCGTGGTGGCGGGCGGCCGCGCGCGCGGCATCGTCACGCGGCACCTGGTGACCGGCAAGGTGGAGACCCACCTGGCGGACGCGGTGGTCCTGGCCACCGGCGGCTACGGGAACGTGTTCTTCCTCTCCACGAACGCGAAGGGCTGCAACGTCACCGCCACCTGGCGCGCGCACAAGCGCGGCGCCGGGTTCGCGAACCCGTGCTTCACGCAGATCCACCCCACCTGCATCCCGGTGGCCGGCGAGCACCAGTCCAAGCTCACGCTGATGTCGGAGTCCCTGCGGAACGACGGGCGCATCTGGGTGCCGAGGAAGCAGGGCGACACGCGCGCGCCCGGCGCCATCCCGGAGAACGAGCGTGACTACTACCTGGAGCGCAAGTACCCCAGCTTCGGGAACCTGGCGCCGCGGGACATCGCCTCCCGCGCGGCGAAGCAGGTCTGCGACGACGGCCGCGGCGTGGGCCCCGGCGGGCTCGGCGTGTACCTGGACTTCCGCGACGCGATCCAGCGCCTCGGCCGGGACGGCATCTCCCAGCGCTACGGCAACCTGTTCGACATGTACGCGAAGATCACCGGCGAGGACCCCTACTCGGTGCCCATGCGCATCTACCCCGCCTCGCACTACACGATGGGTGGGCTGTGGGTGGACTACAACCTGGAGAGCACGGTGCCGGGCCTCTTCGTGATCGGCGAGGCGAACTTCTCCGACCACGGCGCGAACCGGCTCGGCGCCAGCGCGCTCATGCAGGGCCTGGCGGACGGGTACTTCGTGCTCCCCTACACCATCGGGGACTTCTTCGCGCGGTCGGGGCCGTCGAAGGACGTGGGCCCGGACCACCCGGACGTGCGCGCGGTGGGGAAGCAGGTCTCCGAGCGCGTGGCGAGGCTGCTGGCCATCGGCGGGCGCCGCTCGCCGGACTCGTTCCACAAGGAGCTCGGGAAGATCGTCTGGGACGACTGCGGCATGGCGCGCAACGAGGCCGGGCTGAAGCGGGCGCTCTCCCGCGTCCCGGAGATCCGCGAGGAGTTCTGGAGGAACCTCCGCGTCCTGGGCAACGGGGAGTCGCTGAACGTCACCCTGGAGAAGGCCGGCCGCGTGGCGGACTTCCTGGAGTTCGCGGAGCTGCTGTGCCGCGACGCGCTCGCCCGGGACGAGTCCTGCGGCGGGCACTTCCGGGAGGAGCATCAGACGGAGGACGGCGAGGCGGTGCGGGACGACGCGCGCTTCCAGCACGCCGCGGTCTGGGAGTGGACGGGCGAAGGGAAGGAGCCGGTGCGCCACGTGGAGCCCCTGGCCTTCGAGGAAGTGAAGCCGACGACGAGGAGCTACAAGTGAACCTCACGCTCAAGGTCTGGCGGCAGAACGGACCGGAGGATCGCGGGAAGCTGGTCACGTACCCGGCGAAGGACGTCAGCCCGGACTCGTCGTTCCTGGAGATGCTGGACGCCGTGAACGAGGGCCTGCTGGAGAAGGGCGAGGAGGCCATCGCGTTCGACCACGACTGCCGCGAGGGCATCTGCGGCATGTGCTCCCTCGTGATCGACGGCGTCCCGCACGGCCCGGACCGCGGCACCACCACCTGCCAGCTGCACATGCGGCACTTCAAGGACGGGGACACGATCACGATCGAGCCCTTCCGCGCGCGCGCGTTCCCGGTGATCCGGGATCTCGTGGTGGACCGCGGGGCGTTCGATCGCATCATCCAGTCCGGCGGGTTCGTCTCCGTGAACACCGGCGGCGCCGCCGACGCGAACGCGCTGCCCATCGCGAAGGCCGAGGCGGACAAGGCGTTCGACGCGGCCGCCTGCATCGGCTGCGGGGCGTGCGTGGCCGCGTGCCGGAACGCGTCGGCCATGCTGTTCGTGGGCGCGAAGGTCTCGCAGTTCCTGCACCTGCCCCAGGGTCACCCCGAGCGGGAGCGCCGGGTGATCGCCATGGTGAGGACCATGGACGCCGAGGGCTTCGGCCGGTGCTCGAACCACTACGAGTGCGAGGCGGTCTGCCCCAAGGAGATCTCCCGGGACGTGATCCGGGAGCTCAACGGGGAGTGGATCCGGGCCCAGACCCGGTAGGCCCGCCGCCGGCGTCCGGGCCGGAACGCGCGAACCCCTTCCCCGGCAATCCGTTGCGGGTTCCGGGGGCGGGTTGGGGCGTCCCTCTCCCGCCCCGCGCGATTGCGCGCCGCGGGCGGATCCCTGTAGACTCCTAGGCTCTTCGGGCCGAAGAACTTGCGGGCGGCGCCCGCGACCCCCTTGGGCCCGCCGCGTTCAGCCCCGGACGAGGATTCCGCCGTGTCGCAGGTCGAGACCCACGCCGCCCCCCCGGCGCCCTCCAGCGCCCCCGCCCGTCGCCTCTCCGCGCGCCTGGAGCCCTTCGACTCGTACTGGCAGGCGCCGAAGGACGTGGAGGCCGGGTACTCCAAGTTCGGCGCGTACTACCGTGCGAACTTCCTCCCGCACCTCCCGGCCGCGAAGGACGCGCGGATCCTCGTGATCAGCTGCGGTCCCGGCTACCTGGTGAAGCTGCTCCGCGAGCAGGGCTACACGGCCGTCACCGGCATCGACTCCGACCCCGCCAAGGTGGCGCTGGCCACGAAGCGCGGCCTGGATTGCCGCCCCGCCGAGGCCTTCCCGTTCCTGGAGGGCTGCCGCGCGGAGTGGGACGCCATCGTGGGCGAGCAGGAGCTGAACCACCTCACGAAGGCGGAGATGATCGAGTTCCTCGGGTTGTGCCGCGAGGCGCTGCGGCCGGGCGGCACGCTGGTGGTCTACGGGCTGAACGGCGCGAACCCGATCACGGGCCCGGACTCCCTCGCGCACAACATCGACCACTTCCACACGTTCACCGACTACAGCCTCGGGCAGGCGCTGGAGATCGCCGGGTTCACGGAGATCCGGCCGTTCCCGCTGCAGCTGTACGTGTTCTGGACGAATCCCCTGAACTACGTGGGCCTCCTCGTCACGTCGCTCCTGCACCTGTTCTTCCGGGCGATGTTCATCATGTACGGGAAGGACGCGAAGATCTTCACGAAGAAGCTGGGAGCCCGCGCGCGGAAGGCGGCGAAGTGAAGGTCCTCATCACCGGCGGGACCGGTTTCCTCGGGTCCTCGCTCGCGCTGCGGCTGCGGGGCCGCGGCGACGATGTCGTGGTGATCGCGAAGGAGGCCACGCCGCGCGAGGCCGCGAACGCCGCGGAGCTGCGCGCCGCCGGCGTGGACGTGCGCCTGGGCGAGTTCGGCGACGAGGCGCTCGTGGCGGACGCGCTGGCGGGCGTGGACCTCGTGTACCACATCGCCGCGGCCATGCGCGAGGCGAACGTCCCGGACGCGCACTTCCACGAGGTGAACGTGGAGCAGACGAAGCGCCTGCTCGCGCGCAGCCGGGACGGCGGCGTGAAGCGCTTCGTGTACTGCAGCACGGGCGGCGTGGTGGGCACGGACCGCGGCGTGGTCACGGACGAGGACACCGACTTCCGCCCCAAGGACATCTACCAGCTCACGAAGGGCATCGCGGAGAAGGCCGTGCTGGAGTTCGGGCGCGTGCACGGGTACCCGGTGGCCGCCATCCGGCCGCCCGGCGTGTACGGCGCGCGGGACGGCCGCCTGGTGAAGCTCTTCCGGATGGTGCGCAAGGGCCGCTTCCTCATGATCGGCGACGGGAAGGGCAAGCACCACAACGTGTACATCGACGACCTGCTGGACGCGTTCGAGCTGGCGGCCGCGAAGCCGGAGGCGGTGGGCCGCGTGTTCAACGCGTCGGGCCCCGAGTCGGTGCCGCTCACGGAGTTCGTGCGGGAGATCGCGAAGGCCATCGGCGCCGAGGTGCGGTTCGTGCGGGTCCCCTACGCGCCGCTCGCCGCCGCGGCGGTGGCCTGCGAGACCGTGTGCCGCCCCTTCGGGATCCAGCCGCCGCTGTACCCGCGCCGGCTGGACTTCTACCGGCACGACGAGGACTTCTCGAACCGGCGCGCCCGCGAGATCCTCGGCTGGACCCCGAAGCACTCGCTGGCCGAGGGGCTGGCGAAGACCGCGGCGGGGTACCGGGCGCAGGGCCTGCTGGCGTGAGGATCCTGGCGTTCAACTACGAATACCCGCCGCTGGGCGGGGGCGGCGGCGTGGTCTTCGCGGCCATGTACGACGAGCTGGCGAAGCGCCACGACGTGACCATCGTCACGTCCGGCCACGGCGACCTGCCCACCCACGAGGTCCGCGGCGGGCAGCAGATCTTCCGCGTGCCGGTGCTCGGGCGCACGGCGCTGTCCACGGCGTCGCTCCTCTCGATGCTCTCGTACGTCCCGGAGAGCTGGAAGCGCGGGCGCGCGCTGCTCGCCGCCGGCGGCTTCGACATCCTGAACACGCACTTCGTGGTCCCCACCGGGCCCGCGCCGCAGCATCTCGCCGAGCGCTTCCGGGTGCCGAACGTGCTCTCGATCCACGGCGGCGACATCTACGATCCGTCGAAACGGATGTCCCCGCACCGGCTGCCCATGGTCCGCGCGGTCGTGCGGAACCTGCTGAAGCGCGCGGACTGCGTGGTGGCGCAGTCCAACGACACGCGCGAGAACGCGCGCTCCCTGTACGGCGTGGACCGCGACATCGAGGTCGTGCCGCTGGGGATCCGGCTGCCGCAAGTGCCGCCGCGGGACCGCGCGGCGCTCGGGCTCCCCGAGGGCCGGTTCGTGATGATCACGGTGGGTCGCGTCGTGGCGCGCAAGGGGATCGACGGCGTGCTCGAGGTCCTGCGCCGCCTGGAGGATCCGAACGATCTCCTGGCGGTCGTGGGCGACGGGCCGCTGCGTCCGGAGCTGGAACGGCAGGCGCAGGCGCTGGGGATCGCGGAGCGAGTCCGCTTCCTGGGCCGCCTGTCCGAGACGGACAAGTGGCGCTGGCTGGCCGCGTCGGACCTCTTCGTCTCCACGGCGCTGCACGAGGGCTTCGGCCTGGTGTTCCTGGAGGGGATGCGCGCCGGCCTCCCCATCGCCTGCTTCGACAAGGGCGGCCAGACGGACTTCCTCACCGAGGACCGCACCGGCGCCGTGGTCCCGGTGGGCGACCTGGCGAAGTTCACGGCCGCCGTGCGCCGCATCAAGGCGGACGCGGCGGCCCGCCGCCGCTACGGGGACTTCAACCGGCAGCACGCGAACGAGTACTCCATCGAGCGCTGCGCGGAGAAGTACGAGGTGGTGTTCGACGCCGTGCTGTCCCGCGCGGGGCGGCGGGAGGCGGCGTTGCAATCGTCCCCGTCGCGGGGGTAGGCTGGAAGCGCTTGCCGGCCCCCGCCGGAGGCGCTCATGAGCCCGATCCGCCTCGCCGCCTTCGCGGCGACCGCCCTGATTCTCCCCGGAACCACGGCCCTTGCGGCCACGATCCGCGTCCCCGCCGATCAGCCCACCATCGCGGCCGGCCTTGCCGCCGCGGCCGCGGGCGACGAGGTCGTGGTGGGATGCGGCGACTATGCCGAGCAGCACCTCGTCGTCCCGTCGGGGGTCACGCTGCGCAGCGAGACGGGTTTCGCCGAGTGCGTGCGTCTGACGTCCGCCCTGTACGGGTACCACCTGGTGCGTCTGGACACCGTGTCCGACGTCCTCGTGCGGGGATTCTCCTTCCGCAGCCGCATGGCCCGCGCCGTCGTGGTGTACCGCTCCACGAACATCCGCATCGAGGACTGTCTCTTCCGGGAGTGCGAAACGCGAGTCGAGGGCTTGCTGGACACGACGGAGTCGGAAGTGACGGTCTCGTCCTGCCGGTTCGAGAACAACATCCTCCGGCAATTGGGCGCCAGCCGTCAGGTCGACGCGAATGGTTCCGTGACCCTGGTCGACTGCTCGTTCGCCTTCACGTCCGCGTGCATCGGTTATCCGAACATCGCCGTGCACTTCACCGGCAGCGGGCCGCATGCCATCCGATCCAGTCGCTTCGATGACATCTGGGGACCATGCGTCGTGACGTCGGGAAGCGACGTCGTCGTCGAGGACACATCGTTCCGGAAGGGCATCGCCTTGCCGTACTACGCGCCCGGACCGGTCATCGGGCTCGCCAACGGCGGCTCCCTGCTGCTGCGCAACTGCGTCGTGGACTCCGCCGGCTGGGGCGATCACGGCTGGGCGCCGTACGAGAACAACCTGTGCCTGGAGTCCCGGTCCGGCGGCACGCTCCGGCTGGAGTCGTGCACGGTCGTCGGGCCTCGGGCGTACACGGCCATCGTCGGGAGCACGGACGCCCGCGTCGAAGTGGCACGGTCCATCCTCGCCGGCTCCCGGGCCGCGAACGTCTTCCAGAGCACCGGGGGCAGCCTGGACCTGTCCTGTGCGAACGTCTACGCCTCGTCGGGTGTCGTCTTCGGCGGCTCGACGCCGCCCGATACGCAGGGGGTCTTCTCCGCCGATCCCCTCTTCTGCGATCCCGTGCACGGAGACTACCGGCTGGCCGCGGATTCTCCCTGCCTGCCGGGCGCCACGCCGTGTGGCGGTCTCGTGGGTGCGCTAGGCATGGGTTGCGGGGCGGTCGGCGTGGAGCCGACGAGTTGGGGGAAGATCAAGAACCTGTACCGCTAGGTCTCCGGCGCGCGCGGGGCTTGCCGACCCGCGCACGCTACCAGCGGTGGAACCCCTCCCCGGTCTTCTTCCCCAGCTTCCCTTCGGCCACCAGCCGCTCGAGCACCGCGGGCGGCCGGTACTGGTCCCCGCCGAGCTCCGCGTGCAGGTGCTTCGCGATGTCCAGCCGCACGTCCAGCCCCACGAGGTCCGTGAGCTTCAGCGGCCCCATGGGGTGCCGGTAACCGAGTTCCATCGCGCGGTCGATGTCCGCCGCCGACGCCACGCCCTGCTCCAGCATGCGCATGGCCTCCAGCCCGAGCACCACGCCCAGCCGGCTCGTGGCGAAGCCCGGCGTGTCCGACACCACGATCATGTCGCGGCCCATGCGCTCCCCGATCGCCCGCGTGCGCGCGAGCGTCTCCTCCGACGTGGCGCGCCCGCGCACGATCTCCAGCAGCGTGAGGATGTACGGCGGGTTGAAGAAGTGCATGCCGATCACGCGCTCCGGATGCGCCACGCCCTCGGCGATCCGCGTGACACTCAGCGAGGACGTGTTGGTCGCCAGGATCGCGTCCCCCGGCGCGTGCGCGGAGAGCGTGTCGAAGATGGCGCGCTTCAACTCCATGCGCTCGGGCGCCGCCTCCACCACGACGCCGGCGCCCGCCGCCGCCTTCGCCAGGTCCGTGCCCGTGGACAGCCGCGCCAGCGCCGCATCCCGCGCCGCCGCCGCCACCTTCCCGCGCTCCACGCCCTTGTCCAGGTTCTCCCGGATGCGCGCGAGCCCGCGCTGCACCAGCGCCTCCTCCACGTCCACCAGCACGGTCTCGAACCCGGACTGTGCCGCGACCTGCGCGATCCCGTGCCCCATGGTCCCGGCGCCCAGGACCACCATGCGCGTCGTGTCGGCCACCGTTTCCCCCCTCGCGCGTCGGCGCGCCCCTTGGGATAATGGGGCATCGTAACGGAACGAACCGGGGATGTCCTCCGTGCGCCATCCGCCGTACCGCATCGCCACGAAGCGCCTCGTGATCCGGTGCTGGAATCCGGACGACGCGCCGCGCCTGTCGGAGGCGCTGGCGGAGAGCCGCGACGAGCTCCTCCCGTGGCTGCCCTGGGCGGCGGACGAGCCGCGTCCCCTGGACGATCGCGTGGAGCTGCTGCGCTCCTTCCGCGGCCGCTTCGACCTCGGCGAGGACTTCACCTACGGCATCTTCGACCCGAAGGAGCGCTCCGTGCTCGGCGGCACGGGGCTGCACACGCGCGCCGGCCCGGACGCGCTCGAGATCGGGTACTGGATCCGCACCGGCCGCACGGGGCGCGGGCTCGCCACCGAGGCGGCCGCCGCGCTCACGCGGGTCTGCTTCGAGCTGCTCGGCCTGGACCGCGTGGAGATCCGCGCCGAGCCCGGCAACGATGCCAGCCTCGCCATCCCCGCGAAGCTCGGCTTCGCCCGCGAAGGGATGCTGAGGCGTCGCCTGCCCGGCGGCGACGGGACGAAGCGCGACGTGGTGGTGTGCAGCCTGTTCGCCGCGGAGTATCCGGGCTCGCCGGCGTCGAAAGTCCGCCTGCGCGCGTGGGACGCCGCGGCGCGGGAGATGGACGTGCCGCCTAGTCGAATTCCGCGTCGCCCGGCGCGTCCGCGGCAGCGCCGTCCGAGGGCGAGGGGAGCGTCGCGTTCCACGCCTCCCAGAGTCCCTTGAGCCGGGACAGGACCTCGGGTTCCTCCGCGGCCAGGTTCCGCTCCTCTCCGGGGTCCTCAGGCAGCCGGTGCAGACGCAGGTTGCTGTCGTCGCCCTGCACTCCGTAACGCCAGTGGGGGAGCACGGCCTTCCATGGTCCCTCCCGCACGGCCCACGCGCGCACACCGGCCAGGTTCGGCCCGCCCATGTACCGCCAGTACAGCGGATCGGTGCCGGGGTCGTCCTCCCTGCCGGTCCATCGGCCGAGGCGGCTCGGTCCGTCCAGCGCGCCCGCCCCCGGCACGGCGCCGCACGCCTCCAGCACCGTGGCGGCGATGTCGATGCTGAGCACGGGGCGATGCTCCAGCCCGCGCGCGGGAACCGTCCCTTCCCACGCGACCAGGAACGGAACGCGGATCCCGCCTTCCCAGAGCGAGTGCTTCCCGCCGTGCAACGGGTGGTTGCGTGCGGCGCGGCGGGACTCGCCGCCCTCCTCCGACATGCCGCCGTTGTCCGACAGGAAGACCACGATCGTGTCCTCCACGAGACCGGCCTCCTCCAGCGTCGCGCGGATCACGCCGACCGCATCGTCCAGGGACTCCACCATCGCCGCGTAGGTCCCCCGCGCCTCGTCCGGCAGCGCGGCGAACCGCGCGCGCCGGACCGGGTCGGCCTGCAGCGGCATGTGCGGCGCGTTGAAGCTGGCGAGCAGGAAGAAGGGATGGTCCGCGTGGCGCAGGATGAACTCCCGCGACTCCCGGGCGAACGCGTCCGTGAGGTACGCGGACTCCAGCACGGGCTCCCGGCCGCGCTGGAGCTTGTCCTTCTCGTCCGGCTTGAACCGGTCGTTCCGCACGTAGCGGTGGGCGAAGCCCAGGAATCCGAAGAACTCGTCGAACCCGCGCGCGATCGGATGGTGCGCCTCGTCCTCGCCGAGATTCCACTTCCCCACGAGACCGGTGGCGTACCCGGCCGCGCGCAGGCGCTCGGCCAGCGTGGGTTGGTCGAGCGGCAGGTTCGCGGGGGAGGCGGACATGTTGTGCTCGATCCCGAAGCGTTGCGCGTACCGTCCCGTCAGCAGCGCGGCCCGCGAGGGGAAGCACTGCGGGGCCGCCACGTAGGCGTCGGTGCACTGGAGCCCGGCCCGGGCGAGGGCGTCGAGGTTCGGGGTGGACAGGTCCACCGACCCCTGGGCGCCGAGGTCCGCGTAGCCGAGGTCGTCCGCGAGGATGAGCACGACGTTCGGGCGGGACCCCGCGGTCACCGCCCCGGGGCCCTCCACCGGGCGTGCCCCGGCGCAGCCGGCGAGGAATGCCAGGACCCAGGCCCCGGCCACCGGGCATGCGATCGCCTTCATGACCACCCTCCCGCGGCCGATCCTTGCAGCCCCGTGCGGCCCTGTCCAGGGACCGGAGGCCTTGCTCCCGCTCCCGGCAAGGGGCTAGGCTGGATGGTGCCCCTCGGAACCTCGAAGGGGGTGTCCATCGTGTCCGCCTCGTCCCTTGCCGCCGGCGTCGCCCTGGGGCTGACGGTCTGCCTGCTTCCCGCCCCGGCCTGGAGCCTGCGACGAGCCGTGCCCCTGGACGACTCGGCGCTCGCCTCCCCGTGGACCACGGGATCCGAGTGCGAAGCTTCCTACTTCAACGTCTGCACCGGCTGGGTCTGGGTGTGGACGTATTCGGACCTGCCGAACGACTACTACCACCACTGGACCAACCGGGATCGCGTGGGAGTCGTCGTGGACTCCTGCTGCGAGGGCGCGCAGCTCACCTCCACCTGGACCTACTTCAACTCCGGCTTCCCCCCCGCCTACGGCTACTCGATGGTCTCGATCCAGGCCGTGGACGCCTCGGACTGCCCGTCGGGAACGCCGATCGCGCAGCACGTGCGCCTGCCCGTGACCGGGTGGAACTTCGACACGTGGGACGTGCCGGTGCCCTCCCGTTTCGCGGTCGCGCAGGAGCTGCGCACGGACTGGCCGCCCTCCGGTCCGTACGTCTTCGTCACGACCGACCATCCCGCGGCCGGAGGCGGCGAGGGGCCCGCATGCGGAACCTGCTACCCCACGACCCGCGCCACGCACTCCTTCTACTGGGGGAGGGCGTCCGCACCGCTGTGCCCCGGAGCGCCCTTCTTCGACGGCACGTGCAACGCCGAGATCCTCCTGCGCGCGTCCTTCGCCTGCGCGACCGGTGTGGAGCCCCACACGTGGGCAGGGATCAAGGCGCTGTACCGGTGACGGTCGTGCCGGCCCCTCCCGGGAGGTAGCGGGCCCGTTCGGGTGGACCCGTGCCTCCCGGCTCCCGTCCTTGACTGGCCCGCCGAACCCCGGCTAGAGTGCCGTGTTTTCCACCTTCGGCGCGTTCCCGGACCCCCGTCGTCCGGTCGCCGCCTCCCGCCTCGCCCGGCGGGGATGTCCGCGCCCCGCGCGTTCCGGCCGGGCGAGCCCGAAACCCAGAGACCGAGGAGACGACCGGTCATGACCCAGGTCGCGAGCGCGAGCACGGTGAAGATGCACGTGAACGGCGCCTGGACCGACGCGAAGAGCGGCCGGACCATGGACGTCATCAGCCCCTTCGACGGCCGCGTCGTGGACACGGTCCCGCGCGCGGACCGCGAGGACACGCAGGTCGCCATCCGGGCCGCCGAGAACGCCCTGCCGGCGTGGTCGGACACGTCCCCGGACGAGCGCGCCGCCCTCCTCTTCGCCGGCATCGAGAAGGTGAAGGCCGCCTCCGGCGAGCTCGCCAAGACGCTGTCCGCCGAGCAGGGCAAGCCGGTCTTCGAGGCGGCCGGCGAGATCCACCACTTCCTCCACGGCATGACCTTCTACGCCGGGCTGGCCAGCAAGATCCGCGGCGCGCAGGTGCCCCTGCCCCCGGACATGGGCAAGCACAGCTACGGCCTCGTGCTGAAGCGTCCCGTGGGCGTCTGCGCGGCCATCGTGCCGTGGAACTTCCCCATCACCCTGATGGGAACGAAGATCGGCCCGGCGCTCATCGCGGGGAACACGGTCGTGGTGAAGCCCGCGTCCACCACGCCGCTCACCACCGTCAAGATCATCGCGCTGTTCAACGAGGCCGGCCTGCCGCCGGGCGTGCTGAACTGCGTGACCGGCCCCGGCCGCGAGGTCGGCGAGGAGCTGCTGGCGAACCCCGCGGTGCGGCGCATCGCGTTCACCGGCGAGTCCGGCACGGGACGCCGCGTCATGGAGATCGCCGGGCCGCAGTTCAAGCGGATCACGCTGGAGCTGGGCGGTTCGGATCCCATGATCGTGATGCCGGACGCGGACCTGAAGAAGGCGGTCTCCGGCGCGCTCATCGGCCGCTTCTGGAACTGCGGGCAGGCGTGCCTCGCGGTGAAGCGCCTGTACCTGCACGAGGCGGTGCACGACCAGTTCCTCGAGGCCCTGCTTTCGAAGGTCGCCGCGTACGAGTGCGGCGATCCCGCGGCCAAGGCCGAGAAGCCGAAGGTGCGCATGGGCCCCCTGCACACGGCCGCGCAGCGCGAGGAGATCGAGGCGCAGATCGCGGACGCGGTGGGCCGCGGCGCGAAGCTGCTCATCGGCGGCAAGCGCCCCACGGATCCGGCGCTCGCGAAGGGCCACTTCCTGGAGCCCGCGGTCCTCACGAACGTCCCGCACGACGCGAAACTCGTGCAGGACGAGGTGTTCGGTCCCGCGCTGCCGGTGTTCAAGGTGAAGGACCTGAACGAGGCCATCGCGCTGGCGAACCACAACCAGTACGGCCTCGGTTCGTCCATCTGGACGCAGAACCTGAGCTGGGCGAACCAGGCCATCCGCGAGATCCAGGCGGGCGTGACCTGGGTGAACCAGATCCACTACGGGTACGACGAGCTGCCCTTCGGCGGCGTGAAGGCGTCGGGCATCGGCCACGAGCACGGGCCGGAGGCCGTGGACTACTACCTGGAGAAGAAGGGCGCCGTCATCGGCGGCCTTTCGTAAGGAGCGGAACGTGTCCGAGCTGCGCGTGGTCCCCGGCGTCGAGGGCGCCGTGGGCACCATCACCCTGAACCACCCGAAGGCGAACAGCTACGACCTGCAGTTCATGAAGGACCTGGACGCGGCCATCGTGGCGCACCTGGCGAACGACGCCGTGAAGGTCGTGGTGCTGCGCTCCGGCCTGGAGAAGTTCTTTTCCGCGGGCGCGGACATCAAGGCGTTCCAGGCGAACACCACCGCGGCGAACATGGACATGATCCGTTTCGCCCACAAGGCGCTGCGCCGCATGGGCACGTCGCCGAAGATCTTCGTGGCCGCCATCAACGGCTTCGCGCTCGGCGGCGGCCTGGAGATGGCGCTGGCCACAGATCTCCGCTTCGCCGCGGAGGGGGACTACAAGATCGGGCTGCCCGAGGTCACGCTGGGACTCCTGCCCGGGAACGGCGGCACGCAGCGCCTCCCCCGCCTCATCGGCCCCACGAAGGCGCTGGATCTCATGATCACCGGGCGCATCGTGGGTCCGGCCGAGGCGCACGAGCTCGGCATCGTGGACCGGCTGTATCCGGCCGCGGAGCTGCAGGCGAAGACCATGGAGTACGCGCAGCGCGTGGCCAAGGGCGCCACCGTGGCCATCGCGCGGATCAAGCAGGCGGTGATGGAGGGCATGGAGCTCCCGCTGGACGACGCTCTGTCGCTGGAGCGGGACCTGATGGCGCCGCTCTTCGACACCGCGGACGCGAAGGAGGGCATCGCCGCCTTCGCCGAGAAGCGCACCGCCACGTTCGCCGGCCGCTAGGAGGGGGCCCGCCCATGGTCATGGTCAGCGAGGACCGGATGATCGAGCGGCTCCGCGACGGGAAGCTCGTGGAGTCGGCGGACCAGATGTCTCCGAAGTATCGCGAGGGCATGAAGCGCATCCTCACGGTCTCCGCGGACACGGAGCTCGTGTCCGCGCCCGCGTACTACCTGGCGGCGAAGGACGCGCCCACGATCAACGCGTTCGTGTCCGCCATGGGCATCATCCAGGACGAGATGGGCCACGCGCACATCGCGTACCGGCTGATGGAGGACATGGGCGTGGACAAGGAGGAGCTCATCTACGAGCGCGGACCGCGGGACTTCAAGTACCCGTACGCGTTCGACGTGCCGCTGCGCACGTGGGTGGAGCTCGTCGTGGCGAACGCGCTGTACGACCGCGCCGGGTTCACGCTGCTCGGGGACGTGTTCCGCCACACCACGTTCGCGCCCTGGAAGCGCGCGCTCGTGAAGGTGGACAAGGAGGAGAACTTCCACCTCCGGCACGGCGAGACCTGGATGAAGAAGATCAACGCGTCCGCCGAGGGCCACGAGAAGCTGCAGCGCGCGGTGGACTGGATGCTGCCGCTCACGCTGGAGTGGTTCGGGCTGCCGGACTCGCTCAAGACGCAGAAGGTCCAGCTGGACTACGGCTTCAAGGGCAGCTCGAACGACCAGCTCCGGCAGATCTGGATGTCCACGGCCATCCCGTTCCTGGAGTCGCTGGACCTGAAGGTCCCGGTGCACTGGGACGGGGCCCGCAAGGAGTACGCCATCGACTTCCCCTTCCCCTGCCGCTTCGACGCGCAGGAGAAGCGCTGGCTCTTCGCGGAGGGCCAGATCGAGTGGATGGACGACGGATCCGGCCGGGACAGCGTGATGAAGCGGTGGCGCGAGCGCGGTCCCATGAACGACGAGTTCGTGGAGATCCTGCAGCGCGGCCACCGGCAGATCACCCGGATGCTGGAGCGGGAGGCGAGTTGAGCGCGAGCGCCGCGATCGAGCGGGCCGGGCGCGTGGAGGAACGGCTCCTCGACGCGCTGCACGACGTCCAGGACGCGGAGCTGCCGCTGGACGTGGTGGACCTGGGCCTGATCTACGCGGTGCGGTACGCGGCGGAGGAGCGGCGCGCGGAGGTGGACATGACGTTCACCGCCATGGGCTGCCCCGCCCTGGAGTTCATGCGGGACGACGTCCGCGAGCGCCTCCTGGCGGAGCCGGACGTGGATCGCGTGGACGTGAACATCGTCTGGGACCCGCCGTGGAACCGCTCCCGGTTGACGGAGCGGGGGGCGGCGGCCCTGCTCGGCTGGGGGATCGTATGAGCATCCGGACCGCGAACGAGGCGAAGCCGTCGGGCACCGTGTGGGACGTGTTCGCCCGCACGCGCGACGAGAAGGCGCTGCACCAGGTGGGCGACGTGATCGCGCCGAACGAGGGGCTGGCGCGCGCGTACGCCTACCAGATGTACCAGGAGAGCCCGTGGGTGGAGATGTGCATCGCTCCGCGCGCGGAGATCAAGCCGGTCATCGACCGGGCCTGAGGAGCGGAGCATGGCAGCGCAGGAGACGTGGTTCGTGTTCGGGCGCCGCACCTACGAGGAGGCGCTGACGCAGGTGGGCACGGTCCGCCCCGAGCCGGGCAAGCCGGTGGAGGACGCCGCGCGGACGCAGTACGGGAGCGACTGGCTGGAGCTGGTGGCCATCCCCGAGGCGCGCATCAGCTGGGCCATCCGGGAGGACTGACGTGTCGGAGTTCCTGAAGGACCGCGAGGCGGATCTCGAGACCGGTCCCGCGGCGGTGGAGGCGGGCGACGTGGGGTCGTTCTCGCCCGCGGGGCGGAACGCCATCCTCGGCCTCCTGATCACGCTCGGGGACAACAAGTACAAGCTCGGCCGGCGGTACTCGGAGTGGGCCACGTCCGGCCCCACACTGGAGGCGTCCGTGGCCGCGGCGTCCATGACGTCGGACGAGATGGGCCACGCCCGCAGCCTCTATCCCCTGCTGCGCAAGTTCCCCGACGCCCCGGTGGAGCTCCGCAAGGAGGAGGACCGCTCGGTCTTCCACAACGTGGCGTTCCTGGAGAAGCCGTTCGCGCAGTGGGCGGAGCTCATCGCCGCGGCCGCGCTGTTCGACCGCGCGCTGTCCACCGTGGTGCGCGCCATGGAGCAGTCCGCCTTCGGCCCGTTCCGGCACCGCGCGAAGAAGATCCTGCAGGAGGAGCGCTACCACCAGCTGTACGCGGACGGCTGGCTGGCCACGCTCGCCTCCGAGGCGGCCACGCGCACCGCGCTGAAGGCCGCGATGAACCGCATCTGGACGGAGACCCTGATGTGGTTCGGCCCGGACGATGACGCCGTGTTCGGCGCCGCCGCGAAGGAGCGCGTCCTGGATGCGCCCGGACCGGAGCTGCGCGCCCGCTTCGTGGAGGAGGTCTTCCGCACGGTCGAGCCCCTCTCGGGCATCGGCTTCCCGGACGAGGCGCCGCTCCCGTGGAGCCGCTGGGACGCCGCCAGCCGGCGGATCAAGGGCTGATCGTGCACGGCGAGCGCCGCCAGCGGCTGGCCGAGGGCGCCCCGCCCGTGCCGTGCCCGTACTGCGGCTCGGCGCGCACCGAGCGGGCCGCCACCTTCGGCCCGTTCCACATGTCCGAGTCCTACGTCTGCCGGGACTGCAGCAGCCCGTTCTCCCGCATCAAGTGGGAGGATCCCTCCCGCGCGCCGCGATGACCCGTCCGCCGCTGAAGGTGGAGATCGACGGCGGCGTCGCCGTGCTCACGCTGGACCGCCCGGAGTCCCGCAACGCGCTCGACGACGCGCTGCGCGAGGCCCTCCCCGCCGCCGTCGAGCGCCTGGCGGACGATCCCGCGGTGCGCGTGGTCGTGATCACGGGCGCGGGGACCGCCTTCTCGTCCGGCGGCGCGGTGGAGCACTTCGAGAAGGACTGGAACACGGCGGAGTTCCGGCGGGGCAGCCGGAAGCTCTCGCGCGTGTTCGACGAGATCGAGGCCATGGAGAAACCGGTGATCGCCGCCCTCAACGGCGTGGCCACCGGCGCCGGGCTACAGCTCGCGCTCGCCTGCGACCTGCGCATCGCCGCGGCCTCGGCCCGCATCGGATACCGCGAGCACCAGCTGGGGCTCATCCCCGCGCACGGCGGCGCCACCCGGCTCGTGAAGCTCGTGGGGCTGGCCCGGGCGAAGGAGATCTACTTCCGGGGTGAGCTGCTGGCCGCGGAGGAGGCGCTTCGGCTGGGGCTCGTGGGCCGCGTCGTCCCGGACGATGCGCTGGCCGCCGAGGCCGCGGCGGAGGCCCGCCGCCTCGCCGCGCGCGCGGGTGCCGCGCTCGGGCTGGCGAAGCGCCTGCTGAACGCCGCGGCCGACGTGGACGTGGCCTCCGGGCTCACGCTCGAGACCCTCGCCCAGAGCGTGGCGCTGAAGACCGCGGACCACCGCGAGGGCGTGCGCGCCTTCCGCGAGAAGCGCCCGCCCGCGTTCCGGGGGGAGTGAGCATGGCGTTGATCGTGACCGTCCGCGGCTGGACGCCGCAGGTCCACCCCACCGCGTGGATCGCGCCGAACGCCGTGCTCATCGGCAACGTGGTCGTGGAGGAGCGCGCGAGCGTGTGGTTCGGCGCGGTGCTGCGCGGGGACCAGAACCTGATCCGCGTGGGCGCGCGCACGAGCGTGCAGGACAACGCTGTCCTCCACTGCAACGAGGAGAACGCCACCGTCCTCGGCGCGGACGCCACGATCGGGCACGGCGCCGCGCTGGAGGGCTGCGTGATCGGCGACCGCGCGATGATCGGCATGAACGCCACGGTCCTGGACTCCGCGCGGGTCGGCGAGGGCGCGCTGCTGGCCGCCGGCGCCGTGGTCAAGGAGCGGGACGAGATCCCGGCGTGGACGCTGGCGGCCGGCGTGCCCGCGGTGGCCCGCCGCAAGCTGGAGGGCGCGGCGCTCGAGACGGTGCGCTCCGCGGCCGCCCACTACCAGAAGCTGATGGACCTGTACGCGCATCTCGGGCGCGAGCTGCCCGCGGAGGGGAAGCGATGACCTCGACCACCGGCACCGGCGCGGTCACCGCGCGCAACTTCATCGGCGGGCGCTCCGTGGAGCCGGCGGCGGGCGGACGCCCCCGCGAGATCCGCGACCCCGCCACCGGCGCGCTCGTGGCCACGGTCACGGACGGCACCGCCGCGGACGTGGACCTCGCGGTGCAGGGCGCGGCGGAGGCGTTCCCCGGCTGGTGGCGCACTCCGGCGTCCGAGCGCGGGAAGATCCTGTACGCGTGCGTGGAGAAGCTGCGCGCGCACGTCGACGAGCTCGCCCCCCTGCTCACCGCGGAGCAGGGCAAGCCGCTGGCCGAGTCCCGCATGGAGGTCCACCGGTTCGCGCACACGCTGGAGCACTACGCGGGACTGGCGAAGAACCTGCGCGGCGGCTACGTGCCGGACCTGGACACGGACCCGCACCGCCACGGCCTCATCCTGAAGCGCCCGCTCGGCGTGTGCGGCGCCATCATCCCCTGGAACTTCCCCCTCTCGCTGCTGGGCAACAAGCTGGCGCCGGCGCTGGTCACGGGGAACACCATGGTGGTGAAGCCCGCCGAGACCACGCCGCTCGCCTCCACGCGCGCCATCGAGCTCCTGCACGAGGCCGGCGTCCCCGCGAACGTGGTCAACACCGTGCTCGGCACCGGGCCCGAGGTGGGCGAGGCGCTCACGCGCCATCCCGGCGTGGCGAAGATCGGCTTCACCGGCGCCACCGCCACGGGCCGCGCCGTCATGGCGAACGCCGCGGCCACGCTGAAGCGCGTGACCCTGGAGCTGGGCGGCTCGGACCCCATGATCCTGTGCGCCGACGCGGACGTGGACGCGGCGGTGAGCGCCGCCTCCGTGGGCCGCTTCTTCAACTGCGGGCAGGCCTGCCTGGCCATCAAGCGCATCTTCGTGGCCGAGGAGATCGCGGACGAGTTCGCGGAGAAGCTCGCGGGGAAGGTGGCGAAGCTCACCGTCGGCCCGGGCACGGCCAAGGGGACGCGGCTCGGGCCGCTGCACTCCGCGCGCGGCCGCGACCTCGTGGAGGCGCAGCTGGCGGACGCCCTGGACCGCGGCGCGACGGTGCTGGCGGGCGGCGGGCGGCCCGAGGGCTCGGCGTTCGCGAACGGCCACTTCCTGCGGCCCACGCTGCTCGGGAACGTGGATCCGGCCTCGCGCGTGGCCACCGAGGAGGTGTTCGGCCCGGTCCTGCCCGTCTTCCGAACGGGCTCCCTGGACGAGGCCATCGCCCGCGCGAACGACTCCCCGTACGGCCTGGGCTCCTCCATCTGGACCCGGGATCTGGACGCCGCCACCCGCGCGGCCGAGCGGCTGGAGGCCGGCTACACGTGGATCAACTCGGTCACGAAGATCTACGACGAGCTTCCCTTCGGCGGCTTCAAGCAGTCCGGTCTGGGGCAGGAACACGGATCGGAGGCTCTCGAGGCCTACCTCTTCTCGAAGTCCGTGGTGGTGGCGGCGGGCTGATTCCACCCGCGTAACCCGTTGTTCCACAACGCTTTGCATCACTCCCTTGACCCCGGCCACGGGTCGGGTAGATTCCTCGGCCGTTCGGGGAGCGCCGGTTTCGGCCATCCCTGAACGGTCTTGCGTAGCAAGAGCCACGGAAAGAGAAGGAAATCCACGCTTTACAAGAGCGCGGCCTTTCCTGATCCTCTTGCCTGCGGTCCCGAAAGGGGTGCCGCACCTCGGCAGACCGAGCCTCGCGGAGGCGCCTTTCCGCGCGGGGGTGTCTTCCACCCGGGGAGTCATGGGCCGGGGGTGGTTGTGAGTCGCCGGGCTGAATGGCCAGGCGGAGGAAGGCTGCCGGCAAGGGCCGGGAGCCGTGAGTCCCTGAACGGAGGGTTTCTCCCGATGAAGAAGTCTCTCTTCGTCGCCGCGGCCGCGCTCGTGTTCGCGGCGTCGGCGGTTCCCGCCCATGCGGGTCACGGCGGTGGCATGGGTCTGGGTCTGCTGCACTCGGACTTCCCGGCCGGCGTGTTCTTCGGCCTGAACGACCAGACCACGGTCCACTTCGGCCTCGGCTTCGACAAGTTCGACGCCGAGGAGGGCTCCGGGGACATCTCCTCGCAGTTCGGGATCCTGGGCGCTCTCGAGTACGACGTGTGGTCCGGCGACAACTGGGGCTTCGGGCTCTTCCCCAGCATCTCGTTCGCGACCGCTTCGTTCGAGGATTTCGGCACGACGAGCGTGGACAGCGCCACGGACATCAACTTCGGCCTGAACCTGGGCGGTCACTTCGACCCGGTCAGCAACGTGGCCGTGTACTTCAACCACGGGCTGAACATCAACATCTTCGACCCGGGCGTGGGCGACTCGTCGACGAACATCGGCCTGGACGGCTGGAACCTGGGCGAGTTCGGCGTCGCCTTCTGGTTCAAGTAGGACAGCGCCTCGCGGCGTTTGCCGGGCCCCGGTCCCTCGCGGACCGGGGCCCTTCGTTCGTCCGGCCGCCCCGGCCTGCGCGCCCTCCCCCGCCGGCGCCCGGAATCTGGTACCATCCCCCCCTCATCCCCCTGACCAGGAATCCAACTCGCCCACGGAGGCCTCCATGCCCATCCGAGCCCTCAGCATCGCCCTCCTGGCCGGCCTGGTCGCGTTCCCCCTGCGCGCCGAGGCCCAGATCGCCACCACCCGGGTGGCGTCCGGACTGGCCTACCCCGTGTTCGCCACCGCCCCGGCGGGGGACACCGAGCGCCTGTTCATCGTGGAGCAGCGCGGCGTCATCAAGATCCTGAGGGGCGGGCTCGTGCTGCCCACGCCGTTCCTGGACATCGACGCGCTGATCACCAACCCCTCGATCAGCGACGAGCGCGGCCTGCTCGGGCTGACGTTCGCGCCGGACTTCGCATCGAGCGGCCACTTCTACGTCTACTACACGGACCTCACCGGCGAATCCAACATCGTGCGCTACACGGTCTCCGCGAACCCGGATTCGGCGGACCCCGCCAGCGCGCACCGGATCCTGTTCCTGGACCAGCCGTACGCGAACCACAACGGCGGCACGATCGCGTTCGGCCCGGACGGCTACCTGTACATGGGCTTCGGGGACGGCGGCAGCTCGAACGACCCGCACGGCTACGGCCAGTCGGGCGCCACGATCCTCGGGAAGTTCATCCGCATCGACCCCACGGGGGACGACTTCCCCGGCGACGCGAACCAGAACTACGCCATCCCCGCCTCGAACCCGTTCGTGGGCGACCCCACGTACCGGGACGAGACCTGGTCCATCGGCCTGCGGAACCCGTACCGCTGGAGCTTCGACCGCCTCACCGGGGACATGTACATCGCCGACGTGGGCCAGGGCTGCTGGGAGGAAGTGAGCTTCGAGCCGGCAGGCAGCCCCGGCGGCGTGAACTACGGCTGGAGCAAGCTCGAGGGGAACCACTGCTTCGCGGCCTTCCAGGGCTGCACGCCCACCGGATGCGACTCGACCGGCATCACGCTTCCCATCCGCGAGTACAGCCACTCGCAGGACGGCTTCTCGTGCTCCATCTCGGGCGGCTACGTGTACCGCGGAGGGGTCATCCCCTCCCTCGCCGGCACGTACTTCTACGCGGACTACTGCAGCGCGCAGATCTACTCCTTCCGCTACGACGGGGCGGTGCTCACGGAGCTCACGAACCGCACGGGCGAGCTGGCGCCGGGCGGCGGCCTGTCCATCGCATCCCCGGTCGCGTTCGGCCAGGACGGCGTGGGCGAGCTGTACATCGTGGACCGGGCCGCCACCTCGGGCGAGGTGTACAAGATCATCCCGGACCCGGACTACGTGGGAGTGACGCCGGATCCGCCGGGCGCGCAGCGCTTCGCTTTGAGCCGGCCAGCGCCGAATCCGGCCGCCTCGTTCACGCGGTTCGACCTGGCGCTGCCGCAGTCGGGCGCCGTGCGCGTGACGATCCACGACGCCGCGGGCCGCCTCGTGCGCTCGCTGTGGGACGGCGAGACTCCCGCCGGCGTGCGCGCGTTCACGTGGGACGGGCGCGACGCCGCGGACCGGCCGGCGGCCTCCGGCGTGTACTTCGTCCGCGCCGAGGGTCCGGGCGGGCGGTCCACGCAGCGGATCGCGCTCCGCCGCTAGGGCCGCAGGGCCCCGCACCGGGGCGATCGTATCTCCGAGGCCCCGTCCCCGTCGGTTGCGGGAACGGGGCCTCGCGCGTCCCGCCGTCCGCTCCCGCGCGTCCCGAGAGAGGCACTTGGTTCCGCCCCGCGCCGCACGGCGGGCGGCCGTGGCCGCCCTGCTCACGTTCGCCGCCGCCGCCCCGGCGCTCGCCACGCCGCGGTACGCCCTGCGCGTGGGGCAGAGCTGCGTGCTCTGCCACCAGAACCCGTCGGGCGGCGGCGAGCGCAGCGCGTACGCCACGGCCTATCTCGTCCCCGAGCGGCTCGCGATGGCCCGGGAGAACGCCCCAACGCCGCCCGATCCGCAGATCCACGAGGCCGTCCTGCTCGGCGCGGACCTCCGCACGTTCTGGCTGGACCGCGAGGACGCCGACGCGCGCAACAACTTCGTGCAGATGCAGGGCGCCGTGTACCTCTCCCTGCAACCCGATCCCCGCGTCCTCGCCTACGTGCACCAGGAGTTCGGCCAGGGCCCGGCACACGCGCCCGAGGCGTTCGTGCTCGGGTGGCTGGTGCCCGGCGCGGTGTGGGCGAAGGCCGGCCGCTTCGTGCCCGCGTTCGGCTGGAGGCCGGCGGACCACCGGACGTTCACGCGCACGGACTTCGTGTTCCTCCCGGAGAACCCGCCGCAGTCCGACACCGGGATCGAGCTCGGCGCCCGGCGCGGCCCGCTGGAGCTGCAGCTCGCGGTCACGAACGGGGAGTTCGCCTCGGCGTTCGAGCGGAACGACGAGCTCGCGTTCCTCGCGCGCGGCGCGGTCCTGCGCCCCCTGGGACCGGGCAACGTGGCCGCGGGCGCGTCCTACGCGCAGCATCGCGGCATCGATCTCCACCGCTGGGCGGGCGGGCCGTTCGCCGGCGCGTCCTGGGGCCGCCTCACATGGTGGGGCGAGGCGGACTGGCTGCACTCCGCGCGCCCGGACCCCGCGGGCGGTCCCGCGCTCGCGGTGCGGACCGGCGTCACCATGTCGCACGAGCTGTCGCTGCAGGTGGTCCGCGGTGTCGACGTGGTGGCCACCTGGGACCTGCACGATCCGGACGTCCGGCTCGCGTCCGGCGCGGGGCGGCGTCTCGGGCTCGGCATCGACGCCATGCCGTACCCGTTCCTGCAGCTGCGCGCGAAGGTGAACCGGTTCGACCGCCGGGACGGCCCGGATGCCCCCGCCATCCCGGATGGCGTGCACCAGATGGAAGCGGAGATCCACTTCTTCTACTGAGCGGCAACGCCGCGGGAGGTCCGCCATGCCACCGGTCCATTGGCTCCTGACGATGGTCGTCGCCGCCGGTCCCGCGATCGCCGCGGCGGACGGGACGTACACGATCGTTTCCGGGGCGGACGCGTCGCGGGTCACGTTCACGTCGAAGGCGCCGATGGAGACCTTCCAGGGCCGGACGCACGAGGTCTCCGGGACGGTCGAGATCGCCGCCGGCGACGGGGCGGACACGGTCCGCGTGCGGGTCATCGTGCCGATGGCCACGCTGGAGACCGGCATCGCCCTGCGGGACCGGCACATGCGCGAGAACCACCTGGAGACGGACCGCTTCCCGGAGGGGCGCTTCGAGGGCGAGGGCGTGGCCGCCCGCGCGCCGGGCAGCGATCCGCGTGCCGTCACGCTGCGCGGGACGCTCCTGTTGCACGGCGTGGCGCGCGAGGTGGAGGTGCCGGCCACGTGGTCGACCGAGGCGAACGGCGTGCGGATCGAGGCCTCGTTCCCGGTCGCGCTGTCCGATCACGCGATCCCGCGTCCGGGCTTCCTGGCGATGAAGCTGGGCGAGGTGCAGCGCGTGGAGGTGTCCCTCCGTGCGGAGCCGCCGGCGCCGTGACGGCCGCTAGGGCTCGCGCCACTCGCGCGGCAACGCCTCGGGAGGCAGGAGGAGCTGCGGCGCGCCCGGCTCGCGTGTGAGCGCCCGGAAGTAGCGAAGCGCCGCGTCCTCCCCCGGCTCCGCTCCGGCGATGGCGGACCCCGGCGCGGCGCCGGCCAGGAGCTCCGGGAGTCCGCCCGGGAGATCGGGCAGCCGGAAGCGGCGGCGCGGCGGGTACTCCTCGATCCGCACCTCGTCCCCCGGCGCCAGCCCCGCGCGCTGCCGCGCCTCGTCCAGCGCGTCCGCGAGCCCGCCGAGGTCGTCGCACAGCCCGATCTCCACCGCGTCCGCGCCGCTCCAGACGCGCCCCTGGGCCACGTCGCGCACGTGCTCCTCGGGCATCTCGCGCAGGGCCGCCACCTTCGCGACGAAGCGGTCGTACAGGGACGTGATCGAACGGTCGACGAGCGCGCGCTCGGATGCGTCCAGGTTCCGGACCGGCAAGCGGGCGCCGAGGAGGGGGATGCGCATCCCGCCGAACAGGTCCGCGTGGGAGCCGCGACGGACACCGTCCGCGGAGAGCCCCGTCTTCGTCCCGAAGCCGTCGTCCCACGCCCAGCCGGAGATCACGCCGATCGACCCGGTGATGGTCAGCGGCGTGGTGAGAACGTGATCCGCGTCCAGGCTGATCCAGTACCCTCCCGACGCCGCCACGTCCCCCTGGGACACGACGACGGGGATCCCCTCGTCGCGCACGGCCGCGAGCCCGCCCGCCACGAGGTCCGCGGCGAGCGGATCGCCGCCCGGGGAGTCCGCGCGCAGCACGACGGCGGCGAGGTCGTGCCGCTTCGCGAGTTTCCGCAGGTGCTCCCCGGTGTCCCGCCCGCGGATGCCGTCCCGCACCGCGCACTCGCCCTCGGCGTACACGAGCGCCATCAGCGGCGGGCGGCCCCAGCGCTCCTCCGGGAAGTCGCGCCGCGCCGGCCCCCGCGCGGGCGAGAGCCCCTCGCCGCGCGCCCAGGCGGTCAGGTCGTCCCAGCGCTCCACCGCGTCCACCAGCCCCAGTTCCTGCGCGCGCTCCGGCATGAGGAGGACCTCGCGCTCCACCAGGGAGTCCACCTGCGCGGCGGACATGCCGCGGCCCTCGGCGATCCCGTCGCGCATCGCCGCGTACAGGTCGTCGGCCAGCGCGCCGAGCTGCTCGCGATCCGCCTCCGAAAGGTCCCGGCGCGCGTAGGTCTCGGCCATCGTCTTGTAGCGGTACAACCGGTGCTCCTCGAACCCGATGCCCGCCTTGTCCAGAAGGCCCTTGAGGTAGGTCCGCTGCATCGCCACGCCGGGAAGCGTGAGGTCGCCGAAGGGGTCGAGGCTGATGCGCTCGGCCCCGGACGCGGCGAGGTAGCCGGTCATGCGCAGCCGGTCCGCATGGACGAGCACGCGCTTGCCCGCGTCGCCGAGCGCGTCGATCTCCCGGCGCAGCTCCCACGCGAGGGACGGTCGCAGCGAGGTCCCCGCGAGGTTCAGCGCCACGCCCGCGGTGCGCGGATCGTCGCGGGCGTCGCGCAGCGCGCGGACCACGTCCAGCCAGGCGGCGCGATCGTCGTCGAACCACAGGTCCTTGCGGTACCCCACGCGCCGGTCCTCGAGGTCGATCGTGCGCAGGTGCTTCGCCTCGCCGCGGGGCAGCGGGAGCCCGGGATGCGGCGGGTTCACGCGCACGAGGTACGACGTGCGGCGCACGTCCCCGTCCTCGTCCACCCGCGGCGCGACGTGCACGCCCATCCGATCCAGCGTGACGCCCACGCCGAGGAGCCATTCGCGCTCGCCGGCGGCGTCCTCGCGCAGCCGCGCGCCCAGGTGCAGCCCCGCCACCGGGCGCACCTCCAGGCCCGCGGACCAGTCCGGATCGTCCCAGCGGGCCTCCCGGTCCCAGGCCGCGTCCGCGCACAGCGTCAGGCGCGCGGTGCCGAACGGGCGCACCCCGAGATCCAGGGAGCCCTCCCGGTGGGAGGATCCCGTGGCCAGGAACGACGTGGATCCCACCGAGACGTACCGCGACGGGCGCAGCAGCGTGCCGAGGACCGGACCCTGGCCGGCGGCGCCGGGGCCCTCGTCCCGCGTCCATCGCCAGGCCAGTCCGGCGAAGTTCCGCCGGTCCCCGCCGGCCACGCCCAGCCGGTAGTCCCAGGCCGCGCGCGTGCCGCCGCCGGCGGCCGGCCGCGTGTGCCGCTGCACCGCGAAGCCCAGGGGCGACGCCAGGGAGAGCCCCCAGTCGTCCAGCGCGTCCTCGCGCAGCGTGCGGTCGGTCCAGGTGAACGCGAGCTCGCCGGCGCCGGACGCCCAGGCGGCCGGGTTCAGGAACCCGCCCACGGCTCCGCCGGTCACGCCCGCCGACGCCGGGAGGAAGTCCAGCGCGGACGGATCCACGACGTCCGCGCGGGCGGACGACCCCGTGCCCGCGAGCACGAGCACGGCCGGGACGAGATGGCGGGTTCGGAACATGGCGCGAGGCACGCTAGCCGCGCGCTCCGGGCGCGTCAAGCGCGTGCTACCCTGCGCGAATGCCCGAGCTTCCCGAAGTGGAAACCGTGGTGCGCGGTCTCGCGCGCGGGCTGGCCGGCGCCACGTTCGTGGCCGTGGACGCGGCGCGTCCGGACTACGTGCTCTCCCCGCCTCCCGGCGCGGCGGCGCATCTCACGGGCCGTCGCGTCCACTCGGTGACCCGCCACGGCAAGCGCGTGCGCATCCTCCTCGCGCCCGCCGGCGAGATCCTGCTGCACCTCGGGATGAGCGGGCAGGTGTTCCTCGTGCCGCCGGATGCCCCGGTGGAGTCCCACACGCACCTGCGGATCCGCCTCTCCCCCGCCGGCGAGCTCCGCGTCCGCGACCCTCGCCGCTTCGGCGCCGTCTGGATCTCGAACCCCGCCGCCGGCGCGCCCGTGGTCCCCGCCCACCGGATCCGCCACGGCCGCCTGCCGGACGCGCTCGGTCCCGACGCCCTCGCGATCCGCTTGCCGGACTTCCGCGCGACGCTGGCCCGCCCGCGCGCGATCAAGGCATTGCTGCTGGATCAGCACGCGATCGCGGGCCTCGGCAACATCTACGTGGACGAGATCCTCTGGGCATCCCGCGTGCACCCGCTCACGCCCGCGCACGCGATCGATCCCGCCACGGTCGCCGCGATGCACCGCCACCTCCGCCGGATCCTGCACGCCGCGATCCGCGCCGGCGGCTCCACCCTCCGCGACTACCGCGACACGACCGGCGCCGCCGGCGCCTACCGCGATCGCCACCGCGTCTACGGCCGCGAGGGCGAGCCGTGCCGTCGCTGCGGGACCCGCATCACGCGCGTCCCGATCGCCGGCCGCTCGACGTTCCTGTGCCGCCGCTGCCAGCAACGACGACGGCTTGGCCGAAGGTCGGGGTAGGCGCGAACTCGCGACCGGAAGGCCCCGGCGACTTGCCGCCCTCGCCCCCGCGAACCCGCCCCCCGGTCGTCGCCCCCTACGCCGGCGGTCCTTCGGCCAGGAGCCTCGCGAACGCCGCCTCGTCGAGCACCGGGATACCGAGCTCGTCGGCCTTCCGGCGCTTCGAGCCGGCCTCCTCCCCGGCGATCAGGTAGCTCGTGGCCTTGCTCACGCTGCCGGCCACGCGGCCGCCGCGCGCGCGCAGCGCCTCGGCGGCCTGGTCGCGCGTGTGGGAGGAGAGGGTGCCGGTGATCACGAACGTGAGGCCGGCGAGCGGTTTGCCGGCGGCGGTCCTCGGCTCCGTCATCGGGAGCCCCGCGGCGCGGAGCTTCGCGAGCAGCGTCCTCGTCTCGGCGCGCGCGAAGAACCCGGCCACGGACCCGGCCACGACGGCGCCCACGTCGTGGATCGCCACGAGCTGCTCCGCCGTCGCGGACTCCACGGCCGTCATGTCGCCCAGCTCCCCGGCGATCACGCGCGCCACGTGCGCGCCCACGTGCCGGATGCCCAGCGCGAAGAGGACCCGGTGCAGCGGGCGCTCCTTCGCGGCCGCGATGCCCTCCAGCAGGTTCCGCGTGGACAGCTCGCCCATGCGCTCCAGCTCCACCACGTCCTCGAAGCGGAGCGAGAAAAGGTCGCCCACGTCGTGCACGAGCTCCCGCGCCACGAGCTGCGCCACGAGCGCGGGCCCGAGCCCCTCGATGTCCATCGCGCCGCGCGCGGCGAAGTGCTCGATGCGGCCGGTGAGCTGTGCCGCGCACGCCACGTTCACGCAGCGGTAGGCCACCTCCTCCTCGTCGCGCACGAGCGCGGTGCCGCACACGGGGCACTCCGCCGGGAACTCCCACGCGCGCGAGCGCCGCGGGCGCTTCTCCGGCACGACCCGCGCCACCTTCGGGATCACGTCCCCGCCCTTCTCCACGATGACCGTGTCCCCCTCGCGGATGTCCTTGCGGCGGATCTCGTCCAGGTTGTGGAGGGTGGCGCGGCGCACGGTGGAGCCGCCCACCACCACCGGCTCCAGCTCCGCCACCGGCGTGGCGATCCCCGTGCGGCCGATCTGCACGCGGATGGCGGTCAGGAGCGTGGGCTGCCCCGCCGCGGGGAACTTGAACGCGATGGCCCAGCGCGGCGCCTTCGACGTGGCGCCCAGCCGCGCCTGCTGCCGGCGCGAGTCCACCTTCACCACGAGGCCGTCCGTCTCGTACGGGAGCTCGAAGCGCCGCTCGCGCCAGGTCTCGATGGCGGCCAGCAGCTCGTCCACGTCGCGGCACAGCCGCCGGTGCCCGTTCACCGGGAACCCGAGCTCCGCCAGGCGATCCATCGCGCCGGACTGGGACTCCGCCTCCACGTCCCCGCCCGCGAGCTGGTACACGAACATGCGCAGCTTCCGCTCCGCCACGAGCTTCGGGTCCAGCAGCTTCAGGGTGCCCGCGGTCGTGTTGCGCGGGTTCGCGTACAGCTCCAGACCCGCCGCCGCGCGTGCCTCGTTCAGCGCGGCGAAGTCGTCCCGGTTCATGTAGACCTCGCCGCGCACCTCGAAGCGGCGGGGCTCGTCCACGCGCAGCGGCAGCGCCCGCACCGTGCGCAGGTTCGCCGTGATGTCGTCGCCGGTGCGCCCGTCGCCGCGCGTGGCGCCGCGCACGAGCACGCCGTCCTCGTACCGCGCGGACACGGCCACGCCGTCGAACTTCAGCTCCACGTGGTACCGGAACTCCTCCCCGGGAAGCCCCTCGCGCACGCGGCGGTCGAAGTCCCGCACCTCCTCCTCGTCGTACGTGTTCGCGAGCGAGAGCATCGGCACGTCGTGCACGACGGAGGCGAAGCCCTCCAGCGGCGCGCCGCCGACGCGGGACGTGGGCGAGTCCGGGGCGCGCAGCTCCGGATGCTTCGCCTCCAGCGCCTCCAGTTCCTTCACCAGGAGATCGAACTCGTGGTCGGAGATCTCCGGGGCCGCCTCCACGAAGTACAGCCGCTCGTGCCGGCGGATCTCGTCCGCCAGCTCGCGTGCGCGGCGCGCTTGCGCGGCCGTCGGCCCTTTCGCCTTCGTCACCGCCCCGCTCCCGCGCCGGCGCGCTCCGCGAACACCATGTCCCCCACCGGCCGGCCGGCGCGGGCGCACTCGCGCTCGTGGATCTCGCGGTACGTCGCGGTGTCGAACGCGGCGCCCGCGACGCCGATCGCGGCGGCCGCGGCCTCGATCGCCGCCGGCTCCCCTTCGATCTCGATCCATGTCCCGTGCGGGATCTCGTCCACCACGACCGCCGCGCCCCCGAGCACGTACTCCCGGCGGTACTTCTGGTAGCGCCAGCGCACCACCAGCCCGGCCGCCGCCAGCGCCGCGGCCACGGCCTCCGCGTCCGGCACGTCGGCCTCCTGCTCGCGGCGGATCTTGTAGCGCGCGCCCGCGCCCGCATCCGCCGGCCCCGCGCCCGCCGGCCCCTTCCCCGTGAGCACGCTGCGCGCACCGGCCGTGCGCACGCGCAGCAGGCACCCCGCGCGCGCGAGCGCGCCGTCCGGCAGGTCGAAGAGCCGGTTGTCCTCGAACGTGCGCGGGACGTGCAGCGTGCCGCCGGCCGCCTCGATGCGCCGCGCGATCCCCTCCGCATCGTCCACCCGCACCTTCACCTCGATCTCGCGCTTCACCGAGTCCCCCTCAGAACTCCTGCTCCAGACCCACGTGGACCTTGGCGTCGGCGAACCCGTCCCCGCGGCCGAGCGCCAGCTCGAAGCGCACGAGTCCGGAGCCGCGCGTCAGCAGCGCGGCGCCGACGCCGCCGCCGGCGAGCACGTCGTCCCCGGCGCGGGAGGCGCCGGACGGCGCGTCCGTCTCGAACCGGTAGCCGCCCACGTCGCCGAACACGTACGCGCGCGACGCGGCGGCGAGACGATAGCGCAACTCGGAGCGGACCCACCAGATCCGCGATCCGTGGAACTGCTCCTCCCGGTACCCGCGCAGCGAGTTCGTGCCGCCGAGATAGTACTGGTCGAAGAGCGGCACCGCGCCGGCGGTGGACCAGACGCCGCGGAACGCCGCCTCCCCGGACAGGACCAGCCGGCGGCGCCACGGCACCAGGATCTGCCCGGACGCCTCGACACGCGTGCGCCGCACGCCCCGCTCGTTCTCGCGCGCACCGACCAGGGCGCCGGCCCGCCACCCGCGCGCGGGGTTGATGCGACGGTCGCGGAGATCCACGTCCCAGGACGCGGAGCCGCCGGTCGCGGTCTCCGAGACGTTGTCCCCGGCCGCGTCGTCGAAGGAGCTGGAGCGGCGCTCCGCGGCCAGGCGGAAGGTGGAGAAGTCCCCCGTGGGCACGGCGACGCCCGCGTCCAGGTCCGTGCGGGAGTACAGCGTGTCGCGCAGGGCCTGCGCCGCGCCGGCCTCCACGCTGACGGGGCTGCCCAGGACCCACGGCTCGCGGTAGCGGAACGCGAGGTCCCGCACGTCGCCCGGCTGCTTCGCGAAGCGGAAGGACGCGCGCCGCGCCGTGCCCAGCAGGTTCCGCAGGTCGATCTCCGCCTGGCCGACGACGTCGCCGCCGCCCTCGCGGCGCGGGTTGTACCCGAGCGCGCCGAACACGGAGCTGGACGGTCCCTCCTCCACCTCGATCTCCACCGCGAGACGGTCGTCCCGCCCGCCGCGCACGATCCGCGGCTCGCCGACGGACGCGAACAACCCCTCGCGCCGCAGCCGTCCCGCCATGCGCTCGATGCGCCGCACGTCCCAGGCGTCGCCCGGACGCACGCCGCCGATGCGGGCCACGGCGCGCTCGTCGGTGCGGTGCGTGCCGAACACCCGCACGGATTCCAGGGTGACCGGCGGCCCTTCGCCGATCCGCATGGTGAAGGCCAGCCGCCCGTCCTCCGCGCGCCGGAAGCGGCTCGGGTACACGCGGGCGAGCGGGTGGCCGCGCTCCGAGTAGGTCCGCAGGATCCGCGCCGCGTCGTCCGCCAGCGTGGACGCGAGGAAGGGCCGCCCCGGCCGGAGGTCCATCCGCGCGAGGACCTCGCCCTCCGTGAGGAGACGCGGGCCGCGCACGTCCACCGCGCCGACGAACACGCGCTCCCCCGCGTCCACCTCCAGCACGACCTCCCGCCTCCCCGCCCGCTCCTCCCCGGTCCGTCCCCGGACGCGCGCGGCCCACCAGCCGGAGCGGCGCAGCTCCGCCTGCAGCCGCGCGGCCGCCATCGCGACGTCTCCCGGCCCCAGCGAGTCCCCCGGCGCCCACGGGAGAAGCTCCGCCAGCTCGTCCGGTCCCGCGAGCGCGTCCCCGCCCGGCGTCCAGCCCGCCAGCACGAACGTCTTCGCGCGCAGCGACGGCGGCACACCCGGCGGCCCGGCCGCCCCCGGGGCCGGAGCGCCGGTGGCGACCCACGCCGCCGCCAGCGCGACGATCCCCGCGCGCGCCCTCCGGCCCCGATCCGCCCGCCGCGGCATGCGTCCTCCTAGAACAGGGCGCGCGCCTCCGCGCGCGCGAAGTGCAGGGTGGGCTTCCCCGAGAGAGCCTGCCCCGTGTACGAGAGCGACAGGTTGATCGACTCCGACGCCTTGAGCTCCAGCGACCCGCGCCACTCCACCTCGTCCTCCTCCTCGGTGCGGAAGCGGTTCAACGGATCGATCCCCTCGCGATCCGTGGGGTGGGTCCAGGTCACCTCGGCGCTCGCGCGCCCCGACCGGCGCACGGCCGTCTGCGCCGCGACCGCGGTCAGCCACGCCGACACCGTCGCGTTGGACCGCTCGTTGCGCTCCCGCACCGCGGCCGCCGTCCCCGTCACGCGCGCCGTCGGGCTCGCCTGCCACGCCAGCTCCTCGCGGATCTCCCGAAGCCGCACGTCGAAGTCCGAGGATGCCCCGCGCGAGTCCTCGCGCGCGTCCTTCTGCCAGGTGACCTGGCTCGACAGCGTCCACGCGGGATCGAGGCGCGTGCGCGCGCGGACCACCGTGCGCTCCGCCACGAGGTCCAGCCGCGACGACGCGGCCCGGTTGTCCATGGTGTCCGTGCGCTCCCACCGCGCCGTCACGGACAGCGCCGCCGACTCCGGCAGGAGCGTCAGCTCCTCCCGCAGGACGTACTGGCCGAACACGGTGTGCGCCTCGTCCTGGAAGCGCGAGAAGTCCAGCAGGTAGACGGGGCCGCGGTCCGTCGTGTCCGTCTCCTCCTCCACGCGCGCGAGGCTCTCCACCCGGAACCACCGGAGGAACGCCGGCGCCCCGGATGCCGCGCGACCCGCCCGGCGCCCGCCGAGCGTCACGCGCCCGCTCGCCTCGATCGCGAGCGTGGGCCGCTCGGGCGACTCCGCGTCCAGGAGGTCCGTCACGGAGCGCGACGTGGTCTCGTACACCCACTCCCCGGACAGCACGCCGCCGAACGACTCGTGCGTGAGGTCCGCGCGCGTGAGGTTCGTGGTGCGATCCGGGGACGGGCGACCGTCGGCGAAGTCCAGGACGCGCCGGATCCAGGACCCGCGCAGGCGCGTGGACCGGCCCGGCAGCTCCGCGCGCGCCTCGATCGTGCGCCCCACGGACTCGCGGACCCAGCGTCCGGTGTCCACCACGTCGGTCGTGCGGCGCGCCACGCGCAACTCGCCGCGCGGACCCGCGCCGCTGCCGATCGCCACGTTCCCGCCGATCTCCGCGTCGTCCGACCCGGCGAGAAGCGCGCCGGCGCGCTCGTCCGAGCGGTCCTCGCGCCACCACGTGAGTCCCGGCCGCAGCCAGCCCGTGGCGACCGTCGTGACGTCCGCCCGCTCCCGCCGCAGCTCCCCCTCCACGGTGCCGGCCGTGTCCGCATCATCCGTGCGTCGCACGGACTCGAGGCTGAAGCGCGCGCCGGGCACGCGCGCGCCGGACCACGTGGCCGACCCCTGCCGCCGCTCGCTGCGGAACCGGCCGGCGCGGTCCAGCACGCCGAGGCCGCCGCCGAGGGACCACCGGTCCCCCGCGCGCAGCACGGCCTGCGTCTCCCCCACGGACTCGTCCGCCGCGGTGGTGTCCGCGAAGTTCCACACCTCGCCGAGGTACGCGTCGCGGGTGCGGCCGATCGGCGCGAACTCCGCGGACTGTCCCCGGTAGGTCCCGGTGGCGCGCAGCGTCACCGGATCCCCCCAGCGCGCCAGCTCCGGGCTCTCCCAGGCCAGCTCCGCCCGGGACGCGACGCCGCGGTTGTCCCCGTCGTCCCCCTCCGAGAACGTGTTGCGATCCTCGTCCGAGAGCGCCGCGTCCGCGGCAAGCGAGAATCCGGCCACATCGCGCACGGCCACGCCGGCGTCGAACAGCGCGGCGCTGCGCGGCGGCGCCAGGCTCAGCCCGGGCGTGTAGTCGCCGGCGCCCGCGCCCACGAACCGGAAGAACACGAAGCCCGTCTCCACGTCCCGGTCGCGCACGTAGTCGCCGGCCCCCGCGCCCACGAGCGTGAACGACACGTCGCACGTGCCCGAGTCCACGCCCGCGTACACGAACACGTCGCCCTCCTGGTCGTAGTCCCCGTCGGGCAGCCCGCAGACGGCCCCGGGCACCAGCACCGATCCGTCGCCCGCCGCCTCGAGCGCGGCGCGGCGCTCCGCGGTGAGCACGATGTCGTTCGGCTCGTGGTCGTCCGTCTCGGCCACCACGCCGCCGCGCAGGACGAACCGTTCCCCGGTCCGGCCGGCCGCGACGTCGCCCAGCCAGAACGACCGCTTGTACGGCTGCTCCGCCACCTCGAAGTCCACCGCGATGCGCGAGTCCTCGGTGATCAGCACGCGGTTCGTGAACTCCAGCTCGCCGCGCGAGTAGTCCATCACGTAGTCCCCGGTCTCGCCGCGCGACAGCTCGCGTCCGTCCAGCCACACGCGCTCCGATCCGCCGACGATCACCCCGGTCGCCACCTCCCCGCTGCCGGCGAGCACGTACGGGCCCTGCTTGCCCTCGACGCCGCGGAACTCCGCCGAGCGGAACGTGCCGCGCGTGGATGCCCCCGCGCCGCGCACTTCCGCGCCGCCGGCGCTCACGCGCGCCTGCGCGCCGCTGAGACGGCGGTCGAAGTCGCCGAACGCCGTGCCCCTGCGCTCCGCGAGGAAGTCCCCGAGCGTGGCCGCCGCGCGCGCGGACTCGATCCTCACGAGCACCTCGTCCAGCTCCTGCAGCCGCTGCGTGTTCCCCTCCGGCTGCAGCGGGATGTTCTGATCGGAGAGCAGCGCCGTCACCGTCACGTCGGACCCGAGACGCCCGCCCACCCGCACGCGCAGCGACTGCTCCACGGCGGCGTCGCGGTTCGTGCCCGTCTCGAGGGCCACCGTCTTCGCGCCGTCGATCGTCAGTTCGGACTCCACGGCGCGCTCGAAGCGGTCCGCCGGCGGCAGCTCGGCGGGACGGGCGATGCGCGTCGACTCCGCGGGCGTGGGCTCGCCGCGCCCGATCCCCACGAACTCGCGCGGGAGGTCCACCGGCACCCAGGAGTACTCCACCGTGAGCCGCTCGCCCTCCGCAAGGGGGCGCGCCAGAAGGAGGATCCCCGCGTCCGGGTCGAGGCGGTAGCCCACCTCGGGGGCAAGGCGCTCCTCCCCGCGCAGCACGCGCTCGGATCCCTCGAGAACGAAGCGGTGGGCCAGCAGCACGGACTGCGGCGCCGCGCCGCGCCCGTCGCCCACAAAGGTCTCGGCGGTCCTCGGGGCGGGCAGGTCCGCCGCCGCCGGGCCGGCCGCCGCGCTCACCGCCCAGGCGACGACGATCCCCGGCAGGGCGCGGATCATCGCGCCCCGTCGGCCCGGACCTGCTCCACGCGGAAGCCCTCCACGGCGCCGCGCTCGCGGTCGACGACCCAGACCACGGCGCCCGGCACGGCCTCCACGTCGCAGGGCGACCGCAGGGCGTCCCCGTCCGGCGTGCCGTCGAAGGACAGCACGGGGAAGCCCTCCGGCGTGAACGCGCGCACGCGGCCGGCGCCGGCGTCCGCCACCCACACCCGGCCGTCGGGACCGACATCGATGCCGGTGGGCTCCACGAGCGGGTCGTCCTCCGGTCCCCGCCACGCGGCCACCCAGTTCCCGATGGAATCGAAGACCTGGATCCGCCGGTTGCCCGCGTCCGCCACGTACACGCGGCCCTTGTTGCCCACGGCCACGCCGGCCGGCGCCCGGAAACGGGTGGGCGCGTCGCCGAGCCCGCCCCAGCGCGCCACCAGCGCGCCGGTGGGCGCGAAGATCCAGACGCAGTGGCACAGCTCGTCGGCCACGTACATGCGCCCCTCGGCGTCCAGATCCATGCGGCTGGGACGCACGAGCGCCTCCTCCCCGAGGCCCTCGCCGGCCTGGAACGGGAACGCCGTGCCCTGCGCGGACTCGTCCTGGATGTCGAACTGCTGGATGCGCTCGTTCCCCGCGTCCACGACGAACAGGCGGAAGCCCTCGCGCGCGCAGACATCCGTGGGGAGCGAGAGCTGGCCGTCGCGCCAACCGTACCCCCCGAACTCGAAGACGGGGCGCCCTTCCGCGTCGAACTCCACGACGCGGTGGTTTCCGGCATCGGCCACGAAGAGACGTCCGAAGGGGTCCGCGGACACCGCCGCGGGCTCCCGGAAGCCGGGGCCGTCCGCGGGCGGGGCGAGGGCGGCCACCCGCTGCGCCCGCCACTCCGGCGGCGGCGGGGCGTCCGCGGGCGGCGCAGCGTCCCCGGCGCGCGCGGTCGCGGAGGCGGCCGCCATGAGCCCGGCGATCAGCAGGAACCGCGGCGTGCGCATGGCCACCTCCGCCCCGACGGACGCCGGGCGCCGCCTCCGCCCCGGCTCCGCCGGCGCCTCAGTACCGCGCGGAGAGCACGGGCCCGATGACGAGCCCGTCCACCGCGGGCAAGGGAGCGATCCGCAACTCCAGCCGTGCGTGCTCCTCCTCGTGCACCTTCCGGTTGTGCGAGCGCACGAGGGCGAGCGCGTCGATCATGGAAGCGAACCGGTTGAACAGCGCGGCGCCCGCGGCGAGCCGCGCGTTGCGGTACGACCGCTCCGTCTGCGAGCGGAGCCGGCGGTACGCCGTGCGCGTCCCGTCGTCCGGCCACGACCAGGACTGCCCGGCATCGTAGCGCTTGTTCGCCTCGAAGAACGCGGCCTGCGCGTCCGCGTCGTCCGGGAACCGCAACCGGGCGTCCTGGCGCACGATGTCGTGCCACTCCTCGAGGGAGAGCCAGAGTCCGATGTGCTCGTAGTAGTCGGAGTCCTGGTCCTCGGGGGCGCCGGCCTGCGTGGCCGCGAACTCGAGCTGCCGGTCGCGGCGCTGATCCGCCTGGATCCGGTAGTACCCGAACGTGATCCAGATGGCGCTCTCCAGGCCCAGGAACAGCCGCGAGCGATCCCGCCGGCCGGCGTACGCCTCGCCCAGGCCCGGCAGCAGCGCCGACGCCGCCACCGCCTTCCAGGGCGAGAGCCTCGCGCCGGGCCGCGCCGCCGGGGCGGCGTCCACCCAGTCCCAGTCGTCGCCGAATGACTCCCCGTCCGCCGCGGCCGCGAGCGGCACGCCGTGCGAACGCACCCCGGCGCGCACGGCCTGCGCGATGCCGCCCGTCCCACCGGCAGCCGGAGCGGTGGCGCCGGGAGACCCCGCGGCCAGCAGCAGCAGCGCCAGCATGGCCGCCGGGAGCACGGACGCCGCCCTCATCGGATCACCGCGAAGCGGTCGCGCGCGGTCTCCTCGCGCGTTCCCGCGCGCGCCCGCAGCGTGCACAGGTACACACCGCTCGCCAGGTCGTGCACGGGCAGGACGACCACGTTCTCCGAGTTCGCGAACGTGCTGCCCTTCACGGTCCGGATCTTCTCGCCGGCCAGGTTGAACAGCGACACGTCCACCTGGGTGGACGCATCCAGGTCCGCCCCGAGCGTGTAGCGGATGCGGAACTGCTCGTCCGTCGCGCGCACCGGATTCGGGTAGATGGTGACCTGGCCGGCCAGCACACGTCCCGTGTCCGCGCGCGGGCCGGGCAGCGCGGCGTCGAAGGTGCCGTGGAGGCGCGGACCGCCGGCGAACATCGGCCACGCCGGATTCGATGCGGACGCGAAGCCGTCCAGGATCCGGCCGTAGACCTGGCCGTCCGCCGCCTGCACGAAGAGGTCCAGCCGGCCGTCGCCGTTCGCGTCCAGCACGGCCGGCGAGGCACTCCCGGGAGCGCCGAGCGGGATCGGGAACCCGTCGACGTCCTTCCCCTCCGGGTCCAGGGCGCGCAGCATGAAATCCGTGAAGCCCGCCACCACGTCGAGACGGCCGTCCCCGTCCACGTCCGCGATCGCCGCGGCCGAGGTGGGACGCACGCCGCCCGGGAAGTCCAGCAGACGCGGGCGCACCGGCCACCCGGTCATCTCCGTCGCGTTGTAGTTGAACGCGTGCACGGCGGCCCCCTGTCCGATCACCATCTCGAGCAGGCCGTCGCCGTCCAGATCCCCGAAGGCCGGCGGGCCGCCGATCCGGGCCTCGAGCGTCACCGGCCACCCCGGCAGCACGTTCCCCTCGCGGTCCGCCACCACGATCCACCCGGCTTCCAGCACGAACACGAGTTCGCGCGCGTTGCGCGGATCCCCGTCCAGGTCCGCCAGCGCGAGCCACACGCGGGACGTGGCGTCCAGCGGCACGTCGTCCGGCACGGCGTACTGGAGCCGCAGCGTGCGGACGCCGTCGGCGGAGAACCGCTGCATGCGCAGCGAGTCCTGGGCCACGAAGGCCGCGAAGCCGTCGAGCTGCGCGTCGCGGTTCAAGTCCCCCGCCGCGAGGACGAGCGCATCCACGCGGATGGAGTCCGCCGCGGTCCCGAGCAGCGGTCGCGGCGGGAAACGCTCCGCCGGCGGGCCCGCCGGCGGCAGGTCGTAGCCGCGGAGCCGCCCGTCCGCGCCGCCGAGGTACAGCTCGTCCACTCCGTCCCCGTCGAGATCCGCGGGCATGGCCGACGAGAGCGGCGCGGCCGCCGGCCCGAGATCCAGGACCACCCCGTCCGCCCCCGCACCACCGTACGGCGCCCCGGCCGCGTCCCACGCGTGCACGAACCCCGAGTCCGTCACCGCCAGGATCTCCAGGCGTCCGTCCCCGTCGAGATCCCCCAGCGCCTGGGTGCCGCGCGCCGCCCCGCGGAGGCGGAACCCGGCCGCCGGCCACGCTCCCGGCGTGTCCACGTCGCCGTCCCCGTCGCCGTCGTCGTAGCGGAACACGTGCACGGCGTCCTCACCGATCGCCGCGACCTCCGCCGCCCCGTCGCCGTCCAGGTCCGCCACCGTGGTGGAGGTCTCCCCGGAGCTGCCGTAGCCGCCGATGCGCATGGGCCAGCCGCGCGGCTTCCCCGTGAAGCCGATGTCCATCTGCACGTCCAGCGCCCGCGGCCCGATGTTCCGCACGGAGATGCCGGACGGCGTGCCCACGCTCGTGGAGGAGTTCGGGCGGCTGGTGGGCGTGAAGTCCGCGTTGTTCCCGGCCCAGAAGGCCTCCCGATCCGTCCCGAGCGGGAACGGCGAGAACGGGCTGCCGATGTCCACGAGCCCATCCGCCTCCTCGATCGTGACGGAGCGCTTCTCGAAGATCACGTTGAGCCCGCGGCCGCGCGAGAGGTTCGCCAGCGCCTGCCGCTCGTCGATGTGCCAGATGAGCACGCCGGGATCGATGAGCAGGTCGTAGTTGTGGCTGATCTCGTCGTCCACGCTGTCGCCCACCAGCGGGCCGAGGATCACCCCCGTGGAGTCGTCCTGGTCCAGGGCCGTGTTGTAGCCGCCGTCCGGCGTGCGCCCGTCCAGGTCGTCCACGCGGTTCTCCACGAGGAAGTACTCCGTGTCCGACACCGGCAGCCGCATCCACTGCGACACGTTGGGCGGGAGCGGCGGCCGGGCCTGGATCGCGCGCAGCCGCGCGCGCGGCACGTCCTCCTTCACGAGGTCCGGCTCCAGCCCGAGGGAGAACGTGACCAGCCATCGGTTCCAGGCGCCCACCGCGGAGGGCAGGACGCCCACCACCTCCACCAGGCTGTCCGGCTGCACGGGCGAGGGCACGAACACGCTGGACAGGTTCCCCGAGTCCATCAGGTCGTAGAAACCGACCGTGGGCGCGAAAGTCTCCACGTTGTACAGGTCCAGCAGCCCGAGCTGGTGCCCCATCTCGTGGGCGATGCCGCCGTTCAGCCCCACCTGGTACGTGTCCTGGCTGGCGCTCTCCGGGTACGTGATCATGGAGACGAGCGTGTCGCCCTCGTCCGACACCACGAGCTCCGAATCCGAGAACGAGATGGAGAACGTGGGCAGGTCCAGCGGCGTGTCCTGGAAGATGTCGTTCTGCCAGTCCGCGCCCGCGTGCACGACGAAGTACACGTCCCAGTCCGGCCACACGAGATCCGGATCCGCGTCCGCGGCGATGAGCGACTCCCGGGAGTAGCGGATGAGCCCGTCGATCGAGAACGGCTCGTCGTCCGACGTGGGACCGTAGTCCGCCATGTCGGTGAGGCGGTACGCCCCGAAGCGGTTGCCGCGGGGGAACACGTCGCCTTCGATCTTCACCCGACCGTAGGTCATGGAGGACCAGTACCGGTTCACCGCCTCCAGGTGCGCCTGGAAGTACTCGTCGTCGTGCGGGGGCGGGTCGATGAAGCGGTTCGGGTCCGTGCTCTCGGTCTCGAAGCGGCCGTCGCCCGTGGTGCGGGGCCCCTCGCGGTCCGTCTCGAACTCGATCCGGATGACGGCCACCTTCACCACGACGGTGTCGATGCCGCCCCGCAGCGCCGACGTCCGGCGCTCCAGGTCCCGGCGGTCGAACAGGGAGGGCAGCGGCTTCCCCAGCTGCAGGTGGCCGTGCTGCGCGGCGCCCGGCAGCCGGCCTTTCAGGTCCTCGAAGCGGGGCGCGCGGGAGATGCGCTCCGCGCGCAGCGACGGGTCCCCGGCGCGGATCTCCTCCCAGCGCGCGTCCGGCTTCACCAGGGTGAGCTTGCGCGCGTGCGCGGGCGCGCTTCCCAGCGCGAGCAACGCGACGGCGAGCGCCCCGAGGCGGACGAGCCGGGAGCCCGGGCGCGGGCCCGGGCGGCGGTGCGGACGGTTCAACGGTCGGCTCTCTCGAACGGGGTCCGGTCGCCCGGTCCCGTGGGGGCGGGGACCGGGAAAACCGCCATCATGCCAGCGGGAGGGGCATCCCGCCACTCTAGAAGTCGTAGGTCAGCGAGAACCGCTTCACATCGTCCAGCCCCTCGGCCTGCGGGTAGCCGGCGAAGTCGAAGCGGACGCTCTGGTACCGGACCCCGACGCCGTAGGTGTAGTCGCGGATGTCGCCGGTCTGATCCTCGACCCAGCCCGTCCGCAGGAACACGAAGTCCGTGAAGGCGTACTCGACGCCGATGTTGTAGATGGCGTCCTTCAGCTCCTCGGAGAAGGACTCGTCGGTCCACGCGGTGAACAGCGCCTTGTACGCGGGATCGGTGTCGAACTCCTCGGTGCCGCTGCCGCCGCGCTGCCGCACCAGCACCTTGTTCATCTCCGCGGCCAACGTGATGCGGTGCGTGGCGTTCATGTAGGGGTCGAAGCCGAAGCCCATGCGGAAGTCCAGCGGCAGCGGGTTCGGGCTGCCGTTGTCCACGAACTTCAGCGACGGGCCCATGTTCAGGATGGCCAGACCCCAGCGCAGGTTCAGCGGGGCCAAGTCGCGGGCGTGCACGCCGAGGTCGATGGCCCAGGTGATCCCCTGCCCCTCCTCGAGCTCGCCGATGCGCGGCGACAGGTAGCTCATGATGAGCTTGGCGCCCGTGCCGACGGACACCTTCTCGGACAGCGCGGTGCCGTAGCCGGCGCCGATGCCCATCTCCCAGGAGGTGAACTCGCGCAGCCGGATGCCCGACGGGTCCGTGGCTTCGCTCTTGCCGTAGGTCAGGAACATGATGTTCGCGCCGATCCCGCCCCAACCCTCCACCTTCTGGGCGTAGCTGGCGTACTCGAAGTACACGTCGTCGGCGAGGTCCGGCACCGGCGCGAAGTGCATGCCCGTGATGGAGCGCCGGTCCAGGTAGAAGCCCAGGTTCGCCGGGTTCCAGTACACGGCGTCCGCACCGGTGGCCTCCGTCACCTGCGTGCCGCCCATGCCCGACGCCCGCGCGCCCATGGAGAAGAGAAGCCACGGCGTGACGGACTCGGACACCGCCATCGCCGAGGAAGGGAGCGCCGCCAAGGCGAGCGCGCTGCCGAGAACCCTGCGCATTCGATCCACCTGCTTCCTCGCCCCTCGCGGGGATTGAGATCCGTTTCGGAAGGTCGCTCCCGGCCGCCCGCCCTCGTCGGGGCTAGCGCATCCGCACGACCTTCCCGACGTAGTCGTCGCTCTCCCGGTTACCTTCCTCGTCGAGCCGTTCCGCCTCGAGCTTGAACAGGTACGTGCCGTTCGCCAAGGGCAGTCCCCGCTCGTCCGTCCCGTCCCACGACAGGACGTTGTCCCCCATCACGCCGCGCGCCTCCAGCTCCCGGATGCGCCGCCCGGACAGCGTGAACACCTTGAGCCGGACGTCCGCGTCGTGGGTCAGCCGGTACAGGAAGTCCGCCCGATGCCGGAACGGGTTCGGGTACACGCCGACGTTGCTGTCCACCAGGTCGAACCCGGACCCCGGCGCCACGATCGTGAAGCGCACGGACGCCGTGGAACGGTTGTTCACGTTGTCGAACGCCTTGACTTCCAGCGTGTGGTCCCCGGGAGCGAGCGAGAAGATCCGGCGCACCCTGCCCGTGGTGAATCCTCCGAGATAGGCGAAGTCCTCCCGGAGGTCCACCCGCTCCCGCCCGTCCAGCTCCGCCTCGAGGCGCGCGAACTGCGGGAACGGCTGGAGGTTGATCCCGCTCGGGTCCTCCAGGGAAATCAGCACGACCGGCGTCTCCGTGAAGATCTGGTCACCGTCGATGAAGCGGTCGTACCCCTCGAACCGGATCACGATCCGGGGGCCTTCCGAGTCGTCGACCAGCTCAGGGGCGATCGTGGGGCCGATCACGAGGGAATCGGAGGCGCCGGACGCGTCCCGGCCGATTCCGTCCTCCACCGCGAACACGCTGATCCGGGCGGAGTTCCCGGGCGTGATCCCTTCGTTGAGGAAGAACTTCGCCTCGAAGCGGCCGTCGACCACCGGGACCTCGCCCCGGTAGGCCGTGCTGCCCTCGAGCACGAAGTCGATGTGGGCGCTCGTCCCGGTGGCGGTCTCGTAATCGTACCCGGAGGTGTCGGCGTTCTCGGTGACGTGGACGTACGCGGTCCCCTGGAAGGCGGGCAACCCGTTGGTCCCGTCCAGGGGAGCGCCGGTGCTGTCCACCACCGCCCCGCTCACGCGCCGCAGGAGGCCGTCGGTGGCCAGGGAGTCCACGGTCTCCGCGTCGAAGTCGATCGGGTGCCGGCCGAACCGGACCTCGAGCGCGGGATCCCCCAGCAGGACGTACTTCTCGCTGTTGCGCCGCAACCCGCCGTTCACGTTCACGATGTTCTTCGCGGACAGCGCCGCGAGCCCCAGGGAGCGCGGGTCCCGCGTGTACGTGCGGATGGGGTACGGCGTGCCGTACATCTCGCCCAGCCACACCTGGTTCAGCGTGGCGGAGGGCGTGGAGAACACGAGACCGCTGGACGCGAACGTGCTCACGGCACCGCCGCGGTCGTACTGCAGGAGCAGTTCGGTCATGCTGCTTCCGGAGATCAGGTCGAAGCGGCTCACCGTGCAGGAGAACGTGGAGAAGATCGTGTAGCGCTCCTCGTTCAGGAGCTGCGACACCTTCTGCGCGACGAACACCTCCTCCTGCGCCATGGTGTTCTGGTCGCCGTGGCCCGTGTAGGTGGTCATCAGCGCGCCGCGGGTGAACTCCTCGATGAACGCCGCCTGCGCCTCCGGCTTCTTGGAGAACGCGTCGCGCGGGTAGTTCACGAGGTACACCTTCACCTTGTCCATGGCCGGGGGCACGCGCTCGCGCGCGAGCGTCTCCACTTCCACGGTGTGGTTCGGCTCGCGGGTGTTCGGATCCAGCACCCGCTCGTCGTCCGCCACGAGCAGGAACCGGTTCTGCCACTGCCCCGGCATACGGTAGGACAGGTACGACTCCAGCTTGTCCAGCATCGCGTCCAGGATCTCCGTGGTGGCGGCCGGGTAGCGGCCCACCGCCAGGTCCACCGCCGGCTCCGTCAGCGGGAGGTAGTCGTTCGGGTCCAGGTACGCGAAGTAGTCGTCCGTGGAGTAGAAGTACACGTTGTCCGAGTCGAGGTACTGCACGGAGTTCTGCCGGTACCGCTCGGTCCACGTGGGCATGAGGTCCGGCGGGCTCCCGGAGAGGTAGCCCTTCGTGTCGAACACCGCGTCGCCCACGAGCGCCACGTACAGGGGCGCGCCGTTGGCCCACGACGTCAGCGTGTACGCCAGGAAGTCGCGGATCGCGCCGGGGTCCTTCATGCCCCATCCGAACTCCGCGTACACGTCCTCCACGTCCACCGCCATCGCCGCCGGCCGCCCCCAGGCGGCGTTGCGCAGCGCGACCAGCCTCTCGGCGCCCTCGCGGAAGTCGGGATGGTAGATCACCAGGTACTCGCTGCCGTTCGACGTGTCGCGCAGGTTGCGCAGGTCCGCCACGCGGCCCGCCGGGAGCGGCTTGGCCGCGGCCTGCGTGCAGGCAACGTACCAGCGCACCCCGGTCGCCCCGGGATCGGAGAAGCGGATGTTGTGCGGCGGGGCGGCGTTCTGCACCGTCCAGTCGACGAGCTTCACGGGGGCCCGGGGGTCGGTCACGTCCAGCAGGAAGATCTGGGAAGGCGGCGCGTCGAAGCCGAGCAGCCGGTACGCCCGGGATCCGTAGTTCATCCCGGCCGGAAGCGCGGTGCAGCCGGTGCCCACGGGCGGCTGGGGCAGGGTCGGCGCCGCGGGCGCGCTGAAGAACTTGAGCCAGCCGTTGCGCGCGAGCAGGCGCCGGTCGTACTCCACGTCGAACCACGCCGTGTAGATGAGATCCGCGGACGTGGGGAACGCCTCCAGGTCCGCGTCGATGAAGAAGTCGTTGGCGCCCGCGACGGCGAGTCCCTCGAAGCAGCCCGTCACGGACTGCGTGGACGTCTGGTTGCCGTGGCTCCACGCCCACTGCACGGTCGGCGTGCTCCCGATGGAGAGCTCCACCGCGCGCACGTTGTCGCTCGCCGCGGACCCGTGGCTGTACAGGCGCGCGGTCACGAAGCCGTCCCCGGACGCGGGGGACTCCAGGTCCAGCGTGTAGCGCCGGCGATCGCCGCGCCCGCGCAGGTCCTCCCACAACCAGCCGTCCTCGTCGCGCAGGTTGAAGTTCTCGGTGTTGTTCTGCTCGAAGTGCAGGCGGTGCGGCGCGTGATCCGGCCACTCCGTGGCGGTGTCGTCGGGCACGCCGCGCTCCGCCATGCGGCGCGGCACGTCCGGGAAGCTGCCCCCCCACGTGATCCAGTACCACGCGTCGTCCGTGTTCTTGTTCTCCACGTAGTCCGTGCGCGACAGCGTCGAGTCGAACTCGGCCGCCCAGCCGCCGGGGCCCCGCGCGTACAGCAGGAACAGGTCCGACGTGTCGAACACGCCATCGCCGTCCCCGAGGTCCAGGATGGCGCACTCGGTCATGAAGTCCGGCGGCGGGTACAGCAGCAGGTTCTCCTCGATCGGCAGGTTCCGCCCCGTGTAGACGCGGATCGTGCGGGGATCCACGCCGCCCGGATCCACGCCGGCGTTCGCGAACGTGGCATAGTCCAGCCGGTACACGCCCGCATCACGGACGGGCACGCGGATCCAGGTGGGCGCGGAGTGGAAGCCCACGGCGCCCCCGCGCAGCCCGCGACCGGACGGGCGCGGCGCGCGCCATGCCCGCGCCACGTCCGCGTTCAGGAACAGGTCCCGCGCCGCGGCCTCCCAGGCCGCGGGCTCGGCGCGCTGCCCGCCCGCGGGCGTGCGCGACGCCGCCTCCGGGAACTCCACGCGCACGACCATTTCCCGCGCCCAGGTCAGCGTGCGCCGGTCGGCGTCGTACCGGTACGGGTGCACGCCGAGCCGCACCGCGCGCTGGCCGCGGATCCAGGACTCCGAGAGCAGTTCCGCCCAAGCCGAGGGCGCCGAGCTTGCGGCGCGCGCGGCCCGGCGCACCTCGACCCCCCGCGCCGTGGGGCCCGCCCCTTCCACGACCTGCTCGGGCGCGGGCGCGAGATCCGGGACGATCTCGGTGGCCGTGGTGACCGCGGTCACGCGCACGCGCGGCCGGGGCCCGTCGGGGATCGCGACCAGCCGCACCGCGGTGGGCAGATCGGCTTCCCCGGGGACGGCGAGGTGGACGGCGCCGTCGATCTCCGGCCGGCGGAACGGACCGTGGTCCCCCGCGACCGGCACGAGATCCGGGGCTTCCAGGGTCCAGCGGACTTCCAGGACCGATTCGTCGGAACGCAGGACGGTCCATTGCGGATCGGCGGACGCCGGCGAGGCCGCGACGCCGAGGGCGATCAGCAACGGGCGGAACAGCGGACGCATGGCACTCCCTGGTGCGGGCGACGAGGGCCTCGCGGACGGGTCATCCGGGACGGACGACCGGGCGGCGGGATTCCTCTGCGCTCCAGGCACGACGGGGGGGTGGATTCGCTTCCGGGGCTCGATCACCGGGGTCGCCGAGCTCGAGGTCCGGGCGCCCAGGCACAGCCGGCCGGGTCCCGGGACCCGGGACCCGGCCGTAACGCATTGACGATATCTACGGTACGGAGACGGTGTCAAGAATGGGGCCGCGTGGGCGCTCCCTCGTCGAGGAAACGACCCATCTCCAGGTACTTCCGCCGCCGCATCTCCAGAAGCTCCGCGGGCGGGAGCGCCTCCAGTTCCCGCAGAGCCGAGGACATGGTCCGCCTCACCGCATCCGCCGACGTGTCGAAGTCGCGGTGGGCGCCCCCGAGCGGCTCCTCGATCAACCCGTCCACGACACCCAGTTCCAGGAGGTCCGGCGCGGTCAGGCGAAGCGCGTCGGCCGCCTCGGCGGCGCGGGAGCGGTCCCCCCAGAGGATCGCCGCGCACCCCTCCGGCGAGATCACCGAGTACACCGCGTTCTCCATCATGTAGGTCCGGTCGCAGACGCCCAGCGCAAGCGCCCCGCCCGACCCGCCTTCGCCGATCACGATCCCGAGGATCGGGACGGGCAGGCGCGACATCTCCAGCAGGTTCCGCGCGATGGCCTCGGACTGCCCGCGCTCCTCGGCCCCGATGCCCGGGTATGCGCCCTGGGTATCGATCATCGTGACGATCGGGCGGCGGAAGCGCGCGGCCAGTTGCATCAACCGGAGGGCCTTGCGGTATCCCTCGGGGTGCGGCATCCCGAAGTTCCGTTCCAGCTTCTCCTTGATGTCCCGGCCCTTCTGGTGGCCGATGACCATCACCTTGCGCCCCTCGAACGACGCCAGGCCGCCCACGATGGCCCGGTCGTCCGCGAAGCCCCGGTCGCCGCGCAGCTCCAGGAAGCCGTCCATGATCCGCTCGATGTAGTCCAACGTGTAGGGCCGGCGCGGATGCCGGGCCAGCTGCACGCGCTGCCAGCGCGTGAGCCCGCCGAAGATCTCCGCGCGCAGCTTCGCGGCCTTCGACTCCAGGCGTCGCAGCTCGTCCTTCAGCTCCATGCGCTCGCCGTTGGCGAAGTCGCGGAACTCCTGGATCTTCTGCTCCAGCTCGACGAGCGGCCGCTCGAAGTCCAGCCAGCCGCCTTGCCCGTGACTCATCGGCGATCTCCTCTTCGCGGCCCTAGAACGGCGCGGCGACCCAGGTCAGCGCGACCTCGCGGCCGAACCCGTCGTCCGCCACGACGTCGGCGCGGCCCGGGTCGTCGAGCTCCGTGTTCCGCAGCATGTCGCGCACCATGATCCGCAGCTCCACGCGATCGTCGGGACGGAACCGGACCGAGGCGTTGAGGTACCCCCGCCCGCGGCCGTACGCGCCGTCCCGCGCGTTGTCGTTCGTGGCGAGGTCGTACTCCAGGGCGACCCCGATCCGATCCCCCAGGCTCTTCTCGAAACCGGCGAAGGCGGTGGGATCACCGTCGTCGCGGGTCTCGAAGGAGCGACTCACGCCGCCGTGCAGCGCGAGATCCCCCAGGAGCCGGTAGTTCTTCGAGGCCACCACGAACAACCCCCGGGACTTGTACTGGAAGCGGCTCCGCCCGCGGTCCCAGACCCCGCTGCCGCGAGTATCGACCCCCATGGCGATCGCGGGAAGGGTCCAGGTCTCCTCCAGGGCCCGCACGCGGAGCGCCAGCCCCGGACGGGGATACCACTGGGGCCGACCGTCCCCGATGACCTGCAGCCCGCCGAAGCCCACCCCCAGCGACAGCCGGTCCAGGATGCCCACGTCGAGCCGGGCCTCGAGACCGCCCCCGGGGAACACCCGGCCGCGGGATTCGATCGCACGGTCCAGCGGCAGCCCGGCGGTGGGAACGTCCACGAGGTACGGCGGGGGGCCGGCGAAGGACGCGTAGCCGTCCGGGGCGCCCCGGGCGGCGGCAGGCCCGAGCAGGGCCGCCACCAGCATCCACCCTCCCCTCCGTCCCGCACCCCGCATCACGGGCCCCCAATCCCGGCCCCGGCGCGGAATCCCCCGGAGCCGTCCGGCACGCTACCAGACGGGTTTTCGGAGCGTCAACCGGCGGCGGCCACCCGCTCCCGGCGCGGGCGGCGACCCGCCTGCCCCCGGTCCGGGGACCAGGCGCCCCCGAACCGCACACCGCCCTCCCCCACGAGGCCCTCCAGGTCGGCCACCGTCTCGGGCGTCCCGGGGAGGCGGACGTCGGGGATCTCCACGAACACCAGGCTGCCGTCCGTCAGCCCCACCCGCAGCACGGTCCGCAGCCCGCCGAGCCGGCGCTTGGCCAACTCGCGCAGGCGCGTCACGAAGCCCTCGTCGAGCTCCGGATCGGAGACATCCAGGAAGATCCGGTCGGCGATCCGCTCCGCCACCTGATCCAGCGGGATGGCGCGGTCCAGCAGCAGCTTCGGTTCGGCCTCGTCCTTCACGGACACCGTCCCGCCCACGAGCACCATGGCGTCCGGGACGAGACAGTCCGCGTACTTCGCGAGCGGCTCCGAGAACACGATGGACTCCACGGTCCCGGTGAAGTCCTCCAGCTCCAGGAAGGCCATGCGGTTCCCCCGCCGGTCGAAGGCGCCGCGCACCGCGGTGACCAGGCCCCCGAGCACCACGTCCGCCCCGTCCGGCACCTCGGCCAGCTCGGCCGCGCGCGCCGTGGCGAACGACCGCACCTCCACGCCCCAGCGCTGGAGCGGATGCCCGGAGTAGTAGAAGCCGAGGACGTCCTTCTCCATGTGCAGCAGGTGGGCCGGCGTCCACGGCTCCGCGGCCGGCAGGCCGCCGGCGTACGGGTTCAGCACCGCCTCCTCGGACGCCCCGAACAGCGAGGTCTGCCCGCGCTCCCGCTCCAGCCGCAGCCGGTTCCCCACTTCGAGCAGCCCCGGGATCGCCTCGTACACCTCGGCGCGGTGGCGGCCGAACGCGTCGAAGGCGCCTGCCGCCGCCAGGCTCTCCAGCACGCGCCGGTTCACCGCGCGGACGTCGATGCGGGAGACGAAATCGTACAGGCCGTCGAACGGGCGCTCCGCGCGCACCTCGAGGATCCGCTCGATGGCGCCCACCCCCACGTTGCGGACCGCGGCCAGTCCGAACAGGATGGCGTCGTCCTTCACGGAGAACCCGGTCTCCGACCGGTTGATGTCCGGCGGATCCAGCCGGATGCCCATCCGGCGCGCCTCCTCCAGCAGCACCGGCACGCGCTTCGAATCGTTCATCTCCGACGTGAGCGTGGCGGCCAGGAACTCCCGCGGGTGGTGCGCCTTCAGCCACGCGGTCTGGATGGAGAGCACCGCGTAGGCCGCCGAGTGCGACTTGTTGAAGCCGTACCCCGCGAAGTACGCCATGAGGTCGAACACCTGCCCGGCCACGCCCTCCTCGATGTGCCGCGTGCGGCAGCCCTCCAGGAACTTCGCGCGCTGCCGGTCCATCTCCTCCGGCTTCTTCTTCCCCATCGCGCGCCGCAGCAGGTCCGCCTCGCCCATCGTGAAGCCGGCCATCTCGGACGCAATGGCCATCACCTGCTCCTGGTACAGGATGATGCCGTAGGTCTCCCGCAGGATCGGCTCCATCGCGGGATGCGGGACCTCGATCCGCTTGCGCCCGTGCTTCCGGTCGGTGAATTCGCGGTCCATCTTGGCGCCGAGCGGCCCGGGCCGGTACAGCGCGGTGGCGGCGACGATGTCCTCGAAGCATCCCGGCTTCATGGCCTTGAGCAGCGATCGCATCCCGGAGCTCTCGAACTGGAACACGCCGATCGTCTCCGCGTCCGACAGCAGCCGGTACGTCTCCGGATCGTCCATGGGAACGGCATCCGGGGGCAGGACCTCCCCGAGCTTGCGCGACACCAGCTCCAGCGCGCGGTGGATGACCGTGAGCGTGCGCAGGCCGAGGAAGTCCATCTTGAGGAGGCCCACCTCCTCCACGCTCTTCATGTCGTACTGCGTGGTGACTTCCTTCTTGTTCGACACGTACAGGGGGACCCAGTCCGTCAGGTCCCCCGGCGCCACGACCACGCCGGCCGCGTGCGTGGACGCGTGCCGCGCCAGGCCCTCGATCACGCGCGCGTGCCGCACCACGCGACCGAAGACCGGATCGGACTCCTCCAGGCGGACGAGATCCGGGTTCTCCTTGAAGGCGCGCTCCAGCGTCATGTTCGGGTCCACCGGGACCATCTTCGCGATGCGGTCCATGTCCGCGAACGGCACCTTCATCACGCGGCCGAGGTCGCGCAGGGCGGCGCGCGCCGCCATGCGGCCGAACGTGATGATCTGCGTCACGCTCTCGTGGCCGTACTTCTGCACCACGTAGTCGATGATCTCGCCGCGCCGCTCGAAGCAGAAGTCGATGTCGATGTCGGGCATCGACACGCGCTCCGGGTTCAGGAAGCGCTCGAACAGCAGCTTGTAGCGCACGGGGTCCACGTTCGTGATGCCGAGGCAGTACGACACGAGCGAACCCGCGGCCGAGCCGCGGCCGGGCCCCACGGGGATGCCGCGGTCCTTCGCGGCCTGGATGAAGTCCCGCACGATGAGGAAGTACCCGGAGTAGCCCATCTGCCGGATGACCGACAGCTCGTGGCCCAGCCGCTGCCCGATCTCGGGGGAGAACGCGGGATACCGCGCCGCGAGGCCCTCGCGCGCGAGTCGCTCCAGGTACTCGTCCTCGCCCTCCACGCCGTCCGGCAGCGGGAACTTCGGCATGTGCGAGCGGCCCAGGGCCAGCTCCACGTTGCAGCGCTCGGCCACCTCCACCGTGTTCGTGACGGCCTCGGGGATCTCCGCGAACAGCCGCTTCATCTCCTCGGCGGACTTGAAGTACAGCTGCGAGGTGGACATGCGCAGGCGCTTCGGATCGTCGTACTCCTTGCCGGTGCCGATGCAGATCAGCAGGTCCTGCGACTCCGCGTGCCCCTCCGTCAGGTAGTGGCAGTCGTTCGTGGCCACCAGCTTGGCCCCGGTGCGCGCGGCCAGCCGCCGCAGCATGGGGATGACGCGCTGCTCCTCGGCGATGTCGTGGTCCTGTACCTCCACGTACACGTTCTCGCGCCCCAGCAGCTCCTGGTAGAAGCCGAGGATGCCCAGCGCCTTCTCCTCCTTCTCCTCCAGGAGCGCCGAGGGCACCTCCCCCTTGAGGCAGGCGGTGAGCGCGATCAGACCCGCCGCGTGCCGCTGCAGCAGGTCGCGGTCGATGCGCGGCCGGTAGTAGAAGCCCTCGAGGAACGCCTTCGACGTGAGCTTCATCAGGTTGCGGTAGCCTTCCGCGTCGCGGGCGAGCAGCACGAGGTGGTGCGTGGCGGGCCCGCCGGCCGACGCCGGCGTGCGATCGTGGCGCGAGCCCGTGGTGACGTACACCTCGCAGCCCAGGACGGGCTTCACGCCGTGCTTGTGCGCCTCCTTGTAGAACTCCACCGCGCCGTGCATCGCGCCGTGGTCGGTGAGCGCGAGCGCGGGCATGCGAAGGTCGTGGGCGGCGCGCACCAGGTCCCGGATGCGGTTCGCCCCGTCCAGCATGCTGTACTCGGAGTGCACGTGCAGGTGCACGAAGTCCGTGTGCGTGAGGGTCACGGCAGCTTCAGCGCCCCCTTCCACGTCGCCACGTTCCCGCAGCGGTCCACCGCGCGGATCTCCACCGCCAGGGCCGCGCCCGCGGCCGGCGGCGCCACCGGCCAGCCGACGACCTCGCCGCGCTCCGCATCCAGCTCGTGCGGCACGGGGCGGCCGTCCGCCAGCACCTCGATCCCGTCGCAGTCCACGCCGGCGCCGCCGTCGGTCACGCCGAACACGAGGCGGGTGCGCCCGCCCGCCGCGGAGAGCCGCGGCACCCCGAGCCGCGGCGCGGCGCGATCCTCGAACAGACCCAGCGGCGACGCCGTGCGGGCCCGCACGACCCAGCCGCGCCCGTCGGGATCCTCCCGGCCGCCAATGTAGCGGAAACCGCGTCCGTCCTGCACGAACACCGCCACGCGCCCCGCGGAGCGCGGGGCGTGCGCCGCCTCCAGGCGGATCTCGAAGTCCGACGCGAGCGGCACCGCGCCGGTGTCCACCGCCACGAGGTCGCCGAGAGACGCCAGCTCCGCGGGCGCGTGCGCCGGACGCCCCGCCTCGCGCACGCGCACCGCGGTGGCCTCGCGCACCGTCGCCGGAAGGAAGCTGACCTCGGCGCGCGCGGCGCCCACGCGCACGCCCCGCTGCGGCGACGCCACGGGGGGCGCCGCGACGCGCCAGCGCGTGACGCGCCCCCAGGGATCCACGAGCTCCGCGACATCCACGGAATCCGGGGCGCCCGCATCCGCCGGCACGAGGACGCGCACACCCCAGCCGTCGCTGCGGAGCACCGCGCCGGCGAGCGTGTCCGGCCGAACCTCGACCGCCATCACCTCCGCGAGCCGGACCTCCCAGAAGGGACCGTGCGTGCGCACGGGCGACTCCAGCGAGGGCGACGATGCCGGCGCCGGCCCCGCGGCCGCGGCGCGCGCGAGCCCGCCGGTCCCCAGGCGGTCCACCGGTCGCGCCCGCACGACGACCGCGCCCGCGTCCGGCGCGCGCGCGGCCAGCGCGAGGGAGAACGCGCCGTCCCCGTCCGGGCGCGCCTCGCCCGCCGCCGTCCACGTGGCCCCGCCGTCGTCGGAGCGGGACACCTCCACGCGCTCGACGCCGCGGCCGCCGGGCGCGCACCGTCCCCGGACCACGAGCGAGTCGCCGCCGTCCTCCAGCGCCAGCCCGGCCAGGGACGGCGGCGGCGCGAAGGACAGGTCCACCGTGCGCGTCCCCTCGCGGCCCTCCGAGTCCCGGGCGAACAGGTCGATCCGGCGCCGCTCCTCGCCGCCGGCGTCCCCTCCGCGCAGCACGCCGCGCTCCTCGTCCACCGTCACGAAGGGAAGATCGTACCCTTCGCGCCGGAACAGGTTCTGGAAGCGGCCGCGCGACGTGTACGACCAGCGCGGGTCGATCTGGAAGTCCAGGTGTCCCGTCTCGTCGAAGGAGAAGCGGTCGAAGCGCACCTCGGACGTCACCCGGCCGTCCTCGCGCATCCCCACCGCCGCCGGCGCGAGGTCGTAGCGGCAGCCGTCCTTCGTGTCCGAGACGTCGATGGCGAGGCCGATCCTCCCCTCCACGGGGATCACCCGATCCGCCTCCGGGCCGTCCAGGCGGAGCGCCTCGGGGCCGCCGTCCACGGAGGACCCGGCGTCCAGGGGGGTGATGGCCACGCGCCGCACGCGGGGCGGCGTGCGGTCCGTGACCGCCAGCCCCGCCCGCAGCGGGTCCATGGGCCGCTCCTGCGCGTCGCGGATCTCGAAGTGCAGATGCGGCACGCCGATCCCGCTCTCGCCCGAGTAGGCCACGATGTCGCCGCGCGCGAACGGGAACGTGCCGGGCGGGAACTCGCGGTCGAAGTAGGCCGACCCCGTGCGCGCCCCGATCGCACGCGCCGTGTCCTCCACCGCGCCGGCGAACGCGTCGAGGTGCGCGTACACCGCGGTCCGGCCGTCCCGGAGCCGCAGGTACAGCGCCTTGCCGTAGCCCTTGCACCCGGAGCGCACCCGCACCACGTCGCCGCCGTCCACCGCGTACACGCGATAGCCGGTCCGGCCGTTCGTGGAGATGTCGATGCCCGCGTGGAAGTGCCCGGACCGGAACTCGCAGAAGGACGACGTGACGCAGCGCCCGGCATCCGTGGGCCACAGGAGGTCCCCGCCGGCGCCGGCCGCCCCGGCGGCGGGGGCCGCCGCGAGGACCGCCGCGAGGACCGCCGCCCGGGCCCACGGCGCGACGCCGCGCCGGCGGTGGCCATCGCGCGTGCGGGCGGATGCGGGGGTGCGGGCCGTTCGGCTCGTGTCGGCGCGGACGCGCATGGGCGGGCGACCGTATCAGCGTGCCGTCGCCAGGGTCAAGAACGGCCGGCGGCGGTGTTGTCTCTCGCGCGGCACGCGTGCTACGCTGCCCCGGTTTAGCCATCCCCCGATCCCCGCGAGACGCTGAAGGGAAGCCCCGCCATGATCATGAGTTCGATGCGCGAGAAGACGAAGGTGGTCCTCTTCGTCGTTCTTCTCGCCTTCGTCGGTTTCATCTTCTTCGACTGGGGCATGAACGCCTCGGGCGGCGGCGGCGCCCGCGAGGGCGTCGTCGGCAAGGTGAACGGCGAGGAGATCACCGCCGAAGCGTACCGCCGCATGCGCGCCCAGATGGCGCAGACGTTCGAGCAGCGCACGGGACGCGCGCCGGAGATCCAGGACAACGACGCGCTGGACGAGGAGACCTGGGTGGCCCTGGTCCGCGAGACGCTCGTGCAGCAGCAGATCGAGAGGTACGGCGTGACGATCTCCGACGCCGAGATCCTGGAACTCCTGCGCACGAACCCGCCGGACGAGATCCGCGCGCAGTTCACGAACGAGCAGGGCGAGTTCGACGTGGCCGCGTACCAGGCCGCGCTGTCGAACCCGGCACTGGCGGCGCAGTGGGCGAGCGTGGAGAACTACCTGCGCGCCATGCTGCCCGCGGACAAGATCCAGAACTACGTGGGCCTGAACGCGCGCGTCACCACCGCGGAGGTGCACGACCGCTTCGTCGCCCGGAACGAGAAGGCGAAGGTCCGGTACGCGGCTTCGCTGACCGCCACGGCCTCCGCGCCGGAGAGCGGGATCTCCGACGCCGCGTTGAAGGCGTACTACGACGCGCACGTCGCGGACTACGCCGTGGGCCCCCGCGCGGTCCTGGAGTACGTGCGGATCCCGAAGACGCCGTCGGCCGCGGACTCGGGCGCGGTGCGCTCGGATCTCGAGGCGCTGAGGGACGACATCGTGAAGGGCGGGCAGGACTTCGCCGAGGTGGCGCGCACGTGGTCGGACGACACGTCCGCCGAGCGCGGCGGCGACCTCGGCACGTTCGGCCGCGGCGACATGGTCCCGGAGTTCGAGCAGGTGGCCTTCGCCCTGCCCGTGGGCCAGGTGTCCGAGGTGTTCCAGTCGCCGTTCGGCTTCCACATCGTGAAGGTGGAGGAGCGGAAGACGGAGGCCGGCAAGGAGACCGTGCAGGCGCGCCACATCCTGCTGCGCGTGGAGGCCTCGAACGAGACGCTCCGCGAGGCGTCGGACCGGCTGGACGACCTCCTGGTGGCCGTGAACGAGGACGGCGAGGACTGGGCGAAGGCGGCCGCGGCGGCGGGCCTGACCGTGGAGCGCACGCCGGCATTCGAGGCGGGCAGCCCCATCCCGGGCATCGGGCTGTCGCGCGCCGCCGAGCGCTTCGCGTTCGGCGCGGCCCCGGGCGAGATCTCGCGGGAGCCGGTGGAGGACGAGCTGGCGCTGTGGGCGTTCCGCCTCGTGGAGCGCAAGCCGGCCGGCACCGCGCCGTTCGAGGACGTGAAGGACCGCGTGATCGCGGCCGCCACGGAGGCGGCGCGCCGCGACGCCGCCCGCCAGCGCATCGAGGCGGCCATGGCCGCGGCGGGCGCCGGCGGGTCGGTGGATGCCATCGCGAAGGCCATGGGCGCCGAGGTGGACACCACGATCGAGTTCACCCGGGACTCCTTCCTCCCCGGCATCGGCCGCCGCGACGCGTTCGTCGCCACCGCGTTCTCGCTGGACGTGGGCGCCACGTCCGGGATCGTGGAGACGGACCGCGGCTTCTTCGTGATCCAGAGCCTCGAGCGGATCGCTGCCGACGAGTCGCAGTTCGCCGAGCAGCAGCCGGAACTCCGCCGGCAGCTCCTCATGGAGAAGCGGCAGGCCCTCATCACCGCCTGGGTGGAGCAGCTCGTGCGCGACGCCAAGATCATGGACTACCGCTCCGGCAAGGGCGTCGAGTGGAAGCCCGACGCGGCGATGTTCTCCTACCTCACGACGTAGGACGAAACGGCGCGCGTCGAAGCGGACCCGCGGCGCGCGGACGGCGAAGGCGGTTGGGCGGGCGAGGCAGGGGAGCATCGATGCGGCAGCCCGGAGGGCTGCGGCGGCGAGCCGGTGGGGTCCTCCGCGGCGGCTCTGCGGCGCGGCCGGAGGCCCGGACGGCCGGAGGCCGTCGACGCAGGAGCGAAGGCCGGAGCCGGGACGGCGGAGGCCGAGCGCCCGCCGCGGAGGACCCCACCGGCCCGCCGCCGCAGCCGCACCCGGCCACCCGCCGCCGCGGGCCGAGCCCGACCCGCCGACCGGCCGAGCCCCGCCCGACCGCGCGAAGCCCCGACCAAGAGCCGCTAGCGACCGTCGTCCGTCTGCTTCCCGGTCGCCGGCGGCGGGGACACCGGCGGCGCATCGGCTGGCGCGGAGGCCGGCGCGTCCGCCGGGGGCGCCGGCGCGCTGTCGGCGGGCCGGCGCCTCGGGCCGATCCGCGAGTCGTCGTCCTCGGCGGCGAGGTTGATCTCGCGCTGGAACTCCGTGTTCAGCCGGCGAAGCTCCCGCATCCCCTTCCCCACGCCGCGCGCGATGCCGGGGATGCTCTTCGGGCCGAAGACGAGCAGGGCCACGACGAGGATGACGAGGAGCTCCGGTCCGCCGACGCCGCCCACGGGCCCTCCTAGTACCAGCGGAACAGGTACACGGCGAAGATGACGCCGAGGATGGCCAGCACGTTGATCGTCAGCGAGAAGCCGATCGTCAGCGAGAACGCCACGAGGTCCAGCGTGGCCGGGCCGATGGACGCGGTCACGGACTCCAGGAAGAACCGCTTCACCACGCCGTCCGGGAGCACGTGGCCGATCCCGCGACCCAGCGCCGAGCCCAGCACGAGGCCGAGCAGGACCAGGAGCAGGAGAACCTTCGGACTCTTCTGTCTACCCTTCACCGCTTGCCTCCGGGCTTCCCGGCGAGATCCTCGCCGAGGATGACGGTCACCTCCAGCAGGAGATCGTCGTTGCGCTGCTGGACCGGCTCGCCCGCGCCGAGTCGGCGCGCGACCGCGTCCGCCCACCGCTTCTGGCCGACGCGGTCGAGCACGAGGGTCTTCGCGTAGTCGCTCCGGTCCGCGTTGCGGATGTCCACCACGTCGAATCCCGCGTCGCGCAGCCGCTCGGCGAGCGCCAGCCCCGCGCGCGGGACGCGCGTCCCGTTCAGGACCTCGACCCGGACGGAGCGGCCGCCGTCCATCCGCGGCGCCCGCGGCCCGTCCAGGGCGCCGCGCAGCAGGGATCCGGCGAGGACCACGCACGCCCCCACCACGAACGCCCGCGCCTTGCCGAAGCGGTTCATCCCGCCAGCTCCTGCCCGATGGCGCGACGCAACTTGCCGTACGTGTCCTCGAGGCTCTCGGGGATCACCTTCGTCTCGCCCACCACCGGCATGAAGTTCGTGTCCCCGCCCCAGCGCGGCACGACGTGGAAGTGCAGGTGGTTCGGGATCCCGGCGCCGGCCACGCGACCGAGGTTCATGCCGAGGTTGAAGCCCTGCGCGTTCATGGCGCGCCGCAGCGCGCGCATGACGAGGTCCACGAGGCGCATCATCTCCAGCGCCTCCTCGTCCGTGAGCTGTCCGGGCTCCGGCACCGCCCGGAACGGCACGACCATGGAGTGCCCCGTGTTGTACGGGTACAGGTTCAGCACGATGAAGCACGTCTTCCCGCGGTGCACGATGAGGTTGCCCGGGCCGTCCTCGTGCCGGGGCAGCTCGGAGAAGACGTCGTCGTCACCGCCCGCGCGCACCTCCAGCTGCTCGATGTAGCGCATGCGCCACACCGCCCAGAGGCGCGAGACCGCCGGGTCGTGCCCGCTCATCGCCGGCCGTCCGCGGCCGCGGGGCTGCCGGCCGCGCGCCGGCGGCCCAGGATGGCGTCCACGTCGCGCAGCTGCTCGGGGTCGTTCACGCCGAGGATCTCCTCCGGCGCGGCCGCCTCCACCGCGATCACGGTCCGCCCGGCATCCCGCAGGATGCCGATGGCGTCCGTGAGGTAGAACTCCCGCTGCACGTTGTCGTCCCGGATGCGGGGCAGCGCGAACAGCAGGTCCGCCGCGCGGAAGCAGTACAGGCTGGAGTTCACCTCGCGGATGGCGCGCTGCGCGTCCGTGGCGTCCTTCTCCTCCACGATGCCGGTGAAGGCGCCGGCGCCGTCCCGCACGATGCGCCCGTAGCCCTTCGGATCCGGGAGACTCGCGGTCAGCACGGACACGGCCGCGTCGGCGCGGCGGCGCTCCTCGCGCAGCACGGTGAGCGTGCTGCCCTTCAGCAGCGGCACGTCCCCCGCGAGCACGAGCACGTCGCCGTCGAAGCCGTCGAGGTGCGGGACCGCGCGCTTCACGGCATCCGCCGTGCCGCGGCGCTCCGGCTGCTCCACGAACTCCCAGCCCGCGTGCGCGAAGGTCCGTCGCACGAGATCCGATCCCTTCCCCACCACCACGACCACGCGCGTGACGCCGGACTCGCGCGCCGCCCGCCCCACGTGCGCGAGCAGTGGCTCGCCCGCGGCCGGATGCAGCACCTTCGGCAGGTCCGACTTCATGCGCTTCCCCTCGCCCGCGGCGAGGATCACGGCGATCCCGCTCATCCCCCCTCCCGATGCCGGCCGGCGGCCGCCGGCGTCCCGGCGCCCTCCAGCCGCACGTTGTCGATGAGCCGCGCGGGACCCACCCGCGCGGCGACGGCCAGGAGCGCCGGGCCCCGCCCCGTCCAGGGCGACAGGTCGTCGGCGTCCACGAGTTCCACGTACTCGGCGGCCACGCGCGCCTCGGCGTCCAGCCGGGAGCGCACGAGCGCGACGAGGCGCGTGCCGTCCCGTTCGCCGTCGGCCCACGCGTCCCGCGCGTCGAACAGGCCGCGCGAGAGGGCGAGCGCGGCGCGCCGCTCCTCCGCGGAGAGGTATGCGTTCCGCGAGCTCATCGCCAGGCCGTCCGCTTCGCGCACGGTCGGCGCCACGACGATCTCGCCGGGGAGCGCCAGATCCCGCGCGAGGCGGCGGATGATGACGGCCTGCTGCGCGTCCTTCTGCCCGAACACGGAGAGGTCCGGCTGCACGATGTTCAGCAGCTTCGCCACCACGAGCGCCACGCCCTGGAAGTGCCCCGGCCGGCCGCGGCCGCACAGCGGCTCGGACAGCCCCGTGACCTCCACGCGCGTGCGGAATCCCTCCGGGTACATCTCCGCGACCGACGGCGCGAAGACGAGATCCGCGCCGGCCTCCGCGGCGAGCGCCGCGTCGCGATCCAGGTCCCGCGGGTAGGCCGCGAAGTCCTCCCTCGGGCCGAACTGCGTGGGGTTCACGAACACCGAGACGACCACGAAGCCCCTGCCTCCCCCCTCGTCCGCCCGCGCCCGCGCCGCCCGCACCAGCGACTGGTGGCCGGCGTGGAGCGCGCCCATCGTCGGGACGAAGGCCACGCGCGCACCGCCGCGACGCGCGGCGGCCACTTCCGCGCGCACGCCGTCAATCGTCCCGGCGATCCTCACGCGCCGGCCCCCCCTCGTCCGCCCCGTAGCTGTGCTCGAGATCGGGGAAGGCGCCGCTCCGCACGTCGCGCTTGAACGCCGCGATCGCGTCCACCATCACGTCGCTCAGGTTCGCGTACCGCTTCACGAAGCGCGGCTGCATCCCGGTCTCGATGCCGAGCAGGTCGTGGAAGACGAGGACCTGTCCGTCGCAGCGCGGCCCCGCGCCGATGCCGATCGTGGGGATGTCCAGGGAGTCCGTGATCTCGCCGGCCAGGTCCCACGGGATGCCCTCCAGGACGAGGCTGAACGCGCCCGCGCGCTGCAGCAGCCCCGCGTCCTCGATCATGCGGCGGCGCGCGTCCGAGCCGCGCCCCTGCACGCGGTACCCGCCGAAGCGGTGGATGGACTGCGGCGTCAGCCCCAGGTGCCCCATCACGGGAATGGACGCGTCCACGATGGCGCCCACCGCGTTGAGGAACTCGCGGCCGCCCTCCAGCTTCACGGCCTGCGCGCCGCCCTCCTTCACCATGCGCCCGGCATTCGCCACGGCCTCCGCCGGCGACACCTGGTAGGACAGGAAGGGCATATCGGACACGACGAGAGCGCGCGGCTCCGCGCGGCGCACGAGGCTCGTGTGGTACACGATGTCGTTCACGGTGACGCCGAGCGTGTTCTCCCGGCCCTGCACCACCATCCCCAGGCTGTCGCCGACCAGCAGCACGTCCACGCCCGCGGCGTCGCATACGCGCGCCGAGTGGTGGTCGTACGCGGTGACCATGGTGATCTTCTCGCCGCGCCGCTTCATGGCGTGCAGGGCGGGCACGGTCATGGCCTTGGGACTCACGGCGCCTCCGGAGGCGGGGATGGTACTCCAAGGGGCGGGGAGCGTCGAGGCGGCCTCCCGGACGCCGGATCGGCGCGGGACGCGGACCGGCCGCCCCGGCTTGAGGACCCAGGGAGCCCCTGGTAGGATACCGGGGTGCCCCGGCGTCCCCTCGAGGGTCGATCAGGATCCGCACCATGTTGCGGTTCGCGGCAGCGTCCGTGCTCGCGTTCGGGCACTCCGCTTCCCCCGCCTCCGCGGGCGTTCCCGATCCCGCGCGGGTCACGGACGTCGGCTGCGGCATCGATGAGGTGAGCCGGTTCGTGCTCGCCCCGGGTCCCTCCCCCTGCCAGTACCGGTTCCGGTCCGACGGCGGGCTGGACGCGCTGCACGTCAAGGTGACCCCGCGCGACTGCTTCTTCCTGCCGCGCGCCGGCTTCGCGGTGAAGGGCACCCTGGTCCCGGCGACCGGCGCTTCGGTCGTCCGCTCGTGCGAACCCGACCCCGTCGGATGGACGGACTCGTCCGGCGCCGCGGAGCTCGTGTTCCGGGCGATCGGCGGCCAGGGGACCGCACGGGTGGTGCTCACCCTGGGACTCGCGTCCCCGATCCCCCACGCGCCGGCATCGCTCGTGTTCGACTTCACCAGCCCCGATCAGGACGGCAACGGCGACGCGCACGCGCCCGTCTCCGTGATCGATCTGGGGATGTGGGCTGCCGGCCTCGGCGCCTACCGCCGGGCGTCGGACTTCGACTGCAACGGCACCGTCAACATCCTGGATCTCGGCGTCTGGGCCGGCGGACTCGGGAAGAGCTGCCCCTGACCGGAGCTACCGCCCCACGTACTGCGTCCCCGCGGCGTGCTCGCGGATCATGCGCAGGAGCCGCTCGTAGTCGTCGTCGTGCGAGACCAGGTCCATCTCGTTCGTGTTCACGATGAGCAGCGGGGTGTCGTCGTAGTGGAAGAAGAAGTGGTTGTACGCCTCGGACAGCGTCTCCAGGTACTCCCGCGAGATCTCCCGCTCGAAGGACCGGCCCCGGCGCTTGATGCGCTCCAGCAGCACGTCCGTGGTGGCCTGCAGGTACACCACCAGCTCCGGCTTCGCGAGGCGCGCCTCCAGCAGCGGCACGATCGTCCGGTACAGCGAGAGCTCCTCCTCGGAGAGGTTGATCGTGGCGAAGATCTGGTCCTTCGCGAAGATGTAGTCCGACACGACCGAGCCCGCGAACAGGTCCCGCTGGGAGAGCTCCAGCTGCTGCCGGTAGCGCGAGAGCAGGAAGAAGATCTGGGTCTGGAAGGCGTACGCCTCGGGATCGTCGTAGAAGCGGGCGAGGAACGGGTTCTCCTCCACGACCTCCAGCAGGATGGCGGCGTCCAGGGACTTCGCCAGTCGCTTCGCCAGCGTGGTCTTGCCCACGCCGATCACGCCCTCGATGGCCACGTACCGGTTGCGCGCGACGGCCGCGGGCGCCGGCGGCATCACCTCGCCCATGGGCTCCGCCCCTCCGGCGCCGTCCCCGCCGGCCGGCTCCCCGCGACGCGCTCGCACGGGGTCCACCCCGGTGACGCGCGCAGCCGGTCCCGGGCTTCCCGCGCCGTGAGACCCGAGCACGGGTGGCGCCAGTCCGGCGCGATCTCCACCAGGGGCTCCAGCACGAAGGACCGCTCCTCCATCCTCGGGTGCGGGATCTGCAGGTCGTCCTCGGCGCACGTCTCGTCTCCGTAGAAGATCAGGTCCAGGTCCAGGGTCCGCGGGCCCCAGCGCTCGGCGCGCTGCCGTCCCGCCGCCGCCTCCAGCCGCTGCAGCTCGCGCAGGAGGTCGCGCGCGGGACGCGCGGTGTCCAGGAGCGCCGCGGCGTTCAGGTAGTCAGGCTGCGGCACGGGGCCCCACGCGGCGCTCCGCCAGAGCGAGGAGACCGCGCGGACGGTCACATCCGGGTCGGCGGCCAGCGCGTCCAGCGCGCTGGCGAACGCCTCCTCGGGGCGGCCCAGGTTGCCGCCGAGCGCCACGGCGGCGCTCGTCAATCCGGCACCCTCCCGCGCTCCACCTCGATTTCCACGTGCCCCAGGTTCGGGCAGTGCGGGACGGAGGGCTTGCGGACGCGCACGGTCACGCCCTCGATCTCGAACTGCTCGTAGATGGCGGTGGCCATGTCCGAGGCGAGCGCCTCGAGCAGGGAGAACCGGTCCGTCTGCATCACGCGCTCGACGACCCGGTACACCTCCTCGTAGTTCACCGCCTCGGCCAGCCGGTCGCTCTTGCCGGGCGCTTCGATGTCCACCCAGAGGTCCACGTCCACCTCGAACCGCTGCCCCAGCTCCTTCTCCGCGGCGTGGTAGCCGTGGTGTCCCACCAGGCCGATGTCGGCCAGCGTGATGCGCGCGATCTCGGGCATTGCGGACCTCCCGCGTCGGGGGCACGCAGGGTAGCACACGGTCGGGCGCGGGTCAGGCCGGGAACGGGAAGGGGGAGGGGCCGAAGCCCCTCCCCCGCTGCGGATCGGGACGATCCGGTTCGCTACATCATCCCGCCCATGCCGCCCATGCCGCCCGCCGCCGGCGCGGGCGCCTTCTCCTCCTCCGGCCGGTCCGTCACGATGCACTCGGTCGTGAGGATGAGGCTGGAGATGGACGCGGCGTGCTGCAGGGCCGAGCGCGTCACCTTGGTCGGGTCGAGGATGCCGGCCTTCAGCATGTCCTCGTACTCGCCGGTGGCCGCGTTGTAGCCGAGCGTGCCGCTCTTCTCGGTCTTGAGGCGCTGCACGATGAGGGAGCCCTCCTGCCCGGCGTTCTGCGCGATCTGCCGCGCCGGCTCCTCCATCGCGCGCATGATGATCTCGGCGCCGACCTTCTCGTCGCCGGTCAGCGTGCCGATCAGCGTCTCCACCGCCTTCGTGGCCTTGATCAGCGCCACGCCGCCGCCCGGGACGATGCCCTCCTCGACGGCCGCGCGGGTGGCGGACACGGCGTCCTCCACGCGGTGCTTCTTCTCCTTCAGCTCCGTCTCCGTGGCCGCGCCGACGTTCACGACCGCCACGCCGCCCGCGAGCTTCGCGAGGCGCTCCTGGAGCTTCTCCTTGTCGTAGTCCGAGGTGGTGTCCTCGATCTGCTTCTTGATCTGGCCGATGCGGCCCTGGATGTCCGCCTTCTTGCCGGCGCCCTCGATGATCGTGGTGTTGTCCTTGTCGATCACGATGCGCTTGGCGCGGCCGAGATCCGCCGTGGTCGTGTTCTCCAGCTTGAACCCGACCTCCTCGGAGACCACGCGGCCGCCGGTCAGGATGGCGATGTCCTCCAGCATGGCCTTGCGGCGGTCGCCGAAGCCCGGCGCCTTCACGGCCACCACGCTCAGCGTGCCGCGCAGCTTGTTCACCACGAGCGTGGCCAGCGCCTCGCCGTCCACGTCCTCCGCGATGACCAGCATCGGCTTGCCCATCTGCACGATCTTCTCGAGGATGGGGAGCAGGTCCTTCATGTTGGAGATCTTCTTGTCGTGGATGAGCACGTAGGCGTCATCCAGGTGGACCTCCATGCGCTCCGCGTCCGTCACGAAGTAGGGCGACAGGTAGCCGCGGTCGAACTGCATGCCCTCCACGGTCTCCAGCGTCGTCTCCATGGACTTCGCCTCCTCGACCGTGATCACGCCGTCCTCGCCCACGCGCTCCATCGCGTCCGCGATGATGCCGCCGATGGACGGGTCGTTGTTCGCGGAGATCGTGGCCACCTGCGACACCATCTCCTTGCCCTTCACCTGCTTGGACTGCTTCTTGAGCGCCTCGACCGCGGCCTCCACGGCCTTGTCGATGCCGCGCTTCAGCGCCATCGGGTTCGCGCCGGCCGTCACGTTGCGGATGCCCTGGTGCAGGATGCTCTGCGCCAGCACGGTGGCGGTGGTGGTGCCGTCGCCCGCCACGTCGTTCGTCTTCGTGGCGACCTCCTTCACCATCTGCGCGCCCATGTTCTCGTACGGGTCCTCGAGCTCGATCTCCTTCGCGATCGTCACGCCGTCGTTCGTGATCGTGGGGGAGCCGAACTTCTTGTCGATGACGACGTTCCGGCCGCGGGGCCCGAGCGTCACCTTGACCGCGTCGGCGAGCTTGTCCACGCCCTTGCGCAGCGCCTCGCGCGCGCGGACGTCGAATTCCATCATCTTGGCCATCGGGGCGTAACCCTCCCGGTCGTGGACCGTGTTTCGGGGTTTCGGAAAGGGCCCGCGGCGCGGTGCGCGCGGGCGGAGCCGTTCTCGGGTCCCGTGTCTACAGGACCGCCAGGATGTCCGTCTCGCGCAGGATCAGGTACTCCTTGCCCTCGATCTTGACCTCGGTGCCGGAGTACTTCCCGTACAGGATCGTGTCGCCCTTCTTCACCTCGAGCGTGATCCGCTTGCCCTCTTCGTTCGTGCGGCCCGGGCCCACGGCGATGACGCGGCCCTCCTGGGGGCGCTCCTTCGCGGTGTCCGGGATGATGATCCCGCTCTTGGACATCTCCTTGGCGTCCAGGGCCTCGACCAGCACGCGGTCGCCCAGGGGCTTGATCGTCATCGTCCCTCCTCCTCGGTGCCTTCCGCGGCCGAGTGGCCGGGAAGGGGTCTTGGCACTCAACGTTTTGGAGTGCTAACAGTGCAGCACGGCGGCAAGATACAGGAGGGGTCCGGCGGCGTCAAGCCGGCGCGGACCGCCGGCGCAGTCGGGCGGCGTCGCCGAAACGACGCCGGCGGATCGCCGCAAACGGCCCGGGGACAACGTGTTGCCAAAGGCCGCGGACCCGCCCGGCAACGGGGAGGGCCGGCCGGGAACGCCCCGACCGGCCCCTTGCTCGCCCCGGGGGGAAGCCCCCCGGGAAGGACCCGCGATCAGGCGCCGAACGGCACCTCGAACTCGCGCTCCCCGACCACCTGGATGACGAGCTTCACCTCCCAGCGGAAGTTCGTCGGGGTGGCCGCGGGCACCGAGTTCCCGCGCACGTGGTACTCGAACTGCGTGTTCGCCACGGGCGCGCCGCCCTGCAGCTCCACGAGCAGCTCGTCCAGGAAGTCGTTGATCTCGTTGATCCCGGGCTGCAGCAGCGTGGTCATGTCGATCCAGTCCGTGACCGCCGAGCAGTCCGCCGTGAAGCCGTCCACCACGAGGTGCGGACCGGGGCTCGGCGCGCCGACGCGCGTGAACTCCAGGAACCCGTTCTCGATGGAGCGCCCGGCCTCCGGTTGCGTGATCCGGTAGAAGACCTGGACGAGCTGGATCTCCTCCACCTCGTTCGGGTCGATCTCGGCGTCCTCCAGCTCCGCCTCGAGATCCAGGTCCTCCTTCACGTCGATGGTCTCGGTGTCGTCGTGGAAGTTCGTCTCGCCCGACGCGATGAACTCCGCGGTCGTCGGGACGCCGATCACGAGCTCCACGACCTTGTCGCTCGTGCACGTGGCGGCGGTCAGCGGGAGCGCCAGCGCCGGCACGAGGAGGATTCGCGTGAGATTCTTCATGGGTTCCCCCCTCACATTCCGAAGCTGATGCCGCCGGCGAAGCCCGTGACAGCGGCCTTGTTGAACTCGCCGTTGAGCTTCACGCCGGGAAGGTTGATGCTGGCGCCCAGGGTCAGGTGGAAGTCGTTGTCGCGGTCGAACTCCACCTTCGTGGTCTCGTCGTCGGTCTCGTACTCCACGTCCATCGCGAACGAGTCCATGCCGAGCCCCACGTACGGCTCGATCGACACGGTCTGCCCGTAGCGCTTGCTGCCCATGACGTTCGCGGCCAGGGCCTTCGCGTCCAGCAGCGAGTCCCCGAGCTTGAAGCTCTGGTACATGAGACCGACCGCCACGTCGACCGGCAGCGCGGGCAGGTACTGCGAGATGCTGTGCTGCCCTCCGATGCCGAACATCTCGAACTTGCCGATGTCGTCGTCCGAGAACTCGACCTCCGGCACGTACCGGAGGATCGCGCGCGTCCCGGCGACGTTGCCGACGGTGAGCTGCGGCACGGCCACGCCGAAGTTCTTCATGTCGAAGCCGCCCGGGTGGTGGAAGTGCAGCCCCGGAATGGACTCGTGGTCCGCGGTCACGGCGCTCTCGTCACCGACCACCGTGGGCGCCTCCACGGTCTCGTAGCCGGGGGTCTCGGCGGTGTACACGCGTTCGTCGTCGCCGAACGAGATGTACGCCGCGCGCAGGTCCAGCGTGAAGCCGAAGCCCGCGGCGGGAATGTACGCGGACCGGAAGATGCCCGTGTTCACCGACGTGGACAGCCCGTCCACGAACGGACCGAGGTACCCCTGCACCTGCGCGTCCTCGAGCGCCGAGAGGTTCTCCTCGAGCGCCGCGCCGGCGGGGTTCGCGATCAGGAGGCCCAGCGCCGCGACGAGCGCGGCCGGGGCGGAGTTGCGAAGTCGCATCGGATCCTCCGAGTGAAGACGATGGCCGTGCGCGGAACGCTCCGGGCGCACGGCGTCGATCGATCCTCCGCGAGCGGCTCCTCCGGAGTCAAGCGCCCGCGGGACGAACGGCCGGGAACGGCAGGGGTTATCGGTCGGCGGGACCTCCCGCGCGGTCGCGGAGGATGCGCTCCGCGAGCAGCAGGCCTTCCAGCGTCAGTCCCACCTCCACGCGGTCGACGGACCGGCAGCGCGGCGCGACGAGGGGGGCCAGCCCCCCCGTGGCGATGCACTGCCCCCGCGCGCCCAGCTCCTCCCAGATCCGCGCCACCAGGGTGTCGATCATCCCGGCCGCCCCCAGGAGGATGCCCGAGCGCAGGCAGTCCCGCGTGTTCGCGCCGATGGCCCGGTCCGGGAACGTGAAGTCCACCTTCGTGAGCCGCGCGGCGCGACGGAAGAGATCCTCCGCGGAGGTCTCGATCCCCGGCGCGATGATCCCGCCCACGTAGCGGCCCTCGCGGTCCAGGACGTCGAAGTTCGTGGCGGTGCCGAGGTCCACGACCACCGACGGGAAGCCGAAGCGCGCGCGCGCCGCGAGCGCGTTCACGATGCGGTCGGCGCCCACCTCGCGCGGGTCGTCCACGGCGACCGGGATGCCCAGCGGGGACTCCGCGCCCACGAGCAGCGGATCGTGGCCGAGCTCCGCCGCCACGTACGCGGCGAACGTGCGCGTGAGCGTGGGCACCACGGAGCAGATGATGGTGCGCGTCACGGAGCGCTCGCGCCGCGGCAGGTCGCGGCACAGGTGCGCCACGGTCATCGAGATCTCGCCGGACGTGGCGTCGCGCCGCGTTCCCACGCGCAGCGAGCCCGCCGCGCGGCCGTCCGCGTCGAAGAGCCCGAGCACCACGTTCGTGTTGCCGATGTCCACGGCCAGCAGCATCGATGCCTCCGTCACGTCCGCGCCCGCACGCGCGCGAGCCCCGCGCGCACGGCGATCGTCCCGCGACCCGGCACGTCCACGAGGAACGAGCCGTCCGGCGCCACGCCGGCGCCACGCCCTTCCAGCACGCCCTCGTCGCGCTCCACCACGAGGTCCCGCCCGGCCAGCTCGTCGCGCGGCGCCCAGGCCGGCGCGAGGTCCGCGCCGCCCGCGCGCTCCGCGTCCAGCCGCTCCTCCAGCCGCGCCAGCAGCGCGGCGAGGAGCGCGCCGCGCTCGACCTGCCGGCCCGCCGCGGCCTCCACGGAGATCGCCGAGCCGGCGAACTCGGCCGGGAAGTCCCCGTCCGCATGATGCACGTTCATCCCGATGCCGGCCACCGGCCACAGCGCCCGTCCGCGGGAGCGCGCCTCCACGAGCACGCCGCAGACCTTGCGGCCGCACAGGCGCACGTCGTTCGGCCACTTGAGCCCCGCGGGCACGCCGCTGGCCTCCTCCACGGCGTCCGCCACCGCCAGCGCCACGAGCAGCGAGAGCCGCGGCGCCGACGCCGGATCGTCCGGCGCCGGAAGCAGCACGGAGAGCCACAGCCCCAGGCCCGGCCGCGCGTCGAACGAGGCGCCCCGGCGGCCGCGCGCCGCGGTCTGCAGCTCCGCGCCGATCACGAGCCCCGGTGCGGCGCCCGCCCCCGCGCGCTCCAGCACGGCATCGTTCGAGGAGCCGAGCACCGCATGGATCTCCAGCGGCCGTCCGAGCGCGCGCGTCCGCAGCCGCGCCGAGATGTCCGCGGCCGACAGCGCGGAACCGCGCGGGCCGAGAACCACGCGCCCGCCGGCGCGCGTCACGAGCCGCGCCGCCTCCAGGTCCGCCAGCGCGGCCTCGCCCGCGGCGAACCGCGCCTCGGGCAGCGCGCCGCCCGCCTCCGCCAGCGCGTGCAGCGCCCCGGCCTGGACCTCGCGCAGCGTCGTGGCGATCACGGCCCGTCCTCCCGCACCAGGAGGGAGAAGTCGATCGCGCGCACGCTGTGCGTCAACGACCCCAGGCTCACGAGGTCCACGCCCGTATCCGCCACGCGCGCCAGGTCCTCCACGCGCATGCCGCCCGACGCCTCGACCTCCGGCCGCGTCCCCTTCGGCCCCAGCGCGTCCACCACGCGGCGCATCTCCACGAGCGGCATGTTGTCGAGCAGCAGGCGGTCCGGCTTCAGCGCCGCCGCCGCCATCGCCTCCTCGAACGTGCGCACCTCCACCGTGAGCGGCAGCGCGGCGGACGCGGGATCGGCGCGCACCGCGGCGATCGCCGGCGCGATGCCGCCCGCCACCGCGAGGTGGTTCTCCTTGAGCATCACCATGTCCCCGAGACCGAACCGGTGGTTCGTGCCGCCGCCGAGGATCACGGCGTGCTTCTCCAGCGCGCGCAGTCCCGGCGTGGTCTTGCGCGTGTCGCACACCGCCATGCGGCCGCCGCACGCGTCCACGCAGCGCCGCGTGGCGCTCGCCACGCCCGAGAGCCGCTGCAGGAAGTTCAACGCGGTGCGCTCGCCGGAGAGCAGCACGGCCGCGGACGCCTCCACCGCGAGCACCGCGTCCCCCGCGGCGAACGCGTCACCGTCCGTCCGCATGGTCACCGTCACCGGCGCGCCCATCGCCAGCAGCTCGAACGAGCGCCGGAACGGCGCGACCCCGGCGAGCACGCCGGCCTCGCGCGCCACGACCTCCGCGCGGCGCCGCGCGTCCTTCCCCGGCAACGGCAGGGTGCTCCGATCCTCGAACGCGGAGTCCTCCGCCAGCGCGCGGCGGACCGCGTCGTCCACCACGGCGGCCGAGGGCGCCGCCACGTCGAAGCGGCCGAGCAGGCGCCTCATCGCCGCCGCCTCGCGCGCCGCGGCCCGCCGCGCCGGCTCGTGGCCATGGTCCTCGTGCGCGGCAGGCCCGCGGACCCGGCGCGCATGTCCAGGATGCGGTCGCGCAGGCTCGCCGCCAGCTCGAACTCCAGGGACTCCGCCGCGCGGAACATCTCCGCCTCCAGCCGCGCGAGCAGCTCCTCGTGATCCGGCGTGCCCACCGCCGCCTCCGGCAGCGACTCCGGCACGCCCTCCTCCGACTCCGCCGTCCCGCGCGCGTCCGCCACCGAGGTCTGCAGCATCACCTCCTCGATGGACTTCACGATCGACGCCGGCGTGATCCCGTGCTCCTCGTTGTACCGCTGCTGCAGCTCGCGGCGGCGCTCCGTCTCGTCGATCATGCGGCGCATGGAACCCGTGACCTCGTCCGCGTACATGATCACGCGCCCGTCCACGTTGCGCGCCGCCCGCCCCGCGGTCTGGATCAGCGAGCGGTCCGAGCGCAGGAAGCCCTCCTTGTCCGCGTCCAGGATGGCCACCAGCGACACCTCGGGCAGGTCCAGCCCCTCGCGCAGCAGGTTGATGCCGACCAGCACGTCGAACTCCTTGAGTCGCAGCCCGCGCAGGATCTCCGTGCGCTCGAGCGCCTCGATGTCCGAGTGCAGGTACCGCACCCGCACGCCGGTCTCCTCGAGGTAGTCCGTGAGGTCCTCGGCCATGCGCTTCGTCAGCGTGGTCACGAGCACGCGCTCGTCCTTCGCCACCGTGCGCCGGATCTCGGAGAGCAGGTCGTCCACCTGCCCCTCCACGGGGCGCACTTCCACCGCCGGGTCCATGAGCCCGGTGGGCCGGATGACCTGCTCCACGACGACGCCGCCGGACTGGTCCAGCTCCCAGTCCCCCGGCGTGGCCGACACGAAGATCGTCTGCCCGATCATCTCCAGGAACTCCTCGAAGCTGGCCGGGCGGTTGTCGAGCGCGGACGGCAGGCGGAACCCGTGCTCCACGAGCGTGCGCTTGCGCGAGATGTCCCCGTGGTACATGCCGGCGATCTGCGGCACGCCCACGTGCGACTCGTCCAGGACCGTGATGAAGTCCGGCGGCAGGAAGTCCAGCAGGCAGTACGGGCGCTGCCCCGGCCGCCGCTTCGTGAAGTGCCGCGAGTAGTTCTCGATCCCGGAGCAGTAGCCGATCTCCTCGATCATCTCGAGATCGAACTTCGTGCGCGACTCCAGCCGCTGCGCCTCCAGCAGCTTGCCGCGCCGCCGCAGATCCGCCAGCTGCTCCTCCAGCTCCGCGCGGATCGTCACGAGCGCGTCCTCCACCTTCGGGCGCGCGGTCACGTACTGCTTCGCCGGGAAGACGCGGTAGTCGTCGGGCTCGGCCTTCACCTCGCCCGACAGCGGGTCCACGATCGTGAGCCGCTCCACCTCGTCGCCGAAGAACTCCACGCGCAGCACGTCCTCCTCGTAGGCCGGACGGATCTCCAGCGTGTCCCCCCGCACCCGGAACGCCCCGCGGCCGAGCTGGTAGTCGTTGCGGGCGTACTGGATCTCCACCAGGTCCCTCAGCACGCTGTCCCGGTCCCGCTCGTCCCCGCGCCGGATGGCCACGGAGAGGTCCCGGAAGTCCTCCGGTGAGCCGAGGCCGTAGATGCAGGACACCGAGGCCACCACGATGACGTCGGGCCGCGTCGAGACCGCGCACATCGTCCGCAGCCGCAGGCGATCGATGTCGTCATTGATCGACGCGTCCTTCGAGATGTACGTATCCGTTTGCGGCACATAGGCTTCCGGCTGGTAGTAGTCGTAGTAGGAGATGAAGTACTCCACGCGGTTCTTCGGGAAAAACGACCGGAACTCCCCGTAGAGTTGCGCCGCCAGCGTCTTGTTGGGCGAAATGACGAGCACGGGCCGGTTCACGGTCGCGATCACGTTGGCGAGCGTGAAGGTCTTGCCCGAGCCGGTGACCCCGAGGAGGGTCTGCCACTCGCGACCCTCGCGCAGCCCGTGGGCGAGCTCCTCGATGGCCCGGGGCTGGTCCCCGCGCGGCTCGTAGGGCGCCTGCAGTTCGAAGTTCACACGGGACCCCCGGAAGGCGGCGAAGTGTACCCTTGCCGCAAGGGCGCGGAAAGCGGGACGGGAGCCGCCCGGGCGGGGTAGGCTGCGGCGAACGCCGGAGGAGCCGAGAGTGAGCCGCAACCCGCGCACGCGCAACGCACTGGCCGCGCTGGCCTTCGGCCTCGCCGCCGCCGGTCTCCACGGCTGCGCGGGAGGCCTCGCCCCCCTGCCGTCCGACCCCGTCGCCCCGCCGCCGGCCGCGCCCGCGTGGCGCCCCGGCGAGGCCATGGCGATGCTCCTGCGCCCGCCGGCCGAGGGCGCGCACCCGATCGACGACGCGTACCTGGGCCGCACGTCCGTCTTCCGCGAGCGCATGGCCGAGGTGGACTCCCTCGCGCCGACCCTGCGTCCCATCGAGACGCTCGATCGCGGCGGCCGCCGCACCTGGCTGCTCGACGGCCCCGATCCGCTCGTCCTGCGCATCGACGCGTCCGACGACGGCACGCTGGACCAGTCCCAGTACTTCGGCCCGGAGGGTCTGTACGCGGTGGTGCACCGCTTCGCGGACGGCCGGCGAACGCAGCGCATCTTCTTCCCGCCGGGGGAACCGCGCATCGTGGAGGTGCGCGACAACGTGCCGCCCTACCCCGGCGTGTGGTGGCTCACGACGGAGACGCCGTTCCCGAAGTCGAACGAGGCGCCACCCTCCCCCTAGCGCAGGCGCAACGGCTCCTTCGCCAGCATCCGCGAGGATGCGGTCATCGCCGGCTTGAGCCAGCGGTCCGCGTCGCGCTCCGCGGCGCGCAGCCGCGCGGCATCGGTGGCGAGGCGCACGAGCAGGTCCACCTCGGCGTCGAAGTCGCTCACGCGCACTTCCTCCGCGGCGATGCCCTTGGGGCCGCCGTCGAGGCCCTTCATGTTGTGGTAGTTCCCGAGCGGGACGCACAGCCCGCCGGCGCGGTAGCCGGCGGAGCAGAACGCGGTGGCCTCGCACGAGCCGCCGTCCATGAGGCGACGCTGGAAGCAGAACTTGCGGTCGGCCGCGGCCAGGGCCTTGGCCTCCGCGTGCAGCGCGTGCATGAGCGGCGCATCGAAGAGCGAGCGCGCATCCCCCACGCGCACGATCACGCCGCCGCCCATCGGGGCGTGCGGCAGCGCCCGCGACGTCTCCAGCGACAGCACGCGCGCGCGCTTCGGGATCGTCCGTGCGCGGATGGCCGCCAGCGTGCCGTGGAAGCCCGTCTCCTCCGCGCGCGTGAGCACCGCCCACACGTGCGCGCCGCGCGGCCGCGCGCGGGCGATCTCCTCCATCGTGGCCAGCGCGGCGGCCACGCCGAGCAGGTCATCCAGCGCGCGCCCCACGATGATCCCGCGGCGCACGGCGAACGGCGTGAGCGCCCACATCGCGAAGCCGTCCGCGGCCGCGCGGCCGCTCGTGATCCGCGCCTCGCCGCCGGCCAGACGCGCGCCGCCCGGACCTTCCTTCCCGTCGACCTTGCGCAGGACGCCGCGGCCCACGAGCCGCCCGCCCTTCGCGAAGAACTCCAGCGCGGTGCCGGGACGCGCGTGCGGGAGCATCACGCCGCCGCGGAACTCCAGTTCCGCCTCCTTCGCACCGGCCTCCATCACGGCGAACCCGGGATGGTCCAGGTGCGCCACCATCACGAGCGGCGGCGCCGACGGGCGCTTCCGCGCGGGATACCGCACCACGAGGTTCCCGTACTCGTCGCGGTCCAGGGACAGGCCGCGGGTGCGGCGCACGAAGTCACGCACGGCTTGCGCCGGGGCGTGTTCCAGCCGAGTGGCCGTGGGGCGCGACGCCACGGCGGCGGCGATCCTCAGTCGGCGCGAGGCGCGGGCGGGCACGGCGCGCCTACCGGTTCTTGAAGGGGAGATACGCCATGAAATCCGCGTGGTGCACGATCCACGCCTCCGTCGTGCGCTTCACGTGATCCCCCTCCGCGGCGTGCGCGGCGATCACGTGGCACACCTCGTCCGGGACGCCGCACTCCATCGCCACGGAGACGCCGGTGAACGGATGCCGCAGGAGGCTTCCGCGGCGGGACTGCACGGCCTTGCCGTCCTTGCGCTCGTACTCCAGCAACTTCCCCACGTCCGCGAGGATCGCGCCGGCGACCACGACGTCCAGATCGATGGGCAGCTTCGGGCCGAAGAACTCCTTCATCGCCTCGGCCGCGCGCCGCGCGATGTGCACCACCGCGCGCTTGTGCTCCATGAAGGTCACGTCGAGGTCCTTCACGAGCAGCGTGAAGGGGATCGTGAGGAGGTCCGCCGGCTCCAGCGGGCTCCGCGTGAGCGCCACCTCCCAGGTCTTCTCCGTGGCTTCGCGAAGCTGCGGGTTCCTGATCCACTCCATCTCCGGCCACAGTTGCTGGACGGCGTCCCTCACGGCTCCTCCCTTTCCGCGCCTCGCGCAGGTCGTGCCGAGCCCGCGAAGGTATCCACCGGAGCGGTCGCCGGGCAAGCGCCGCCCCACCGCCCGCGGGCCCGGCGACGGACACGCGGGACGCGCCGCCGTCCCCGCGCCCCGGACGGCGTTGACGCCGCCGCGCCCCCGCTGCTAGGATCGCAGCTCGCAACTCCACGTCTGGCAACCACTTGCACTTGTCCCAGGACCGCGCGCCGCGCGGCCGCCGGAAGGAAGCATGGCGAACCGGGTCTCGATCCTCCGCGAGTTCCTCGAGTTCCTGCGGGAACGCAAGAAGCTGTGGCTGACCCCGATCGTGGTCGTGCTGGTGGTCCTGGGGGCGTTGATCCTGTTCACGTCGTCCTCGGTAGCCCCGTTCATATACACCCTCTTCTGAGGCGCCCGGCGCCGGCGGCCGGCGGTCCGGCCGCCGGGACCCGGAACTCCGGGGCGCCTGGGCGGTTGGGAGAAGCGTTGCCGATGCCGGCGCACCGGAGATCCCCATGAGGTTGCGAATCCTGCCGTCCCGGCCCGTGGGGCCGGCGGCCGCCCTGGTCGGCGCCGCCCTGCTGGCCGCCGCGTCGCCGGCCCCGTCCATTCCCATGGCGGACGTGGACGAACCTCTGGACGTCCCCGCCGATCCCTACGCCGGCACGGTCACCGCCCGCCTCCTCGCGGAGGTCGAGGCGATCGCGCCGGGGCAGCCCTTCACCGTGGCCGTCGAGATCGACATGGCCGAGGGCTGGCACACCTACTGGGAGAACGGCGGCGACGCGGGACTGGCCACCGACGTGGCCTGGACGCTGCCCGCGGGCTTCGAGGCCGGCCCGCTGCTGTTCCCGGTGCCGCATCGGTACGAGGAGGAAGGGGACCTCGTCACCTTCGGCTACGCGGACCGCGTGCGTCTCCTCGCGGAGATCGTGCCGCCGGCGGAGCTCCCCGCCGGCGAGCGCGTGGAGATCCGCGGCGCGGTCTCCTGGCTGCAGTGCAAGGACCTCTGCATCCCGGGCGGCGCGGACGTCTCGGTCCGCCTCCCGGTGGAGGCCGCGCCGCGACCCGCGGCCGCGCCGGTGCTCGCGGCGTTCGCGGACGCGCGCGCCGGGCTGCCGAGCCCGGCGTCCGCGCTGGAGCGCGTGGCGTTGCACACGTTCCAGAGCGTCACACCGCTGGCCGCCGGCGGCGAGGGCGAGGTGGCCGTGGTGTTCGAGGGCCTGGACGGCTTCGACGCCGCCGCGTCGGACTTCTTCCCCCGCCCCTCCGATGTGCTGTGGCTGCGCGACGCCACGTTCCGTTCGGACGGCCGGCATCTCGCGCTCGTGATCCCGGTGAGCGTGGACGCCGCCGCGGAGACGGACGGCGCGGCGCTCCTGGGCGCGGTGCTGCGCGTCGCGCGCGCCGGCGGCGGGGAGCCGTGGCTCCTCGCGGTGGATGTCCCCGTCGCGCTGGCCCCCGCCGGCGCCGACGCCCGACCCACGCCCGCGCCGGTGTTCGCCGGCGCCGGCCCGCTCCTCGGCGAGGACCGGCTCGCGGGCGCGGACGGCACGGCCACGGGCACGGCCGGCGCGCCGCGTCCGGCCGCGCTGCCGCTCGGCACGCTGCTCCGCTACCTGCTGTTCGCGTTCGTCGGCGGGATGATCCTGAACGTCATGCCGTGCGTGCTGCCGGTGGTGTCCCTGAAAGTGCTGTCGTTCGTGTCGAAGGCGCAGGAGGACCACGCGAAGATCGCCCGGCTCGGGTTCGTGTTCGCCGCGGGCGTGCTCGTGTCCTTCCTCGTGCTCGCGGTCGCGGTGATCGCGTTGCAGGCCGCGGGCGAGCACATCGGCTGGGGCTTCCAGTTCCAGAATCCCGTGTTCGTGGCCGGGCTCGCGCTGGTCGTGTTCCTGTTCTCGATGAGCCTGCTCGGGGCGCTGGACGCGTCCTACCTGGACGCGCTCGTGATGACCGGCGTGGCCCGCGTGTCGGGTCCGGGGCTGGCGGCGGCCGAGCACCGGGACTACGCGGACGCGTTCTTCCACGGCGTGCTCACCACCGTGCTCGCCACGCCCTGCACCGCCCCGATGCTGGGCACGGCCGTGGCCTTCGCATTCTCGCAGCCGGCGCACGTGATCCTCCTCATCTTCGTCACCGTGGGCATCGGCTTGGCGCTGCCGTACCTGCTCCTGTCGCTGCACCCGGGCTGGCTGCGCTTCGTGCCGAAGCCGGGGATGTGGATGGACCGCTTCAAGCAGGTCATGGGGTTCCTGCTGCTCGCCACGCTCGTGTGGCTCCTCTCCGTGTTCGGCGCGCAGGTGGGCGTGAACGGCCTCGTGAAGCTGCTGGCCTTCCTCCTGGTGATCGGGCTGTTCTGCTGGGTGCACAGCGCGTTCCTGAACCTGTCGTCGGGCGCGGGCCGCGTCGTGGCCATCTGGGCGCTCACGCTCGCGGGCATGGGCGTGGCGTACGCGAAGCTGCTGCACGATCCGCTCTTCGGGGAGCAGCCGCTCGCCGCCGCCTCCGAGGGCGCGGCCGGCCCCGAGATCACCGCGGGCGGCGTCACGTGGGAGCCGTACTCGCCGGAGGTCCTCGAGTCGGCGGTCGCGTCCGGCCGCACGGTGTTCCTCGACCTCACGGCCGAGTGGTGCTGGACCTGCAAGGTGAACGAGAAGACCGTGCTGGCGGACGACGAGGTGGAGGAGTTGCTGCTGGCGAACGACGTCCTTACGTTGAAGGGCGACTGGACGCGGAAGGATCCGCGGATCACGGAGATCCTCAAGCGGCACAACCGGGCCGGCGTCCCCTTCTACGCGGTGTATCCGCCGGGGAACGGCGAGCCGATCGTGCTGCCGGAGATCATCAACAAGACCCTGGTCCTGGACTCGCTCCGGAAGGCCGGCCCCAGCACGGTGTCCGGGAGCGCCTCCTAGGGGTCAACTCCGCCCCCGATTCGCCCGATTCTCCCGGGAAAGGAATCCCGGCCGGGAGAGCGCGGATGGACACCCCCAACGACCGCCAGGACGAGGACTGCCCGCAGGGGCCGCCCGAGCCGCCCGAGGCGGCGCCGAAGCAGGAAGTGCCCACCACGGGGACGAACCGCGTCCTGGACGAAGGGACCAGCCAGGAGCTGGTCATCATCAATTACGCCGACGACGCCCTGCTGAGCGCCCGGAACCGGCCGAAGGTCACCCGGGAGACGCGGGAGACCCACGAGCTTGCCGGCGACCGCATGCTGGAGCTGGACGAGGACGCGGCGCCCCGGCCCGCCCGCGAGGAGACGGCAACCCTCGGCGAGGGGCCGGCGGGGACGGACGGGGATGCCCCGGCCGCCGGCGCGGCACCCGCGGCCGACGAGCCGGCCCGGCCGGCCGACCCGGACGCCAGCCTGGTGATCGTCCGCGACGCCGACTTCGTGATGATGGGCATGGACGCCGCCGTGGGCCCTCGCCCGGCGATCACGCCCCCGCCCCCACCGCGGCCGGTGGCCCCGCCCCCGCCGCCCGAGCCCCGTCTGGAAGTGGAGCCGCCGCCGCCGCCCACCCCGCCGCAGCCCGAGGAGGAGAAGGGGCCGCGGTTCTTCGAGCCGGGCGCCGCGGACCCGGGCGCCCGCCGGCCGATGACCCGCCGGGCCGCCTCGTCCATGCCCCGGCAGCCGTCCGGCGTGGGGGCCGGTGTGGCGGCCGGCGTGGCCGCCGGGGTCGCCGCCCCGCGCCAGACCTCCGGGTCCGGCATCGTCCGCCCCCGCCCGGTTTCCGGCGTTGGCGTGGCCATGTCGCCGGTGGAGGCGAAGGAACGGGCCGAGGATGCGGTCGCGCCGGCGCCCCGCGAGAACACGATCTGGTCCCGCGCCCCGCGGATCTCGTGGGTGGCGCTCTTCGCCGGCCTCGCCGCGTTCGCCGGCGGAACCGCGCTGTCGATCCTGCGCGTGGAGCCGGTCCACACCTGGTACTACCTGTTCGCGTGGTACCCGTTCCTGCTCGTGATCAACCACTTCACCGCGATGCGCGCGGGCGACCTCTCGCTGTTCGCCGGCCGCGCGCGCTCCCTGGCGGCGCTGGCCGCGTGGTCCGTGCCGGTGTGGCTCGCGTTCGAGGTGCTGAACTTCCGCCTCGAGAACTGGTACTACGTGGGCGTCCCGCACGCGTGGGTCGCGCGGCGGCTGGGCGTGATCCTCTCGTTCGCCACCGTGCTGCCCGGCATCTTCCTCGTGGAGGAGCTGCTGCGGCACCGCAACGCGTTCAAGTTCGCGCGCTCGAAGCCGTTCGCGCTCGACGCGAAGCTCTCGCGCCTGCTCTTCCGGATCGGCCTGGCCGGCACGGTGCTCGTGCTCGCGCTGCCCACGTTCTTCTTCCCGTTCGTCTGGATCCTCCCCGTGCTCCTCCTCGAGCCGTGGCTCGCGCGTCGCGGCGCGCCGTCGCTCCTCGCGGAGGTCGCCGCGGGCCGGCCCGGCCGCGTCTACCGGCTGCTCGTCGCGGGGCTCCTGTGCGGCGTGTTCTGGGAGGCGGCGAACTCGATCGCCGGCGGCAAGTGGATCTACACCGTGCCGGGTCTCCCGTCCGGCAAGCTGTTCGAGATGCCCATCGCCGGCTTCCTCGGGTTCGCGCCGTTCGCGCTCGCGTGCGCGTCGATGGCGCGCGCGCTGGTGGCCGTGGGACTGCTGCCGGAGTGGGAAGTCATGCGGCCGCGCCTGGCGCGCGCGGCGAGGCGTGCCGAGGAGGCCGCGGCCGCGCGCGCGGCGTCGGGCGAGATGCCGGCGCCGGACGCGGGTGCCGCGGCGCCCGCCGAGGCGACGCGCGCGCCGTCCGCCGAGATGCCCGCGCCCGGGGCGAAGCCGGGTACGGCCATGACCGGCGCGCGGCTCTCCCTGTGCGCGTGGGCCGTCCTCGCGTCGTTCCTCGTGCTGGAGGGCATGGACCGCTGGACGGTGGACTCGCGGCGCGCGCGCCCGGAGGACGTGCCGGGCATCCCCGACGGCGTGGCGCAGTACGCGCACCGCCACGGCAAGGACGACGTGCGCGGCCTGGTGGAGTTGATCGAAGCGGGCGCGCTGCACGTCCCGGGCGCGAGCAGCGAGGCGCAGATCGCGGCCCTTCGCGACCGGTGCCGGCTGATCCTCCTGCGCGGCATCGGCCCGGACAACGCCCGCCGCCTGGACGCCGTGGGCGTCACGAGCATCGAGGAACTGGCGTCCCGCGATCCCGCCGCGCTCGCGAAGGCGCTCCGCGGGATCGAGTCCGGCTGGTGGCCGCGGCCGCGGCGCGTGGCCGTGTGGGTGGACGCGGCGCAGGAGGTTGCGCGCTAGCGTCCCGGAAGCGGTGGGCCGCGGCGGCGGGCCGGCCCGGGCCCTTGCTTCGGACCGGACGGCGCGGGGCGCACATCCTGTGCGCCCCTGGGCCTCGGCGCTCCGGGGCCTCCGCCATCCATGGCTACGGCCGCTTCGCGACGCCGCCGAAGCAAGGGCCCGAGCGGGCGCGAGAAGTCCGCACCGCTTCCGGGACGCGACGTTGGCACTTAGTGGTGGTGATCGGAGGGCGCCTTCTCCCCGGCTTCGATCGGCACGCCCAGCGTGTTCCCCGGCGGCGGCAGCACGCAGTTGTAGAAGGGCGAGTACGCGCACCACGGGTTCGTGGCCTGGTTGAAGTCCAGCACGGCCGTGCCGTCGGCGTCCGGCGTCACCGTGAGGTAGCGGCCCACGCCGTAGGTGGCATCGCCCGTGGTCCGGTCGCGGAAGGGAACGAACAACGGGCCGGCCTCGACGCCCGGGGCGCGGAAGCCGGCGAGGCGGCACGGCTTGCCGTCGATCTCGAACTCGAGGTGCGCCGCGCGCACGAACGGCTTCGTGCGGCCGCGCGTGGTGCCGAGCTCCAGCGTGTCCGCGTCCGCCGGGGCGCAGCGCGCCACCGCGCGGAAGCGCGAGTCCTGCGGGAACACGGGAAACCCCTCGAACCGCGCGAGCAGCATGGGGTCGTGGACGAGGACACGCGCCGTCCGCGGGTCCTGCACGCCGAACGAGAGCAGGTAGCGCCCGAGGCGAAGGTCCAGCACGTCGCTCGGCTCGGGCCCGAGCGGCATGGCCTCCGTGACCGCGGTGCCGCCGAGGATCAGCATGCGGCCCGGCCCCGACACCGGTTCGATCGTGAAGCCGTCCGGCTCCCAGAGGATGCGCACACCGGGGGCGTCGCCGTCCTCCTCCGCCACGAGCGAGTCCGCCCGCAGCCGCAGCGTCACCGCGCCGCCGGCCGCCAGGTAGTGCGAGGCCATCGCCGTGAACGGCCCGCGCGGATCCTGCCGGTAGGCCTGCTCCCGCTGCACCCAGAACTCCGCCTTCGCGTCGTCCGCGTGGTCGTGCGCATGCGTCTCGTAGCCGGGCCCGGGAGCGGCGCCGGCGAGCAGCGCGAGCGCGGCGAGCGGCGCGACCCTACCGCGGCGCAAGGTCCACCTTGTCGTCCAGCCGCAGCACGAACGCGGCCAGGAGCTTCGCCGCGTTCTCCAGGTCCCCGAGGTGGATGACCTCGCACGGCGTGTGCATGTACCGGCACGGCACGCCGAGCGCCGCCACCGGGATCCCGGTGCGCCGCCCCGACACGGGATCCGCGTCCGTCCAGGTGCTGCCCTCGTCGATGTCGTTCTGGAACGGGATCTTCGCGCTCTTCGCCGCGGCCTCCAGCAGCTCCGCGATGCGGCGGCTGGTGCGCACGCCGCGCGTGATCACGGGGCCCTTCGCGCAGCGCACGTCCACGAAGGCGGACTTGCCGATGCCGGGGGTGGACGTGTCGTGGCACACGTCCACGGCCACGGCCAGCGTGGGCAGGTACCGGTCCGCCACGAGGCCGGCGCCCCAGACGCCGGTCTCCTCCTGCACCGTGGAGACCCCGAGCACCTTCGCCCGGCGTCCGCGCGCCCGCGCCACGAGGCGCAGCGTCTCCGCCACGACCCAGCAGCCCATGCGGTTGTCGAAGGCGCGGTGCGAGGCGAAGCCGTTCGCGAGCTCGCGGAACCCTTCGCCGAAGATCACGGGATCGCCCACGGACACCATGCGGAGCGCGTCGCGCTTGTCCTTCGCGCCGATGTCGATGGCCAGGTCGTCGATCTTCGGCGGCTTCGTCGTCTCGCCGCGCGGCAGCAGGTGGATGGCCGGCATGCCGATCACGCCGGGCACCTCCCCCTTCGACGCGAGCACGCGCACGCGCGTTCCCGCGAGCACCGCGGGATCCACCCCGCCGATCCGGCCCACGGACAGGTGGCCGCGCTCGTCCACGCGCTTGACGATCAGCCCGACCTCGTCGGCATGTCCGAGCAGCATCACCGACAGCTTGCCCTTGCCGTCCAGGATGGCCGTGTGGTTGCCGTACACGTCCGTCTCGATGCGGTCGGCGTGCGGCTCCACCGCGTCGCGCCAGATGCGCTGCGCCTTCGCTTCGAACCCGGACGGGGCCGGCTCCTCGAGCAGCCGGACGAGGAACTCCTTCGACTCCTTGCGCATGGAGCCTCCTGGGGCGGGACGTGGATCGCGGCGGGCCGGTCAGCATACGGCCGCGCCCCGCGCCGCACAAGCCGCGGCGGGCGCGGGGTTGCGCGGGACGGGCCCCGCCCCTAGATTCGCGGACGTTTCCCTTCCGCACGAGGACGAACCGTTGCGCCAGACCACGGGCTCCATGCTGTGCCCGAGCTGCCGGAAGCTCATCTCGGTGTCCGCGCCGCGCTGCCCGTTCTGCGGCGCGCCGCGGCCCGGGCTGTGGGGCTTCGGGCCGTGGCTGTCGCGGTTTCTGGGCAAGGCCGACCCCGCCTCCCTTCTGCTGCCGGTGTGCATCGGGCTGTACGTGCTCTCGCTCGCCGTGGACATCGGCGCCATCTTCCGGCTGGGCGGCGGCATCTTCGGGCTGCTGTCCCCGTCGTCGCGCGCGCTGCGGATGCTCGGCTCCACCGCGCCGATCGACCTGCTCGTCGGCCGCCCGTGGACGCTGCTCACGGCGATCTACCTCCACGGCGGCCTGCTGCACATCGCGTTCAACATGCTGTGGACCCGGCAGCTCGCGCCGGAGGTGCAGCAGGCGTTCGGACCGGCGCGCTTCTTCGTGATCTGGTCCGTGTCGGGCGCGCTGGGCTTCCTGCTGTCGGACGGGCTGCCCCTCCTGGGCCTGGGCAGCCCGCACGCGTCCATCGGCGCGTCGGGCTCCGTGTTCGGCATGATGGGCGCGCTGATCGTGTACGGGAACGCGGTGGGCGCCTCGCTCATGACGCGGCAGATCCGGACCTGGGCCATCGTGATCCTGCTCATGGGATTCCTGATGCCGGGCGTGGACAACCTCGCGCACATCGGCGGCTTCGCGGGCGGCTGGCTCGCCGCCACCGCGTACCGGCCGCACCTGGGCCGGCGGGAGGGCCGGGCGTCCGGGCTGCTCGCCGCGGGGCTGGCCGCGCTGACCGTGATCGGCTTCGTGGCCAGCATCGCCGTGGCGGCCTGGCGGCCGATCGGGTGACCGGCGACGGTCGGCCCGGGGCGAGCCGCGGGCACGCGGCTTGAGCGGGGCGCGACCCGGGGGTATCGTGCGGACGAGTCTGCCCCCGTATCCCCGAACCCGGAGCCTCCCGTGAACGCGCAACTCAAGCCGCTGCTGGACCGCTGGGCCGAGTTCCAGGATCTCGCCCGCGCGTCCCAGATCCTGGAGTGGGACCAGGAGACCATGCTGCCCGAGGGCGGCGCCCCCGCCCGCAGCGAGCACCTCGCCACGCTGGCGAAGGTGTCGCACGAGAAGCTGGTGTCCCGGGATTTCCGGAAGGCACTGAAGGACGCGGAGTCCGCGAACGGGCGCCTCGCCGCGAAGGACCGCGCGATGGTGCGCGAGGCGCGGCGCGAGTACGACCGCGCCTCGAAGATCCCGTCCGAGCTGGTGCAGGAGGTCTCGCGCGCGGAGAGCCGGGCGCTGGCGGCGTGGCGCAAGGCGTTCCGCGAGAGCCGCTGGCCGGACTTCGAGGGGCACCTGGTCACGCTCGTGCGCCTCAAGCGGCGCGTGGCGGACGCCGTGGGCTACGCGGACGTCCCGTACGACGCGCACCTCGACGTGTTCGAGCCCGGCGCCACCGTGAAGCAGCTGGACCCGCTGCTCGGCGAGCTGAAGGAGGCCACGATCCCGCTCGTGCGCAGGATCGCCGCCTCGAAGCGCCGCCCGGACTCGTCCATCCTCACGCGCCGCTTCCCGCATGACGCGCAGATGGCGTTCGGCCGCGTCGTCCTGGAGGCCATGGGCTTCGACTTCGCGAAGGGCCGCATCGACCTCTCCACGCACCCGTTCTGCTCCGGCTTCGCCACCGGGGACGTGCGCCTGACCACGCGCGTGCTGGAGGACGACCTGCGCCCGTGCCTGTTCGGGCTGATCCACGAGGCGGGCCACGGCCTGTACGAGCAGGGCCTGGACGACAGGCTGCAGCGCACGCCGCTCGGAGCGGCGGTCTCGCTGGGGATCCACGAGTCGCAGTCCCGGCTGTGGGAGAACATCGTGGGCCGCAGCCTGCCCTTCTGGCGCCACTTCCTGCCGAAGCTGAAGGCGGCGTTCCCCGGCGTGCTGGACGACGTGGCGCTCGCGGACTTCCACTTCGCCGTGAACGAGGTCACGCCGTCGTTCATCCGCGTGGAAGCCGACGAGGTCACGTACAACCTGCACGTCGTGCTGCGCTACGAGATCGAGAAGGGCCTGTTCGACGGCAGCATCCGGCCGAAGGCGGTGCCCGAGGTCTGGAACCGCAAGATGAAGGAGCTGCTCGGGATCGTGCCGGCGAAGGCGTCGGAGGGCGCGCTGCAGGACGTGCACTGGGCCGCCGGCCTCATGGGCTACTTCCCCACCTACTCGCTCGGGAACCTGTACGCCGCGCAGCTCTGGGCGCGCGTGCGCCAGGACCTTCCGGACGTGGAGAAGTCCCTGGCCAAGGGCGAGCTCACCCCGATCCGGGACTGGATGCGGAAGAAGATCCACCGGCCGGGACGGGAGTTCGCGGCGGCGGACCTGGTGCGCCGCGCCACCGGCAAGGCGGCGAGCCCGAAGTACTTCGTGGACTACGTCACGGAAAAATACGGCACGCTCTACGATCTCTAGAGGCAGGTTCACCCGAAGCAGGGCGCACGCTGGAGCGGCACGGTAGGTGCAGGGAAGCCGGTCGGAGTACGCCGTCCCTCTCCCGATTCCACGGCGAAACCGATCATGACTTGTGCTTCCTGGCTTCGGCTGCGGCGGGGCCCGTGCGCCCTGCTCGGGCTTTTCGCACTGGGCGTCGCAGGGTGCCTCACACCCGCACAGCGCTTCCCCCTCGGCCCCGAGGTCCCGGCGCCGGACCCCGCGCCGGACTCGGTGACCGTGCCCGAGGCGTACTTCACGCTGCACGGCGCGGACGTGCGGAGCGCGGGCTGGCCCGCGGACTTCGCCCGCTTCTCGCTGTTCGTCTGCGACCCGTCGCTTCCGCCGGAGACGATCGCGCAGATCCGCGCGGACCTGCCCGGCGTGAAGCTCCTGGCGTACTCCAACGTGCAGGACGTGCCGCTCGGCTTCTACCCCGGCAACCCCTACTACATGGCGCTGGATGCCGCGTTCGACTCCGCGCTGTGCCTCACCGACCTCGCCAACGGCGGTCCCGTCCACGTGCAGGGCTACGACGGCACGCCGGGAAGCGGCATGCCGTCGTACGTGCTGCGGGACGAGTCGATCGATGTGCTGGCGGCGTTCCACCGCGACGTCACGATGGCGAAGGACTGGGACGGCATGTACCTGGACCAGTGCAACGCCGCCTATCCGAACTGGCGCGTGGCCGCGGTCCTCGCGCAGACCGCGAGCTTCGATGCCGACGGCGACGGGCTCGCGGACCGCATCGAGGACGTGGCCGCCCAGTACGCCGCGAACCGGCCGCGGTACACGCAGCGCCTCCGGGCGGAGCTGGGCGACGCGGTGATCCTCGTGGCGAACGCCGGGGGCGCGCTGGGCGACCCGGAACTGCACGGGATCACGCTGGAGGGCGTGGGCGACCGCTTCACGGTGGCGCAGGCGCGCAGCCACCTCGCCGGACAGGCCGCCGTGTCCCGCGCGCCGTTCACCGCGGTGCTCTGGGCCACGACGCCGCCGAGCGACGCGCCGTCCCGCGCGCTGGCCGCGGAGATCCCGGGCGTCTACTGGGGCTTCATCGACCCGGCGGGCTGATCCCGCGGCGGGGTCCCCGGCGGACCGGGGCGCCCGGCGTCAGAACGCGTCCTCTCCCGTGAGGGCGCGCCCGAGGATGAGCGTGTGCACCTCGTGCGTGCCCTCGTACGTGTACACGGACTCCAGGTTCAGCATGTGCCGGATCACGGGGTACTCCACGGAGATCCCGTTGGCGCCCAGGATGGACCGCGCCGTGCGCGCCACGTCCAGGGCCATGGCCACGTTGTTCCGCTTCGCGAGGCTCACGTGGTGCGGCTGCAGCTTCCCGCGCTCCTTGAGCCGCCCGAGGTGCAGCGCCAGCACCTGCGCGCGCGCGATGGCCTCGGCCATGTCCACGAGCTGCTTCTGGATGAGCTGCTTCCGCGCGATCGGCGCCCCGAACGCGATGCGCTCCTTCGCGTAGCGGACGGCCGCGTCGTAGCACGCGCGGGCGGCGCCCACCGCGCCGGACGCGATCCCGAACCGTGCCTGGTTCAGGCAGGCCAGCGGCGCCCCGAGCCCCGCGGCCTTCTCCAGCCGGTTCGCCTCCGGGACGCGGCAGTCCTGCAGCACGATCTCCCCCGTCTCCGAGGCGCGCAGCGACATCTTCCGCTTCATGGTGGGGGTCTCGAAGCCCTTCGTCCCGCGCTCCACCACGAAGCCGCGGATGGACGCCACGTCGTCCCCCTCGGTCTTCGCCCACACCACCGCCAGGTGCGCCTGCGGCGAGTTCGTGATCCACATCTTCGCGCCGTTCAGGATCCAGGAGTCCCCGTCCTTCCGGGCGCGGGTCTTCATGGTCCCGGGGTCCGAGCCGGCGTCCGGCTCCGTCAGCCCGAAGCAGCCGATCAGCTCGCCGGCGGCCATGCCGGGAAGCCAGCGGTCCTTCTGCGCGTCCGACCCGTAGCGCAGGATGGGGTACATGCACAGGGACCCCTGCACGGAAACGAAGCTGCGGAGCCCCGAGTCCGCGTACTCCAGTTCCTGCAGCGCCAGCCCGTAGGCCACGTCCCCCATGCCCGCGCAGCCCCAGCCGTCGATGTTCATGCCGAGCACGCCGAGCGCGGCGATCTCCGGGATGAGTTCCCGCGGGAAGTGCTCCTTCTCGAACCACTCGTCCACGTGCGGGACGTACCGGTCGGCGAGGAAGCGGCGGACGGCGTCCCGGACGCGACGTTCCTCGTCGGTCAGGAACTCGTCGAGCGAGACCAGCTCGTCGACGGCGAGAATGCGGGGAGCGGAAACGGTGGCCATGGCCTTCCCTTCGGGCCGGGGGAAAGGGGCAGGATACCGGAGGGCGCGGCCGGTGACGAGGGGGGCCCGGCGCGCCGCGCGGCCCGCGACCGGGGAGGCCCCCGGAGGCGCCGCCGTCCGTGGTTGCGCCGATGGCCGACCTGCGAGACATTCGCTGCTCGCGGAGACCGGAATCCATGTCTGCCTACCAGGTCACATCCGAGATCGGGCGGTTGCGCAAGGTCCTCGTGCACCGGCCGGGGCTCGAGATCGCGCGGCTGACGCCGTCGAACAAGGAGATGCTCCTGTTCGACGACATCCTCTGGGTGGAGCGCGCCCAGGAGGAGCACGACCGCTTCGTGGGCATCCTCCGCGAGCGCGGCGTGGAGGTCCTGTACTTCCGCGACCTCCTGGCCGAGATCCTGGCGGACGCGGACGTGCGCGGGCTCCTCGTGGACGACGTGATCACGCCCGCGGTCTGCGGGCGGATGCTGTGCGACCGGCTCCGGAGGGAGCTGCGCGAGTGCAGCGTGGAGGACCTGCTGGACGTGCTCCTGGCGGGGCTCCTGAAGCGGGAGCTGAAGGACTGGGGCATCGACGACCGCTTCGCCTCCATCCACGCGGACCGGTTCGACTACGTGCTCCCGCCGCTGCCGAACCTGTTCTTCATGCGGGACAACGCCGCGTGGATCGCGGACGGCGTGCTGCTGGGCGCGCTGGCCACGCCGGCCCGCGCGCGCGAGGCGCGCTACCTGCGCGGCATCTACAAGTACCACCCGCTCTTCCGCGGCGACGACTTCAAGGTCTGGTACGGCAACCAGCCCGAGGACGTGTACCCGGCGTCCATCGAGGGCGGGGACGTTCTGGTGCTGGACCCGCACACCGTGCTGGTGGGCTGCGGGGAGCGCACCACGCCGGCCGCCGTGGAGAACGTGACGCTGCGGCTGTTCGAGCGCTCCGGCGTGAACCAGGTCATCGTGGTGCACTTCCGGCGCGGGCGCGCCATCATGCACCTGGACACGGTGCTCACCATGGTGGACGTGGGGAAGTTCAACTTCTTCCCCGGCGTGGCGCCCGGCATGGAGGTGTTCATCCTGCGGCCGGCCAAGGGCGGGGATCTCGCGGTCACGCGGGCGGCGGGGCTGGAGGCGGCGCTGCGCAAGTGCCTGAAGACGGACCTCACGCTGGTGGCGTCCGGCGAGGGCGAGATCAACTACATCCGCGAGCAGTGGGACGACGGCCACAACACGGTGGCCATCGCGCCCGGCGTGGTGATCGGCTACCGGCGGAACCACGAGACGAACCAGCGCCTGCGCGACGCCGGCGTGGAGGTGCTGGAGCTCGACGCTTCGGAGCTGTGCCGGGGCCGCGGCGGCAGCCGCTGCATGACGCAGCCGCTGCTGCGCGACCCCGTGGACTGGGGCCACTAGACCCGGCCTTGCCGGGAGGAACCGGACGACCATGGCGTTCAACCTTCGCGGCCGACACTTCCTCACCCTCCTGGACTTCACGCCCGAGGAGATCGACTGGCTGCTGCGCCTCTCCGCCAAGCTGAAGGCGGACAAGGCCGCCGGCCTGCGCGGCCGCAACCTCGAGGGCAAGAGCATCGCGCTCATCTTCGAGAAGCCGTCCACGCGCACGCGCTGCGCCTTCGTCACCGCGTGCGTGGACGAGGGGGCGCACCCGGAGTACCTGGGCCGCGACGACATCCGGCTCGGCATCAAGGAGAGCATCAAGGACGTGGCCCGCGTGCTCGGCCGCATGTTCGACGGCATCCAGTACCGCGGCTTCGAGCACGAGAAGATCGAGGAGCTGGCGCGGTGGGCGGGCGTCCCGGTCTGGAACGGGCTGACGGACCGCTACCACCCCACCCAGGTGCTGGCGGACTTCCTCACCGCGCGCGAGAACTTCGGCGACGACCTGCGCAAGGTGGCGTTCACCTACGTGGGGGACGGGCGGAACAACGTGGCGTCCTCCCTCATGATCGGGGCCGCGAAGATGGGGATGGACTTCCGGATCGGGTCGCCGAAGTCGCTGCACCCGGACCCGGCGCTGCGCCGGCGCGTGGACGAGATCGCGAAGGTCACGCGGGCGCGCATCACGGTGACTGACTCGGTGGCCGAGGCCGTGAAGGGCACGCACGTGGTGTACACGGACGTGTGGGCGTCCATGGGCGAGGAGGCGAAGATCCCGGAGCGCATCGGGCTCCTCAAGGACTACCGGGTGACGGCCGGCATGATGAAGGCGTCGGGCCGGGAGGAGACCATCTTCCTGCACTGCCTGCCCTGCTTCCATGACGACCAGACGGAGCTGGCCCGGAAGTTCCCGGACATCTGCGAGGCCACGGACGAGGTGTTCGAGAGCCCGGCCTCGAAGGTGTTCGACCAGGCGGAGAACCGTCTGCACACGATCAAGGCGGTGATGGTGGCCACCGCCGGACGCTAGGAGGGGTGGACGTGGAGCACGCTGCCGGAGAAGTCGCGGCGCACGCCGCGGAGCACGCCGTGGACCTCGGGTCGGTGCTGCCCCTGTGGAGCGCCGTTCCCTTCGCGGGGATCCTGCTCTCGATCGCGCTGTTCCCGCTCGTCGCGCCGCGCTTCTGGCACCACCACTACCCGAAGGTCTCGGCCTTCTGGGCGCTGGTGTTCGCCGTGCCGTTCCTGTTCGTGTACAAGGGGGACGCGCTCGGCGAGATCCTGCACATCTACCTCGTGGACTACATCCCGTTCATCATCCTCCTGTGGGCGCTGTTCACGGTGGCCGGCGGCATCTACGTGGGCGGGACGCTGCGCGGCACGCCGATGGTGAACACCACGCTCCTGCTCGTGGGCACGCTGCTCGCCTCCTGGATCGGGACGACGGGCGCCGCCATGGTGATGATCCGTCCGCTGCTCCGTGCGAACGAGTGGCGGAAGGACAAGGTCCACGTGATCGTGTTCTTCATCTTCCTCGTGGCCAACGTGGGCGGCTCGCTCACGCCCCTGGGCGACCCCCCGCTCTTCCTGGGCTTCCTGCACGGCGTGCCCTTCTTCTGGGTCACCACGGGGATCCTGCCGCACATGCTCACGGTCACCGTGCTGCTGATCGTGGGGTTCTTCCTGCTGGACACGTTCAAGGTCCGGAAGGAGAGCGCCGCCGCGGCGCCGGTGGCGGCCGGCGGGGGCGTGAAGCTGGAGGGACTGCACAACCTGGTGTTCCTGCTCATGATCATGGGCGCGGTCCTCTTCTCCGGGAGCGTGAAGCTGGCGTCGCTGCCCGTGTACGGGCATCTGCACGTGGACGTGCAGAACCTGATCCGGGACGGCGCGCTGCTGCTCGCGGGGATCCTCTCGCTCCTCACCACGAGCAAGGTCGTGCGCGAGAAGAACGTCTTCTCCTGGGGGCCCATCCTGGAGGTGGCCTACCTCTTCGCCGGCATCTTCATGACCATCATCCCGGCGCTGAAGATCCTGCAGGCGGGAGAGCACGGGGCGCTGGCCGGCCTCATCCGGGCCGTGAACGACCCCGCGCACTTCTTCTGGGCCACGGGCGCCCTGTCCAGCTTCCTCGACAACGCCCCCACCTACCTCACCTTCTTCAACACGGCGCTCGGCAGCATGGGGATGCCGGAGAGCGCGGTCCCGGGGCTCCTGGGCCACGGCGCGCCGGAGATGCTGAACCCCGAGTTCGTGCACCGGCTGCAGGCCATCTCGGCGGGCGCGGTGTTCATGGGCGCGAACACCTACATCGGCAACGCGCCGAACTTCATGGTGAAGGCGATCGCGGAGGAGGCGGGCATCCCGATGCCCTCGTTCTTCGGCTACATGCTGAAGTACTCCGTGCCCATCCTCATCCCGTGCTTCGTCGTCGTCACGTTCCTCTTCTTCCGGGGGTAGCCTCATGACACCCGATGCGAAGGACCCGAAGTTCCACGAGGTCGTGATCGAGGGGCACTTCGAGCGGAGCCACGGCATGCTGCTCGGGCTCGTCGTCGGCTCGGGCACGAAGGGGCGGCTGTTCTTCAGCCACGAGGAGGGCGTGCGCGCCTCCTTCGGGGAGCGCATCCGCGAGGCGGTCGGGCTGCACGCGCCGGTGTGCCACGCCGTGGTGGACGAGGCCGTGCGGGACCTCCTGGAGCGGCACGCGGACGACCTCGGGAAGCACGGCATGCGCCTCGCCGAGACGCACGCGGTCCGCGGCGCGAAGTTCGAGTTCTCCTACAAGGCGTTCGCGCCGCGCTACGCGCAGGAGATCCGCGACGTCCTGGCGGGACTGCCCGCCGGGGTCACCATCTCCGGGGATCCGCCCACCGAGCACGTGGACAAGAGCGCGGCCGGCGTGGAGGTCTACTCCCCCGTGCACGACTACGAGTTCACCGGCGAAGGTGCCGCCGGCGGCCGGGTGGACCTCGTGATCGAGGCCCGCCATCGGCTCGGCGCCCACCCGCTCGTCAGCGTGGAGCGGATCGAACTGGAGATCGGCTGATCAGCGATCCAGGCGGACGACGCGTCGCGCGCCCGTCCGCCCGTCCACGGCCGCCCGCACGAAGTACACGCCGGCGGCCACCTCGCGTCCCGCGGCGTCGCGTCCGTCCCACGTGAGCGTGCGCTCCCCGGCGGATGCCGCCGGCGAGGGGATGGACGCCACGCGCCGCCCGTCCACGGCGAAGATCTCCACGGACGCCGCCGCCCCGGCCGGCGCCGCGAGACGGATCCTGACTCCCTCACGGAACGGGTTCGGGGCCACGCGGAGGTCGAGTCCCGCGTCCATCGCCACGACCGGGACGCCGGTGGGATCCGGGGCGTCGATCGCGAGGACGCTCCGGTAGGCCGTAGCCAGCAGCACCGTCCCCGAGGCCGGCTCGAAGGTGACGTCATGGAAGACGAGCGTGGGCAGTTCCTCGTCCAGGAGGCCGAGTCCGGTCACGAACACTCCCTCGCCCTGCGTCGCGATCGCGAAGCGATCGAGGCTCGCGTCCCAGTCCGCGGCGACGACCGGGGATGCGCCCACGGTCACGGGCGCCGCCGCCCAGGTCAGCCCGCCGTCGTCCGAGCGGTAGGCGCCCGCGGTCCGGTAGACCGCAGCCAGCCGATCGGCGTTCCCCGGATCCATGAAGAAGTCCACCGGCGTGGCGCCCGGGAGCCCCGCGGACCGGGTGACCCACGTCGTCCCCGCGTCCGTGGAGAGCTTCACCTCCCCCGTGTCCGCGTCCAGGGCGAACAGGCGCTCGTCGTCGGCGGGGTCGATCGCCGCGCCCCTCGCGAGGAACGACGGCACCGTGCTGACGAACGAGAACTGCCCGTCGGACCGGTGGAGGGCGGCGTCCCCCATCCGGTCCGTCCACAGGTAGATCCGCCCCGCCGCGCCGTGATTGGACCGGAAGACCGACGGGATCTCGAACAACTCCGTCGGCGGGATCCAATCCCCGACCCAGGACACGCCGCCATCCGTGGAGATGCTCCACTGCGGCTCCGCCGTGTCCATGCTGGCGGAGTAGCCCGCCTCGAGGAGGACGCCCGCGGTGGCGTGGTTCGCCTCGAAGCACGTCATGTTGCTGACGAACGCGTCCGACCGGGGCTCCCACGCGGCGCCCACCGCGGCGGAACGCCAGGTACCGCTGCCGCGACGGTGCACGTAGACGGCCCCGGCGCCGTCCCGGTCGACCGCCACGATCGGCTGCCCGTGGATGCCGGCTGCATGCGGGGCGAACGTGCCGCCGCCGTCCGTCGAGCGCTGCAGGCCGTACCGAGGCACGGACGAACCCGCACAGGATGCGGCCACCCAGATCCGCGCGGGATCGGCAGAATCGAACCGGAGGGCCGTGAACCGCTCGTCACCGCGCCAGTCGCCATGCGGAGCGAAGCTCGTCCACGCCCACGTCGCGCCGCCGTCGGTCGTGCGATAGATGGGCCCGAGCCCGGCCGAGCAGTCCCCGATGCAGACCCAGGCGAGGGTCCCCACCAGCGCGACGGCCGGGTTCGTGGGGTGCGCCGCGACGCCGAGGAGCATGTCCGACGAGGTGAGCCCCGGAACGGGGTCGGTCTCGGCGAACGTGGCGCCACCATCGTCGCTGCGCAGGACGATGGGCTCCCCGGTGGAAGCGGAAGAGGCGAGAACCCACGCGCGGTCGGGCGTCCCCTCGCAGTAGGTGACTCCGGTGTGATACCCGGTGCGAAGGGTGGTCCAGGACGCGCCGGCGTCGGTCGACCGGAAGAGGCCCGTGTCCGCAACGAGCAGAACGATACCGGGTGTTCCCGGGTGGAACGCCAGGAACCGCGGCGAGAGCGCCCCCAGACCCGCGCCGGACGGAACCCACGTCAGCCCCGCGTCGGTGCTCCGGTACACGCCGCGGGCCGCTCCGCGCGCGAGCGCCGCGAGGACGCGCGATCCGTCGTGCGGATCGAACTGCACCTCGAGCGAGTCCCACGGCGCCGCGATGGCCACCGCCGTCCAGGTCACGCCGGCGTCGGTGGACCGCAGGAGTCGGTCCGCGGCCGGATCGCCGACGATCAGGAGACCCTCGTCCACCGGAGAGACCGCCAGCCCCCGCAAGAGCCGGTCTTTCGGGAGCCCGACATCGGCACGAGTCCATGTGTCCCCGGCGTCCTCCGAGCGGGAGACGCCCTGCCGGTGCGGCAGGCAGTAGAAGCGATCCGGATCCGAGGCCGCCTGGGCGAACCCGTCGATCCGCGCACCGTCCGGCCCCAGGGACTGGACGACGACCGCGGACTCCGCGGCTCCTGCGGCAAGGACCGCGAGGGTGATGGCGAGATGGACGGAGCGCATGGCGGGCCTCCTTCCGGTCGGGGCCGAACACAGGATACTGCGGCGGAGCCGGCGGGATGAAGGGCCGGCAGCGCCCCGACGCACGCGGCTACCCCGCGTCCACGCGCTCGATTACGATCCCGGAGCCCATGGCCCCGGAGGCCCCGTGAAGAACGCCGACCCGTCGCCCCCCTCCCCGCGGCCTCCCGCCATCCGCGTGCGGATGGCCCGCCCGGAGGACGTGCCCGGGATCCACGCGTGCCAGGCCGCGGCCTACGCGCCCCTCCCGCCGTCCGCCCTGTGCGACGAGCGCCTGCTCCGCATGCAGGTCGCCGCGTTCCCCGAGGGGCAGCTCGTCGCGCTCGCCGGCAAGGACATCGTGGGGTACGCGAGCGCGCTGATCCTGCAGATGGACGACGAGTCGCCCTGGTACTCCTACGCGGAGACGACCGGCAACGGGACGTTCAGCACGCACGATCCCTCGGGCGACACGTGGAGAACGCGGTGTACGTGGTGCTCTCGGGCAACGTGGGGAACCTGCCGCAGGTGGCGAACTTCCTCATCAACTACGGACAGGCCGCCGTGTTCACGCCCAGCGACTTCCCCTTCCCCACCGACGGCATCGCCGCCGTCGCGGACTCGAACAGCGAGACCGTGGTGATCACGGACCTGGATCTCGGCGCGCTCGAGCAGGCGCGGGAAACCGGCACGGTCCGCCCGCTGCGGGATCGGCGCACGGACCTGTACGCCCTGGAGGCGAAGGTGCCCGTGGAGGTCGTGCGGACGTACTGAGCAGGCTCAGATCCCCCGCGCGAGCCAGCGGGCGAGGTTCAGCACGAGCTGCCGGTTGTCGTAGCCGGGCGTGTTCATCCCGATCGGACGCCCGTCGTGCGAGCTGAGCCGGGCCGTCAGCATCGCCGCCTCCCCGAGGATCACCACGCGGCCGCGACCGTGCTCGAGAGCCACGCCCTGCGCCCAGCCGGCCGCCGGGGACGGGTCGCCGTACTCCACGTTCACGATCACGTCCGCGCCCCGACGCTCCACGGACGCGCGCGGCGGCCGCGCGAGGGCCGCCGGGGACAGGGCCAGGAACCCCACCGCCGGCGGATCCGCGCGCAGCGCCTGCCCCGTGAACGTGAGGACCCTCTCCAGCCGCTCCGACGGGTCGCGCCCCTCCGTGATCGGGTGCGGGACCAGCCCGTCGCCCGCGGCGAACACGATGTGCGTGGACTCGAAGGACGCGTCGAACCGCGTGGGGTCCTCCACCTGCCCCCTGCTCATCTCCACGCCGAAGCGCGCGGCCAGCGCCTCGGCCGCGTGGCCGGTGGGGAAGTGGTCCGTCACCAGAAGGAGCGCCCCGCCCTCCGCCACCCAGGCGGCCACGGCGTCGCACTCCCCGATGGTGAAGGCCGGATCGTCGTTCGTGTCGCTCGCGCCCACGGCGTTCACGATCACCAGGATGTCCGCGCCGGCCAGTTCGTCCGGGGTGAACGGGCGCGCGTTCGTCGTCACCCGGTAGCCGTCCGCCTCGAGGAGCCGCACGAAGGGCCGGTACCCCTTGCCCGCGCGGTGCCAGTTGCGGTGCGCCTCGTCGAAGAGGACGCGCGGGCCGTCCCCCGCGAAGGCCGGGACGGCGACCGAGGGGTCGAACTCGGGATCGACGCCGTCGCCCGGGGCGCAAGCGACCAGCACCGCCGCCAGGATCGCCCCGGCCGGGCCGCGCAGCTTCATGGGGCACCTCCGGAGCCCACTACGTGGCCGGGACGCCGAGGGCTGCGGCGGTCAGCGGTGGCGCGTGACCCGCACGGTCGCGGCCGCGCCACCCGCCGTCAGCCGGGCGAAGTACGTGCCCGGCGGCGTCCGGGGCGCGGCCGACCACACGGCCTCCGTCGTCCCGGCCGCGGCGTCGCCCTCCCAGAGCGTGTCCACGCGCCGGCCGGCCACATCGAAGAGGTCCAGGCGCGCCGGTCCGACCAGGTGCGCCGGAACGGTGAACGCGAAGACCGGCGCATCCGTGAGCGACCCCCGCACGCGCAGCGACAGCACGTCCGCCGCGGGCACTGCGACCGGCGCGTCCACCAGCCCCGTCCCGGCGCCCCACGTGTACGTGGTCGTCCCGGGCGTCTGGTTGGACGCATACACGAGCACCGCCTCGTCGTGCGTGGTGCCGAGCTGCGGCAGTCCGAGCGCGCCGGCCTGCAGGGCATCCAGCGGCATCTCCACCACGTCGGTGGGATTCACGTCGTCCCGCAGGAGCGCGCGCACGGCGTAGCCGTTGTTGTCGGAGCCGTCGAACGTGGCGTGGATCCCCGCGCCGGGCAGGAACCGGGCGTAGTCCGCCGCCCAGTGCTGCACGCTGCCCGCGTTCGGACCGGTGGGGTACGTGGACACGGTCACGAACGGGCTGAACGGCGGCAGCGTCTCCCCCGCATAGCCGAAGCGCCCGTCCCCGATCGACGGGTCGTCCAGGTAGTTCGCCACGGTCCAGTCCGCGAACACGTCGGCGAAGTCCTCGACGTAGGAGAAGTCGTCCAGCACCCGGTCGTAGCCTGTGGGCCCGTTCAGCGGCTCCGACACGAGCGCCTTCACGGAGGCGAGCCCGCCGTACCGCTCGAAGAAGTACAGCGTGAACAGGTAGCTCTTGATGTAGTCGTACCAGTTCCCGCCGAACGACGTCAGGTTGCGGTCCGGGTTCGTGTTGAACTGCGAGATCGTGTCCGCGTTGCCGTACAGCCACATGGCCAGCTCGGCCAGCCCCTCGTCCACCCAGGCCGCCTCGTCCTCGTCGTAGTTGAAGTGGATGAGGTGCTCGAACTCGTGCGCCAGCACCGCCAGCAGGTAGTCCCCGGCGGGGTCGAAGTCGGAGCAGTTCATGTACACGGCGTCGCACTCGTTGGAGTGGAACGCGGCCACGTCGTCGCACTCCTGGTCGAAGCCCCAGAAGTAGCCGTCCGCCGAGATGTCGAAGTCGTAGTAGACGAAGTACACGCGCGGGTCCTGGTCCAGGTTGTCCGGCGGCATCCCGAAGTGCGACGTGTCCAGATCCCAGATCCCCTGCTCCGGGTACGGGCCGATCGACGCGTTCTCGAACGCGTCCACGATGGCGTCCACCTTCGCCTGGTCCATCGTGACGTTCCACTGCGCGTCCTCCACGACCACGTAGCAGTGGTCGCCCATGCCGCGCACCGTGCAGGACTTGAGCTCCGCCACGGGGAAGCCCGCGAGCTTCCACAGGTACCAGTTCCAGGACTGCCCCACCTGCGGGTTCGGCGGCGGACCGACCGGCGTGCCGTCGCAGGGAAGGGCGCCGCGCGGCGACGCCGCGGGGAAGCCGGACGGCGCGAGGGCCTCGCGGATCCGCCACGTGGCACAGCGGACATGGTCCGGACGGTCCTCCGGCGCGGCGGCCGGGCGCGGCGCCGCGGCGGCGGCGAGCACGGGCGCAAGGACGAACGCGAACGCGAGGGCGAGCGGCGCTGTCTTCATGGGGACCCCTTCCGGCGCGGGTGGATTCGAGGGCCGCAGTCTACTACGCGCCGGCCGGCCGCCGCTCCAGGTACAGCCGCCCCAGTTCGTCCTTCGCCTCCCCCACGAGGCCCGCCGCGGTGGACAGGCAGTCCACCAGCTCGTCCCGGTCCGCGATCCGCGCCACGCACAGGCGCCAGATCTCGTCCTCGAAGCAGCCCAGCGCCATCTGGATCTCGTTCAGCCGGAAGCCCTCGTCCAGGCGTTGCTCCAGGATGCGCCGCACGTGCTCCACCAGCGCACCGCGGTTCCCGCGCGTGGCGCGCAGGATCCCCTGCGCCAGTCCCTCGATGCGCGCGCGCGCGTCGTCCCCCGGCCGCGCCACGTAGTGCGGCGCACCGGACGCCAGCACGCGGCGCAGCGTGCGTTCCACCAGCTCGTCCTCGTGCGCGGCGACCAGATCGTGGAGCCGCGTGCGCCCGCCGGCGCCGGCCTGGCCGAACGCGCCCGGCGGGACGAAGCCCTCCGTCGGGTCGGCCCGTCCCGTCACCGTGGCGGGCAGGCGCAGGAAATCGAAGTTGCACAGCCGCGCCGCCGGCAGCCCGTCCCCGTCCCGCAGCAACCGGCCCGCGGCGTCCAGCGGGAGCAGCAGCTGGCGCGGGAGCAGCGCCAGCACCTCCACGCCGGCGGCGGCCACCTGCGCGCGCACACGCTCGAGCAGCGCGTCCCGCTCCGCGGCCGCGACGAGGCCGCGCCGGAGCGCCTCCTCCCCGCTCACGGCGCCGTAGTACGCCTCCTCCTCGTCCCCGGCGAGGCGCTCGCCCCCGCCGTAGCGCCACAGCGTGACGTAGTCGTGGTCCGAGCGCAGCACCGGCTCCCCGTCCGGCATCCGGAAGCGCTCGTGCGTGCGGTATCGCCGCCAGTCCAGCGTGCGATCCTCCAGGTGGGACGCATGCCCCGTGCGGTAGATCCCGTGCGGCGCGATGACGGGCACGCCCGCGTCCTCCAGCAGCACCGCGAGCGCGATCTCCTCGAACGGGCTGTTCACCCCGTGCTCCAGCGCGCGGCGTTCGAGGGCATCGTCCCCGCCGCCGGCCGACTCCCCCACGCGCGACACCTTCCACACGAGGTCCACGTTGTCCTTCGTGCGGGTGGCGAAGGTCTCGTGCGCGGGGTGCAGCCGGATGCGCGGGGTCTGCCGCCAGCGCTCCGGCAGGAAGAACTCGAACAGGGCGGCGTCCCGCGCGCGGACCCACAGCGCGCCGCCCGTGCTCTCGACGCGGCCGAACGCGTAGTCCACCTCGAAGACGGACGCCGCCGCGAGGTGCGCGGGCAGCGTGGTGCGCGCCGCCACGTCGCGCACGCGGTCCAGGTACTCGCGATGCCGGCGCACCTGCACCTCGCGCTCGCGCTCGGGAGTGCGCTGGAGCAGCTCGTGGTCGACGAGGCCGTACTCGACGTCCGCGCCGGCGCCCTCCGCGCGGCGCAGCCCGCCCGCCTCGTCCGTCCGCAGGATCACGTGGTTCGGCTTCATGTCCAGCACGCGGAACCCGAGCGACGCGAGGTCCGCCTCGGCGCGCCGCGTGAGGGCCTCGAGCCCGGCGCCGTCCAGCAGCGCGCGGTCGTACGCCTGCACCGCGTCGATCCCCTCCAGCCAGCGGTACACCAGCAGGTAGTCCCGCAGGATGTCGATCTCCACGCCCGGGTGCCGCGCCAGCTTCCCGGCGATCCGCGCCTCGCTCCGCCCGGACTGCCAGAGCTGCATGCGCTCCGGCGGCACGTAGATCGCCAGCGGCTCCTGGAAGCGGACGGGCGAGCCCGCGTCGCGCAACGTCCGGCGCACCTCCTCCACGAGGGCGAACTCCTCGAACGGGCTGTTGAACTCGGCGTTCAGCACCTCGTACACGACCTTCGTCTCCAGCGGCACGTGCTGGCCCACGCGCGAGTACTTCACGACGAGATCCAGGGACGCGCCGGCGCGCTCCTTCGTGGGCACGGCGTAGACCGCGCTGGTTCCCGGCAGGCGCACGCGATGCGCTTCGAACCAGGCCGGCTCGTACCAGCTCTCCGGCTGCAGGTGGTCCAGGAAGCGGAGGGCCTCCACGGGGAGGTACAGGTCGCCCCCGTCCGCCGTGGGCACACGTGCGTACGTCACGCCCATCAACGCGACGAGCACCGCGCCGTCGGGGAGATGGACACCTTCCGGCGCGGAGCGCGCGGGCGCGGCCTTCGCATCGGGCATCGGAAGCGCCTTCAGGAGGCGGGGGCCTCAAGGGCAAGGTACGTCGGCGTCGCGGCGAGGGAAGGGGCCGCCGTGGCTGCGCGTGGTGTCGGGGACCGGGCGCAAGATCACGTAACATGCTGTCCGAGAATGACTTACGGAGCGGCCTCCCGCACGGCGCCCGGCAACCGCACGAAGCGGACCGCCTGCCCGCCGCCGGCCGCGAGGTCCAGCTCCATCGCCTCGCCGCCCGTCACGTGCTTCCGCCCGATCCACATCGTGTACGTCGCCCCCGCCGGGCCGCCACACGTACCAGTTCGTGTCGGACGGGGACCGCTGGCTCGAGGATCCGTCCGCCGAGCACCACGAAGCCGACGGATTCGGCGGGCGAGCCGCGGTGCTGGTGGTGGACTAGCGGCGCCCACGGGCGCCTCCACGCCGGAGGTCGGGCGAGCAAGCCGCCCGGACATCCCGGCCGGACGGGTCGGGCGCCCCGGTGCCCCTCTCGCGGGCGTTCGAGATGGGATGAA
>CAZNDO010000014.1:0-107521 GCA_964571855.1 uncultured Gemmatimonadota bacterium
CGCTAGCACGTATGGCCTGGAGGTCAGCCGCTTCATCCCATCTCGAACGCCCGCGGAAGGGACCCCGATCTGCCCCTCCGCCGCTTCGTCGTTCCCGCGCTTCCGTCAGGTGGGGGAAGGGGTTACTCCCCGAAGGTGGGAGTTTCCTCTCCGGACTGCTGCGCCAAGGCTTCGTGGTGCTCCGCGCGCGTGATGTCGTCGCGGGAGCGGTAGAGTTCGGCGAGGCGGGCGTGAGCGGCGGCGAAGGCGGGGTGGATCGTCACGGCCTGCTGCCAGGCGGCCTCGGCTTCGCCCGCGCGGCCGAGGTCGAAGAGCGCGTCGCCCAGGCGCTTGTGGGCGCCGGCCAGCGCGGGCTCCAGCTCGATGGCGCGGCGCAGCGGGGCCTCGGCTTCGGCCGGGCGGCCGCGGCGGAGCAGCGTGTCCCCCAGCGAGCGGAACGCGGTGGCGAACTCCGGATAGCGAAGGGTCGCCTCGCGGAAGTGGCGTTCCGCGGCGTCCAGCTCGCCGCGTTCCAGGCGGATGCGCCCCAGGGCGTCGTGCGCCAGGAAGTGGCCGGGGAAAAGGCCCAGCGCTTCCTCCAGCTCGCGGATCGCCTCGTCAGTGCGGCCCGCCTCGCGCAGCGCGTCCCCGTAGCCGTAGCGGATGTCGGCGTCCCACGGGAAGGTCCGCCGCGCGGTCTCCCGCTCCTCCAGGCTGGCGGGCACGTTGCCGGTCCGGGCCAGCAGCTCCGCCCGTTCCAGTCGCAGCGTCCAGTCCTCCGGGTGCTGCGCGAGCACCTCGGTCAGCTCCGCGAGCCGCCGGCGCACGCGGTGCGGCTGCTGCGTGAGCGGGCGCAGCGAGTCCGCCTCCGCGGCGAGATGCGCCTCCTGCACCGCCCCATCCCACTGCGCCGGGAACGGCGGCAGCGCGCGCCGGCCGCGCATCGTGTTCACCGTGCGGTACCGCGCGATCGCGTCGTACCCGAGGCGCCGCGCCACGGCGTCGGCGCCCGGCAGACGCGCGGTGTCGGCCGCCCCGCCGCCGCCGGGGAGCACCGCGAGCAGCTCCGCCGCGATCGCCCGCGCCGCCACGAAGTTGCCTTCGAAGCGGAAGTGCACGTGGTCGTCGAACAGCTCCCGTCCCGGGACGCCCCCGGCCGAAGCCGCCGCCACCCGCGCCCGCACGTCCACCCGGTGCACGCCGCGCCCCGCCCGCGCGTCCGCCACGGAGTCCAGCGCCGCGGCCAGCCGCGAGTCGCTGCGGAAGCGGAGCAGGTCACGGTCCCGCGCCTCCGCCAGCCGTCGCGCCGCCGCCTCCGGCGCGACGCCCAGCTCCGCCTGACCGATCCGGTACGCCAGGTCCGCGGGCCGCGCATCCAGCCCGCGCGCCGCGTCCCACGCCGCCCGCGCCGCGGTCGTGTCGCCGGCCGCCCACGCGCGGTCGCCTTCCTCGACGCGCGCGCGCCACGCGCCCGCCACGTCCGCGGCGGGATCCTCCGCGCCGAAGGGCGCGCCGTCCTTCAGGTTGACGGCCATCGTGGCCACCACCACCGGCACGCCCCGCGCGATCGCACGGTCGCACACGTCCTCCAGGTTCGCGCGCCAAGCCGCCGTCACGGCCGCGAGGCGCGGGTCCTCGAACGCGAGGCGCGTCCCCAGGAACGCCTCCATGCCGGTCCACGCGGGCGGCGGCGGGCGCAGCCGGGCCGCCAGCGCATCCGCGAGCTGCCCGATCCGCCACTCCCGGATCGCCACCATCATGCGCACCATCGCGCGGTCCGCGCCGGGGATCCCGAACACCGAGCCTACGCCGAACGGCCCCACCACCTCGTTGTTCCCCGCGTAGACCACGACCGCATCCGCCTCGTGCGCCAGGCACTCGCGCCCGATCACGCGGATCACGTGCGAGTTGATCGCGGTCATGGCCGCGTTGACCACCTCGAAGCGCCCGTCCGGGCGCGCCGCCTCCAGCATCGCCTGCAGCATCCGCGGGATGCCGAACGCGGGCGACGGATCGCCCATCGCCGCCGACTCGCCCAGGACGAACACGCGGCGCACGCCGTCGGGCTTGTCGCGGGCGATGAGGAACCGCTGCGGTCCGCGGGCGATGTCCTTCGGGAAGAAGCGCCAGCCGAAACGCGGGTTCTCGCTGAGGAACGCGCCGCCGTCCACGCGTCGCGGCACGAAGAAGCGCGGGTCGTACCCGAAGCCGGCGAGCCGGAGCGCGCCCTCCACGACCGCGAGGCTTGCGAGCGGCACGCCCACGACGGCCACCGCCGCGAAGACCGCCCGGCGGAGGCGCCGGCTCATGCCGCCGGTCCCGGACCGTCCACGCGCGCGAGCACCAGGGCGCGGCGGGCCGGAGCCGCCTCGGCGATTCGCACGGCCCGCGCCAGCCGCTCCGCCGCCCGCGCGGCGTCCTCCGGCGTGCGCGCGTGCACGTCCGCCAGCGGCTCCCCGCGCGTGACCCGACTCCCGGTCTTCACGCGCAGCACGAAGCCCACCGCCGGATCCACGGGATCACCGAGCCGCGCCCGTCCCGCGCCGAGCGCGTTCGCCGCCAGGCCCACCTCGCGCGCGTCCATCGCGGCGACGAACCCGTCCGTGCCCGCCCGCGCCTCGACCACGTGCGGCGCGCGCGGCAGCCGCGACGGGTCCTCCACGGCGCGCGCGTCCCCGCCCTGCCGGGCCACCCAGCGTGCGAAGGTCTCGCGCGCCGAGCCGTCGGCCACGCGCGCGTCCACGCGGGCCCGCGCCGCCGCCGCGTCCTTCTCGAGACCCGCCAGCAGCACCATCTCCGCCGCCAGCTCGCGGGTCAGCTCGCGCACGTCCGCAGGCCCCCGGCCGTCCAGGACCGCCAGCGACTCCACGACCTCCAGCGCGTTCCCCACCGCGAGCCCCAGCGGCTCGTCCATCGCGGTGACCAGCGCGCGCGCCGTCTTCCCCATCGCGCGCGAGACCTCCACGAGGGTGGCCGCCAGCCGCCGCGCGTCCTTCTCCTCGCGCATGAATGCGCCCGCCCCGCACTTCACGTCCAGGACCAGCGCCTCCACGCCCGCCGCGTACTTCTTGGACAGGATGCTGGCCACGATCAGCGGGATGCTCGGCACCGTCCCCGTGACGTCGCGCAGGGCGTACAGGCGCGCGTCCGCCGGCGCGAGGGACTTCCCCGCCGCCGCGATCGCGAAGCCCGTGTCGCGCACGACGCGGCGGAACTCGTCCGGGGAGAGCGCGGTGCCGAGCCCGGGGATGGACTCCAGCTTGTCCAGCGTGCCGCCGGTGTGCCCGAGCCCGCGGCCCGAGATCATCGGGACCGTGGCGCCGCACGCCGCCGCGATCGGCGCGAGCGGGATCGTGATCTTGTCCCCCACGCCGCCGGTGGAGTGCTTGTCCACCTTCACGCCGGGAAGGTCCGCCAGGTCCAGGACCTCGCCGGACTCCATCATCGCGCGCGTGAAGCCCGCGGTCTCCGCCGCGGTCATCCCGCGGAAGAACACCGCCATGAGCCACGCCGCGATCTGGTAGTCCGGGACGCTCCCGTCCACCGCGCCGCGCACGATCGCGGCGATCTCCTCCGGCGAGCTCTCGCCCCCGTCGCGCTTGCGCTCGAGGAGCTCCGGGATCCTCATGCGGCCGCGGGGTCCCCGTGGACGATCTGCACGGACGCGCTGGCCCCGATCCGGGTGGCGCCCGCCTCCACCATCCTCCGCAGCGTGGCGGCGTCGCGGATGCCGCCGGCCGCCTTCACGCCCATGTCCGGGCCCACCACGCGCCGCATGAGCGCCACGTCCTCCACGGTGGCCCCGCCGGGGCCGAAGCCCGTGGACGTCTTCACGTAGTGCGCCCCGGCCGCCTTCGCGAGCGCGCAGCCCTCCGCCTTCTCCTCGTCGGTGAGGTAGGCGTTCTCCAGGATCACCTTCACGGTGGCGCGCGGCTGCGCGCACTCCACCACGGCGCGGATGTCCCGCTCCACCGCCGCGAAGTCCTTCGACTTCAGCGCGCCCACGTTGATCACCATGTCCAGCTCGGTGGCGCCGTCCTCCACCGCGCGGCGTGCCTCGAAGCACTTCGTCTCCGCCCGGTTCATCCCGTGCGGGAAGCCGATCACCGTGCACACGCGGACGCCGCTTCCGTGCAGGAGGTCCGCGCACAGCGGCACCCACCACGGCTGCACGCACACGGTGGCGAAGCCGTTCTCGCGCGCCTCGGCGCACAGCTTCTCGATGTCCCCGCGCGACGCGTCGGGCCGCAGCACGGTGTGGTCGATGAGGGACGCCACGCCCGGGCCGGGCACGTCGCCGGGCTTCGCCCCGAGCCGGCAGATGCCGAGGTCCTCGCACAGCCCGGCCAGGTGCTCCTGCGGCACGCGGCCCGCCCCGCCGTCGCAGGCCCAGTCCGCGTCCTGCCCCGCGGCCGTGCCGCCGCCGTTCCCCTCGGCCAGGCTCCGCAGCACCGCCCTCGTGATCCGCTCGACCAGCTCGTCCCGGTTCATCCGTCCAGCTCCCGGATCTTCATCACGCGCCGCAGGTGCCGGCCGCCGCCGTGCGCGGTGGCCAGCCACAGCGACGCCATGCGCCGCGCCAGCGCCGCGGGCACGACCCCCGCGCCCAGCGCCAGCACGTTCGCGTCGTTGTGCTCGCGGCTGTTCAGCACGGTGGCCACGTCGTGGCACACCGCGCAGCGGACCCCCGCCACCTTGTTCGCCGCCATGGCGGAGCCGATGCCCGCGCCGTCCACCACGATGCCGGCCTCGCACTTCCCGTCCCGCACCAGCCCGGCCACGCGGACGGCGATGTCCGGGTAGTCGCACGACTCCTTCGCGTGCGTGCCGCAATCCATCACCGCGAAGCCCTTCGCCTCGAGATACCGCTTGAGGTCCTCCTTCATCTCGAAGCCGCCGTGGTCCGCGCCGAGCGCGACGGTGCGCGGCGGCCAGTCCGCCGGCACGGCCGCGCGCACGACCGCGGCGCTCCCGCCGGCGTCGCCCAGCACGCGTCGCACGATGCTGCGGACCATCTCCTCGCTCACGTCGTTCCCGCGATCCCCGTCCATCACGGCACCTCCAGGCGGAACCCGTGCGGCAGCAGCTCGCCGAGCGTGGTGCGGCGCAGGCCGTCCGGCCCGTCCACCAGCACCGGCAGCGCCGCGCCCGCGAACTCCCACAGGACCTGCCGGCACGCCCCGCACGGCCAGGGCGCGGGCGGGCGGGGCGCATGCACGCACACGGCGGCCAGCGGCGCGTCCCGCGACACGAGGCCGCGGGAAGCCGCCGCGTACACCGCGGTCCGCTCCGCGCACATGGACAACCCGTAGGACGCGTTCTCCACGTTCGCCCCGGACACGATCGTCCCCGACGCGGTGAGGACCGCCGCCCCCACCCGGTACCGCGAGTACGGCGCGTGCGCGCCCTCCGCGGCGGCGCGCGCGGCGTCCACGAGCTGCCGGACGGTTTCCTCGGTCATCGGCGGATTCTCCGGCAAGCCCCTCAGGACGGCAAGTCCGCGAGGAAGGACACCGCGGGCGCCGGCGGCGGCGGCACGCCCAGGCAATCCGCGATGGTGGCCGCCACGTCCGCGAACGTGCCCCGGGTGCCGAGCGCGACCCCCCGCCCGCCGGTCCACGCCAGCAGCGGCACCTCCTCGCGCGAGTGGTCCGTGGAGGGCGTGGTGGGATCGTTCCCGTGGTCCGCCGTGAACACGAGCAGCGTGCTCTTGCCGGCCGCGTCCAGCAGCTCCGGGATCCGCGCGTCCAGCGCGCGCAGGCATCCCGCCATCCCCTCGGGGTCGTTGCGGTGCCCGAAGCTCATGTCGAACTCGATCAGGTTCGTGAACACCAGCCCGCGCTCCATGCCGCGCAGCGCGTCCACCGTGGCGGTGACGCACTCGTCGTTCGGGAGGACGTGCACGGAGCGCGTGATCCCGCGGCCGGCGAAGATGTCGTCGATCTTCCCGACCGACACCACCTCGCGGCCGGATTCCTTCACGCGGTCCAGCAGCGTGGGCCCCGCCGGCTCGCGGGAGAAGTCCCGTCGCCGGTTCGTGCGCGCGTAGCTTCCCGGCCGCCCCGCGAAGGGGCGCGCGATGACGCGCCCCACGCCCCAGGCGCCGGTGAGTTCCTCCCGCATGGCGCGGCAGATGCGGTACAGCTCCTCCACGGGGATCGTGTCCTCGTGCGCGGCGATCTGGAAGACCGAGTCCGCCGACGTGTACACGATGAGGCGCCCGGTGCGCTGGTGCTCCTCGCCGAGGCGCGCGATGATCTCGGTGCCGGACGCCACCACGTTCCCCAGCGCCGGCTTCCCCGCCGCCCGCGCGAACACCGCCATCAGCTCGTCCGGGAAGCCGTGCGGGAACGTGGGCATCGGCTCGCGCAGCGTCACGCCGGCCAGCTCCCAGTGCCCGGTCGTGGTGTCCTTGCCGGCGGCGATCTCGCGCAGCCGCCCGAAGGAGGCGCGCGGCGCGTCCACCGGCGGCACGCCGCGGATGCGCGTGAGGTTGCCGAGCCCGAGCGCCCCGAGGTGCGGGAGCGCAAGGCCGCCCACGGCCTCGGCCGTGTTGCCGAGCGTGTCCGATCCCTCGTCGCCGAACGCGGCCGCGTCCGGCGCCCCGCCGCAGCCCACGCCGTCCAGCACCACGATGGCCGCCTTCGGGAAGCGCTCACGCATCGCCGCTCATCCCCGGCACGCCGGCCCGGCGCTCCGACCCGAGCAGCGTGCGCTGGCCCACCGTGCGCATTCCGCGCGTGTACACGCGCGGCACGCGGCGGCCGATGCCGATCAGAAGCTCCCACACGATGGTGCCGGAGAGCGACGCGAGGTCGTTGACCCGGATCTCCTCGTCCCCGCTGCGCCCGAACAGCACCACCTCGTCCCCCACGCGCGCCTCGGGGACGCCGCGGAGGTCGAACACCGTGGTGTCCATCGTCACGCGCCCGAGGATGGGGATGCGCCGTCCGCGCAGGAGCGCGTACCCGCGCCCGGACAGCGCCCAGGGATAGCCGTGCCCGTAGCCGACCGCGGCGGTGCCCACGCGCATGGGCTCCGGGGCCACGAAGTCCCCGCCGTAGCTCACCGGGTGACCCTCCGGCAGCTCGCGCACGTGCACGAGCCGCGTGGCGAACCGCATCACCGGGCGGATGCCCGGGGGCGGGGGCACCGCGTCCGAGCCGGACAGCCCGTACACGAGGATGCCGGGGCGCACGAGGTCCAGCCGCGAGGCCGGATGCAGCACGATGCCGGCGGAGTTCGCGGCGTGCAGCACGCCCGGATCCACGCCGGACGCGCGCAGCGCGCGCGCGACCTCCAGGAAGTCCGCCACCTGCCGGTCCACCATGGCGCGCCCGTCGAACGAGTCCGCGCGCGGGAAGTGCGTGAAGATCCCGGCGAGGCGCACGGCCGGCAGCGCGGCCAGCGTGCGGCAGAACTCCACCGCGTCCCGCGGGGCGATGCCCGAGCGCCCCATCCCCGTGTCGATCTCCACATGGACCGACACCTCGCGCCCGCGCGCGAGCGCCGCCTCGCCGAGCGCCCGCGCGGCGTCCAGGTTGCCGACCGCGGGCGTGAGGTCGTGCTCCACGATGCGCGCCGCCTCGAACGGCAGCGTGGGCGACAGGATGACCACGGGAAGGCGCACGCCGTGGCTGCGCAGCTCCACGCCCTCGTCCAGCGTGGCCACGCCGACCGAGTGGGCGCCCTCCTCCTCCGCCACGCGGGCGATCTCCGGAGCGCCGTGGCCGTACGCGTCGGCCTTCACCACCACCTGCACGCCCACCGCGGGGCCGACGATCTCGCGGATCCGGCGGAGGTTCCCCGCCAGGGCGTCCAGGTCCACCTCCACCCACGCGCTGTGACCGTCCACGTCCCCTCCCCGGCGGCACGGCGTTGGCAGGATAGGCCCCGCCCCGCGGACCGGCAAGCGAGGCCCCGCGCGGCCGCGCGCCCCTTGCTGGGCCGGCGCCGCGCCGGTAGCCTCTCCGGTTCCACGCCTTCCCGCGCATCCCGGAGGGATCATGCCCGTCGAGGCCTTCGCCCGCCTGCTGGAGCTCGAGAGGAAGCTGCGCGCGCCCGGCGGCTGCCCCTGGGACGCCGAGCAGACCATCGAGACGCTGAAGCCCAACCTGCTCGAGGAGACCTACGAGGCGCTGGAGGCGCACTCCTCGGGGGACGTCGCCGCCTTCCGCGAGGAGCTGGGCGACCTGTTCTACGTGCTGCTGTTCGTGGCGCTCGTGGCGGAGGAGAACGGCCAGTTCACGATCCGCGAGCTCCTCACCGAGGCGCACGACAAGATCTACCGGCGCCACCCGCACGTGTTCGGCGACGCGGCCGCCGCCACGCCGGACGACGCGAAGCGCGTCTGGGAGGACGTGAAGCGCGCGGAGGGGAAGCCGGACCGCGAGTCCGCGCTCGACGGGATCCCGCACAGCCTCCCCGGGCTGATGCGCGCGCGCCGCGTGCAGGAGCGCGCGGCGGCGGTCGGGTTCGACTGGGACAGCCCCGAGCCCGTGTTCGCGAAGATCGAGGAGGAGATGGACGAGGCCCGCCGGAGCTGGAAGGCGGGAGACCGCGAGCACACGGTGGAGGAGCTGGGCGACGTGCTGTTCGCGGTGGTGAACCTCCTGCGCTTCCTGAACCGGAACCCCGAGGAGGTTCTCGTGGGGACCATCAAGAAGTTCGAGCGGCGCTTCCGCGAGGTGGAGAAGGCCATCCGCAAGGAAGGCCGGCGGATGACGCTCGCGGAGATGGACGCGGTGTGGGAGCGCGCGAAGGAGTCCGAGCGCGGCGGCGAGTCCGGCGCCTGAGCGCGCGCGGCCGGGCGGCCGTCACTTCGGCGCGGGCGACTCCGGGATGGACTCGCTGGCCACGATCTCCACGCGGGGCAACGGCGTCCCCGGCGACTCCCCCAGGGACTCGCGCAGGCCGCGCGCATCCACGCGGCGCGGATCCACGCCCGTGGCCACGAGGAACGCCTTGAGGTACTCCGCGCGCAGGGTGGCCAGGTCCGAGCGTCCGGGCGGCGTGGCGTCGCGCGTGGATGCCAGCACGCGGATCTCCACGCTCATCCCCGGGTCGCGCTGCATGCGCTCGGCGAGGCGGTTCAGGTCGTAGTACGACGTGGGCTTCGGCGCCACCGCCGCGCCCTCCCAGCCCACGCCGGGCAGCCACTGCGGCGCGGTGGACAGCCGCTCCGGGCAGCCGTCCTCGTCCTCCACGCCGTCCTTCGTCTCGGCCTGCTCGGGACACTTGTCGTCCGCGTCCAGGATGCCGTCCTGGTCGGCGTCCGTCTCGGGACAGCCGTCCGCGTCGGCCACGCCGTCCATGTCCTCCGCGTTGTCCGGGCAGCGGTCCTCGGCGTCCGGCAGCCCGTCGCCGTCGTTGTCCGGATCGGGGATCCCGTCCGTGTCCTTCCAGCCGTCGAAGTCCTCCGCGGCGCGCGGCGCGCCGTCGAACTCGTCCGGGATGCCGTCGCCGTCGTCGTCCCGGTCGGGGCAGCCGTCCGCGTCGTCCCAGCCGTCCAGGTCCTCGGGAACCTGGGGGCACTCGTCGCGGAAGTCCGGCACGCCGTCGCCGTCCCGGTCCGCGCCCGGCCCGCGCCGGGACCACGACAGCGCGAAGCCGAACTGCCAGTTCGGATACAGGTCGTCCGGGGCCTTGTACCGCGTGGTGGCGGGATCGTCCGAGGACAGCGTGATCTTGCTCGCCGCGAGCAGCGACCACGAGTCCGTGAACGACCAGCGGAAGCCCGGCGTGAGGAACATCGGGGACTCGCGGAACGCGAAGTCCGCGCTCTGCAGCTGGTCCAGGAGCAGCTCCACGAACAGCGTGGTGCGCCGCGCCGTGAGCTCCAGCGCAAGACGAAGGTCCAACTGGTCGCGGTGGAACGCGGGGTGCACGGGCGGCAGGTAGTACAGCGGCCAGCCCTCGAAGCCGCGGCCGCGATCGTCGCCGTGCTTGCGGAAGCCCACGTTCGCGTGCAGGTTCGCGCCGGTCAGCGTGTTGGACTCCGGCAGGTGCACGGTGAGCAGGCCGGTGACGGCGGGATCGAAGGAGCCGGTGGAGAAGCCGCGCTCGCGCACGCCCCACGGCAGGCTGGTCTCCACCATCAACCCGGGCACGACCCGGCCGTTGCCGAGGCGGATCTTCGCGCCGGCGCGCCCGTCGCGGATCGACGTGGCGCGGTAGTCCGCGCCGGCCACGGAGTAGTACGCGGTGCCGAACGCGGTCCACACCTCGAGGTGCCGGCTCACTCCCGCGTGGACCTGCAGCAGGCCGTCCACCAGGTCCACCTTGTCGAAGCCCAGTCCGTTCGACTCGTCGCTGCGGTAGGTCACCCCGGAGGCCTGCACCTCCACGGACCCGGTGCCGGAGACCTCCGCGGAGCGGACGTCGAAGAGCCCGGTGCCGCCGGCGGCGGCGGAGTGGCCGTGGGCGGCGGGGACGGCGAGCGCCCACGCGAGTACGGCGAACGGCAGCGCGCGGAGACCGCGGGTCACGGCGATTCCGGGGCGTCCGGGGTGTCCGCGGGGTCGGGCCCCGCCTTCTTGCCCGGGCCCTTCAGCGCGGTCATCTGCAGGTCGTACACGACGTCCGAGAGGAAGCGCTCCTCCGCCTCGAGGAGGTTCCCCTTCGTCTTCGCCCGCAGCGCGGCGATCCCGTCGATGATGCCGCCGGCCTCCGCGGAGCGGCCCTCGCGGAGCAACCCGTGCGCGATCTCGCGCAGCAGCAGCACGAGTCCGGCGAAGGCCGCGTCGGTCCGGGGATCCGCGGCGTCGCTCATCGCGCGGCGACCTTCGCGGCCGGGACCTCGAGGAGGTCGGTGCCCATGTACGTCCGCAGCGCCTCGGGCACGACCACCGACCCGTCCGCGCGCTGGTAGTGCTCCAGGACCGCGATGAACGTGCGCGGCGTGGCCAGCCCCGACCCGTTCAGCGTGTGCACGAGCACGGGCTTGCCGTCCGCGTTGCGATGCCGGATGCGCATGCGCCGCGCCTGGAAGTCCCGGAAGTTCGAGCACGAGCTCACCTCCAGCCACTTGCCCTGCCCCGGCGCCCACACCTCCAGGTCGTACTTCTTCGCCTGCGTGAATCCCATGTCGCCGGTGCACATCAGCAGCACGCGGTACTTCAGCCCTAGCGCGCGCAGGACACCCTCGGCGTCCGCGACCAGCTCCTCCAGCTCCGCGTCGGAGGTGGACGGCTCCACGAACTTCACCAGCTCCACCTTGTTGAACTGGTGCACGCGGTTCAGGCCGCGCACGTCCCGCCCGTGCGAGCCGGCCTCCCGCCGGAAGTTCGGCGTGTACGCGGCGTACCGGATCGGCAGGCTCTCCAGCGGCAGGATCTCGTCGCGGTGCAGGTTCGTCACCGGCACCTCGGCGGTGGGCACGAGGTACAGGTCGTCCCGGGAGGCCACGTACATCTGGTCCTCCTTGTCCGGGAGCTGCCCCGTGCCGGTGGCGCTGTCGGCGTTGATCAGGATCGGCGGGAAGACCTCGCGGTACTTCCCGGAGCGCGTGTGCGTGTCCAGGAAGAAGTTGATCAGCGCGCGCTCCAGCCGCGCCCCGAGGCCCGTGTACACGGGGAACCCGGAGCCGGTCACCTTCACGCCGCGCTCGAAGTCCAGGATGCCGAGCGCCTCGCCCAGCTCCCAGTGCGGGCGCGGCGGGAAGTCGAAGGCCGGCGCCTCGCCGCCCTCGCGGACGGCCACGTTGTCCTCCGGCGTGCGGCCGAGCGGCACGGAGTCGTCCGGGAGGTTCGGCACGGTGAGGAGCGCCTCGTGCAGCCGCGCCTCCACGGTGGCCAGCTCCGCCTCCAGCGTGGAGATCCGCTCCCCCACGGCCCGCACCTCGGCGGCGGCCGCGGTCACGTCCTCCCCGGCCTTCTTCCGCGCCCCGATCTCCTTGGACCGGGCGTTCCGCTCCTGCTGCAGCCCCTCCACCTCCCGGAGGATGCGGCGGCGGCTCTCGTCCAGGGCCAGGAGGGCGTCCAGGTCCACCGGGATGCCCTTGGCCTCGCAGCCCTTGCGGACCCGGTCGGTCTCGTCGCGGATGGTGCGGATGTCCAGCACGGGGCAACCTCGCGTTCGTTCCGGGAGGGGCGGAAGCCTACCTGCAAAGGGCCGCGCCGACAACGGGCGCGGGACCGGGCGCGGAACCGGACGCCGGCCGGGGCCGGCGCGCGGCCGGCGGCGCGGTCCGGTATCGTGGGGCGTCGCGGGAGGGGACGAATGCCGGAGCTGCCGGAGCTGGAGGTGACGCGGGAGCGGCTGGCCGAGGCGCTCGTGGGACGCCGCGTGGTCCGCCTCGCGGTGCTCGAGCCGTTCCTCCTGCGCACGGTGGCGCCGCCGCCCGAGGCGGCCGCAGGGCGCCGGGTGACGGGCGTGGAGCGCGCCGGGAAGCGGCTGCGGATCCTCCTGGAGGACGCGCTCGCGCTGGAGGTGCACCTGATGCGGGCGGGTCGGCTGCGCCTGCGCGTCGCCTCCACGCACAAGCCGCACCGGCGGCGCACGCTGCTCGTCCTCGAGGCGGAGGGCGACGTGCTCGTCGAGATGACGGAGGCCGGCACGGAGCGGCGCGCGTCGCTGCGCATCGTGGGCCCCGGGGGCGAGGCCCCCACGCCGCCGCCCGATCTGGACCCGCTGGCCGCGGGCTTCGGCCCACAGCCCCTGGCGGCCGCGCTGCGCCGGGACAACCGGCAGGTGAAGGGCGCCCTGCGCGACGGGGCGGTGGTGGCCGGCATCGGCAACGCCTACTCGGACGAGATCCTGCACGCGGCGCGCCTGTCCCCGCTGAAGCTCACGTCGAAGCTCACGGACGAGGAGATCGCGCGCCTCGCCGCGGCCGTGACGGACACGCTGCACGCGTGGATCGCGAAGGTGCGGGCCGCTTGTCCGCCGGGCACGCTGCCGGAGAAGCAGGACCTCTGGCGGCGCGACTTCGCGGTGCACGGCCGGCCCGGCGCGGCCTGCCCCGTGTGCGGCGACCGGATCGAGCGCATCTCCTACCGCGATGCGGAAACGCACTACTGCCCCACCTGCCAGAACGAGGGCCGCCACCACGCCGACCGCCGCCTCTCCCGGCTCGGCATCCCCCCGCGGGATCGCCCGCCCGGCTGACCGCGGCGGACCACGGGCCGCCCGCCCCGCCCGACGCCGGGCTTGCGGGAACCGGCCCACCCCTGCGAATCTCCCCGTTCATCCCGCACGAGGAGAGCCGCATGAGCGAGAGCGAGACCCGAGTGGACCCCGAGCCCGGCACCGAGGGCGCCGGCCTTCTCGCCGGGCGCCGGGGCCTGATCGTGGGCGTGGCGAACGAGCGCTCCATCGCCTGGGGCATCGCGCGCCGCGCGCGCGCCGCCGGCGCCGAGCTCGCGTTCACCTACCAGGGCGAGGCGCTGCTCAAGCGCGTGACCCCGCTCGCCGCGGAGGCGGGATCCGACGTCGTGGTCCCCATGGACGTGGCCGACGACGCGCAGATGGACGCGGCGTTCGAGGAGATCGACCGCCGCTTCGGCCGGCTGGACTTCCTGGTGCACTCCGTGGCCTTCGCCGACCGCGAGGACCTGGCCGGCCGCACCGTGGACACGTCCCGCGCGGGGTTCCTCAAGGCGCTGGAGATCAGCGCCTACTCCCTCCTGGCCCTGGCCCGCCGCGCCGAGCCACGCATGACGGAGGGCGGCAGCATCCTCACGCTCTCCTACCTGGGCTCGGTGAAGGCCGTGCCGAACTACAACGTGATGGGCATCGCGAAGGCCGCGCTGGAAGCCTCCGTGCGCTACCTCGCCGTGGACCTCGGCCCGAAGGCGATCCGCGTGAACGCGATCTCCGCCGGCCCCATCAAGACCCTGGCCGCGTCCGGCGTCTCCGGCCTCCGCTCCATGCTCGCCGACGCCGTCGAACGCGCGCCGCTGAAGCGCAACGTGGACATCGACGACGTGGGCGCGGCGGGTCTGTACTTCCTGTCGGCGCTGTCGAAGGGAGTCACCGGCGAAGTCCACTACGTGGACGCCGGTTTCAGCATCACCGCGATGTAGACGGGCGAGGTTCGCGCGCGGGGTGACAGCGGGCGCTTGCGGCGTGCGGCGGCGCGAGGCGAGGCGGTGGCCGGGCGGGTGCGGGACGCGTGCGTCCGGGGCCGGGCCTCTCCGCCGCGGACGCCTTCCCGGCGACGTCCTGTCGCCGGGAAGGCTCGGCGCTCCGGCGCCTCCGGCATCCATGCCTCCCGGCGCCTGCGCGACGCCGCTGCGGAGAGGCCCGGCCCCGGCCGCAGACGTCCCGCACCCGCCCGGCCACCGCCTCGCCTCGCGCCGCCGCACGCCGCAAGCGCGGTGCTGCGCCCCGGGCGCTACAACTCGCCGTCGAAGAAGCGGCGGAGTTGGCGGGCGTGGCGTCCCGGGTGGCACGTCGCGTGTTCCAGCATCTGCTCGCCGTCGTAGTTCTGGCCCCAGCGCGTCGTGAAGCGGCGTTCCAGTTCCGCGTCGGGAACGGAGGCGAGGACTTCGCGGGCGTAGCGTGTCACGTCGAGCAGCGCGGCGGTCCAGGACTCCGCGTCGTCCAACAGGACCGGAGACGCGAAGCGGCGGTCGGATTTCTTGCCGGCGCAGTGCTCGGCCACGTAGTCCACGTGCCGGTAGCCGGCCTCGACCACGTGGCCCAGGATCTTCCGGATGCTGCCCTCTTCCCCGGGAACGGGCGCATCGTAGAGTTCCCGGGGAATGTCGCGTGCGAATTCGGAGAATTCCAGGAACGCCCGCTCGAACTCGTCCACGAGGGCTCGCCGGCCCGCGTCGCCCATGGCACACTCCCCTCGTTCCGGTCGCGCGGGGCCTCGCGACGCTTCTTCCAACCCGCCGAGTGTATCCCATGAGCACCGCTCCGTCCCGCCTGGCCGCGCGCATCGCGGCCTGCACGAAGTGCCCGCGGCTCGTGGCGCACTGCCGGGAGGTGGCGCGCGTGAAGCGGCGCGCGTACCGCGACGAAACGTACTGGGGGAAGCCCATCCCGCCGTTCGGGGCGGCATCGCCGCGCCTGCTGGTGGTCGGGCTCGCTCCCGGCGCGCACGGCGCGAACCGCACGGGGCGCATCTTCACGGGGGACGCCAGCGGGGACTGGCTGTTCGCGGCCATGCACGCGCACGGCTTCGCGAACCGCCCGGAGTCCGTGCGCAAGGGGGACGGGCTGGCGCTGTCCGGAGCGCGCGTCACGTGCGCGGTGCGGTGCGCGCCCCCGGACAACAAGCCCGCCGCGGCGGAGGCGGACGCGTGCCGGCCGTACCTCGTGGAGGAGCTGGCCGCGTACCGGCGCGTCGAGGTCGTGCTGGTCCTCGGCCGCTTCGCGTTCGACCAGTTCCTGCGCGCCTGGGCCGCGGCGCGCCGCCCGCCGTTCGCGCCCCGCCCCGCCTTCGCGCACGGCGCGGAGTTCCGCACGGAGGAGGGTCGCGTGACGCTCGTGTGCAGCTATCATCCGAGCCGCCAGAACACGCAGACCGGCCGCCTCACGCGGGCCATGTTCCACCGCCCCTTCGCGCGGGCGCGGAAGCTGCTGGAGGAGGGGAAGTGAGCACGACGGACGTGAAGGGATCGTTCCAGCCGAAGCGCTTCTACCGGGAGCTGGATCGCCTGCTCGGCGAGGTGGAGCACGGCGGGTTGTACTCGCAGTGGTTCCCGTGGATCGTCACGGAGATCGTGCAGCGCTTCGGGCCGGCGCTGTCCATCGAGCGCGGCTGGCTCTTCGAGGAGCAGGACGGGGACTTCACCACCACGCCGGACGGCGCGTCCGCGAAGCCCGTCGTCCTGGACGTGGACCATCCCGCGCTGCGGCTCATCCGCACGCACGGCGTGTACCTGTTCGACGGCTCCACGCCCGCGTCGAAGGGACGGACGGACCTCGGCCGCCCGGACACGGCCGGCCTCCTGATCGACGGCGAGACCCGGCGCGTGCTCGCGTTCCGGATGCGTCCGGGCTGGGTGCGGGACGACGTGGACTTCGCGCTCAACACGATCCGGAACGCCATCCACGACCGGATGTCGTTCCAGACCATGAAGGTGGACCTGGAGCAGGCCGCGGAGATCCAGCGTAGCCTCCTGCCCGCGGCGCCGCCGCCGTTCCCGGGCTTCAGCATCGCCGCGCGCTCCATCCCCGCCGCGCGCGTGGGCGGGGACTTCTACGACTTCCTGCCCACGGACCCGGAGACGCTCGTGCTCGCGGTGGGGGACGCGTCCGGGCACGGGCTGGCCGCGGCGCTCGTGGCGCGGGACGCGGTCACCGGGCTGCGCATGGGCACGGAGCGCGCGCTGAAGCTCACGGACACGGTGATCCGGCTGAACCGCGTGATCGCGCGGTCCATGCTGTCCACGCGCTTCGTGTCGCTGTTCTTCGGCGAGCTGGAGACCAACGGGAACCTGTTCTACGTGAACGCGGGGCATCCCGCGCCGTGGATCCTGGGCGGGCGCGGGGTCCGCCGGCTCCGCCGCGGCGGCACCATCCTCGGCCCTCTGGAGACCACCACGTTCCAGCGGGGCTTCGACCACCTGGACCGCGGGGACACGCTGGTGATCGTGTCGGACGGCTTCCTGGAGCGCGCGAACGAGGACGGCGAGGCGTTCGGGGACGAGGGCGTGGAGGCCGTGGTCGCGCCGCGCGCGGGCGAGGCCGCGGAGGGCATCCTGGAGGCCCTGTTCGCCGCCGCATTGAAGCACGGCGGCGGACGGGCGTGGCTGGACGACACCACCGCGGTGGTCGTCAGCCGCGCGCGGCGCTGAGCGCTCCCAGCTTGCCCTGCCGCTCCAGCACCGCGCCCGCCACGAGCGGCCACGCGATCGTGGCGTCCGCGGGCACCTCGGCCCAACGGCCGCCGTCGGCCGGGGGCACGAACTTCCCCCACGACACACCCTCGGAGTAGCTGCACCCGGACAGTCCGCCCCAGTGGTCCGGCTCCGGGCAGATGCGGACGCCGTACGAGAAGCGGATGAAGGCCCCGTGCCCGGGGATGCGCTTGTCCAGGATCTCCCAGAACGGGCCCACCTGCTGCGCCCAGTTCCGCGGCACGCCCCCGCCGATCGTGAAGATGCCCAGCCGCTTCTTCGTGCGGCAGAGGTCCGCGTAGTGCTGCAGGTCCAGGAACGGGTTGAAGGGGATGCGCGGCTTCCCGTCCAGTTCGCGCCGGCGGTTCGTCACCTCGAAGTCCAGCCCCAGCTCCGAGTCCGTGAACGCCGGGACGTACACGGGGATCCCCAGCCTGCGCGCGGTCGGCAGGATGCCGCGGGTCTGCTTCGCGTCCAGGAGGACGTCCCCCAGCAGCTCGTGCACGCGGCGGCTGCAGAGCGTCTCGCCGGCGGGCGCGCGCGACAGCGCCGCCTCCGCGATCTTCTGCACGTCGTCGAGGTTGGACTCCATCTCCAGCGTGTCGTACACGCGGTTGTAGCCCTTCGCGTACAGCTCCTCGTCGTCCATGCGCGGGTCCCACTTGTAGTGCGTGAGTCCCGCGGCCTGCACGAAGCCGTGCGCCATGAGCGCGCCGGTGGACACCACGGCGTTCAGGTGCCCGGCCTCCATCATGTCGCACAGCAGATGCCCCATCATGCCCACGGTCATCGCGCCGGAGAACGTCCCCACGACGAGGCAGTCCTCGTCCTCCGCCATGGCCTGCAGCACGTCCGCGGCCTCCCCCACCCGCCGGCCACCGAAGGACGTGTTCTTCATCTCCTCCACGAGCGCGGCCAGCGACGTGCAGCGGTGGATCTCCAGGGGGCGCACGGGCGTGAGACCGTCCTTGCGACCGTCGTGGAGCGCGCGATGGCCGTGCTGGGGATGGTGGCCGGACTCCGGCCGCTCGCTCGGGGTCATCTCGGGCGGGCTCCTGGCTGGGGGTGTGAATCGACCGGGGACCGTAGCACGCCGGCCCTTCCGGCGCGACTCAAGCCGGCGCCGCGCGAGGTCGATGAGGGGCAAACCCCCATCCCCGGAGGTCCCATGCGCGACGTCATCCAGATGTCCTCCGAGGCCCGCGGACCGGCCGTGCTCATCCGCGTGGAGGAGACGCAGATCCTGGCCGATCGCGCGGACGCGTTCCGCGCCCGCCTGCTCGCGTGCACTCCCGCCAAGGGCGGCGGCGTGGCGCTGGACATGAGCCGCGTGGACTTCCTGGACAGCTCCGGCCTCGGCGCGCTCGTGAGCCTGCTCAAGGTCGTGCGCCCGGAGGGCGAACTCGTCCTCTTCGACGTGCGGCCGAGCGTGCGCGAGATCCTGCGCCTCACGCACCTCGACTCCGTGTTCGCCTGCGAGCCGGACGAGGCGGCCGCGCTGGCGCACGTCGGGGCCACGACGCGCGCGGAGTAGCCTACCGCGCGAGGAGATCCCGGGCGCTGCGCGCCACGGCTTCCGCCGAGAGCCCGAGCTGCTTGGCGACCTCCGCCCCCGGCGCGGATGCGCCGAACCGCGCGATCCCGTGCACGCCGTCCCGCTCCGCGCGCCACGGGGCGAAGCTCGCGCATGGACCCGCTTCCACGAAGAGCCGCGGCACCCCCGGCGGGAGGAGCGCGGCCACCGCCGCCGCATCCGCCGCGGCCAGCTCCTCCAGGCACGGCAGGGACACGACCCGCACCCGCACGCCGCCGGTCTCCAGCAGGCCGGCCGCCTCGCGGCAGAGCGACACCTCCGACCCCGTGGCCGCGAGGACGAGCTGCGGCGTCCCGCCCGCGGACTGGTGCACCACGCCGGACAGCCCCACCGGGTCCGGGATGCCGGCGCCCACCGGCCGCGGGAGCACCGGCAGGTTCTGGCGCGTGAGCACGATCGCCGTGGGACCGTGGAGACGCCGGGCGGCGTAGCGGTACGCCGCCACCGTCTCCCGCGCGTCCGCGGGCCGCACCACGTGCAGGCCGGGGATCACGCGGAGCGCGTCCAGGTGCTCCACCGGCTCGTGCGTGGGCCCGTCCTCGCCCACCCACACGCTGTCGTGCGTGAACACGTACAGCACCGGCTGCTCCATCAGCGCGGACAGCCGCAGGGACGGACGCAGGTAGTCCGCGAAGACCAGGAACGTGGACACCAGCGGCCGCACGCCGCCGTGCAGCGCCATGCCGTTCGCGATGGCCGCCATCGCGTGCTCGCGGATCCCGTAGTACACGTTCCGCCCGCTCCACGCGCCCTTCGCGACCGCGGCGGCGCCCGCCACGTGCGTCAGATTCGACTCGAAGAGATCCGCGGAACCGCTTACCAGCCAAGGCATTGCCTTGGCCGCTTCCTGCAGCACCTGATGCCCCGCCTTGCGCGTGGCCAGGCTGGCTCCCTCCTCGAAGACGGGTCCCTTCTCCAGCAGATCCGCCGGCGGCTCGCCCGCCAGCGCCGCCGCCCAGGCCCCGCTCGCCGCCGGATCCTCGCGCCGCCAGCGCGCCTCCCGGTCCTTCCACGCCGCGGACTCCGCCGCCCGCTCCGCGCGCCACGCGGCGAAGAACTCCGTCACCTCGGCGGGCACGTGGAACTTCGCGTCGGGATCGAAGCCGAGCCCCTCCTTCACCAGCCGGACCTCCGGCTCCCCCAGCGGCGCGCCGTGCGCCTTGTTCTTGCCGGCGAAGTTCGGGCTCCCCTTCGCGATCGTGGACCGGCCCACCACGAGGCTGGGCCGCGCCGTCTCCGCCACGCACTCCGCCAGCGCCTTCGCCACCGCTTCCGGATCGTGCGCGTCCACGGGGTCGATCACGTGCCAGCCGTACGCGCGGAAGCGCGCGCCCACGTCCTCCGTGAACGCCAGCCCGGTGCCGCCGTCGATCGTGATGGAGTTCGAGTCGTACCAGACGATCAGGCGGCCGAGACCCCAGTGTCCGGCCAATGACGCGGCCTCCGACGCCACGCCCTCCATCAGGTCGCCGTCCCCCGCGATGCAGAACGTGCGGTGGCCTTCGGCTCCGTCCGGGTTCCCCGGGAAGCGCTCCGCGAGATGCCGCTCCGCGAGCGCCATGCCCACCGCGTTGCCGAGCCCCTGCCCCAAGGGCCCCGTGGTCGTCTCCACGCCGGGCGTGAGGCCGTGCTCGGGGTGCCCGGGCGTGCGCGAGCCCCACTGCCGGAACCGCTTCAACTCCGCCATCGGCAGATCGAAGCCGGCGAGGTGCAGGAGCGAGTACAGCAGCATGGAGCCGTGCCCGGCGGAGAGCACGAACCGGTCCCGCCCCGGCCACGCGGGCCACGCCGGGTCCACGCGCAGGAAGCGCGTCCACAGCACGGTGGCCACGTCGGCGCAGCCCATGGGCAGGCCGGGGTGCCCCGAGTTCGCGGTCTGGACGGCGTCGAGGGAGAGCGTGCGGATCGTGTCGGCGATCCGCGTGCGGACGGCGGGCGTGAGCGGGACCGAGGCGGTGCGGGGCACGGGCTCCTCCGGGTCGGCGTCGCGGCGACGGGCGGTTTCGCGGATCCTAGCGCGGAATGGCGGGGGCGCAAAGGCACGCCACGCGCGCGCGCCCGCGCGGGAACAGCACGAGCACGCGGACGGGGCCTTCGGGGTTCGACGGAAGCCCGCGGCGCACCGCCGACTCGGGCAGCGCCAGGCCACGCTGCTTCACCACCAGCTCGCGCGGCGGCGCCTCGGCGAGCCGGCGCGCGAGATCGCGCGGGCGGTACGGGAAGACCTCCAGCACCTCGTGGGTCCGCACCCACGGCGAGTCCGGCGCGCGCTCCGCGAAGAGGTAGGTGGACTCCTCCGCCACGCGCGCCGCGTCCAGCTCGTCCGCCAGCACATCCACGCCGCCGGCGCGCCGCAGCGCGGGGTCCGGATCCAGCAGGAAGCGACCGCGGTCCGTGACGCGCAGCAGGGCGGGCCCCGTGTACCGGACCTCCCCGTGCTCCAGGAGCACCGCGGCCCGCGAGCCCGCGCGCTCCCCGGGACCCAGCCGGAGGAACGCCTCGCGGCACTCCCCGCCCTCCGAGAGGAACTCCACGGCCGCGTCCTCCGGGATGGACCCGTCCGGGATCGCCGGCGGCGCCTTGACGCGAAGGGACGCGAAGCGGTCGCGCAGCGCCGAGAGCTCCGCCCAGGACGGCGAACCCTCGGCGAGATCGAAGACGCGGCGTCCGCCGGCGCGCCGATCCGGATCGGCGAAGAGGACGTCCCCGCGGGCGGGCGGTGCCGCCGCGTCACCGCGCGCCACCCACGCCGGAGCACCCGGCTCCGCCACGCCCAGGTTGTGCCGGGCGAGGGCTGCGCGATGCGCGTCCCGTTCGATCCCGATCGTGCGATGCCCCGCATTCGCGAACGCCAGGAGGTCCGCACCGAGCCCGCAGCCCGCGTCCACCACGGTCGCGCCCCGCGGCACGGACGCCGCGTGCCACGCCGCGCAGCCCGGCGACGTGGCCTGCTCCAGCGGAACGCGCTCGAACAGCATGGTCCGGGGAAACGGGAGCTTCGCCCCCGCGCGCGGCTCCAGGAGGATCTGCTCCGCGAGCGCGCGGGCCCGCGCGGGGTCGAACGCCGAGCGCAGCGCCGCGGCCACCGCCAAAGGGTCCGGCGCCGCCTCGCCCGGCTTCGCGCGGAAGCGCGCGCGCCACGCGGACGCCTCGGCCCCCGCGAGGAAGCGGACGAGCTCGGTCACTTCCCGGGCGGGATCACGCGGCGCACGGCGTCGATCACCGTGCCGTCCACCCAGTTCACGACCGCCACGAAGTCGTCCCCCAGCCGCGGCGGCTCCGGCGCCCCGCCGCACAGCCGCTCCACGTCCGCCTTGAGGTCGCGGATGTCGCGGATCGGCAGGTCCGTGCCGCGCACGGCTTCGAGCAGATCGCGGCGCCGCGGGTTCACGGCGATCCCGCGCTCGGTGACGATCACATCGATCAGCTCCCCGGGCCCGGTGAGCGTGGTCACCCGGTCCACCAGCACGGGGATCCGGTCCCGCACCGACGGCAGCGCCAGCACCGTGCACTTCGCGAAGAGGCAGTTCTGCCACCCGCCGATCCCGTGCAGGAGCCGCCCGTCCGAGTGCGTGACGACGTTCGCGTTGAAGTCCACGTCCACCTCGGTGGCGCCCAGCACGGTCACGTCCACCATGGACGCGAAGTTGCCCTTGCCGTGCCAGTTGTAGCTGGTGAACGGGCTCGTGTTCACGTGCCCGGCGTTCTCGCGCATGGAGCGCACGCCCTCGAGGTCGAACGTCTGCCCGTCCAGGATGGCCGGCGTGAGCCCTTCCTCCAGCATCTCCACGAGGTACTTCGTGCTGCCGCCGCGCACGAACGACGCCTTCACGTTCCGCTCGCCCATCATGCGCTTGAGGTGGATGGCGAACGCCAGCGCGATCCCGCCCGCGCCCGCCTGGAAGCTGAAGCCGTCGCGCAGGATCCCGGCGTCCCGCACGAAGCGCGCCACGTACTCCGCGATGAGCAGGCGGTCCGGGCTGCTCGTGATCTGCGTGGTGCCGGACACGATCTTCGCCGGATCCCCCACGCGGTCCACCACGACCACCTGGTCCACGTCGTTTCCCTGGATCTGCCAGGGCAGGCACGGGAACGGCACCAGGTTGTCCGTGACCACGATCACGTGGTCCGCGTAGCGCGAGTCCGCCAGCGCGAAGCCGAGCAGCCCGCACGCGGAGGGGCCGCGGTCCCCGGTGGCGTTGCCGAACGCGTCCGCCGTGGGCGCCGCGATCACCGCGATGTCGACGGGCAGGTCCCCGTCCTGGATGGCCTGCCAGCGCCCGCCGTGCGAGCGCAGGATCCCCGCGCCGCGCATCTTGCCCTCGGACGTGAAGTCCCCGAGCGGTCCGTTCATCGAGCCCTCGATGTGGTGCATCACGCCGGACTCGAGGTGCCGGATCATCGGCGCGTGGCACGGGAAGGACGCGCTCGGCGCCCAGATCAGGTCCTTCACCCCCATCTCCGCCGCGGCGTCGAAGATCGCGTTCGCCACGAGGTCGCCGTTGCGGAAGTGGTGGTGCGTGGAGATCGTCATCCCGTCGCGCAGGCCGGCGCGCTCCAGCGCGGCGCGCAAGGACGGCGTGCGCTTGTCCCCGTCCGCGGGGTAGTCCGCGCACGAGCGGATCGGCGGGCCGTGCTTGCGCCCGGTCGGGCGGTGCTTCCCCACGCCCGCGTACGCGGGACGCGCGCGCCCGTTCACCACCTCGGGCACCTCGCGCCCGGCGGCGTTCGTCACGCGTCCCTCGGTCCGCCCGGCCAGCGTCTGCCCGCTCGGCGTCCGCTCCGTCACGCTCCGTCCCCCTTCGCCGCGGCTCCGCCGCCGGGCGCGCGGGTGCGCCGCGCCAGCTCCAGGATCCGCTCGGCCCGCTTCGCCACGGGCGGATCGATCATCTTCGTGCCGAGCGACACCACGCCGAGCCCGCGCGCCTTCGCGTCCTCGAAGGCCGCGCGGATGGCCTCCGCCTTCGCGATCTCGCCGGGCGTGGGCGCGAACGCCTCGTGCACCACGGCGATCTGCCGCGGGTGGATGCAGCCCTTGCCCTCGAAGCCGAGCCCGCGCGCCTCGCGGACGGATGCCGCCAGCCCGTCCATGTCCCCCACGTCGGAGAAGACCGTGTCGATGGGCGGGATGCCGGCGGCGCGCGCCGCGCACACCACGCGGCTGCGCGCGAAGAAGCTCTCGGCGCCCTCCTTCGTGCGCTCCGCCCCGAGATCCGCGGTGAGGTCCTCCAGCCCGAGGGTCAGCGCGACCACGGTGGGGTGCGCGCGCGCAATCTCCTCGGCGCGCAGGATCCCCGCCGCGCTCTCCAGGATGGGCATGATCCAGGGCGGGGCCGCGCCGCCCGCGAGTCGCGCCGCCGCCTCCGCCACCTGCACGATCTCCTCCGCGCGCTCCGCCTTCGGCACGAGGAGCAACTGCGCCCCGTGTCCCACCACCCAGGGGAGGTCGTCCAGCCCCGCGGGGAGCTGGTTGATGCGCACCATGCGCTCGCAGTCCCCGTGGTCCAGGAAGCGCAGGGCGTTGCGCACGAGCACGCGCGCGGCCGGCTTGTCCGCCGGCGCCACGGAGTCCTCGAGGTCGAAGATCAGCCCGTCCGGCCGGTGCAGCGCGGCGTTGATCATGAACTTCGGCTGCGACCCCGGCAGGTACAGGCGCGAGCGGCGCAGCCGCGTCCGCTCGGAAGGCTGCGCGTTCGCCGGGAGCATCGGCGGCAGGAAAGCCCTCGCGCCCACGTCCGTGGCGGCGCGCACCGCGGCCTCCAGCCGCGCCGCGAGCACGAACGGCAGCGCACCGCCGTCCTCCACGGTGACCGTGCCGTGCTGCACGCCGAGCGCGGCGCAGCCCTCCTCCACTTGCCGGCGGATGGCGGCGCCATAGAGGCCCTGCACCTTGCTGGTGATGCGGATGTCCAGCGCGCCGGACGATGCCGGCGTGAACTCCACCCACGCGTCCGAGCGGACGTCCGCGCCGCGCGGTCCGGCCTGTCCCGTGCTCAAGCGGCGCCTCCGCCCGCGAGCTGCGCGCGTACCCACGCTTCCGCGCCGCCGGCCACGACGAGTTGCTGCGCCACGTCGCCGAGCGGCAGGAACGCGTACGACGTCCCGTTCACGTGCAAGGTGGACGTGCGGAAGTCCAGCCGCGCGTTCCAGCCCGTGCGCACCGTGGGCGCGCCGCCGGCCGGGAACGCCGTGCGCAGCGCGTCCACCAGCTCCGGGCACTCCAGGAGCGGGAAACCGTTGTTGAAGGCATTGCGCTTGTACGTCTGCGAGAACGTGGCGCCGATCACCAGCGGGATGCCGAAGAAGCGGATGGCCGTGGCCGCCTGCTCGCGGCTGGAGCCGGAGCCGAAGTTGGACCCGCCCACCAGCAGGTCCCCCTTGCGCGCGATGCGCACGAACTCCGGGTCGTAGTTCTTGAAGACGTGCTGCGCCATCTCGTCCGGCGTGAGGTCGTCCTTGTAGGTGACGTCCTTCCCGTAGATGCCGTCCGTGTTCATGTTGTCCTTGGGCAGCCACACCAGCTCGCCCGAGATCTCCGCGGGGAATCCGGGCAGGATCTCGGTCTCCGCCGCCGCGCGCGGCGCGCGCGCGCCGGGCCGGAGGGACGAGACCAGCGGCTTCTCCGCGAAGGGCCGGTGCCCCGCGATGCGCCCCGCCACCGCGGACGCCGCCACCACACCGGGGCTGGCCAGGTAGCACTCCGCGTCGCGCGAGCCCATCCGCCCCTTGAAGTTCCGGTTCGTGGCGGAGATGCCCACCTCGCCGGCTTCCAGCGTGCCGGTGCCGAGCCCGATGCACGGCCCGCAGCCCGGCGGCAGCGGGATGGCGCCGGCGGACAGCAGATCATCCCACGCGCCCACGCGCTTCGCCTCGGACTCCACCTCGGCCGACGCCGCCGCCAGGTAGAACCGCACGCCCGCCGCCACCTTCTTCCCCTTCACCACGCGCGCCGCCTCCACCAGGTCCTCCAGGCGGGAGTTCACGCACGAGATGAGATACGCCTTCTGGATGGCGATGCCGCGGCGCTCGATGGCGGGCAACGGCGCGATGGTCTTCACCTCGTTCGGCCCGGCCACGTGCGGCACCACCGCGCCCAGATCCAGCGTGATGTCCAGCGCGTACTCCGCGTCGTCGTCCGCGGTCACGCGCTGCGCCACGAGCCGGTCCACCAGCGCCTCCGTGATCCGCGGCGACGCGTCGCCGCGCTTCGCGAAGTGCCGCGCGCGGCCGCGGAGCCACGCCTCCAGGACGTCGTCGAACGGGAAGATGCCCGCGAGCGCGCCCCACTCCGTGGTCATGTTCGCGATGGTCATGCGCTGGTCCATCGTGAGCGCGGCCACGCCGGGGCCGGTGAACTCCAGCGCGTGGTTCAGCACCTCGTCCTGCCGGAAGGTGCCGATCAGGGAGATGATCACGTCCTTCCCCACCACGCCGTCGGCCAGCTTCCCTTCCAGCCGCACGCGCGACACCGGCGGCACCTCCCACCAGGTCTCGCCGGTGGCCCAGATGGCCGCCGCGTCCGTGCGCACCACCGGCGTCCCCGCCGCCCCGAGCGCGCCGTACAGGTTCGAGTGCGAATCGGACCCCACCACGAAGCTGCCCGGGAGCACGAACCCCTCGGCCGCCATGATCTGGTGCCCGATCCCGGACTTCGCCGGGTAGAACGCGATCCCCTGCGCCGCCGCGAAGTCCCGGATCTTCGCGTACTTCGCGAGGTTCTCGGGGGACTCGTTCTGGATGTCGTGGTCGAGCGCGAAGACGGGCTGGCGCGGGTCCTTCACGCGGGACGCCCCGATGGACTTGAACTTCGGGATCACGGCGCCCGTGTTGTCGTGGGTCATCACGTGCGCGGGGCGGATGCGGACCATGTCCCCGGCGCGGACCTGGCGGTTCGCCGGCCAGCCCACGGCGTAGGCCTGGGTGATCTTCTCCAGGAGGGTCTGCGGCATGACGGATGGGCCCCCATGCGGTTCGCGAGTTCCCGGCATTCGCGCCCGCGAAGGTAGCAAGCGGGGGGCGCGCCGACAAGCGCGCCCCCCGGCGGAATCCGGCCCTCGGACGGGCGCGGCGGGTCAGTTCGTCCGCGTGGCCCGGATCTCCTCGAAGCGCGCGAGCTGCTTCTTGTAGTACTCGCGGCCCGGGGACTCGGCCACGGCCCGGCGGATCAGCTCCACCGCGTCGTCGCAGTTCCCGCGCGCGTTGCAGATCTCGGCGGCGGTGTCCAGGATGGCCGCGCGGTCCTCGCCCGGCGGGGCCAGCTCGATCCCGCGCCGCGCCAGCGCCTCGGCCTCCTCCAGGTTCGCGCCGTTCTCGAAGCACCACCACGCGAAGCCGTTCAGCGCGGAGGCGTCGTCCTTCCAGCCCTCGGGCAGGGACGCGCGCTTCAGCCGCACGGCCTCCGCCTTGTCGCCGGTGACGTACAGCGCGTTGTCGATCTGCAGGCTCGCGTGCTCCCGCTGCAGGCCCGGCTCCTCGCTGCCCGCCGTGGCGGCGAGCGCCGGCGCCACGTACGGGGCCACGAGCGCCGGATTCTCGGCCTTCTGCCCCACCTGCTTCATCTGCCACACGACCTCGAGCAGCTCCTGCGTGGACGCTTTCCCGGAAGCCGTCACCGCGTCCGCGGCCGTGCGCACGTCGTCCAGCGTGCCGAGGTTCTGCCGGAGGAACCCGCTCGCGACGTAGGCGAAGCGCTTCCCCGCGAGGTGCCGTGAGGCGTCCAGCGCCTGCGCGCGGTCCAGGTATTTCAGCGCCTCGGCATACTCGCCGCGGGTCTCGTGGTACTCGGCGAAGGCCACGGCGCCGTCCGCGGTGGGCGACTTGTCGAAGCGCGCCAGCTTGGTCTCGATCGGCGTGAGATCCGAAAGCCCTTCCTGGAGCTCGCCGAGGAAGTACGCCTTCTCGTAGCCCATCCAGCGGTCGCAGGCCACGCCGTCCGCGTTCATGAGCACGTAGGTTGGGAAGCCCTGGATCCGCTCCGCCTTCGCAAGCTCCACGCCCTCCTTCTCGGCGTCGACCTTGCACAGCACCACGCTCTCCAGCGCCTTCTGCACCTCGGGATCGGACTCGGCGGCCTTCGTGAACGCTTTGCACGGGCCGCACCACGTGGCGTAGAAGTCCACGAGCAGCGGCTTCTTCTCCCGCGCCGCGAGCGCGCGGGCCTCCTCGTACGTGAGGGAGTCCGCCACGGCGGGTCCGGCGGCGCCGGCGACGAGCAGGCCGGCGAGGGCGAGTGGCAGCGCGATTCGCATGACGTTCCTTCCTGGGGAGCGGGTTCGATGCCGGGGATGTCGGCGAGACCGTTCCATGCTCGCCGATCGCCGCACCCGGGGACCAGCGAAAAGGGGCCGGCGGCTCACTCGGGCGCCCGGCGGTAGGTGTAGGCGTAGGCCGTGCGGAAGCCCAGGGTGGCGTACAGGGCGAGGGCGGGCGCGTTGTCGTCCTGGACCTGGAGGTAGGTCCGCCGCGCTCCGGCGTCCTGGCCCCAGGCGAGAAGCGCCGCGACCAGCCGGCGCCCCCACCCCGCGCGGCGGGCCGCGGGGTCGGTGACGAGGTCGAAGAGCCCCACCCAGCCCGAGTCCGCCACGGCCAAGCCCACCGCGCGGGGCGTCCCGTCGCCGACGGTCACGAAGGCGCACGGCCGCGGGACCCGGCGCAGGATCTCCCGGTGGACCTCCAGTTCGGCGCCCTCCAGGGATCGCCACGCGGCGAAGGCGGCCACCCACGCGTCGCCGGCCGTGGCCTCCACGCGGAGGAGTCCGGCCGGCGGGCCCGGGCCGCGGAGCGCCGCCGCCGCGTCCCCGTCCAGGTCCGCCACCTGCACCAGGGCCCCGGCCTCGCGCCCCCAGCCGGCGGCGGCCAGCCGCGCCTCGAGCCCGTCGGGCCGCGACGCCGGCGTCAGGTACGCCCGGAGCGGAAGCTCCCGCGCGGCGAACCAGCCGCGCGCGTGCTCCAGGGCCGCGGCCGGGTCGGACACGTCCCCGTCCGCATGGATGGAGTTCAGCCGCCGGGTGACGCCCCGGGCGGCCCGCAGGATCCACCCCTCCAGCCGCGCCTCCTCGAGCGCGGGCCAGGCGCGCCGCGCGCGGGGCTCCAGGGCGCGCACGAGTTCCGCGGACATGGGCGCACAATGACGCCGGGGGGCCGGGCGCGCAAGGCGCGCCGCGTGCCCCCCGGTCGGTGCCGCCCGGCGGTGTGCGATCAGGACTCGCTCACCTGGATCCGGCTCACCATCGTCTTCTCGTCGATGGAGCCGGCGGTGTAGGCCCGCAGGTCGCTCATCTTCGCCTTGAGCGTGAGACCGCTCATGTCGTTGTCGTCGAAGTAATCCGCGCGCTCCAGGTCCACTTCGACCGTCAGGTACTCGTTGTCCGGGACCGCAGTGAGCAGGTCGCCGAAGTCCATCATGGCCTCGATGAGCTCCGCCTTCCCGCGGCCGTACAGCCGCTCGTCGCGCTTGGCGTGGCGTTCGCGCATCTTGCTGACGCGCTCCTTGCGGTCGGCCTTGTCCTCGTCGTCCCACTCGTCCCAGTCGTCCTTGTCGATGATGATGACGCGGTCGTCGTCCCACCAGCTGTTCTTCCACCACTTCGAGCCGCCCCACCGGGTGCCGCCGACCAGCGACGCGTCCGTGCGGAACCGGGCCCCCTCGCCGGAGCGGTACCGCCCGCGCGTCTCGTGCTGCCCCTGGACCAGCCAGTTCGGGCTCTCGACGTACACGTCGTCCAGCACCCGCTCGAAGACCTCCACCTGCCGATCGATCTTGTCACTCGGCCCCGCCGCCGCCGACCCGGCCCACGCCAGGACCATCGTCGCCGCGACGGCCAACCCCGCCGCACTCATCCGTCCCGCTGCCATCGCTTCCTCCTTGGGGATGGGTCTCCCGGGGTCGTCCCGGGCTTCGGGGGTAGGACGGAAACGGGCGGGGGGGCGTTCAAGGGGAGGTGAGGGCAAGGCGCGGCCTCGCAGAGGTCACCGGATGGTAGGCGCGGAGGGAGCCACCCGGGCGGGAACGGATCGACACAGGCTGAGGCGGTGGGACCCGAACCCGAGAAGACCGTGTCCTAACTGACGGTGGCGCCGGACGTTACGTCTCGATTGTCCTGCGGCGCATCGACTTACGAGGCAATGCCCAGTCTGCGGGCGCGTGCAGCTGTTGGCGCGCGCTGCCAGCAGTCGTGGAGATATGGTGGAGACGCGTCTTCCCCAATCTGCGAGGATTCAGACCCTTCTCTCGGAGGTTGCGTGCGCTGTGGCCCCATCGAAGAGCATCGCGTCCATTGGCTTCGAACTGCCCGGCGGTCTCGCTACGTGCGTAGCCCTTTCCTCGAAGACCTCGCTGCTTGACTATGACGCAATCCTCTTTCGCCCCGACATTTCGAAGTACACCGTGGGCGACGAGCACGAAGGGCGGACGGCGGTCACGGATCGCTATTCCACAGTACTACGCGAAGCGGCGGACCACTGGTCACGAGAACTCGTGAGTGCGCTAGAGGCGGGCAAGACGGTCGTGGTCTTTCTTCCGCCAGTTGAGTCGGTGTGGGTTGCTACCGGCACCCGTGACTACTCTGGGACGGGAAAGAACCGCAGAACGATCCGACACGTAGGGCCGTTCGACAACTACGCCCTGATCCCGTTCCCAGTGAAGCCCGTCTCGGCTGAGGGTCATGTGATGCGACTGACGAGCACTGGATCACTCCTGGCGCACTTCTGGGAGTCTGTGGGGGCGGATTGCCACTACAAGGTGCTCATTGAGGGGCCGGTCACGCAGCCGCTCCTCGTGACCAAGTCGGCAGAGAAGGTGGTCGGTGCACTCGTGCGAACGAAGGGCTCGGACGGCACTCTACTGCTCCTACCAGACCTCGACTTCGAGCGACGGTCCTTCACGACCACTAACAAGGATGGCGAGCTCGTGTGGTCGCGTGAAGGCAGCGCATTTGGTGGCCGTGTCCGAGAGGCAGTGCTGCGCATCGACGCAGAACTACGCGGTCGCGCAGCGACGACGCCACCTCCCGACTGGGCAGATGCCGAAGAGTTCAGCCTTCCACAAGAGACGGTACTCCGAAGCAGGTTGCTTGAGGTGGACGCCCGCGTAGCTGACCTGCGCGCGGAGCAGCAGGCCCTCCGGGAAGGCCTCGTGAGCGAGGGGGTTCTCCGCGGGTTGCTCTATGAGCAGGGCACGCCGCTGGAAATCGCCATTCGCCAGGCTCTGGATCTTCTCGGCTTCAAGACGAGCTCGTATCGCGATCCAGAATCAGAGTTTGATGTCGTGTTTGAGTGTGACGAGGGTCGCTTCCTTGGAGAAGCCGAGGGGCGCGACTCCAAGCCGATTGGGATCGACAAGCTCCGGCAGCTCCAGATGAACATCATGGAGGACTTCAGGCGCGACGATGTCTCGGAGATGGCGTGCGGGATCTTGTTTGGGAACGGCGCTCGCTTGAAGCCACTGGGCGATCGGCCAAGCACCTTCACCGACAAGGTGTGCTCTGCCGCCAAGTCGTCGGGCGTGATTCTCGTACGCACGCCGGATCTGTTCTGGGTTGCGCGCTATTTGTCAGGCGCCAATGACCCGGCCTTTGCAAAGCGATGTCGGGAGGCTCTGTTCGCAAGCAAGGGTCGTGTCGTAGCATTTCCCGCCCCGCCGGAGATACCCGAAGGCGACGTGAGCACTGAGAGTCGCACGACACCTCCGCGTTCCTAACGGCATCGACTTCAGGCGGGTTCATAGGGAGTGGCACGTGAGCCTGTTTGGACTGCTGATGTGACCCCTATTTCGTGAGACACATCTCGGTTGAACCGTCCCGAGTCCTGGGACACTCCGTGGCTTGCGTGCGGACAACCACCGGGGGGGGCAGGGGGGGCGACCCTTCCCCCCGCTCCGAAGCAGCCGGGTGGCCAGTCCCCGCCCTTCGCACCGCGCCCCCCTCAGAAGAACCGCTTCACCACCCCGAGAATCCCCTGCTTCCACGGCACCCGGTGCGACACCCCCGACGCCCCCTCGAACGTGTGCATGTGGGCCAGGTACCACTCGAAGTTTCGCAAGAGCGCGTCCTTGTTCGAGAACTTCGGCGTGAAGCCCAGCACGCGCTCGGCCTTCTCGATGGAGACGAACGAATCCTCGCACGCGGTCTCGTACACCCACTTGTACAGCGGCGACAGCTTCAACGCCTCCAGCACGCGCAGCGCCTGGATCACCGGCCACGCCGGGAACGGCACGATCCTCTTCCCGAAGCCCGCGCGGTCCAGCACGGCCTGCCAGTCCTCGCGCATCGTGGTGAACTGCTTCGCCCCGATGTTGAAGACGTCGTCGCAGACTTCCGGCGGCAGCGTGAGGCACAGCCGGATGGACTCGCACAGGTCCTGCACGTCCAGGAGCTGGTAGCGGTTCTTCCCGCTCCCGATCATGGGGAAGCCCTTCCCGTCCTTCGCCCAGTCGTACAGGAGCGCGAACACGCCCAGCCGCTCCGGACCGATGAAGGACTTCGGCCGCACGATCGGCACGCACATGCCCTTCGCGCGGAACGAGGCGCACACCTCCTCCGCCTCCACCTTCGCCTCGCCGTACGGGCCCACCCCGTGCAGGCGGTCCGTCTCCAGGAGCGGGTGGTGGTCCGGGATGCCGTACACCGCGGTCGACGACACGTGCACCGCGCGCTTCACGCCGGCGGCGTGCGCCGCCTCGAAGACGTTGCGCGTGCCCTCGATATCCGTGGTGTAGATGTCCTCGCGCGAGTACAGGGGCAGCGCGGCCGCGCAGTGCACCACCGCGGCGGCCCCGCGCATCGCGTCGTCGCAGGCGGCGCGGTCCCGGATGTCCCCGGTCACCACGCGGATGCGGTCCTTCGCGTCCGGGTAGTCGAACGGCGCCACGTCCAGGGACGTGACGGCGAAGCCGTGGTCGAGCAGGTAGCGGACGAGGTTGATCCCCAGGAACCCCGCGCCCCCGGTGACGAGGACGCGCGGGGCGGACGATGCCGGCGACGCTTCGGACGACGATTCGACGTGCATGGACGTTCAGCTCCCGAGCGGTGGAACGGACACTCCCGGCGCGAGCGGCGCCGCGGTGGCGCGCAGGGGCGACGCGGAGGGCGACGCGTCGCCGGCGCGGCCGACGAAGGCGGGGACGGGCACGCGCGCGGACGGCTCGTAGCCCGTCCCGCGATCCGCCTCCGCGAGGTCGTGGTACTCCTGCAGGCTCTTCACCTCGATGTACCGGTCCGACAGCGCGCGGATGGCGCGCACGGCCGCGGCCGCCGCGGACAGCGTGGACAGCACCGGGATTCCCTTGCGGATGGCGGCCCGGCGGATCTCCGCCTCGTCCGCGCGCGAGCTCTTCCCGAGCGGCGTGGCGATCACGAGGTCGATCTCCCCGTTCCGGATGCGGTCCACGATGTTCGGGCGCCCCTCGTGCAGCTTCGGCACGGTGACGCACTTCAGCCCGGCCGCCTCCAGCGCCCGCGCGGTGCCGCGCGTGGCGAACAGGTGGAAGCGGAACCGCGCCAACTCCCGCGCGATGGGCACCACGTTGTCGTGGTCGCGCTCGTTCACGGAGAGGAAGGCGCTGCCGGCCATGGGGATGGCCCCGCCGGCCGCCATCTGGCTCTTCGCGAAGGCCATCCCGAAGTTGTCCGAGATTCCCATCACCTCGCCGGTGGACTTCATCTCCGGGCCGAGGAAGGGATCCGAGCCGAACAGCTTGTCGAAGGGCAGCACCGCCTCCTTCACGGAGACGTGCCGCGTGCGCGGCTCCTCCAGGAACCCCAAAGACTCCAGGGTCTCCCCCGCCATCACCCGCGCCGCGATCTTCGCCAGCGGCCGCCCCACGGCCTTCGACACGAACGGCACGGTGCGGGACGCGCGCGGGTTCACCTCCAGCATGTACACGATGCCGTTCTGCACGGCGAACTGCACGTTGATGAGCCCCCGCACGCCCAGGTCCGCCGCGGCCGCCTTGACCTGCGTGCGCATGACCTCCAGGTCCTCGGGGCGGATCCGGTACGGCGGCAGCACGCAGGCCGAATCCCCGGAGTGGATCCCCGCCTCCTCGATGTGCTGCATGATCCCGCCGATCACGCAGCGCTCCCCGTCCGCGATGGCGTCCACGTCGAACTCGAACGCGTCCTCGAGGAAGAGGTCGAGCTGCACCGGGTGCCCGGGCGAGGCGTCCAGCGCCTCGCGCATGTACTCGCGCAGGGCCGGCGGGTCGTACACGATCCGCATGGCCCGCCCCCCCAGCACGTACGACGGCCGCACGAGCAGCGGGTACCCCACGCGCTCCGCCAGCTCCACCGCCTCGTCCGCGGACAGCGCGGTCCCGGACGGCGGCAGCGTGAGCCCGATCTTCGCGGCCAGGGCGAGGAACTTCTGCCGGTCCTCGGCGCGGTCGATGGCCTCCGGGGACGTCCCGAGGATGGGCACCCCGGCCTCCTGCAGCGGGAGCGCCAGCCGCAGCGGCGTCTGCCCGCCGAACTGCACCAGCACGCCCTTCGGCCCCTCCGCCTCCACGACCGCCAGGATGTCCTCCAGCGTGAGCGGCTCGAAGTACAGCCGGTGCGCCGTGTCGTAGTCCGTGGACACGGTCTCCGGGTTCGAGTTCAGGAGGATGGTCTCGTACCCCGCCTCGGACAGCGCCTGTACCGCGTGCACGCAGCAGTAGTCGAACTCGATGCCCTGCCCGATGCGGTTCGGCCCGCCGCCCAGGATGAGGATCTTCTCCCGCCCGGTGGGCGGCATGACCTCGGTCTCCGTGCCGTGGTACGTGCTGTAGTGGTACGGCGTGTGCGCGGCGAACTCCGCGGCGCACGTGTCCACGGTCTTCATCACCGGGACCACGCCCAGCTCCCGCCGGCGCGCGCGGACCTCCGCCTCCGGCCGGCCGAAGATGCGCCCGAGCTGCACGTCGGAGAAGCCGTGTCGCTTCGCGCGGCGCAGGAGGCGCGCGTCCGGCCACCCGCCGCGGCGCGCCGCGTCCCGCAGCTCCTCCTCCACGTCCACGATCCGCGCGATCTGGTCCAGGAACCAGGGATCGATCTTCGTGGCCTCGTACAACTCCTCCACGCCGGCGCCGAGCCGCAGCGCGTCCCGCACGCGGAACACGTTGTCCCAGCGCGGCGTGCGCAGCCGCACCAGCAGCTCCTCGCGCACGCGGGCCGCCTCCTCGGCGGTCAGCGCCTCCGGGTCCACCTCGTCCTTGCCGTCGGCGCCCAGCCCGAACCGCCCGTTCTCCAGGGAGCGCAGCGCCTTCTGGAACGCCTCGGCGAACGTGCCGCCGATGGCCATGGACTCGCCCACGGATTTCATCTGCGGCGAGAGCCGCTCGTCCACGCCCGGGAACTTCTCGAAGTTGAAGCGCGGGATCTTCACCACCACGTAGTCCAGCGTGGGCTCGAAGGAGGCCGGCGTGACGCGGGTGATGTCGTTGCGGATCTCGTCCAGCGTGTATCCCACGGCCAGCTTCGCCGCGATCTTCGCGATGGGGAACCCGGTGGCCTTCGACGCCAGCGCCGACGAGCGCGACACGCGCGGGTTCACCTCGATGGCCACCAGCCGCCCGTCCGCCGGGTTCACGGCGAACTGCACGTTGCAGCCGCCGGTCTCCACGCCGATCTCGCGGATCATGCGGATGGCGGCGTCGCGCATGCGCTGGTACTCGCGGTCCGTCAACGTCTGCACCGGCGCCACCGTGATGGAGTCCCCGGTGTGCACGCCCAGGGGGTCCAGGTTCTCGATGGAGCACACGATGACCACGTTGTCCTTGCGGTCCCGCACCACCTCCAGCTCGAACTCCTTCCAGCCGGCGATGGACTCCTCCACCAGGACCTCGCCGATGGGCGACGCCGCCAGCGCCGCCTGCGCGAACTCCTCCAGCTCCTCCACGTTGTACGCGGTGGAGCCGCCGGTGCCGCCCATGGTGAACGCGGGGCGCAGGATCACCGGGAAGCCCAGCTCCTCCACGACGCGGCGCGCGTCCTCCATGCTCCGCGCGATGCCCGAGCGCGGCACGTCCATCCCGATGGCCGTCATGCACTTCTTGAAGAGCTCCCGGTCCTCCGCCTTGCGGATGGTCTCCAGGTTCGCGCCGATCAGCTCCACGCGGTACGTGTCCAGCACGCCGCGCTCCGCCAGCGCCACCGCGGCGTTCAGCGCGGTCTGCCCGCCCAGCGTGGGCAGGATCACGTCCGGCCGCTCCCGCGCGATGATGCGCTCCAGCACCTCGGGCGTGATGGGCTCGATGTAGGTGTGATCCGCGGTCTCGGGGTCCGTCATGATCGTGGCGGGATTCGAGTTCACGAGGACGACCCGGTAGCCCTCCTCGCGCAGCGCCTTGCACGCCTGCGTCCCGGAGTAGTCGAACTCGCACGCCTGGCCGATCACGATGGGCCCGGACCCGATGAGCAGGACCTTCTCGATGTCCTCGCGGCGCGGCATCAGGCGGCGCCCCCGGCCGCGTCCAGGAACTCGTCCCAGAGGTACGCGGCGTCGTGCGGGCCGGGCGCGGCTTCCGGGTGGTACTGCACGGAGTACAGCTTCAGCGCGCGGTGCCGCATGCCCTGCACGGTGCCGTCGAAGAGGCTCTTGTGCGTGATCTCGAAGCCGGCGGCCAGCGCGGACGCCTCGTCCACGGCGTAGTTGTGGTTCTGCGACGTGATCTCGATGCGCCCGCTCGCCAGGTTCTGCACCGGGTGGTTCGCGCCGTGGTGCCCGAACTTGAGCTTGTACGTGGACGCGCCCGCGGCCAGCGCGAGGAGCTGGTGCCCGAGGCAGATCCCGAGGATGGGCAGCTTCCCGGCCAGCGCCTTGAGCGTCTGCACCACGTAGTCCGTGGTCCGGGGATCGCCGGGACCGTTCGACACCAGGAGACCCTGGACGCCCGCGTGGAGGATCTCGTCCGCCGGCGTGTCCGCGGGGAACACGACCGGGCGCACGCCGCGCTCCCCGAGCCGCCGCAGGATGTTCCGCTTCGCGCCGCAGTCCAGCACGGCGAGCGCCATGCCGGGGCGCGGGACGGCGTTCTCGTCCTCGAGCAGCGCATTGTCCCCTTCGCCGTGCCACGCGAAGGACCGCGCGGGCATCACGGCGCGCACGGTGTCCTCGTCCTGCATCGGCGGCACCGCGCGGGCGGCGGCCACGAGCGCCTCCCGGTCCCGGCCCGCCAGCGCCGCCCCGCTCACGATCACGCCGCGCAGGCAGCCCTTCTCCCGGAGGAGCCGGGTGAGCGCGCGCGTGTCGATCCCGTCGATCCCGGGGATCCCGTGCCGCTCCAGGTAGTCCTGCAGCGTGCTGCGCGCGCGCCAGCTGGAGGGGCGCCGCGTGAACGCCCGCGCGATGAAGCCGCGCACGTGCGGCCGGGCGGACTCGGGGTCGTCGTCATTCACGCCCGTGTTGCCGATGTGCGGGTAGGTCATGGCCACGAGCTGGCCGTGGTACGAAGGATCCGTGAGGACCTCCTGGTACCCGGTCATCGCCGTGTGGAACACCACCTCGCCGCCGATCTCGCCGGCGGCGCCGAACGCCTCGCCCTCGAAGACGGACCCGTCCTCCAGGGCGAGCACGGCGCGGGACGCTTCCATGGGGCTCTCCGGAGGATGGGCGGGTGGGTTGCAGTTCCGGAACGTGGAGGCTAGCAGAGTGATCCCGGGCGGTCAACGAAGCGGGGCGCGGGGTAGTGTCCAAGTTGGACACTACCGGGCGCGGCGGAGCGCCCGCGTCACGGACCGGCCCGCGCGCGCCTATCCTCCGGAGCGACGCCGCCCGCGCCGCGCCCTTCCCCGCCGGAGACCCGTGCCGCCCATGCCCTCCGCTCCCCGCCGCTTCCGCCGCGCCGCCGCCGCGCTCCTCGGGGCGCTGCTGGCCGCGGCCACCGTCCGGACGCCCGCGGCCGCGGCGGAGCGCGCCGCGCCGGACCTGGCGGAGCGCACCTCCGCCACCCTGCTCGGCGCCGGGGAGACCGAGCTGGTCCTCTTCGCGAACGCGTACACGCAGACCCGCTACTTCGACGCGGACGGGGTGGCGCGCGACGCCGGCGGCCGGACCACCTACGGCTCGCTCACGGCGTCGTGGACCCGGAACGGCGGCGCGCGCACGGACTGGGGGATGGACCTGGCGCTGCGGACCGTGCGGGACGCCACGGCGCCGCGACGGGACCCGCCGCCGGAGACGGATCGTCGCACGGCGCTCTCCTGGGTGGCGCCACGCGTGGAGTTCGCCCCGTGGTCCCGCCGCCCGGTCTCACTGGAGGCCTCCGTCCGCATCCCGCTCGCGCGCCACCTGGACGGGACCGACGCCGACGACGCGGACGCCCGCCCCGAGGCGCCCTATCTGGACAGCGGCGACCCGACCGTGGTGGCCCGCCTGCGCGGGGAACTCGGCCGCGGCGGCGCCACCTACTGGTACGGCGAGGCGGGCGCGGAGCTCCGCGTGGACCGGCACGGTCCGGACGGCGCCGTCACGCCCTTGACCGCCATCTGGCACGTCCGCCCCGCGCCGCGCTGGACCCTCTATGTCCCGCTCACCGTCACGCCCGCCTGGGGCGGCTCGGCCACGGGCGACTGGTCCTCGCAGGTCGGACTCGGGGCGAAGCTCCGCCCGGCCGGCGGGCTCGAACTGGAGTCGGTCATCACGTTCTTCCCCGCGGGTCGGAACCAGGGCGCCGGCGCCGCGCTCGGCCTCGGGGCGCGCTGGGTCCGCTGACGGGCGGCGAGCGGCGCGACGAAGCGGCGGCCGGGGGAACTGGCGGGACCGCCGGGCTTTCGCTAGATTGAGGTCCCGAAGCGCGCTCCCGGAGGAACCATGGGAAAGAACTGCGATCTGCCGCTGCACGGGATCACCGTGGTGGTGGAGACGAGCGGCCCCGCGGTGTACGTGGGCCGGTACCACTCCGAGAGCGACCACGAGATCATCCTCATGGACGCGGACGTCCGCGACCTCCCGGAGCCCGCCGCCCGCGCGGAGCACCTGGCGCGGTCCGCGAAGTACGGGGTCTTCAAGAACACCGAGCAGGTGCGCGTGCCCAAGGCGGGCGTCGCCTCCGTGCGCCGGCTCATCGAGTACGCGTCCCGCTGAGGACGCAGGAGCGGACGAACGATGCGTTATCCCGAGCAGATGGTGGTTCCCATGCGCACGGAGGTAGTGCAGATGGGCTTCGAGGAGCTGCGGACGCCGGACGCGGTGAAGAAGGCGGTGGCCGCCCCGGGCACCACCCTCCTCTTCGTGAACTCGGTGTGCGGCTGCGCCGGCGGCATCGCGCGCCCCGGCCTGGCCCTGGCGCTCTCGCACGAGAAGCTGCCGGACCACCTGGTCACCACGTTCGCGGGCATGGACATCGAGGCCACGGAGACCGCGCGCAGCCTCTTCGCGGACTACCCGCCGAGCTCGCCGCAGGCGGCGCTCTTCAAGGACGGCAAGGTGGTGGAGGTGATCCAGCGCCACCAGATCGAGGGCACGAACGCGAACGTCTTCGCCGGCCTGCTCGTGGAGGCGTTCGAGAAGCACTGCTAGCTTCCCGCTTCCCCGCCGCCGACGATCCTTGAAAATTCGGTGTATGACACCGATAATTCAAGGTATGGTCCCGGGCATGATTCCGCGTTCCGCCGAGCTGACGGTTCTCGAGAAGCGCTTGGCCGCCTATCCGGTGGTGGGGATCGTCGGGGCAAGGCAAGTGGGCAAGACGACGCTCGCTCGCGCCCTGGCCGCCCGTCGCCGGGGAGCCGTGACGTACTTCGATCTCGAGGACCCCGGCGACCAGGCCAGGCTGGCGGAGCCGATGCTCGCGCTCCGGGAGCTGCGAGGCCTCGTGGTCATCGACGAAGTCCAGCGGGCCCCGAGCCTCTTCGAGAGCCTCCGGGTGCTGGCGGACCGCCCTCGTTCTCCCGCGCGCTTCCTCATCCTCGGCAGCGCGTCGCCCGCGCTGTTGCGCCAGGGCTCCGAGTCACTCGCCGGGAGAATCGTCTACCACGAACTCGGTGGACTGACCCTCGACGAGGTCGGCGTGGAGAACGTCGGGCGGCGGTGGCTTCGCGGCGGGTTTCCACGCTCCTACGTCGCGCGCTCGAACGCGGCGAGCCACGAGTGGCGCAGCGCCTTCCTGCGGACGTTCCTGGAGCGCGACCTCCCCGCCTTCGGGATCACGGTCGGCGCGACGACCCTCCGCCGGTTCTGGACGATGCTCGCACACCGTCACGGCCAGCTCTGGAATGCGTCGGAGTTCGGCCGGTCCTTCGGCATGGCGGACACCACCATCCGGAACTACCTGGACGTCCTGACCTCCGCTCTCGTCGTGCGACAGCTACGACCGTGGCACGAGAACCTGTCGAAGCGGCAAGTGAGGGCGCCGAAGACGTACGTGGTGGACTCGGGATTGCTCCACACGCTGCTCAACCTGCGGACGAGGGAGGACCTCGAGTCCCATCCCAAGGTAGGTGCCTCGTGGGAAGGCTTCGTTCTCGAGCAGGTCGTCGCGCGCCTCGGGGCCGAGCGTGACGAGTGCTTCTTCTGGGCGACCCACGCCGGAGCCGAGTTGGACCTGATCGTCGTGCGCGGGAAGACCCGCCTCGGGTTCGAGGTCAAGAGGACCACCGCACCAAGGCTCACCAGGTCGATGGCGGTAGCGATGGAGGACCTGCGGTTGGCGCGGCTCGACGTCGTTCACGCAGGCGACGCCACGTTCCCCCTGGGGAAGAACGTCCGCGCGGTGGCGATGCGGCGCCTTCTCGAAGACGTGCGGCCACTGGGCACACGCTAGCCGTCCCCGCGCGCGCTCTCTTCCCCGCTTCTTCGCGGATTCCGACGGCTCCCGGCCACGGAAGCCGTCCTTTCGGCCGCGGCTACGCGCGATCTACGCCCCGTCTTCACGCATCGTTCACGCCGCCGCGCGAATGTCTCCGGCGATCGGGTTCCGTGAAGATCCGGCGCGAAGGGCTCCGGACCACACGAAGGCGCCCCGCCGCGCGAGTACTTGAACGGGCCTTCACCGGAACTTCGCGGGTGGGCGGGTACGGTCCCGGCGTCGTTTTCCGCCCGGACGGCCAGCCAGGGCGTGGAGCGGCCAACAGATCATTCCCTCGTTTCCTGCTTCGTGAGGTGTTCCGGAATGAATCACGGCCTCCTGTCGCGTCGCGCCCTCGTGGCCGGCGGTCTCGTCGTCGCCCTCGCCTCCACGGCGAAGGCCGGTGACCTGATCGACGGTCTCATCACGTGGGGCAACTCCGCCAACCTGCGCTACGACTGCACGGTCGCCGACCCCGGCTACCTGTCCTACTCGTTCAACGACCTCCAGCCGGCGGTCACCGGCCTCCCCGGATTCAACGGCGCCTTCCCCAACATCGACTGGCAGCCGGATGCGTCCAGCATCGCGCACGGCAACAACGACTTCGTCGCGCAGATCGCCTACGGCAACACGGATCCCTGCAACAGCTGCGGCGCGGGCTGGAACTTCGACAACGTCTGCTACCGCGGCGCCATCGACCCCGCGGGCGCGAACTGGACCGCCGGCTGGACCTTCAGCGGCGACCTCGTGGACATCAAGCAGGCCGACTGGCCGACCCGCGGCATCCGCGTGCTCGCCGGCGTGCAGCCCACCCAGACCTTCGCGTCGGACTCCCTCTACCTGCTCCAGGGCAAGGTGGAGTTCCCCGCCGGCACCACGCTGACGATCCAGGCGGGCTCGCTGGTCGTGGGCGAGAGCGCCTCGACGGGCTACCTCGTCATCAATCGCGACGCGGACATCAACGCCCAGGGCACGGCCGCGAACCCGATCATCATGACGACCGACCTGGATCCGCCGGTCCCCGGGAGCTGGGGCGGCCTCGTGATCCACGGCAAGGCCGTGTCGAACTGCGCGGACTGCCTCGGCGGCGCGTCCTGCATCTCCGAGGGCGGCGCCGGAAGCCACTGCGGCACGAACGACTGCGACAACAGCGGCACGCTGCGCTACATCGTGCTGGGCTACTCGGGCTTCGAGATCGCCCCGGACAACGAGCTGAACTGCTTCACGTTCAACTCCGTCGGCTCCGGCACCACGGTGGACTTCCTCCAGGCGCACCAGGGCACGGACGACGCCTTCGAGTGGTTCGGCGGCCACGTGACCTGCAAGCGCCTGCTGGCCACGGCGGTCGGTGACGACGGCCTCGACTGGCAGATGGGCTTCCGCGGCGCCGTGCAGTACGCCATCGTGCAGATGTACCCCGGCATCGGCCAGGGCGACTCCGGCATCGAGGCCGACAACAACGAGTTCAACCACAACGCTCCCTGCCGCTCCGCGCCGATCATCGCGAACTGCACGCTGGTGGGCGCCGCCGGCATCCCCGGCTGGGGCGCCCGTCTGCGCCGCGGCACGGACTTCATGATCTTCAACACGATCATCACGAACTGGGTCAACCAGGCGCTGCGCATCGAGAACGACGCGACCTGCGCGGGCCTCAACCCGGCCACCGGCTCCTTCTGCGGTCCGACGGACGCTCCGGTCGTGGCGGCGGCTTCCGCCGTCGACGGCATCCGCGCATTCCCGAATCCGGTCGTGGCCGGCACGAACTTCGAGTTCTCCCTGTCGAACCGCGCGGCCGCGCGCCTCGACATCTTCGACGTCACGGGCCGTCGCGTCGCGAACGTCCTGAACGACGAGATGGAGGCCGGCCGACACACGGTGGCGTGGACCCCCGAGGCCGCGCTCCCGGCGGGCACGTACTTCTACCGGCTCGAGACGGGCGCGAGCCCGGCCATGGGCCGGATCGTCGTGGTGCGCTAGCGCAGGCGCCGCGGACAAACGGGTCCGGCGGGCGGGAAATCCGCCCGCCGGACCCAACATGATGGGCCGCGCGCCCAGGAGGTCGTTCGATGTTCGCGAGGTTCCTCCGAGCCCCTCACTCCGGCCGTCCCTTCGGGGCGGCGCTCTCGGTCCCCCTCGCCGCGCTCCTCGTCTGCTTCGCGCTCGCGGCCCCGTTCGTCACGCTCGTCCCCGCCGCGGCATCCGCGGCCGAGTCCGGATTCGCGGGAACCATCAAGGACGCGGAGACCGGCGAGGCCCTCGGCTTCGCGAACCTGGTGTACAACCGGATGGAAGGCTCCGTCGCCGGCACGGCGCAGGGCACGATCTCCGACGAGACCGGCTCGTTCGAGGTGGCGGTGGCGCCGGGCATCTACCGCGTGAAGATCCAGTTCATCGGCTACAAGCCGTTCCAGAAGGACGCCGTGCTCGTGCGCGCGGGCGAGAAGACCCGGCTGGACGTGGCGCTCGAGGTCGAGGCCTTCCAGGGCGAGACCATCAAGATCAAGGCCGACGCGATCAGGAACACCGACGCCTCGCTGCTCGTGAAGCGGCAGCTCGCCGGCGCGGTGCAGGACGGCATCTCCGCCGAGCAGATCCGCACGTCGACCGACTCGAACGCCGCCGAGGTCGTGACCCGCGTGACGGGCGTGACCCTGGTGGACGGCAAGTACGTCTACGTCCGGGGGCTGGGCGAGCGCTACAGCTCCGCGCAGGTCAACGGCAGCACGGTGGCCAGCCCGGAGGCGAACCGCCGCGTGCTCCCCTTCGACATCTTCCCCGCCGGCTTCCTCGAGAACGTGGTCATCCAGAAGACCTACACCCCGGACCAGCCCGGCGACTTCGGCGGCGGCGCCGTGAACGTCAGCACGCTGGACTTCCCGTCGAAGCGCTCGTGGGTGGTCTCGGTGGGGTCCGGTACGCACAATTCCACGACCGGGAAGGACTTCGCCACGTACGACGGCGGCGGCCGCGACCATCTCGGCTTCGACGACGGCACGCGCGACATTCCGGACCTCGTGCAGCAGATGGCCGGCGACCGCGCGGTGCGGCTGCGCGGCATCGCCAGCCCCACCGGGTTCACGCCCGCGGAGGTGGAGTCCCTCGGCCAGGCCTTCAACAAGACCTGGTCCCGCAAGACCGAGAGCGCGAGCCCGCCGATGAGCTTCGCCGCCTCGTACGGCGACGAGTTCGGCATCCTGGGGATGCCGCTGGGCGTCGTGGCGGCGGCCACGCTGAGCAACTCCTTCAAGACCTACGAGTACGAGTTCGCCGAGTACCAGGCCCTCGCCGCGGACGGCTCGCTCGAGGTGCTGAACGACTTCGACATCAGCCGCTCCTCCGCCGAGACGCTGCTGGGCGGCCTGGTGAACGCGGGCTGGAAGCTGTTCGAGGACCACACGCTGAACCTGCGGGCCATGTACAACCACTCGTCCGAGGACCAGGTGAAGTTCTCGACCGGCCCCACGGACGACCTGCCCGTGCGCCGCACGCGGCTCCGCTTCGTGGAGCGGTCGCTGTTCAGCATGAGCGGAGGCATGAACCACAAGTTCGACTTCCTGAACGGCACGAAGCTCGACTGGCGCGCGGAGATCTCGGAGGCGGAGCAGGACGAGCCGGATCGCCGGTCGTACGACTACGAACTGCGCACCGTGATCTCCGAGGAAGACACCACCGAGACGTGGGAGCTGAACCGCCGCAGCTCCAGCGCCGGCCTCACCCGGGCGTACTCGTACCTGGACGACACGGACCGGAACTACGGCGCGAACCTCCTGGTCCCCTTCCCGCAGTGGAGCGGGCTGGAGTCCCAGCTCAAGGTCGGTTGGGCGAGGAAGAACAAGGACCGCGACTCGGCCATCCGCCGCTTCGCGTTCCGCAACCCCACCTCCGGCGCGTCCGCGTACGACTTCTCGCTGTCCCCCGAGGAGCTGCTCACGGACGAGAACATCGGCGGGAGCGCGCGCACGTTCCGCCTCGAGGAGCTCACCCGCGCCTCCGACGCGTACAAGGCGAGCCACGACATCAAGGCGCGCTACGCGATGATGGAGCTCCCGATCTGGTCGCGCCTGCGCTTCACGGGCGGCGTGCGCGTGGAGGAGTCCGATCTGCGCGTCACCACGAGCAGCCCGATCGTCGGCGCCGAGCCGGAGGTCGGCCGCATCAACGAGAAGGACACGCTGCCGGCCGCGAACTTCCGGCTCGCCCTGACGGACCGCATCAACCTGCGCGGCGCGTTCAGCCGCACGCTGAACCGGCCGGATCTGCGGGAGCTCACCTCCCAGGAGTACACGGACTACGACCGCGACCGCTCGTACATCGGCAACCCGGAGCTGAAGCAGGCGGAGCTCGAGAGCTGGGACATGCGCTTCGAGATCTTCCCCTCGCCCGAGGAGACGATCGCGATCAGCGCCTTCACGAAGAGCATCGACCGTCCCATCGAGTACCAGGTGTACCAGGGGACCGGCGGCGGCGAGCTCATCCGGCAGCCGTACAACGGCGAGACCGGCACGCTGGACGGCGTGGAGCTCGAGACCCGTCTCGGGCTCGGCCGCGTCTGGTCCGGCCTGGACCGCTTCGGCGTCAGCGGCAACCTCACGCTCATCGACTCCGAGGTGGAGATCGCCCTGGTCTCGGAGCGCGAGGGGCGCGTGCGGCGCAAGCTCACGGGCCAGTCCGACTACGTGGCGAACCTGGCGCTGCAGTACCAGTCCGCGGGCGGCACCCTCTCCAGCTCCGTCCAGTACAACGTGTTCGGCGAGCGCCTGGACGCCGCCGGCCCCGTGGACGAGAACGGCGAGCCGCTGTACCCGGACGTGTTCGAGCAGCCGCGGCACATGTTCGACCTCACGTCGTCCTACCGGCTCGGCCCCGCGCGGCTCAAGCTCTCCGTGGAGAACATCCTGGGCGAGGAGTACGAGGCGAAGCAGGGCACGCAGATCGCGGAGCGGCGCGAGCTCGGCCGCACGGTCGCGCTGACCCTGGGGTACGGCAGCCGATGAGCGCCCGGCCGCGCATCCGCTCCGTCCTTGCCTGGACCCTGGCCGCCGCGCTGGCCGCGGCGGCCGGGTGCTCCGGCCCGGGCAGCCGCGACTCCGGCGAGGGCGCGGTCGCCCCGGCGAACGAGATCGTCCCGCTGCAGCCGGATCACGCGGCGGTCCCGACGCCAGCCGACGACGCCGGCGGGCCCGCACCGGCCGCCGATCCGGCGCCCGCCCCGGCGGCGCGAACCGCGGACGCGGCCCCCGCGACCACGGGCTTCGTGCCGCCGATGGCGCGTCGCCCCTACCGCGACGACATCCCCATGGCTCCCATGGGAACGCCGAAGCGAACGACCATCTTCGACGGCAAGGAGCTGGATCGCCCCGCGGAGGACAAGGAGGCGGACTCCGTCCAGCGCGGCCGGCGCCTCGTGGATCCCCGCGAGGACATCGAGCTGGAGCGCGGCTTCGAGTCCGCGGACGCGCTCGCGCAGGCCGTGCTGGACCGCATCCTGTGGAACGAGTTCGACCCGCTCCTCGATCTCCGGATCTCCAAGGAGGAGTTCCGCGACCTCTTCTGGCCGGAGTTCCCCACGAGCCGGCCCGTGACGAACGTCCACGCGGACGAGGCGTGGTCCTTCCAGGACGCGGACTCACGCGACGGCGTGACCGGGATGCTCTCGGAGCACGGCGGCAAGGAACTGCACCTCACCGGCCTGCGGTTCGAGGTGGGCTTCGCCCCCTACACGAACTTCAACCTGTACCGCGGCGCGGTGATCGAGGCGGTGGACGACCGCGGCGAGCCGGTGGTGATCCGCGCGGCCACGACGTTCGCCGAGCGCAACGGCCGCTGGCGGATCTTCACCTTCAAGGGTTAGGTTGTGGTTCGGAGATTGTGGCCGTTGCCCACGAGCTGGCGTGTAGCATCGGCGACCTCCTCGGATCAGTAGGCGAGCTTCAACCCGTGGCGGCGGCTGGGACCCCTCGGTCCCGTAGTGACCAGGCGCCGGTAGTAGGTGCGCCAGCGGGCCGGTAGGCCCACAGCCCAGGAGAACAGCCGCTTCTTGAGGAGGTCGGCAGGTGTGAGCTTGCGGTCGGTGAGGCCCAGCCTCATCGCCGGCGTGGCATCCTTCTGGTTCTCCGAGAAGGACTTCATGTAGTTCCGCCAGACGGCAAGGCTCGCGAGCCGCTCCACGGCGTTCTGCCTGGTTTTCGAGAACGCGATCGTCTCCCGCTTGTGATTCCCGCTGCAGTGCCGGATCAGGAGATCCATGAGATTCACCGGGAACAGCGGGTTCATAGGTGTTCGCGGCGCCGTGGACGGCGTCACCTGATGGTTTACCTCGATGCCGGAGCGCCGCAGCCCGCGCGGGTAGGCAGGATGCTCGTCCGAGCGGATCTCGAGGGTCCCTTCCCCCCTCTCCGGGAGCAGGCACACGAGCTCGGCGATCTCCTTCTCGATGGAGCGCGGGTCGGGACGGCCGTGGAGCGCCTCCAGTTGCGATCTCCGCCGCTTCTGCGCGTCGGTCATCCGGCCCTTGCGGCGCAGCTCGGAGTCGGTGAAGGCGTACGTGAAGTGGGAGTTCGCCCCGACCGCCAGATGGAAGTGGCAGGGGTAGTACTGGGAGTGCGCGAAGGACTCGAAGCCGTCGATCACGACGGGCTCGCCGAGGCGGAGCCGCTGCAGATCGCGCCAGAGGTACAGGAGACAGTGCCGGCCGAGGCGCTCGGAGAGCCGCATGACGGTGGTGTGGGCGACACCGAAGTCGCGGGCGATCTGGCGGAATCCCGAGCAGGCCACGAGGCGGAGCACGAGCGGAGCGAGCAGGTCAGGGCGCTTCAGGTAGTAGGTCGCCTGGAAGGACTGGAAACTGAAGTTGGCACCACAGACAACGCAGGTGTACCGAGGGATGCGCCGGGGCTCGACCAGGCGCGTGTAGAACCCGTTCCGTCGGAAGGTCCAAGCGACGTTCGTGGAATGACTTGGGCAGTTCCCGCGGGGGCAGTGAGGCGGGCGGAACCCGGTGAGCAGAAGCGGCATGGCCCGGATCCTTGGAAGATCCGGGCCATCCACATTCTGTGAACCACAACTATCAGAGATCCCCGGGCGGCGACAGGCGGATCACCGCGAACATCGCGCCGTCCGGGGCCGCGACCAGCGCGAAACGCCCCACCGAGGGGATCTCCATCGGGCCGGCCACGATCGTGCCGCCGGCCTCGCGCGCGGCGGACACGGTGGCGTCGCAGTCCGCCACCGCGAAGTAGATGAGCCAGTGCGAAGGCACGTCGCCCATCTCCTCGGTGCGCTGCATCATGCCGCCCACGGACATCTCGCCGACCTTGAACAGCGTGTAGTCCATGGCGCCGAGGAAGCTCTCGAGCTGCCAGCCGAAGAGCGCCGCGTAGAACGCGCCGGCCTCGTGCTTGTCGGTGGTGACCAGCTCGAACCAGCACGGCGAGCCGGGCTCCCCCATGATCCCCGATCCCGCGTGGTCGCGCGGCTGCCACACGGCGAACGTGCCGCCGGTGGGATCCTGGAGGACCGCCATGCGCCCGGCGGTCATCACGTCCAGCGGACCCATGACCAAGCGGCCGCCGAGGTCCGGGACCTTCGCCGCGACCGCGTCCGCGTCGTCCACGCGGACATAGGCGAGCCAGTGTGCGGGCACCCCCTGCGCGGCCATCTCCGCGGAGAGCTGGTACATCCCGCCCACGTCGCGCCCGTGGAGCCGGATCATGCCGTACGCGCCGTCGCCGGCCGGCTGCTCGTCCACCGACCACCCGAACAGGCGGCCGTAGAACTCCTTCGCCCGGCCGACGTTCGCCACGCCCGCCTCGCTCCAGCAGAACGTGCTGGGCGCTTGAACCTTCGGTTCCGCCATGGTCGACTCCTCGGAAGCTGCGGGGATGGCGCGGCGCGCCGGGGTCCGGCGACGGATGCCGGCGCATTCTAGCGGAACCGCCCCGGCCCCGGGGGCGAAAGGGACGGCGCGGCCCGTCCGCGGGAGGAGCGCGTGCGCTGGTTCATCGGGGACGTCCACGGCTGCGCGCGCACGCTGGAGGATCTGCTGGGGCGGATCCGGCCGGAGCCGGGACGCGACGAACTCTGGTTCGTGGGGGACCTCGTGAACCGCGGTCCCGACTCGGCCGCCTGCGTGCGCCTCGTCCGGGACGCGGGCGGCCGCGGGGTCCTCGGCAACCACGACCTCTACGCCCTGCGCGCGCTCGCGGGGGACATCCCGCGCGAAGCGGACGACACGCTGCAGGACCTGGAGCGCGCCCCGGACGGCGCGGCGCTGCGCGCGTTCCTGGGCGCGTGGCCCGGCCTCGTGCGCCTGCCCGGCGGGCCGCGCGGGGAGATCTGCCTGGTCCACGCCGGGCTGCGTCCCGCGTGGCTCGACCTGGCCGCCCTGGAAGCCCGGCTCACTCCTGCACTGGCGCTCGCCCGCCGACGGGACCGCGATCTCGCCTTCGCCACGCTGGCGCGTTGCTGCACGGCGGGCGGGGAGCGCGCGCCCCTGCGCGAAGCGGACGGCGCGTGCGTGGACCCGGCCCGCCCTTGGGACGCGTTCTGGACCGGCGACGCCTTCGTCGTGCACGGCCACTGGGCGCGCCGCGGGCTGCACCGCACCGACCGCGTTCTCGGGCTGGACACGGGGTGCGCGTGGGGCGGCGCGCTCACGGCGTGGTGCGCCGAGGAGGACCGGCTCGTGCAGGTCGCTGCGCGGGGCTGACTCCTAGGGCCCGCCCTCCGCCGCGCGGCGCGCCTCCTCCAGTGCCGCGCGGGCAGGCGCGGACTCCGGCCGCATCGCCACCGCGCGCTCCAGCGCCGGCAGCGCGTCCCGGGGACGGCCGAGGCGCAGCAGCGTGATGCCGAAGTTCAGCGGCGCGTCCGCCAGGTCCGGATCCAGCTGCGCCGCCTGCGCGAACTCCAGCAGCGCCTCCTCCAGCCGGCCCGCGGACCGGAGCGCGACGCCCAGGTTGTGGTGCGCCTCGGCCATGCGCGGATCCGCGGCGATCGCGCGGCGGTACGCGTCCACCGCGTCCTCCGTGCGTCCCGCGGCCAGCAGCTCGTTGCCCACGTTCACGAGGCGCCGCGAGTCCACCGCGGTCTGCTGCCCCAGGGCGCGCGCCGCCGCCACCGCGGCCTCGTCGCGCGGACGCGGCGCCGCCCGCGCGAACTCCCCGGCCCGCGCCGGCAGCTCCTCCGCCAGCGCCGCCGCCGCCACGCGGCAGCCCTCCTCGTTCGGGTGCACGCGGTCCCCGATCGTGTAGCGCGTGCGCGGGTTCGCGCCGGGCGCGTTCGCCGCGAGATCCGCCGCGAAGTGGCGCGAGAACCGGAAGCACGGGATGCCGTGCATCCGGCACAGCGCCTCGATCACGAGCTCCCCCGGGCGACCCGGCACCTCGCCCGCGTCCTCGATCGCGTCGTCCGCGAACCGGGGCCACACCGCCACGAGCGGATCGAATCCCTCCGCGCGCGCCAGCTCCGCGAGGAGCGCCAGGCCGTCCACCACGTTGTTGTCGCCGATGGCCTCCGCGTTCCACGCGGCCGGATCCGCCTGCGCGCGGTAGCCGAAGAGGTCCAACCGCACGGCCAGCGCGCGGAACGCGTGCGAGCGCCGGAACGCCGCCTCCACGGCCGCGGGCCGCGTGCGCGCCGCCGCGAGCTGGAACGCCTGCCGGTTGAAGTTGTCGAAATCGTTGCGCGTGTGCACGAGCACGACGACGTCCGGGTCGAACGCCAGGCCCTTCACGCGCAGCAGCTCCACCTGCGCGCGCGTGCAGTACGCGCTGACCCCGAAGTTCAGCACCTCGGTCCCGGGGCCGAGCATCGCCTCGAGCTGCCCGGACATCGTGTCCCGGATCTCCCGGACGCCCACGCCCTCCACCACGGACGCGCCCACGAGGAGGATGCGCCGCACGCCGGCCGGCTTCGCGAGCGTGCGCTCCACGTCGCGCTGCCCGTGCGCGTTCGTGGACGGGTAGCTGCGCGTAAGATCCGCGTCCGGGTCCCGCCAGCCGGCCTTCAGCTCGAAGCCGAGCACCGGGTTCTCCGAGCGGCGGTACACGGTGTCGTCGTTCGTGACGTCGATGAAGCGGATGTCCGGGGCCAGCCCCGCCACGCGCACGCCCAGTTCCACGACGGGCAGCGCCAGGAGGATCCCCCCGCCGAGCACGGCGGCGGCGGACGCGATGCGGGAGGCGGACGGACGGCCCACGTCAGTGCAGCATGTACTGGAACGGCTGCGGCTGCGACCCGAAGAAGTCCATCAGCACGATCGCGCCGAGCAGCAGCGCGGCCACGATGGCGGCCACGGCGAGCACGCGCGGCAGCGTGCGGCGGGGTCCCTTCGCGCTCACGGTGCGGAAGCCTCCTGCGGGGCGTGGCCCGGCTCGTCGCGCGGGCGCGTGAAGAGGACCGGATCCACCGCGCGGTCCACCGCGGCGGCGATCACCGCGTGCCCGCGCGCGTTCGGATGCACGTCATTATAGGCCACGCGGATGGCCGCCGGATCCTCGCCCGCGAACGCCGGCACGACGTCCACCACCACCGCCCCCGCCGCGCGCGCCTCGCGGGCCACGCGCGCGTACACCTCCGCGAACGGCCCGTCCGGCGCGAAGCCGTGGAACTCCGGCAGGACCACGAACACCCAGGGCAGCCCGCGCGCGCGCGTCCACTCCCCCACGCCGTGCAGCGCCTCGCGGAACGCCGCGAACCCCGCCGCGTCCTCCGCGTAGAGATCGCGGTAGTACGCGGCGAAGTCCGCGCGCGCGCCGAGCCGGCGGCGCAGGAGGTCCCCCTTCGCCCACAGGAACACCGCGCTCCGGAAGTTGCCCCACCAGGGCAGGTCCCTGTGCGGAGGCGTGGGCTCCGCGTCGTTGATGTACCAGACCTGCACGACGCCCGCGATCGGCTCCCCCGCGAACGACTCCTCCAGGATCGCGCGCTCCTGCACGGCGTTGTAGTTGCCGTGGCCCGTGTTCACGAGCTCCACCGGGCGTCCGAGGCGCGCGGTCCAGCGCTGCTCCAGTCCCTCGGAGAAGCGGTCGCCGTAGGCCACGCCCCACCCGAACGTGACGGAGTCCCCGAGGAGCGCCAGCCGCACGCCGTCCGCGGCGGCCGGCTGCGGAACGTCCCGGAAGCCGCGCGCGTCCGTGGCCACCTCCACGCCCATGAGGCGCACGCGCGTGTCCGGCGCATGGCGGAACCCCGCTCCCGACCCGGGCGCCGCCGCCTTCATGAGGCGGGCGTACCGGACGAACTCCACATCGGCATTCGGCACGATCGCGGTGTACGCGCGCAGCCCCGCCTCCAGCAGGACGAACGCGAACACGAGCCCGACGAGGACGGCGGCCGCCGCACCCCCGACGACGCGGAGCGGCGAACGAGGCGGCGGCGGCTCCTGGCGAGGCACGGGATCGCTCCGGCGGACGAGGGGATGGCGACGTTAGGGTCGGCCCGCGCGGGGCGTCAAGGCGGCGGCGCCGGAGGCTGCGGCGCCGAAGGTCGCGGCGGCGCCGGCCGAAGCGTCGCCCGCCGGCGCCCGTCCTTGCGTGCCTGCGGTCCCGCGGTAGATTGGGAAGGTCCCCGGGAGGCTCCGATGCGACCGCTCCGCTCCGTGAACCCCGCCACCGGCCGCACGATCCGCGACTGGCCCGAGCACGGCGACGCCGAGGTCGCGCGCCTGCTCGCGTCCCTGCAAGCCGCGTCCACGGAGTGGGCGGCCCGCCCCGTCGGGGACCGCGAGGGACCGGTGCGCGCCTTCGCGAACCTGCTCCGGAAGGAAGCGGCGCCGCTCGCCGCGTTGATGGCGGAGGAGATGGGCAAGCCGCTCGCGCAGGGGCGAGCGGAGGCGGAGAAGTGCGCGCTGGCCTGCGACTGGTTCGCCGATCACGCCGCATCCGCGTTCGCGCCCGCGCCCGTGGCCGGCGGCGCCGCGGGCTGGCGGGAGACGGTCGTGCTGCGGCCGGTCGGCCCCGTGCTTGCCATCATGCCGTGGAACTTCCCCCTCTGGCAGGTCATCCGCTGCGCGGCTCCCGCGTGGCTCGCGGGCAACGGCGTGCTGCTGAAGCACGCGGAGACCGTGCAGGGCTGCGCCGCCGCGCTGGAGGACCTCGCCGCGCGCGCCGGGCTGCCGGGCGGCCTGCTGCAGGTGCTGCGCGTGCGCACGGGGCGCGTGGCGCCGGTGATCTCCTCCCCGGTCATCCGCTCCATCAGCTTCACGGGATCCACGCGCGGCGGGCGCGCGGTGGCGCAGCTCGCCGGCGCGGCGCTCAAGCGCACCGTGCTGGAGCTCGGCGGCAGCGACCCGTACGTGATCCTGGCGGACGCGGACGTCGATCGCGCGGTCACGGCGTGCACGGCGGGGCGCCTGCTGAACTCCGGGCAGTCGTGCATCGCGGCGAAGCGGTTCGTGGTCACGCGCGCGGTGCTGCCGCGCTTCACCGAGGGGATCGTGGAGACGTTCCGCGCGAAGCGCTGGGGCGATCCCGCCGAGGACGGCGTGGACGTGGGCCCGCTGGCGCGCGAGGACCTGCGGGACGCGCTGCACGACCAGGTCACGCGCAGCGTCGCGCGTGGCGCGCGCCTCCTGCTGGGCGGCGCGGTGCCCGCACGCCCCGGGTTCTTCTACCCGCCCACCGTGCTCGCCGAGGTCGGCCCGGGCATGGCCGCGTACGACGAGGAGACCTTCGGCCCGGTGGCCGCCATCCTGCCCGCCGCGGACGACGCGGACGCGCTGCGCATCGCGAACGACACCGCGTTCGGACTCGGCGCCGCCGTGTTCACCGCGGACCGTGCGCGCGGCGAGCGGCTCGCGGCCGAGGTGCTGGAGGCCGGCGCGGTGTTCGTGAACGACTTCGTGCGCTCGGACCCGCGCATGCCGTTCGGCGGCGTGAAGGACTCGGGCTGGGGCCGCGAACTGTCCGAGTGGGGCATGCGCGAGTTCGTCGTCCCGAAGTCGGTGGCCGTGGCGCCCTGACGGCCACGCTCACGGGAACGGCAGCGATCACGGCGTCGGCGCCGCCTCCGTCCCGGCATCCGGCGCCGCCGGTTCCTTCGCCATCGCCTGCTCCAGCGCGGCCAGCACGGCGCGTGACTCCTCGTCCTCCGGCGCCAGCGCCACCACCTCACGCATCTGGACGGCCGCCCCCGCCAGGTCCCCGCCGCGCACGAGGAACTGCGCCAGCATGCGCCGCGCGTCCGGGCTCGCCGGCGCCACGCGGACGCCCTCCTCCAGGTGCGCCCGCGCGGAGTCCGGGCGGCCGGACTCCAGGAAGAGCTGCGCGAGGTTCAGCCGCGGCTCCACGTAGCGCGGGTCCGCCGCGATTGCGGCGCGCAGCTCCCCTTCCGCCTCCTCCGCGCGGCCGAGTCTCGCCAGCACGCGACCCAGGTTCCCGCGCGCGGACACGAGAGCGGGCGCGCGCGTCGCCGCCGTCCGGTACGCCTCCGCCGCATCCTCCAGACGGCCCTGGCCCTCGAGCACGCGGCCCAGGTTGTTCGGGGCGAACCCGTCGGCCGGGTCCGCCTCGATCGCGCGGCGCAGGTGCTCCTCCGCCGCCGCCGCGTCCCCCGCGCGGGCCAGCTGCACGCCGAGCTCCGCGTGCCCCAGCGCGGAGCCGGGGTCGTGCGCCAGCACCTTCTCCCAGAAGGCGCGCGGGCTCACGTAGGCGCGCGCCTGCGCGAACGCGAGCACGACGCACGCGCCCAGCGCGACGCCCGCGACCGCGGTGCGCGCCCGCGCCGGCAGCGCCGCGCGCCGCGCCGCCAGGGCTGCCGCCGCCCCGACGAGGGCGAGGAGCCAGGGCAGCGCGTGGTACTGCCAGTGGTCCGCCACGTCGGACCAGCGGCGGTAGTACGTGTCCACGAAGCCCAGGATCGGCGCGAGCAGCACCACGTAGGACGCGGCGGCCGCGAACGGCGCGCGCCCGATCCGGCCGCGCAGCGCGAAGAGCGCCGCCAGTCCCGCGGCCACGAGCGCGAGCGAGGCCCACGCGGCCGCGCCCCCACCCTCCGCGCGCGGGTAGACGATGGCGAGACCTACGGGGGCGAGCGCCTTCGCCGCGTAGAACGCCACGGCCGCGCCCGCATCCGCGATCCGCGCGGCGAGCGGGCGCGCCACGTCGCCGGCCGCGCTCCCGATGGCGCCCTCCACCTGGAAGCGCAAGGTCACGATGCCCGCGCCCGTCGAGAGGAGGGCCATCGGCGCGAGCCGGCGCGCCTCCCGCGCGAGGGGGCGCCCCCGCGCCCACGCCAGCAGGCCGAGCGCCACGGGAAGCCCGACGCCCGCGGACTTCGCCAGCAGCGACGCGCCGTGCAGCGCTGTGGCGAGCGCGCCGCGCCGACCCGCGTCGCCGTCCCAGGAGCGGATCCACAGGAGCGCGGCGCCCGCGTACAGCGGGAACGAGAGCGTGTTCTTCAACTCCGCGATCCACGCGACCGTCGCCACGTTCACGGGGTGCGCGGCCCACAGCGCGGCGATCCACCACGCGCCGGGCACGGCCAGCGCGGCCAGCACGCGCGCGAGGATCATCGCGCCCAGCGCGTGCAGCGCGAGACTCGCCACGTGGTATCCGAACGGCGCCTCCCCGAAGAGCCGCCACAGGATCCAGAACGCGTCCGACGTGAGCGGGTACCAGTCGAAGTGCGCGCCGTGCGTCCACGCGCGCCACCATCCGTCGGCGTGCGGCGTGATCGTGCTGTCCCGAAGCCACAGGTGGTCGTCCCAGAGGAAGCCGCCGGCGAGCGCCGGGAGATTCGCCGCGAAGGCGAGCGCGGCCAGTAGCAGGTCGCGGCGCGCGTCCGTTCGCGCCGGCGCCGTCGCGGTCTCCGCGCCGCCCGTCACGGTCCCGTCCCGGGCGCCCCGCGCCGCGGCCATGCCAGCATCGCCAGCAGCACCGCGATCGCCGCGACGCTCACGCCGGCCGCCGCCGCGAAGCCCGGCACGCGGTAGACCATGCGGATCCGGTGCTCGCCCGGACCGAGCGGGATGGCGCGCAGGCAACGGTTCGCGGGCAGGATCTCGTAGCGCTGCTGCGCGCTGCCCGGCAGCGCCTCGGCGACCCACAACGGGTGGTACGCATCCGTGACGAGCAGCAGCGCCGCCCCCGGCGCGGATGCGGAGACCACGAGCTCGCCGTTCCCTTCGGCCACGACCGACGCCATGCCGGCCGCGCCCCCCGGCGCCGGCGACGGCTCCGGCATCCGCTCCAGCAGGACCGACGTCCCCGCATCGAAGGACGGATCCAGCAGCCGCGCGAACGCCGTGTCGCGGTCCGCGATCACCTCGAACCGCTCGCGCAGGGACGCGCGGGGCAGCGCGTCGAGCGGGAAGTCCTCCGCCGTCAGCCGGCCCTCCTCCAGGAACACCACGGTCGAGAGCCGGAGCATCGTGAACATGTCCGGCGCGGAGTCGAAGCGGGAGTGGTGGGCGAGCACGTCCAGCGGCCGGCCCTGCGAGAACTGCAGGAACTCCGCGGTGCGTCGCGGCACGCCGGGGTCGTAGCCGCCCACCTCGTACGCGCCGATCGTCATCGCGGCGTTCGGCATGAGCACGTTGAGGATGCGCCCCGCCGGGTCCCGGTCCGCGAGGTGCGCGCGCAGGGCGTCGAACCGGAACGGCGCCGGGTCGAAGCCCACGGCGAGCGGCGCGGCGAACGCCGCCAATTCCAGCACGCCGACCCCCGCGAGCGCCGCCGCCCCGATCGCGGGCCGCCGCCGCGCGAAGACCAGGAGCCCCGCGGCGAGCGCCAGCGCCCCGCCCGCCCCCAGGAGCTGCCGCGCCGCCGCGCCCGCCGCGTGCGGCGCGAACGCCGGGTCCTGCCAGGCCTCGGGCGGCAGCCACGTCTCCCCGCGGGCCGCGGCCTTCGCCTGGACGTCCGCGATGAACCCGGCGAGCCGGGCGGGCGCGTCCGCCCCCGCGAGCGCGATGCCGGCGGCGGCCGCAAGCACGGCGGCGGCGGCGACGCCGATCGCCGCCCGCCCGGAGACCGCCCCGGCCCGGACCCGCTCCACGCCCTCGGCGGCGAGCAGGGCCAGGAAGAACGCGAGCGGCAGCGAGAACTTGGACCAGCCGCGGATGCGGTCGAAACCCGCGAGCGCGTGCAGCAGCGCGAAGAGAGGGCCGTTCGCCCCGAGCGCCAGCACGAGCAGCACACCGGCCACCACGGCCATCCGGCCGGCGCCGCGCTCGCGCCGGGTCGCGCCGAGCACGAGCAGGGGCAGGGTCACCACGCCCACGAAGAGGGACATCTCCCAGAAGTAGGCCCGGCCCCAGTACGGCGCCCCGCTGCCGCCCCCGAAGAAGCCCGGGGCCAGGAGCGTGAGCAGGTTCTCCACCGGCAAGGAGAAGACCGCGGCCTGCTCGGCGGGAAGCGCGTGCCGCAGCCCGTACGGAGACTCCGCCACGGCGGGCCACACCTGCACCGCGGCCAGGGCCAGCCCGAGCGCGGCGGCGCCCGCCGCGAGCCCGGCGGCCCGCGCGGGCCGCGGCGTCCGGCGGAGGCGGAGAAGCGTCCACAGCAGCCCCGCCACGCCCGCGTGGAACACCGTCTGCGGGTGCCCGGCCAGCACACCCAGGCCGATCGCCAGACCCGCCACACCCGCGGCCCGCCGCCCGCCGCCGTCCAGCAGCGCGTCGAGCGCGGCCAGCGCCAGGATCGTCCACGGGTACGCCCACAGGAGCGTGACGTGCCCTCCCCACAAGTGCGGGAAGAGCGGCCCCCCGAGCGCCACGACGGCGCCGGCGAGCGCCGCCGCGGCGGGTCCGGCCCCACGCCGGACGACCGCGCCCATGGCGAACGCGCCGGCCAGGAAGAGATGCAGCACGATCGAGACGTTGAGCGCCGCGTCCCCCGGAAGGGCCAGGAACAGGAGCGTGCCCGGGTAGAACACGGCGGACTGGAACGCCCCGACGAACGGCGTCCCCGCGAAGATGTGCGGGTTCCAGAACGGGATCTCGCCCGCGGCCAGCGATCGCGCCACGTACGCGGTGGTGTGCAGGAAGTAGTGCGCCACGTCGTTCGCCGCGTCCGAGAACACGCGCGGCGGCGTGGCGAACAGCACCGGCGCACCGAGCGCCACGACCAGCGCGAGCAGACCGAGCGCGGGACCCCAGAACGCAGCGCGGAGATACGGACCGTTCGGGCGCATCGGAGCATGGTCGACGCGCGGCCGGACCGTGTCAAACGAGGATCGCGTGCGTCCTTCCGCGGGTCAGGGCGTTCCGCCCGCCGTCTCCGGCGCGTCCCCGGGACGGGTCGCCGGCGCGGACTTCCGCTCGGCCCCCTTCGCGGCCCGCTCCGTCTCGGCCGCCTCGTCCGCCTCTCCCGCGTGCTCGTGGTGGTACATCTCCGCCGGCATCTTCCCCGTGATCCACGCGGGATTGCCCGGGTACACCGACGGGCTGAACACCGTGGAGTACATGTGCCACACGGCGATGGCCAGCGTGGCCAGGACCGCCTCGTAGAAGTGGATCACCAGCGCGACCTCGAGGAACCCCTTCGGCAGCCACTGCACGAGCAGGTTGTCGAACCAGAGCGCCGCGCCGGTCACGAACATCACCACGGCGCCCCAGATCAGCGCCCAGTACTCCGCCTTCTCCACGTACCCGAAACGGCCGAAGCGCGCCCGGCGATCGTGGCGGCCGAGGTTGTAGCCCACCATGGTTCCCAGCTCCGTGAGATCCCGCTTGCCGGGCAGCATGTCGCGCAGGAACCGGCGGCCCTCCGGGGAGCGCAGGTAGATGAGGTGCCACAGGCAGCTCAGCGTGAACAGCGTGGCGGCCACGCGGTGGGCGATGCCGCGCACGCGGGAGCCGCCGTCCCAGCCGAACAGCGTCTGGAACAGCCACGTGTCCGCGTACCGCAGCGCGAACCCGGTGACCACGAGCGCCACGAACGTGATCGCCAGCAGCCAGTGCTGCGCGATGGCGTTCGCGTTCATGCGCCGCACCTGCGGGCCCTTGCGCTGGTCGCGGACCTGGCGGATGAAGTCCAGGGTCACGTACGCCAGCATGCCGCCGATGATCACGAGGATCAGGAACCGGTAGATCGAAGTGACCAGGAGCGCGGCGGTCGTGCGCTCGCCCGGGTTCGTCTCGTGGATCTTCGTGGTCGCGAGCGCCGCGTCGATGCCCGGATGGCAGCCGCCGCAGGTCTGCGGCAGGTTCGACGCGTGGATCGTGGACCGCGGATCGGTGCTGGGCAGGATGCGGTGCCCGCCGTGGCAGGACGCGCAGTTCGCCACGTGCGTATCCCCCGCCTTGCTCTTCAATCCGTGGTACGAGTCCACGAACGACGCCAGGCGCCCCGCCGGCAGCCCGTACTTCTCGTTGAGGAACGCGGACTCGTGGCACGGGGCGCACGTGGCCTCCGCCACCAGCGCGGGGCTCACGCGCGCGCGCGGGTCGTCGTGCCGGAGGATGCCGTGCTCGCCGTGGCACGTGGTGCACACCGGCGTGTCCGTCTCGCCGCGCGCGGCCAGCTGCCCGTGGATTCCCTCCCAGTACTCGCGGGCGATGGTCTCGTGGCACTTGCCGCACGTGTTCGGGATGTTGAAGTGGTTGATCGTGGAGGCGGGGTCCCCCGGACCGTAGATCTTGTGCGCGGTCCCCTCGGTGGAGTGGCAGTCGTTGCACGTGGCCGCGAACGTGACCGAGCCGCCCAGCGTGGCCTGCCCGTGCACGCTGGTCTCGTACACCTCCACCGGGCGCTTCAGCTTGATGTCATGCGCCTTCGCCAGGTCCGTGTCCTGGTGGCAGCGGCCGCACGTGGCCGGCAGGTGCTGCGGGTGCACGAGCGACTGCGGGTCCGACGACACGCGGATCTGGTGCGAACCGTGGCAGTCCGCGCAGGCCGGGATGTCCGGGTCCGCGCCCACCGCCACGCGCCCGTGCTTCGTGTACGCCGCCGCCTCGTCCTCGTGGCACGTGGCGCAGTTGACCTTGGGGAGCACGTCCTCGTGCGGCAGCTCCGGGATCCCCTCGTGGCAGTCCAGGCAGTCGAAGCCGTCGTGGACCGAGTCGTGCAGGGCGTCGGCCGGGACCAGGGGCATGTCCTCGTCGGCCTCGGCGTGGCATTCCAGGCACTCGGCCGACGTGGGGAGCTGCGCCCGCGCCGGAACGGCCAGGGCCCAGAGGCCCGCGAGGATTGCCGGAATCGCCCAACCGAGGCCACGCATCACGTTTCTCCCTTCCCGAATCGCCGCCAAGAGGGTTCATCTTACCCCATGGCTGCCGTATATTACGGGACTCGCAGGTCATGAACCAGACCCGGAGGGAGACGACGGCATGGTGAAGCCCAGGGAAGCCCTGACCTGGCTGCGGGAGATCTCGCTCGATCCGATCGGCGGCCTCGGTGTGCTGCTGGCCACGCTCGGCGGCCTTCTGTTCGTGGTGTTCCTGGCCCTCACGCTCGCCGGGTTCCCGTTCTCGCCCTACGTGGGCATCTTCATCTTCGTGGTGCTTCCCGGCATCCTGGTCGTGGGTCTCCTGCTCCTGCCCATCGCCCACTGGCGCCTGTCCAAGCAGCGCCGCGGCGGCCGGCTGCCCGCCTTCGATTTCGAGAACCCGCGGCACCTGCGCCGCCTCGGGATCTTCGCCGGCATGACCGTCGTCAACCTGGTTCTCTTCGGATTCGCCGGATACGGGGCCTACCACGTGTCCGAGACGAACGAGTTCTGCGGGCTCGTGTGCCACCAGGTGATGAAGCCGGAGTGGACGGCCTACCAGGATTCGCCCCACTCCCGCGTGAAGTGCGTGGAGTGCCACATCGGGTCGGGCGCGGACTGGTACGTCCGGTCGAAGCTGTCCGGGGCGCGGCAGGTCGTCGCCGCGATCACCGGGAGCTACCACCGCCCCATCGACACGCCCATCGAGAACCTGCGCCCCGCCCGCGGCACCTGCGAGGAGTGCCACTGGCCCGAGAAGCACCACGGCGACATGCTCGACGTGCGGCACAAGTTCGCGGAGGACCGGGACAACACGCGCAAGACCACGGTGCTCGTGCTGAAGATCGGCGGCGGCGAGCGCGACGGCGGGCGCGGGATCCACTGGCACACGAGCAAGGACAACGTCGTGGAGTACGTCTCCGTGGACGAGGATCGCCAGGAGATCCCCTACGTGCGGCTCACGCGCGCGGACGGCGAGGTCGTGGAGTGGTTCGCCGGCGATCCGGACGAGGTGCGCGCGCGCATCGAGGGGATCCCGCCGCGCACGATGGATTGCATGGACTGCCACAACCGCCCCACGCACTCGTTCGAGCTGCCGGAGGAGGCCGTGGACCACGCGCTGGACGCGGGCCGGCTGGATGCGTCGATCCCGTTCCTGCGGCGCGAGGCGGTGCGCGCCCTGCGGTCGGACGTGGCGGCGGGCGCGGACCTCACGGCGGCGATGCGGGCGTCGCTCGCGGAGTTCTACGCCACGGACGAGGAGATGCGCGCGCTCGTCTCCGCCGAGGCGCTGGACGCCACCGCCGCGCGCCTCGCGGCCATCCGCGAGCGCAACGTGTTCCCGGAGATGGAGATCACGTGGGGCACGTACCCGAAGTTCCTCGGGCACGGCGGCTCGGACCTGGAGGGCGGCTGCTTCCGGTGCCACGACGGCGGACACGAGACCGTGGACGGCGAGACGATCGTGGACGACTGCGAGACGTGCCACGCGATCGTGGCCGACGAGGAGACCGACCCCGCCGTCCTCTCCACGCTGTACGGGTCGTAGGGCGGACGCGATGGCGGGGCCGGAGATCGGCCCCGCCGCCCGCCGGTCGTCAGGGCGCGAAGCCCCGCTTCGGATCGTACTTCCGTCCGTCGTCGTGGCAGTCGCTGCAGGACGGTGCCTTCCCCGCCCCGAAGCCGTCCCCGTGGCAGTCGGAGCAGTCCATCTCCCCGTGCATCTCGTCCAGCTTCACGCCGGTCACGGCGTGGTTGAAGCCGGCCTCCCACCCGCGCGGATGGCAGTTCGAGCAGGCCCGGTCCAGCTTCACCGGCGTGATCCATGCCGGATGGCACGCGCGGCAGCCGAGGTCCTTGTGGTAGCGCTTCAGCGGCCACCCCGTGGTCTCGTGCTTGAACAGGTCCGCGTCCGCGCGCCCGTGGCAGTGCGTGCACTCGCCCTTCGCGTGCGACGTGCCGTGGTCCTGCTGGTGGCAGCGGAAGCACGCGTCGTGCAGGTCCACGTCCTCCAGGGAGCCCATGGGGTGCGGCGTGCGGTTCTGCACGTGGCATCCCGTGCAGCCCTGGTCCTCGTGACAGGCCGTGCAGTCGGACTCGTACCGGGCCGAGTGGTTCTTGTGGTGGAACGGGACCTTGTCCCCGTCGGCGTACCCCGTCTCGAACACGATGAGGTCGTCGAGCTCGAGCCGCTCGCGCTTGCCGTGGAACGTGGCCGCCGGCGAGCCGCCCATGGCCTTGCGCGCATGGCAGATCTCGCACGACGTCTCGCCCTCCCACTCCCGATGACAGCCCAGGCACTGGCGGTGGTACGCGCCCTTCAGCCCGGGCTGATCGGAGTTCTCGTGCGGGACGTCGGCAGGATGGCACGTGCGGCATGCCGGATGCTCGTCGCCCGCCGGCGTGTGGTGGTGGCACAGCGTGCAGTCGCCGCCGAACTTCGTCATCCCCGCGTGCCCCTCGTGGTTGAAGCGCACCGGATCGTAGATCTTCTCCAGCTCGTCCAGCACGACCATCGCCGGCCCCTGCGGCGGCTTCGCCGCCTGCCTCGGACGCGGGCACTTCGTCAGGCACGGGTCCTGGGCGGTCGGGACGGGGCAGGCATGGCAGGCCTTGCAGTCCGTCCCGTCGCCGGGCTTGGCCTCCGCGCGGTCCGTGAACGCGACCGACGCGGCGAGAACGAGCACGGCCGCGGCCGCGCCGGGCAGGAAGTTCCTCACGACGCGCCCCCCTTCGCCTCGTCCGCAGGCAGCACCGGGAAGCGCGTGACGATCACGCGGTAGGCCAGCGCCAGCGTCGCGAACAGCCCCACCGTCACCGCGATCTCCCCGAGGTGCGGGAAGTACGGGTGCGTGGCGTAGGGCGGCCGGTACGACACGAGGAACACGTTGATGCGGTTCAGCACGACGCCGCCGAGGATCAGCAGCACCGCGGCGAGCAGCATCCGCGGCGACTCGCGCCGCTTCGCGGACTGCAGGATCCAGCCCGGCACGATCACGCCGAGCAGGAGCTCGGTGAGGAGCGCGCGGGACGGGACGTCGAACGCGAACAGCGCGCCGATCTGGTCCCGGATGGCGAGGTCCGCGAGCTTCGCCACGAGGTACAGCCCCAGGAACGCGGGCACGATCCGGGCGAGCTTCGCGAGCAGCGGCGTCTCCGGATGCCGGCGGAACGCGCGCGCCGACAGCAGGGACTCGAGGATCACCACCGGGTAACCCACCATGATCGCGGACATGAGGAAGAACAGCGGCAGCACCGGCGTGTACCACAGGGGGTCGACCTTCGTGGGCGCCAGCAGCATCAGCGCGCCCAGCGAGGACTGGTGCAGGCAGGAGAGCACCACGCCGGCCACGAGCAGGAACGGCATGGCCTTGCGCAGGACGACGTCCAGCCCGGTCAGGAACCGCTCCGTGGGCTGCTGCAGCGAGCGGAGCCGGCCGCGGAAGCGGACGTGGCCGCGGACGCGCTCCAGCACGACCGGGAGGAACTCCAGGTACAGCACGGTGAGGTACGCCATCACGCACAGGCCCACCTCGAACAGCACCGAGTGCCCGGACCACATCTCCGGCATCATCGGGTGCCAGATGCGGTACGGCCGGCCGAGGTCCACGATGAGCCCGAACACGACGAACGTGTAGCCAAGCAGCGCCGACAGCAGCGCCGGCCGGGCAATGGGCTCGAAGTCCTCCCGGTGGAAGATGTGGGCGAGCGCCGCGGTGGTGAACCCGGCGGCCGAGAGCGCCACGCCGGCGGCCACATCCACGGCGATCCAGATGCCCCACGGGTACTGGTCGTCGAGATTCGTCACCGTCGAAAGGCCCGCCACGAAGCGCGTCACGGTCACGAGCACCGCGGCGGCCGCGAGGAAGAGCAGCGTGAGCATGCCCCGCGACAGCCCCCGTCCACCGGCTGCCACCGGCTCGCGCGGGGGCTCGTGCGCGTGCACCGTCCTCCCCGCGCCGTCGCGCCGGGCGAACAGCCACGAGATCCCGAACAGCAGCGAGTACAGCCCCAGCGGCGGCACGAAGTTCTTGAAGATGGCGTGCTGCAAGGGCTCCGTGCGGGACGGCGTGGACCGCGACGGCAGCGCGGGAAGGCCGAGCTCCTCGAAGGGCCGCCCCGCCACGTACATCCAGGACGTGCCCCCGACCTCGTGCTCCCCGTACACCGCGGGCACGTACTTCTCCGGGTGCTTCTCGAACCGGCCGTGCGCGAGCACCAGCAGCTCGGAGCGCCGGCCGAACGTGAGGCACTGCGGCGGGCAGATCTCCACGCACGCGGGGACCGCTCCGTCGCCCTCGAGCACGCGGTTCGCGCACATCGTGCACTTCCGGACGCGCGGGGTGAGCGGCTCCTCGTACTCGTACGCGGGGATCTGGAAGGGACAGGCGACCATGCAGTACCGGCAGCCGATGCAGCGGTCCGCGTCGTAGGTCACCGGCCCGTGCTCGTCCCGCTCCAGAGCCGACACGATGCACGCCGAGGCGCACGCCGGCTCCAGGCAGTGCATGCACTGCACCTTGACCCAGGTGGGCTTTCCGCCGTCCTCGGCCGGGTACTCGTTCACGACCGTGAAGTGACCGTGGTCGGGGCGCCGCGCCTCCGCGAAGACCGCGCGGTCCTCGAACGTGGCCAGCGGCGCCTCCGGCAGCTCCTGCGCCTGGTTGCACGCCCACTCGCACTTCCGGCAGCCGACGCACATCGTGAGGTCGCACAGGACCCCGAAGCCGTTGGTTGCCGGAGCGGGGACGGACGAAGCACGGGCCGTCCCCGCCGCGGAGAGCGTGCCGATCGCACCGCAGGTCCGGAAGAAGTCTCGTCGATCCATCGCACCCTCACTCCCCGGGGGCCGGGGTGGTTGACCCAATCTATTCCGGATCACGCAGTCGTCCATTGTCGGCAACTTCACGAGCGGTCGCTCAACTCGTTGCCCGACAACGTATTGCGAAGGCGCCTGACTTTTTCCGCCCTTCGTGTCACGGAAACGTCACGTTCCCCCTGTTGACGGACCGTGGAATCCACTATTTTGGGGTGCGGACCGTTCGGGGCGCGGCGGCGCGAAGGCGCCACCGCCCGGGAGGGGAAGCGGATGGGAAGGCCGGGGCGTCCCCGCCGTACGCCGGATCAGGATTCGCCGGACGCCGGGGGTGAGCGCGCCCGCTGCCCAGGAAGCATGGTCGGAGTTGCCGGATCTCCGCATGCGACCGGCGGTGGCGGGCGCTTCCCGCCCGGCCAACCCCGCCCGGCCCGCCGGGACCACCCTCCGCGGATCATCCGGTCGCGGGCCGCTGGGGCCGCGGCACACCATTCCTTGCACGCAGGTGACAAAAGAAGGAGGCTTCGGGTCGAAGGTCGCGCGGGGGAAGCGAACCTCCGCCGGCACACGGAAGCGCGGAACGCCCGGCAAGCGGCCGGGGTTCCCATGATCTCGAAGGAGGGATCCCGATGAGAGGCTCGTTCCTGTCCGTGACCGCCGCGCTCGCGGTGCTCGCGTTCGGGCTCGGCTCCACGGCCCGTGCGGCCGAAGGGGCGGCGGCGGACGTGGTCGGCAAGTACACCGGCGTGGCGAAGTGCAAGATGTGCCACAAGAAGCCCGAAGAAGGCGCGCAGTACGACATCTGGCTGAAGAGCAAGCACGCGAAGGCGTTCGAGGCGCTGGCGTCCCCCGAGGCGAAGGCCGACGCCGCGAAGAAGGGCATCGCCGATCCGCAGAAGGATCCGCAGTGCCTCAAGTGCCACGCCACGGCCGCGGCCGTGATGGACGATCTCGCGAACCAGAAGATCGCCCTGGAAGAGGGCGTCTCCTGCGAGAGCTGCCACGGCCCGGGCAGCGGCTACTACAAGAAGGCCGTGATGGAAGGCCTCGTGGCCGGCACCGTGGACCCGAAGTCCGTGGGTCTCGTGGAGCCGACCGAAGCCGTCTGCAAGACCTGCCACACGCCCGAGGGGAACTCCTTCTACAAGGAGTTCGTGTTCGCGGAGGCGGTCAAGAAGATCGCCCACCCCATCCCGGAGGCCGCCGGCAACTGATCCACCGCCATCGAGGCGGAGTCATGCGGGCCCGCGATCCCCGGATCGCGGGCCCGTTCTGCTCGTCCGAGACCGCGCCCGTGGTCCGCCTCCGACCCGGACGACCCGGAACACACGAAAGCCCCCGGGTTTCCCCGAGGGCTCGTGAGTGGCGGGGCCGACGAGACTCGAACTCGCGACCTCCGGCGTGACAGGCCGGCGTTCTAACCGACTGAACTACGACCCCACCGATGGACTCCGCGCGGCAAGGAACCCCGCATCGGATCTTCGGATCCGTCCCCGCGGGGGGTGGATGCGAAGCGGAGGGACACTACCAGAGCCGCCGCCTTCCCGGCAACCCCGATTCCGCGTGGCCCTCCGGTCGGCGCCGCGCGCACCGTCGCCCCGCGCCGGTCAGGACCCGGCGCCGCGCCCGGGGGGAAGGTCCTCCCCGGTGAGCCGGCGCAGCGCCGCGCCCGGATAGTAGGCTGCCAGGATCTCCCGGAAGGACTGCCCCGCCCGCGAGCGCGCCAGCGCGCCGACCTGGCACATGCCCACGCCGTGCCCGTTCCCGGAGCCCGAGGCGCGGACTTCCACGACCCTCCCCCCGGAGCGACGCACGTCCAGCGCCACCTTCGCGCTGCGCAGGATCCCGCCGCCCTCCCGCCGCAGCACCCAGCGGTTCCGATCCCCCGGAATGCGCCACTCGCCCTGCGTGGTCTCCCAGGTCACCGCGATCAAACGACCGGAGGCGTCGGTCCCCTCCACGCGCACGTCCACGAGGTCGCCGCGGATCGATCCGGGCGGCAGCTCCAGCAGCGCCGGTCCGTGCTCGCGCAGCAACGCCGCCAGCTTCGTGCCCTCCCAACGCTCCGTCCACGCGAAGTGGTTCGAGTCGCGGCACCACGCGCGCCCCGGCTCCCCGTCCGGACCGCCGTACAGCGGCTCGGACGCCTCGCGGTGCGGCCACGCCATCCGGATGTCCGCCCGGTACCCGCCGCACGCCGCCGAGTAGTACGCCTCGAGCAGCCCGCTCCCCGTGGCGAGCACGAGCCCCTGCGTCTCGCGGACCGCGGCGTCCGTGTGGGTCTCCTCGGCGCTCAGGCCCTCGTACACCTGGTCCTGCACGCTCGCGTACAAGTCGAAGGGCAGCGAGCCGTACTGCCCGAGGCGCTTCACGGTGTAGGTGCGCGCCGCCACGGCCTGCGCGGCCACCGCCTGCTCCTCCCCCGGCTTGCGCCCGCCGATCTCCTTCGGCACGACCCCGCGCAGGTAGTCCTCCAGCGGCAGCACGTTGACCACGAACAGCGTGTCCGCGCGGGCGGTGATCTCGATGCGCCCGCGGTACGCGCGCCCGTTGACGACCAGCGGGGAGCCGCGGCCGCCCTCGACGCGCACGAACGACGGACCCTCGTGGGTGAAGTTCCCGGCGAGCCCGAGGATGCGAGCGCCGCCCGCGCCCAGCTCGAGGAACGAGCCGGACACGTCGCCCATCGCGTCGGGGGAGAGCCCCCATCGCAGCCCGCCGGACGTGGCACGGATGCGCACCGCGCTGCGATCCCACGACAGCCCGACCCGCACCAGGATCTCGCCGCCGAAGGGACGCGTGTCCGGCGGGCGCACGGGCTCCTCGGGAATCGGGGTCGGCGAAGGGCCGCCATGCCGCGGCGGCCCGGCGGCACAGCCCGCCACCAGGCCCGCCGCGATCAGGCCGGCCAGCGTGCGGGGCGCGCGGAACGGGGAGCGGAGCGGCCGCGCGGCGACCACGCGCTCAGACCGGCGCCGGCGTGACGACCCCGAGGACGACGGGACCGCGCGCGCCGGTGGCGCCCGGGATGTTGCCGGGGCGTCCGCAGATCGTCTCGCGGGCGAGCAGGGCGAAGGCCAGCGCCTCCTTCGCGTCGGAGGAGAATCCGGCGGTCTCCAGGGGCGCCACGGACAGGTCCTCCAGCTCCTCGCGCAGGCGCCGCATGAGCGTGTCGTTGTGCACGCCGCCGCCCGACACCAGCATCTCCTTCACCTTCGTGCCCGGCAGCACGTACTCCTTCACGGAAGCGGCCACGGAGATGGCCGTGAACTCCGTGAGCGTGGCCACGATGTCCTCCAGGTGCTCCCCGCGGCGTGCCCACTCGCCGAGCGTGAGACCCACGAACTGCGCGCCGAACACCTCGCGCCCCGTGGACTTCGGCGGCTTCTCGTAGAAGTACGGGTGCTCCAGGAAACCCCCGAGAAGGTCCTCGTCCACCGTGCCCTGGGCCGCCATGGCGCCGCGCTTGTCCATGCGGATGCGTCCCTCCGTGGCGTGCACGAGGAACTCGTCGATCAGGATGTTCCCGGGACCGGTGTCGAACGCGTACACGCCGCCCGTGCCGCGCCCCTTCGGGAGGACCGTGACGTTCGCGATGCCCCCGAGGTTCAGGAGGATCCGGCCGTGCTCGGGGCTGCGCAGGAGGAGCGCGTCGAACAGCGGCACCAGGGGCGCGCCCTGCCCGCCCGCGGCCTGGTCGCCGCGGCGGAAGTCCGAGACCACGGGCGCCTTGAGCACCGCCGCGATCCGGGACGGCTCCCCGATCTGCCAGGTCTCCCGCCGCTCCGGCGAGTGGAAGATGGTCTGCCCGTGCGACGCGACGACGTCCACCGCGCCCGGCCCGAGCCCGGCCTCCACGAGCACCGCCCGCCCCGCCTCCGCGAAGGCCTCGCCCACCGCGTGATCCAGGCGGGACAGGCCGTCCGCGCTGCGGACGTCGCCCGACGCCACGGCGCGGACCTCCCGGCGCAGCTCGTCCGGGTAGGGCACGGTGCGGAACGCGATCTGGCGGATGGTGGGCGCATCCGGCGGCCCCCCGATGTCCGCCACGACGGCGTCCACTCCGTCCATGGACGTGCCGGACATCAACCCGAGGATCCGCAGCGTGGGCTTCGACGCGAGGGCGGCCAATCGGTTCAACGGGGCTCTCCGGAAGCGAAGGACGGACCGGCCACGCGCCGGGCGACGAGGATCGTGACGAGGACCCCGCAGCCGGTCAAGAGGAGTCCGAGTCCGCCGTCGAGCGGCGCCAGCGTCACCGCGGCAGGTCCAGCGCGCGCCGGACGAAGCCCCCCGCGCGGTCCAGGATGCGCTCCGCCTCCGCCGCGTCCACGCCGCGCAGGCCCATGACCAGCGCGGTCCGCACGCGCCCGCCGGCGCCCTCGATCAGGCGGACGGCCTCGTCGTACTCCACGCCGACCGCCTTCATCACGATCCGCCGGCCCCGCTCCACGAGCTTCGCGGAGCCGGGGCGCAGGTCCACCATGAGGTTCCCGAGCGTCTTCCCGCGGCGCACCATGGCGGCCGTGGTGATCATGTTCAGCACCATCTTCTGCGCGGTGCCGGCCTTCATGCGCGTGGACCCGGCCACCACCTCCGGCCCCACCACCGGCGCCACCACCACGTCCGCGCCACCCAGCTCGGCTTCCAGCCTCGTGGTGCCCGGGTTGCAGGTGACGAGCGCGGTGAACGCGCCCAGCTCCCGGGCGCGCGCCAGCCCGCCCTGGACGAACGGCGTGCGGCGGCTCGCCGCGATCCCCACCACGGCGTCCCGCGCGTCCACGCGGGCCTCGTCCACCGCGCGGCGCCCGCCGCCGGCGTCGTCCTCCGCCCCTTCGCGCGCGCGGAACACGGACTCGGGCCCGCCCGCGATGATCCCCACCACCTCGGCGGGGTCGGTCCCGAAGGTGGGCGGGCACTCCGACGCGTCCAGGATGCCGAGGCGACCGGACGTGCCGGCGCCGAGGTAGACCAGCCGCCCGCCCCGCGCGAACGCCGCCACCACGCCCTCCACGACCTTCGCGATCTCGGGAAGGCACTCCCCCACCGCGGGGGCGACGCGCCGGTCCTGGTCGTGGATGACCGCGAGGATGCCGGCGGTATCCAGCGTGTCGAGATCGCGGGATTCCGGGAGGAATCCCTCGGTCACGAGCGACGTGAGCTCCTCGAACAGGTCGGGACGCGGCGGCATCGGCGCAGTCTACCCCATCGCCCCGGATCCGCTATCGGATGACGACGATCGGGAGCGTCTCCTCGGCGGACCCCGCCGCGGAGTCCAGCGACACGCGCGCCAGGTAGGTGCCGTTCGCCACCAGGAGCCCGTTGTCGTCCCGGCCGTCCCACTCCACGGCGTGCTGCTCGTTCGACGGCAGCGAGCCCACCCGCACCGAACGCACCCGCCGCCCGCCCACCGTGTAGATGTCCACCGAGCCGCCGCGGACCGCCGCGGTCGCCTTGAAGGCGATGCTGGCGCGGTCCCGGAACGGGTTCGGGAAGACGGCCGGCCGATCCAGGAAGCGGAAGAGCGTGTCCGTGCTCAGCACGAAGGCGCTCGTCTTCCCGGTGGTGTCCACCGCCTCGAAGCGGACGTCGTACACCTCGCCCAGGCGGACGTCCACCGTGGCCGTGAGCGTGACGGCCTGCGGCACGCCGTCCGGCGTCTGCGTGGCGACCGCGCGCTCGTAGTCCGTGCCCTCCGCGAGTTCCCCGCGGGCGGTGTCCACGACGCGCGTAGCCACGATCCCGCGCCCGTCGGTGGCCGTCACGACCACGTCGAAGGTGCTCTCGGTGTCGTCCGGCGTGACGAAGTACGGGTCCGACGGCGTCTCCACGGCGCGCCCGTTCACGGTCACGGCGAGCGACGGGCTGCCGAGATCCGGCGACAGCGCGGGATCCCCCAGCAGGATGAACCGCTGCGCCGCCTGCCGGCTCGTGCCGGCGGACGGGTACTCCTGCTGGAACATCAATCGCGCGCGCGTCGTGGATTCGCCCAGCGTCCACACGTAGCCCGCGGAGCCGTCGTCCGGGAGCGCCGCCCCGGGCGCGGCCTTCTCCGGATAGAAGAACGCGTCCATCACGTACTGGTTGAACGAGAGGTTCTGCGACAGGAACTCGAACCCGGAGCTGGCGAACACGGCAACGCACCCGCCGGGCTCCGCCTGGTCCGGCGCCTGCACGTTCATCAGCTTCTCGCCGAGGCAGTCCTCCGAGTTCCGCTCGTCCGCGCGGTCGAACTCCGCCAGGTGGCACGCGAAGCCGAGGAAGATGAACGGGCGCGCATCGTTGTCCAGGGACAGCACGTCGCGGCGGCCGCCGGGGAAGTTGTCGTCCCGGAACATGTACTCGTGCGCCAGCTGGAACTTGTTCGCGTGCCCCTGGTAGTTCCAGACGAGGCCGCCCGCGTTCAGCTTCTGCCGCAGCACGGGGAGCGCTTCCAGCTCCACCGCGTCCACGACGCACGGATACTCGTTGGCCCACTGCGAGGGCGCGATCCGGCAGTCGTACCAGATGCCGCAGTCCAGGCCGTCCAGGGTCTCGCAGTCGTAGGGGTAGATGTCCCCCAGGGGCGCGTTGCACGAGTCCGCGCAGGGGTGCGTGAAGTCCGAGAGGCACATCACGTCCGTGGCGATGACGTCCGCAGGGTGCTTCGCCAGCGAGTCGGCGTACCCGCGCGAGCGCGCGCAGAACTGCGTCTCCAGGAAGCCCTTCCAGCCGTAGCCGGCGCCGAGACCCGCGCCGAGGTCGCCCGACAGCGCGTCGTCCGCCGTCAGCAGCACCTTCCGGCGCCAGGGCTGGTCCGGGTTCTCGGTCTCGTAGGCCCGGATCCGGCGGACGTTCCACGCCAGCTCCGCCGCGGTGTCCACCGAGAGCCGTCCGACGTACAGGTCCGCGAGGTCGTCGAAGTTCCCGAGCCCGTCGGAGGTGACCTCCGCGTAGTACTGATCCGTCTCCTCGGGCGCGCCCTCGTAGTCCGTCCAGAGGCTGTGGCTCGGCATCAGGTCCGGCCGGGAGTCCACGCCGATCCCGCGGTGGTCCTCGCTGGCGTCCCCGATCAGGCACAGGAACTCGAGCGGCGTGGACCAGCGGTGCACGCCGTACGCGGCGAACGCCTTGATCGCGCGCGGGCTCCGCGCGCCGTTCTGGAACGTGTCCCAAACCTCGGAAGCCCGGGCGAGCGCCGCGGACATCCGGCCGGCGCGGTGGTCCGAGAGTTCACGCGCGCCGTCCGCCAGCTCGTCCGCCGCCACGCCGAGCCACCGCACGCCGCCGCCGCCCGCGAGGATGACGGACGGAGCCACGCGGGTGATCTCGCCCGCCGCCACCGCGCGCGCGGAGGACTCGCGCGCCGCGAGGTACCGGCCGGTCCCCCCCGTGTTGTCGTGCCCGAACGCCAGGTTGAAGGTGCCGCCCCCGCCCGGGGTCACCTGCCCCGGCACCAGCGCGATGCTCACCGGCGCCGCGGGGTCCGTGAGGTCCAGCAGCAGGAGATCCGTCCCGTCGAACCCGGTCACGGTGATCGAGACCGGCGCGGCGGCGCCGTGGTCCGTGGACAGGAGCAGCTGCCCGCCGCGCGCGACGAGCTGCCGCGCGTACTCCACCTGGTACCAGTCGAAGAGGAAGCGGGCGACGAACGCGACCAGCGCGGGGTTCGGGCTGCTGCCCTGGTAGCTCACGCCCACGAAGCCGAACGTGTTCGACCCGGCGGCCAGAACGCCGGCGGGCACCGTGTAGGTGTTCAGGACGTTCGCCGGGGGCACGACACCGCCCGAGTACAGGCTGTTGTTGTAGAACGTCCGGGACCCCACCTGCGTGCCGTTCACGGAGAACGTGCACGCGTTCGTGAAGAGGTGGAACCGCGTGGCGGCCCCCTGCCCGGTGGGGCACACCCGCGCCGTGAGCGTGGCTGCCGACCCCGGGACGGGATCCTGCACCGTGAACGCATCCGTGAGCGGCCAGCCGTTCAGCCCGTCCGTGGACGTCCGGTGGCTGTTCCAGTAGTAGAACTCGCTCTCGAACGCGTCCCGGCCCGGGCCGTGATCCGGCGGGTACTGGGAGTACTGGGCGTCGTTCTCGCGGTGCACGCGGTACGGCGTGCTCGGCAGCACGTCCGGGGCCGTGGGAACGGCGCCAGCGCGCGCCGTCATGCGCGCGCCGCCCGCCGGGTCGATCCGCACCCAGATGAAGTTCCGCGCTTCGAACAGGTCCTCGTGCTCGTAGCCCGAGGTCATCCACTGGTCGCGGACGGAGCGCCCCCAGAAGAGGAGACCGTCGCCCGCGTCGAACGTGCCGTTGCCGTTCCGGTCCCGGGCGAGGGCGGGCACCGGCAGCGCGACGAAGAGATCCGCCGCGGCCACCGCGGGGTTCTCCACCTCGTCGAGGTCGAACGTGCGCTGGTACAGCGCCACCTGGCCGATCGGCACCCCGGCGGGAAACCCCGCGGCCGCGAGCGTGGCGAACGAGACCTCCGCCAGCCCCGTGGCGTTCACCTCGATCTTCCACTGGTCCCCGGCGCCCCACGGCGTGTTCCCCACGGACGCGGCGTCGCCCGGGCCGCCGCGGGCCCAGCCGCGCGCGAGCGCGGCGTTCACCACGTTGCTGCGCACGGTGCGGTCCCACTCCGTCGTTCTCTGCGCGGGCCGCGCCGCGTGCGCCGTCGCGCGCGTTGCCTCCGGGATGAACTCGATCTGCACCACCGCGCGCTTCAGCACGCGGTGCCGGTCCGTGCGCGTCAGCGCCCGCGCGCCGGCGTACTCCACCTCGGCCACGCGCAGGTCCCGGAGCCCCTTCGTCCCGACGAGGCGGAACGCCACCGGCGGGTACACGGCCTCCGCGCGGTACTCCGGACCTTCGCGCGGGAGATCCTCCACCACCACGTTCATGCCGAGCGGCTCGCGCACGCCCTCGCGCCGCGGCACCGGGCGAAGCGCCCCCGCCTCGTCCGCCGACCACTCCTCGGACAGGACGCGCAGCCGCGGCGCCGCGCCGGGCGGCAGGGCCACGCGGAACCCGCCCACCGGCACCTCGGGCCGCCCGAGGTCTCCGGTGTGGCCCAGTCCGGGCATCTCCAGGCGGAGCCAGGAGCGACCGTCCCCGGGGGCGGGGAGGACGTCCGGAGGCGGCGGCGTGATCTCCACCACGACGTGCCGGTCGTCGGACTCGAGCACGCGGACCGCGGCGGGGATCGGCGAGACGAAGGCGAGCGAGGCCAGCAGCCCCGTGCAGGCGAGAGCGATGCCGGACGGCGTCCGGTGCGGGCGGAAGCTCATTCTCATGGGCCGGTTTCGAAGGGGAGGCGCGGGGGCGGACCGGATCGTTCAGGCAGTATAGGAACCGCGGAATCGACCGTCAATTTGCGCGGGACCCCGCCGCGGGGGGCGAAAACGCGGAGAGCGGGCCGGGAAGGCCCGCTCTCCCGAACTCCCGATGGCCGTTCGGCTAGCGATAGAGCGCCTTCACGCTGCCCCACGTCGTGGGCTCGACCGGATCGAGCGTGCAGCCGTGGCCCCAGTCCTGCAGCGCGCCGGCGTCGTTCGTCCCGGCGCCGACGAGGCGCACCTGCTCGGGCCAAGTGTAGAGGCCGGGCACGGTCGTGTTGCAGTCCACCGTGGTGGCCTCCCCGCTGGTGACCGCGGCAGCGAGCCGCACCTTGCCGCTGGGACCGTTCACGAACCACGACCCGGCGACGACCGGCCCCGTGGGGCAGCTGCCCACGGCGAGCAGGAGGCTCGTGGTGCCTCCGGCATTCAGGTAGCCGTTCTGGACCGTGAAGCCGAGCGGCGTCCAGCTCGTGAACACGGCGTCCATCTCGGCTGCCGACATCCCGGCCCCCGACGGATCCGTGTTGCATCCCATGTACCAGAGGTAGAGCTGCCCGAGGCCGCCGAGCGGGGCGGAGACCTGGCTGTCCGGGTTCGTGCTGCTGAAGCTGATCTTCCACTCGTACGCGCCCGTGCCCCCGCCCGCTTGCGCCGAGGACGCCAGAGCCAGCGCCATCACCATCGCGACAACCGTTCCTGTCACCTTCCGCATGTCACGCCTCCTCCCCCGCCACCGAGGGACCCAATTCAGACCGGGACGACCTGCGCCACTTCCACGCGCCCCCACGGAACCTGGCCGGACGGCCCAGTCACCTTCAGCGAGCGCTCCGATGCAGGCGCATTCTAGGAACCGCCCTCGGGAAGTGTCAAACGAAGCCTGCGGCCGGCGGGAGGTTCGGCGTCGCAGGTTCGGCCGAGGGGGCGGGTGCGCGAAGCCGGGGAAACGAGAGAGGGGCGCCCCAAGGGGCGCCCCTCCAGGCTCGACGCCGATACGAGCCGAACTACGGGCAGAGCGAGCAGCCCTTGTTCAGGCCGCTGGCCCACAGACCGAGGTCCGCCACGTTCACGGTCCCGTTGCAGTCGAAGTCCGAGTACTGGACGTAGCTGCTCAGACCACCCGCCCACAGGCCGAGGTCGGCAACCGTGGTCGAGTTCGTGGCCTGGTTCGAACCGTCCAGATCCGGGTTCGTGAAGGCGATCGTCCGGCTGCAGATGCCGATGTTGCCGGAGCACACAGCCGTCACCAGGAGGTTCACGCTGCCACGGCCACCGATGCAGCGGTAGATGAAGTTCACGACGCCGCCGGCGTTCGTGAGACCGCCCCTGCGGTTGCCGCCGCAGTTCGCCGCAGCCAGCGTGGCGCCGCCGAGGTTGGCGTACGTAGAGCAGTTCGCCACGGGCGCGTCGAACGCGTCGCGCAGCGTGACCTTGAGCGTGAGCTTGTCGAGACCGCCATCGGCGCGGAACCGGAACTGGCAGGGAACGGGGTTGCCGACGACAGCACAGCCGGAGCGCGAGGGATCCGGCACGCCCGCGAACGCGGCAGCGCTGCAGGCAAGCACGACGAGCGTCGCGAGGACCAGGGACTTGCGCATCAGATACCTCCGAAGCACGAATAGACTCGATGAAGCGGAATCACGGGACGGCGTCTCCCGACGTGAGGGAGAACGTTGCAGCTTGGATCAGTCGGTACGTCGGTGCAGCACCCCCTTCCCTGGCCTTTATCGCAAGAGATTCTAGCAAGGGCGGATACGCGACGTCAAACGCGTTTCCCCGGATTTTGCACCGGGGCCGGTTCCCACCGGCCCCTCGGCCCCCCCCCCGAGAGGGTCGGGCCGCCGGCCGGCCGGTTCCGGACCGCCAGCTCCAACGGGAAAGAGCCTACCAATCCGGCCCTCCCGGGGTCAAATCCCACGTCTCCCCGGGCCGACAGGTGGCGGCAAGAATCCGCGAAGATTCGCGCAAGAAGGCGCCTTGGCGGGGTTTCCGGCCCCCGGGGACCCCGGCCACGGGCGGACGCGACGGCCACTCTCCCCCGGCCCCTGGCCGTGCTATCCTGCGCCACGAGTCCCGCCACCGGTCGAACACGCACCCCGGAGCCCAGAGGCTGATGCCCCGCCAACCGGACCGCTCCTCGCCGCGTCCGCCCCGCCGTGCCGGGGGAGCGCGGCTCCTCGGCGCGGCGGCGTGGGCCGCCCTGGCCGTCCCGGCCACGGCCCAGGAGTGGGAGGCCCTCGCCTACCCCACCACCCGGGACCTGGCGAAGCTGTCGTTCCTGGATCCCCTGCACGGCTGGGCGGCCGGGGACAGCGGGACGATCCTCGTGACGACCGACGGCGGGGTGCTCTGGTCCCCGCAGACGAGCCCCGTGGACTTCCCGATCGTCGATCTCCAGATGGTGGACACCCAGCGCGGCTGGGCACTCGCGCAGGAGCTGCCGGCGCCGCCCTTGTGGGAGTACGGCAGCACGCTGCTGCGGACGACGGACGGCGGCGCGTCGTGGTTCGTGCAGTCCACCTTCGACGACCTCTTCGTCCACGCCCTCGCGTTCACCGGCGCCACGAACGGCTGCATCGGCGGCGAGCAGGGGTACCTCGCGTGGACGAGCGACGGCGGCGCCACGTGGACGGACGCGGTCGTGGACTCCGCCGCGTCGGCGCACTGGCCGGTCCAGGAGATCGAGTTCCACACGCCCACGTACGGCCTGGCCACGGGCGGCCAGTACGACGTCACCGGGAACGTCTGGCGAACGACCGACGGCGGCCACACCTGGGCGCACCAGCGCGTGGCCGGCGAACCGTTCTTCGGGATCCATTTCCTGGACTCGCTGGAAGTCGTGGTGGTGGGCGGCGACCTCGACTACGGGGCCGGAATGGTGCAGACCTCCACGGGCGGCGCCTCGTGGACGTACACCTACCTCGGCATCTGGGGACGCGCCTCGGCGGTCTCGTTCCGGACGCAGACCGAAGGCTGGGCGCCCCTGGGGTTCGCGGGCACGCTCATGAAGACGCGCGACGCGGGCGACCGCTGGACGGAGCATCCCAGCCCGGACGACACGCCCATGCACGACGTGGTGTTCACCAGCCCGGTGACCGGGCTCATGGCCGGCAACGGCGGCACCATCCTGCACTGGGTCGGCGACGTGACGTCCGCGGATCCCGCGCCGCCCGCGGCGGCGGTGGGCGGGTTGCGCCTCGTGGCCGCGCCGAACCCGTTCGCCGCGCGCACGCGCGTGGAGTTCCGCGTTCCCGCGGCGGGACGCGTCTCGCTGACCTTGTACGACGTGCTCGGCCGCGAGGTGGCGCGCGTGGTGGACGACGAGCCGCTCCCGGGCGGTACCCACTCCCGGGACCTGGACGCGGCGGCGCTCCCCGCCGGGGTCTACTTCGGGAAGCTGCGCGCGGGTGACGCCTCGGCCACCGGGAAGCTGTCGATCATACGCTAGGGTCGCGCGTGCTCCGGCGGCTCGCCGCCGCCCACGCGGCTGCGGAAGACCACCGGCCCCGTCCACGCCTGGTACAAGCCGGACGAGTTGTCCATCCAGAGCGGCACGAGCGTGTTCCCCACGGACGAGAGCGCGATGTTGTCGCCCTGGTACCCCTGCCCCAGCCCGCCGATCGGGGACGGCCGGAAGTGGTGGTCGCCCACCTCGATCTCGGTCCACGTGGCGCCACCGTCGGTGGAGCGGCCCAGGAACACGCCGGCCGAGTCCGCGGTGGTGGTGCGGTCGTCGTAGTACAGGACGTTCACGCCGCCCCCGTCGTCCACGTGCACGACCGGGAAGTACTGGTACTTGCCGTTGTTCGGAGCGTCCCGATTCACGCGGATCCCACCCGACCAGTTGGCGCCGTTGTCCGTGGACCGGTGCAGGATCACGTCCGGGTCGGAGCCCGCGGGCGCCAGGTTCCGCTCGGTGGTCACCACGTAGATCCACCCGTGCCGCGCCCCGCCCGAGAGGTCCACGGCCAGTCGCGGCAGTCCGTTCACGCGGATGTTCGACTTGGACGCGAAGACGCCCGCGATCCCGTTCATGTCGAACGCGTTCTCGTCCACGGCCCAGGTGGCGCCGCCGTCGGTGGAGCGCGCGAACCCCGCGTAGTCCTCCGTGAAGGGCGACGTGTTGATCACGCCGGCCCAGACCACGTTCACCGAGCCGCCGGGCCCCATGGCCACCTCCCCGCCCTGGCAACGCTGCGGCGGGCTGTTCACCTGCAGCGGCGTGGACCAGGTCGCCCCGCCGTCGTTCGTGAAGGAGGTCATCACCGGGAACGGCGGCGCGAACTTCACCCACGCCGCATACGAGCGTCCGTAGCGCGCGCTGGAGGGATCGCCGTCCGTGGCCAGGGTGGCGCGGTCCTGGTCGTCCGTGGCGATGGTGCGCTGGCCGCTCCACGTGGCGCCGCGGTCCGTGGAGGTGTGCGCGTACAGCCCGGGAATGGAGCCCAGCCGGATCAGCACGAACCGCCCGTCCTTGTCGATGGCGATGCCGGGATCCCCGCGGTGGAACGTGATGGGCGCGCCCGCGCACGTGTCCCGGCCCGCCCACGTGGCGCCCGCGTCCGTGGTCAGGTAGATCCCCTCGCTGATGAAGCCCGTGCCCAGGTTGATCGTGTTCGCCGCGGCGAGCAGCGCACGCGGGTTGCGCGGGTCCCGCGCCAGGAAGGTCTCCGTCTGCGTGACGGCGCTGGGGTGGATGCGGAAGTTCGCGCCCACGCGCGCGAGCTCCGCGTCCGTCTCCGGCGCGGGGCGCGGCGCGGCGCCCAGCACCAGGGCCGCCAGCGCGAGCCCCGCCAGCGCGCGTGCGTTCATCAGAACCTCCCGCCCACGTCCAGGCCGAGATACCAGCTTCGCGGCTCTCCCGCCTCGTAGAACTGCCCGGACGCGGAGTTGATGTTCACGAAGCCCACGTACGTCTCGTCCAGCACGTTGTTCACGCCGCCGGACAGCAGCACGTCCAACGGGCCGAGCGTGAGGTCCAGCCCCGCGGACGGATCCAGCAGCCGGTACCCGTCCGCCTTCTCGCTGTTGGCGTCGTCCACGAACATGCCGCTGGTGACGGACCACTGCACCTTCGTGAAGGCCGCGACGCGCGCGGCCAGGTCCCGCTGGTAGGCAAGGCTCAGCGACGTGTGGTGTCGCGGCACGCTGGGCACCACGTTCCCGGAGAAGTCGTCGTCGTCCAGGACGAAGTTCCCCGTGGTGTCGATGACTACCGTGCCCGCGGCGTAGTCCCGGTACTCGAAGTCCGACAGCGTGTACGCGCACTTGAACGTGAGCCCCTCCACGAGCTCCGCGTCCACGCCGAACTCCAGCCCCTTCCGGTCCGTCTCCGCGGAGTTCCGGTAGAAGACGTCGCCGAACACGTCGAACGGCACGATCTCGTCCTCCACCCGGATGGCGAAGAAGGTGGCGCTGAACGCCGCGCGCTTGAGGAACGGCTCCGCCCAGCGCAGCACCCCGCCCTTCACGCCCAGCTCGAAGTTTCGCGACTGCTGCGGCTTCAGGTCCGGGTTCAGCAGCACGTTCGGGTTCGTGCTGGTCGGGAAGTTGTCCATCTCGTTCCCCGCGGGGACGTCGAAGCCGAGCCCGTAGGAGGTGAACGCCGCGATCATCGGCGTGATCTTGAAATTCAGCGCCGCCTTCGGCGTGAAGTCGTGGAAGTCGCGCGTGGCGTTCTGGACCTCCAGGATGTTGTTCTTCGCCACGAAGGTCACGTCGTCGTACCGGGCGGTGACCAGCGCGGTCAGCCGGTCGGGCACCAGCTCCAGCGAGTTCGCCACGTAGAACCCGGTGTTGTCGATGCTCTCGTCGGTGATCCCCAGGAGGATGTCGCCCTTCTTCCCGTTGATGTTCTCGTACTCCTGGATGGGACCCCACTGGAAGAACCAGTCCACGGCCCCGGAGATCTCGTTCTTCAGCCCGCCGATGCGATGGCGGTTCACGTACCGGACCGACGCCCCCAGGTGGTCCCGGTTCAGGAGCCGGTACGTGGACGCGGTGCGCTCGAAGTACTTGATGGCGCTGTACGCGGTGAGCTCCACCTCGTCGTCGCCGATGCGGGATTCCCACCGGATCCCCAGCCGGCCCTTGCGGCTGATGCGCTTCGTGTCGCGGGACACGTCCCGCGCGCTCGCCTGCCGGGGATCCTCGTCGAACTCCTCGCGCGTGAGGGAGCCCGGCAGCCGGATCTGCCCGTCGGCCACGTACGCGTACAGGCGCAGCGTGGAGGCCTCCCGCGGGTTCGTCTCCAGCGCCACGTTCGCCACGTGCCAGTAGTCGCCGCTGTGCTCCCGGTAGCCCTTCGCGTTGTGGTAGCTGTACGTGGCCAGCAGCCCGTACTCGTCCGTGCGGATGCCGGTCTTGAACCCGTTCTGCCGGAGCTCGTGCGCGCCGACCTGGTTGAACTGCATCCAGAAGCTCTCGCGGAAGTCCAGGTCGCTGATGAAGTTGATCACGCCGCCCGGCGCGTTCGTGTAGATGGACGACGCGTTCCCGCGCACCACCTCGATGGAACCCAGCGCGCGGAAGTCGATCGCCTCGATGCGCGTCTGCCCGTCCGGCTCGGACTCCGGGATCCCGTCCAGCAGGATGCGCACGCCGCGGATCCCGGTGTTCGAGCGGCTGCCGAAGCCGCGGATCGAGATGCGGACGTCGTGGTTGCCGTAGCGGGACTGCAGGAAGAGTCCGGGGATCTCGTCCAGGACATCGTCCACCGCCACCTTCCGCGTGTGCGGCGCGTCCTGCATGGAGACGCGGTCCACGGCGAAGGGCAGATCGATCAGCTTCGTGCGGACGCGCGTCCCCGTGATGATGACGCGGTCCATCTCGAAATCGGTGCTGTCGGCCGGGGCGGCCTCGGCGGGCGCGGCAACCTCGGCGGCCGCCGCCGGGGCGTCCGCGCCGGGCCCGGCCTCCGCGAGGGCGGCGGGTGCGTCGGTGCAGGCGAACATGGCGGCGAGGGCCCATCCGCCCGCGGCTCGGGAAGTGCGCATGGTCCGGCCTCCGTGGGACGCCCGCGGGCTCGAGCGGACCGTCGAACCTAGCACGCTTCCGCGGGGCCTCCAAGGAGCGCCGCGCGCTCGGGGGATCGCTCCGGCCGGATCCACCCCCGGGCAGGCCGGACGGTCCCCGCGGACTTGCCGGGACCGCCCGTCCGCGATTCCCTCCGGGTTTCGAGCGCGTGCCGCGCTCCACGGGAGGTGGATCTTGCATCGGTTCCTCGCGGGTTGTGCCCTCGCCCTCCTCGCACCGTCGGCGGATGCCGCGCCCGTCGATGCGGGCGAGCCGATCGAGCAGGGGCGGCAGTACCGGTTCGAGTCCGCCGTCCTCGGCGAGGCGCGACGGATCCTGGTGTCCCTGCCCGGCGGCTACGACGACGCGCCCGGACGCCGGTATCCCGTGGTGGTCGTGCTGGACGGGGACTTCGAGCACGACTTCGCCGCCGCGATGACGCGGTTCTACGCCGCCGTATCGGAGCTCCCCGCCATGATCGTGGTGGGCGTGTGTCACGAGGATCGCATGCGGGACCTGACGCCGGCGCCGGTCGACGGCTTCACGCCGCCGCCGGGTGCGCCCGCGGGGGGCGGCGCCGACGACTTCCTCGTCTTCCTCGCCGACGAGCTGCTTCCGTATCTGGACTCCGCGTATCGCATGGAGCCGCTCCGCGTGCTCGTCGGCCACTCGCTCGGGGGCCTCTTCGCGCTGCACGCGCTGGCGACCCGTCCGGACGCGTTCCTCGGCTACCTCGTGATGGAGCCGTCCGTGTGGTGGAACGGGCAGCACGAGTTGCGCGCGGCGGAGGCGATGCTCCGCACGCCGGCCGCCCGGCGCGCGCGCGTGATCCTCGTGAACACGCCGCCCCTGGCTGCGGACACCACCCACTGGGGCGGTACCGCGCCGATGGTGCGCATGCTGGCCACGGAGGGCGAGAGCCACGCGGGCATGGCGGCGGCGGGCATGATGGCGGGGCTGCGCGCGATGTTCGCGGACTTCCGGACCCCGAAGTGGGTCCCGGGCACACGCCCCATCGCGATGCTGTCGCAGTTCGACGTCCTGGCCGAGCGACTGGGCTACGCCGTCCCCGTGCCCGAGGGCGTCTTCCGGATGGCGTTCCGGATGTCGGTGGACAGCCGCCACTTCGAGGACGCCGGAGAGATCCTGGACCGGATGGAGGCGGACCTCGGCGCCTCGCCGGACACGCGGGCCCTGCGCACGAAGCTGGCGACGGAGCGGGCCACCCCCGTGCCGGCGGACTTCATCCCGCTGGAGTTCCCGGCGGCGAAGCCTGCGCCGCGCGAGGCGGCCGCGTTCCTCGGCCGCTGGACCTCCGTGGACCCGGCGCGGCCGCACGAGGTGGAGTTCCGCGCGGTGGCCGACACGATCGCGGTGCGGGATCACGTGGCGAACGAGAACGGACCGCCGTTCGAGGGCGACGGTCCCGTGATCCGCGTGACGGAGGACGGCGTCCTCGAGTGGGGGCTGCCGGTCCTCCGCGGGTTGGCCGCGCTGCTGGTGCAGCGCGGCCGGCTCCTCGAGGACGGGACGATGGAGGTGACCAAGGAGGTGCGCGGCTTCTCCCCGCGCGGCCCCGTGGACGACATGGTCCGCGCGGAGCGCTTGCGGCGCGCGGAGGCGGCGACCGCTCCCTAGGGCGTGGGCACGTCCTTCGCCTCCGCCCTCTCCGGGAACTTCGCCAGCAGCTTCCGCACCGCCTTCCCCGTCCTCCGGTCCGCCTCGTCCGGGTCGCGGGCGAGCGCGTCCGAGACCGTGCCGTGCCAGGCCAGTCGGCCCGTGCGCCGATCGTGCACCTCCACGATCAGCGCGCCCACGGCCTCCCGGTCCACGCGCACGGTCCGTCCCCATGCCGGACCGCGGTGGATGGTCTCGAGGCGCACGTCCTGCCACGTGGAGACGCGGTAGGTCAGGATGAAGTCCGCGTCGTCCGGCTCCTCCACGAATGCGTACCCACGCTCCACGAAGCCCTCCGCCAGCGCCTTCTCGATCCGCCGCGCGCTCATCGAGGCGTCGGCGCGCCAGGAGTCCCGCCACGCCACCGTGGACCACTTCGAGAAGTCCACCGTCCGGTCGTAGTCGTACTTCACGCTCGAGGCGGTCGCGCTCGCGACCAGGGCCAGCACCAGCACCATGCCCGTCAGGATCCGCATCATGTTCCTCATGTCCATGCTCCTCTCGTGGGTTGTGAAGGGGGTCGCGTCGGAGGGTCTTCAGCCGATGCGCCCGATGCGCACGTCCGTGGCACCCAGCGGCATCGTGTACAGCGTTCCGTCGTCCGCGATGGACCAGCCGTTCTTCCGGACCGCGTTCACGCCGCGCGCGAAGAGCTGGCGCGGCAGCCACCCGTCCGGCGCGGGCAGCAGGTGGTAGTAGGCCAGGTGCCGCACGTTCGCCTCGTTCGCGAGCTGCGCCGCCTCCTCGGGCGAGATGTGGTAGTCCTGCACGTCGTGCATGATGGCGCCGGTCCGGTCGCGGCCCGCGGACTCCGCCGCGTGCTCCAGCGAGTGCGTCATCGTGCGGGAGATCGCCTCGGACACCATGAGGTCCGCGTTCCGCGCGCTCGTGACGAGGGGCGGGTGGTTCTTCAGGTCGCCGGTCACCACCACCGAGCGCCCCTTGTAGTCGAAGCGGTAGGCGTAACTCGGCTCGATCGGCGCGTGGTCCACCTCGATGGCGGTGATGCGCAGGTCCCCCTCCTCCAGCACGAGGGCCGTGCGGTCCTTCGCGGGCGTCGGCACGCCGTCGAGCGTCACCGTGATCGCGGTCATGCCCCAGGCCGCGGACGGCATCACGCGCTCGCCGTGGTGCTCGGTGCGGTAGCCCTGGTCGAGCGCGTAGGCGCGGTTGAAGCCGTCCACGACACCCTCCACGCCCGGACCGCCGTACACGGTCAGCGGCGCGGCGCGCCCGCCCGCCCACGTCTGGAGCTGCAGCTCGCCGAGGTCGCCGATGTGGTCGGAGTGGAAGTGCGTCAGCAGCACGCCGCCGACGCGCGACAGCGGGATGCCCCACAGAACCAGGTTCTCCACGGACTCCGGGCCGGAGTCCACCACCCAGAACTTCCCGGCGGCGAAGACCACCACGCAGGCCTTCGCGCGCGACGCGCTGGGGAGCGGCGCGGAGGATCCGGCGATCGCCACGCGGAGCGCGTCGTCCGCGAAGGGCGCCTCGTTCGTGCGCGCGGACATCGTCCGCGCGGCGCGATCGAAGATCGCCTGCTGCACGGGGCCGGTGTGCAGGGCGACGGCGGCCGCGAGCACGAGACCCGCGAGCGCGGCGAGCGCGACGCGGAGCGTGCGGCGGCCGCCGCCCGGCGACGGGGTCGGCGTGCCGCCCAGGCGCAGGTTCCAGCCGAGCGCCGCGAGCGCGCCCAGCTCCACCGCGAGCTCGCGCCCGCCGATGGGCACGGGCGCGTCCAGCATCCAGCCGAGCGTCCGGCCGATCACGACGGCAGCCAGGACCACGGCGGCCGCGGCGAGCGCGCCCCGGCGGCGGGTCCACGCCCCGAGCGCGCACAGACATCCGAGGCCGGCGAACAGGCCACCGAGGTCGGCGCGGATGTTCACGAGGCCGGCGGCGTCCGCCGCCTCGAGGCCGAACTGCCGGGCGGCGGCGCCGGGGTTCGTCCAGAAGAGGACGGCGACAGCGAGGAGGGTGACGGCGGCGAGCGACACGAGGATCCGGGAGAGCGTCTTCATGGCAGGGTTCCTTTCGTCTTGGATTCGGGTTTCGTCGGGACTCGGGCGCCGGCCGCTCAGGCCGCCGCCTCCTTCTCGAGGACGCGCTGCATCATCCGCCGCGCCACCATCGGCCCGGCGTTCTGGTTCTGGCCGGTGACGAGGTCGCCGTCGGCCACGACGTGGTTCGCGAGGAAGTCGCGCACGGGGTGGTGCACGCACTCGAAGCGCGCGCCCGCCGCGCGCAGCGCGGACTCCGGGTGGAGCGGCGTGATGGACACGCCGAGCTGGCGCACCTGCCGGTCGGTCACCGCGGTGAGGCGGCGGCCCTTCACCACGAGTTCGCCGTCCGGGCGGCGCGCGCGCAGGAGCCCGAGCGGGCCGTGACAGATGCCGCCGAGCACGCGGCCCGCCGCGTACGCCGCCCCCACCCGCGCGCCGAGCTCCTCGGACCGGCCGAGGTCGAACGCCGCGCCCCAGCCGCCCGCGAAGTACACGAGGTCGTACGCGGTGAAGTCGACGTTCGCGATGGAGCGCGAGTCCGCCAGCTTCGCGCGCAGCGCGTCGTCCGCGAGCATGCGGTCGTCGTCCGCGGTGCGCAGCGGCTCCTTCACGGACAGCGGCTCCACCGGGATCAGGCCGCCCTTGCAGCTCGCCACGTCCACCTGCATGCCGGCGTCCAGGAACGCGTAGTACGGAACGGTGAGCTCCGATGCGTACACGCCGGTGGCCACGCCCACGTCCAGCACGCCGTGGTTCGTGGCGATGCACAGCGCCCTGCGGCCGGTCAGGTCCAGCGGCGACGCCTCGGCGTCGTTCGGGTGCACGCCGAGCTGCCGGAGCAGCGTCCGGCCGAGACGGCCGGCGGCGGAGGGGCGCGGGTTCACGATGCGATCCGTCATGACGGGTCTCCTCGATCGGGATGGGTTGGAGAGGAAGGCGCCTAGAAGGACATCCGCAGCCCGAGGACCGGGCCGGAGAGCGTGAGCTTCGAGTCCATTCCGTGCGCCGCGTCGAAGTCGACCGTCATGTGCCGGTAGCCCGCGGTGACGGCGCGCCGGCCGCCCGCGAAGGCCCACGCCACCGACGGGAACGCGCTCCACGTGTGGTCCGTGCCGCCGGTGGACACGTCGAGCTGGGTGCGGACGGCGAGGCGGCGCGACAGCGGCATCGCGAAGCGGACGCCGGCGAGCGCGTCGACGAGCGTGTCGCTCGTCTCGTACGGCTGCTGCGCATCGCCCGACGCCGTGGTCAGCGCCGCATCCACGGTGGCGCGCTGGTCCAGGACCCGCACGCCGTACAGGAACTGCAGTCCGCCGCCGTCGCCCTTCGGATCGAAGAAGCCGGCCACGTCGAGGATCGTCATGTCCATCTTCCAGTCGATCGCGGCCTCGCCCGCGTCGCCCGGAAGCGCCACGCCGCTCGCGTCGTCGGACATGCCCGCGTAGAAGACGTCGAGGAGCGCGCCGTGCTGCCCCTTCTGCGCTTCCACGCGACCCTGGAAGATCAGGTCGATGTCCTCGAGCAGGTCGGTGACGGCGATGGTCTCGTCCACCACCTCGCGCCCGGCGAGATCCACGTCGACGCCGACATCCGTGCCCCAGGCGTACGGGGTGACGGACCAGCGCCAGTCCGACGCCGAGGCGGCGGGGACGGCGGCGAGGGCGAGGGCAAGGGCAGCGGCGCGGGAATGCTTCGGGTTCATCGGGGGCTCTCCTTCTCGTCGGTTTGATCCGCCGCGGGCGCCGCCCGGCGAAGGCGCGCGTCCAGCGCGGCGGTGAATGCCCGGAACGCCTCGGGTCCGATGGCTGCCAGCGCGTCCCGCTCCACGTCCGTGAGGTCGAGGCGTTGCTCGCGCATCACGTCGTGCGGGCGGACCGAGAACCGGCGAGCGAGCTCCGGGTCGGTGGCGAGGCGGCCGATGAGGACTTCCACGTTCCGATGCATGCCCGGCCGTAACGCAGCTTCCGGACCACTCCGTGCGGTGGGGGCCGCGGACGAGCCAACGCGTTGTCGAGGTTGCGGTTGCGAACTCACGAGCGCGCCGTCCGGATCGCCGCGCCGCCGCCGCGATCCGGACAGTCGTCCGCTTCCGGACAGCACGCGGCGGACACGCGGCGGACAGCGCGCCGCGGGCGCGCGGTGCTATGCTGCCGCGCCATGTCCCTGCCCCCGGGTCCGGATTCCGCGGCCGCGGCCGTGCCGCCGCCGCCCCCGCCGCCGTCCGCGCTCGGCAAGCTCCTCGCGCGCACTCTGGCCACACTCGACCCCGCGTTCGCGGCGGACGGGACCGAGCTCGTCCTCGCCGGGCCCGGCGGACGGGTGCGCGTCCTCTCCGCATCGCGGGAGGATGCGATCGCCGCCGAGACGAGCGCGGCGCGGGACGATTACTCGCCGCGCCTCTGGTCGCGGAACGGGGACGGCCCGCTCGCAATCGAGGGGGCGGCGCTGGATCGCGCGCATGCGGCCGATCGCCGCCTGGCGGAGGCGGGCGCGCGTTCCGTGTTCGTGGTTCCGTTCGGGAGCGAGGCGGAAGCCGGCGGCGTGTGGATCCTGCGCAGCCCGCGCGAAGGGGCGTTCGATCCCGCCCGCGCGTCCCTGCTCGCACCCCTCGCGGAGTTCCTCGCGGCGGCGGCGGACCGCGAGCAGGCATGGGCCGCGGAGCAGCTTCGCCACCGCCGCCGCGTGCGGCTCGAAGCCCTCATCCCCACGATCGCGGGCTCCCTGGACGTCCGGAAGGTGTTCGTGGAGATGTCCGGGCTCATCCAGGAGGTCATCCCGCACGACGTCCTCGCCTTCGCGCTCCTCCTCCCCGATCGCAGCGGGGTGAAGATCCAGGCCGCCACGCAGCGCGGCGTGCTGGAACTGCCCGAGTACCGCTTCAGCAGCGCGGACGAGGCGCTCGACGCGAACTGGGACTTCCTCCTGGCGTTCGATCTCCACCCGGTGGATGCCACGTCCGTGCGCGCGCGGATCTCGCCGAGGAGCGCGCCGGCGCCCGTGGAAGTGGTGACGCACCCGGGGCCGGCGTGGATGAAGTTCATCGCGCAGGCCGGCGTGCGCTCCGTGATGCGCGTGCCGATCCGCGCGAAGGACCGGGCGGTCGGCGGCATCGCGTTCATGGCCGCCCGGCCCGATGCCTACGACCGCGAGGACGGCATGGTGGCCTCCCGCATCGCGGACCAGCTGGCGCTCGCGCTCGCGCACCAGAAGCTGGCGGAGGAGGAGCAGGAGATCGCGCGCGCGGAGGAGCGCGAGCGGATGCTGGAGCGCCGCGTGGAGCAGCTCTCCCGCGAGCTGCAGCGGTTCAGCGCGCACCGGGCGCTGGGGCAGTCCGCGCCGTGGAAGAAGGCGCTGTCGGACGCCACGCAGGTGGCGGCCACCGACACCACCGTGCTGATCACCGGCGAGTCCGGCACCGGCAAGGAGGTGCTGGCGCGCTTCATCCACCGCGGGTCGAGGCGGGCGAAGGGGCCGTTCGTGGCGCTGAACTGCGCGGCGCTGCCGGAGCACCTGCTGGAGTCCGAACTGTTCGGGCACGAGCGCGGCGCCTTCACCGGGGCCACGGACGCGCGCGCCGGACGCATCGAGCAGGCCGCCGGCGGCGTGCTGTTCCTGGACGAGGTGGGCGAGATGTCGCCGGCCGTGCAGGCGAAGTTCCTGCGCGTGCTGCAGGAGCGCGAGTTCCAGCGCGTGGGGGGCTCACGGACCCTGAAGGCGGACGTGCGGATCGTGGCCGCCACCAACCGTGACCCGCGCGCGGGCATCGCGAGGGGCGAGTTCCGCGAGGACCTCTACTACCGCCTCGGCGTGTTCGAGATCCACCTCCCTCCCCTGCGCGAGCGGCCCGACGACATCCTCGTGCTGGCGCAGGCTTTCCTGGACGAGGTCGGCGAGACGATCGGCCGCCCGTCCGCCGGGCTGTCCGAGGACGCGCGCGAGCAGCTCCTGGTACACGCATGGCCCGGCAACGTGCGCGAACTGCGCAACGCGATCGAGCGCGCGGTGATCCTGTGCCAGGGCGGGCTGATCACGCGCGAACACCTCCCGATGACGGTGGCCCGGCCGCCGGCGGAACGCGTGGCGATCGCCGCGCCGGCGGCCGCGGAGTTCCCGGTGGAGGGCGTGGCGCTGGACGACGTGGAACGGGAGCTTCTGGTGAAGGCCATGGCGAAGGCCGGGAACAACAAGTCGCAGGCCGCGAAGCTGTTGGGGGTCACGCGCGGGCAGCTCTACTCGCTGCTGCGCCGGCACGGCATGACGCAGGCGAAGCGCTGACCCCGCGCCGGCCCGCTTGCACCGCGCTCCGCGGCGGACGCAGGATCGAGACGCTTCCTGGCCCCCTCCGGGCGTGGCCCGGCCGTCGGGAGGTTGCCCCGGGCGTGGACGTGACCTGCGTCGTCGCCGACCCGCAGGAACTGGACCGGAAGGCGCTGATCGCGCTTCTCCGCACGCAGCCCGGTGTGCGCGTCGTGGGGGAGGCTGCCACCCTGGACGCCGCCACGCGCGAACTCCGCCGGCGGTCCCCCGCGGTCCTGATCGCGGATGCCCGCACCCTGGGCCCCCACGGGGCCTCGTCCTTCCGGTGCCTCCGGGGTCGTGGCGCCGGGGTTGCGCTCCTCGGCCTCGTGCGCGAATGCGGCCAGCGATGCGCCGGTCCTTCCGATCCGTGCCTCTTCGACGCGGACGCGCATCGCCGCCGCTGCTGCGGGCGGTCCGACTGCCTGGGCCAGATGCTCCTCGACGGCGCCGACGATGTTCTGCCGCGCAGCGCCTCCACGCGCGCGCTGTTCCGCGCGGTCCGTGCGCTGGCCCGCGGTCTCCCCGGCACGCCACCGCGCCGCATCCGCCGCATGGTGGCATGCGCCGCCCGCCGCGAGGGCGGCGGCGCGACGCGATCGCTCACGGCCCGCGAGGAGCAGGTCGCGGGGTTGGTCGGGCGCGGGTGCAGCAACCGGGAGATCGGCGAGCGGTTGCGCATCACGGTCGGCACCGTGAAGAAGCACGTGGGACACGTCCTCGCGAAGCTGGACCTCCCGGATCGGCTGCAACTGGGGCTTCTGGTCGCGGGCTCCGTTGCGCCCTCGGGTGCCCCCGCCCGCCGCGAGGACGGCACTCCGGTCTCACCCATCCGCGCCGTACTCCCCAGGTAGTACCACCTCCGCACCTGCCGGGCGGCCGCAGCGCCCGATACGCTCGCATCGTCGGCGCGCTCCTGCTGCGCGCCGGCGGCCGCTCCCTTGTGCAGGCGCGGACGGCAGACCCGATCGCGACCGCCGGAGCGGCCCACCCTCGCAAGGAGCATGACGATGCGAGTCATGATGCTGGCCCTGCTGGCGGCGCTGGCCGTCGCGCTCGGCCCGGGATGCGAAGGGGACACCGGCCCGGCCGGCCCCTCGGGCACCGACGGCCGGAACGGGACCAACGGAACCAACGGGACGGACGCAATGCTCGTCTGGGAGACCTGGAGCACCGGCAACTTCACGCAGTACGACTGGGAACTGGCGGGAACCCGGCCGTGGATGTTCGGCGGGGAGGGATGGCCGGTGGGCGGCAGCGTGGTCGTCTACGGCCCGAACAACACGTTTGCCTGCAGCGATCCGGCGCTGACCGACAACGAGAGCGCAGACGTCTCGATCGATGTCGTCCTCCCGAAGCCCGGCGTCCTGGCCTTCTGGGCGCGGGTGTCGAGCGAGCCGAACTACGACTGGCTGATCTGGTACGCCGACGACACCATCCTGAATGCGATCAGCGGAAACAGCGGCGGCGCCTGGACCGAGTTCAGCTACCCCCTGCCGAGCGGCGCCCACACGATCCGATGGACCTACTACAAGGACGTCAGCCTGACCTCGGGTGCCGACCGGGGCGATGTGGACAACGTGCGGATCTTCCTGCCGACCGCCGCGCAGGCGCCTTCGTTCGTCCTGGAAGCGAGCGAGGTGCCCGAAGGCGTCGTCCTCTGGACGGAGGCCGGGGAAGCGCCCGCCAAGTAGACGCGCGCTCCCGGAGTCGGTGACGGCTCCGGCGGATCGTCCCGGCCCGGTGGCGTCTCCGCCTCGCGTTCCGATAGGATCGCGCCACCGGCCGGGGGAATCCGCCATGCCGCGCATCGTCCTTCCCGCAAGCGCCGCCGCCGCGATCGTCGGGGTCGGCGCCTGCGCCACCGTGACCGCGGCGGCCCCGGGCCGCCTCGTGGCGCTCACGTCGGCGGACGGCGCCGGTTCCGTGGCCACGATGGAGCTCGGACCCCCTTGGACTCCCGCCCCCGGCCTGGCCAGCGTGGGTGGGCGGGCCGTGCTGCGGTCCCACGGGAATGCGCTCTGGGTGGTGAACGGATCACCGGACGACGATGTCCGGGGGATCGACCCGGACACCTGGGCCACCGTCACGACCATCCCCACGGGCACGGGGTCGGACCCGCAGGACATCGTGTTCGCGGAGGGGACGAAGGCGTACGTCTCCCTGGCCGGCGCCGCGGCCGTGCTGCTCGTCGACACGGGCAGCGGGGCGGTGACCGGCGCGGTGGATCTCTCGGCGTTCGCGGATCCGGACGGCGTGCCCGACCTCGGCCGCATGGAGCTGCACGACGGCCGCGTCTACGTGCAGGTGCAACGCCTCTCCCGCGAGGGCGGCGCCGTGACGCCCGTGCCGCCGTCGATGATCGCGGTGATCGATGCCGCCGCCGACACGCTCGTGGACACGGACCTGCAGACGCCGGGCCGGCAGGCCGTGGTGTTGACCGGCCTCTACCCCGTCGGTGACATGCAGGTCGACGGCGGGGACCTGTACATCATGGAGCAGGGCGCGTACGAGGCGATCGACGAGCACGGGGGCATCGACCGCATCGATCTCGCGACGCTCACCGCCGCGGGCTTCGTGACCACGGAGGACGAGTTGGGCGGTCATGCGGACTGCTTCGTGCTCGCTTCCCCGACCAGGGGGTATGCCGTCACGCACACCGACTGGACGCTGTCCTCCCACCTCACGCGCTTCTCGCGTGCGGACGGATCGAGCCAGGGCACGGTGCTCGAGATCGCGGGCACGCACACGCACGAGCTGGCGCTCGACACGGAGACCGGGCTCCTCTACTTCCCGGTCTCCGCCGCGGATCCCGGAGTCCGCGTGTTCGACACGGCGGCGGACGTTCCGCTCACGGCGACCTCGCGACCGACGGGCCCCGCGGTGGATGTCCTGGTCGTGCGCCCGGGGGCCGACACGGCGATCCCGCACTCGGCCGGGTGGCGGCCCGGTCTCGGCCCCGCACACCCGAACCCCTTCTCCGCCACGACGTGGTTCGAGCTCCGTGCCCCGGGACAGGTCACCATCCTCGACGCCTCCGGACGAACGGTGCGGAGTCTCGTCCGCCCCGGTGGATCCGCCGGGCCGGGGCGCCTGGAGTGGAACGGGCGCGACGACGCCGGACGGCTCGTCCCGGCGGGCGTCTACTTCGTCCGGTGGGAGTCTGGCGGGCGGGCGGGAGCCCGGAAGGTGACGCGCATCCCCTGACCGGGGGAATTCGGGCGCGGCTGTCCGGAGCGCTGACGGTGGGGCGAGCGAGGTGTGCGTGGACCACGTGGTGGGCGAAGAGGGATTCGAACCCCCGACCCCCTGCGTGTAAGTTTGACGCCGGAGGTTGGCTCCCTTCCTGGGGATCTCGCTAAGTCTAGCGTTTCCTGGAACTTGCGGCCGGCTCAGGTTGGACGAGCTGGCCTCCGATAGGCAGTGTACGTCGTCAAACCAATTGGACACTTTCGGCCCGGATCTAAGAGACACTTTCCCGGAAGATGGACGGACGGATCAGGTCCTCCTTTCTGGCTGGTAGCCCCAGATTGAAGCGGCGCCGGCTGGCGAGGGTCTGCCGCTTCAGCCGCCACCTCGCGGTCTGGATGTCGCGGCCACGTCCCTCGTAGACGTCCGCGGGCGTCAGGTTCCCCAGCGCTTCGTGGACCCGCTGGTGGTTGTAGTGCTCCACGAAGGCCGCGATCTCGTGCTCGAGCTGCTGCGGCATCTCGTAGTTCCGCAGCGTCACCACGTTCTTCATCGAGCGGTGGTAGCGCTCGATCTTTCCCTGCGTCATCGGGTGGTACGGCCGGCTGCGGGTGTGCCCCATCCCGCGCCCCTCCAGGTACGTGCGGAGCTCCTTGGAGATGTACGCGGAGCCGTTGTCCGAGAGGACCCGAGGGCGCTCGGCCACCGGCACGCCTCGCATGCCCGTCGCCTTCACCGCGACCTCCAGAAGCCGCGTCACGTCGTCGGCCGCCATGCCCCGGCACAGCTCCCACGCGATCACGAACCGGCTGTAGTCGTCCAGGATCGTCGCCAGGTAGTACCAGCCCCAGTCGATCACGCGCAGGTACGTGAAGTCCGTCTGCCAGAGCTCGTGCACGCGCCTCGTCGGATGATCGAACCGGTCCTTCGCCGCCAGCACGATGTGCGTCGGGCTCGTCACAGGTCGAAGTCCTTCAGGATCCGGTACACGCTGGACTCCGAGATGAACGTCCCCTGCGTATCCGTGATGTGCCAGGCAAGCTCCCGCGGCGACCGCTCCGGATGCTCCAACGCCGTCTCCACCACGCGCCGTCGCTCCTTCTCCGGGATCCGGTTCCAGAAGCGACGCGGACCACCGGTCCGGTTCTGCAGCGCCTCGAAGCCGCCCTCGCGGTACGCGCCGTACCACGCGTAGAACGTGCTGCGTGGCACGTCCAGCTCCGCCAGCGTGCGTCGCACCGGCAACGAGGCCCCCTCCACCAGGCGGATGATCTCCATCTTCTCCGCCGCGGTGTGCCTCATCGACCGGTCCAGTCGTCGTCCTCGCCCTCGAGCCCCCTTTTTAGGACCCGATTGCGAAGCGAGAGATCCGCCACCAGCTGCTTGAGCTGCTCGTTCTCCCGCCGCAGCCCCGACACCTCCGGGCTCGAGGCCTGCCGCTTCGTGTCCCCCTGCAGACGACGCTTGCCCGCCTCCAGGAACTCCTTCGACCACGTGTAGTACAGGTTCGGGCTGATCCCCTCACGCCGGCACAACTCCGCGATCGACTCCTCGCCCCGCAGCCCCTCCAGGACGATCCGGATCTTCTCCTCCGCGGTGTACTTCCTCCGGGTCTTGCGGCGGATCTCCCGAACCACCGCCTCCGGGTTCCCCTTGCTAGCCATCGGGACCTCCTCCTCGGGTCAAATCCTACCCGGGAGTGCCCCTTCAATTCAGGCTTGATCCTGTCCAACGGATTCTGACGTCAAACAGCGATCATGCGGCGCAGGGTCTCCGTTCCAGTGGGATCTTCAGGAAGGTACGTCATGGCTCCCCCTTGCCGCGGCGTTCGACTCGCGACGCTTGCCGTGGCCCTCTCCTCGCCCGGATCCTCAGTGGGGCTTTCTGAGCCTGCCACCCCAAAGCGCACCCGGCAAGACGAGTCGCGGGTAGCTAAAGGCGATCGGCCCTTGGCGGGGGAGGAGCGTGACGCGCACGGTCTGTCTTCGTTTTGCACGAATCCGAGGCCATCGGTCCACTCCGAGCGCCGCAGCCACCGAGTCTAGCCTTCACGCCTGCCTCGATTCCCTCGGCACGAGCCGGTCGTCCTCCGTGAACGACACACGGACGTACGGCGCCACGTTTCCCGGCACGTCCGTGTCCGCCACGATTATCTGCAGGTCCTCTCCGAGCCGGTTCCCTACCTCGATCAGATACGAGTAGATGCTCTCAATCCGCTGTCGGTCGACTCCCTCCCGGCCGATGTTGCTACTCGGGCCGTCAATAATGAGCATGCCGGGAAGCCCCATCCTCTGCTCCAGTGATGTCTCGTGATGGGCCAGTGCATGCGCCACGTTCACGAGTACCTTCAAACCCAACGAGCCAAGGTCATCGAAGGAGCGCCCCCGCACGATCGGCAGGTACGTCGCCCGGTCAATGCGAGTCGCCTCCTCCTCCCCGATCTCCGGCGCATGGAGTCTTTCCAAGATCCTGTCCAATCGCTGCTCGAGCCCAACGACCCGGCGCCACGCCTCGCCGCGGTCAGCCTCATCCGCCTCCAACTGCGCCTCAAGCTCCTCTTGCCGCTGCTCAAGCGCGTTCATGTCTCGCATCGCAGCGTCTCGTCGCGTGAAGAGCCCGAGGTAGTCCTCGAGCCGTCGCACCGTCTCCTCGAGTCGGGCTGCGTCTGCGGCACTGCTCGCGATCTGGTCCGCAGCATCTGACACGTACCGTGCCGTGTCCCGATTCAGGCGCCCTGCTAGTTCCTCCCGCAGGGCCTCGCCGCGGTCAATCTCTTCCTGACGCGCTGCGGCGTTCCGCGTGTGCGCACCCACCAACTCTTCTGTCTCCGCGATCTGTGCCTGCAGGCGGTCCTGTTCCTTGATGAGGTCTTCTCTCCGATACGTCGGTTGCGGCGCCTGGAGACAGAGGGCACACGTTTGTGTTGCCCCGCGAGCAGCGTCGACCTCTGCTCCGCAGCGCGGGCAGAGCTGAAACTCGTAGCCCAGAAGCAGACTATCGGCCACGATCGAGCGCGTTAGCCGGCTGCTCTGCGCCGACAGCTGTGCCCGAAGCTCTTCGAGCCGGCGCGCGGCCACCCCTTCGCGCTCCACTTGCGCCCGCAGGTCCGCGACGCGCTCGTCGAGCCGGACGATCTCGTCTCGGAGCCTCCTTGTCCCTGCCGACTCCGTCGCTCGTCTCGCCACGTCGGCGCCTGCAGCGCGCCTTTCAGCGAGCTCCGTCCGCGCCTCTGTAGCCCTTCGTTCGAGCTCTGCCCGATTCGCCCAAGGTGTGCTCACAAGAAGTCGATCGAGCGTCTCCCCATCCGCGCGCAAGGCGCGCAGCTGCCCCAGAGTACGACGTAGTTCGTCCTGCAGCTCGGCGCGCCCCTCGCCGTAGAGGCCGTAGAGCACTTCAAACACGTACTTCCGCTTGATGTTCTTGAATGGGTCCGTGTGTCCAAGCACACTGGTATCGATCTCGTTCTGGGACAAGACGCAGTAATTGAGGTAGTCGCCGATGCCCAATGTCGTTGGTTCGCTTTCGGGCTGAGTCGGTGCCCGCGGCACTCGCAGCCTCGGCAGCCCGAGCGACTCAAGAAGCCACGTGCCGTACGTACGGTCCTCTCCGTGAGTGGCACGGTGCGCTGGGAATCGGCCGCCCATCGCCGCTCCGGAGACGTCCACCGGTGCTGTATCCGTTGTGGTCACCGGTCGTACGACGGAGAAACGTGCGTCTCCGATTGTGAGTCCGGCAGCGATTGCGGACGTTGTGTCTCTCACTTCGGACTGAAACCTCGCCCATGAAGCTCCAAGCACCCCGCGACACATCCGGAGAAGAGTCGACTTGCCCGACGCTATGGGCCCCGTTATCACGTTCAACCCAGGTTGAAACGCGACGACTCGGCTGGTGCCCACGAGGCGAATCGTGTCGATGCGCAGCCTCACAGTCGTTGCCCCCACGCGGCGGCCGTCACCTCTGGGAAGTGCTCGTACACGAAGTTCTTTAGCGATCTGCCGCTCAGATCGAAGTGACGCCTGAGAAGCACTGTCATCGCCTGCGTATCGGCCCACGGAGCCGTTGCCCCCACACTGCTGGCCAGCGCCCGGCCCTCGCCCGTCGTGCGGTACCCGATGCCATGGCGCGTTGGCACAGGGCGGACAAGCCCGCGTCCGATGAGCCTGCCCAGGAGCGTGAAGTAGGCCGGATCCCAAGGTCCATAGCGGTAGCGGATCATTCGATTCTCAATGGCCGGCTGCTCGGAATCCGGGATAGGCCAAGCGACCCTTGGGCTTCGAATTCTCAGCGCTTCCTCGAAGTATCGAGGGTACCGCAAGAGAAAGTCGAGCTTCGCGAGCTTGGTCCGCCCTTCGAGTGACTTGGTGGGTCCCGTAAACGCGTTGATGAGCAGCAGCAAGCGCGCTTCTGCCTCCGGGGTCGGCTGGAACAACTCCAGCTTCATGGCGGCACCCCCCAAGTGATTTCACACTTGTCACTTAGATCGCACGCTTCGCCAAGGAGGAGCATCGGGTCCTGATCAAAGAGGCGATTCGCGTCGATCACTGCCGCCTCTCGTGAGAACACATCGAGGGTGGCGGGCCAGATTCGACGGGCTGGCTCCGAGAGCGCCCCCGCGCGTGCTTCTTCACCATGCACGCGGATCTTCAGTCGCTCTCGCAAGTCACCCAGCATCTCCTCTTGCCCACCTGCCGCAAGCAGTTCCGTGGACCTCAGAGCCGCGTTGGCCCGCAGACTCTTCGCATCTTCCACGACTGCCGCTGTAGCGCCGCCTGCCAGTAGCTTGATCTCAAGCGTACTGGGTGTTGATCGTTCGGGGCCCACCAATCTGCGTAGGAGCGGGCGACTCCCTACGGCGAAGTCAGGTACTAGCTCCCGCAGCCGATCAGCGTCCAGCCGCTTCGCGGCAATGCGAGCTCGGATCTCTTCATCGCGTGAGGGAACGTTGATCACCCACTCTGGGAAGGGGAAGCCGCGCGTGGCCATCATCGCGTCGTGAATCGCAGTGCGCAGCGTCTCAAGCACGCGCTCGATGTCCTGCGACCTCGCCCGAGGAGCCAAGCCCGCGAGGTAGCTACGCGTGACGTCACGAATCGTCTCGCGAGACGGCAGACGCGCGCGCACGACAACTCGATCAAGGAACTCACCACACTGCGCCTCCGAGATCCCGAGCTTCGCGACCACGAGCGGCACACAGTCGCCTCGCTCCCCTCTGGCCAGCTTCTCAAGCGGGTCGCCTCGCTTGATGGCACCCTCAAGGTGACACTCCAGAGTGTACGTAAGACCCGGGGAATCTCTGCTCAGGGCCTCGTAAGTTCGAAGCAGGGACCTTAGGGCGCCTGATGCCGATAGAAGATCGCTTAGCGTCCAAGGCCCGCGCGCGAGGTCGCGCGTCTTCACCTGGATGAAGCGCCAACTGTCGGCGGTCTTCACCGCGATGTCCTCGTAGTGCTCCAGGAATACGGCTCGGATCGTCTCCCCCACCAGGCAGTCGATACAGAGCGGGACGGCGACCAGCGCCTGGTACGAGAATCGTTCGAATACATCCGACCCAGTGTCATCGGGCCCAGCCGTCGTGAGCGGGGTGTCCTCGCCGTCGGTCATCGCCAGCAGCTCTCGACCTGACCGCATTCCCGTCTCCAGGCCGCCGCTGGTCCCCGATCGAGCGCACTTGCAGTCAGGGCGCTACCCTCCCCTCTTCGAATCGCCCGACTCCCGGTCGCCCTCAGGCAAGCTCAGGATTGGTCTACCGGTCAAGTTGATGAACTGAAGTCGCGGGGCAACGGCTGCAATAGACTCGATCTGCTCCTGGGCATCGCGGCGCTCAGCGCTATCCGCCGCGTCCTCTTCCGGGGGCTCCGCCCGCAGGTCGATGTTGTATCCGTGGTCGATACGATTGGCGATCTGGTTCAACGCCCGGCGAAGCTCGGTGCGGAGTTCGTTCCGTCTCCCCTTGTCGCGCTCCTTGCCGAAGCGTTCGACGAGCTCGTCTATCAGCGTCCCGATCCCGCGCCCCATGTGGTCATTCGCATGCGAGTCGACTCCGCCCAAGGACTCGTCGGACAGCCCCTGCTCCCTCAGCTCTTGGCGAAGTCGTCTGATCTCAAGCAGCTGCTTGTAGAGCGACACGACGCGTTCGACTGCCACCGCGATACAGGCAGCGACTTTCGGCGCGACCTCGACGAAGACGCTGAAGTCCGACGAGGAGATCGTCCGAACCGTAAAGTCGGGGCGCGCACCCGTCGCAAGCTCCGCCAACGGAGCGAACATCTTCTGGAGCTTCTCGAGTTCCTGCCCGAGCTGCGGGAGTTGGTTCTCGACGGCTGCGCGGGGTACGAGGACGCCGAGTTCGCACGCTCCCGGCTCAAGCTCTTCCGCTCCGACGTTCAGGCTAGCCAGTCCCTGCAGGAGCTGGTCGATGGCCTGGCTCACTCGCTGGACCGCCTCGAAGATCTTCTGGATCTCCTCATTTGCCGTCGCAGGCGTGATCTGATTTCGGGCGAAAATCTCTTCGATACGTACCCGTAGGCCGTTGCCGAGGAGCGGGCTTACGCCGAGCTGATCGAGGGTTTGCCGCCAAGTCGGTGAGAAGCCGTTTGACGGCGCCCCCATCAGAGCCTCGTCGATCTGCTGACGGAACTGGCTCACTTGCTGCTGGAACTGCGGCGCTGCCGGCTGATTGACTTGGCTCTGGAGAGCGGTGTGCAGTTGCTGCAGCAAAGAGATGGCCTTGGTCGACCTGAAGTCCGCCTTGACGGCCTTGGCGATCGCATGAAGACGCTCGGCGTTCACTCAATGACTCCGCGTCGCGAGCTGCGCGAACATCTGCGCGAACGCGGCGGCCTCGCCCTGCAAGAGCGGCAGCAGAGCGGCGTCCGGCGCTGGCTCCGCGAAGAGCTTCCCCCTCGCGACGTCTAGCACCGCGTAGCGGACTCTCGATGAGCGACCGAGCGCGTCCCACAGGAGGAGGCGAGCGGCGTCGACGCGGAGCTTCGCGAGCGGCACGTTCTTGAAGTAGAGCTTGAGTAGGTGCTTCTGGCCGTCGATGCTCAGCCCCAGTTCCGGGTTCACCGAGACAGTCGTGCCTCCAGCCGTCCACTCCCCCCGCGGGGGAGCGAACCACGCGAGCCTCTTTCGGCCCAGGAACCTCTTGTATCCGCGGAGGCCTTCCTGATACCTCCCGAGCTTCTTCTTGTCAGCGAGTCGCGCCAGGACTCCGTCCAGCAGGGCGCGATCCTCGGAGCCGCTGGCGTGAAAATCCACGATCGCGTCCCGCAGCCGCTTCCAGAAATCGGCCTGCACGTCATAGTCGCCCTTGTCCCTGAAACGCCGGACGACGGTCAGCTTGGGAGATCCGGACGTCGAGATGAAATCGAGAAAATAGGTCAGCGAGACCTTGTCCATAGTGTGACCCGGTATCGCGCGGACCGTGGTGGCCTGTCAAGCAAGGAGTTATCCGGGGCACGGCATCGCTGGTCCCGCGCCCTTCCTTGCCCCACCGACGTGCGTTGGACCCGCAACCGCGAGGGTAAGCCGCCGCCCGAAGGCAAGCCGGAACGCGATGGCGACGAGGGACGCACCGCGTGAGGCGCCCCTGGCTGAAGTCCATTGTGTGGCGCGCTCTCGACTCTTCGACCCGGCACCCGCTGCTCACCGCGGCCGGGTCGGCCGCGAGCCCCCCCGATGGCGCCGAACTCCAGTGACTAGCCCAGTGACTAGCCAAAACGCCACTTCACAGAACTCGCCTCTAGGGCTACTCTACGGCCTCCAGAAGGGTGGGCGAAGAGGGATTCGAACCCCCGACCCCCTGCGTGTAAGGCAGGTGCTCTGAACCGGCTGAGCTATTCGCCCCGTGGGAACGGTCCAGCCCCGGAACGGTAGCACTCCGTTGCTCCGGAAGGAACCCGAGTCCGGACCGGACCGGCCCGCGGATCCCGCAACTTGATCCGCCGACGATCCGGGCGTAGCTTCCGGGCGTTCGCCTACTGGTTCGCCCCGCCCTCGGGCGTGAACGGGAGAGCCACCATGGCGCCGCTCCTGCGCGCGTCGGTCGGCCTCTGGCTCTTGACCGCCGGGCTCGGGGGCACCGCCTCCGGCGCCGTGCCGTTGCAGGAGCTGGCGGGCGCGTGGGCGCGGTACACGGTTGTCGCGGATCCCTCCCACCTTCCCCGCATCGACACCATCGTCGTCTCCACACCGGGCCTCGTGCCGACGCCGGACGGCGATGCGCTGTGGTTCCGCCTGGAGGCCCTCCGGCAGGGCGAACCGGTGTTCGCGATCGCGCTGCTCGCATCCGACATGGCGTTCCTGGAGGGGGGAGGGCCGCCGCTCGTCCACCGGTATGTCCTGTTCCCGGCGAAGGGCGGCCCCCTGGAGTACGTCGACGCCGCGACGGGCCGGGCGCGCCTGCCCCGATTCGGCCTGTTCACGGGGCTCCTTCCGCGCGCCTCCCCGGGGAGCGGGTCGCCGCTTCCGCGTCTCGAGGAGTTCCTCGGGCGCCCGCTGATCCTCGATCGCGCCGCCCCGACCGGTGCGAAGATGCTGCCGGACCCGGGGGGATGGCGCACGTTGTCGCTGGACGACCGGGTCCTGATCGCATCGAGCCGCCACTTCCGCGACGACGGGACGGGAAGGGAGTGGGACGCGCAGCGCGTCCCGCCGCAGTTCGGCGACTACCGCTACGTCCCGCTGGAGCCTGCCGACTACCACGAGATGATGGAGGCGGGCTTCAACCTGTTCCGCCTGCCCATCGAGCACCTCGACCACGTGCTGTCCGAGCCCGTGTTCTTCATGCTGTACGATGGCACCCCCGCGGTTCCGGACCTCCTCTACCGCAGCAACTACTACGGGTGCGTCCAGTTCATGGACGAACCCGAGATCCAGGTGCTGAACCAGCCCGACTTCGCCGACGTCACGGTCCCGGAAGTGGCCGCGCAGCGGATCACGGACTACACGGCGGAAGTGCTCGAGGGGGCGTCGGAGTACGGCAGTCGCTACCTCGCCGAGCTGCTCGCCAGGGAGGGCTGGGAACTCGGTCCCCACGTCGACGTCACGGAGCCCTGGATCCCGAGCTGGATCGCGTACGTGGGCACCGGCTGGTACCAGATGGAGGCCGGCGTGCGGGCCCTCATCCACGAGTGCCGGATCGTCCCCGGAGACGGCTCGGCCAGCACGCTGCAGCGCTTCAACGTGGACTTCCCCGCCCAGGCGGAGCCATGGATCCGCTTCGAGCTGGGCATGGTCACGGGCGCCGCGGCCTGCCAAGGCGGCGAGTGGGGCGTCTCCGTGTTCGGCCAGATGGAAGAGGCCGCGTCGTACCTCCTCTTCCCCATGGCCTACGAGCGCGGTGCGCGCTTCTTCTGGCTGTGGACGTCGGACTACAGCCACCATGTCCCCCACGAGCGCCAGCTCGCGATCGTCCGGCACTTCCGCGAGTGGCTGGGGACGGAGCCGGGATTCCGCCCGCGGCAGTCCCGCCCGCTGGTGGCGATCACGCTGCCGTGGGGCTACACCTGCGATCGCTCGAACTTCAAGGGCGACGACCCGGGCTTCCTGTGGTGGCGATCCCAGATCCGGCTCGACGGGACGAATCCGTCCGGCACACAGCATCGCAACGTGCTGGCCGCGGTCTACCGCACGTTCCTCGAGCGGATCGATGCCGGGGAGGAGGTGGACCTGGTGTACGAGGGACCCGGACCGGGCTTCCCGGGCGGCGGCTATGCGGAGGTGTACCACGTGCGCCTGACCGGGCTCGTGGAGGTCGGCGCCACGGGCGTGCGGACGGTCGCCCCGGTCGCGGCGGCGGCGCCGCTCGCGGCGCGGCCGAATCCGTTCCGAACGTGGACCGACCTGGGGCTGGAGGGCTCCCGCTCGGCACCGGAGCGCGTGGCCATCTTCGATGCGGGAGGACGCCTGGTGCGCACCCTGCGGCCGGGAACGCAGCTCCCCGGGGCAGCCCACGACCTCCTCTGGGACGGGTGCGACGACGCGGGACGGCAGGTTCCCTCGGGGGTCTACTTCGCGCGCGCGCTCGTGGAGGGAGCGGAGGCGAACCGGAAGATCGTACGCCTCCGTTAGCATGGGTCGCGACGGGGACGGGTGGCGAGGCAGGGAACGTCACCGCCGGCACCTGGCTCGCGCGTGCATCGTGGTGCGGAGATTGTGGGTGCCTTGGACCAACTCCTTCCGCGGCAGTGGCTTCCCTGGCTTGTCTTAAGGAAACCCCAGGAGACGATTGCCAAACCCAGACCGAACGGTCACTTGCACGCGATCATCCACAATCTCCGAACCACTCGCTACAGGATGAACGCCAGGGGGATGAGCACACAGTAGCCCACGACGAGCAGGACCGGGGCCGCCGTGATGTCCCCCTGGGACAGGAGGACATACCCCAGCACCACCGCCCCCAGTCCCGCGCCCATGAGGATGCGGTTGCGCTTCTCCCAGCGGATGCGGATCGTTCCCGATGCCGCCGCCGCCTTCGCCTTCTTCGCGGGCTCCTTCGTGCTCACGGTTCGTTCTCCCGGGGTTTCCCGTTCGTCTTTGCCGGCGCCGCCGCGCCGCCGGACGCCGGCAGCGTGACCGCGCGCAGCGGCAGGACCTCGTTCAGGCTGCCGGTGCGATAGCCTTCCAGGTCCACCGCCACCCAGCGGTATCCCGCCTCCTTCAGCCCGCGCGCCAGCTTCGCGCGCATGTCGGCGCCCAGCGCCCGCTCCAGCTCCGCGGGGTCCACTTCCAGGCGAGCCATCTCGCCGTGGTGACGCACGCGGAACTGCCGGAAACCGAGCGCGCGCACCGCCTCCTCGGCGGCCGCCACGCGCGCCAGGGCCTCGGTGGTCACCGGCGTCCCGTACGGCAGCCGCGACGACAGGCACGCCAGCGCCGGCTTCTCCGCGGTGGACAGCCCCAGCACGCGCGACGCCTCGCGCACCTCGGCCTTCGTCATCTCCGCTTCCACGAGCGGGCTGCGGATGCCGCGCTCGCGCCGCGCCTTCATGCCGGGGCGGTGGTCGCCCAGGTCGTCACGGTTGGTCCCGTCCAGGATCCACGCGAAGCCCTCGTCCGCGCGCAGGACCTCCAGGCGATCGAACAGCTCCGACTTGCAGTGGTAGCAGCGGTCCGGGCCGTTCGCCACGTAGCCGGGCCGGTCCAGCTCCTGGGTGTCCAGGAACCGGTGCGCCGACCCGAAGGACGCGGCGAGCTCCCGCGCCTCCGCCAGCTCCCGCTCGGGCACGGCCGGGGACCGGCCGGTCACGGCCAGCACCCGCGCCCCCAGCTCGTCCGCGGCCACGCGGAGCACCAGGGTGGAGTCCACCCCGCCGGAGTGGGCCACGATCGCGCTGCCGGCTTCGCGGACGATCCGGCGCAGTCGGTCCAGCTTCTCCAATGGGCGGTCCTTTCCGGAGCGTGCGGAGCCTTGACGATAGGAGCGGCCCCGGGCGGGGTCAACCGGCCGGGGCGGCCGCGATCGGCCGGTGGGCCGGACCGGCCGGATCAGCCGGCGGGTGCCGCCCCCTCGTCGGCCTGCGCCGCGCCCGCCGGCGTCGCCCCCGCCGCCCCCGCCCCCGCTTGCGCCGCGTCCGCCTGCGCGCGCGCCGCCGCGGCCGCCGCCCGGGCGGCCCGCACGGCACGGTCGTGCTCCGCCTTCGTCCGCGAGAACACGTGCCCGCCGCTTCCGGACGCGACGAAGTAGAAGTCGTCGCACGGGGTCAGCGGCGCGAGCACGGCGGCCAGCGCCTCCGCCCCCGGCGAGCCGATCGGACCCGGCGGCAGCCCCGCGTGCAGGTACGTGTTGTACGGCGTGTCCATGCCGAGGTGCTTGTAGTACACGCGCTCGCCCCAGTACCCGAGGCCGTAGCGCACCGTGGGATCCGCCTGCAGCTTCCACCCGGTGTTCAGGCGGTTCCAGTACACCGCGGCCACGCGCGGCTTCTCCGCGCTCAAGGGCGTCTCCGCCTCCACGATGGACGCGAGCGTCACGAGGTCGTGCCGGTCGTACCCTTCGGGCCGCTGCCCGGGAAGCTCGCGCCACACGTCCTCGAAGCGCGTGAGCATCTGATCCACCACCGCCTCCGCGCCCACGCCGTCCGGGAACTTGTACGTGTCCGGGAACAGGTAGCCTTCCAGCGTCCCGCCGCGCGCGCCCATGCGCGCCGCGCGCGCGGAGTCCTTCACCACCGCGAGGAACTCCGCCGCGGGCACGGCGAGCGCGCGCTCCACCACCCCGGCGATCTGCTCCGCGCGCATCCCCTCCGGGACCGTGACCCGGCGCTGCACCACGCGCCCGGACGCGAGCTCGTCCAGGATGGAGAGCGGCGGCTTGCCGCGCCGCAGAAGGTACGTTCCCGCGTGGATGCCCCGGTCCGCGCCGGTCACGCGCGCGAGCGCGCGCAGGCGCCAGGCGGACACCACGAGTCCCTCCGCCTCCAGCCGCCGCGCGATCTCGTGGAAGGACTCGCCGGACTTCACGGCGAACTCCACGTCGCCCGATCCCACGGGCGCCTCCGTGGCGAGCTCGCGCACGCGCCACGCGCCGAGCACGAGCACGAACGCGGCCGCGACGGCGACACCGAACGCCGCCCGCCCCCTCACGCCTCCCCCTCGCCCCGCGCCGCGCGCGCCGCCCGCCGGTCCAGCCACGCCTGCAGGATCAGCACCGCCGCCGAGCGGTCCACTTCCCCGCGCGCGCCCTTCCTCCCGCCGCTCGCGCGCAACCCGCGCTCCGCTTGCACGCTCGTGAGCCGCTCGTCCTGCAGCTCCACCGGAAGCCCCGTGCGCTCCGCCACCTCGGCCGCGAACTGCCGCGAGATCTCCGCCCGCGTCCCTACCGTGCCGTCCATCCGGAGCGGATCCCCCACGATCACGCGCACCGCCTCGCTCTCCTCCACGACCTGCAGCAGCGCGCGCCACGGCCACGAGTCCCCGGACCGCTCCAGCGTGGGCCGCCCCAGTGCGATCGTGCCGAACGGATCCGACACCGCCACCCCGATGCGCTTGTCGCCGGGATCGAACGCCACGACCCGCCCGGTCATGCCGCCACCGTCACGCCGTTCGCGCGCTTGAGCAGCACGAGCGTCAGGTCGTCGTCCGGGACGCGCCCCTGCTGGAACAGCCGCACCTCCTCCAGGATCCGGTCGTGCAGCTCCGTGACGCCGCGGTCGCGGTGCCGCACGAGCGTCTCCAGGAGCCGCTCCTCGGAGAACATGTCGCCCTCCCCGTTCCAGGCCTCGGTGACCCCGTCCGTGTACAGCGCCAGGAGATCCCCCGGCTCCATGCGCACGGAGCCGCTCTCGTACGTGGCCTCCGGGAACACGCCGAGCAGCAGCCCGCCGGTCTCCAGGCACTCCACGCGCCCGTCCTTGCGCACGAGGATGGGCGCGTTGTGTCCCGCGTTCACGAACGACAACGTCCCTTCGCGCGGCTCCAGCTCCCCCAGGAAGAAGCTGATGAAGCTCTCGTGGTTCGTGTTCCGGCAGATCTGCCGGTTCACGTCCTCCACCACGCGATCCAGGGGGTGCCCGCCCAGCGTGCGGATGCGCAGCGCCGCCTGCAGGTTGGACATGAGCAGCGCCGCGGGCACGCCCTTCCCCGAGACGTCGCCGATGGCGAATCCCACATGATCCGCGCCGAGCGGCAGGAAGTCGTGGTAGTCGCCGCCCACCTGGCGGCTCGGCGTGTTGCTGGCGCACACCTGCCAGCCGGGGAGCGCCGGCGGCCGCTCCGGCAGGAGCTGCTGCTGGATGCGCCGCGCGGTGGCCACCTCCTCCTCGAAGAGCCGCGTGGCCATCTGCTCCTCGTGCAGCGCGCCGTTCAGGAGGCTGATCCCCACCTGCCGCGCGATCAGCTGGACCAGCGCGCTCTCCTCGAACGTGATGCGCGTCTCCGTGACCTTCCGTCCGAGCAGCAGCACGCCGACGAGATCGCTGGTGGCCCCGTCGCGCGACAGCGCCCGCAGCGGCACCGCCAACTCCGCGCCGACCGCGGCCACCTCGGTGGCGAGCAGCGCGCGGTCGGCGTCGTCGGCGGGCGCCTCCAGGAACTCCGCCGCCGGCACCGGGTCCGCCCGGTCGGCCAGCGCCGCGAACAGGACGCGCCCCGCGCGCCAGTCCGCCAGGCGCTCCGGGACGTCGCGCGACACGCACAGCCCGAAGCGCGCCCCGGCCCGGTCCTTCGTGACCACGCCCACCGAGCGCAGCAGCATCTCGCGCCGGATCGTGTCGGCCACCGCGGTGGCCACCTCGTCCGGATCGAGCACGTGCGCCACCTGATCCGTGAGCCGGCCGAGCGCGGTCCGCAGGTCCTGCCGGTCGCGCGAGTACCCGCGGTCCACCAGCCGCTCCACGCCCGCCAGGATGGGCTGCAGGAGGAAGATGCTGAGCACCACGAACGTGGTCTCGAAGAAGGGGATCTGCTGCCCCACCACGGCGCCCGTGACGCGGTCGATCTGCTTCCCCAGGAAGAGGTAGAACGCCACGATCGCGCCGGAGAGCAGCCCGTACACCAGCCCGCGCCGCACGATGAACCGCACGTCCAGGAAGCCGAGGCGCACGATGGCCAGCACGATGGACGCCGCGCCCACGAGCAGGGAGATGGTGACCAGCGGGAGGCTGACCGCCCGCGAGATCGGCACGCCGAACACGCGCGGCAGCAGCTCGCCGCCCGTGTACAGCCCCAGCCCGAAGCTGAGCCCGGTCTGGATCGTGCGGAGCTGCGCGCGCAGCTTCGGCTGCAGGGTCTTCCGCGCGCTGCGGAACAGGAGGAAGACGCTCAGCGCCACCATCGCCAGGTTCACGAACGAGAACAGCCGGATGTGGAACTTCAGCGCGAGGTTCGCGCCGATGCGCAGGAAGTCCAGCCCGCGCTCGATCAGGGCGGACGCGGGGGCGGTCCCGGCGTCGATCCGGCCGAGCAGCGCGTCGGTCTGCCCGGACACCAGCACCAGCGCCACGTGCACCGTGTGCGGCAGGAAGAGCAGCGGGACGAGCCGCGGGTACCGGCGCAGCCACGGGTGCACCGTGGGGAACACGAGCGCGAAGAGCAGCGTGGCCGGGAAGAAGAACTCCCACAGGAAGGCGAAGCGGGAGAACACGTCCTGGAAGGCCGTGGCGCCGGCGGCCGTGTCCGCGCCGAGGTTCGCGTAGGCGCCGAGGATCGGGCCGAGCCCCGCGAACACCAGCATGGCCGCGGTGGTGCGGTTCACGAGCTGGCGCGGATCCTCGCGCAGGACCACGAGCCCCAGGAACAGCATCAGTGCGCCGCAGGTGAGGTAGGCGGTCGCGGCGACGAGCTCGAAGGTCATTGCCCCTCACCGGGACGCGGGAAGCGTCCCCCCCATCGTTCTAGCGGCGCGCCGGACGGGAGTTCGCGGGCAAGTACTTGACCAGGCAGCACTCGGTTCCCTTGTCGAACCGCCAGGAGACCTCGTCCATGAAGGACCGGAGGATGTGCACGCCGCGGCCGTGCTCCGCGAACAGGTTCTCCCCGTCCAGCGGATCGGGCACCTCGTCCGGATCGAAGCCCCGGCCCTGGTCCCGGATGCGGATCTCCAGCCGCCCGCCGCCGGTCCGGAACAGCACCTCCGTGGGCTTCGCGGAGTCCTCGGCGTTGCCGTGCTGGATGGCGTTCGTCCCGGCCTCCACCACCGAGATCGTGATCGCGTTCCGCGTCTCCTCGTCGAACTCGAGTTGCTGGGCCACCTCTTCCGCGACGGCGTTGATGACCGCCAGCGACTCGATCCGGCTCGGCACGACGAGGCGCACCTCGTCCAGGCGGTTCGACGGCATCGGTCGGTTTCCTCCCGATAGACGGACGGACGCGATCGAATGTTCGGGCCATTCTAGCCCATCCGGGCGGGATGGGGCTCCGGAAGCCGCCGAGCGGCGCAGGAGCCGGACCAGTGCGCCGGCGGAGCGGATGGACTTCGCCGTGCCGCCAGTTCCGGACC
>CAZNDO010000015.1:0-102797 GCA_964571855.1 uncultured Gemmatimonadota bacterium
CGGCGACGCTGCAGTGCCTCCGCGCTCTCCCTTCGCCCGGCAGTCCACTGCCACCCTCCGGTGCCGCCCTGCTCCCCGTTCCCCCCTACTCCCCCGTCACCTCGAAGTGCGCGGTCCCGCGGGCCAGCAGGGTGCGGCCGTCCGCGGCGAGGACCTCCCACACGTAGCGGCCGGGCGGCGGCTCGGAGCCCTTGTCGATCGTCAGGTCCAGGCCGGCCACGGGGCCGCGCTGGCGGAAGAGCGGGGTGGCCGTGTCCTCGTGCGTCACGGTGATCTCGTAGAGCGTCGCGCCGGATACGGGCTTCCACGCGAAGCGGGTCGGGAAGGAGCGGACCGGGCCGACCGGTTCGATCAGGTCGATCGGGGCGGGACCGGGCGGCGGGGGCGGCGTGTCGAAGGGGCCGGAGGCCAGCCAGAGCATCGCCGCGGCGAGCACGACGGCGGCGGCCAGGGGAGCGAGGGTGGGGCGCACGGGGCCTCCGGGCGGGGGCACGAAGAAGCCCCGCCGGCGCGACGGCCGGCGGGGCGTTCATTCTGCACCGGGACGCGGCCCGGCGCGAGCCTCGTCAGGCCATCGCCCCCGCGCGGGCCGTGGCGGCCGCCGGCAGGAAGCCGCGCTCGCGGAGGTAGGTCACGATCTTCGCCGCGGACTCCTCCACCGTCTCCTTGTCCGTGTCGCACACGATGTCCGCGTTCGCGGGCTCGTCGAACGGGTCGTCCACGCCCGTGAATCCCTTGATCTCGCCGGCGAGCGCCTTCTTGTACATGCCCTTCACGTCGCGCTCGATGCACACCTCGAGCGGGCAGCGGGCGTACACCTCGATGAAGTTCTCGCCGATCAGGTCCCGCGCCCACTGCCGCACGTTCTCGAACGGCGAGATGGCGGCCGCGATCACCGGGACGTCGTTGCGCGTGAGCAGGTTGCACACGAACGCGATCCGCTTCAGGTTCGTCTCGCGGTCCTCCCGGCTGAAGCCGAGGCCCTTCGAGAGGTTCGTGCGGACGACGTCGCCGTCCATGATCTCGATCTTGCCGCGCTCCTTGCGGATGATTTCCGCGAGGATGACGGCGATGGTGGACTTGCCGGAGCAGGGCAGCCCCGTGAACCAGATGGTGAAGCCGGGGTACGACATCTTCTCCTCCAGAGGGATCGGGAACGCGGTCAGGCCGAGACCTTCGACCGCTGGCTCTCCATCAGGATGCGCGCGATCTCGGGCCGGGTGAACTCGACGGGGATGTCCTTGCCTTCGGCGAGCATCTCGCGCACCTGCGTCCCGCTGAGCATGAAGCGCTGCTCGGCGGTGGCATCGCTCGTCTTCGGCGAGGCCATGCCGCCGGTCTTCTTGCACCAGAACGTGTGCTCGAACTTGAAGATCCCGATGCCCAGCTCGCCCGGGGCGAAGCGGTCGAAGATCTGCTGGGCGTCGTAGGTGCCGTAGTAGTTGCCCACGCCCGCGTGGTCGCGGCCCACGATGAAGTGGGTCACGCCGTAGTTCTTCCGCGTGATCGCATGGAAGATGGCCTCGCGCGGGCCGGCGTACCGCATGGCCGCCGGGTACACGGAGAGCATCGCGCGGTCCTTGGGGAAGTAGTTCGCCAGGAGCGCCTCGTAGCACTTCATGCGCACGTCGGCCGGGATGTCGTCGGACTTCGTGGCGCCCACCAGCGGGTGGATCAGCGCGCCGTCCACGATCTCCAGCGCCACCTTGATGAGGTACTCGTGCGCCCGGTGGATGGGGTTCCGGGTCTGGAAGCCCACGATCGACTTCCAGCCGAGGTCCGCGAACTTCTTCCGCAGATCCGCCGGATCGTTGTGGTACTTCACGAACTGGTCCAGCACCGGGCGATCCACCACGTGCACGGGACCGGCGAGGATGGCGTCTCCCTGCGCGTACAGCGCCGCCACGCCGGGGTGCTTCGCGTCGTCCGTGCGGTACACCTCGCGCGCCTCGACCGCCTTGTCGCCCTCGTAGCGCCCGGTCACGTCCAGCACCGCGAGCAGCTTGCCGCCGCCGTACAGCGCGGCGCGGTCCTTCACGGCCGCCGCCGTCTCCTTCGACACGCGCAGCGTGATGGGGAACGGCCACGGCGTGCCGTCCGCGAGGCGCATGTCCTTCACGACGGTGGCGTAGTCCTTCGGGCCCATGAAGCCGGTCAGCGGGCTCATCGCGCCGACCGCGATCATGTCCAGGTCCGAGACCTGGCGCTCGTCCAGCTCGATGCGGGGCAGGTTCGCGGCCTCGGCGACCAGCTTCTCGCGGGCGGCGCCGGTGACGCGTCGATCGATGAGGGTTCCCCCGTGCGGTGCGTGGCTCATTGTGCTGCGACTCCTCGTCCGCCGGGGGCCTTGCCTGCCGCCGGCGTCAGTTCCCGATCTTGTCCGCGACCAGGGCCACCGTGGCCAGGCTCGCGAGGATCGAGGCCGAATCCCGGAGCACGGTGCCCCAGGCGATGCCGTTCCCCTCCTCCTTGGCGGGGACCAGGATGGTGCTCCCCGGCTGCACCGGGGGATCGAACCAGAACCTCTTCACGCGCGCGGCGGCGCCCGTGCTGTAGACCACGCGGATCTGCCCGCGGTCCGCCTTGTCGGTGGTGCCGCCCGCGCGCTCGATGTAGTCCCCGATGGACATGCCGTCCTCGTACACGAGGCTCGTGGGGAACCCCACCATGCCCCGCACCGTGACCGTCTTCGGCTCCTCGGGGACGAAGAGCGAATCGCCGGCGAAGAGGATCACGTCGTCGTGCGACCCGGGGTCCTTCAGCGCGCTGCGCAGGTCCAGCGCCACGCGGCCCAGGTCGTCCTTCTTGCGGTACAGCGCGAAGCCCTCCGGGAACGCCGTGGACTTCAGCCCGCCCGCCCGCTCGATCACCTGCGACAGCCGCTCCAGCGGACCGCGCAGCGTGTAGATCCCGGGGAAGCGCACCTCGCCGGTCAACGTCACGTTGCGCTGCAGCTCGTAGTTCGGGATCCAGCGCACGAACACGTTGTCCCACGGCTCCAGCAGGAAGTCCGGCCCGATCCCGGACAGGTAGCCCTCGCCCAGCGGGACCTGGAAGATCTGCGCCGTGCGGAAGGCGTGCCCGTTGTGCGCCTCCTCGGGCCGCACGCGCGAGATCTCCACCGTGTCCGGCCACGCGTTCTCCAGCAGCCCTCCGGCCTGCAGCAGCAGGTCCCGCAGGGTCATGCGCTCGCGCAGCTCGTACGTGCCCGGGGAGCGCACCGCCCCCTTCACGCTGACCTCGTGCCGGTCCTTCAGCCGCCAGATCGAGTAGATGGTGATCGCGTCGCGCGGCGCGAGCGGCACGTTCTCCGCGGCGTCGCCCGCCAGCGCCTTACCCACGTTCACCGAGCGCTGCTCCTTCGTGAGGTCCTCGCGCGTGCGCACGAGCTCCGCGCGATCCAGGAACGCCGTCTCCAGGGTGCCCCCCGCCTGCGCCACCAGGTCCGCGAGCGTCTCGCCGTCCTGCAGTTCGTACGTGCCCGGCCACCGCACCTCGCCGGCGATCGTGACGAAATTCCGCAGGCGGTCCGCCATGGGGAACACGGTCACGATGTCGCCGTCCTCGAGCGGCGTGGCGGCCGCCTCGCCCCAGGCGCGGTCGAAGATCTTCCGGTCGTCCCGCCCGCCCCGCTGCTCCTGGGGCGACAGGATCCGCTCGATCTGGATCCGTCCCGGGAACGCCCGCTCCGTGAACCCGCCGCACGTCTCCACGAGATCCGCCAGGGTCTCCCCCGCGCGCATCTCGTAGATCCCCGGCGTCTTCACTTCCCCGCTCACGGTCATCCTCGGTCCCGCGGGCGGGATGAAGATCGTGTCGTCGTTCTCGAGCCGCACGTCGCCGGTCCGCTTTCCGGTGCGCAGGTACTCGTAGACGTCCAGCGCGGCGACCTCCTTGCCGCCGCGCACGAGCCGGATCTCCCGCAGCGAACCGCCGCGGGTGGGCCCTCCGGCGTAGAACAGCGCGTGGAACACCGTGGACGCCGCCGAGAGGTCGTAGCCCCCCGGGCGTCGCGCGCGCCCCACCACGAACACGCGGACCACGCGGAGATTCCCCAGCGTGACCGCGAGGTGCGTCGTGGACTCCACGTCGGAGTCCGCGAGCCCCGAGTACACCTGGCCGAGCCGCCGCCGGAGGACGTCGCGCGCCTCGCCCAGCGTCATGCCCGCCAGCACCACCCGCCCCACGTCCGGGAGGTTGATGCCGCCCTCCCGGTCGAGTTCCCGCTCGACGCGGAACACGGTGTCGCCCCACACGTCCAGCACCAGCGTGTCGCCCGGCCCCAGGGGGTAGTCCGGATCGACCGGACCGGACGTTGGCTGCCGGTAGCTCTCCGGGGAGCTCTCGAACAGCGAGTACCCGAACGGAACCGGCGCCCCGCCCTTCTCGGGCGCCGGCATCTCGGGCGGCGCCGATTCCACCCGCTCCGCCGGCGCGGCCGGCGCGGCCGCGGCTTCCGCGGGCATCGCCGCATCCGGCGCCGGAGCGGCCGGGAGCATCTCCGCGAGCTGGGCTTCCGAGATGCCCTGGGCACGGGCGCGGGCGACCAGTTCGGGCGGGATGGCGGGCGCTCCCGCCGCGCTCTCCGGTACGGCTGCCGCCGCGCCGGGGTCCCCCGCCATCGCCTGCGCCGGCGCCTCCGCGACCAGCCAGAGAAGCGCGCCGGCGCCCAGGACGCCCCGGGACGCCCACCGGAGCCGCCGGGCTCCCCTTACGGTCCATCCGCCCACGATGCCGCCTCCCTGCCGAAAAGGGCGCGGGTGGGCCTCCCGTGAGCATCCGGAACCGGACGAACGGCCACGAATGGTACAGGAAGCGCCCAAACCCTGTCAAATCAGCACGTTGAGGGCCTCCGCGGCCCTCTGGTCAGGTTTCGGCGGATTGCGGGCGATCTTGAGACGAATTTGCGGATTGCGACGAGCGGGGGCCGCCCTCCCGCGTCACCGGAGGTGGAGGACGCGGGCGTGGCGCGTCTGGTCCTCGGCCACGAGGCGGAGGAAGTACACGCCGCTCGCCGTCCGGCGACCGGTCGCATCCCGGCCATCCCAGGCGGCTTCGTGGCGCCCGGCCGACAGCATGCCGTCAACCAGCGTGTCGACGCGCCGGCCGGACACGTCGAAGACCTCCACCCGCACGCGCGCGGCGCGGGGCAGCGCGAACGCGACCGCGGTGGCGTCGCGGAACGGGCTGGGCGCCGGCCCCCGCCATTCGAACGCGGGGACGGCGGGCGCCGCGCGGAGACCGGCCTCGCGCGGCGCCGCCGCGATCGGCGCCGGTCGCCACACGCCGCGCGCCGCGCCCCCGTGGTAGCCCGGCCACGGCGAGGCGCCGGGAACGTCCGCGCCCGCCACGTCCACGACGCGCACGTCCATGTCGTCGGACGCGATCGCGACGTCGAGGTCGCCGTCGCCGTCCACGTCCGCGACGTACGGCGTGGACCACGGCTGCTCGCGGAACTCGCGCGGCCATCCGGGCAGGGCCGTGCCGTCGAGTCGCAGCGCGTGGAGCCGGCGATCCTCGGTGCCCACGAGGAGATCGAGGGCGCCGTCGCCGTCCAGGTCCGCGATCACGGGCGAGTTGATCGCCGGCGCGGGAAGCGCGCCCGGCCATCCGGGGAACGCGGTGCCGTCCGCGCGGAGGATGGCCAGCGTGCCCTTCCCCGGAACGACGATCTCGGGAACACCGTCCGCATCGAGGTCCGCGACCGCGGGCGAGGGCGGCGTGTACCCGTAGGACTCGAGCGCGACCGGCCAACCCGGGAGCGGATCGGGGCCGGCCACGCCGTCGGTGTCGCGGATGCGGAAGCCCCAGACGCGCCCGTCGCGCGCCATGGCGAACAGCTCCGGTTCGCCGTCCGCATCGACGTCCGCCAGGACGGGACACGACAGGACCTTCGCGCCGACCGCCACGGGCCAGCCCGGGAAGTCCGTGCCGTCGCCGGACACCACGTACAGCAGGCTGTCGGTGCCTCCGAACGCGAGGTCCTCCCGGCCGTCGCCGTCGAGGTCGAGGATCGCCGGCGTGGTGCCGGTTCCCGATGCGCGCGTGGCCTTCGGCCAGCCGGCCGCCATCGTGCCGTCCGCCTCCAGGACGCGCACCTTCCCGTCGAGCGCCACGGTGACGATTTCCGCGGTGCCGTCGCCGTCCACGTCCGCCGCGACCGGCGCGCTGCGCGCCCCTTGCGGCGTCAGCGTGACGGGCCAGCCGGGCAGCGCCGCGGGCGGGCCGCCGCTGCCGTCCGTCCGCCAGGCGTAGGCCTTCCCGTCGAATGACACGGCGAAGATCTCGCGCTGCCCGTCGCCGTCGATGTCGTGCGCGAGGGGCGCCCCGTGCACGCGCGCTCCGGTGGTGCCGAAAGGGCCCGTGGTCTGTGGCCGGCCGTCGCCGTCCGTCCACTCCGTGCCGTTCGCGCGCAGGACGCTCACGCAGTTCGCCTCCCACATGGAGCCGAGCAGGATCTCGTGCGTCCCGTCCCCGTCCAGGTCGGACGCGATCACGGGCGACGGGCCCACGAGGGACGGCAGGCGGCGCGGCCAACCCGGCAGCGTGGCCGGCGCCGCATGCACGGTGACGAAGCAGGAGTCCGCCGACTCCAGCCCGCCGCGGTCGAGGGAGAGGATCGCGAGGCGCGCGGAACCGCCCGGGGCCAGCGGCACCTCGAGGCGCGCCGACGGCACGATCGCGGGCGTCGCCTCGGTCCAGGAGGCGCCCGCATCGACCAGCACGCGATACCCCGCGAGGTCCGGCGCGACCGCCGGCACCCACGTGACGAGCGCGCCGCCGTCGAGCGGCCGGTGCGCCGCCGGCCCCGGTGCATCGGGAGGGACGCGGTCGAACGCGTGCCGCACCTCGCGGCCTCGGGGATCGCGCACCCGCAACGCGAAGCGCGCCGGGGCGGGGCCGGTCCCCCGCAGGTCCGCGTCCACGATTCGCCGCTCGCCCGGCGCGAGCGAGGGGACTTCCGCCGCTGCCTGGTGGACGACGGCACCCTCCCCCGCGGCCTCGAGGCGGAGCTGCAGGGCGCCCGTGGGCTCCGGGCCGATGTTCTCCAGGATCGGCAGAACCGCCTCGCCGTCCACGACGAGACCGACGACGCGCACGGCCCCGCCGCCCATCTCCAGCCGGAAGCTCTCGGCGAACGGGGACGCGCCCTCCCCGCGCAGCACGAGATGGAACGGCGCGCCGGCGGCGAGGCTGCGGTGGGCGCGGACGCGGAACGGCCCCGCCGCCGCCACTTCCCCGGCGGCCAGCGCGGGCAGCGCACCCGTGCCCTGCACGACGTGCACGGCGGCCTCGCGCGATTCCACGGTGACGGTCCAGCCCGTCGTCGCGGCGAGGCCCGCGTTGCGGAGGCGCAGCGTCACGTCCATCTCCGCCGCATCCGCGCTCGTGCGGAGCGCCAGGACCTCCACGCCGTCGGCCACCGCGACCGGCCCCGAGGGCGCCACGACGGCCACCGGCGTCTCGCGCAGAACGTAGCCGTCCGCGCTCACCGCGACCTCCAGCATCCCGGGCGATGCCGGACGCACGCTCAAGCGCGCCCGCCCGGCCGCGTCCGTCCGGGCCCGGGCCCACACCTCTCCCGCCTTCGTCGCGCACACCGTGGCGCCCGCGACCGGCGCGCCGGTGGCCCCGTCCGTCACCGTCACCACGACGGGCGTCCGGCCCACCGGAACCTCCGCGGGGCACGCCACGACCGGCGTGCGCGGCTGCGCACGCCACAGGGGCAGGTCGGGCGCGCCCAGGTAGCTTCGCGAGAGGGACGCGCGGCGCTGCCAGGTCGCGGTGCGGAGCGCGTCCGGCGCCTCGTCCCACATCGCCTCGCGCGCGAGCTGCACCGCGCGGGCGGCCGAGCCCGCCGCGGCGCCGAACAGCTTCTCGAGGATGAGGTCGTTGTCCTGCGTGCTGGGAACGGCCTCCCGCGTGTGACACAGGGTGGCGATCGCGCCGCCGGTGGGGTGGAAGAGGAGGTGCTCGGCGCTCGAGTCGAAGTCGAATCCGCCGGAGTTGCACGCGTACACGGTCACGAACGCGGGACGGCCGCCGGAGTCGAGGGCATCGAGGTCCCGGTTGAACAGCAGATCGGTGGCGGGACCGGCGCCGAGCACGTCGTACGAGCCATGGCTGATGTACACGACCCAGCCCGGCCCCGCGTTCAGCGCGGCCAGCGCCGATGCCCGGTTCAGGTTCCCGTCCACCTCGTACCGCGCGGTGCGCGCGTACGTCGCGGGGAACCGGGACGAGGCCGACTCCCCGAGCGTCTTCCCGTCCCCGGCGACGAAGAGGTTCTCGCCGAGGATCAGCGCACGCTCCGCATGGTCCACCCCGGTCCCGCGCCGGTAGCGCGCGAGCTTCGCCGTGTACGCATCCGCCTCCGCGGCGTCGGTGGCCGGGATGCGTCCGACGAGCAGATCGCCCAGGAGGTCCACGTCGTCGTAGTCGAGGGGCGCGACGGGCAGGCCGTGCGAAGGGCCCCGCACGGTCCACGCGCCCGGCACGCCGTGCGCCACGCCCTCCGCGGTGGCGATCAGCAGCCTGGTCTGATCGCTCGCGATGGCGAAGAGGTCGCCGGGCAGCCCCGGCAGTTCGTCGACCAGATCGCCGCCGGCGCCATCGAAGTGCACGAGTCCCGCGGACGTCACGGCCCACGTCTCGCCTGTTCCCGGTCCGAACGAGAAGCCGCGCACGGTGACGTCCGGGATGCCGAGCGGTTGCACGCTCCAGGCGCCGGCCGCGAAGCGCGAGATGCCCCCCTGCGAGAAGTAGTTGTGCGGGTGCCCCACCCACACGCCCCCCTGGGGATCCACGCCGACGGCGAACGCCCAGTCCGAGAGCATTCCGTCCTGCGCGGTCCAGGACTCGAACGTGCCCTCCGCGAAGCGGGCCACGCCGCCCAGGGTGGCCACCCAGAGGACGTCGCCGTCGCGCGCGAGCGCGGTCACGGAGGGGTGCGCGAGCCCGTCGGCGACGCCGTACGCGTGCCACGAGTCCCCGTCCCAGTGCGCCAGCCCGAGGCTCGTCCCGATCCAGGCGTCGTCGGCGCCGCGGGCGTCCACGCAGAGGATGCGCGCGTCCGGGAGCCCGTCGGCCTCGGTCCACGCGGTCCAGGTGGCGCCGTCGAAGCGCGCGACGCCGCTCGCGGTCCCCGCCCACACCGCGCCGTCGGCGGCCGCGTCCACGCACACCACCTCGTTCGACGGGAGTCCGTCGGCCTCCGTCCACGAGGTGTACGAGACGCCGTCGTCCACGGCCGCCCCGAAGTACGTGGCGGCCCAGATCCGGCCGTCCGCCGCGCGCGCGACGTCGTTCACCACGCCGTCGAACACCGCGGCGCTCACGGGCTCGCCGTACTCCGCGTCACCGTCCTCGTTCCACGCGCCGTCCAGGCACTCGTAGTAGAGATCCGTGGGGATCGGCTCGCCGCTCCAGTCCACGGTCCGCACGGGCACGTGCTCCACGTCGCCGCCCAGGATGACGAATCGCGTGCCCCACGCATCCCGTGCATCGCGGAGGAAGGCGCGGATACGCGCGGGGGCGTCGCCGCCGGCATAGCGGGCGTCGATCCACGCGGTCGTTCGCACCACCGTGGGAACGCCACGATCGGTCTCGTCGTCCGCAAGGCGGGCGAACGCCCCGGCCAGCGCCTCGCTCGTCACGATGACCTGCTCCACCGGCGTGCCCGCCGGTCCGGGCGCGTCGGCGGGCGCGAACGGACCCTCGCTCCAGGTCGCGGCGGCCGGCGGGCCGGCCTCCGCACGGGGCGGCGGATCCGCGGGAGACGGCAGGACGCGATGCCGGGGCAACCGGTCCATCCGCCACCACGTGAGGGCGTCCGCCGGCGACGGGGCGTTCCCCGGCACGGCGTCACCGGCCGTGGCGAGGCCGGGCGCAAGCGCGCAGAGCAGGACGATGAGGGCAAGCCCAGGCACGATGCGCACGCGAGAAGGGGGCGGGGCTGGTTGGCGATCGCTGGATCGTCCGGATCCAGGATAGCAGGAGCCCCGCCCTGCCGCAAACACCCCACCGGAGGCGTGCACGCAAGCGCCGCCAGGATCGGCGAGACCACGTCAGCCTTGGCGCGGAACGCCGCGCCGCCATGCAGACCGGCAACCCGTTCACAGCCGAGCCAGCACTTCCAGGTCCGGAGGCGAGGCATCCCGCGCCGCGGCGAACGCCCGCCCCATGGCCACGACGACGGATTCCGCGCCGCCGGCCGCGGCCAGCGCCTCCGCGCACGCGCGGGAGGTGGAGCCCGTGGTCACCACGTCGTCCACGAGCAGGACCGGGCCGGCCGCCCGCCCGGGGAAGGCGGCCCCGGCGGTGAACGCGCCCCGGACGACGGCGGACCGGCGCTCCCGGGGCAGCCCGGCCAGCGCGGGCCCGCCGCGGCGGCGCACGAGCCAGTCCGTGGCGACCACGCGCCCCGTACGCGCGGCGAGCGCCCGCGCGAAGTCCTCCGTCTGGTTGAAGCCGCGCTCCCGGCGCTTGTCCCCGCGCAGAGGGACCGGCACCAGGGTGCCCTCGGGAAGCCGCGGCGCGAGCCGCAGGGCGGCCTCCTCGGCCAGCCTCCTCCCCACCGTGCGGAACCGCCGGTACTTCGACGCGGCGAGAATGTCCAGGAACAGCGCATCCACGGCGAACGCGGCGTGCGCGACCGGACCTCCCGCACCATCCGGCTCCGGCCGCCAGCGCTCCTCGCCCGCACGCAGGGGACGCAGCGCCGACCAGCACGCCCGGCACCAGTGCTCCCGCGCGCATGCCGCGCGGCCGCTGCACCGCGGACAGACGGGCGGCCACAGGAGGTCCGCCGCGGCGGTCAGGTGCTCTCGGAGGCTTCGGCGGGCGAGCCGGACCGGATGCAGCATGCCGCACGCTGCGCCGGATCCCACGTCCGGCAAGGGCGGTCAGCGGCGCTTCGCGAGCTCCGCTTCGGCGGCAGCGCGCATCACGACGGCGTCGGGCCGGACACCGAGCCAGCGCTGCACGGAGAGCACGCCCTGCGCCACGAGCAGCCCCAGCCCGTCGTGGGCGGCGAGGCCCGCGGCGCGCGCCGCGCGCACGAGCGGGGGCTCCGGGTAGACCAGGTCCAGGAGTACGGCCGCGGGCGCCAGCAGATCCACGGGCGCCGGGAGCGGATCGTCCGGCCGCAGGCCGAGCGACGTGCACTGCACCACCATCCCGCCGGCCGGCGCGGTCCGCCCCGGCGGCTCGATCCGGATGCGTCCCGGCGCGGCGCGGGCGAGCGCGTCGGCGCGCACACGCGATCGGTTGGCCACGCGCACGCGCGGACAGCCGGCTCGCAGCAGCGCCCACACCACGGCGCGCGCGGATCCTCCGGCGCCCAGCACGAGGGCCTCGCGCGCGAGCAGGTCCTCCACGCCGAGTTCCCGCGCCCAGTCCAGGAAGCCCGGTCCGTCCGTGTTGTCGGCGTCCCAGCCGTCGTCCCGCCGGACGAGGACGTTGGCCGCGCCGATCGCGCGCGCGGCGGGCGAGGCGTCGCGCGCCGCGGCGAGCGCGCCCTCCTTGTGCGGGACCGTGACGTTCACGCCGGAGAAGCCCTCGCGGTGCAGCTCCGCGGGCGCCGCGTTCCAACGCTCCGGCGGGATGTCGCGCGCCTCGTACGTGGCGGACACGCCGAGGGCGCCGAACGCGGCGCGCATCATCGCGGGCGAGAGCGAGTGGCCGACGGGGCTCCCGACGACGGCGTACGCGCTCACGCGCGGACCGCGGACCCCGCCCGGCCGAGCTGCACGAGCCGCGTCACGGCGAAGGCCAGGACGACGATGGAGATCCACTGGTTCAGCGTGAGGTGCACGCCGGCCAGCGGGTATGCCGACGCCTCGTAGTCCCGCACGAAATCCAGAAGGAAGCGCGCCACCGAGTACAGGGCGAGGAACGTGAGGAAGAGGACGCCCCGACGCAGCGGGCGCCGATCCAGCCACAGCAGGAAGCCGCACATGGCGAAGCCGGCCGCCGACGCGTACAGCTGCGCCGGGTGCAACGGGACTCCCGGATGCAGCATGCCCGCGTGCGAGTCCGGCGGGAACGTGCAGCCCCACGGGACGTCCGTGGGGGAGCCGAAGCAGCAGCCCGAGAGGAAGCACCCGATGCGCGTGAACGCGAGGCCCAGCGCCATGGACGGTGCGATGGCATCCGCCGTGTGCCACGCGTCCACGCCCCACCGGCGCAGGAACCACATGCCCAGGATCACCGCGGGCACGGCGCCGCCGTACAGCACGAGGCCGCCTTCCCACGTGCGGAACATGTCCAGCATCCGCCCCTCGAACTGGTCCAGGTGCGTGAGCACGTACAGCGCGCGCGCACCGAGGATGGACACGACGATGACGACGAGCGACACGTCGTCCACGCGCTCCGCCGGGATACCGCGCTTCTCGGCGCGCCGCCGGGCGAGGAGGATGCCCAGCAGGAAGGACAGGGCCAGGAAGAACCCGTACGAGTGGATCTTCAGGAAGCCCAGGTCCAGCAGCGTGCGATGCATCAGAGTCTCCGCCGGAGTCCCACGCCCACCACGATCCCCAGGCTAGCCAGCGTGGCCAGGAGGGACGTGCCGCCGTAAGAATAGATGGGGAGCGGCAATCCTGTCACGGGCACCAACCCCACCGTCACCCCGATGTTCACCAGGATCTGGAAGGCCAGCATCGACAGGATGCCGACGACCGAGAGCGCCGCGAACGGGTCCCGCGACCAGGCCGCGATGCGCAAGCCCCGGACGATGAGCAGGGTGAACAGCGACAGGACGGTCATGGTCCCGAGGAAGCCGAACTCCTCGCCGACCACGCTGAAGATGAAGTCCGTGTGCCGGGCCGGCAGGAAGGCCAACCCCTTCTGGGTCCCCTCGAGGAACCCCACGCCGAAGATGCCGCCCGACCCGATGGCCACCTTGGACTGGATCAGCTGGTAGCCCGCCCCCGAGGAGTACCGCGCGGGATCCAGGAACGCCACGATCCGCTGCTGCTGGTAGGGCTCGAGGTGCCCCCACAGGATGGGCGTGGCGATGCCCGCGACCACGGAGAGCCCCACGAAGAGGATCTTCTCCGCGGGTGGCACGCGCACCAGCCAGGCCAGGCCGAGCAGCAGCGCCGTGAACGCGATCCACGACGGCAGGCTGGACGCGCAGACCACGGACAGGACCGGCGACGCGGCGAGCAGCAGGTAGCGCAGCGACGCGCCGCTCCAGTACAGCATGGGCGGGATCCCGGCGAGGAACACGAGCGCGGTGCCGAGGTCGGGCTCCTTCAGCGTGAGGGCGAAGGGAACGAGCACAATGCCGATCGGGAGCGCCAGGGCTCCGATGCTCGCGGGCGGCCGCTTCCTCCCCGCCAGCACGCGCGCGACCATCAGCACCGTGGCCAGCTTCGCCAGCTCGGACGGCTGGAACCGGAGCCCGCCCGCCTCGATCCACCGGCGGGCGCCGCCCGCGTCGTCCCCCGCCACGAGCACGAGCGCCAGCCCCGCCAGCGACACCGCGTACAGCACCGGCGCGAACCGCTCCCACACGATGGGCGGGATCGCCGCGAACAGGAACAGCACGCCGACGCCGACCCCGGCGAACGCGATCTGCTTCTTCCAGAAGTCCAGGTGGAACTCCGGGTCCTCCGCCTGGCAGGCGGAGTACACGATCACGAGACCGGTCACGAGCAGGACGAACAGGGCGCCCAGGAACACCTTGTCCACGTCGCTCCAGCGGCGCATCAGGACTCCACCTCCGGCGGGGCCCGGCGTGCCGCGATCTCCTCCAGCAGCCGCTTCGCGATGGGCGCCGCGACGTCCGAGCCGTGGCCGCCCGCCTCGACCATCACCGCGAACGCCACCTCGGGCGCGTCGTACGGGGCGTAGCCCATGAACCACGAGTGCGCTTCGCCGTGCGGGTTCTCCGCGGTGCCCGTCTTGCCGGCGGGCATGTACCCCTCGATGCGGCAGATCCGCGCCGTTCCCCGCTCGACCACCTGGTGCATGGCCTCCCGGATGCGCGCCATCGTCTCCGGGGAGATGTCCCAGGTCCCGTCGGTCCGCGCGGGCACCTCGCGCAGGACGCCGTCGTCGCCCTCGATCGCCTGCACGATGGTCGGCACCGGGATGGAGCCGCCGCGCGCGAGCGTGGCCGCGTAGCGGGCCAGCTGCAGCGGCGTGGTCAGGTACTCGCCCTGGCCGATGGCGTGATTGAGCATGGCGCCCTGCGTCCAGCCGCGCTTGCCCCAGCGCCGGTCCATCCACTCCGCCGTGGGGACGAGCCCGGGAACCTCCTGCGGCAGGTCCACCCCCGTCTTCCGGCCCAGCCCCGCCGCCATGGCCGCGTGGGCGAGCGTGTCCACGGGGACGCGCTCGCCGATCTGGTAGAAGTACACGTCGCACGACTTCACGAGCGCGTCCTCGAGCGCGAGCGAGCCGTGTCCCTTCGGATCCCAGCAGCGCCAGGAGCGGGTGCCGAAGCGGTACCGTCCGATGCAGGACGCGGGCAGCCGCTGCGTGAACCCGGCCACGTGCTGCTCCAGCGTGACCGCGAACGTGACCATCTTGAAGGTGGACCCGGGGGCGTACGCGGACTGCACGGCCCGGAACAGCAGGGGCCGCTCCGGATCCTCGTTCAGACGTCTCCACTCCGCGCTGCGGATTCCCGCGGAGAACGCGTTCGGGTCGAACCCGGGAGCGCTGTCCATGACCAGCACGCCGCCCGACGCCACGTCCAGCATGCACACGCTGCCGCGCCGCCCGGCCAGGCACGAGTCCGCGATGGCCTGCAGCGGGAGGTCCACCCACAGCCGCAGCGTCCGGCCCGGCGTGGCCGGGACGTTCCGTTCCGCGGCGAACTCGCCGACGACCCGGCCCACCGCGTCGACCTCCAGCCAGCGCTCGCCGTCCACGCCGCGCAGCACGTCCTCGTACTGCTTCTCGATCCCCGTCCGCCCCAGGAAGTCCCCCGCGCGGTAGCCCTGCTCCGCGAGGTCCTCCACCTCCTTCTGCGAGATCTCGCCCACGTGGCCGAGCAGGTGGCACGCCGTCTCCCCGTTGGGATACCAGCGGACCGTCGAGGGCTCCAGACTCACGCCGGGAAGATCGTCCTCGTGCTCCGCCACGCGGGAGACCTGCACGAAGCTGGCGTCGCGGCACACCGGCGTTGGAGAGTGGGCGGAGGCGCCCTTGCGGAGGCGCTCGCGGATCTCGTCCTCCGGGATCTCGAGGAGGCGCGACAGCAGGGCGAGGCGGGCTTCGTCGCGGAGGATGCGTCGCGGGACGGCCCGGACCGTGTAGCTGGGACGGCTGTCCGCGAGCACCGCGCCGTACCGGTCCACGATCGACCCGCGCGGCGCGGCGAAGCGCTCGACGCGGACGCGGTTCCGCTCCGACTGCAGCGTGTACTCCCGCACGCCGAGCACCTGCAGCTGGAACAGGCGTCCCGCATGGATCAGCGCGGCGAGCCCCACCAGCGCCGCGAGGAACCACGCGCGCCGCGACCGGGCCTGCTGGTGATATGCCTCCCGATTGGCCACGTCGCTACTCCCGCCACCCCACGATCCGTTCGCCCAGCCAGAGCACCGCGGGCGAGAGCGCCGCGGTGTACAACCCGCCCGGGACCGCCGCGAGGAGCAGCGGCCGGGCGAAGTCCCCGCCCACCGGCGCCATCAGGACGGCCAGCAGCACGTCGCGCAGGGCGACGGCGAAGAGCACCACGACCGCCTGGGCCAGCCGGCTGTCCCCGACGATGCGGTCCGAGATCGATCCCACGGCGAACGCGACCACCGCGTTGCCCGCGGACGTGATGCCGAGCATGCGCGTGGAGTTCAGGTCCACGAAGAGCCCGGCGGCGAACCCCGCGAGCGCGCCGCCGGCGGGCCCCTCCCGGAGCGCCACGAGCAGCACGACGAGGAGCGGGAAGTCCGGGCGGACGCCGAGGACGGCGACGGCGGGCGCGAGCACGGTCTGCAGGACGATGGCGATCCAGAGGGCCACGAGGATCCGCAGCGCGCGCATCGCTCACTCCCCGCCCGGCGCGGGCGGGACGGGCGGGGACGCGGCGCCGACGACCACGAACACCTCCTCCAGCGCGGACAGGTCCACGAACGACTCCACCAGCACGCGCAGCGACCCCTGCGAGGGATCCGGCTCCAGCCCCGAGACCTCCCCGATGCGGATGCCCGCCGGGAACGTGCCGCCGAGCCCCGAGGTGACCACCACGTCCCCGAGCGCCGCCTCCGCGCGCAGCGGCACGAACGCGAGGTGCAGTCCCTTGCCCGGCGTCCAGTCCAGGATGCCGTCCACGCGGCTGCGCTCCAGGCGCACGGACACGCGGCACGACGGCGCGTCCAGCGGGCGGACCCATGCGGAGTGCGGTTCCAGGGAGACCACCTTCCCCGCCAGTCCCTGCGGCGTCATCACCGCCAGGCCCTCCCGGATGCCGTCGCGCGCGCCGCGATCGATCTTGTAGCCGGGACCCGGGCGCGACGCCTCGCGCGCGATCACGCGGGCGGCGACGAGGTTCCACGCCACGGCCTCGCGGAAGCCGAGCATGCGCGAGAGCCGCTCCACCCGCGCCCCGTCCTCCTGCAGCGCATCGATGGTCAGCCGCGCGCGGGCCAGGGACGCCCGCAGCGAGTCCGCCTCCGCCCGGCTCACCGTGAGACGCGTGCCGCGCGCCACCAGGCTCTGCACCGGGGTGAGCGCCGCGTCGTTCAGCGCACGCGCCACCGCGTCCTTCCGCGCCCCGGAAAGGAACATGAGGCTGACCGAAAGCAGCAGCACGAGCAGCAGGACGAGGAACTCGCCCCGCTTCGACAGGTAGTCCGCGAGGGGGGCCACCGCGCGCCCTACCTGCGATCGCGCTTCAGGAGGACCTTCTCGTACCGCTCCAGGTTCTCGAGCACCTTGCCGGCCCCGAGCACGACGGCGGTCAGCGGATCCTCCACCACGTTGATGGGCAGGTTCGTCTTCTCGCGGATGTACACGTCCAGGCCGCGCAGCAGGGAGCCGCCGCCGGTCATGACCATCCCCCGGTCCACGATGTCCGCGGCCAGCTCCGGCGGCGTGTCCTCCAGCGCGCGCTTCACGCCCCGCACGATCTCGTCCACGGGCTCCCGCAGCGCCTGGCGGATCTCCGCGGAGTTGATGCGCGCGGTCTTCGGGATCCCCTCCACGAGGTCCCGGCCCTTCACCTCGATCTCCTCGTCGCTGGCGCCGTCCAGGTGCGCGGAGCCGATGGCGATCTTGATGGCCTCCGCGGCCTGCTCGCCGATCAGCATGTTGTGCTTCTTCTTGATGGCCATGATCACGGCCTCGTTCATCTCGTCGCCGCCCACCTTGATGGACGTGCGCGCCACCATGCCCGACAGCGCGATGACCGCGATGTCGGTGGTGCCGCCGCCGATGTCGATGACCATGTTCCCCGCCGGCTTCTCCACCGGGAGGCCCACGCCGATGGCCGCCGCCATGGGCTCCGTGATGATGTAGACCTCGCGCACGCCCGCGTTCTCCGCGGAGTCCCGCACCGCGCGCTCGTCGGACTCGTTGATCTCGGACGGCACGCAGATCACGGCGCGCGGGCGCACGAACGCCCGGCGCCCCTGGGCGCGGGTGATGAAGGCGCGGAGCATCTCCTCGGCGATGCCGACCTTCTCGATGACGCCGTCCTTCAGCGGGCGGATGACCTCGATGGAGTCCGGCGCGCGGCCCAGCATGGACTTCGCCTCGGTCCCGACCGCGATGACCTGGTCGGTGCCGCGCTCCACGGCGACCACGCTGGGCTCGTTCAGGACGATGCCGCGGCCCTGGATGTAGACCAGGGAGTAGGCGGTCCCCAGGTCGATGGCCATGTCGTTGGAGAGCAGGCTCCAGAGTTTCGAGAAAGGCATCCCTTGCCCTCTTCGGTTCGCTCGCGAAGGGGTGAAGCGGTTCGATTCGCCCAATTCCGAGGCGTTTCGGGAAGCGGCGCGCAGTCTACGCCCGTATCGGCGAATCTTCCACAGGAATGAAGCGCGATGTCAGGGGGCGTTCCGTATGACCCGCGCCTCCAGCCCGGCCTTGGAGGGCGTGCGGCGCCACCGCACGGGGTAGTCCCCGGTGAAGCAGGCCGCGCAGGCGCCCTCGCCCGACCCGCCGCGCACCGTCCGCAGCATCCGCTCCACCGAGAGGTAGCCCAGGGAGTCCACGCCGATGTACTGGCGGATCTCCTCCGGGCTGCGCCCGTGCGCGGCGAGCTCCGCGTGGGTGGGCATGTCGATCCCGTAGTAGCAGGGGTGCGCCACGGGCGGCGAGCTGACGCGGAAATGGATCTCCCGGGCGCCCGCCTCCCGGATGAGGCGGATGAGGTTGCGGCTGGTGGTGCCGCGGACGATGGAGTCGTCCACGACGACGACGCGCTTCCCGTCGATCGACTCGCGCACCACGTTGTACTTCAACCGCACGCCGAGGTTGCGCAGGGTCTGGCTGGGACGGATGAACGTGCGGCCGACGTAGTGGTTCCGGATGAGCCCGTGCTCCAGCGGGATCCCGGACTCGCGCGAGAAGCCCAGGGCCGCGGCGTTCGAGGAGTCCGGCACGGACATCACGATGTCGGCGTCCGCGGGGTGCTCCCGGGCCAGCTCGCGGCCCAACTCCACGCGGATGTCGTTCACGCCGCGACCGAACGCGCGCGAGTCCGGGCGCGCGAAGTACACGTGCTCGAACACGCACTCGGCACGGGGGCCGGGGACGCCGAACGTGTGCGAGACGGGCTCGCCCGCGCCCAGCACGATCATCTCGCCCGGCTCGATCTCGCGCAGGTACTCCGCGTCCAGGATGTCCAGCGCGCAGCTCTCCGAGGCCAGGACCCACGCGCCGTCCTTCCGTCCCAGGCAGAGCGGGCGGAAGCCCTGCGGGTCCCGGATGCCGATCAGCGACGCCGGCGTGAGCGCCACGAGGGAGTACGCGCCGCGGATCCGCGACAGCGCCTGCCGCATCCGGCCCACGATGTCGTCCTGCCGCGCGCGCGCCAGCAGGTGCACGATGACCTCGCTGTCCACGGTGGACTGGAAGATGGAGCCGAGGTGCTCGCACTCCTCGCGCAGCTCCCCGGCGTTCACCAGGTTGCCGTTGTGCGCGAGGGCGATGGCGCCGTCCCGCTGCACGGCCACGAGCGGCTGCAGGTTCGCGGCGTGGTCCGCGCCGGTGGTGGAGTAGCGGTTGTGGCCGATGGCCGCCGCGCCGGGGAGCCCGGCGAACGTGTCCTCCGCGAACACCTCCGCCACGAGCCCGCGCCCGCGATGCACGTGCAGGAGCCGCCCGTCCGTGGAGCAGATCCCCGCGCCCTCCTGCCCGCGGTGCTGCAGCGCGTACAGGCCCAGGTACGTGAGCCACGCCGCCTCGGGGTGTCCCCAGATCCCGAACACCCCGCACTTCTCGCGCATGTCCATGGCCTCGCCTTCCCCGTTCACGGCGCCGTCACCGCCGTCTCCACGTCCTGCGCGTGCGGGTTCGCCAGCAACCCGGCGCCGCGACCGTCCCGCCCCGCGACCTCGCGCGCGAGCCGCTCGGCCTCGTCGCGCGACGCCGGCAGCTCCAGCGTCCACTGCACGGACCGCGAGACGCCCTCGATCCCGCGCAGGCCCAGCCGCTCCCGCACCGAACGGAGCACCGACGCCCCCTTCGGGTCCACCCGGTCCCGGACGGTCACGCGGACCCGCGCGCCGCCGTCCGCCGCCGGCGCGGGCGCGCCGCCGTCCCGCGTCCAGCGGTGGATGTTCGGGTTCGCCACGAGCGTGGTCTCCTCCAGCACGCGGGTCACGTCCTTCTCGCCGCCGGGCGCCACGGAGAAGGTCCACACCTCCGCACGATCGACGCGCGCGAGCGAGGGCCAGCGGACGCGCAGGGCGTCCTCGGCGGCGTCCCGCACCAGATCCCGGATCTTCCGGCGCACCTGCACGTCCACGGTCATGCCGCCGCCCTCCGCAGCATCCCGGCGAAGCGCTCGAAGAAGACGCGCCCCGGTCCCGGGGCGTCCCGCCCGCCGCCGCGCTTCGCGGCCGCCCAGGCGCCGCCGATCTCCAGCGGGAGCTGCCAGGCCCAGTTCGCGCGCTCGGGGTGCGGCATGATGGCCACGACGTTCCCGCCGGCGTTGCGCATGGCCGCCGCGTTGTCCCAGGCCCCGTTCGGGTTCACGGGCCAGCCGGGCGCCGGGTTCCCCGACGCGTCCGACCAGCGGGCGCACACGAGGCCGAGCCGCGTGGCCTCCTTCCGCACGGCCTCGTCCGCCGAGACGAAGCGCCCCTCCGCGTGCGCGAACGGGAGCGGCACGGGCCCGTCGAAGAGGTCGCCCGCGACCCAGCGCCAGTCGCACAGGTAGCCCGTGCGCTTGCCGGAGTCGTTGAGCGCCAGCGCCATCTCCACGCGCCCCGGCGTGATCCCCGGCACGAGCCCCGCCTCCAGGAGGATCTGCGCCCCGTTGCAGATGCCGGCGACCGGCCGGCCGGCCTCCGCCGCGCGCGCGATCGTCTCCATCGCCGGATGCCGCGCCGCCACCGCGCCCGCGCGGATGCGGTCCTCGTAGGAGAAGCCGCCCGGCAGCACGTAGCCGTCGAAGGCGCCGAGACGCGCCGCGCCCTCGTTCGCGCGGACGATCTCCGGCGTGACGCCCACGCTCGCGAGCGCGCGCGCCGTCTCGTCCTCGCAGTTCATGCCCGGGAACAGGATCACCCCGACTCTCATCGCCCCTCCCGCGGCTACTCCATCCACTTCGCGAAGGAGCGGCCCCATGCGGCCGCCAGCTCCTCGCCGGTCCAGGTCCACGCGCCGGCCGCGCCGCGCACGCGCAGCTCCGGACGTTCGGTGACCCGCGCGATCTCCGTCCATGGCACGCCGTTCAGCTCCGGCGGCGGTCCGCCGGCGTCCAGCTCCAGCAGGTACGCGCCCGTCTCCGAGAACAGGCGCTCGAAGTCCCCCGCGCCGGCGAGGCCGGAGACGTCCGCATCCAGTCCCAGGCGCGGCTCCCCCCACGCGCCGAGCATCATCTCGGCCAGCGCCGTGATCAGCCCGCCGGCCGCGACATCCGTCGCGGCGCGCACCTTCCCGGCCTCGGCCAGCGCCAGCACCGCACGTCCGCAGCGCCGCTCCAGGGCGAAGTCCGGGCGCGGCACGTTCCCGCGTTCCGGCTGGCCGATCAGGCGCGCCGCCTCGGATCCGCCCAGCTCGTCCCGCCGCTCGCCGACCAGCACGATCCGGTTCCCCGCGCGCGCGAGCCGCACGCCGGCCGCCTTCGCCGCGTCGGGCAGCGCGCCCACGCAGCACACGATGGGCGAGGGCGGCACCGCGCGCCCGGCGGCCGACTCGTTGTACAGGCTCACGTTGCCGCTCACGAAGGGCAGCGGCACGAGCTCCTCGAGCTCCAGCGTGCCGATGCCGCGCGCCGCATCCGCCATGCCGCGGATGGCCTCCTCCAGGTCCCGGAAGACCTCCGGCTTCTCCGGGTTCCCGAAGTTCAGGCAGTCCGTGAGCGCGCGCGGGCGCGCGCCCGTGGCCACCACGTTCCGCACGGCCTCGGCCACCGCGTTCGCGCCGCCGAGGTACGGATCCAGCTCCCCGTGCCGCGGGTTCCCATCCACCGCGAGCGCGACCCCCAGCGGCGACCCCGGCACCGGGCACGCCACGCCCGCGCCCGACTCGCCCGGCCGGAAGTACGTGCCGCCGCGGACCTCCTGGTCGTAGTGCGAGAAGAGGGCGCGCTTGGACGCGATGTTCGCCGATGCGAGCACGCGCAGCGCCAGCTCCCGCGGATCCCCGGCGAAGGACACGGGGACCGCCGTGCGCGCGCGCGGCGGCGCGGCGGTCCGCGGGGCCGTGACGCCCGCCGTGATATCCGCGGTCCGGGCCTGCGCCACGACCTCGCCGCGCCACGTGACGCGCATCACGTCCTCGTCCGGCAGGAACCGCCCGATCACCGAGGCCGCGGCGCCGCGACTCACCTTCGAGAGCTCGTGCGCCTCGTTGTGGATGCGCAGCACCTCCGGCGTGAAGCTCCGCGGGACCGCCCAGCCGAAACGCTCCTGCGTCTCCGCGCACGCGATGACCTCCGGGCCGATGCCCTCCTCCTGCAGGTGCACCGCGTCCAGGTCCACCTCCACGCCCACGCCGCCGGCGTGCGCGATCTCCGAGGCCACGCACGCGATGCCGCCGGCGCCCAGGTCCTTGAACCCCACCGGGATGCCGCGCGCGTGCGCCAGCGCCAGCACCTCGAGCGTGGCGTTGCGCAGCACGCGCTTGAGGAACGGGTCCGGCACCTGCACGGCGGAGCGGTTGTCCTCCTCCTCGTCCAGGATGCGCGACGCCATGGCCGCGCCGCCGAAGCCGGACGAGTCCGTGCCCTTGCCCACGAGCACCAGGTCGTACGGCTCCGTGCGCGCCTGCGGCGGCACCGCGCTGTGCACCAGCCCGTCCGCCGGCATGATGCCCGCCGCGATCACGTTCACGAGGCAGTTGTCGTCGTAGCCGGGGTGGAAGACCGTCTCGCCGCCGAGGTTCGGCACCCCCAGCGGGTTCGCGTACCCGGAGATGCCCTCCACCACGCCGGCCATGATCTCGCGGCTGCGCTCCGCGTTCTCGCCCTCGAGGTCCCCGAAGCGGAGCGAGTCCAGCACGGCGAACACGTCCGCGCCCATGCAGTACACGTCGCGCACGATCCCGCCGATGCCCGTGGCCGCGCCCTCGTAGGGCACCACCTGGCTGGGGTGGTTGTGGCTCTCGTGGCCGATGACGCACGCGTAGCGCCGCCCGGCGTGCTCCCCCACGTCCACCACGCCGGCGTCCTCGGTGGGGCCGAGGATCACGAACGGGCTGCCGGTGGGCAGGTGCTTCTTCAGGAGCGGCCGGGACGACTTGTACGAGCAGTGCTCCGACCACATCGTGTTGAAGAGGTGCGCCTCCAGCAGGGTGGGATCCCGTCCCAGGAGCCGGGCCAGCGAGCGCGCCTCCTCCAGCGTGAAGTGCAGCCCGTGCCGCGCGCACTGCGCGCGCACCGCGTCCGGCGCGCCGGCGGCGAACTCCAGCCGCTCCGCCCCGGGCAGCACGCCCGCCGCTCCCCCGTCAGCCTGCAAGGACCTTCTCCTTCCGTCCGATGCCCAGCCGGTCGAACACGACGTCCACGTTGCGCAGGGCGCGCTCCAGCGACAAGGCCGCGTCCACGCCCTTCTCCCCGATCCAGCCGGGAACGTCCGGGTCCGAGAGCAGCGCCTGCCGGAACGTGATGCCCTCGTCCCAGACGCGCGCGGCGCAGCGCTGCACGACCACGTACGCCTCCTCCCGCGTGCGCCCCGCCCGCACGAGGTCCAGCAGCAGGTTCTGCGAGAATGGCAGCCCGCGCATGCGGTCCAGGTTCGCCCGCATGTTCTCCGGGTACACCACCAGGTTCCGCACCAGCGCCGCCGTGCGGTCCAGCAGGTAGTCCAGCGTGATGCAGCCGTCCGGCAGGATCACGCGCTCGGCCGACGAGTGGCTGATGTCCCGCTCGTGCCACAGCGCCACGTTCTCCAGCGCCACCACGAGGTTGCCGCGCAGCACCCGCGCCAACCCGCAGATCCGCTCCGCCAGGATGGGGTTCCGCTTGTGCGGCATGGACGACGAGCCGGTCTGCGCCTTCGAGAACTCCTCCTGCACCTCGCGCACCTCGGTGCGGTGCAGGTGCCGGACCTCCAGCGCGATCTTCTCCAGCGACGCCGCGGTCACCGCCAGCGCGAACGCGAACTCCGCGTGCCGGTCCCGCTGCAGGATCTGCGTGGACACGGGCGCGGGGCGCAGCCCCAGCCGCCGGCACGCGTCCTCCTCGATCTCCGGCTCCAGGTGCGCGAAGGTGCCGACCGCGCCCGAGACCTTGCCCACCGAGATCCCGCGCTGCGCGGCGAGCAGCCGCTCGCGGTCCCGCCCCAGCTCCTCCCAGAACACGGCCAGCTTCAGCCCGAACGTGGTGGGCTCCGCGTGCACGCCGTGGGTGCGCCCGATCATCGGGGTGGCGCGGTGCTCCAGGGCGCGCGCGGCCACGGCCTCGCGCAGCCGGTCGATGCCGGCGAGGAGCTGCCCGGCCGCCTCCTTCAGCAGCAGCGCCCAGGACGTGTCCACGACGTCCGAGGACGTGACGCCGAGGTGCACCCAGCGCGCCGCCGGCCCCACGTGCTCCGTGACGTTGCGCAGGAACGCCACCACGTCGTGGTTCGTCTCCTTCTCGATCTCCGCGATCCGCGCGGCGTCCACGCGCGCCTTCGCCTTCACCTCGGCCAGGTCCGCCGCCGGCACCTCCCCGCGCGCGGCCAGCGCCTCCAGGATGGCGATCTCCACGGCCAGGTAGACCTCGAACCGGCGCTGGTCCGAGAACAGGTTCCGCATGGCCGGACGCGAGTACCGTTCGATCATTTCCGCTCCGTCAGCACGAGGGTCCTCCGGGACGTCTGCCCGTCCCGTTCCGTGTCGAACGTCACCTGGTCGCCCACGAGCCGGCCGTACAGCGCGCGGCGGGCCTCGTCGAAGTTGCGCACGCGCTCGGACCCCACGCCGCGGATCACGTCGCCGCGGCGCACGCCCGCCTTGTCCGCCGGGCTGCCCGGGTCCACCGACGCCACGATGACGCCGTCCCGCGAGTCCAGCTCCAGGCTCTCCGCCAGCGACTCCGGGATCTCCTGGATCCGCACGCCCACCCACACCTCGCGCACGCGCCCGTGCGCCAGGACCTCGTCCACCACGCGGCGCGTCGTCTCGATGGGGATGGCGAAGCCGATGCCGTTGCTGCCGCCGCCCTGCGAGAAGATGAACGTGTTGATGCCCACCACGTCGCCCAGCGCGTTCACGAGCGGCCCGCCGGAGTTGCCCGGGTTGATGGCGGCGTCGGTCTGGATCATGTCCTTGTACAGCGTCTCCGTCTCGCCCTCGGAGTGGATGTCCCGGCCCACCGCGCTCACGACGCCCACGGTCACGGTGGGCTGCGTGTCGTCCAGCAGGTAGCCGAACGGGTTGCCGATGGCCATCACCCACTCGCCGATCACCACGTCGCCGTCCCCGCCGAAGTTCGCCACCGGGATGTCCTCCCGGCCCACGTCCGCCTTCAGGACCGCGAGGTCGTACAGCTCGGTCCCGCCGAGGAAGCGGGCCTCGAACTCCCGCCCGTCCGCCAGGGTGATCTTGATGACCTCCGCGCCCTTCACCACGTGGTAGTTCGTGACGATCGTGCCGTCCTTGCGCAGGATCACGCCCGACCCGAGCCCCTGCACGCGCTGCCAGTACCGGCGGCGCAGGTTCTGGAAGAACGGGTTGAAGAAGTCCCGGTAGGGCGAGAGCGCCGGGCCTTCCACGATCTGCGTGCGCAGCACGGACACCGTGACGACGGACGGCCCCGCGCGCTCCGCGGCGCGCACCAGCGCGCTCCGGCGCCCGGCCGCGATCTCGTCGTTCACGCGCGCGAGGGGTTCCTGGGCGGAGGCCCCGGCGAACAGCACGCCGAGCGCCCCCAGCCCGCAGAGCGCCGCCCGCGCGGCGCGTCGCGCGGCGACCGGGAACCGCATCTAGATCTTGGCCCCCGTGGACGCCCAGTCCTTCAGGAACTGCGCGATGCCGAGGTCCGTCAGCGGGTGGTGGAACATCTTCTCCAGCACGGCGAACGGCATCGTGGAGATGTGCGCGCCCGCGGTGGCGCAGTCCACCACGTGGGTGGGGCTGCGCAGGGACGCGGCCAGCACCTCGGTCTCGATGCCGTAGTTCCCGAAGATCGTCACGAGGTCCCGGATCAGCTCGATGCCGAAGTGGCTCGTGTCGTCGATGCGGCCGATGAACGGGCTCACGAAGTTCGCGCCGGCCTTCGCCGCGATCAGCGCCTGGTTCGCCGAGAAGATCAGCGTGACGTTCGTCTGGATCCCCTCGCCGCTCAGCGCGTGGACGGTCTTCATCCCTTCCACCGTCATCGGGATCTTCACCACGATGTTCTCGTGCAGGCGCGCGAGCTTCATGCCCTCCTCGAACATCTGCTCGTGCGTCTCGCCCACGACCTCGGCGTTCACCGGGCCGTCCACGATGGTGCAGATCTCCTTCAGCACCTCGCGGAAGTCCCCGCGGTGCTTCTCGCGCGCGAGCAGCGTGGGGTTCGTGGTCACGCCGTCCACGATGCCGAGATCCTGGTACTTGCGGATCTCGTCCACGTTCGCGGTGTCCAGGAAGAATTTCACTTCGTCACCTCCCCTTGGTGGGGTCGTTCGGGTAGTCCACCGCCAGGAGGCAGAGCCCCTCCGGCGGCACGACGGGACCCGCCGCGCGTCGGTCGCGCGCCGCGATCACGTCGTCGATCCACTCGGGCGGACGGGCGCCCCGGCCGACCTCGAGCAACGTTCCCACGATCGTTCGAACCATCTTCCGCAGGAACCGGTTCGCCGTGACGTCCAGGTCGAGGAACGGGCCGCGCCGCTCCACGGCGACCCGCTCCAGGAGGCACTCCGTTCCCTCGTCCGGCTCGATACCGGACGCGAAGCTCGCGAAATCCCGCCGGCCCGGCAGCCGCGCCGCCGCCGCCGCCATGGCCTCCGCGTCCGGCCCGCGATCCACCACCCACGCGAAGCGCCGGTGCAGGGCCGTGGGCCCGGGGTGCAGCCGGTAGCGGTAGTGCCGCCGCACGGCATCCCTCCGGGCATCGAACCCCGCGGGCGCGGACCCGGCCGAGCGCACCACCACGTCCCGCGGCAGGACCGCGTTCACCGAGCGGAGCGCCCCGGGCAGGTCCGCCGCCGTGGACAGGCTCACCACCTGCCCGGCCGCGTGCACGCCGGCGTCGGTCCGCCCCGCGCCCGTCACCCGCACCTCCTCCCGGAGGACGGTGGCGAGCGCCCGCTTCAACTCGCCCTGCACGGTACGCGCGTCCGGCTGGACCTGCCAGCCCGCGAACTCGGTGCCGTCGTACTCCACGACCAGCTTCCACCAGGTCCCCTCCAAGGCCTACCGCCAGAGCGCCAGTCCGGCCGCCGCGACCGCGCCGGACGCCGCGACGGCCACGCCGTCGGCCGCCCGCCACGCCAGCGGCGCCAGCCGCGTCCGCGGCGCGGCGGACGAGAACCCGCGCGCCTCCATGGCGAAGGCCAGCGTGTCCGCACGCCGCAGGCACCCGGCCACCAGCGGCACCGCGAGGGGCAGGAGCCGCCGGCCCCGCTCCAGCGGGCCGCCGACGAACCGCGCGCCGCGCGCCTTCTGCGCCCACACGATGCGCTGCGCCTCCTCCAGCACCGTGGGCAGGAACCGCAGCGCCAGCATCAGCACGAGCGCGAGATCCCGCACCGGCACCCGGAACCGCTCCAGGAAACCGAACAGGGCCGCCAGACCGTCCGTCAGGCTCACCGGCTCCGTGGCGTGCGTGAGCACGGCGGCCAGGAGCAGCATGCCCGCGAGCTGCAGGACCGCACCGCCCGCGGCCACGCCGGCCGCGGTCCAGTCCCCGCCCACGACCCCGAGGCGCACCAGGTGGTACGCCGCGGTCAGGGCGAGGATCCACCCGAGCGCGCGCAGACCGCCGCCGATCCGGTGCACCGGGAGCCGCGCGAGCACGGCGATGCCGGCGATGGCCGCGGCCACCAGCGCCCGCCCGCGCGGCGCGGCGGCGAAGAGCGCCACGAGGAGCGCGAGGAACGCCACGAGCTTCGCGCGCGGGTCCAGCCGGTGCACGGGCGTGTCCAGGGGGATGTACCGGCCCAGCGCGAGATCCCGGTGGAACGCGAATCGCAACGTAGGGCACCCGGTCGGACGTTCGCGGAGGCGGGGTGGAAAGCGGGCACGATAGCACCGCGCCCCGGGGGGGTCAACGCGGCCGCCAGGAAGGCGGCCGCCGCGCCGTCAGCCGGTGGTGTCGGCCACGCGCGCCGCCGGCGCCGACGCGTCCGCGCCGTTCGTGCCCTCGTCCCCCGGCTCCTCCTCCTCGAGGTACGTGGTGCCGGAGAGCCCGCTCTCGTAGTCGCGCAGGAACAGCTTCGACTCCTCCAGCCCCATGTGCCCGCCCTGCAGCGCGGCCTCCACGGCGCGGCGGATGCGGGCGAGCAGGTCCTTGCGGTCGTAACCCACGTACTGCAGCACGTCCGTCACCGTGTCGTGCCCCACGATGTCGGTGAGCACGGGCTTCCCCTCCGCGTCCAGCGACACGTGCACGGCATCCGTGTCCCCGAGCAGGTTGTGCAGGTCGCCGAGGATCTCCTGGTACGCGCCGAGCAGGAAGATGCCGAGGTAGTACGGCTTGCCGTTGAGCCGGTGCAGCGGCAGGACGCGCCGCTCCTCCGGGATCCCGATGAAGCGGTCGATCACGCCGTCCGAGTCGCACGTGAGGTCCGCGATCACGGCGCGCCGGGTGGGTTCCTCGTCCAGGCGGTGGATGGGCATGATGGGGAACAGCTGGTCCACCGCCCAGTGATCCGGCGCGGACTGGAAGATGGAGAAGTTGCCGAAGTAGATGTCGCAGAAGCTGCGCTCCAGGTCCGCCAGCTCGTCCGGCAGCTCGTCCCGCGGCACGTTGCGGATGAAGTCCAGGATGCGCGCGCAGCACGCCCGGTACAGCTGGTCCGCGCGCGCGCGGCCCGCGAGGTCCAGCACGCCCAGGCTGAACAGCGTGATGGCCTCCTCCCGCGCGTGGTTCGCGTCGTGCCAGCACTCCAGCACGTTGTCCGCGGTCACGCGCTTCCAGGACTCGTACAGCGCGTGCAGCGCGCGGTGCTCCTCCTCGCGGATGGGCTCGGGCGCGGTGCGCGGCAGGCCGGAGTCCATGTCCGGCAGGTCCAGCACGAGCACGGAGTGGTGCGCGGTCAGCGCGCGCCCGGACTCGCTCACGATGTCCGGATGCGGCACGTCCTTCTCGTCGCACATCTCGCGGATGTGGAACACCACGTTGTTCGCGTACTCCTGCAGGTCGTAGTTCGTGGAGGAGTCGTTCGTGGACTGCGAGCCGTCGTAGTCCACGCCGAGCCCGCCGCCCACGTCCAGGTACTTCAGCGGCGCCCCGAGCAGGCACAGCTCCACGAAGATGCGCGCGCCCTCCTGCACCGCGTCCTTCAGTCCGGCGATGCCCGTGATCTGGCTGCCCACGTGGAAGTGCACGAGCACGAGGGAATCCAGCATGCCGCGCGCCTCGAGCCGCCGCACCACCGCCACCAGCTCCTCGGGGTGCAACCCGAACTTCGAGCCCAGCCCGGAGGACTCCGTCCACTTGCCCTCGGCGCGCGCGTCCAGCCGCGCGCGCACCCCGAGCCGCGGCTTGATCCCCAGGCGATCCGCCACCTTGAGGATGGTGTCCAGCTCGCGGTACCGGTCGATCACGATGATCGCATCCCGGCCGAGCTTGCGGGCGAGGAGCGCCGTCTCGATGAACTCGGCGTCCTTGTAGCCGTTCAGGATGAGGAGCGAGCCCGCGCGGTCCGCGAGCGCCAGCGCGGCCAGCACCTCGGGCTTCGAGCCCGCCTCCAGCCCCAGCTCCACCGACGCCCCGTGCTCCAGCACCGCCTCCACCACGCGGCGCTGCTGGTTCACCTTGATCGGGTACACGCAGTGGTACTTGCCGGAGTAGTTCTCCTCCGCGATGGCCCGGGCGAACGCGCCCGTCAGCGACCGGATGCGGCTGCCGATGATGTCCGGGAAGCGGAGCAGCAACGGGAGCCCGAGCCCGCGCGCGAGCAGCTGCTCCACGAGGTGCTCCAGGTCCACCGCCGGGCCGTCGGGCCCGCGGGGCGTGACCTCGACGGTGCCGCCCTTCCCCACGCGGAAGTAGCCGGCGCCCCAGTCATGGATGTGATAGAGGTCGATGCTGTCCTGCAGCGACCAGGTCCGGTTCTCGGACATGCCCAGGCCCTCCCCGAGTGCCGCGAACACCTTACCCTACCTGCGCCGCCGCGCGAACCCCGCCAGCGCGAACCCCAGCATCGACGCCACGGACGCGGCGCCGACCCAGTCGCCGATCCGGCAGTAGGGCGTGCGCCCCCGCCGGAGCGGCACGTCCACGACCGCCACGGTCCGCGTGAAGAGCGCGGTCTCCCCGCTCGTCCGGCCGAAGCCGTCGATTCCGGTGGAGATCCCGGAGTTCGCGCAGCGCGCCATCCCGCAGCCGGTCTCCACGCAGCGCACCACGGCCATGTCCTTGTGCTGCTCCGCCCCGGAGCCGGCGCCGAACCAGGAGTCGTTCGTGATGTTGACGAGCAGCTCCGCCCCGAGGTTCGCGTAGGTCCGCACCAGGTCCGGGTAGGTGGCCTCGAAGCAGACGAGGTTCCCGAAGGTGGCGCCCGCCGCCTCGAACAGCACGGGCCCGTCGCCCGGGCGGAAGTCCGCCTCCCCGAAGTCCAGCCGTGCGAGGAACGGCACCCACTGCGAGAACGGGATCCGCTCCCCGAAGGGGACCAGGCGGATCTTGTCCATCCGGCCGGCCAGGGTTCCGGCGGCGTCGAACAGGGCGCCGGTGTTCGTGTAGACGACGCGGCGCTCCGTCCCCTCCGTGACGATCTCGTAGTCCGGGACCCCGGCGAAAAGCGGAACCCCCGTCTCCGCCACGAGCGCCTCCACCCAGGGGCGCCACTCCCGGTCCTTCAGCAGGTAGCAGGGCGCCGCCGTCTCCGGCCACACGACGAGCTGCGCCCCCGCGGCCACGCCCTCCCGGGTGAGCTCCTCCATGCTGGCGAAGATCTCGGCCCGGCTCTCCGGCGCCCACTTCTCCGCGTTCGGCACGCTGGGCTGCACCAGGGCCACGCGGATCGCGGGCGGCGGGTCGCCGGCACGGGCGAGCCGCAGCGCCCCGGCCGCGGGCGGACCGATCGCGAACAGCGCGGCGGCCGCGACGGCGCCGGCCGTGCGCGTGCGCGCGGCGAACAGCGGCAGCAACAGCGCGTTCGTCGCGGCGATCCAGAACGTGATCCCCGTGATGCCCGCCGCCGCCGCGATCTGCAGCGCGGGCGGGAACGGCACCGCGGCATACCCCAGCGTTCCCCAGGGGAAGCCCAGCTCCCCCGTGCCGCGCAGCATCTCGAAGGAGGTCCACACGGCGCCGGCGGCGAGCCAGGCGGGGATGCGGGTGCGCGCGCGCAGGAAGACGTAGGTCGCCCCGAAGGCGCCGGCGTACAGCGCGAGGAAGGACACGATCGCGAGCGTCCCCGGGTACCGCACCCACGGGATCGTGAGCGCGGGCGCGTCCAGGAGGATGATCCACCACAGGAGCGCGAGGTACAGCGCGAGTCCGGTGCCGAACCCCGCCGCGAAGCCGCGGCTGATGCAGCCCGGGGCGCCGCGCCGCGCGGCGTCCGCCAGCGACTCCAACGCGTGGAGCAGCGGCACGAGCCCCACCAGCGCGAGCGGCCACGCCTTCAGCGGCGGGAACGCGCCGGCCACCAGCGCGCCGGCGACGACGCCGCGGGCGAGGAGGGCGAGGCGCGCGGGCGGCGACGGCGGCGGCGCGGTCACTCCCCCGTCAGGCCCCGAACTTGTTCAGGCGGCCGGCCACCGCGAGCGCGAGCGGCATCAGGTCCCGCGACGGGAAGCGGCCGAGCGCCCCGCGCCGGCAGGCGGTCTCGCCGAACTCGCGGCCCTCGTCCACGTACACGGTGCCGCCGCGGATGAGCAGCGGCACCGGGTGGTACGAGTGCGCCTTCATGAGCGCCGGCGTGGAGTGGTCCCCGGTCACGAGGACCACGTCGGGCGCGGCCGCCTCCACCTTCGGCAGGAGCGCGTCCACCTGCTCGATCACGGCCACCTTGCGGGCGAAATCCCCGTCCTCGCCCGCGGAGTCCGTCTGCTTGATGTGCAGGTACACGAAGTCCGAGTCCGCGAGCGCGCCGGGCAGCGCGTCGAACTCGGCCTCGATGGACGGCATCTCCGGCAGCACGTTCATGCCCACGAGGCGGGCCAGGCCGCGGTACATGGGATACATGGCGATCGCGGAGGCGCGCAGGTTGAACTTGTCGCGGAAGGACGGCGGCGGGCGCCAGCCGGCGAAGCCGCGCAGCAGCACCTCGTTCGCCGCCTTCTCGTCCGCGAGGATCCGGCGCGCCTGCTCCAGGAAGGACGCCACGATCCCGGAGGACTTCCGCGCCGCCGCGGTGTCGGCGCGCGGGGCGGGCTCGCGCGCCGGGATGCCGGTGGCCTGCGGGTCCGTGTCCTCGATCTCGTCCGAGAGGCCGTCGCCGCGGAAGACCACGACCGCGCGATGCTCCTTCTCCGCGCGCAGCGTGACCTCCATGCCGGGGATCCGGATCCCCTCGGCGAGGCGGGCGACCACGCGCTTGCCCTCGGCGGAGGAGATGCGTCCGGCACGCCGGTCCGTGATGTTCCCCGCGGCATCCCGCGTGGCGAAGTTGATACGCGCCGCGAGATCCCGGTCCGTCATCTCCAGCCCGGCGCCGAGCGCCGAGAGGACGCCGCGTCCCACGTTCTCCCCGACGGGGTCGTAGCCGAAGAGCGCCAGGTGCGCGGGCCCGGAACCCGGGGTGATGCCGGCGCCCACCGGATCCACGAGTCCGGTGGCGCCCTCCGCCGCCCACCGGTCCAGGTTCGGCGTGCGGGCGGTCTCCAGCTCGGTGCGCCCGCTCTCCGGGTGGGGCAGTCCCCCCAGCCCGTCGAAGATGAGCATGAGGATCTTCGTGTTCGCGCCGTTGAACAGGTCGGGCAGGATGGCGTCGTGCATGGGATCCCTCCGAGGGGGCGGGGAGGATAGCACGGAGGTGCGCGGGCCGTCGGCAGCCCGCTCGCGGCGCCTGGCGGCCCCGCGGGCCCGTGCCCGGGGGCACGACCGGTGCGTGTTCGGGCGGGTCCGCCCGGACGTAGTGGAGGGCAACAGGAAGCGGCGCCCCGGGCACCCGGGCTGCGCCGGCCTCCGATACCCCGAACCCGGAGATCCGTCATGGGCCAGCCACTGCCCAAGGGCTACACGGTCTACCCCGACCTGCCCAACGCCCAGCGCCTGGACTACGCGAAGCACTACATCAACCAGATCCTCTTCGGGATCAAGACGCGTCCCGACGGCTTCACCTACGACAGCATCCTCTGGCTCCTCGAGAACTGGCTGATGTTCATCAAGAACTTCCGCGGCCCCGGCGACATCGGCCCGCGGAAGCACATGTACAGCCGCCGGCGCACGCCGCGCTCGGTCCCCGGGGGCTTCAAGCGTTCCGAGCACCTGGCGCGCTCGCTGAAGATCCTGCTGCAGTTCCTCAACCCGGGGGAGCGGAACCTCGAGGGCGTCTACAAGATCTATCAGGACTGCGACGAGCAGTTCTTCGACCTGGCCGAGGCGGCGCGCGCCGACCTGGAGCGGCGCAAGGACCCCGCGCTGTCGAAGTACGTCCATGGCCTCGAGGTGCTCACGGACCGCGTGAAGATCCGCCAGCTGTAGCGCGGGCGCCGTCCGTGCCCGGCACCCCGCGTCCCCTCGTGTAAAGAGGGGGCCGCGGGGCGGGCGGAGCCGGGAGGTCCTGGGCTATCCTCGCGGGACCCGAACCCGGAGGCCCCCGTGCACCGCACCGCGCTCGCGATCGTCCTGGCCGTGCCGCTCGTCCCCCCGGTCGCCCGGGGTCTCGACGTCGTCTCGACCGCCCCCGCCCCGTACGCCCTGCACGTTCCGGCGTCCACGACGCAGCTCTCGGTCACGTTCGACTCCGCCCCCGTCGCGCCCGCGCCGGGCGCGGTGCGCGTGGCCGGGAGCATGTCGGGTCCGCATGCGGTGAGCGTGCAGGTGGCCGGGAACACGATGACGATCGAGGTCGGCGGCGCCTGGCTGCCGGGCGAGTTGGTGCACGTGAACCTCCGGAGCGATCTCACGGACGGCTCCGCCACGCTCGTGGACGGGCACGTGTTCGCGTTCACGATCGCGTCGGGCGCTTCGCCGGCGGCGTGGAGCGACCGCGTGGCGTACGGCGCCGCGGACGTGCCGTACTTCATCTACGGCGGGGACCTGGACGGGGACGGCCGCCCGGACGTGGCCGCGCCCAACGAGGGCACGAACGACTTCTCCGTGTGGCTGAACCAGGGCGGCGGCGTGCTCGGGGCGCGGGCGGAGTACGGCGTGGGCAACACGCCGTCGTCGTGCTACGGCGAGGACTTCGACAACGACGGCGACATCGACCTCGCGACGGCGGACATCGCGTCATCCACGATGACCGTGTCGTTCAACGACGGCACCGGCGCCTTCCCCACGTCGATGACGTATCCCGCCGGCCTGACCACGCGCCAGGTGCAGGGCGGCGACTTCGACGGGGACAACGACGTGGACCTCTGCGTCACGTCGTACAACACGGACGCCGTGTACGTGTACCTGAACGCGGGCAACGGCATGTTCGTCACGCAGGCGCCCTACACGGACGTGCCCGACGGCCCGTTCGCCATCCGCACCGGGGACTTCGACCTGGACGGCCGGCTGGACATCGCCGTGGCCTGCCAGAACGCGGACTCGCTCGCGGTCCTGCACAACGCGGGCGGCGGCATGTTCGTGACGAGCGGGCGCTACCGGACCGGCGACGGCCCGTGGTGCCTGAACGGCAACGACCTCGACGGCGACGGGGACTTCGATCTCGTCACGGTGGCGTCCTTCGGGAACCGCGTGCAGGTCCTGTTCAACGACGCCGGCGGCTTCCCCACCCGCTTCGGCGCGGTCACCGGCTCCTTCCCGCTCGGGGTGTTCGTGGCCGACCTGGACGGCGACGGCGACCAGGACGTGACGTCGTCGAACTTCTCCGGCGGCACCGTGGGGGTGTACCGCAACCCCGGCAACGGCCTGATCTCGCTGGACGCCACGCTCGGCGTGCGCCGCTCGGGCTCGTACACGTGGGCCCACGACCTCGACGGCGACGGCGACCTGGATCTCTCCGTGGTGGACGAGCTCGCGGACTCGCTCTTCGTCTTCTTCAACCAGCCGCCGTCGTCGGCGCCCGAGGTCGAGGCGCCGCGCCAGGGCGCGACCCTGCTCGTGCGCCCGAACCCGGTCCCTCCCGGCGCCACGGCGGTGCTGGAACTCTCCGGCCTCGGCGACGCCGCGCGCATCGACGTCTTCACGGTCGCCGGCCGCCGCGTCCGCCGCCTGCACGACGGCCCGCTCCCCGGCGGCGGCCTGGTCTGGGACGGCCGCGACGACGCGTCGCGACCGGTGCCGTCGGGCGTCTACCTCGTCCGCGCCGCGGGCGCGCGCGGTGACGCGACGGGAACGATCCGGCTGTTGAGGTAGCGCGCGCGGGGTGACCGCTGCGGGCGGGGCGGTTGCGGGCGCGGGCCGGGCCTCTTTGCAGCGGCGTCGCGAAGGCGCCGGGAGGCATGGATGCCGGAGGCGCCGGAGCGCCGAGCCCTTCCGGCGACAGGACGTCGCCGGAAGGGCGTCCGCGGCAGAGAGGCCCGGCCCCGGCCGCGGGCGACCCGCCCGCCGCCGGTCGACGACTCGCCCCGCCGCCGCGGCCGATCAGCGGCCGTTCACCACGGACCGGATCGCGGCAACCAGCCGGTCGACCTCCGCGGCCGTGTTGTAGTGGACGAGACTCGCCCGCACGACGCCATCCCGCGGATCGATGCCCATCGCCTCGCACAGGCGCCACGCGTACATGCTGCCGTGGCGGATGCCGACGCGGGCCGCGTGCGCCGCGGCGGCGATGCGCGCCGAGGGAACGCCGGCGGCGACGAAGCTCACCGTGGGGACGCGCGTGGACTCCGCATGCGCCGGTCCGACGATGCGCACGCCGGGCAGGGCGCGAAGCTCCGTCACGAGCTTCTCCTGCAGCGGCCGCTCCAGCGCCTCCATGCGCGCGAACGCGCGCGCGAGTCCCGCGCGGTCCTCCCCGCCGCCGAGCCACGAGAGGTAGTCGCGCGTGCCGAGCCACCCGGCGCAGGCCTCGTGGGACGCGCCGCCGAGCTCGAACTTGTAGGGCAGATCGTCCGGCGCGATGAAGAAGTGGTTCGGGCCGGGCAGCGCCGCGAAGACCCCGCGCTTCCCGTACAGCGCGGCCAGGTGCGGGCCGTAGACCTTGTAGAGCGACACGACGTAGAAGTCCACGTCCCACGCGCGGACATCGGGGAGCCGGTGCGGCGCGAACGCCACGCCGTCCGCCACCACGCGCGCGCCCGCCGCGTGCGCTCGCCGCACGACGTCGGGCAGGTCCTCGATCGCCCCGAGCAGGTTCGACACGTGCGGCAGCGCCAGCACCGCGGCGCCATCCGCCAGGAGCCGGTCCAGCTCGTCCGGGTCGGACGCGCCGGTGGCCGGGTCCACCTTCCAGAGCGCCACGCGCGCGCCGCGCCGTCCGAGCGCGATCCACGGACCGACGTTCGCCTCGTGCCCGGCCTCGGCCACGACGATGCGCGCCCCCGGCGGCAGGACTTCGCCGAACGCGTCGGCCAGCAGGCGGATCAGCACCGACGACGACGGCCCCAGCGCCACGGGATCCTCCCCCGCGCCGAGGAACACGCGCGCGAAGTCGTGGGCCGCGGCGACCACCGCGTCCGCCGCATCCGCCTCCGCGTACCCCGCGCCGAGTTGCACGTAGCTCTCCGCGAGGTAGCGGCGCACGCGCTCGATCACGGCGTCCGGGAGCTGCGACCCGCCGGCGTTCTCCAGGAAGGCCGTGGGTCCGGCGAGCGCCGGGAAGCGCGCGCGGATCTCCGCGATGGAGCGGTCGGCCGCGATCGTGCTCACCGCACGAGGTCCCCGTTGAACAGCGAGACCATCCGCCCGACGTCCTCGCCCGCGTGGTTGCGCAGCGGTCCGCGGTGGAAGCGCGCGAGCGCGGGCAGGGCGCCCGCGCCGATCACGCCGAGCCGGCACAGCGTCTCCACGACCGCGAAGTTCCCGGTGCGCGCGTCGCCCGCGGCGGACTTCGCGCACAAGGCCACGCCGCGTCCGTCCGGCTCGCGCCACGCGACGAGCTGGAAGCCCTCGGCCCCGCCCTTCGTGAGCAGCGTGCGGCCCGTGGCCTCGCCGAGCACGGTGTCGAAGCGCCCGGTGCCGGCCACCATTCCCGGATGCGCGGCCATCGCGTCGAAGATCCGCGCACCGGCGTCCGCCCACGCCCCCGCCGCGCCTCGCCTCGACGCCAGGCGCGCCCCGGCCCGCGCGACGGCGGCGAGCGGCAGCCGCCACGCGGGAACGCCGCACCCGTCCACCGCGTGCGCCACGGCGACCGCGTCCACGCCGGCCAGCTCGGACAGCGCCCGCCGGATGTCGCCCTGCAGCGGGTGGTCCGGACGCCAGTACGTCGCCGGATCCTCCCCGCGGTGCGTGGCCGCCGCGATCATCCCCGCGTGCTTGCCGGAGCAGTTGTTGTGGATGCGCCGCGGGGCCTCGCCCGCGCGCACGAGCGCCTCGGCGCTCCCCGCGTGCGAGGGTGCGTGCGGCCCGCAGTGCAGCAGGGACTCGTCCGCGCCGGCGGCGCGCAGGATCGCGGTCACGCCCTCCACGTGGACCGGCTCGCCGGAGTGCGACGCGGCGCAGAGCGCCACGAGCGGTGCGGTCAGGCCGAGCGCATCCACCGCCCCCGACGCCACGAGCGGCAGCGCCTGGAACGGCTTCGCGCTGGAGCGCGGGAAGACGCTCGCCCCGGGATCGCCCCAGGACGCGCGCACGCACCCGTCCTCGTCCACGACGAGGAGCGCCCCGGCGCCCACGGACTCCGGGAAGCCGCCCCGCTCGATCCTCACCCAGGGCCGGAACGGTTCCGTCACGCGTCCGCCGTCACCCGCCCGCGCCCGCGCCCCCCGCGGCGACGGCGGCGCCGGCCCGTGTTGAGCTTCGTGATGAGGTACGTGCCGCTGCGCGGATCGTCCGCCAGCTCCAGGAAGCCGAGGTCGCGCGCCTCCTCCAGCAGGTCGCTGAAGCTGCGGTAGCCGTAGCGCGTCTCGTTGAACGAGGGGCGCTTGCGCTTCATCGTGTCCTTCACCATGGAGGACTGGATGAGGTCCTGCTCCCGCAGCAGCGCGCGCACCGCGGCGAACAGGAGCTGGTACACCTCGTCCCGGCCCGCGGGCACTCCCTTGGCCGGCTCACCGGACGCGCTCGTCCGCGTCAGATCCTCCTCCTCGTCCTCGTCCGCGAGATCCTCGTAGTAGATGAACTCGTCGCAGGACTCGGCCAGCAGCCGCGACGTGCTCTCGCGCATGCCGAGCCCGATGACGTACTTGCCGTTCTCCTTGAGCTTCCCGACCAGGGGCGAGAAGTCCGAGTCCCCCGACACGATCGCGAACGTGTCGATGTGCTCCTTGCCGTAGGAGAGGTCCATGGCGTCCACGACGAGCCGGATGTCCGCGGAGTTCTTCCCCGTCATGGAGCGCTTCGGGATCTCGATCAGCTCGATGCCCGCCTCGTGCAGCGGCGTGGTGTACTGGCGGAAGCGGTTCCAGTCGCAGTACGCCACCTTCACCAGGACCTTCCCCTTCTCCAGCAGGCGGTCCAGCACGCGCCGGATGTCGAACGCCACTTCCTTCCGGTTCTCGAAACCGCTCGCCAGGTTCTCGAAGTCGATGAAGACCGCGAGGTTCCGCGCGCGATCGCTCGGGTTGCCGTTCAAGAGTCCTCCTCGTGGGCGCCCGGGACGGGCGCGACAGCCGCTTCCAGACTGGACGATCCGTGCCGCCGCGTCGAGGCGGGATCGTCGTCGTCCCCGCTCCCGGCGGGCACCGGGAGCTCGAACAAAGGCAGGGCGGCCAGCTCGTCCTCGGGGCCCGCGTCCACGCGCCGCGGCTTGTCCTCCACGACGCGCGGGGCGCCCAGCTCCTTCGCGGAGGTGGACACTGCCTTCAGCTCCTCCAGCTTCCGCCCCATCGGGAGGAAGCGGCGCTCGAAGGAGCCGACGGCCTGGTTGAACGCCTCCACGGCGTCCTCGAGACCGCGGCCCACGTTGTCCAGGTGCGCGCCGAAGTTCGCCGCGCGGTCGTACAGGTCCCGCGCGGTCTCCGCGATCCGCTGCGCGTTCTCGGCAAGCGCGCGCTGCTGCCAGTACACCGCCACCGTTCGCAGCAGCGCGAACAGCGTGGCCGGCGTGGCGATGATCACCTTCGCCCGGAGCGCCTCGGTCTGCAGGTCCGGATCCCGCTCGAACGCGGCGGCCAGGAACGGGTCCCCCGGCAGGAAGAGCACGACGAGATCCAGGTCCCCCTCCACGGCGCCTGCGTAGTCCCGGGCCGCGAGCGCGCGCACGTGCGCGCGGACGGCCGCGGTGTGCGCGTCCAGGGCGCGCAGCCGCTCGTCCTCGGTGCGCGCCGCCTGCGCGTCGAGGTACGCGTTTAGCGACACCTTCGCGTCCACGGCCACGAACCGCCCGCCGGGCAGCCGCACGACCATGTCCGGGCGGCGGCCGTCCGCGGTCTCTTCCTGCTCCGTGAAGTCCACGTGCTCGGACATCCCGGCCAGCTCCACCACGTTCCGCAGCGCGAGCTCGCCCCAGCGGCCCTGCGTCTTCGTGCCGCGCAGCGCGGACGCGAGCGTGGTGGTCTTCTCCTCCAGCGCGGTGGCCGCGCGCCGCATCGCCTCCAGCTCCCGCTCCAGCCCCTTGTAGGCGCCCTCGCGCGCGCGCTCGATCTCGCCGGTGCGCTGCTCCAGCCGGCCCAGCGTGTCCTTCAGCGGAGCGAGCAGGGACTCGATGCCGCGGCGGCGCTCCTCCAGGTCGTGTGCCGCCTGCTCGCGCGTGGTGCGCCACCGCGACTCGGCCAGCTTCAGGAAGGACTCCGCGTTGTCGCGCAGGGCGAGCGACGCGAGCGAACGGAAGGAGTCGTCCAGCTCCTTCTTCGAGGCCTCGAGGAAGCGCTTCTGTTCCTCGGCCAGCCGGTCGGCGGCCTCGGCGCGCTCCCGCAGCGCCGCGGCGAGCGCGCGGCTCTCCAGCTCCGCGGCGCGCGCCGCCTTCAGCTCCGCCTCGAGCTCCGCGCGGCGCGCACGTTCCGCGTCCAGCGCCGCCCGGTCCCGCGCGCCGGCGCCGGCGGCCTCCAGACGCGCCGCCTCGGCGCGGCGGGCGCCGCGCGCGGACGCGATCAGCCAGCCGGCCGCGAGGCCGGCCGCCGCGACGAGCGCGATGAGCATCCCGGTGGTCATGACGTCCCCTCGTCCCGAGCCGCACCCCGGCAGGAGGGCGGACTATAGCAGAGCGCCCGCCGGGTCACGCCGCGTCCCCCTTCACGTCCATCTTCCGCATGCGGCGCCACAGCGTGGAGCGATCGATCCCGAGGAGGCGCGCCGCCGCCGTGCGGTTCCAGTGCGTGCGCTCGAGCGCGTCCAGCAGGCGGGCGCGCTCACCCGAGGCCCCGCGACGCGATGCGCGCGGCGGCGGCGCCGCGGCCACCTCCACCATCTCGCGCGGGAGGTCCTCCACGAGGAGGACCGGGCCGCGGCTCTTCACCAGCGCGTGCTCCACCGCGTTGCGCAGTTCGCGGACGTTGCCGGGCCACGCGTGGTCCATGAGGACGCGCAGCGCGTCCGGCGACACGCGCTGCACCCGCTTCCCGGTCACGTCCGCCAGCTCCCCGAGGAAGCGCGTCACGAGCGCCGGGATGTCCTCGCGGTGCTCGCGCAGCGCGGGGATGCGGATGGGGATCACGTTCAGCCGGTAGAAGAGGTCCTCGCGGAAGCGTCCCTCCTCCACGAGACGGCGCAGCGGGCGGTGGGTTGCGGCCAGGATCCGCACGTCCACCTTGCGCACGCGGTTGTCGCCCACGCGCTCGATCTCGCGCTCCTGCAGCACCCGGAGCAGCTTCACCTGGATGGTGGGCGGCAGGTCCCCGATCTCGTCCAGGAGCAGGGTGCCGCGGTCCGCCAGCTCGAAGCGGCCCGCGCGGTCGTTCAGGGCGCCCGTGAACGCGCCGCGCACGTGTCCGAAGAGCTCGCTCTCCAGGAGGCTCTCGGACAGCGCGGAGCAGTTCACCTTCACGAACGGCCCGCCGGCGCGCGGGCTGGACCGGTGGATGGCATCCGCCACGCGCTCCTTCCCCGTGCCGCTCTCCCCCTGGATGAGGACCGTGGAGTCCGTGCGGGCCACGTCCTCGATCAGCGCATACAGCTCCTGCATGGCGTGGCTCCCGCCCACGAGCGCGTGCAGTCCCTCGCGCCGGCCGAGCCGCGTCTCCAGCTCCCGCTCGTGCGTGATGTCCCGGAGCACCACCACCGCGCCGCCGAGCCCGCCTTGCCGGTCCTGGAGGCGGCTGGCGCTGAGCAGGACGCGGAGCTCGCGCCCGCCGGCCACGCCGAGCAGGTTCTCCCGGGCCTCGAGGCTCTCCCCGGAGGCCAGCGCCCCCCGGAGAAGCGCGTCCACGTCCCAGAGGTGCCCCCGGAGGATCTCCTCGATCGGCCGGCCCACGAGGACGTCGGAGCCGGCCCGGAGCATGGCCGCCGCGGCCCGGTTCAGGTGGACGACCCGGAGGTCCGTGTCCAGCGTGAGGATGCCGTCCGCCACGCTGTGGAAGATGGCCTCCATGTTGGCCTTCTGGGCCATGCAGACCTCGAGGCTGCCGGGCCGCTCCCGCGCCGCTCCGTCCTCCGCCACGACTCCTCCTGCAACACTTCGTTTCGCATCGAGATGGTGCATCTGCAACGCTCCGCAACATACGGCGCCGGCTCGGGGGCGTCAACTCCCCCTCAGAGCGCCAGAAACGCCCCTCGGGGGTCTCCGGGAATCCTGGACCGTTTGGCCCGGGCGTTGCATTGTGGCACGAGCAGGAATGAACCCTTCGGACCCCCTCCCCGGGAGGAAACGATGAAGCGACTCCTCGTCGGCCTGTCCCTGGACCACCCGAAATGGGTGATCGGCGTGTCGGTCCTCCTCACGGCGATCTTCGCGGCGCAGATCCCGAAGATCCGCATCGACACGGATCCCGAGAACATGCTGCCCGCCGACGAGGCGGTGCGCGTGCACCACCGCGCCGTGACCGAGACGTTCAGCCTGTACGACTACCTGGTGGTGGGCATCGTGCGCGAGGCCGGCGTGTTCCGGCCGGAGACCCTCGAGCGCGTGGCCGCGCTGACCGAGGCCATCCGCGGCATGGACGGCGTGATCGAGTACGACATCCTCGCGCCGACCGAGGTGGACGACATCCGCACGAACGAGGAGGGCACGCTCGTCGTGTCCCCGCTGATGGAGGACCCGCCCGCCACCGCGGAGGACTCGCAGCGGATCCTGGTACAGATCCGGAACAACCCCGTGCTGCGCGGCAAGCTGGCCTCCGACGACGGCCAGACGATGGCGCTCTTCATCCCGCTGGAGTCCAAGAACGTGGCCGCGAAGGTGGCCGCGGAGATCCGCACCGTCATCGACGGGCTGGGCGGCGACGAGGAGTACCACCTCGCCGGCATCCCGCTGGCGCAGGACACGTTCGGCCTGGCCATGTTCCAGCAGATGGCGGTCTCCGCGCCGGCGGCGTTCCTCATCATCTTCCTGCTGATGCTGTTCTTCTTCCGAAAGCCGGTGCTGGTGCTCTCGCCCATGATCGTGGCGATGATGAGCGTCATCTGGACCATGGGCCTCCTGATCGGGATGGGCTACACGGTCCACATCATGAGCTCCATGATCCCGATCTTCCTCATCCCCATCGCCGTGCTGAACTCCATCCACATGCTCACGGAGTTCCACGAGCGGTACCCGCGGCACCACGACATGCGCCCGACCATCCGCGAGACGATGGACGAGCTGTTCCTGCCCATGATCTTCACGTCGCTCACCACCGTCGTGGGCTTCGCGTCCCTCACGATGACGCCGATCCCGCCGGTGCAGGTGTTCGGCGCGTTCGTGGCGTTCGGCATCGCGGTGGCGTGGCTGCTCTCGGTGACGTTCAACGTGTCCTACGCCGCGCTGATCCCGAAGAAGTCGCTGGAGTCCTTCGGCGCCGCGCACGAGAGCGGCGAGATCATGCGCCGCTCCATGCACTTCGTCCGGGACTTCTCCCTCCGCTGGCGGCTCCCGATCGTCATCGGCGGCGCGGCCGTGCTCGTGGTCGCCGCGATCGGCCTGACGAAGGTGGAGGTGAACGACAATCCGGTGAAGTGGTTCAAGGCCGGGCACCCGTTGCGCGTGGCCGACGACGTGATGAACTCGCACCTCGCCGGGACGTACCTGGCGTACCTCGAGGTCGAGGCCGAGGGCGACGAGCGGCTCAAGGAGCCCGAGGTCATGCGGTACGTGGAGTCCCTGCAGGAGCACCTGGACCGGCACCCGAACGTGGGCGCCACCACGTCCATCGCGGACATCGTGAAGAAGGTGACCGAGCAGCTCAAGGGCGGCGAGGAGTTCGCGATCCTGCCGGACAACCGGGAGGAGATCGCGCAGGACCTCTTCCTGTACGAGATGTCCGGCGGCGACCCGCAGGACCTGTTCAAGTTCATCACGCCCGAGTACGACCGCGCGGTGCTGTGGGTCCAGATGCGCAAGGGCGAGAACCGCGACGTGCTCAGCGTGGTGCAGTCCGCGCAGGAGTTCGTGGACGCGAACCCGATGCCGGGCGTGGCGGTCCGCTGGGCCGGCCTCCCCTACATCAACGTCGTGTGGCAGCAGAAGATGGTGGCCGGCATGGGCAAGTCGCTGGCCGGCAGCTTCGCCACCGTGCTGGTCATGATGATCTTCCTGTTCCGGTCTTTCCGGCTCGGGGTGCTGTCCATGATCCCGCTCACCGCCACGATCATGATGGTGTACGCGTTCATCGGGTACATCGGGAAGCCGTACGACATGCCGATCGCGGTGCTGTCGTCGCTCACGCTGGGGCTGTCGATCGACTTCGCGATCCACTTCCTGCAGCGCCTGCGGGAGGCGTACCGCGCCACCGGCGACTTCCGCGCCGCGGTGGACTTGATCTTCGAGTCCCCGTCGCACGCGATCATGCGGAACATCCTCGTGATCGCCATCGGCTTCGTCCCGATGTTCTTCGCGAACCTGGTCCCCTACATCACGGTCAGCGCCTTCTTCTTCGCCATCATGCTGATCTCGGGCCTGACCACGCTCATCGCCTTCCCCGCGATCCTGTCGTTCCTGGATCCGCGATTCCTGGCCGGCAAGGCGCCGGCCGCGGCGGCGAAGGCGCCCGCTCCCTCCGTCTGATCCGACCACGAACCGAAAAGGAGTTCCCGATGAAGACCCTGATCGCGCTCTCCCTGGCCGCCGTCGCCGCGGCCGCCGTGTCCGCCGCCCCGGCCCGCGCGGCCGAGGCGCCCGACGCCGACGAGTTGATGAAGCAGGCGCACATGAACCTCTACTACGCCGGCGAGGACGGGAAGACCGTCGTGCGGATGACGCTCACCGACAGATCCGGCAAGACGCGCAACCGCAGGTTCGTGATGGCGCGCAAGGACTACGGCGACGGCGGGCCGCAGAAGTACTACACGTACTTCCTGGAGCCGGCGGACGTGCAGCGCACGAGCTTCATGGTGTGGAAGGAGATCGACAAGGACGACTCGCGCTGGATCTACGTGCCGGCGCTGGACCTCGTGAAGCGCATCGCGGCGAACGACAAGGGCTCGTCCTTCGTGGGCTCGGACTTCTCGTACGAGGACGTCTCCGGTCGCCGCTGGACGGACGACGCGCACAAGGTGCTGCGCGAGGAGGCGCTGGACGGCGTGGCCACGTGGGTGGTGGAGAGCACGCCGAAGGGGTCGGGCGAGGCGTTCGCGAGGAAGCTCACCTGGGTGGACCGGGAGCGCGTTCTCCCGCTCAAGGAGGAGTACTACGACGCGAAGGGCAAGCACACCCGGACGTTCCGCGCCGAGAGGATCGAGACCGTGGACGGCTACGTGACCGTGACCCGCCGGACCATGACGAACGAGGTGCGCGGCGGCAACACGGTGGTGGAGTTCGAGGGCATCCAGTACGACGTGGGCATCGCGGACGACATCTTCACCGAGCGCGCGCTGAAGAGCCCGCCCGCCGACCTCGTGAAGATGTAGGGGGTGGCGTGATGCGAAGCCCGAGGACGCGCGCGGCGGCCGCCCTGGCGGGGATCCTCCTCGCCGGGCCCGCGGCGGCCCAGGTGGACCTGCACGGATTCGTCGAGGGCGCGGTGGGAGTCCGCACCGCGCTCTCCCCGGTGCACCGCGACGCGCAGGACTACACGCTGAAGGAGACCCGCGGGCAGCTGCGGCTGAACGCGCTGGGCGAGGCCGGCGAGGCGTTCGTTCGGCTGGACCTGCTGCAGGACCGGATCGCGGACGACGCCACGGACGTGGAGCTGCGCGAGGGGTACCTGAAGTTCACGACGCTCGCGAACCACCTGGACGTGAAGGTGGGCCGGCAGGCCCTCACGTGGGGCACGGGCGACCTGATCTTCGTGAACGACCTCTTCCCGAAGGACTGGGAGTCCTTCTTCTCGGGCCGCGAGGACCAGTACCTCAAGGCGCCGGGGGACGTGCTGCGGCTCGGGATCTTCGGCGCGCCGTTCGACGTGGACGTGGTGCTCTCCCCCACCTTCACGCCCGACCGGCTGCCCGGCCCGGGCGGGCGCTTCTCGCTGCCGCTGCCGCCGCCCGGCATGGACTTCCTGCCCCCGGCCGAGCCCGGCGGCGAGGTCACGGACGGGGAGGCCGCCCTGCGGCTGTCGAAGTACGTGGGCGATCTCACGGTGTCCCTGTACGGCTACCTCGGCTTCTTCCCCACGCCGCAGGGCGTGCGCACCGAGACGCTGGCCGGCGGCGGGACGACCGAGCGGTACTACCATCCGGAGCTGTCCGTCTGGGGCGCCAGCGTCCGCGGCGCCGCGGGCGGCGGCGTGGCCTGGCTGGAGGGCGGCTGGTACGACTCGCGCGAGGATCCCGACGGCGACGACCCGTTCGTCCCGAACTCCTCGCTGCGCTACCTGGCCGGCTGGGAGCGGCAGATCGCCACGGACTTCAACGCGACGATCCAGTACTACGGCGAGTGGATGCGGCAGCACGACGCCGCCCGCGACGCCCTCGGCGGCGCGGACCCGGGCGACGAGCTGCGCCACCTGGCCACGCTGCGCCTGGAGAAGATGCTCCGCTACCAGACCGTCCGCCTGTCGTTCTTCGGCTTCGTCTCGCCGAGCGACGAGGACGCGCACCTGCGCGGTCTCGTGAGCTACAAGGTGAGCGACGCCGTGGAGGTGGCCCTGGGCGCGAACGTCTTCGAGGCGTCCGACGACGCCACCGGGATGTTCACGCCGTTCGACGCCGACGACAACGTCTTCACCCGACTCCGCTACAGCTTCTGAGGAGAACCCGCCATGCTGCGCACGCAAGCCGACCTGTTCCGCGCGATCGTGGGAACGATGATCCTCGCGAGCGCGATCCTCGCGGCGTTCGTCTCGATCAAATGGCTCTTCTTCACGGCCTTCATCGGGCTGAACATGTTCCAGTCCGCGTTCACGCACTTCTGCCCGATGGACATGATGCTGGCCCGCACGAACCGCCCGAAAGCGTGAGGTAACCGGCGCGCGTTCGTCGGGCCGGGTGAGCCGGGGTGCGGACCGCAGCAGGGGCTGGCCGGGAGCGCAAGCGGGCCTGACGGGTGGGTTCGCGGCGGCGGCCCCGGTGGGTCCTCCCCGGCGGGCGCTCGGCCTCCGCCGTCCCGGCTCCGGCCTTCGCTCCTGCGGCGGCGGCCTCCGGCCGTCCGGGCCTCCGGCCGCGCCGCAGAGCCGCCGGGAAGGACCCACCGGGGCCGCCGCCGCGAACCCACCCGTCAGGCCCGCTTGCGCTCCCGGCCAGCCCCCGCCGCGGTCCGCACCCCGGCTCACCCGACCCGACGAACGCACGCCGTGGGGTGGGGAGACGGGTGGACAGGCCGCGAGAGACGGACTGGATGACGCCGCCGTCGGGGTGGCGGGTTACCTGTCCTCTCCCTTCCCGCCAGCCATGCCCTTCGTGCGCCGTCGCGGCGTGGCGGCCGTGGTGGAGGGCACGGCCTCGGTCGGCGGTGGAGCGGCGGGGGCCCGATCGCGTCGCCGGCCCCGGCGGGTCCTCTCCGGCGGCTCTGCGGCGCGGCCGGAGGCCTGGAGGGCCGGAGGCCGTCGACGCAGGAGCGATGGCCCCCGCCCGGACGGCGGGGGCCGAGCGCCCGCCGGGGAGGACCCGCCGGGGCCGGCGGCGCAATCGGCCCCCGCCGCTCCACCGCCGACCGGGGCCGTGCCCTCCACTCCGGCCGCCACGCCGCGACGGCGTACGAAGGGCCCAGCGAGCCACTACCTGGCGCAGGTCTGGTGCCGCCCGCCATCCACCGGCAGCGTCTCCCCCGTGATCCACGCCGCCTCGTCGGACAGCAGGAACACGATGGCCGCGGCCACGTCCTCCGGCTCGCCGACGCGGCCCAGGGGATGCGTGGTCCGGCTGTGCTCGAGGAACGCGGCGTAGCGCGCATCCTCCATGCCGCCGGCCTTGTGCAGGTTCGTGCGCACGACACCCGGGTTCACCGCGTTCACGCGCACGCCGGACGGGGCCAGCTCCAGCGCGAGGCAGCGCGTGAGCTGGTCCAGGCCGGCCTTGCTCACGCAGTACGCGAGGACGTTCGGGAACGCGCGGATGCCGGTGACGCTGCTCACGTTGACCACGGCGCCGCGCGATTCCACGAGGGACGGGAGCGCGAGACGCGTGAGCGCGTACACGGCGCGCAGGTTCACATCGAGCATGTGATCCCACGCGTCCAGGTCCGTGCCGGACCAGTCCCCGAAGCCGATGATGCCGGCCGCGTTCACGAGCCCGTCCAGGCCGCCCATGGCGCGGAGGGACGCGGCGACGACACCCTCGCGGAAGGAGGCGTCCGTGAGATCCCCCGCGAACGTGCGCACGGATGCCGGAGCGGCCGCCGCGCGGAGCGCGTCCAGCGCCGCGGCCCGGCGGCCCGTGGCGCACACCGATGCGCCGCGCGCCGCGAGCAGGAGGGCCGTGGCACGACCGATGCCGCTGGACGCTCCGGTGACCAGCACGCGCCGTCCCGCGAACGGTGCCGCGGGCGCGCTCACGATCCGGAGCCCCGGGCGACGGGACGGACGGTGCGTTCCATGCGGGGCACAGTACGTCGCCGCCGCCCGCCCGTCGAGCGGGGCGGCCCTCAGACCTCCCCCGCCGGCGCCAGCGGCAGCCCCACGCGGTGCATCATCTTGATGAGCCCCTGCCGCGACAGGCCGAGCGTTCGCGCCGCCTGCGTCTTGTTCCAGCCCGCGCCGTGCAGGGCCTCCTCCAGGATGCGCCGCTGCGCCTGCCGCAGCCGGCCGTGGAAATCCGGTGCCGCGTGCGCGTCCGGCGCGCCGCGCAGCTCCTCCGAGAGATCCTCCACGCCGATCGGGCCGCGACCGCGCGTGAGGATGGCGGCGCGCAGCATCTCGTTGCGGAGCTGGCGCACGTTGCCCGGCCAGTCGTACGCGGCCAGCCGCTCCAGCGCGTCGGGACGCAGCACGCGCTCCGGCCGCTCGTCCCGGCGCACGGACCCGGCGAGGAAGTGACGCACGAGGGGCACGATGTCCGGACGCCGCTCGCGCAGCGGCGGCACGCGCACCTGCACGACGTTCAGCCGGTAGAAGAGATCCTCGCGGAACCGTCCCTCCCGCACCTCGCGCGCCAGGTTCCGGTTCGTGGCCACGATCACGCGCACGTCCACCTTGCGCGGCCGCGACTCGCCCAGCCGCACGATCTCGCCCTCCTGCAGGGCGCGCAGGAGCTGGGCCTGCAGCTTCGGCGAGATCTCCCCGATCTCGTCCAGGAACAGCGTGCCGCCGTGCGCCTCCTCGAACAGGCCGCGACGCGTGGCTGTGGCCCCGGTGAACGCACCGGCCACGTGGCCGAAGAGGTCGCTCTCCAGCGTGCCCTCCGCGAGGGCGGCGCAGTTGCCGGCGAGCCAGCCGCCGGCGCGCGCTCCCGTCTCCCCGAGGAGCCGGGCCACGAGCTCCTTGCCGGAGCCGCTCTCGCCGGTCACGAGAACCGGCGTGTCGGTGCCGGCGAGCGACTCCACGAGCGCGAGCATCTCCCGGAACGCCCGGCTGGAGCCCACGACCGGCAGGACGCGCGCCAGCGCGCGGGAGAACGAGCCGGCGGGACGGGAGGGGAACGGGACCGGGGAGCACGAGGGGAATTCGAGGCTGGAAGCGGTCATGGGGCAACTCCCGCAGGTGAGGGGCATTGGGGGGAAGCCGCGATCGCGGCGGGAGTGGCGCGGGGTTGCGAATCCCGTGCCGGAGCGCTTGGGCGCGGGCCGGAAGCGCCGAAGTGCGAACGGAAGCGGGAGTTGCAGCGGAGGCGACGGAACCGACGCCGGCGCGCGGGGCGCCGCGCGCACCGGCCACTGTCACCTTCGGTGTCAGGAGCGGCGGATCGGCGCCCCGCGCGCGACGGCCCTCAGACCCAGTGGACGCGTCCCGAGCCGGGGACGATCTCGCCGATCGCGTGCCCCCTGCGCGTGCGCCCGCCGATCACGGCGACCAGGCCGACGCCGAGATTGAACGCGCGCCGCATGTCGTCCTCCGGCACGCCGCCCGCCTTGCGCAGGAGATCGAAGATGGGCGGCTCCGGCCATGCCCCCGCGTGGACGCGCGCGTCCACGTCCGGCGGCAGGATGCGCCGGAGGTTCCCGCCGATGCCGCCGCCCGTGATGTGCGCGAACCCCTTCGCGTCCACCGCGGGATCCGCCAGCATCTCCCGCATCTCCCGCGTGTACGAGACGTGCGGCGCGAGGAGCGCCTCCGCCACCGAAGCGCCGCCCAGCGCGCCCGGCCGGGACCCGAGCGAGAGCTCCGGCGTCTCGTCCACGATCCGCCGCGCCAGGCTGTAGCCGTTCGTGTGCAGCCCCGCCGACGGCAACCCCACGAGCGTGTCGCCGGGGCGGATGCGCGAGCCGTCGATCAGCGCCTTCCGGTCCGCGATGCCCACGAGGAACCCGGCGCAGTCGTACTCGCCGTCCGCGTAGAATCCCGGCATCTCCGCGGTCTCGCCGCCGAGCAGCGCGATGCCCTCGTCCCGGCACGCCCCCGCCATCCCCTCCACGAGCTGCGCCATCACCTCGGGCGCGAGGCGTCCGGTGGCCAGGTAATCCAGGAAGAAGAGCGGGCGCGCGCCGAGCACGGCGACGTCGTTCGCGCAGTGCCGGACGAGGTCCGCGCCGACGGACGCGTGCGACCCGGTGGCGAAGGCCACCTTCAGCTTCGTGCCCACGCCGTCCGCCGACGACACGAGCACGGGCTCCGCCATCCCGGAGAGGTCCGGCGCGAACAGCCCGCCGAAGCCGCCGATCGCGCCGAGGACGCGCGGCGTGCGCGTGCCGTCCACGGCCGCGCGGATGCGCTCCACGAAGCGCTCGCCGGCCTCCACGTCGACGCCGGCGTCCTTGTACGAGAGGGATCTCGGCTCGCTCACGGCCGCCTCCGGGGCGGCCGCGCCGCCCTACGCGGGTTTGTCCGGGGTCTCGCTGGAGGTCACCGCCGCCGCGGGGTCGTTCGGCGCGATGGTGCTCGCCATCGGCAGCGGCGTGTCCGGCCGCTTCTTGTGCGACCGCATCTTCTCCAGGTACTTCTCCTTGTCCGGACCGTACGTCTTCTCGAGCTTCCTCATCACGTACTCCTCGAGGATGCGCGAGTTGTACTGGTCGGAAGTGTACATCTCCAGCTGCTCCACGTCGATGTCCTCGAACAGCGCGCTCGAGGAGTGCAGCTGGATGAGCGCTTCCACGACGTCCGGGAAGAACTGCGTGCCGGCGTGCCGCCGCAGCTCCTCGTAGGCGATCTCCGGGGGCAGCCCGCGCCGGTAGGGACGATCCGAGGTCATCGCGTCGAACGCGTCGACGACCATGATGATGCGGCTGCCGACGGGGATCCGGTCCTGCTTCAGCCCGCGCGGATAGCCCTTCCCGTCCGGCTGCTCGTGGTGGCAGTAGACGATCTCCGCCGCGCCCTCCAGGAACTTCAACCCGCGCACGATGTCGTACCCCACCTTCGGGTGCGTGCGCATCAGCTCCCGCTCGTTGTCGTCCAGCCGGCCGGGCTTGAGCAGGATGTCGTGCTGGATGGCGATCTTCCCGATGTCGTGCAGCAGCGCGCCGTACTCGATCTCCTCCACCTCCTTCTCGGAGACGCCGAGGTGCCGCGCGATGCGCACCGCGTACTTCGAGATCCGGTACGAGTGCCCGCGGGTGAACGGGTCGCTCGCGTCGATGGCGGAGACCAGCGCCTGCACGGTGGCGATGTGCGACGCCTTCGTGTCGATCCACAGCTTGAACGAGAAGCGCGCGAGGAACAGCGGGATCAGGAACAGCGCCACGCCGACCGGCCCGATGCGCAGGTGCACCATGGCCAGCAGGATCCCGAACGGCAGGAAGAAGAAGACGTGCAGGATCTCCCACTGGAAGTTCGTCTGCCAGATGCGCAGCGCGGAGATCCGCTCCTTCAACCCGATGGCCACCGAGATGAGCCCGGTGTTCGCCAGGAAGTAGACGAGCGGCGCGACGAGCAGCGGGGCGACCTGCGTGCGGTCGAGGTCGAACTGCGCGCCCACGCGCCCGCCGAGCGCCGTGTACGCCAGGCCCGCGAGCCCGATGGAGAGGACGATCTGCCCGAGGTTGAACGACACCTTGTAGATCGGGTTGCGCTTGACCGCCACGTTCGTGAGCAGGTCCGACAGGACGCCGAACCAGCACGCCACCGCGGGACCGAAGATGAGGATGGCGGCGAAGTCGAGCGCGGAGGTCACGGTGACCGTGGCGCCGCCGCGGGGGAGCGGGATCGGCGACATGGCCGCGACCGCGATCATCACGGACCACAGGATGAGGTTCGCGAGCGAGCGCGGGTGCCAGTCCAGCGCGCCAAGATCGCCCGACACCCACGCGAGGAGCGAGAGCCCCAGCGCGAGCGTGGCCATCACGTAGATCCGAAGTCCCGGCCGGAGTTCCTTCACCGCACGTCCCCCGCTCCCGGCGCGTTCCCGGGATTCCCCCCCGACATCGGCGAAGTGTTACGCGGAATCAAGCACGACGGCCAGAAAAAGGCCCCCGTCCCTTTCGGGACAGGGGCGTCTGCTCGTCTGGATCCGGGACCCCCGCTTGGTTCGCCTCAGGGTACTACCAGTCGTTCCGCCCGCCCGAGTTCGCGGCGGCCAGAATGACGCCGATGAGCGCAGCCCACACGGTGATCATGGTCAGGGTTCTCCCTTCTGTCTCCGGTCTCGCCCGCCACCGCTCGGCGGGCGGCAAACCGCTCAGCTCGGGAGTCCGCTCCGATCCGGGGCGCAAGCCCCATCACGGCGTGGGTACCGGACCGACTTCGTACTCTACCGGCTGGCGGGGGCGAAGGGAACCCACAAACCGGTTCAAAGCGTCCAGAACCGCAAAAATAACCGCCTGCGTGGGATCGTAACCGATCTCGCAGCAGCCGTAGAGCGAGGTCTCGTTGCGGCCCTGCGTGCGCTGGATGCAGACCAGGATCACCCGCCGGTGACCCAGCTCCTTCTCCTCCAGCTCGCCGAGGGAGAAGCCCGGTTCGCCGTCCACCAGCTTGGCCACGGAGTCCAGGACCGCCCGGGCGATGACCCGCCGGACGTCGAAGCGTGTGCTGGACCCGGTCGCCCGCCCGGTGGCGGACACGGCGCCCGCGGAGAGGGTGACCTCCACCTCCGCCGTGCCCGCCCCGTGATGCAGGCTGACCCCGGCGAGCGCCACGCGCCCGAGCGTCTCCACCGGCCGCGCCCCCGCCGACCGCGCCGGATCCGCCTCACCGAACTGGGCGATGGAGATCTTGCGGTGATCGATGGGCGTGCCCTCCTCGGCGGCGAGGATGGACTCGATGTCCCGGGCGATCTGCTTCGCGGACCGCCCCGCCCGCGCGGTCACGTGGACCGCGGAGATCTGGCCGTTCGGGTCCACCTGGATGTCGCACGAGGAGACGTCCCGAAGGCGGCAGATCAGTTTCTCGGCCGTCGTGAACCGGTTCGAGGGCTTCTCCACGGCAAGGACCTCCGGCGCGGGGCGCGCGAGGGGGGGGAAGGCCGACGCGGCGACCCGAGACTAGCAGACGATCGGGATTCCCTCAACGTGGAGCCGAGCGCTCAGGGCATCGAGCGGCGCGCATCGGACCGGAGAGTCCGGCTTGCGGCGGGGGCCATCACCCCTGGGGAACGAGGCGCGGCGCCCAGGTCCAGCCGGCGATCCGCTCCAGATCGCGGCAGCGCCGCTCGAGGTCCCGGCGGGTCAGGCCGCGCAGGCGGTCCAGCGAGAAGGCCTCCACGGTGAACGACGCGCACACGGTGCCGGCCAGCAGCGCGCGGTGCATGGACTCGAACCCGAGATCCCCGGACTCCGCCAGGAATCCCACGAACCCGCCCGCGAACGTGTCGCCCGCGCCGGTGGGGTCCCGCACGTCCTCCACCGGGTAGGCCGGCAGGCGGTACAGGCCGCCCTCGCCCACCAGCATGGCGCCGTACGCCCCGAGCTTCACGACGACGCGCGACGGTCCCATCCCCAGGATACGGCGCGCGGCCCGGACCGGATTGGTCTCCCCGGTCAGGTCCTTCGCCTCGGTCTCGTTCACCACGAGCACATCCACGCGTTCCAGCAGTCGCACGAGCGCGTCCCGCTTCCCGTGGATCCAGAAGTTCATCGTGTCGCACACGACGAGCTCCGGCTTCGCCACCTGGTCCAGCACGGACATCTGCAGGTCGGGGTCGATGTTCGCGAGGAACACGAAGCGCTCCTTCCGGAGCGCCTCCGGGATCTCGGGCCGGAAGCCCTGGAACACGTTGAGGTGCGTGGCGTGCGTGGTGGCGTCGCCCATCGCGTCGTCGTACGAGCCGGTCCACCGGAACGTGTCCCCCGGCGCCGCGACCAGACCGCTGGTGTCCACGCCGCGCGCGCGCAGGAAGTCCAGCGACGCCGCGTCGAAGTCCGTGCCCACCACCGCCACGATCTTCACCGGAGCGAACAGGCTCGCCGCCGCCGCGAAGTACGTGGCGGAGCCGCCGAGCGCCTCCTCCGCGCGCCCGAACGGCGTGCTGACGGTGTCGAAGGCGACCGAACCGACCACCAGGATGCTCATGCGCTTCGCCCCCTCACATCTCCTCGAGTGCGTCGATGCCGAGGAGGCCGAGACCGTCCCGGAGGACGTCCGCGAGCACCCCGACCAGGAACAGCCGTGCGCGCGTGAGCTCCGCGTCGTCCCCGAGCACGCGGAACGACGCGTCCTGCTTCCCGCGCGTGTAGAACCGGTGGTACGCGCCGGCCACGTCGCGCAGGTACGCCACGAGCCGGTGCGGCTCCAGCGCCCGCGCGGACTCCTTCACGACCTCCGGGTACCGGAGCAGCACGCGCATCATGGCCTGCTCCTCCTCCCCGTCGAGGCGGGCGAGCGCCGGCGGGCCCGCGCTCCCCTCCCGCGCGGCGCGCGCCATGGGCTGCCGGAAGATGCTCCGCGTGCGGGCGTGCGCGTACTGCACGTAGAACACCGGGTTGTCCAGCGTCTGCGCCTTCGCCAGCTCCAGGTCGAAATCCAGGTGGCTCGACGCCTTGCGCATCAGGAAGAAGAAGCGCGAGACGTCCTTCCCCACCTCCTCCACCAGCTCCTCCAGCGTGACCAGCTCCCCGCCGCGCTTCGACATCTTCACCGGCTCGCCGGCGCGCAGCAGGTTCACCTGCTGCACGATCACCACCGTGAGCCAGTCCGCCGGGCAGCCGAGCGCCACCGTGGCGGAGTGCAGCCGCTTGATGTAGCCGTGATGGTCCGGGCCCCAGACGTCGATCACCCGGTCGAAGCCGCGGCGGCGCTTGTCCAGGTGGTAGGCCACGTCCCCCAGCAGGTACGTGGGCTCGCCCGTGGAGCGGCGGATCACGCGGTCCTTGTCGTCGCCGAAGGCGGTGGACACGAACCACTTCGCGCCCTCCTCCGTGCGCACGTGGCCCGCCGCCTCGAGCGCGCGCTCGGCCTCGGCCAGCCGGCTGCCGCCGCCGTCCGCGTCCCCGTGCAGGGACGACTCGCGGAAGAAGAGGTCGAAGCGGGCACCGAAACGCTCCAGCGCGTCCCGCGCCGCGCCCAGCATGGACGCGATCCCGAGCCCGGAGAAGTCCAGCGAGCCGGCCACGGCGTCCACCGCGGCGACGGACGGCACGCCGTCCGCGCCGACCTCCGCCGCGAGCTGCGCGATCGTGGCGCCGGCATCCGCGCGCCGCCCGAACTCCGCCGCGACGGCCGCCGGATCCAGGCCGCGCGCCTCCAGCCCGCGCACGGCGCGCGCCAGGCTCCCGGCGAGGTCGGTGACGTACTCGCCGCGGTATGCGTCCTCCGCGAGCGCGGCGTCCCGGCCGCACTGCTGCAGGAAGCGCGTCCGCAAGGACTCGCCGAAGATCCGCGCCTGGTTGCCCTCGTCGTTCACGTAGTACTCCGCGCTCGCGTCGACGCCCGTCGCGCGCAGCAGGCGGATGCACGCGTCGCCGTACGCCGCGGCGCGCGCCGAGACCACGTTGAGCGGGCCGGTGGGGTTCGCGCTGACGAACTCGATCTGCATGCGCCCGAGCTCGCGCGCCATCGCCGGGTCCTTCAGGATGGCGGCGCGCCCCTCCGGAACCGCGAGACGCTCCAGGAACGCGTGCATCCCCTCCGGGCGGACGCGGAAGTTGATGAAGCCCGGGCCCGCCACCTCCGCCTCCGCCCACGACGCGGACAGCGACGCGATGAGCCGCTCGGCGATGCGGCGCGGGTTGTCCCGGACGAGGTCCTTCAGGAGGAACGCCGCGTTCGTGGCGAAGTCCCCGTGCGACGGATCCCGCGGGGCGTCCAGCGTCATCCGGTCCAGCACGGCCGCGTCCACGTCCGGGAACGCGGACCGGACGGACTTCCGCACCTCGTCGAGCAGGAGCTCCCGCATCTCGTTCCCCTCGGGGTCAGGCGATCTCGCGCAGGTCGTCCTCGACCCGCGTGACCGGGGCGTCGCCCCAGAGCGTCTCGAGCGAGTAGAACCGGCGCGTCTCGCCCAGGAACACGTGCACCACCACGTCCACGTAGTCCAGCAGCACCCAGCGGCGACCCTCCAGGCCCTCCACGTGCCAGCTGCGCGTGCCCTCCGCCTTCAGCTTCTCCAGGATGTGGTCCGCCACGGCCTTCACCTGCGTGTCCGAGTCCGCGGTCATCACCACGAACCGGTCGGTGGCCGACGTGAGGGCGTGCACGTCCAGGATCAGGATGTCGCGGGCCTTCTTCTCGAGGGCGAGGTGGGCGATGCGCTCGGCGAGCTCGGCGGAAGTCAACGGAACGGTCGGCTCCTCGCGGCGCGGTCGGCGGGCCGTCCCGTCGGGGAACGTCCCGTCGGGGCCTTCGAGCCCGCTCCGCGCCGACAGACGCGGCATCGGAACGGGCAGTCTACCACGCCCCCCGCCAGGGGGCCAATCGACGATGCAGCGCGACGACGACGGCGCCGGTGACGAGGCCGAGCGGGACCGCCGTGGCCACGAGGATCGGGACGAGGAGGAGGGCGCCCGGGCCCACGGCCAGCAGCGCGGAGAGGACCGCAAGCTGCGCCACCACGTGGGCCACGGAGCCCAGCACGCTCACTCCGAGAAGGGACAGGGGCGGCACGAGGAGCCGCAGGGCGGCCGCCATCGTGGCCAGTGCCGCGACGCTGCCCGCCGCGGACAGGGCGAACGACGGGCCGCCCAGCGTGCCCAGCACGAGCCCCCCGAGCAGGACGCGCACGGTCGTGACGACGGCCGCCGCGCCCGGTCCCAGGCGGACGAGCACGAGCAACGTGACGCCGTTCGCGAGGCCGAGCCGCAGCCACGGCACCGGCCGCGGGATCAGCCCCTCGGCGATCTGCAGCGTGGCCGCCACGGCCGCGAGCAGCGCCAGCCGCGCGGCATCGCGCGCGCCGAGCCTCACCGGGTCACCGCGTCGGGCTCGCCCGCGCGGGGCGGGCTCGCCGTGCCCCCGCGCACGCGCACGAGGACCTCGTTCGGGACGCACGCGATGAGGTCGCCCGGCTGATGCTTCGCTCCCGTGGCCACGCACACCTGCTGCGCGCAGGAGGACGACACCACGCGCACCTCGCCGTGCCGCACCGCGATCGTCACGTCGCCCAGGCAGCCGCGCACCGTGATGTCGGCGTCCCGGTCCAGCGGGAGCACCGCCGCCTCGCTCCGGCCCACCGTCACGACGGCCCGCAGCGGCCCGTCCCCGGGGGGACGCGCCAGCCGCGGCGCGAGCAGGGCGAGGACCACCAGCGCGACGCACAGCGCCCGGTCCGCCCACGTCGTGGCGGCGAGGAGCGCGCGCAGCCGGAACGGGTCGGCGCTCACGGCAGCCGGAGCGCGGCGAACCCCGGCGTCTCGCGCTCGACGAGCGCGCCGTCCGCCCCGAGCGACAGGATCATCCCCTCGAGATCGCCCTGGCGCTCCAGCGCCGCGATGCCTTCCTGCGGCCCGAGGACGAACGCCGCCGTGGCCCACGCATCCGCCGTCGCGCAGTCGGGCGCCACGACGGTGACGCTGACCGCGCCGCGCGCCGGCCGGCCCGTGGCGGGATCCAGCAGGTGGTGGTAGCGCACGCCGCCGGCCTCGAAGAAGCGCTCGTAGTCCCCGGACGTGGCCACCGCGGCGCCCTCCGGGACGCGGATGCGGCAGTACAGCGCGGACGGATCGCGCGGATGCTGCACGCCCACGATCCAGGGCTCGCCGCCCGGCTTCGCGCCGCGGCACGCCAGATCGCCGCCCGCGTTCACCAGGCACGCCGCCCCGGTGCGGGACAGCACGTCGGCGGCCCGGTCCACGGCCCAGCCCTTCGCGATGCCCCCGAGGTCCAGCGTGGATCGCGCCCCGGCATCCACCCACGTGCGCGGCGCGTCCGCGCGGTGCAGCGCCCGCCAGTCCACGGTGCGGAGCGCCGCGGCGATGGACGCGGAGTCCGGGAGCGCGGGGTGCTCGGGGAAGCCCCATACCCGCACGAGGGCGCCGATCGTGGGATCGAAGGCGCCGCCCGTCCGGCCCGAAACGTGCAGCGAGGCGGCGAGCATGGCGTCCAGCTCCGCGCCGACCGCGAACACGGAGTCCGCGCGCGCGTTCACGCGGGAGAGCGCGCTCGTGGAGTCGTGCGGCGTGGCCAGCGCCTCCACGCGTCGCAGTTCCGCGAACGCCGCGTCCAGGCTGCGCTCCGCGGCGGACTCGCTGCGGCTCACCACCTTCATCTCGACGACCGTGCCCATGGCGGTCCCGGCACGCGTGTGCACGGCGGGTGTGGAGGATCCCGCGCAGGCGGCGACGGCCGCGGCGCACGCTGCCGCCGCGAGGAACGCGCGACCGGGAACAGCGGGAGCCACGCGACGCGCCTCAGCGCCCGCGGGCGATCATGTACTCCACGGTGGCCAGCAGGGGCGCGACGGCGGGGTGGCCGTTCAGGAAGGCCAGCCGGTCGCGCGCGGCGTACGCGAACTCCAGCGCCCGCTCGCGCGCGCGCTCCGCGCCGCCGGAGGAAAGGACGAACTCCCGCGCGCCCTCCCACTCCGCGTCCGTGACGTTCCCGCGCGCGAACCACTCGGCCACGGCGCGCCCGCGGCGGGCGTCCCCCATCTCCAGCGCGCAGAGCAGCGGGAGCGTGGCGAAGCCGAGCCGGAAGTCCGTCCCCACCGGCTTGCCGATGGACTCCGGATCCCCGGCGTAGTCGAAGATGTCGTCCACGATCTGGAACGCCCGGCCGAGGTCCCGTCCGAACGCCGACAGCCGCGCGATCCCGTCCTCGGGCAGCCCCGCCAGCAGCGCGCCGATCTCGCACGACGACACGAACAGCGCGCCCGTCTTCTCGTCCACGATGCGCAGGTACTCGTCGACGCCGAGCCGCGGATCCCGGCGGGCCGCGTACTCCCGGTTCATCCCGCGGGTCATGCGGTAGGTGTGGTGCACCAGCACGTGCAGCGCGTCGTGCAGGCGGTGCTCGCACAGGAGCTCGAACCCGGACGTGAACAGGTAATCCCCCATCAGGATGGCCGCCTGCTGTCCCCAGCGGTGGTTCACCGTGGGGTAGCCGCGACGCATCGTGGTGTCGTCCAGGCAGTCGTCGTGCAGCAGCGTGGCGGTGTGCACCATCTCGATGACGGCGGACGACCACAGCACCGCATCCCGGTCCGCCGGCCCGAGCCGCGAGATCAGCAGCAGCAGCAGCGGACGGACCCGCTTGCCGCGCATGGCCAGCACGTGCTCCAGGATCTCCGCCGTCATGGGGATGTCGGGGCGCTGGATCTTCGCGAGGCGCCCCTCGATCTGCTCGAGATCCTCGCGAACGAGCTCGAACACCTCGGCAAGCGTCATGGGGCGGCCCGGCGTCGAGCGGGAGCGCGCCAGCGAATCGGGCATCGAGGACGGACTCCGTCGAAGGGATCGGCCGACCCGCGCGCGATCGTGGGTGACGCCGGCGCGGTCCGGAATCGGCCCGACAAGGTAGCAACTCCGGGGGCGGGCGTCAACGCGACGCCTCCCCGCCCCGCGCCGGAACCGACGCCATTGCAGCAGGTTGCCGGACCGGCCGCGGCTTGTCCGCCGGGGGGCGCCGTGCTAGCGTGCTCCGGATGCGTCGCTCCGACGGGTTCGCGTCCGTGGCCCTCGCCGCCGTCACGCTCGGCCTGTTCGCGCCGGCGCTCCTCGGCCGTGTCGCGATCTTCACCTGGAACATGGACGTGTGGCACCCGTGGGCGGCCACGGCGTCCCCGGACGACCTGGCGCGCCCGACGCGCCTGGCCGACTGCCCACGGCAGTTCTACGCGATGCGCGCGACGCTGGACGCCGCCGTGGACGGCGGCCGGATCCCGCTCTGGAACCCGCAGATGCTCTGCGGGACGCCCTTCCTCGCGAACTTCCAGCCCGGCGTGTTCTACCCGCCGAACCTCCTGCTGGCGGTCTCCGGCCTGGACGTCCTCCGGCAGATGGACCTCTTCCTGGCCGGTCACTTCGTCCTGGCGTCCCTGGGGACCTACTTCCTGCTCCGGTCCTGGGGCGTCACCGTGGCGGCCGCGCTGCTGGGCGCGCTCGTCTTCGTCTGGGGCGGTTTCAACGCGGCCCGCACCGGAATCCCCACGATGCCGGCCACCGGGGCGTGGCTGCCCTGGGCCATCCTGGCGACCCGCCGGTGGTTCGCGCGCCGGGACGGCGTGGCCTTCGCGGGCATCGCCCTGTCCCTGGCCCTGTCCGGCCTCGCCGGCTTCGCCCAGATCTTCGTGTTCGTGGGCTACGGCTTCGGGCTGTTCGGCATCGTCGAGGGCGTTCGCCGTCGCCCCGCGCCGACCGCTCGCACGTGGGCCGGCTGGGCGGCGGCCGGCCTGCTGGGCCTGGTCCTCGTGTCCGTTCATCTCGTTCCCACGGCGGAGTTCATCCGCCTGTGCACGAACGCGGACAACCCGCCGGCGATGCTCGCGTCGGGCACGCTGCACCCCTGGGCCGCCGCGAAATTCCTCGTGCCCGAGCTGCTCGGGCACCCGGCGGACGGCACCAACGTCGACTGGATGCTCTCGATGGGCGACGGGTACTACTCGCAGACCGAGCACAGCACCGCGTCGTACGCGGGCATCCTCCCGCTGCTGCTCGCCGCCGCCACGGTGCTGGCACCCGGCGACCGCCGCCGCGCGACCCTCGCGTCCCTGCTGCTGCTCGCCCTCGGGATCGCGCTCTGCCTGCACTCGCCGCTGACGGCGCTCCTCGCCGAGCTTCCCGGGATGGGATTCTCGCGGCCGGACCGCGCCACGTACTTCACCGGCTTCGCCCTCGCCCTGCTGGCGGGGCTCGGCGCCGACCGGCTGGGCGGAAACGAAGGCCCCGGACTGCGCCGCGGCGCGAATCTCCTGGCGATCGCGACGGCGGGCATCGTCGCGGGGTTCGCGCTCGTCCTGCTCGGCGCGGGCGCGCGGGCCCTCCCCGCCGAGATCGGTCAAGCCCTCGGCGATGCTGCGGTGCGGCGCGCGGCCGCGGTCACGCTGGCCGTCACGATCGCGTCCGGCGCGCTCGTCATCGCGCGCGCCGCCGGAAGGATCGGCGGCCCCGCTTTCCTCGCGCTGGCGCTCGTGGTCGCGGGCGCGGACCTCGCGGCCTACGCGAACCGCCTGAACGTGATGCAGCCGCGCGAGTCGGTCTACCGCGCGCCCGCTCCCGGGGGCTCACTCGAGTTCCTGCAGGCGCGCCGGCACGCGGACGCACCCTTCCGGATCTTCCGGTACGAGCCGTTCCGCAGCCAGTTCCGCGGCGTGCTGCCGGCGGCCACGGCGTCCATGTATGGCCTGGAGGATGTGCTCGGATTCGACTCGCTGAACCAGGAGCGCGCCCGCGAGATCCTGGACGCGGTGGACCCCGAGATCATGGTGCGTCGCGGCAACTTCCGCGGCACCGCGCGCGCGGACGTGCTGGACTCCCCCATCCTGGATCTCCTCGGCGCGCGGTACGTGCTCGCGGAGCCCGTGGTGGCCGCCCTCCCCGGGCTGACGCTCGTGCACCGGTCGGACCTCTCGGTGTTCGAGAACCCGGACGTGCTGCCCCGCGCCTTCCTCGCGGGCGAGGTCCGCGTGATCCCGGATCCGCGGCAGCTCCTGGCCGCGCTGGCGCGCCCGGAGCGCCCGCTGGATCTTTGCGCCTTCTCGGAGGTTCCCCTTCCGGACTGGCCGGGGGACGCCGGTGCCGACGGCGGGCCCCCGGGGAGCGCGCGCGTCGCGGAGCACGCCGCCGAGAGGGTTCGCGTGGCGGTGGAGCCGGCCCGCGACGCGCTGCTCGTGCTCGCGGACGCGTATTATCCAGGGTGGAAGGCCTTCGTGGACGGCGCCGAACGACCGATCCACCGGGTGGACCACGTGCTGCGGGGGGTCGTCGTGCATCCAGGGGATCGCGAGGTGGTGTTCGAGTACCGGCCGGACTCCTTCCGGCTCGGGGCGGCGCTGAGCCTGGCCGCGCTCGTCGTGACCGCCGGGACGGCGGCCGCGCTCGGGCGCGGGCGGAAGGGGCGCGCGTCATGACCGGCCGCGCCGCCCGCCACGCCGTCCTGGCCGCCGCACTCCTGCTCGCGCTCCCGTCCTGCGGCGGCCCGCCGCCGGAGCGCTCCGGCCGCGTCTTCCTGATCGGGCTGGACGGCGCCACGTGGGATCTCCTGGATCCGCTGCTCGCGGCCGGGCGGCTTCCGAACCTGGCGTCCCTCGTGGCCGAAGGCACGCGGGCCCCGCTGGAGTCCATGCTGCCGTCCAAGAGCCCCGCGCTGTGGACCACGGTGGCCACCGGCAAGGAGTTCGACGGCCACGGCATCAACGACTTCACGGAGGTCGTGCGCGAGGACGGCACGCGCAACGACCGCGTGATGCACATGACCTCGAACCAGCGCACCACGAAGGCGCTGTGGAACATGATGGGCGACGTGGGCGAATCCGCCGCGTTCGTCGGCTGGTGGGTCACGTGGCCCGCGGAGCCGGTGGAGGGCGTGATGGTCACGAGCCACGTCCCCCTGGAACAGACCGGCGGCAAGGCCAGCCCCACGAAGGGGACGCTGCTCCCGGACGACCCCGGCGGGCAGACCTGGCCCGAGTCGCTCTTCGACGAGCTGCGCGACCGGATCCGCACGCCCGCGAGCGTGACCTTCGACGAGGCGCGCCGCTTCATGGACGTGCGCGAGGACGAGATGGACAAGGACGTGGTGGAGGGGTTCCGCTGGGCGTTCGCGGCGGACGAGACCTACCGCGCGGTGATCGCGAAGCTCATGGACGAGCAGCCGGACCACGACCTGTGGGGGCTGTACTTCAACGGCATCGACGTGGTCGGGCACCGCTACTGGCAGTTCCGCGAGCCGAACCGGTACCGGTCGCCGCCGCCCGCGGAGGAGATCCCGCGCTTCGCCCCGGTGATCGAGCGCTACTACGAGTACACGGACGGGCTCGTGGGCGAGATCCTCGCGCGGCGACGCCCCGGGGACACGTTCCTCGTGCTGTCGGACCACGGGTTCCACGCGAACGGGCATCGCGACGGGCCGGCCGGCGTGCTGATCGCGGCCGGGGCGAACGTGGCGAAGGACGCGCCGCTGCCCGCGGCGCGGCTCGTGGACATCGCGCCCACCGTGCTGGCGCTGCTCGGGCTTCCGGTGGCGGACGACATGGACGGCCGGGTGCTCGACGGGCTCTTCACGGAGGCGTGGCGGCGCGGCTACCCGCGCGACACCGTGCCCACGTACGACACGGCGGAGTGGCTGGCCTCGCGCGGCGGACGGCCGGAGGCGTCCGGCGTGGACGACGCGCTGATGGAGCGGCTGCGCGGATTGGGGTACATCGAGTGAGCGCGCGGCGGGCGGGCGTGATCCTGGCGCTGGCGGCGGCCGTGGCGGCGGTCGGGTGCGGGAAGCCCGCGCCGGAGGCGCCGCCGGCGCGGACCGCGCTGATCGGTCTCGACGGCGCGGACTGGCGCAACCTGCTGCCCCTGATGCGGCAGGGCAAGACGCCCGTGCTCGCCGCCATCCGCCGCGCCGGCACCAGCGGCACGATGCTCACGAACGCGGACTACCGCTGGTCCCCGGTGCTGTGGACGACGATCGCCACGGGAACGCTGCCGGATCGTCACGGGGTCACGTCGTTCATGGCGCAGGTGCCGGGCCAGAGCCGGCCCATTCCCACGCCGTCCACGGCACGGCAGGTGCGCGCGCTGTGGAACATGTTCTCCGAGTCCGACCGCACGGTGGGGTTCGTGGGCTGGTGGGTCACGTGGCCGGCGGAGACGGTGAACGGGTTCATGGTTTCGGATCACTTCTCGGTCACGCGCTTCAGCCTGGGGCACGACTACGAGACCGCCCCGGACGCGTCGTTCTACGCCGCGCAGACGTACCCGGACAGCCTGGCGGAGCGGCTGGCGCCCTTGCGCGTGGGCTACGACGGGATCGGCCCCGCGGACCTCGCCCGCTTCGCCGACCTGCCGGAGGACTTCCGCTGGCCGGACACGCTGGAGCGCTTCGACAAGGTGGCGGAGTTCGCCATCGCGCACTCGGTGGACCGGTCGCACGAGGCCGCGGGCACGATGCTGCTGGCCGAGCGGCAGCCGGAGCTCTTCGGCGTGTTCTTCCAGGGGATCGACATCATGCAGCACTACTTCTGGGAGTTCATGGATCCGGAGCAGGCGATGTGGACGCCGGGCGCTCCGGACGTGGCGGTCTGGGGCGAGGCCATCGAGCGCTACTACCGCTTCGCGGACGGGCTGGTCGGGCGCGTGGTGGAGGCGGGCGGCGACGATCGCGCGGTGATGGTCGTGTCCGACCACGGCTTCCGCCCCGCGGACGAGCGCTACGCGGACAAGCACATCTCCGGCGAGCACCGCCGGCAGGCCATCTTCCTCTGGGCCGGGCCGGGGATCCGCACGGGACCGGCGTCCGGGATGGACGCCGTGGACGTGGCCCCCACGATCCTCGCGTACCACGGCCTGCCCGTGGCGGAGGACTTCGACGGGGATCCGCTGCTCGACGCGATGGACGCGGCGTGGCGCTCCGCGCGCCCGCTCCGGATGATCCCCACCTGGGAGACGGGAACGCTGGACCGGCCCGCGCTGCCGGACGAGTCCGTGACCGCGGACCTCGAGGAGCGGATCCGCGCGCTCGGGTACATCGAGTGAGCGTACGTCCGCTCGCGTGCGCCGCGGCGCTGCTCGCCGCGGCCTGCGCCCCGTCGCCCCCGCCGCGGCCCGCGCTCGTGCTCGTCACGCTGGACACGTTCCGGCAGGATCACCTGGGCTGCGCGGGGAACCCGCACGTGCGCACGCCGCACCTCGACCGGCTCGCGCGCCGCGGCACGCTCTGGACCGAGGCGTTCACGCCCGTGCCGCTGACGACCCCTTCGCATGCCACCATCCTCACCGGGCTCACGCCGCGCGCGCACGGCGTGGCCCGCAACCGGATGCGCCTGCCGCAGGGCGTGCCCACGGTGACGCGCGCGCTCGGCGAGGCCGGATACCGCACGGGGGCCGTGGTGTCGAGCCGCGTGGTGCTGGATCCCGAGCTCGGGCTGAACCAGGGGTTCGCGTCCTACGAGGTCGTGGAACCGGCCGTGCTCCCGGCATCCGGCGAGGGCGCGCAGGCGACGGAGCGCGCGTTGGCCTGGCTGGATGCACACGGCGGGCCGGGCTCGTTCCTGTGGGTCCACTACTTCGACGCGCACCTCCCCTACCTGCCGCCGGATCCGTGGCCGCGCGTGTACGGCGCCCCGGACGACGGTCCGGCCCTGCTGCACGGCTCCGCGGTGGAGGAGCTGAGCGAGGCCGACGCCGACGCGCTGCGCGCGCGGTACGCCGGCGAGGTGTCGTTCCTGGACCGCTGCGTGGGGCGCCTGGCCCGCCGCCTCGAGGACGGCGCGGGGCCGGGCACGCTCGTGGTCACGGCGGACCACGGCGAAGGCCTGGGCGAGCACGTTGGCTACTTCGGCCACGACGTGCTCCTGTACGACACGTCCCTGCGCGTCCCGCTCGTGCTGACCCCGTTCGCGCCCCATGGCGCGCCACCCGCGAAGGGCGCGCTCTGCACCGAGCTCGCGCGCACGACGGACCTCGCGCCCACGCTGGCGGGACTCGCGGGGTTGCCGCCCGATCCCGGGAGCGAGGGCCGCGACCTCCTCCGCGAGCCCGAGCCCGCGGGCGACGACCGCGTCCTGATCGCCGAGACGCATCCCGATCCGGACAAGTCGGCGCCGCTGTACGCGCTGCGCACCGACACGGCGAAGGTGATCCGCCTGCCGCGCGCCGCCCGCCACGAGTCCTACGATCTCGCGACCGACCCGGCGGAACGACACGACCTCGGCCCGCAGCCGCCGCCCTTGTACCGCACGCTCGCCGAGGACCTGGACCTCGACCTCCGCAACCGCCCGCCGGGCACGCTGCGCACGGTGGATGACGAGCGCGGCGGCCTGGACGAGAAGACGCGGAAGGCGCTCGAGAGCCTCGGCTACGTCGGAGGGGACTGACAGCCCGCGAGCAGCGCCGGGCAGGGCGGTGAGGGTGCCGGTGAGCGGGGCGAGCAGTCCGACGGTCGGCGGGTTTGCGGCGGCAGCCCCGGTGGGTCCTCCGCGGCGGGCGCTCGGCCTCCGCCGTCCCGGCTCCGGCCTTCGCTCCTGCGTCGGCGGCCTCCGGCCGTCCAGGCCTCCGGCCGCGCCGCAGAGCCGCCGCGGAGGACCCACCGGGGCCGCCACCGCGAACCCGCCGACCGTCGGACTGCTCGCCCCGCTCACCGGCACCCTCACCGCCCTGCCCGGCGCTGCTCACGGGCTGACCCACTCCACCGTCGTGGCCCAGCTGTCTTCACGCGCCCGCTCGGCGTCGATCATCACGAGCCCCACAACTCCCACCCCACACCGCCGTCGCGGGTGACCGGGGCGGAGCGGCAGCGCGGTCCGGCGGACGGGCTCGCGCGGCGCGGGCACGGCCAGGTTCGCGGTGGGCGTCCCGGTGGGTCCTCCCCGGCGGCTCTGCGGCGCGGCCGGAGGCCTGGAGGGCCGGAGGCCGTCGACGCAGGAGCGATGGCCTCCGCCCGGACGGCGGAGGCCGAGCGCCCGCCGGGGAGGACCCACCGGGACGCCCACCGCAAACCTGGCCGTGCCCGCGCCGCGCGAGCCCGTCCGCCGGACCGCGCTGCCGCTCCGCCCCGGTCACCCGCGACGGCGTCTCGCCCGCGCCGCAAGCCGGGCCAGCACGATCGACACCAGGTACAGCACGAGCATCGGCCCCGCCATCAGCAGCTGCGACACGACGTCCGGCGGCGTGAGGATCGCCGCGATCACGAAGACGAGGACGATGCCGTGGCGCCAGAAGCGCACCAGGAAGTCCGGGCCGAGGATCTCCGCATAGGTCAGCGCGGCCACCACCAGCGGGAACTGGAAGACGGCGCCGAAGGCGAGGGTCGTGCGGATGGCGAACTCGAAGTAGTGCTCCGCCGTGAGCAGCGGCTGCACGGTGGCGGTGCCGAAGCCCAGCAGGAACTGCAGCGAGATCGGCAGCACGGCGAAGTACCCGAACGCCACGCCGGAGTAGAACAGGAGCATGGAACCGAGGACCGCGGGCGCCACGAGCCGGCGCTCCGCCGGCAGCAGTCCCGGCACCACGAAGCTCCACAGCCGCAGCAGCACGAAGGGCGCGGCCACGAACGCGCCGAGGCCGAAGGCGGTCTTCAGCCGCAGGAGGAAGGCCCCGCCCGGCGAGAGGAATTTCAGGTCGGTGACGGGGCCGCGCAGCACCGGCTGCACGAGGAAGTCCACCGCGCGATCCGAGACGAACCACGCGCCCACCGACGCCACCGCGATCGCGCCGAGGGACTGCAGCAGCGCGCTCCGGAGCTCCCCGAGGTGCTCGAGGAGCGACATCTCGCCGGACGGGCGCTCCGGGCGGTCCGCGTCGTCAGCCATTCCCGGCCGGGACCAGGGGTTCGAGGTCGTCGCCCACCGGACCCGCCACGGCGAGCCAGGCCGCGGCCGCCGCGAGGCGCGCGCCCACGCGGGCGAGATCCGCGCCGGCCAGTCCGTTCACCCGCTCCGCGTACCGGTCGAGGTAGTCGTCCGGCCAGCCGTAGAACGCGCTGCGCGTCCAGAACCGCGCGAGCCGCCCGTAGGTGGTGAAGCGCAGGGGGAACGAGCCGGTGAGGTACGCCTTCGCGTCGGCCAGCTCCGCGTCCGTGACCCCCGCGGCGATCCGGCCCAGCTCCGCGCGGAGCGCGTCCACCGCGCGCCGCACGTTCTCCGGGCGCGTGCCCATGGAGACCAGGAAGAACCCGCCGCGGGATCGCTCGTAGTTGCGGCTGCCCACGGAGTACGCGAGGCCGAGACGATCGCGGATCTCGTCCCCCAGGCGCGAGCGGATGGAGCTGCCTCCCAGCACGTGGTTCAGCGCGACCGCGGCGAAGCGGTCGGGGTCCGCGGCGGACAGGCCCGGGCCGCCGAGGCAGATCTTCGCCTGCGTCTTGTCGGCGCGCCGGTGGACGAACGTGCGCCCCGCCCCCGCCGGGGCGAACGGCGCGAACGGCGCGCGCGGCATTGCCGGCGCCGGCAGCCTTCCGAACCGCTCGTCGAGCAGCGGCAGGAGGTCGGCCTCGTCGATGTCCCCCACCACCGCGAGGAACGCGCGATCCGGCCGGTACACGCCCGCATGGAAGGCGCGCACGTCGTCGATCGTGACCGCGGCCACGCCCTCGGACGTGCCGTGCGGCAGCATGCCGTACGGGTGATCGCCGGCCACGCCCCGCAACAGCAGGTCTTCCGCCACGTCGTCGAGGTCGTCCGCCCGCGCCTCCAGGTCGTTCAGGGCCAGCGCGCGCACGACTTCCAGGTCCTCCTCGCGCAGCCCCGGCCGCTCCAGGAGATCCGCCACGAGCGCCAGTCCCGCGCGCGCGTGCCGCGCGAGCAGCGTGACGTCGCCGTGCACCAGCTCCGCGCCCGCGCCCAGCGAGAAGTGGCTGCCGAGCCGCTCGAAGGCACGGTTGTACTCCACGAAGCTCCGCCCCGCGGGACCGCGCTCCAGCGTGGACGCGGTGAGTCCCGCCAGGCCCTCCCGCCCCTTCGGATCCGCCGCCGCGCCGGCCTCGAACAGCAGCGACACGGAGACGACCGGATCCGTGCGGTCGGGCTGGTAGCGCACCTTCATCCCGTTCGCGAGCGTCAGCCGGCGCACGGCCGGGCCGGACGCCAGCCCCGTGCGGTGCCGGCGCGCCCGCGCCGGCGGTCCCAGCGCCACGGCCACGGGCGCCGGCGCGAGCCCGCCGCCCGCGGCGCCGTCCCGCGCGTCGATGCGGGCCACGCCGCAGCGGTCCCGTCGCAGCACCCCCGCCGCCGCCGCGCGGACGTCCGCCGCGGTCAGCGCGCGCAGGCGTTCCACCGAGTGGTCCACGTAGCCCGCGTCGCCGTGCGCCTCGTGCCAGCCCAGGGAGAAACCGCGGTTGGACGGCGACTGCATCGCGAACACGTGGTGCGCCTCCATCTGGTTGCGCGCGCGCTCCATCTCGTCGTCGTCCGGACCGTCGGCGGCGAGCGCGGCGATCTCCCGCCACACCGCGGCCTCCACCTCGTCCAGCGGCACGTCCGGCTGTCCCTCCACGGAGATGGAGAACGCGGACGGGTCCGACTTCGGGTGGTAGTACACCTGCACGTCGCCCGCGCGGTTCGTCTCCAGGAGCGCCATGTCCAGCCGCGAGGTGCGCGACCCCGACAGCACGTTCGCCAGCAGCGCGAGCGCCTCCGACTCGCGCGTGTGGATCTCCGGCGCGCGGAACACGATCTGCAGGTGCGGCAGCGCGGCCTCGCGGTCCAGCACGAGCCGCGTGACGCCCTTCCACTCCGGCTCGCGCGGCACGCGCCGCACGGGCGGCGCGCCCCCCGGGATGGAACCGAAGCGTCGCTCCGCCGCCGCGAAGACCTCGTCCGGCGCCACGTCGCCCACGACCACCAGCGCCGCGTTGCCCGGCGCGTAGTAGCGCTGGTAGTGCGCGCGCAGGTCTTCCGCGGTGATGGCGCGGATGTCGTGCTCCCAGCCGATGATGGGCCAGCGGTACGGGCTCTCCCGGAACGCGGCCGCGGCCAGCTCCTCGCCCAGCTCCACCGCCGGCATGTCCAGGTACATGGCGCGCTCCTCCAGCACCACGTCCCGCTCGGAGGCCAGCTCCGCGTCATCGATCACGAGGTTCACCATGCGCTCGGACTCGATCTCCAGCGCCAGCTCCCAGCGGTCCCGCGAGAACACCTCGTAGTACATGGTCACGTCCTCGGACGTGAACGCGTTCAGCTCCCCGCCGTTCCGCTCCACGAGCGCGGCCACCTCGCCCTTGCCGTACTTGCGGGTGCCCTTGAACATCATGTGCTCCAGCAGGTGGCTGATGCCGGTGATCCCGGGCCGCTCGTCGCGCGACCCCACCGCGTACACCACGCCGGAGAACACCACCGGACCCAGCCCGCGCCGCTCGGCGATGACCGTCAAGGCGTTGTCCAGCGTGCGGCGCTGCATCCCGTTCGTCATTCGTCCCCCCCGGCGCGGCGCTCCAGGAGCCCGCGGATCTCGTCGAGGAAGTGCCGCACGTCGCGGAACTCCCGGTACACGCTCGCGAAGCGGACGTAGGAGATCTGGTCGATGCGCGCCAGCTCCTCCATCACGATCTCGCCGATCTCCCGGCTCTCCACCTCGCTCTGGCCCAGCGCCTGGATGGCGTTCTCCACGCGGTCCAGCAGGGCCTCGATCTCCTCGCGCGGCACGGGCCGCTTCTCGCACGCCTTCGTCACGCCGTCCGCCACCTTCTCGCGGCGGAACGGCTCGCGCCGCCCGTCCTTCTTGATCACGAGCACCGGCGTGCGCTCCACGTACTCGTAGGTCGTGAAGCGCGCGCCGCAGGACAGGCATTCGCGCCGGCGCCGGATGGCGTCCCCGTCGCGCGCGGTCCGCGAGTCCACCACCTTGTTGTCCAGGCTGGAGCAGCCGGGGCACCTCACGCGCCGCGACCCTCCGTCCGGGCGACCGCGCCCGCCGCGCCCGCGGCCGGCGCCAGCGACGGCGCCGGCAGGACGGGCTCCACCTCGTAGCCCTTCGCGCCCGCGTGCACGCGCGCCGCGCCCACGACCGGATCGTGCTCGAAGACGATGGTCCAGCCCTCGGCCGCCGCGCGCGGCAGGTACGCCTCCTTCGTGGCCACCGTGTCCAGGGGGTAGAGGTCGTACCCCATGACCCACGGCACCGGCACGTGCGCGGACGTGGGCGTGTTGTCCGACGGATAGAACGCCTTCTCGCCCCCGGACTCCAGCTCCACTCCCGACAGCGCGCGGATGTGCCCCTTGAGCCGGCGGATCCGCACGCCGGGCGCCACGTCGGCGTCCCCGTCCACGAACTCCACCAGCCCGGCCGCCAGCAGGGGATCCCAGTTCTCCGGGAAGTAGCTGGCCGCGGAGCGGACCGTGGGGTTGCGCGCGTCGTCCAGCTCCGCGCGCTGCAGCAGGTGCACGGCCTTCGGGAACACGGGCACCACCGCGTCCCCCTCGCGCCGGGTCAACCCCCCGGCGTGGTCGAAGTGGAGGTGCGTGCAGACCACGATGTCCACGTCCCCGGGCGCCACGTCGTGCGCGGCCAGCGAGTCCGTGAGCGTGGTCTCCTCGCCGAAGCCGAAGATGTCGCGGAACTTCGGGGGGTCCTTCCGGCCGAGACCGCCGTCCACGAGGATGGTGCGGCCCGCCGCGCGCACGAGCAGGCAGTTCGTGCCGAGCGTGATGCGGTTGCGCTCGTCCGGCGCCGCGCGCCTCTCCCACAACGGCTTCGGCACGACCCCGAACATGGCGCCGCCGTCGAGGCGGAACGTCCCGTCGGAGACGAGATGCCACTCGAGGTCGCCGGTCCTCATTTCCTTCCCGGCCGGCGCTTCGCCGCGGAGCGCGGAAGGGGCCAGCGGCGCAGCGCGTCGAGCAGCAGCCGCGTGGCGAAGCCGTTCGCGCCCTGCTTCGGATCCCGGCGGTTCCACGCCACGTTCGCGATGTCCAGGTGCGCCCACGGCACGTCCCCCACGAACGCGCGGAGGAACGCCGCGCCTGCGATGGTGCCGGCGCCGTACGGCCCCGTGTTGCGCAGGTCCGACGCGGAGCCCTCCACATCCGCCAGCGCCTCGCTCCAGAGCGGCAGCTCCCACGCGCGCTCGCCGGTCCGCTCCCCGGACTCGCGCAGGCGGGTCACGAGGCCCGCGTCCGTCCCGAGCACCGGCGCGGCGAGGTCCCCGAGCGCGTAGAAGGCGGCGCCGGTGAGCGTGGCCACGTCCACGACCGCGCGCGGCTTCTCCGTGGTGATGGCGAAGTCCAGCGCGTCCGCCAGCACGAGCCGGCCCTCGGCGTCCGTGTTCTGCACATCCACGGTCTTGCCGGCGCGCGTGCCGATGATGTCCCCGGGCCGGTACGCCGTGCCGGAGATGCTGTTCTCCGCGCAGGCCACCACGCCCACCACCGGGACCGGCACCTGCAGTGCGCGCAGCGCGCTCATCACGCCGATCACGGCCGCGGCGCCGCACTTGTCCAGCCGCATCTGCACCATGCTCGCGCTGGGCTTGATGTCGTATCCGCCGGTGTCGAACACCAGGCCCTTCCCCACCAGCGCGACCGGCGGGCCGGCGCGGCCGCGCTCCGGCTCGTAGCGCATCACGGCCAGCCGCGGCGGCCGCGACGAGCCCCCGCCCACCGTCAGCAGCGCCTCGCAGCGCTCCTTCGCCAGGCGCTTCTCGTCCAGGACGCGCACCTCCAGGCCCGCGGCCTTGCCGGCGGTGCGCGCGCGCTCGGCGAGGTCCGCCGGGCTCATGCGGTTCGCCGGCGCGTTGCCGATCTCGCGCGCCAGGGAGACCGCCTCGCCGATGGCGCATCCCTCCTCGATGCCCTCGCGCAGCACGCCCTCGTGCCGCGCCGTCTCGGCCACGAGCAGGTACCGCTCCGGCCGCTTGGGCGGCGCCGAGGCGAGCGTCCACTGGAACGAGGCGTCCAGCAGGCCGTCCACGACGGCCGCGATGCGCATGCGCGCCTCCGGGCCGCCGACCAGCGGCGGCACGCAGGCGACCGCGGCCGTGGCGACGCGCTCCCCGAGGCCGCGCCCGGCCGCGGCGAAGGCCTTGCGCACGACGGCCGCCGACATCCCCTCGCCGCCGCCGAGCCCCACGAGGACGACGCGCGGGAAGCGGGCGTCCCCGGTGGACGGCACGGGAAGGACGACGCCCGCGCGGCCGTCGAAGTCCCCGAGGGCGAGCACGCGCTCGACCGTACGCGCGACATCCGCGCCGAACGGGGCGAAGCGCCGCGCGGTATCACCCGGCGGTGCGGTGACGGGAACGAGGAGGACGTCGGCGGCGAGCAACGGGGCGGACGCGGGGACGCGCGACTCGAACACGGGCATGCTCACCTCCCGGCGCCCGGGACGGCGCCGCGCCGGCCGGCGCTCAGACGCCGGCGTGCACCTGCGACTCGAGCCAGCGCTCGGCATCGATGGCGGCCTGGCATCCCGTGCCCGCCGCGGTGATGGCCTGCCGGTACACGTGGTCGGCCACGTCGCCGCACGCGAACACGCCCTCCACCGACGTGCGCGTGCCGCGCCCCGCGAGGAGGACGTACCCGTTCTCGTCCAGGTCCAGCTTGCCCTCGACGAGCTTCGTGTTCGGCACGTGCCCGATCGCGATGAAGAGCCCCTTCACGGCGAGCTCGCTGCGGTCGCCGGACTCCACGTCCTCCAGCACGACGCCGCGCACGAGGCCCTTGTCGTCCGCGAGGATCTCCGCGACCACGGCGTTCCAGTGGAACCGGATCTTCCCGTTCGCCAGCGCGCGCTCCTGCATGATCTTCGAGGCGCGCAGCTCGCCGCGGCGGTGCACCACGTGCACCTTCGTGGCGAACTTCGTGAGGAAGGTGGCCTCCTCCATGGCGGAATCGCCGCCGCCCACCACGGCGATCTCCTGGCCGCGGTAGAAGAAGCCGTCGCACGTGGCGCAGGTGGAGACGCCGTGCCCCACGAGCTTGCGCTCGTCGGGGAGCCCCAGCATGCGGGGCGTGGCGCCGGTGGACAGGATCACGGCGTCCGCCCGGATCTCGCCGTCCTCGTGGCGGATCACGAACGGCCGCGACGACAGGTCCAGCTCCGTCACGTCGCCGCGGAAGAACCTCGCGCCGAAGCGCTCCGCCTGCGCGCGGAAGCGCCCCATCAGCTCCGGACCCATGATGCCGTCCGGGAAGCCGGGGTAGTTCTCCACGTCCGTGGTGGTGGTGAGCTGGCCGCCGGACTGCAACCCCTCGATCACCACGGGCTCCAGGTTCGCGCGGGCGGCGTACACCGCCGCCGTCAGTCCCGCGGGACCCGATCCGATGATGGCTACGCGCACGTGGTCCATTCCGTTCCCCTTCGCCGACGAAACGCGGCAGGGTAGCAAGCCCCCCGCGGGCGGGCAAGGCGAGGTCCCCGGCGGCGGGCTCCGCCGCGGCCGGCTCCGCCGCCTCCGCTGGGATGGGGGCTACGGCGTCGTGGATTCGGCGCCGTCCGGCGCGTCCACCTGGCCGTCCTGCCCGATGGCCTCCACGGGGCAGCTGTCGCGCGCCTCCTCGCAGCGCTCCCGCTCCTGCTCGGACTCCGGCTGCTTGTGGACGTACGAGTACCCTTCGTCCTCGTTCCGCTGGAAGTTCTCGGGCGCCAGCTCCCGGCAGAGGTCGCAGTCGATGCACTCGCGGTCCACGTAGTACGGCCCGGGCTGGTTGTCGGGAACGCGTCGCGTCCGGTCCGCCATCATCCACCCCCTCTGGCCAGCGGCGCCCGGCCGGTGGCGACCCGGCGGCCGTCGATGCGCTCCAGGAGCGCGTCCCACCATGCGCGCGGGATCCGCGTACTGCCGGGATCCTGCGAGCCGAGCCGGGGACCGTGGAAGTCGCTCCCGCCCGTGCGCACCAGCCCGTGCTCCCGCGCGTACGTGTCGTACATGGCCTCGGCGTTCGCGCCGTGCAGGCCGTGACGCACCTCCACGCCGTCCAGCCCGTCGTCCACCAGCGCGTCCAGCGCCGAGGGCGGGCCGATGGTCACGGGGTGCGCGCACACCGCCACGCCGCCCGCCGCGTGGATGACCCCCACCGCCTCCGCCGGCGTCACGCGGAGCTTGTCCACGCAGGCCGGCTTGCCGTCCCCCAGCCAGCGGTCGAACGCCTCGCGCAGCGTGGGCACGTGCCCGGCCTCCACCAGCGCCCGCGCCACGTGCGGCCGCCCGATGCCGGCCTCCCCCGCGATCCGTCGCACGTCCTCCATGGACACCGCCGCGCCGAGCTCCTCGAGGCGCCGGACCATCCGCTCGGCGCGATCGCGACGGGCGCCGCGGGCCGCATCCAGCAGGCGGCCGAGCGCCGGATCCTCCGCATCGAACCCGTAGCCGAGGAGGTGGATGTCCACGCCTTCCCGCCAGGCGGAGATCTCCACGCCGGTGAGGATCTCCACGCCGTGCCGCCGCCCCGCCTCCGCCGCCTCCGGCTGCGCGCGCACGTCGTCGTGGTCGGTCACGGCCAGGCCGCCCAGCTTCGCGCGCCGGGCGGCCTTCACCAGTTTCTCCGGCGTCCACTCCCCGTCCGACCAACGGGTGTGCGTGTGCAGATCCGCCCAGCTCAATCCGCGGCGTCCGACGGCATCAGGCGCGCCGCAGCCGCAGCTTGCCGCTCATCTGGTACCAGATGCCCACGGCCACCACGACGGCCTCGAACACGAGGTACACCACGAGCAGCGTGGGCAGCGTGAAGCTGTCCGGCCCCGCGCCCGCGTAGCTGTGCAGGCCGACGAGGAAGTAGTTCACGCCGTAGAACGTGAACAGCACGAGACCCCAGCACGCCACGTTCGCGACGGACATGCCGTAGGTGGTCAGCCACCCCGCAAAGCGGCCGTGCAGGACCGCCAGGTAGCCCATGAGCGTGATGAGCGACCAGGTCTCCTTGGGATCCCAGCCCCAGTACCGGCCCCACGACTCCGACGCCCACACGGCGCCGAGGATGATCCCGGCGGCCAGCGTGGTGACACCGATCTTCATGGCCGTGTAGATGAGCTGCGCGGTCTTGCGCGACAGCTCCTGGCGGTGCGGCGCGAACCACTCCGTGAACAGGTGGAAGTGCGCCAGGCCGGCCGCCAGCGTGAGCGCGCTGTACGACAGCAGGATCGTGGTGACGTGGTACTGCAGCCAGTAGCTGCGCAGCACGGCCACCAGCGGGTTCAGGTTCCGCTCGATGGGCAGGGTCTCCGCGAGCACCAGCCCGATGGAGCCCAGCACCGCCGCCACGGTGCCGTGCATCCGGCGCCGGTGCGACATCTCGAACAGGATGGACATGAACACGACGCCCCACACGACGAACGTGAGCGCCTCGTACAGGTTCGACATGGGCGGGCGCCCGGCCAGGATCTGCCGCGTGAGCAGCCCGCCGGTGTGGATGATGAACCCGATCCACACGAGGGACATGCCGCCGATCGCGAACATGGGCTTCGACGTGGCCCACCCCGCGAGGAACAGCACGAACGCGATCATGTACAGGACCCACGCCTTGTGGAACGGGCCGATCTCGTTGTAGATCGTCTCGATGTCGATGCGCTTCACGTCCACGAGGGACCAGCCGGCGTTCCCCCGGATGGACTCCTTCCACTGCGCCACCGCGGCGTCCAGACCGGCGCGGTTCAGCGCCGCCTGCTCCACCACGCTCCACTTCGCCACCACGTCCGCCGCGAACGGCGCGCCCTGCATGGCCGAGAGGTCCCCGATGCTCATCCACGGCTGCGACGCCTCGCGCAGCCCGGGCAGCACGTGCGGGACGGTGCGGCGCGCCACCTGATCCACCTGGACCATCCGGTGGTACGCCTCCAGCCCCGCCTTCTCCATCGGGTTGAAGTCCTCGCGGCCGGTCTGCCGCAGGCCTTCCACCCAGCCGATGAACTGCTGGTTCGCGAGCATCTCGTCGAACGAGAAGTGCTTCCGGCCGCGCTCGAATCCGTACGTGGACTTCAGCTCGAGGTGCTCCAGCTTGATGATGGGCTTCTGCTTCCAGGTGTCCCCGTCCACGCCCATGGAGATCATCACGGCGGTGGCCGGATTGCCCTCCCACGCGTCCTTGCCGTACACGCCGCGCAGGGTCTCGCGCGCCCACGTGTCGTACGGCTTGACGCGCCCGCCCTCCTGCACGGGCACGCTCTCCAGCGGCCGCCAGAACGGCTCCGCCAGTGCCGGCGCGGCCGTGACCAGCGCCAGGACCGGCACGAGCCCGCGGGCGATCCGGACCATCGGGTTCGAACGCTGCACGGTTCAGCCTCCCGCCGTCTGCGCCTTCGCCCGGGCCGCCGCCCGGTCGTCCAGCTTCCGCAGGTACGGCTTCACGAAGAAGATGAGAACGAGCCCGAGCACGAGGATGCAGTATCCCACGAACGAGAGCTGCATGCCCGGGTCGCGGGCGACCGACAGGATGGTGACCTCTCCCTGGGGGGTCCGCTGGAAGCTGGCCTGGTAGAAGACGTACCCGGCGTACTTCAGCGGGTGGTTCATGTAGATCTTCTCCTGGAACGGCTCCCCGGCCTCGGGCTTCACGGTGACGTGGCTCTCGTAGGAGGCCGCCAGCGAGATGCCGGGGTAGGTCTCCTCGCGGAAATCGTCCAGGTGGATCTCGAAATCCAGCGGAATGGCGCGGGAATCGAACGCCACGTCCACCGGACCTTCCGGCGTGTCGAACCGGAACTTCTCGCCGTGGAACAGCCAGACCTCGTTCGGGTTCGTCTCCGCGCGCCGCCAGGTCCGGCCGATCCCGAGCGCGGCCAGCGGCGTGGGGCCGTTGCCGTGCGGCTCCACCAGGCGCACGAGCAGCACCGGGCGCATGAGGTCGTCCGACGCCTTCGTCACGGTGCGCCCCAGGACGCCCGCATCGGCCGCCTGCAGCAGCCGCAGGCGGATGGGGTCGTCCGCGGCGCCCACGGTGACCACCTCGTCGAGCGCCAGCGGCGCGCCGTCCGCCGGATCCCCCCAGCTCGTCCACACGGTCCACGCGCCGGGTCCGGAGTGGGCGACCAGCAGCTCGCGGCCGAAGCCGGACTCCTCGCCGGAGGGCTCCCAGCCGCCACCCGACACGAGCCACGTCTCGCCCTCCGGCGGATCCACGCGGAAGTCCGGGAACTTCGTGAACGCGAGGTGATTCTCCGCGTCCGACGGCGAGCCCACGACGCGGAACCGCACCGCGGGGTTGTCCAGGTTCGTCGACGCGTCCGAGGCGCCCTCCTGCGTGAGCACGAAGGAGCGGAAGATGCGCTCCACGTGCACCTTCACGCCGGGCCGCGAGGTGGCCAGCACGCCGCCGCCCGCCGGCACCGCGATGGCCTCGCTGCGGCCGTCCCGCCAGAAGACGCGCAGCGTGCCCGCGGTGCGCTCGCCGGAAGCTCCCGGCCGCGCCGCCGCGGTGCGCTCCGCCGCCCATCCGGCGCGGATGGTCTCCGCCTCCGCCGCGTCCGCCGCGCGGATGCGCAGCGTGCCATGCACGGCGGCCGCGAGCTCCGGGTCCCCCACGCGCAGCCACTCGGCGATGGGGTCGTGCCCGTGCATCCCGACCGCGAGGCGGACGGTGGGCGCGCCGTTCTCGGGGTCCGCGAGCAGCGTGTCCGTCACCGCGCCGGTGGGGAAGAACTTGTCCACGCGCAGCCGGTAGCGCATCCCGGGAACCGTGTAGAGATCCTCGTGGTCATGCTCCCAGGGCTTCAGGTCGTAGCGCGTGACGTGCTGCGCCGTCTGCCCGCCCGCCTGGACGATGAGGTCGTTCTCCGGCAGCGAGATGCGCGCGGTGGCCTCGCCCTCGGGAATGGGCATCGTCCCGTCGACGCCGCGGTACCGCGTGAGCAGGCCGCCCGCGACCACCACGAGGACGCCCACGTGCACGGTGAGGAAGCCGATGTGGCGGAACTTGTACGGGCGCCGCCGCAGCGTGTTCACGATGAGGTTCACGACGAAGAGGACGACCGCGACGTCGAACCACATCGAGCCGTAGATGAAGTGCTTCATGGCGGCCGTGCTCGTCGACGCCTCGAACTGCGTGGCGAACATCATGGTCACCATCAGGAAGATGATGAGCACGACCCCGAACTGGATGGACATCAGGAACGTCCAAAGACGTCGAAGCAGGATCATGGCGCCCCGGGGAGCTCGGGAGCTTGTCCCGTATGCAGGTGACTTCTATACTGCCCGCTCGTTCGGGCAGGCATTCCGGACCGTCGGACTGATCTTCGTCAGTCTTCTCGTTCCGCAATATAGCGGCCGCGCGCACCCCCGCCAAGGGCGACCCGACCGGGACGCACCGGCCGCCGGATGACCGAACCCCTTATCGGAGACAAGGTTGCATGGGGCTTCACGGCTGGTCCTTGCTCCTTCTGGGGGCGGTTGCGGTCCTGGCGCTCCTGATTCGCCGCCTCGCCCGGGTGTCCGCGGAGATCCGGGAGGCGGAGGCGCGCCTCGCCCGGCGGTTCTACCTCCTCCAGGGCCGGGTGACCGAACTGGACGCCACGGTCCGGGAATTGGAGTTCGAGCGGAGGCGCCTGCGCGGGGAGATCCGCTTCGAGGCGTCCACGCGCCTGGGCGAGGCGTTCGCGGTGCACCCGCGCGTCCGGGAGATCCTCGGCGCCTTCGGGATCTCGGGCTCGGGCTGCTCGGGCGGGGCGCTGGACGAATCGCGCACGATCGGCGAGGCGTGCGCGGCCGCGTCGATCGACGTGCGCAACGTGCTGGACTCCCTCTCCCGCTTCCTGTCGGATCCCGCCGGCCGCGTGGACGCCGGCGCCGCTTCGGCCCGCATCTACCGGATCCAGCCCCGCCCCGGCGTGACGAAGCCGAACTGAGGTCTCGCGGGCGTCAGTTGTGCTTGGGGTCGTCCGGGGTCAGGTCGGCGTACCGGACGATGCACCGCGACTTGCGGCCCCGTTCCGTCGCCACGCCGCGCAGCATGTCGCGCAGGCGGTCCCAGCGGTCGAGGCTGCCGTCGCAGCCGAGCCACTCGATCTTCCGCTCCATCTTCACCGGGAACGTGGAGGCGAGCGTGTGCAGGAGCTCCATGCCGCCGTCCGCTTCCGGGCGCACCACGAGGCGCGTCTCCAACGCCTTCACCGCGCCCGGGCACGCCTGCTCGAGGAGGTCGCGCAGCTCGGCGAGCCGCTCGGGCTGCCCCGGCGCCTCCGCGAAGTCGCGCTCCACCGGTTGCGGCTCCACGCGCGCCACCCGGTACGGGGCGTCCTGCACGAACTCCGCGATCCGCACGACCCGCTCGCCGCGGAGCACGATGTCCGACGTGTCGTCGTCCAGGCGCTGGTGCCGCACGATGCGGCCCGCGCAACCCCACGGGTGCACCGGCGGGCAGCCGTAGTAGTCCGCTTCGTACCCGGGCTGGAGAACGGCCATGACGACGCGGCCGTCGGCGGCCAGCGCGTCCCGGAGCAGCGCCCGGTAGCGCGGCTCGAAGATGTGCAGCGGAAGGTGGGCGTCCGGGAACAGGACGACCTGCGGCAACGGGAACACGCCGAGCCGCTCCGGGAACGCTGCCGGTTCGTTCACAGGGGCATCCTCCGGGACCAAGCTAACCGCGGGGTCGATCCCGGACCACCGGGGGGGCCGGCCGGGCCTGCGCGTTCGTCCCCGGAGGGGCCGGGGCCCGCCGTGGTACCGTCCGCGGCCATGGATGCGGAGGGACTGCGCGGGCGGATCGAGGCGGAGGCGACGCGGCTCGGGTTCGCCCGCGTCGGCTTCGCCCCTGCGGGCGTGTGCCGGGACCGGGGCCGCCTGGCGGACTGGCTGGCCGCCGGCCGCCACGGCGAGATGGCCTGGATGGCCCGGGACACGGACCGGCGGACCGACGCCGCGCGCCTTCTCCCCGGGGCGCGCACGGTGATCGCGTTGCTGACCGCGTACGCCACCGAGCCCCCGGAGGAGGCCCGGCCCTGGATCGGCCGCGTCTCGCGGTACGCGTGGGGTGCCGACTACCACGCGGTCGTCCTGCGCCGCACGCGCCGGCTCGCGCGCTTCGTGCGCGCGCAGGCGCCGGGCGCGAAGGTGGTGACCGCCGTGGACTCGCGCCCCGTGCTGGAGAAGGAGTGGGCGGAGCGCGCGGGCCTGGGCTGGATCGGCAAGCACACGAACCTCATCACGCAGGACGCCGGCTCCTGGTTCTTCGTCTCGGAGATGGTCACGGACCTCGCCCTGCCCGCGCGGGACGCCGCGCCGCGGGAGCGCTGCGGCCGCTGCACGGACTGCCTGGACGCCTGCCCCACCGGGGCGATCGTGGCGCCGTTCACGGTGGATGCCCGCCGCTGCATCTCCTACCTCACGATCGAACTCGACGGGCCGATCGACCGCGAGCTCCGGCCGCTCGTGGGCGAGTGGATCTTCGGCTGCGACGTCTGCCAGGACGTCTGTCCCTGGAACCGGTTCGCGGTCGCCACCGGGGAGCCGCGCTTCCGGTTCGATGCGGCGCGCTTCGGTGCGGGCCTGGAGTCCCTTCTCGAGCTCGACGCCGACGGCTTCGCGCGCCGCTTCCACGGGAGCGCGATCCGGCGCGCCGGACGCGACGGCCTCGTGAGGAACGTGTGCGTGGCCCTCGGCAACCGGCGCGACGTTGCGAGCGTTCCCGCCCTGGCGCGCGCGCTGCGCGCGGACCCGTCGGGCCTCGTGCGCGGGCACGCGGCGTGGGCGCTGGGGCGCATCGGCGGCGCCGCGGCGCGCGCGGCGCTGGCCGCGGCGCGGGAGTCCGAGCGCGACCCGTTCGCGGCGGACGAGATCGAGGCGGCGATGGCCGGGGACGCCGCCTGACCGGGCGCGCAACGAACCGGGGCGGGACCTCGCGGCCCCGCCCCGTGGCGTCGTCCGGTGTCCCCGGGGATTCGCGAGAGATCCCTAGGAGCAACCCATGGACTGGCCGCAGTTGATGCACTTGTAGCAGGCGCCGTTGCGCACGGTCAGGTGCCCGCACATGTCGCAGAACGGCGCGTCCTTGCTGACCAGCGTGAGCTGCTCCGTCACGCCCGCCGCGGGTGCCACCCGCTGGGCGGACCCGTTGCCGTTCCCGTGCCCGTTCCCGTTCCCGGCGGGCCCGCCGGTGGGACGGCGTTCCTCCGCATGCGCGGCGGGAACCGCGGCCGGGGCCGGTCCCGTCGCCGCAGCCGTCCCCCCGTCCTCCTCGACGGCCACGGGCGGCACCTGCACGAGATCGTGGCGGCCCAGGTACTCCATGGCCAGCACGCGGAACACGTAGTCGATCACCGACGTGGAGAAGCGCACGTTCGGGTGGTCCGTGTGCCCGTGCGGCTCGAAGCGCGTGAACGTGAACACGTCCACGAACTCCTCCAGCGGCACGCCGTACTGCAGCCCGAGGCTGACCGCGATGGCGAAGCAGTTCATCATGCTCCGGAAGGCCGCGCCCTCCTTGTGCATGTCGATGAAGATCTCGCCGAGCCGGCCGTCGTCGTACTCGCCGGTGCGCAGGTACACCTTGTGCCCGCCGACGCGCGCCTCCTGCGTGAAGCCGTCCCGCTTCTTCGGCAGGCGCACGCGCACCGCCTCGCCCGGGACGGCCGGCTTCAGCTCCGCGTCCTTCGCCGCGGCGGCGTCCTTCGCCTTCGCGTCCCCGCCCGTGCTGAGCGGCTGGCTCGCCTTGCACCCGTCGCGGTAGATGGCGATGGCCTTCAGGCCGAGCTTCCAGCCGTGCCAGTACAGGTCCCGCACGTCCTCCACCGACGCGTCGTTCGGGAGGTTCACGGTCTTCGAGATGGCGCCGGAGATGAACGGCTGCGCCGCCGCCATCATCTCCAGGTGCGCGCGCGGCGCGATGAAGCGCCGGCCCTTGCGGCCGCAGCGGTTCGCGCAATCGAACACGGGCAGGTGCTCCGCCCGCAGGTGCGGCGCGCCCTCCACGGTCATCCGCCCGCACACGGTGTCCGTGGCGGCCTCGATCACCGACGCCGAGAAGCCCAGCTCGCGGAGCAGGCTGAACCCGGGCGCCGACCACCGCTCCTTCGGGATGCTGAGACGGGTCATGGCGTCCTCGCCCAGCACGCGCGGGTGGATGGTGCCCTCCAGGTCGAACGCGCCGGGCAGGGCGTCCTCGATGCGGCGGATGTCCGTGCCCGACAGCCCCTTCTCCAGCAGGATGTCCGGGTTGATGCCGAGCCCGCCCTCGAGCGTCATGGTGCCGCGGATGTAGCGGTCGATGTCCGCGATCCGATCGTCGTCGTACCCGAGCGTGCGCAGGGCGCGCGACACGGACCCGTTCACGATCTTGAAGTAGCCGCCGCCCGCCAGCTTCTTGAACTTCACGAGGGCGAAGTCCGGCTCGATCCCCGTGGTGTCGCAGTCCATCAGGAGCCCGATGGTCCCGGTGGGCGCGAGCACCGACGCCTGCGCGTTGCGGTAGCCGAACCGGTCGCCGAACTCCACCGCCAGGTCCCAGTCCTCGCGCGCGGCGGCGACCAGCTCCGCCGGCGCGCCGGGCGCGATGTGGCCCACCGCGTCCCGGTGCATGCGCATGACCTGCCCCATCGACGCGGCGTTCGGCCCGTACCCGGGGAAGGGACCCTTGCGCGACGCGATCTCCGCGGAGACGCGGTACGCGTGCCCCGTGAGGATGCCGGTGAGGGCGCCGCACACGGAGCGGCCCTGGTCGCTGTCGTACGGGACGCCCAGGATCATGAGCAGGGAGCCGAGGTTCGCGTAGCCCAGCCCCAGCGGCCGGTAGTCGTGCGAGTTCCGCGCGATACGCTCCGTGGGGTAGCTGGAGAGATCCACCAGGATCTCCTGCGCGGTGGTGAACACGCGCACCGCGTGGCGGAAGCCCTCCACGTCGAACGTCCCGTCGCCGCGCAGGAACTTCACCAGGTTGAGGCTGGCGAGGTTGCACGCGGAGTCGTCCAGGAACATGTACTCGCTGCAGGGATTCGAGGCGTTGATGCGGCCGGTGGCCTTGCAGGTGTGCCAGCGGTTGATCGTGGTGTCGAACTGCACGCCGGGGTCCGCGCACTTCCACGCGCTGTAGCAGATCTTGTCCATGAGGTCCCGCGCGCGGTACGTGCCGGCGATCTGGCCGTCCGTGCGGCGGATCGTGCTCCACTCCCCGTCCTTGGCCACGGCGTCCAGGAACGCGTCCGTGACGCGCACGGAGTTGTTCGAGTTCTGGCCGGAGACGGTGCGGTACGCCTCGCCGTTGAAGTCCGAGTCGAAGCCGGTCTCGATGAGCGCGTGCGCCTTGTTCTCCTCCCGGACCTTCCACTCGATGAACGTCTGGATCTCCGGGTGGTCCATGTCCAGGCAGACCATTTTCGCGGCGCGGCGCGTGGTGCCGCCGGACTTCGTGGCGCCGGCGGCGCGGTCGAAGACCTCGAGGAAGCTCATGAGCCCGGAGCTGGTGCCGCCGCCGGACAGGTTCTCCATGCAGCCGCGCAGCGCGGAGAAGTTCGTGCCGGTGCCGGACCCGTACTTGAACAGGCGGGCCTCGTTCTTCACCAGCTGGAAGATGGACATCAGGTCGTCCTCGACCGACTGGATGAAGCACGCGCTGCACTGCGGCCGGCTGTAGGCGTCCGCCGTCTCCACGAAGGAGTCCGTGCCCGGATCCCACGCGTAGTTCCCGCCCGAGCCGCCGATGCGGTACGCGTGGTACAGGCCGCAGTTGAACCAGACGGGCGAGTTGAACGCGCCGCGCTGCGTGACGAGCAGCGCGGTCAGCTCCGCCTCGAAGGTCTCCGCCTCCTCGCGGTCGTCGAAGTAGCCGCCGAAGTCCTCGCCCGCGGCGCGGATGGTGGAGGCGACGCGACGCACGAGCTCCTTCACGGAGCGCTCGCGTCCCGTGCCCGGCACGCCCGCCTTGCGCAGGTACTTCGAGGCCACGATGTCCGTGGCCAGCTGCGACCAGTCCGCCGGGACCTCGACGTCGTCCATGCGGAAGACGACCGACCCGTCGGGGTTCGTGATCACCGAGCGGCGGCGCTCGAAGTCGATCTCCTCCAGCGGGTCGATGCCGACCCGGGAGAACCGCCGCTGCAGGGAAGTGGGTGCGGGGAACCGGGACCCGGTATCCGCGCTGCCCCGCCCGTTCCGCCCATCCTCCGCGCGAGTCCCGGCCCCGCGACCCTCGACGGCCGTCTTCCCCAAGACCTCGGCACCGCTCATCCTCATCCCCTCCCTCGGGTACTCGGTTCGGACCTGCACGACAGAGCACCTTTCGAGAGCCGTCGACGCGTCGGGACCCTGGCGCTGGCGGTTTCCGGAAGGACTCTTCTGGCCTCTCCGACCTAGCTGGCAGATAGTTCAGCCACTGGGCCGGACACGAGATCGAACCATCAAGATCCGGTCAGGTGCCCGCGAAGGACGGGAGAAGCCTGGGAACCGGATGCACCGGGCGGGGAACTGCCCCTGACACCAGATCTTGTGGCAGGGCGCACCCTAGTCTCAGCATCTTGCGGAGTCAAGAAAAATCGCGGACGCCGCAAGTCCCCGTCAACAGGCAACTTGGCGCACTCCGGAGCCCGATTCCAGGGCGAATTCCACGGGAAGCCGGCCGTTTCGAATCCCGGACCGGGATGGAGCGCTTGGCTATATCCTGCGGCCCACCGTGACCTGCCGGACGCCCCCGGGTTCCGGGGCGGGTCGCTTGCGCGTCCCGAAGGCCTCTGGCAGACTCCGCGCCCTTCCCGTTTCGCGATCCGCCCGACGGCGGTCCCGAGCCCCGTGGCCCACGAGGGAGCGTTGTCGACCCTGGACCGGAAGCTCCTGGACCGCGACCCCGAGCGGGTGGCGCGGATGTTCACCGAGATCAGCCCCCGGTACGACCTGCTGAACCGGGTGCTGTCGGCCGGGTTGGACGGCCCGTGGCGACGGGCCGCCGTCCGGATGGCCCGCCCGGAGAGCGCCCGCCGGATCCTGGACCTGGCCACCGGCACGGGGGACTTCGCCTTCGAGTTCCTGAAGGACAAGCGCTTCACCGGCGAGGTCATCGGGATGGACTTCTCCGAGGAGATGGTCCGCCGCGCGCGCCGCAAGGCGGCCGCCCGGAAGGTCTCCAACCGCGTCCAGTTCCGGATCGGGGACGCGCTGGACATCCCCGAGCCGGACGGCTGGTTCGACATCGTGTCCTGCGGCTTCGGGGTCCGGAACTTCGCCGATCTGGAGCGCGCGCTGCTCGAGGCGCACCGCGTGCTCGCCCCCGGCGGCCGCCTCGTGGTGCTGGACTTCTTCCGCAAGAAGGAGGGCCGCGCGCTGGCGTTCTACCTGGACCAGGTCCTCCCCCGCGTGGGGCGGTGGATCTCCCGGAGCCCCAGCGCGTACGCGTACCTGCGCGAGTCCAAGAAGGGGTTCCTGTCGCCCGACGAGTTCGTGGCGGTCTTGAACTCGCTCGGCTGTTCACCGATCGTGTTGAGGACGCTCACGTTCGGCGTGGCGCACGTCATGCTGGGCACCAAGCCCGCGGCGCCGCCCGCGGGCGCCTGAGCCGGAGGGATCATGGCCTTCGCCGTCGGACCCGTGCGCATCGACCCGCCGTGCGTGCTCGCCCCCATGGAGAGCATCACGGACCGGGACTTCCGCCGGATCATCCGCGGGCTGGGCGGGTGCGGCCTGGCGGTCACGGAGTTCGTGAGCTCCGAGGCGCTCACCCGCGACGTGTCGAAGGCCTGGCGGATGGCCGAGATCGACCCGAGCGAGCATCCCGTCTCCATCCAGATCTACGGGCGGGATCCGGCGCGCATGGCGGACGCCGCGCGCGCGTGCGTGGACCTCGGCGCCGACATCGTGGACATCAACTGCGGCTGCCCGTCGAAGTCGGTCACGTCCGGCTGCGCCGGGTCGGCGCTGATGCGGGAGCCGGACCGCGCGGAGGAGATCTACCGCGCGGTGGGCCGCGCCGTGGAGCCGCACGGAGTGCCGTTCACGGTGAAGATGCGGACCGGCTGGGACGCGTCGTGCCGCAACGCGCCGGAGCTCGCGCGCCGCGCGGTGGACGCCGGCGCGCGCATGATCGCCGTGCACGGGCGCACGCGTTGCGACATGTACAAGAACAGGGCGGACTGGAGCTTCGTGGGCGAGGTGAAGGCCGCCGTGCCGGTGCCGGTCCTCGTGAACGGGGACATCCTCACGGTGGAGACGGCGCGCGAGGCGCTGGCCGCCTCCGGCGCGGACGGCGTGATGGTGGGCCGCGGGATCCTGCGGAACCCGTGGCTGCTGCACCAGATCGCGGACTCGCTGGCCGGCCGGCCGCTGTTCGAGCCCGCGCTGGAGGACCGCCGGGACGTGCTGCTGCGCCACTTCGAGACGCTCACCGATCTCGGCGAGGATTTCCTGGGCGACGCCTCCCGCCGCGACCACGTGGCGCTCGGCCGCATCAAGAAGATCTGCGGCTACTTCACCCACGGCCTCCCGTGGGGCGGCAAGCTGCGCCAGCGCCTGTTCCACTCCACGACCGTGGCCGAGGCCCGCGCCATCGTGACCGAGTACTTCACGCTCCTCGCCGAGCACCGCGTCCGCGACGCCTTCGTCCGCGTCCACGACGAGCCGGAGGAGGCTGCGGCCTAGTTCCGCTACCACCAAGCGAGGGCGGAGGGAGCGACCGCGGTCGCGGGGCCGGCGGCCCGGCTCGTCGCCGCGACTCCCCGAGCGGCCCGTGGCGCGACCGATGGAGGTCGCGGCGGCGACCCCGCGGGGTTCCCCACGGCGGCTCTGCGGCGCGGCCGGAGCCCCGGACGGGCGGAGGCCGTCGACGCAGGAGCGAAGGCCGGAGCCTGGAAGGCGGAGGCCGAGCGCCCGCCGGGGGGAACCCCGCGGGGTCGCCGCCGCAACCACCCATCGGTCGCGCGACGGGCCGCTCGGGGAGTCGCGGCGACGAGCCGGGCCGCCGGCCCCCGACCGCGGTCGTCCCCTACAGCCCGAGCCACCTGGCGATGATGTTCCGCTGCATCTCCGACGTCCCCGAGTAGATCGTCCCGCCCACGGCGTCGCGCAGCGCGCGCTCCACCTCGTACTCGGTCATGAAGCCGTAGCCGCCGAGGACCTGGACCGTGTCCAGGGCGGTCTTCACGAGGGACTCGCTCGCGAACACCTTCGAGATCGCGGCGTCCATGGAGACGTTCTTCCCCTCGCCGATCTTCCACGCGGTGCGGTACACGAGGAGGCGCGCCGCCTCCAGCCGGACCTTCATGTCCGCGATCTTGTGCGACACGGCCTGGAACTTCGCGATCGCCTGGCCGAACTGCTTCCGCGTCCGCGCGTACGCCACGGACTTCTCCAGCAGCCGCTCCATCGCGCCGACGTGCAGCGCGAACAGGAACGTGCGCTCCCAGTCCATCGAGTGCGTGAACAGCGTGGACCCGCCGCCCACGCCGCCGAGCACGGCGTCGTCGCCCACGCGCGCGTCCTCGAACACCAGTTCCCCGATGGGCGACGTGCGCAGCCCCATCTTCTCGAACTTCTGGCCGGGCTTGAAGCCGGGCGTGTCCCGCGGCACGAGGAACGCGGTCACGCCGCCGTGGTATCCCTTCGCGGGGTCCGTGAGCGCGAACACGAGCGCCACGTCCGCCACCGGGCCGTTGGAGTTGAACGTCTTGGTGCCGGTGATGCGCCAGCCGTCGCCGTCGCGCACCGCGCGGGTCTGCATCGCGAAGGCGTCGGAACCCGTTCCCGGTTCCGTCATGCCGTTCACGGCGATCACGGAGCCGTCGCACATGCCGGGCAGCCAGCGCTCCTTCTGCGCCTCGGTGCCGTACTTCCACACCGGCACCGCGCACGGCAGCAGGTGCGCGCAGAGCGAGAACGCCAGGCCCTGGTCCTCGCACCCGTAGCCGAACGCTTCCAGGGCCACGGCGGTCGTCACCGCGTCCAGGCCGGCCCCGCCGTGCTCCTCGGGGATCGGGAGCCCGGCCAGTCCCATGCGGGCGCACTCCCGCCACAGCTCGCGCGAGAAGGCCTGCTCCCGGTCCCGCTCCACGCTGCCCGGATTGATCCGCCCGCGGGCGAACTTGACGACGGCCTCGCGCAGCTCCCTCTGCTGGGGCGTGAGCTCGAAGTCCACCTACATCTCCTTCAGCCGCTGGTAGTCGATCTTGTCCGTGGAGGTCTTCGGGAGCGGGCCGGACGGGACGACGAGGTCCGGGATCATGTACGCGGGCAACACGTCGGCGCAGTGCTTCTTCAGCGCGATGATGGACGGCGCCTCCCCCTCGCAGTGCACGAACGCCTTGATGCGCACGCCGCCGTCCGCGTCCTTCAGCGCCACCGCCGCCGCCTCCTTCACCGCGGCGTGGCGGTACAGCCCGGCCTCGATCTCGCCCAGCTCCACGCGGTAGCCGCGGCGCTTCACCATCCGGTCCCGGCGGCCGTTGAACGCGTAGTTCCCGTCCGGCGCCTCGATCACGAGGTCCCCCGTGCGGTACCACCGCTCCCCCGCCGCATCCAGGAAGAACGCCCTCGCCGTGAGGTCCGGGAGGTTCCAGTACTTCGTGAGCACGGCGGGCCCCGCGATCACCAGCTCGCCCTCCTCGCCGCGCGGCACGTCGCGGCCCTCCTCGTCCACGACGCGGGCGAGGCAGTGCGAGCACGGCTTCCCGATCGGGTACGGCTCGGTGCGATCGTCCGGGACGCGCCCTTCCACCTCGTACCACGTGCACACGTTCGTCTCCGTGGGCCCGTACAGGTTCAGGTACCGCGGGTGCGGCCAGTGCGACTGCAGCGCGCGCAGGTGCTTCACCGGGAAGACCTCGCCGGCGAAGTTCACGACGCGCAGCGCGGAGCAGTCGTGGGCCGGCAGGTTCCCGTATTGCACCAGCAGCGCCAGGATGGACGGCGTGGAGTACCACATCGTGATGCGCTTCGCCGCGATCGCCGGGGCCAGCCGCGCCGGCTCCTTCCCCGCCTCCTCGCCGATCAGGACCACGGTGGCGCCGTGCTTCGCGGGCACGTGCAGGTCCAGGATCGACAGGTCGAAGTGGAACGGCGCGTGCGAGGAGAACCGGTCGTCCTCCGCGGGGCGCAGGGCCTCCGTGCACCAGTCCACGAACGCCGCGGCATGCCGGTGCGACAGCGTCACGCCCTTCGGCTTCCCGGTGGAGCCGGACGTGTACAGGATGTACGCGGGCTCGTCCGGGGACGGCGCCGCGGTGGCCGCCGGCGGCGCGGGCTCGCGCGCCTGGGCCGCATCCAGCGCCGCGGCGAGCGGCGCGCCGCCACCCACGCCGTCCAGCACGAGGAGCGGCGGCGGCGCCGGCCGGCCCAGCTTCGCCAGCTCCGCGAGCAACCCGTCCACGAGGCCGCGCTCCACGACGATGGCGCGCACGTCGCAGTCGTGCAGCACGTACGCGCCGCGCCACGCCGGCGCGCCGGGATCCACCGGGACGTACGCCGCGCCCGTCTTCAGGATCCCGAACAGCGTGGCCACCGAGTCGATGGACTTCGGCAGCCAGAAGCCCACGCGGTCTCCCGCCCTCGCGCCCCACGCGGCCAGACGATCGCGCACGCGATCGGACAGCGCGTCGAGCTGCGCGTAGGTCAGCACCCCGCCCGCCAGGTCCTCCACCGCGGGGTGGTCCGGCCGCCGTCGGGCCGATGCGGCCAGGGACTCGTGCAGGAGCCGCACCGCCATGCTACTTCCTCTTCGACGCCACGAGCGCCGTGATGGACGCGATCGTGTCCATGTGGTCCACGCCCGCCTCGTGCGCCTCCAGCCGGATCCCGAACCGCTCCTCCAGGAACGCCACGAGCTTGAGCGTCGCGATGGAGTCCAGGATGCCCCCCGTCACGAGCGGCGTGTCCGCCTTCAGCGCCTCCGGCTTCTCGCCGGGCAGGAACTCCTGCAGGATGTAGTCCTTCACCGGTCCTTCGATCTGCGGATCGCTCACGGGGCGGCCTCCTCTGCGGCACGGGGTGCGGGAGCGGCGAACGCGGCGAGGGCCCCCTCGAGCTCCCGCCACAGCCGGTCGGCGATGATACGATGCCCGGCGACGTTCGGGTGCTGGTCCCACTCCGCCAGGAACAGGGACTTCATGGGCACGTCGCCGTACGTGTCCTCCAGATCCAGGATCACGAATCCCGCCGCCTCGGCCAGGCGCCGCAGGGTGGCGTGCGCCTCGCGCCACTCGCCCTCGGTGGTGGTCCGCTGGAAGAGCCACACCGGGACGATGCCGCGGGCCCGGCAGGTCTCCACCGCGTGCCGGTAGGTCCAGCCCACGATCTCCTCGCCGATCTTCTGCAGCCGCCGCTCCGCCGCGGCCTCCGGCGTACCGGGTCCCACGCGCGCCCGCGCCCCCATCTCCGCCAGCGGCTCGTACGGCAGGGGCACGCCGTTGCGCAGCGCGTCCGCCACGTCCTTCAGGCTCGTCATGTCGTTCTCGTGCGCGAGGAAGAACACGGCGTCCGGATGGAACGCGAACGCCTTCTCCTCCGCCAGCCAGGCGCGTTGCACCGTGCGGTATCCGCCCACGGCGAAGTTGAGGATCTCCGCACGCTCGTAGCCCGGCGGCGGCGCCGCGTCCAGCCGCGCCTCCGTGATCGCCTCCCACGTGGAGTCCGGCGGGATCCCCAGTCCCACGGCGTAGGAGTCGCCCATCAGGGCCGCGCGGAACGTGCCCGGCGGCTTCTCGAGAGCGTAGTCGCGGTCGCGCATGCCCCAGCGGTTGAACTCCACCGGCAGCTCCTTCGCCGTGCTCCGCGCCAGCGGCACGTGCTCGCGGCCGAGGAAGTCGCTCCGGGACCGGTACATCACCTCCAGCTCGCCGTACCAGCCGGGCGGCTCGGACTGCGTGAGCGCCCACACCTCGCTGTTCATCCGGTCCGCGCCGAGCAGGTCCTCGTAGTAGCCGCGGGTGAGCAGCGCGAGATCGCCGGCGTTGAGCCGCGGCTTGCGCAGCGACAGCAGCAGGTCGGACACCTCCGCGGGCAGCCGCGCGGACACGTGCCGGTTGCCGGCGGCGGCGAGCAGCAGCAGCACCCCGCCGGTCACCGCCACCGAGCGGCCGAAGTCCAGCTTCGGACCGGCAACGCCGAGCGGCGGGACGCGGTCGAGGTAGTAGCGCACGGCCGTCCCCGCGGCCACGGCGGCGACGAGGACCCCCAGCACGACCTCCCACCCTTCGGTCCAGCCCGGCTCGCCCACGATCCACAGCGCAGTCCACTCGCGGAGCGTGCGGCTGGTCCACAGCGACCAGAGCGAGCAGATGGCCACGGCCATCCCCACCGTCCGCAGCGACAGCGTGAAGGACTCGCGCAGGGTCCACACCTTCGCGCCGAGCGTGCGGCGCCGCCCCGCCTTCGCCTCCCGGATCGTGTTCAGGATCACGAACAGGCCGAGGAGCGACCAGAACGCCAGGTCCGGCCCCGTCACCGGGAAGTCGCCGCGCAGCCAGAACCACTGGTACGAGTGCAGCGCCCACGTGACCACGAACACGAACGCGGTGGCGACCACGAGGCCGCGCACCGGCCCGAGCGCGCGCAGGCGGAAGAAGGCGGGGTAGTAGAAGACCTTCACCATGAAGTCCTTCCAGTAGATGTTGATCCGCCGCCAGTAGTCGCTGAAGCTCGACGCGAGCAGGTACAGCCGGTTCGTCTCCGGCAGGTTGAAGCCGAACAGTCCCAGCATCCCGACGATCACGTGGAACTGCCCGGAGATCCGCAGGTACAGGATGTAGTTCGCGAAGAGGAAGCGGCCGAGGTCCCCCACGTTTCCCACGCGGTCCATCGGCAGCGTGAAGTCGTAGTACACCCACCGGTACAGCACGAGCTGCAGCAGCCCACGGAACATCCACTGCATGCCCTTCTGGTGGATGCGGTGCTCGTCCGCGTCGTAGTACGTGCGCAGGAACGTCCGCCAGTCGATCACGGGGAACAGCGGGAAGCACACGTTCGGCAGCACGAAGAAGTACGACACGCGCATCCAGGGCGACACCGCCTCCTTCACGTGCCGCAGGTCGTACGCGTAGACGATGAGCCGGAACATGAACATCGAGCCCAGCACGGGCCAGACGACGCCGGGCACGCCCGCGGGGAGGACGCCGGCGCGCGCGGCCGCGAGCCCCGCGCCCGCCGCCAGGAGGAGCCCCACCCGCGCTCCGAAGGACACCGGCAGGTGGCAGATCCCGAGGAGCCCGAGGCCCATGCCGAGGACCCACGCGGCCGCGCCGGCGCCCAGGACCAGGAAGATCCCGGCCACGGAGAGCAGCGCGAAGAACGGCAGGCGGAACCGCCGCGGCAGCAGGGCGTGGATGACGAACCCCGCCGCGGCGAGGCGGACGATCTGCCGGAAGGCGGGGCTCTCCACCTCGAACCGGCGCTCGATCACGAACACGAAAAGCGCCAGCTGGACGGCGATCGCCAGCGTTTTCAACAGGTTGGCAGGACGCACGGGGACGGCTTCCGGGGCCTCGGGGTTCAGGGGTTCGACGTCCCCGGTCGCGACTTCGCGGGCGGGTGGCTGGAACGGTCGCCCAGTGTACCACTCCCCCGGTGGTTCGGAGATTGCGGTCGCCCGGCGCGGGAGAACCGCCCGGGGGCCCCAAAGCCGCCGCGTGCGAATCCGGATCGGAGCGTCCGGTGCGTCCGGAGTCCCCCGGCGGCCTTGTATCGGGATGCCGGTCGCAGCTACGCTGGATTCGTTCGCGAACCCCCGACCGGGAGGCCCCCATGACCCCTTGCGACAAGTTCCGCTCGTCCGTCCTCGTCCTCGGAGCGTCCGCGCTCGTCGCGTCCGCGGCCCAGGCCACCGCTCTGGACCGCCCCGTGCTCGGCAGCTACGCCCAGGGCCACGCGAAGATCGTGGTCGTGGTGGGCGCCGGGGAGTCCGGCGCGCCGGCGGGCTTCGCCGTGCAGTGGATGCGGTTCTCCGACTTCCTCGCGCACGGCGGCCAGTTCCCCGCCACGCCGCACGCGTCCGTGCGCGAGGCGCTGTTCCACGGCACCCCGACGTTGAACACGTGGGACGGCGCGCTGACGACGTTCGTCATCCCGTCCGCGGCGTCCGCCGCCGTGGAGGTGGGCGACCTGCGCGACGAGACCGGCGTGTCGCTGGGCGCCGCCGCGGGCGAGGAGCTGGCGCCGGTCACGCCGTACGTGTTCCGCGCGATGGCCGTCACCGACGGCATCCTGGGAGACAGCCCGTGGTCCAACGTGTACGTCGTGGAGAGCGGCACGAACGCGAACTGCACGTTCACGCAGGGCTTCTGGAAGAACCACGAGGAGGTCTGGCCGGTGGCGTCGCTCGCGCTCGGCAGCGTGAACTACACGAAGTCCCAGCTGCTCGCGATCCTGGGCGAGCCCGCGCGGGGCAACGGGCTGATCATCCTGGCGCACCAGCTGATCGCCACGCTGCTGAATGCGGCGAACGGCGCGGACACGTCGTCCGTGTCGGCCGCGATCGCGGCGGCGCACGCGCTGATCGGCGGCCTCGTGGTGCCGCCGGTGGGCAGCGGCCACGTCTCCCCCGGGAGCGCCAGCTCGATCGCGCAGCAGCTCGACGACTTCAACAACGGCATCACCGGCCCCGGCCACTGCGGCCCGACCGCCGTGCAACCGGACAACTGGGCGCGCGTGAAGGCGGACTTCCGCTGATCGACGCCCGGCGCGGGATCCACGCGGGCCGGGGCGGCGACGTCCCGGCCCGTCGTGCGTTCGCCCCGCCGCCGCGCGGCGTCCCGGCGGGGCCGCGTCAGCGGGACTCCACCGCCGCAAGCACCTCCAGCAGCTTCTCGTTGAACTCGGCCGGCTTCTCGATCATCGGGAAGTGCCCGACGTCCTCGAGGAGCACCGCGTCGTAGTCCGCGTAGCGGCGGTTCGTCTCGATCGCCGTGGGCAGCCCCTCCTCCGCGCGCGGCACGGTGTTCAGGCAACGCACGGGGACGCCGGCGGCCGCGAGCGCCTCCTTGGGCCGGAAGTTCGGATAGTCGCGCATGAGCGCGAGCGCGGCCGCGCGATCCGTGCCGAGCGACGCACTCAGCGTCCACTCCACGACCGCCGGATCCGCCGTCTCGCGGAACATGGAACGCACCGCCTGCGCCATCGTGCCGGAGAAGTCCTGCTCGAACCGTGACGCCATCGTCTCGACGGCGTCCGCCGGCATCTCGAATTCCGCATCCTGCAGCGTGTCCACCGCGATCACCGCGACCACGCGCCCGGGAAGGAGGCGCGCCGCCTCCAGCGCCACGGGTCCGCCGAGCGAGTGGCCCACGAGGACGACGCGGGACAGCCCCAGGGTCTCCACCACCGCGCGCACGTCCGCGCCGAGCCCGGCGAGGGACCAGGCCGCGCGCCCCGCGCCGGACGCGCCGTGTCCCGGCAGGTCCACGGCGACCACGCGGTGATCCTTCGCCAGCAGGTCCACCTGGTTGCGCCAGAACGACCGGTTGCAGCACCACCCGTGGATGAGCACCAGCGCCGGCTCGCCGCTCCCCCTGATCTCCACCGCGATCGGCACGCCGTCGTCCGCGCGGACCGTGTCCGGCGCCGCGGCCGCGCGCGGCGGGGATGGCGCGTCCTCGCGCGCCGGGCCGCAGGCGACCGCCGCGACCGCCAGCCAGGCCGCGAACATCCGCGCCGCCGTCCGGCCGGCGCCACCCGTATGCCGCATCATGCCACCCTCCCCGCGGCATCCGCCGCGCCGTCGTCGCCCCTCCGCACGAGTCCCGTCAGCCGAAGCGCGGCACGTAGCGCTGGATGCTGGAGTACGGGCTCGGCCACGGCAGCGACCACCCCTGCTGCACCGCCGCGTGCCGCGTCCAGTACGGATCGTACAGGTGCGCCCGCGCGAGCGCGCACAGGTCCGCGCGCCCCGCGGCGAGGATCGTGTTCACGTCCATCCACGACGAGATGTTCCCCACCGCCATCGTGGCGATGCCCGCCTCGTGCCGCACCCGGTCCGCGAACGGCGTCTGGAACTGCCGCCCGTACACGGGCTTCGCGAACGGGACGGTCTGCCCCGCGGACACGTCCACGAGGTCCACCCCGTGCGCCTTCAAGGCCCGCGCGATCTCCACCGCGTCCGCCGGCTCCAGTCCGCCCGGCGCCCAGTCGGTCGCGGAGATGCGCACGGACATCGGCTTGTGCGCGGGCCACGCGCGCCGCGCCGCGTCCAGCACCTCCAGCGGCCAGCGCAGGCGGTTCGCCAGGGAGCCGCCGTACGCGTCGGTCCGGCGGTTCGTGAGCGGCGAGAGGAAGCTGGACAGGAGGTACCCGTGCGCGAAGTGCAGCTCCAGGAGGTCGAAGCCGGCGGCCTCGGCCAGGTGCGCCGCGCGCTCGAAGTCCGCGGTCACGCGCGCCATGTCCTCGCGGGTCATCGCCCGCGGCTCGTCGTAGCCGTCGTCCCACCGCAAGGGCGACGGCGCGAGCAGCGGCCAGCCGCCGGCCGGCAGCGGGACGTCGCCCTCCCACGGCACCGTGACCGCGCCCTTGCGCCCCGCGTGCGCGAGCTGCAGCCCGATGCGTGCCGGCGTCTCCCGGTGCACGAAGTCCACGATGCGGCGCCACGCCGCCGCGTGCTCCTCCGACCACAGCCCGCAGCATCCCGGCGTGATCCGCGCGTCCGGCGACACGTCCGTCATCTCCGTCATCACGAGGCCGGCTCCGCCCACGGCCCGGCTGCCGAGGTGCACGAGGTGCCAGTCGTCCGGGAAGCCGTCGGCGGCGGAGTACTGGCACATCGCGGACACGACCACGCGGTTCGGCAGCACGAGGTCCCGGAGCCGGAAGGGCGTGAACATGGGCGGCGGCGGCCGGCCGTCGGCCCCGCGCGCGGCGGTCGCGCCGCTCTGCCGCTCGGCCTCGGCCGCGAAGTGCGCGTCCACCGCGGCCACGTACGCGGGATCGCGGCGCGCGAGATCGTCGTGGGTGATGCGCAGGCTGCGCGTGAGCAGGGAGAAGCCGAAGCGGACGGGCGGCTCGTCCTCGTAGCGTTCGGTGCACTCGAACCAGCCGAGGCTGGCCTGCGCCGCGCGCTGCAGGCTCTCCACCGCGGGGCGGCGCTCGGCCTCGTAGGCGGCCAGCGCGTCCGGCACCCGCGGGTGCGCGTCCAGCGCCGCGGCCAGCGCGATGGCGTCCTCCATCGCGAGCTTCGTCCCGGACCCCACCGAGAAGTGCGCCGTGTGCGCCGCGTCCCCCAGGAGCACCACGTTGTCCGCGCTCCAGCGTGCGCAGCGCACGGTGGGGAAGCGCCGCCAGAGCGAGCGGTTCTTCAGCAGCCGGTGCCCGCCGAGCTCCTCCGCGAAGAGCCGCTCGCAGAACGCCGCCGTCCCGTCCTCGTCCGCGGGATCCAGCCCCGACGCCGCGAACGTCTCGCCGGTGGCCTCCACGATGAACGTGGACGCGTCCGGCTCGTACTGGTACGCGTGCACGCGCCACAACCCGTGCTCCGTGCGCTTGAACCAGAACGTGAACGCCGGGAACGGGCGGGTCGTGCCGAGCCAGACGAAGCGGTTCGGGCGCTCGTCCACGGTCGGACCGAGGCGATCCGCCAGCGCGCGGCGGACCGCGCTGTTCACGCCGTCCGCGCCCACCACGAGATCCGCGTCGCGCGCGTGCGCGCGCGGGTCCGCGACCTCCACGCCGTGCTCGAGGCGAACGCCCAGCTCCCGCGCCCGGTCCTCGAGGATGCCCAGCAGGCGCGCGCGGGAAACGCCGGCGAACCCGTGCCCGGTCGAGCGCAGCACCTCGCCGCGCCACGTGATCTCGATGTCGTCCCAGTGGTGGAAGGAGCGCGTGATGGCGTCGTGCGTGGGCGGATCGGCGGCGGCCAGGTTCTCCAGCGTGGCGTCGGAGAAGACCACGCCGAAGCCGAACGTGTCGCCCGGGAGGTTGCGCTCGAGCACGAGCACGTCGTCCGCCGGGTGCGCCCGCTTGCGCAGGATGGCCAGGTACAGCCCCGCCGGACCGCCCCCGAGGCAGACGACCCTCACGCTCCCGCCGCCCCGTGCGCCGCGAGGATCCGGCCCGCGACGACCAGATGGTGGATCTCCGTGGTCCCCTCGTAGATGCGGAGCGCGCGGACCGCGCGGTACAGCCGATCCACGGGGTGGTCGCACAGCACGCCGCGCCCGCCGAGGATCTGCACGGCGTCGTCCACGATGCGCTGGGCGGCCTCCGTGGCGTACGCCTTCGCCATGGACGACTCCAGGGACACGCGCTCCGCCCCGCCGTCCTTCTCCCAGGCGGCGCGGTACGTCAGGAGACGCGCCGCGGTCAGCTCGATGGCCATGCGCGCGAGCTTCTCCCGCACGATCTGGTGCTCCGCGAGCGGGACGCCGAACTGCACGCGGGCGCGCGCGTGCGCGACCGCCTCGTCCAGCGCGCGCGCCGCCATCCCGCAGGCGGCCGCGGCCACCGTGGCGCGCAGCCCGTCCAGCGTGCCGAGGCCGAGCTTGAGCCCCTCGTTCTCCGCGCCGAGCAGATGGTCCGCGCCGATCTCGCAGTCCTCGAACGCGATCTCCCCGAGCGGGTGCGGCTCGCTCAGGACCTGCGCTTTCACGAAGCGGAAGCCGGGCGCATCCGCGGGCACGAGGAAGCAGGAGATCCCCTTCGCCCCCCGCCCCGGCGTCGTGGACGCGAAGGTCACGTAGAAGTCCGCGATCCCGGCGTTGGAGATGAAGGTCTTCGTGCCGCGCAGCGACCAGCCGCCGCGGACCGGGCGCGCCGCCGTCCGCAGCGCGGCCACGTCCGATCCCGCGTCCGGCTCCGTCATGGCGAACGCCGCGATCGCGTCGCCGGCGAGCGCGGCCTCCGCCCAGCGGGCGGCGGGGCCGCCGGGAGCGGCCGCCGCCGCGGCGAGCAGCGGCGTGGTCCCGAGCGCCTGCAGCGCCCACACCGCGTCGGCCAGCGGGGAGACCGCCGCGAGCGCCTCGCGGGCGAGGCAGGAACCGCGGAGGTCGCGCGCGGCGATGGACGCGTAGAAACCCGCGTCCGCGAGCACCTTGACGAGGGCGCGCGCCTCGCGCCGTGCCGCGTCGTCCCCGGCCGCGTGGGGGCGCGGCGCGAGGCGCTCCGCCGCGAGGGCCGACAGCTCCGCCGCGCGCGCGACGTGCTCCGGCGCGAGGAACGCGCGGACGGCGGCGGGATCGGGCGTCATCGTCACTCGAACCGGGGCGCGCGCTTGGCCACGAACGCCTCGTACGCCTCGCGGAAATCCGGCCCCTTCATGCACTCCGCCTGCACCAGCCCCTCGTGCTCGAAGGCCCTCCGCATGTCCATGCCCGCCTCGCGGTTCAGCGCGTCCTTCGTCACGGCGAGGCCGAGCGAGGGACCGCGGGCCAGCCGCTCCGCGAGCGCGGCCGCCTCCTCCTGCACGCGCGCCGCCGGGACGACCCGGTGGTACAGCCCCATGCGCTCCGCCTCCCGCGCGTCCACGAAGTCCCCGAGCATGAGCAGCTCGGTGGCGCGGCCCAGCCCGACGATCCGCGGCAGGAGCCACGACGCGCCCATGTCCGCGCCGGACAGCCCGACCTTCGTGAACAGGAACGCGATGCGCGCCTCCTCGGCGGCGATGCGGAAGTCGCACGCGGCGGCGATCACCGCGCCCGCGCCGGCCGTCGTCCCGTTGAGCGCGGCCACGACCGGCCGGCGGCACTCGCGGATGGCGAGGATCAGCTCGCACGTGAGCCGCGTGAACTCCTTCAGCCCCGCGTCGTCCCGCGAGAACAGCGCGCCGATGATGTCCTCCACGTCCCCGCCGGAGCAGAACGCGCGGCCCGCGCCGGTGATCACGACCGCGCGCACGCCGGCCTCCGTGTCCAGCGCCCGGAAGACGTCGCGCAGCTCGGTGTAGACCTGGAACGTGAGCGCGTTCAGCCGCTCGGGACGGTTCAGCGTGATCGTGGCCACGCCGGTCCCCGGATCGTGGCGGTACAGGAACGACTCCGGTGTCCGCATGCTCACCCCCGCTCCGGGATCCAGGCGGTGGCCTCCATCTCCACGAGCGCCCCCGCGTCCACGAGGTCCGCGACCTCCACCAGCGCCACCGCCGGGTAGTGCCGGCCGAGGACGGCGCGCCAGACCGCGCCCAGCGCCGGGCGCGCGGCCCGGTACGCGGCCACGCTCTTCACGTAGACCGTGAGCCGGCCCAGGTCCTCCGGTGCGCCGCCGGCCGCGTGCAACACCGCGAGGACGTTGCGCAGCGCGCGATCGAACTGCGCCGCGAAGTCCCCGGGGACCACGCGGCCCGCGGCGTCGGTCGGGGCCTGCCCGGCCACGAGCAGCAACCGCCCCGGGCCGCGCGAGAGCATCCCGTGGTTGAAGCCGACCGGCGCCGCGAGCTCCTCCGGATTGACCGGATCGAACGCGTCGCGCGTCACGCGAGCAACCCGCCGCCGTCCATCACCACGGTCTGCCCGTTGATGGCGGCGGCCTCCTCCTCGCACAGCGCGCGCACGGTCCACGCCACCTCGTCCGGCCGGATGAGCCGGCCCTGCGGGTTGCGCGACGTGACGAAGTCCCGCACCTGCTCCTCCGTGCGTCCGCTGCGCTCCACGATGTTCCGGATCGTGGCGAAGGTCATGTCCGTGTCCACGTACCCCGGGCACACGGCGTTCACGGTGACGCCGCGGTGGGCCACCTCCGCCGCCGCGCACCGCGTGAACCCGAGCACGGCGTGCTTCGACGCCGCGTACGCGGCGATGTACCGCCCGCCCTGGAGCGCGGCGGTGGACGCCACGTTCACGACGCGTCCCCACCCGCGCTCGATCATCCCGGGGAGGAACGCCTTCGTGCACAGGAAGGTCCCGGTGGCGTTCACCGCCATCACCCGCTGCCAGTCCTCCACGTCGATGCGCGCGACCGGCGCCGAGTGCGCCATGCCGGCGTTGTTCACGAGGATGTCCACGTGGCCGAGGACGTCCAGGGCGTCCTTCCGCAGCGCGTCCACGGCCACGGGGTCCGCGACGTCGCACACGAGCGCCCACGCTTGGGCGTCCCGCGCGCGCAGCTCCCTCGCCACGGCCTCGGCGGCCGCCGCCGTGCGCGACGCCACCACGAGGTCCGCGCCGGACGCGGCCAGCAGCCGCGCGATGGCCGCGCCGATCCCGCGACCGGCCCCGGTGACGACAGCCTTCTTGCCGGACAGGGTGGACATGCCGGGAGGTTCAACCGCGGGGCGGCTCGCGGTCAAGCACGGCCGCCACCGCCTCCGCGAGGATCGCGCCGAGCGTGGCGAGGTGCTCGCGTCCCTCCGCGGCGCCGGCGTCCGCCGGCCACCCGAAGTACGCGTCCGGCCCGCCGGCCTCGACGAAGGTGGCCTTCCCCGTGCGGATGGCGTCGGAGAGGGACGCGGGGTTCGCGGGCAGCCGGCGCCGCACCCCGTCCCGCACGAGATCGGGCCGCGCCGCGAGCACGATGGACGTCTCGTAGCGCCCGGCGTGGCACGCGCCGGAGCGGAACTCCTCGCCGAGGCGCGGCGCCCAGGGCTTGCGCGTGAGGTCCGGGAAGGCCACCGGGAGCAGCCCCCGGCGCGCGCACCCCGCGGCCGCATCGTGCAGGGACGCGAGGTGCGCGGGATCCAGGTGCGCGTTCGCCACCGCCAGCGCGGCGAAGCCGTCCGCGGTCAGCGCCGCCGCCACGTCCGTCACCGCGGCGGTCACGGACGCGGGGGACGCGGCCACCGTGCCGGGGAATGCCGCGGCGAAGGGCGCGGCCGTGTAGGCGATCGCGGGAAGCACGATCGCATCGCGCCCGGACGACGCCAGCGCCGCCGCGCCGGCCTCGGCCATCGCTTCCGCGATGATGACGTCCGTCGCCAGCGGGAGGTGCGGGCCGTGGGCCTCGATCGCCCCGACCGGCAGCACGGCGACCGTGCGCGCGCGGTCCAGGTCCCGCACTTCCGTCCAGGTCATGTCCGCGAGACGCCGCACGTTTGACCCTCCGCGCGACGGACCCCTATCATGCCGGGCCATGAGCGGCAAGGCGGGCGGTTCGGATTCCATCGCGGAGCTGTTCCTCGGCGACCGCGTGCGCGAGGGCCGCGGCGACGCCGTCGCCCTGCGGACGGACCGGGGCGACCTCACCTACCGCGAGGTGGACGCGCTCGCGAACCGCTGGGCCGGCGCGCTGCATGCCGCGGGCGTGCGCCCCGAGCAGCGCGTGATGATCGCGCTGCCGGACGGGCCGGACTTCGTCGCCGCGCTCTTCGGCACGCTGCGCCTCGGCGCGGTGGTCGTGATGGTGAACCCCGAGATTCCCGGCGACGACCTGGAGTACCTGCTGGCCGAGACGCGCGCGGTGGCGGTGGTGGCGCACGCCGCCTCGGGCGCGCCGTTCCGCCACGCGGCGTCCGTGGCGCGTCCGCCGCGGGCCGCGCTGCTGGCCGGCTCGCCGGAGGTGGACGCCGCGCTGCGCGCCGCGTCGCCGGAGCGCGAGCCCTTCCCGGTGCACCGGGACGACGTGGCGCTGTGGCTCTTCTCCGGCGGCACGACCGGCCGCCCGAAGGCCGTGCTGCAGACCCACGGGAGCTTCGCGAACACCACGCGGCTGTACGGTCTCGGCACGCTGGGGATCGGGCCCAAGGACGTCACGCTTTCGGTGCCGAAGCTCTTCTTCGGCTACGCCACCGGCTCGAACCTGTTCTTCCCGTTCGCCGCCGGCGCCGCGTCCGTGCTGTTCCCCGAGCGCGTGACGGCGGAGGTGCTGTTCGCGAAGATCGCGCGCCACCGCCCCACCGTGCTCGTGAACGTGCCCACGATGGTGCAGAAGATGGTGTCGCACCCGGACGCCGCGCGGCAGGACCTGTCGTGCCTGCGCCTCGCCACGTCCGCCGGCGAGGCGCTGCCGCCGGAGCTGCATCGGCGCTGGTCCGAGCTGTGGGGAGTGCCGCTCCTCGACGGCCTCGGCACGGCGGAGATGTGGCACATCTTCCTCTCCAACCGCCCGGAGGACTGCCGCCCCGGCACGCTGGGCAAGCCGGTCGACGGCTTCGACGTGCGCGTGCGCGACGCCGACGGCACGGACCTCCCCCCCGGCGAGACCGGCTACCTCTGGGTCCGCGGCGCCTCCCGCGCGCTCGGCTACTGGCACGACGCCCCGAAGTCCCACGCCGCCTTCCGCGGCGAGTGGTACGTCTCCAGCGACATGGTCCGCCGCGACGCCGACGGCTACTTCACCTACTGCGGCCGCGGCGACGACATGCTGAAGGTCTCCGGCAAGTGGCTGGCGCCGGCGGAGGTGGAGAACCACCTCCTGCAACACGACGCCGTCGAGGAGGCCTGCATCGTCGGCGCCTCCACCTCGGAGGGCCTCGTGAAACCCTGGGCCTTCGTCCGCCCCCGCCCCGGCCGCGACGTCACGGGGGACGAGCTCCGCACCTGGCTCCGCGAGCGCCTCGAGCCGTACAAGTGCCCACGCGAAGTGATCGTGCTGCCGACCTTCCCGCGCACCCACCTGGGCAAGGTGGACCGCGGCGCACTGAAGCGCCGCGCCGAAACGGAGGGAGTGCGCGCCGGCTGAAGCGCGTCGGTCGCGCTGGCGTCGGG